>NZ_JBCEBO010000001.1:0-1160422 GCF_049472555.1 Herbiconiux sp. 11R-BC | reverse complement strand
GGGCCCACTGCCGGGCGCGGGGCGCCACGGCGACGTGCGCCCCGCGCCCGGTCAGGAACGCCGGGCCCCAGGGCCGCCGGGCGGCACGCGCCGGATCAGCCGAAGACGCCGTTCACGTAGTCGTAGGTGCGCTTGTCGATCGGGCTCGAGAACATCGCCTCGGTGGAGCCGTGCTCCACGATGTGACCGGGCTGCCCCTGCGAGGCGAGGAAGAAGGCGCACTGCGTGGAGACGCGCTGCGCCTGCTGCATGTTGTGGGTCACGATGACGATCGTGACGTCGTCGACGAGCTCGAGCATCGTCTCCTCGATGACGCGCGTGGAGGTGGGGTCCAGCGCCGAGCAGGGCTCGTCCATCAGCAGCACCTTCGGCGTGACCGCGAGGGAGCGGGCGATGCACAGGCGCTGCTGCTGGCCGCCGGAGAGACCGCCGCCGGGCGCGCGAAGGCGGTCGCGCACCTCCTTCCAGAGGCCGGCCTTGCCGAGGCAGCTCTCGACCAGGTAGTCCTTGCGGTCGCGGTCGGCCTTGGTGCCGGTGAGCTTGAGGCCGGCGAGCACGTTGTCGTAGATCGACATGGCCGGGAAGGGGTTCGGCTTCTGGAACACCATGCCGATGTGCTTGCGCGCGTCGACGAGCTTGCGGTCGGCGTCGTAGATGTCGTCGCCGTCGAGCAGCACCTCGCCGGCGAGCGAGGCCGAGGGGATGAGCTCGTGCATGCGGTTCAGGATGCGCAGAAAGGTCGACTTGCCGCATCCGGACGGCCCGATCAGCGAGGTGATGACGCCGGCGGGCATGGTGAGCGAGACGCGGTCGAGCACCTGGTGGTCGCCGAACCAGGCCGAGATGTTGCGGGCGTCGAGCTCGGCGAGCGGAGGCCGCTCCTCGGCGAGCACGAGCTGCTGCTCGAAGCTCACCGCCGAGTTCGCCCCCGATACCTGGTGCTGCACGGTCACGGCGCCCGTGCGGGCGCGGGAGGGCGCGAGGGACGGCGCGACGGGCGGCGGCGTCCAGTCGCGGGGCCCGGGCGCCTTGCCGGTGATGATCTCCTGCGAGACCGGCACCTTGCCCTTCATGATCTGCCGCTGCTCGCGGCGGCTGAGGGCCGGCATCACCGTGGTGATGTCTTCGGCCGGGGCGTCGGGGGTGGTCACTTCTTCAGACATGGATGCTCATTCCGCTGGGTTCGCAGCTGGTCGTGTCACAGCAGGGCTGGTCTCGTCACAACAGGTTGGGGAGGAGGCGGGTGACCTGGTCGGCCACGAGGAGGCCGGCGAGGAACATGACGGGCACGAACACCACCCACATCTTCTGCGCGCCGATCTTGCGGTAGGCCCACACGGCGGCGATCTCCGCCACAACGAAGAACTGCAGGGCGAAGACGAGGGCCCAGACGGTGGAGGTGTCGGTGGCCATCTCCTTGTCCTGGGGCGGGAGGGTGGCGAAGGCGCTCTGGCGCTGGCCGGCGGGCACGACCGTGGAGACGAGCTGCGCATCCACGCGGGCGGTGCCCATCGGGATGTACGCGGCGCCGCGCGCCGTCTCGAGGATCATGCGACTCTGCCCGGCGGCCATGGCGGGCGGGGCGGGGTCGCCCGCGTACCGCACACCGATGACCGAGAACATCTGCAGACCCTGACCCGTGAGAACCGTGAAGGTGTCGCCGGGGGCGAGCTCCTGGATGCGGCTGAACGGCCCGCCGAATGAAGCGGCACGGCCCATCACGATACTGAGACCGGCCTGGCCGGGCAGCACGGTGTCGCGCCGGTGACCGGGGCCGCTCTTCGTGACCGCCGACGAGGTGCCTTCCACGACAACCTCGTGCACGCCGATCGAGGGGATGTCGATGATGGCCACCGGCGCGCCGTCCGGCAGCAGCGTCTTGTCGAAGGCACCTTCGCTCACCGGCGCGGTGCCGGCCGCGAGCTGAGCGCGATAGCTGTCGGTGAGCTGCTGCTGTGAGACGAGGTGTTGCAGGTGGCTGAGCACCATGAGGTTCGCCGCGAAAGCGAAGAGCAGGGCCGCGATGACGGTCAGGATGCTCCGCGAGAGCACCTGCATGGGCGTCAACGGTGCGAGCGGCTGCATCGACCGCGGCATGCGCTTGGGCACCCGGGGTGGCTTCGGTGGCGCGCCCAGCGGCCCGTTCGTCGCCGGGGGGCGGTCTGCGCTCCCCCGGCTCGAGGCCGCCGGCGCGGCGTCGATCAGCTCCGTGCTCACGCGGTCGACCCCACGAGGGCGGGTTCCTCGTCGTAGCTGACGATGCGCACGATCGCGTACGCCCCGGCGGCGACGGCGGCGAAGATGAGCAGCAGCCACGGCGGCACGAACACGAAGGTGTCGCGGGTGATCGGCGCGAGGGTGACTCCCTCGACCGTCTCCGGCGGAGTCAGCGTGAAGTGGGCATTCACGAAGGTCCACTGGCCGACGCCGTCGAGCGTCGCATCCACCACGCGCGATTCGTTGGGCTTGAGTCCCGCGATCGGCACACTGTCGACGACGCTGAACTCGGCACCGAAGGCGTTCGTCGACGAGAACCTCGCCGTGCTGTCGATGATGGTTCCCGAGACGTTGAGTACGGTGAACCGCGCGCGCAGCTGCCCACTCAACGGGTTGATCGACGGCGTGTACTCGGTGCTCAGGCCGCTCACGTAGAGGATGCCGCCGATGCTGTAGTCGTCGGGACCCGGGGTCGGTGGCGTCGTGCTTCCGGTGACCGTGGTCGAACCGTTCACCGTCGTTCGGGTGGTCGTCGGCGAGGTGCTGCTGGACGCCGGCGGGGCGGCCGGCACATTCGCCTGCACACCGGGAACCGTGGTGACACGGATGTTCACCCCCGGCGGGGTGGTGTTGTCGGCCGCGTAGGCCGATCCACCGCTGGCCAGCGCAGCGAGCAGGGCGAGGGCGGCGCCACCGGCGAGTGCCGGCGCCAGAAAGGCTCGGCGCACACGGCGGCGTGGGGAGTTCCGCTCACTCACCGGGGCTCGCCCGTCTTCGTCGTCTCCGGGGCGGCCGCTGTCGCCGCCTCGTCGCGTGCCTTGCGGCGAGCTTCGGCCTCGGTGTAAGCGATCCACTCACGCGCGGTCTTCTCGTCGCGGTAGCGACGGAAGCGCAGGAAGCCCCACACGCCGGCGGCGAGCACGAGCAGCACCAGCAGCAGCCACGGCACGGCGAAGGCCACGGTGTCGCGATTCACCTGGGCGAGGGGGCCGGGGTTCAACGCGTCGTCGCTCACGGTGGGCTGCAGGGCGACGTAGGGGTTGAGATAGCCGAGCTGGCCCACGCCCGACACCGTCATGGTGATCGTGCGGGTGCTGCCGGGGAGCATCTCCGAGAGATCGGTGCGGGCCTGCGGGGCCGCACCGATGCCGAAGTAGGTGTTGACACCGGCCACCATGTGCGCACCGAGCGCGACGTTGCCGGAGTTCTTCACCGTGAACGTGATGTCGGTGGTTCCGTCGAGCGGATTGATGCCGCCGTGGTAGTCCGCAGCGATGCTCGAGATGGTGAGCACGGGCTGCAGATCGCCGGGCACACGCAGGTAGAGACGCGTCGCCACGCGCCGGTCGACGAGGATCTGGCCCTGCGGCGTGGTCACCGAGATGACGATGCCGGCAGCGTGGTCGCCCGGCGCGGCATCGGCGGGCACATCGACGGTGAACGGCACGACCCTGGATGCGCCGGGGTCGAGCGGCACGTCGATCGACTTCGCTCCCTGGTCGAAGGTCACCCAGCTGCCCGCGTCCGTGGGGACGGCATCGGTGTCGAGCAGGCCGTACGAACCGTCGTCGGTGTTGTACGCATCCGTCGAGAAGAGCTTCATGGTCTGCGGCGTGGTGCCGGTGTTGGTGAGGATGTAGTTGTCGGTGAGCTGCTGGCCCGGGCTCGCCTGGTAGCTGAAGCGGCTGCGACCGTCGGCTGCCGTGTCGCTCGACGGGGCGCCGGAGATGCCATCGGTGTCGTCGGCGTGCGCGGGCGCGGCCGAGAGCATCGTGAGGCCGCCGGTCAGTGCGCCGGCGACGAGGAACGCGGCGACGATGCGCCGGAGCGGGCTGGTCAGAGCGGGGATGAGAAGCACAGTTGATTTATCCAGGATCAGGTGGCGGAGGTGCAGCGAGCAGGTGAAGGAGGGATGAACGGGACCCTTCGTTCATCCGGCGTTCTGACGAGCTGTGGTGCGACGGAGAAAGGGGGCCGCGATCGCTCGCGGCCCCCTTCCGTTCGACTACTTCGAAGCGAGCGTGAGCGTGAGCTTCGAGGTGTAGGTGCCGGCCGGCATGTTGGCGGGCGAGACGAACGTCAGACCGGCGTTCAGCTTCACCTCGCCGACGGCGAGCGTGTTGTCCGCCTGGGCGAACACCGACGGGTAGACGCCGCTACCGGCGGTCTGCGCTGCGGCGAGGGTGACGGCCGAGTTCGGCGTGGTGGTGGTCGGAGCCACACCGAGCTGCTTCTGGTCGATCACCTTGGTGCTGTCGGCCGAGTTCGTGAAGGGCGTGACCGTGGTGGTCAGCGTCCAGCCCGGGTGCAGCGAGTAACGCTGGTCGATGACCGAGAACTCGCCGAGGGTACCGGTCGAGGTCGACAGGCCGTTGACGAGCGTCGGGTTGTCGATGGCAGCGGTAGCCGCCGCGGGAGCGACGAGGCTGAGGCCGCCGTCCTGAGCCGCGAGGGTGGTCGCGTTCAGGTTGACGTCGAACGAACCACCGGTCGACGGCGGGACGACGTCGGACGGGGTCGCGAACTTCCACTGGCCGCCGGTGCCCGGGAGAACGGTGATGTAGGTGTAGTACACGCCGTCAGCCGAGATGTTCAGGCCGTTGTTGTTCATGAAGGCGAAGCCGAGGCTGTAGTTGCCGCCCGCCTTGACCGTGGCCTGGTTGCCGGAGATCTGGGCGCTCAGGTTGGCGGTGGGGTAGATCATGTCGTGCGTGCCCAGCTTGAAGCTGCTGTCGCCCCAGGCGATCCACGCCGAGGGGGTCTGCTCCTGGCCGCGCGCCGAAATGAACGTCTTGACCTGGGTCGAGTCTGCCGAACCGGGGAAGACCGCCTCGATCTGAGCGGGGTCGTTGCTCGGCATGCCGATGAGGGCATCCTCGAAGCCACGGGTGCTCCCGGGAGCGAGGATGGATCCGTCGTTGGCGTCGGCGATGTAGTACTTGCCCTTGGAGCCGACGGTCTGGACCGGCTCGTCGGCGGCGTTGGCGGCGGTCATCCCGGCTCCGAGGAGCGCGGCGGCGATGACGCCGACCGTGGCCACGCGAATGGCGTTCTTGCGGAACATTGTCGTATTTGCCTTTTCTCTAGAAACCGGCGCTACAGCGACGCGTAGGCGCGGATGAGGGTGGTGGAGGAGGGGGCGAGGAAGCCGAACTTGCGCTTCACGGCACCGGTGGTGCTGGAGAAGCTGCCGGTGTTGGTGAGGCTGGTGGCCTTGCTCGGGTCGAGCAGGTTCGCCAGGTTCACGTCGTACTTGGGGTCGGTCGGGTTGATGCGGGCGTACTCGACGACGAGGTAGGTGTCGCGGCCGAAAGGAGCAGCGTTGTAGAACGAGGCGTTCGGAACCAGGGCGGCACCGGTGCCGGTGAAGGCGGCGACACCGTTCGGGCTACCGAGGTGCACGTTGGCGGCGCTGGCGGCGGCGGTCGTGTTGACACCGGTGGCACCGTTCGACTGGGCGACCCAGCTGGCGGCCGAGAACGGGATGATCTCGTCGGCAGCGAGGATCGACGCGTCGTTCTCGGGGGTGGTGTTGGCGGAGCTGTCACCCACGGTGGAGCCGAGGGTGGTGACGCCGATCGCACCGAGGAAGAACGAGCGGGTGCCCGAACCGTTCTGCGGGATGCGCGGCTTGACGACCGTGGATCCGATCGTGACGGGGGTGTTGGATTCGTAGATCTGCTTGAGCTGCGCGGTGGTCAGAGCCGCGAGGTCGGCGTTGGTGCCGTTGTAGGCGTAGGCGACGGCGTCGCGGCCGAACGGAACGTAGGCGAGCAGACCGTTGGAGTTGGCGTTGGTGCCGGCTCCGCTGGAGGATCGGGCGATGTCGACCTGGCCGGAGATGACACGGGCCGGCACGGCGGCGTTGCCGCTGTAGGTGGCGCCGGTGATCGAGGCGCGGAGCGCGTTGACGCCCGCTCCCGAACCGGCCGGGCGACCGAAGTAGGCGCCGGAGTTCTTCGTCTGGATCGCGCTCGAGCCGAAGGCGTCGTATGAACCGATCGTGTTGCCACCGGCGGTGACGCGGATCGGGGCGCCGCCGATGGAGGTTCCGTTGGCCAGGGCGTTGGCCGCGTCCTGGAGGGTGTCGGAACCCACCATCACGTAGCTGTTCGAGACCGGCTCCGCGTTGGCGGGCACAGCCATGCCGAGGCCGGCGAGTGCCACGCCGACCGCTGCGCCGAGCGCAACGACTTTCTTGATCTTCACTGTGGATTGTTCCTTTCGGGAGGGGTGACCGAGCCTCCGCGACGCGGCTGCTTCGACTTGGTGTCCGGCCCGCCAAGGAGGCGGGCCGGATCGAGTCCAAGAATGTGGGGCATCACAGACGTCTCCGGATGCGGGTGAGGAGGGGAACGAGGATGGCTGCGGCCAGCCCGGCGGCGATCGCCAGCGGCACGGCGGCCGAGATGGCACCGACCTGGGCATCGGCGGGTGTCGCCTTGCCGGTCAGGGCGCCAGCGGGGCTGCCGGAGGGCGCGGGGTCACTCACGGCACTCGGCGTCGATGCGGGAGCGGCAGCAGCGGCAGCCTGGGGCGCCGCGGCGGCCGGGGGCTTCGCTGCCGCCGTCGGCTTCGGAGTCGCGGCCGCCTTCACCGGTCCCGCGGCGATGGCCGCAGCGGCGATGAGCGCCTGATCCTGCCAGCTCTGCGGGATCGGCGCGTAACCATCGGGGAGCATTCCGACCGCGGTCCCGGGCTCCTGTCCGGTCGTCGCGGCGTAGTTGATGAAATTCGCGTAGTCGTTGCGCAGCGTCGCATCCGTCATGGCGCGGTTCGTCGCCGCGTACACGGGCAGGGTGAGCGGATAGGCGTCCGGGGCCGACTTGGCCTGCACCGACGTGGGATCGAAGCGCACGACCTGCCCCTGCGCCGGGTCCGCCGTCATCGCCGCTGCGGCCGCCTGCAGGGACGCCGTGGTGGGAGCGACGAAATTGCCCGCCGGATTCCGCAGGTTCGCCGAGAGGACCTGGTACTTCGCCGCCGCTCCGGTGTCGGTGAGGCCGAGCACGCGCTGCAGGCCCGGAAGGCTGCGTGAGGCCTTGAGGTACTTCGGCGGAAGGCTGTTCGGATCCCAGTCGCCGAGGATCTGACCGTCTCCGCGCAGCACCAGGTTGGCGCTCGTGGAGAGGTCGTTGGTGTAGGGACGCCAGGTGACGACGTTGACGGCGTCGACCCCGTTCTCCTTTGCGCGTTCGCTCGGGTCGGCCTTGGGGAAATCATCGCGCGGGAGCACCAGCGGGCCTCCGACCCCGTTGCTCACCGCGGCGTAGACATCCGGGTTGATCGAGCTCCAGGGGTTCACGATCATGCCATCGGGGTCGGCCTTGCCCATCAGGAAGTCGACCGCGTCTTGGTCGGCCAGCACATAGTTCCACATCGCGGCCGCGGCGTCGGAACGCCCCTGAGGCAGGATCAGGTCGGACAGGGCAGGCGAGTTGATGTTCTGGTACCCCCACTCCGGATCGTTGATGTCGAGGAACTCTTTGTCCTTCGTGATGTTTCGCGGGTTGGTGCCGAGATGCGCGATGTCCGCACCGCTCGGAATCGAGTCGGTGTAGGAGTAGGTCAGCAGTTTGGCGACCAGCCGTGGAGTCAGGTTCAGAGAGGTGAACGGTAGTCGTGCGTTGCCTTTCGCGCTGTCGGGGACGTCGCCCAGCACATTGACCTCGCGGTCGATCGCGAATCCGATCGAGAGGCCGGTCAGGGCGATCGGTGCATAGGTCAGATTGTCGGTCACGCCCGTCGACGCCTTGAGCGCCCTCGAGGTGAGCGCCATCGGAGCCGGGGTCGTGCCGTTGGCGGCGAGCACCGCATCCGATTCGGCGCCGGTGATGGTCGTGTAGGCGGCACCGTCGGAACAGAGCGTCGGCTGCCAGGAGGCGATGGCCACCGAGGTGAGCTCGCTGCCGGAGAGCTGACGTTCGGAGGCGCCGATCGAGCAGTTCACACCGATCGGGAGGAAGTCGAGCTTCACGGCGAGGCGGTGCTTCCACGAGTCCCAGAACAGACCGGAGTGCTTGATGTCGGTGGTGCCGGTGTCGGCCGTGCCGCGCGGGATGACGACGAGCCAGCAGGAGGCGCCCTCGAAGCCGCCCTTGACGACCACCGGCTTGCCGCAGCCCAGACCCGGCGACTGCGAAATGGTCTGCACCTCGAACTTGACCGATCCTTCGCCCGTGGCGCTCGAACCCGCCCAGCTCACCTCGTTGGTGGTGTACTTCGTGAAGTACTGGTTGGAATTCAGGTCGATGCGCGGGGCGCCCTGGTCGGCGCCCTCGTCGGCATAGCTCGTGACCTTGGTGTACTTGTTGTAGGAGACCTTCTCGACCTTGCCGCCGTCGGCTCCGCGGAAGGTGATTCCCGAGTACGTCGGCGACCCGAATTCGCCGCCCTTGATCGTGAACTGCTGGTCTTGCTCGGGCACGGTCGCGTAGTCGTCGATGTAGGAATCGCGGGTGGCACCCGGCGTGTTGAATCCGCCGTACTGGCAGGTGGTGCGGTCGGGCCCGCCGGAGGCGTCGGTGCCCCAGCACTGCATGACCTGGAGGAAGTCCGACCCGCCGGTGCCCCCGTTCGGCACGCCGGACTGCTTGCCTCCGGTCCAGCTCACCTGGATGCCCTGGGCCTGCAGGTCGCGGGTCTGCGACACGGTCACCGCCAGATCGGGCATCGGCGCGTTCTGCAGGTCGGAGTCCTGCTGATTGGCGTGAACGGTCACCGTCGAGGCGGTGTCGGCCCGGGCCGGAGAAGCCGGCCCGGTGAGGCCGATGACGACGGAGGCGCCTCCGACGAGAAGACCGACGGTCACCCCGCTGACGAGGGAGACCAACCACGAACGTCTACGCGGCAGACGATGGCGGGCGGCACGGGACACGGGTCACTCCAAGTTGGAATCCACTGGATTCATCAGGAACGCCGCAAAGTTATGGGCGCTGGGTGTCGGGGGGATGAACGGCTCGGGAAGGAGACTTCCTTCCAAGATTTCGCGCTGACATCGCCTCTCGGGCGCGTGTCACGCGAAGGGGTCACATCAGGAATCGCCGCCGGATCGCTTCAGCCGTCGTGAGGCGAGGGGCGGGATGATCACGGCGGCCAGGAGCAGCACGAGCGCGGCGATCATCAGCCACTGCTGGGGTCCCATCCCCGAGTCAGGGAGGGTGAACGGGCTCGACACGGCGGCGCCGGCGACGGCGCTGCCGCCGCTCACCACAGCACCGTTCTCGTCGTAGACGGCAGCTGTTCCGGAGCCTCCGGAAGCGGCTGCGGCGGGGGCCGCGCCTCCCGACGAGGAGCCGGCCGGAGCATCCGCTGCCGCGCCGCCGTTGCCGGTGCCGGTCGTGTCGGTCGGGGTGTCTGCCGCACCGCCGGTGCCCGTGACGCACTGGTCAGGACCCTGCTTGTCACAGGCCGCGGGCTGCGGCGCGGAATCGGCGAGCGCGTTCGCGCTGAGGGCACCACCGGAGCTGAAGGTGGGGTTGTGGCAGTCGTTGAGCACGACGCCACCGCCCGAGTTCGGGATCTTCTCGATCTGCTGTGACCCCGCCTGCACGAGGTTCATCGGGAGTGGGGAGTAGCCGAGCGTGTCGGCCTGCTGCTGACCCTCGCAGAGCATGTAGCGGGCGAAGGCACCGAGCGTCGCGCCCTTCTTCTCGGTGAACGTCGCGTTCAGCGCTGTCGGCACGATCATGTAGGAGTAGCTCGAGAGCGGGTATGAGCGGGCGTCCCCGTTGTTGTACACGTTGTCGAGGATCTGCGTAAGGTAGTCCGGCGAAGCCGGGTCTTCGTTGATCTGCGCCTGGAGCAACGCCACCGCCACAGAGGTGGCCTTCGGCTCGACGTAGTAGCCCGAGCTGTTGAGCACCTTTGCCACCGGGAAGCCCGCGTTCTTGGCGTAGGAGTACTCCACGTAGGTGATGGCTCCGTCGCCATACCCCTGCGCGACGTACCCGGCGACACCGAGCGAGCCGTTCTGCGCCTTCATCGAGCCGCCGACCGGATACTGCGAGGTCATCTTCCCCGATGCGAAGTAGGAGCTCCACAGTGCCGGGTACTGCTTCGACATCCACAGCGTGAACTGCGCCGTCGAGCCGGACCCGTCGGAGCGCACCACTGGCACGATCCCCTTGTCGGGCATGGCCAGCCCGGGGTTGTCGGCCTTGATCAGCGGGTCGCTCCAGTTCGTGATGGCGCCCGTGAAGATTTTCGTCAGTGCCTCGCCGGAAAGGCGCAGGTTCGTGACCTGCTTGCCACCGATCTGCAGGTTGTACATGAACGAGGTTCCACCTGCCACGATCGGCATGTAGGCGTACCCGGTGCTCGGCACCTCCGGCGGCGAGCCGTCCTCCGGGGCCGTCTGGAACGGGATCTCGCTCACCGCGAAGTCGACGGACTGGGCGATGAAGTCGCGGCGGCCGGCAGACGAGCCGTTGCCCGAGTAGTTGATGGTCATGCCGTAGTTCGACGACACGTTCTTACGCCACTGGTCGAGAGCGTTCGACGACCAGGTCGACCCGCTTCCGGAGATCGGGTCGTAAGTGACGGCGTTCGCCGGAGCGGCGACGCCGACGACGGAGGCCGACAAGGCCGTGAGGGTCACGGCAAGGGCAGCGAGCGCGGCACGGGCCGCACGGAGTTTCGGCGTCACGCGGACGTCTCCTCGGGGTCGGAGGTGGGAGTGGAGGGGGATGCGGTGGGCTGCAGGGCAACAGGAGCGCGGGGCGGGTACTCCCCGAGTTCGATCCGGTCGTCGAGCAGGGTGATGCGGCGGAGGTCGCGCACCGACTCTGCGGAGGCAGCCCGGCGCTGGCGGTCGGAGAGCTGGCCCGGCCCCTTGCCGCCGATCGCACGGGCGACGATGAAGAGGGTCAGCACGAGCAGGATGAGCACAGCGGCCGTGCCGAAACCGCGGGCGATCATCGTGGGCTCGGGCGAGCGCACGAAGTCGAACACCTGCAGCGGCAGCGAGATCATCGGGCCCGAGAACGGGTTGAAGTTCATCACCGAGGTGATGCCCGAGGTGAGGAGCACTGGCGAGGTCTCTCCGATTCCGCGCGCGGTGCCGAGGATAACCGCGGTGACCAGGCCCGAGCGGGCCGTCGGGAGCACGACGTGCCAGACGGTGCGCCACCGGGTGGTGCCGAGCGCATAGGAGGCCTCGCGCAGGTTCCCGGGCACGAGCCGCAGCACGACGTCCGAGGCACGGATGACGATGGGCAGCATCATGACGGTGATGGCGAGCGCCGCCGCGAAACCCGAGCGCTGATGGGTGAAGAGCTGGATGATGGCGGCGTAGACGAAGAGTCCCGCGACGATCGAGGGCAACGCGGTCATCGCATCCGAGATCGTGCGCACGAAGCGGGCGAAGCGCCCGCCGACCTCGTTGAGGAAGACGGCGGTGGTGATGCCCAGCGGGATGGTGATCGCCAGGGCGATGGAGATCTGGATGAGCGTGCCGACGATGGCGTGCAGCACACCGCCCGAGGACAAGGGGTCCAGCGGGCCTGTGAACTGCATCGTCTCGGTGAAGAAGTTGAGGTACGGCAGCGCCTCGGACCCGCGCGTGAGCGTGTAGATGACGATGAAGACGAGCGCGCCGAACAGCAGCACACCGGCGCTCACCATCAGCACGGTGGCGACCCGGTCCTTGACCTCTTGGAAGTCGGAGCGCAAGGAGACGAGCAGCATGTAGAGCCCGATGAACGCGAGGAAGGCGACGACGAACCACCCGATGACGCCGGTCAGCGGGCCGATCCAGCCGAACAGCAGGGTTGCCAGGGCGAGCGCGCCGGCGAGGGCGCCGATGATGTTGAAGCGCTCGTCGAGGGTCGCCGTGCGCACGCCCCGGCGCGGGCCCACCTCCACGCCGTCCGATGACGGGATGCGCGTGGGGGCGTCGTCGAGGACGGGCTCCGGTTCGTCGAACAGGTCGGGACGCGTCTCGGGGTCGACCGCGGGCAGCACCCCGGTGAGGTCGGTGTCGAGCACGGTCTCGGTGCTCGGTGTCGCCGGGCTCTCGTAGGTCGTCGTCATCGGATCAGTTGCTCTCTGCGCCGGAACGCGACCGGGCCACGATCGACGACGCGGTGAAGTTCACGACGAGCGTGATGAGGAACAGAACGAGCCCGGCGGCCATCAGCGCCGACAGACCGAAGTCGCTGGCCTCGCCGTAGCGCAGCGCGATGAGGGCCGAGACCGAGTTCGTGCCGGTCTTCAGCACCTGCCAGTTGATGCTGAACAGGGGCGAGATGATCATGTAGACGGCGATGGTCTCGCCGAGCGCGCGGCCGAGGCCGAGCATGGTGCCGCCGATGATGCCGCCGCGGCCGAAGGGCAGCACCACGGTGCGGATCATGCCCCAGCGGGTGGAGCCGAGCGCGAAGGCTCCTTCGCGCTCCCCCACCGGCGCCTGCGAGAACGCCTCGCGCATGACCGAGGCCTGGGTCGGCACGACCATGAGTCCCACGACGATGCCGGCGATGAAGGCCGAGGAGGTGAAGGCGCTCGCCTCGGTGAGCCGGGCGCCGTCCTCGCCGGTGACGGCGAAGATCGGGATCCAGCCGAAGTACGTGGAGATCCACTCGGAGACCGGGATGATGGCCGCCTGCAGGAAGAAGACGCCCCACAGCCCGAACACGATGCTGGGCACGGCCGCCATGAGGTCGACGAGGGAGACGAGGAACGAGCGCAGGCGTCCCCGCACCACCTCGGAGAGCAGCAGCGCGGTGCCGATGGCGAGCGGAAAGCCCACGCAGAGCGCGATCAGGGCGATCGTGACGGTGCCGAAGAGCACGGCGCCGATGCCGAACACGCCGGTCTCGGGCGACCACTTCTGCTCCCACAGGAACGACGGCCCCGCCACCGAGAGCGCCGATCCGGCGCGGATCGAGAGGAACAGGCCGACGCAGAGCATGATGCCGACCGTGGTGGCGCCGGCGATGTAGGCGACCGTCTGGAACACGGTGTCCGAGCGCGAGCGCTTCGAGGCGAGCGAGCGGGCGCGGATGCCGGCCGAGTCGGCCGAGCCGTGGTCGGAGTGCTCCCCCGGGCCGGAACCGTCTCCGGATCCGCCGTCGCCTGTCGCCTCGAGCGGCGCGATCACCTCGGTGCGCTCGTTCTCGAGAAGGACGTCCTCGATCGTCTGGAAGACGTCGTTGTCCGTCGTTCCGGTCATGAAGCACCAACCATGCGCTGATCGTCGGCGGGGCAGGTGAACGGCACGAGTCCGCCCGCTGAAGGACACGTTGACGCGGCGTGGAGAGAACCGTGAGCGGCTCGCATCAGCCCCCCGTTCCGGGGGCAGTGGGCTCCGGCGTGGAGGCGGGAGGCGTCGACGTGGGCGTCGGCGCCGGGGTGGCCGTCGGCGTGCTCGTCGCGACCGGGGTGCGCGGCGCGGCCACCACGAGGTTGATCGTGCTGCCGAGCGCGGCGGCGGTGCCCTCGGCCGGCGCGACGGAGAGAACCGTGCCGGGCGCCGCGTCGTCCTCCTTCGTGCTGACGATGACCTCGAAACCGGAGCCGCGCAGGCTCGCCTGGGCGTCCGCGCGCAGGGTCCCCGCCACGTGGGGCACCAGGTTCGACCCGGATGCGACGACGAGGTTCACCGTGCCGCCCACCGGGATCGCGCTGCCAGGTACCGGATCGGCGCGCAGCACGGTGTCGGCCACCAGCAGCGAGTTCTCGGCCGAGATCGTGCCGAGGGAGAGACCGGCGGCCGCGAGGGCGTCACGGGCCGCGGCGAGGCTGCCGTTCGCGAGCTCGGGCACGGCGACCGTGGGCGTGACGGCGGCAACGGTCGGGCCGGCCGCCGCCGAGGTGGGCGGCGCGGTGCTCGCCGGAGCGGACGTCGGGGGGCCCGCCGCGAAGGTCGAGGGTGAGGAGCCGCCGGCCGCGAGAGCCCAGGCGACCACCACGACGACCGCCGCGAGGCCCACGACGAGCCAGAGCCCGAGGCTGCCGCGCGCGGTGAGGCTGGAGCCGATGCCGGCGGCGGCTGCGGGCGCCGTGGTGGGGGCGGCACGGCCGGTGGGGCGGGACGCGGCGGATGCGGCGGCACCTGACGCCGGGCCGGTGCCCGGACGGACGCCCGAGGCGGATGTCCGGGGCGAGCCGCCGGCGGGCATGGATGTGCGAGAGCGCAGGGTCGGGAGCACGGCCGTGGCCGCGTCGTCTCCGGCGTCGGAACGGCCGGAGTCGGAACGGCCGACAGCGCTCTCGAAGCCGCCACCGTGACCCGCCATCGGCATCACCTGCGTGGCATCGGCGCCGGCAGCGCGCACCTGGTCGCCGGAGGCCGCCCCCGTACCGGGAAGCCCTCCCGGGCGGGCACCGCCGGGAGCCGCGACGGCTCCTGCGCCGAACGCCCCGGCCCGGCCGCCCGCGACGACCCCCGCAGCGAGAGCTCCGGCCCCCGATGCTCCGCCGGCGAGTGCACCCGCTCCCCCGCCCGGCGCCGAGGCGCCCGGCCGGCCACCGCCAGCGGGCTTGGCGCCCCGGCCGGAGCCCGCGGACCCAGCCGCGGGCACCGGGCCGAGGTGGGTGGCCGCCGAGCGCACGGCCGTGCGCATGTCGGCGGCGCTGGCGAAGCGCATGTCAGGGTCCTTCAGCAGCGCCTTCACCACGATGCGGTCGATCGCGCGCTGGAGTCCGGGGCGCGCCACCGAAGGCACGGGCGGCGGCGCCTGCAGGTGCGCGAGCATCACGGCGCGCGCCGAGTCGCGCACGAACGGGGCGTGCCCCACGAGCGCGAAGTAGAGCACGGCGCCGAGCTGGTAGATGTCGCCGCGCTCGTCGACAGGTTCGCCCCGGGCCTGCTCGGGCGAGACGTAGTTCACGTTGCCGAGCACGCCGGCGGGGCGCGCGGTCGCGGCCGCCTCGGGGCCCGCATCGTCGCCCGCGCCGCCGACGGGAGCATCCGGGGTTCTCAGCACGTCGGTGCCGATGGCGGCCCGGCCCGCGGCATCCGCGAGACCGAAGTCGACCAGGCGCACGCCCGACGGCCGCAGCGCTCCGCGTGGATCGCGCGCGAGCATGATGTTGGCGGGCGAGACGTCGCGGTGGATGAGCCCGGCCCCGTGCGCGAACTCGAGCGCGGCGAGCACGCCGTCGGCCACGGCGAGGGCTTCGCCCGGAGGCAGGCGCCCGTCGCGTTCCACGAGTTCGGCGAGGCTCAGGCCGGGGGCGTGTTCGAGGGCGATCCAGGCCTGCGGCGCGTCTCCGGTGTCGTGCACGCCGACGCCGAGCACCTCGCCGATGTTCGGATGGTGCAGCACCTCGGCCGCGCGTGCCTCGGCGAAGAACGCCTCGCGGGTGGCCTCGGAGCGCGAGAGGTGCGGATGCAGGATCTTGAGCGCCACCATCCGGCCGGTCTCGCGGTCGTGTGCGGCGAACACCGAGGCGGAGCCGCCCGTGCCGAGCAGCTCGCCGAGGGCGTAGCGGCCGGAGATGAGGCCGTCGTGCGGCTCCCGCGCGTCACCCATTGCCCGCTCCGGTGGGGACGACGCTCGCGGCGGCCGCGTAGCCGTTGGCCGTGGTCGCGACGAGGTCGACGTAGCTGTCGACGTGGTTGTAGGCGAACACGGCGGTGCGCCAGACCGTCGGGTCGCCGAGCGCTCCGTAGTGGCAGAGATAGCGCGCGGCGGCGAGGGAGGCGTCGTCGATCTGCTGCGGGTCGGCCACGCCGTCGCCCGAGCCGTCGGCACCCCACTGCTTCCAGGTCGAGGGGATGAACTGCATCGGCCCCACGGCGCGGTCGCCGCTCGGGTCGGCGTCGAGGGCGCCCGCGTCGGTGTCGGAGACGGCGGCGTACAGGCCGCCGTCGAGCGCCGGGCCGAGGATGCTCGGGCTGACCGTGCCGTCGGCGCGGATGCTCGCCCCGCCGTGCGTGCCATGGCCCGACTCCACGAAGCCGAGCGCGGCGAGGGTGTTCCAGCCGACGCCGCAGCCGGGCTGCTCCTGCTGCAGGGCCAGCGCGGCGCCGGCGTAGCCGATGACCGCGCGCAGCGGGATGCCGGTGGCCTGCGCCACCGCGGCGGCCCACGGCGCCGAGACGCTCGCCTCGGCCGGGAGGGCCGAGGGGGCGGTGGTCGCGGGGCCGCCGGCGAGGGGCGCGGAGCCGGATGCGGTTCCCGCGGCGGCGGCGCCGGTGGTGGTGGAGGTGGCGGCATCCGAGCCGTCGGAAGCGGTGGCGGCCGCATCCGCTGCGGCGCCCGGAGCGGTGCCGGAGACTCCGGCGCCGGCCACGACGTCGGCGTGGACCGGCATCGCGGCGGCACCCGTGGGCCCGGGCGCGGCCGAGGCTCCGAGGGCGCCGACGGCGAGCCAGGCGGCCAGGGCCACCATTCCGGAGATCAGGAGTCCGAGACCGACGCGGGCGCTCATGCCCGAACGTTCCCGGCCCGAGGTGAAGGCGAGGCATCGCGCAGGTGAAGGGGGCGTTGCGACTCGCTGTCGGTCGACTCCGGATCGCCCCGGGTCGACTCCGGATCGTCTCCGGGTCGACTCCGGATCGTCTCCGGTCGCCTCGGCGGCCAGCGCACGCCCGTTCTTCCTGGAGCGCGACAGCCGTCGGCGGGCGTCAGACCGCGACGGCGGGATACAGCACCGGCAGCGAGAGCCGCACCGGCAGCGACAGCAGCGGCGACTGCGACAGCCGCACCGACACCGGCAGCGACGGCAACAACGGCAACAACGGCAACAGCAGCACCGGCAGCAACAGCAGCAGCACCGGCAGCGACAGGAGCAGCGCAGCGGCTGCGGCACCAGCGGCGGCAGCGCAGCAGCACCGGCGGCGCCAGCGACAGCGGCCAGAATGGAACGGTGAACGCCCCTGCACCGACCTCGTCCGAACCACTCGCACCCACCGGCGACGCCGTGCTCGAACTGCGCGACGTGCGCTTCGTGCGCCACGGCCGGGTCATCCTCGACGACATCGGCTTCGCGGTGCGGCCCGGCGAGCACTGGGCGCTGATCGGGCCCAACGGAGCGGGCAAGAGCACGATCCTCGCGCTCTGCGGGGCGGTGCAGCATCCGAGCTCCGGCGAGGTCTTCGTGCTCGGGCAGCGCCTCGGCCGGGTGGAGCTGCGGGCACTGCGGCGCTCGATCGGGCACGTCAACCCGCGGCATCCGCTCGGCTCGGCGCTGAGCATCCGCGAGGTGGTGCTCACCGGTCTCACCGGTACGGTCGAGCTCATGCTGCGCTGGCAGCCGACGCCCGAGGAGCGGGAGCGGGCCGACTCGTTCATCGCCCTGCTCGGGCTCGACGGCAAGGCCGCTGAGCCGTGGACCACCCTCTCGCAGGGCGAGCGCGGCCGCACCCTGATCGCGCGCGCGCTGATGACCGACCCGAAGCTGCTGCTGCTCGACGAGCCCTCGACCGGACTCGACGTGGCGGCGCGCGAGCAGCTGCTCGAGACGCTCGACGTGGTGCGCACGGCGCATCCGGCGCTCGCCTCCGTGCTCGTGACGCACCACCTCGAGGAGCTGCCGAGCAGCACCACCCACGCGCTGCTGCTCGCCGAGGGGCGCATCACGGCCGTGGGTGCGGCCGCCGAGGTGCTGACCACGGCCAACGTCACCGCGGCCTTCGAGCATCCGATCGAGATCGAGCACCGCTTCGGCCGCTGGCACGCCCGCTCCCTGCCCCGGGGCCAGACCCCCGCCCTCTGAGCCGACGCCCGCCACACGTCGGCCGCCCGCCCGCCCCCACCCGAGCTCCCTCCCCCACGCCAAAAGCAAGGAGTACGCCGGCGACTCGCCGTGCCGCAAGGCTAGGGGGACGGCATGTCGCCGGCGTACTCCTTGCTTTTGGGAAGGGGAGCGGCGGGAGGTGGTGCGGAGGAGGAGAGGGCGGGGTGGACGACGTCCTACCCGTGGAGGGTGCGGATGCGCGCCAGGTAGTGCCGCTGCGGCCAGCGGCGGATGGCGCGCGGCAGCGCCCGGTACACCGGCACCCCCACGCGCACGAGCCGTTCGAAGCGGCGCTGCCGCTCCCCCGACCAGGCGAAGCGGAACTCGGCCCGCACAGGTTCCGGCAGCAGGGCCACCGTGACGAGCCGCGCCACAGGCATCACGGCCCGGATCGCCCACGGCGCCTTCTCGGCCCGCAGCAGAGCGTCGGCCACCCCTCGGACCGTGTCGTCGACGCGCAGGCGGGTGAGCTGGGCGTTCCAGTACTCCCGGAAGGCGGCCCGATCGGCCGGCCACAGGCCCTCGGGCATCTGCAGCGCCGTGCCGAGCCGCGCGTACTCGCGGTAGACGCGCTCCGCGGACTCCTCGACGAGCGGGCCGTACACCAGCTCGTAGACCGTGAGCGCGGTGTCGTAGAGGGTCGCGGCCACCCAGAGCTGCAGCTCGGGGTCGCGGGCGTCGTAGTGCGGGTCGTCGGGATGCGCGCCCGCTGCCGCACCGCCATCCGGAGCCGGCTCGAGCCCGTGCTCCCCCGGCGGGCGCGGCGGATTCCGCACCCCGGCATGCGCCCGGTTCACGGCCTTGCGCATGGCACGCACGTCGGCCTCGGTCCCGCCGGAGAGCGCGTAGATGTAGCTGAGGGTGGCGTTGAGGCGGTCCATCGGGCGGTTCGCGAAATCGCTGTGCCGGGCCACGCCGTAACCCACCGCCGGGTGCGCGATCTGCAGCAGGATGGCGCGTCCGGCCCCGGCGAGCAGGATGCTCTCGGGCGCGATGTCGGCCATCGTCGGGTTCGCGGGCGGCATGCGAGCGACGGTAGCACCCGCGCCTGAGCGAGCGAGTCCGGGCGGCGGCTGGGGTGCATCGGGTGCGTTGGTGGAATAGCGGAGGAGAATCGGCCCCTTCGAGGGCAATACGTCGACGTGACCCCCGATTCTCCTCCGTTATCCCCCGCGCGCACACGCCCGCACCCCCGCGCCCGCCCGCCCGCACCGCCGTGGGCGCCGCCCACGCCGTAGGCTCGACGCATGCCCCGCAGTACTCCCCCGGCCGAGCGCGCCGGACTCCCGTCACCCCCCGACGGGCGCGGGGAATGGGACGTCGTGGTGGTCGGCGCCGGGCCCGCCGGCACGAGCGCGGCCCGCGCCGCCGCCGCCCGCGGCGCCACCGTGCTGCTGCTCGACCGGGCGGCCTTCCCGCGCTACAAGACCTGCGGCGGCGGCCTGCTCGGCGAATCGCTCGAGCTCCTTCCCGAACGGGCGCGCGCTGCGATCGAGTCCGAGGTCGCCGAGTCCGTCTTCACCCACCGGTTCCGCCGCCCGTTCCGCCTCCGGCGTCCTGCCTCCTACCTCGCGATGGTGCGCCGGGCCGACTTCGATCAGGCGCTCGCCGACGCGGCTCAGGATGCCGGCGCCCGCTTCGCCGACGGCGTGGCAGTGCGCGAGGTGGCCGAGACCGACGACGGCACACTCGTGCAGCTACGCACGAGCGCCGGAACGCTGTCGGCGCACGTGGTGATCGGCGCCGACGGCACCGGCGGACGCGTCGGCCGCTACGTGGGCGTCACTCCGGGCGGCGTCGACCTCGGCCTCGAGGACGAGGTGGCGATGCCGGCCGACGCCACGCCCTGGCGCGACCGCGTGCTGCTCGACTGGGGCGGAGCATCCGGGAGCTACGCCTGGGTCTTCCCCAAGCGCGACTCGCTCACGGTGGGGGTGATCCAGCGGCGGGGCGCGCCCGACGAGACGCGCGCCTACCTGACGGCCTGGCGCGAGCATCTCGGGCTCGCGGGGCCGGACGCGGTCACCCTGCACTCCTCGGGCCACCTCACGCAGTGGCGCACGCCGTCGTCGCCGCTTCGCCGCGGGGGCGTCGTCGTGGCCGGCGACGCGGCCGGGCTCCTCGAGCCGTGGACGCGCGAAGGCATCTCCTTCGCCCTCCGCTCCGGCACCTGGGCCGGCGAGGCGGCGGCATCGGCCGCTGCCGCGCGCACCAGCTCGAGCACGAGCACGGGTGCGGATGCGCCCGCACCGGATGCCGCCCGCCGCGCCCGCGACACCGCCCTCGACGCGTACGAGGCTCGCGTGACCGCGGTGCTCGCGCCCGAACAGGCGGCGGGCGCGAGCATCCTGAAGGCCTTCGAACGCCACCCCGGCTTCATCCACGCCCTGTTGCGAACGCCGGCGGGAGCGCGCTACTTCGTTCGCTTCTGCCGCGGCGAGACCACGCTCGCCCGCATCGGCCGCCACCGCCTGGTGATGCGCTTCGTGCGCGCGCTCGCCTAGGGCGCGTCTGACGATTCGGCGGGCCCGCGAGGACGCGCCCGGGTGGTGCGATCGCAAGGCGGAAGAGCAGCCGACAGCAGCGCTATCGGCGACGATGACAACGCCGTGAGCGTGCAATCCGGGTGCGCCACAGCGCCCGCCGATTCGTCAGACCCGCCCGAGGTCGCCCGACCCGGCCGTCCCACCCGCCGGGGGCCGCGCCACCCCGCCCACCTGAAGCCGGGCCGACCTCGCCACCATGCCCAGCTGAAGCCAGGCCGACCGCGCCGAGCCACCGCCGTCACCGCGCCGAGACCGCCCGGCAGCCACCGAGAGCGGCGTCGCATCCCCCGCGCAGGCGCTGCGCCGCCCGCCCGCAGCTACCTGCTCGTGAGCGAGAACGCCGGAGCCTTCGGGGCCACGGGCGCCGACACCTGCACGCCCGCCGTCACCGACTGGCCCGGCGCCACGAACGTCGCCCACTGCGACCCCGTGCAGGTCACGGTCTTCGCCGCGACCGCGCAGTCCATGCCCCAGGAGTTCACCACGGCGGTGGCGTTCGGGTCGGGCCAGGAGATGGTCCATCCCGAGGTGCCGCCGCTGTTCTTCACCGTGACCTCGGCCACGTAGCCCGCGTTCCACTCGCTCTGCAGCGCCCAGCTGCCCGAGAGGTTCGCGACGGTGCCCGAGGTGCCGGGCGGCGTGGTCGGCGCCGTTCCCGGCGTGGCGCCCGGCGCCGTGGACCCGGGGAAGGGAGCCACTTTGGGCCCCGCGGTGCCCGGAATCGGCCATACCCGCGACCCGGGCGTGCCGCTCCCGGTCGGCCGCGGCGTCGCCGGAGGCGTGGCCGTCGCGGTGGGCGACGGCACGTGAACGGGCACGCTCGACCCCGTACCGATGATCGGGGCCAGCGCGGCCAGCTTCTCGGCCTGCGGCGTCACCCAGTCGTCCTTCACGATGCCGCCGGTGTCGCCGCTGTTGGGGTTGAACGACCAGTACGAGAAGCTCATTCCGTTGCTGCGCAGGTACTCCACGAGCGTGCCGAGCCAGGCCTTGTCGGAGTCGGTCTGCAGGGTGGTGCCGAACTCGCCGAGCAGCACCGGCGCGATGTCCTGCTTCACCAGGTAGCCCCAGTTGGCGTCCCACACGGCGGGCAGGTTCGCCGGGTAGTCGGATGCGCCGAACCACTTCTGCGCGAAGATCGACGCCGGATAGTCGTGCGGCGAGTACACCACGCGGTCGGGCACCGACAGCGAGACGAGCGCCGAGCCCGCATCCGCGAGCCCTCCTCCCCACCAGGTGTAGCTGTCGCCCGACTGCACCTCGACGCCTTCCACGACGATGAGCAGCTGCGGGTTCACGGCGAGCACGGCGTCGCCGGCCCGGGTGGCCGCGGCCTGCCAGTCGAGCGCCGGGTCGCCGCAGCCCCAGCACGCGCTGCCGTGCGGCTCGTTGTGCAGGTCGAAGCCTATCACCGA
Source organism: Herbiconiux sp. 11R-BC (assembly GCF_049472555.1). Lineage (NCBI taxonomy): Bacteria > Bacillati > Actinomycetota > Actinomycetes > Micrococcales > Microbacteriaceae > Herbiconiux > Herbiconiux sp. 11R-BC. Next base: position 1,138,557 of record NZ_JBCEBO010000001.1, on the reverse strand, counting down.
GGGCTCGTTCGCGTAGCGCTGGGCGAGCATCGTCCAGTCGGCGATCCAGGTGGCTTCGCTGTAGCGGTCGGTGTACCAGAGCGGCGACTGGGCGCCCGAGTCGGGCCGGTGCCGGTCGAGGATCACGTTCAACCCGTACGACTTCGCCGTCTGCACCACGGCATCCATGAGCTGCAAGGGGGTGTCGTTCACGAGCCCCGGGTTGGCGTTGGCGTTGATCGAGGTGGTGACCCCGCTCGCGAGGCACTCGTTCGAGTACGGCAGCCGGATGGTGTTGAACCCCATCGAGGCGATCTGGGCGAGCCCGGCGTCGAGGCTGATCGACCACAGGCCGTGCGGGGCGCAGTTGCCGGTCTCCATGCCGAACCAGGCGATGGCCTTGATCACGTAGGGGCTTCCGTCAGCGGTCACGATGGTGGCGCCGTCGGTGTGCAGCCAGCCCGGGAGCGGCGCGGCGGGAACGGATGCGGTGCCCGCATCGGGCGGAGCCGTCGCGGGGCTCGACCCCGCGGTCAGGGCTCCTGCGCCTGCGCTGGCGGCAGCGGGAACGGTCGGCGCGACGAGCGGGCCGGGCCCGGCCGTGCCGCTGTGCAACGGGCCGGAGAAGGTCGAGGTGACGACGCCGGGTGAGGCAGCCGGACTCGTCGAGGTCGAGGCCGAGGCCGAGGCCACGGATGCCGTGGCCACCACGCCGCCGAGCAGCACGAGAGCCGAGAGCGCAGCACCCCAGCCGCGCATCCGCTTCTTCCCAGACCGTTCCACGGCCGCCTCCCCCATGGAATCCCTAGCTCGCAGGCTACCAGGACCGCCCCGCCTCGCCGAGCCGTCACTTCGACGTCGAAACGGCGGCTCTTGGACGTCGAAGTGACGGCTCGGCGGGGTGGTGGGATGGCGCAGGGCTAGCGCGGGACGATGGCCAGCGGCATCCGGTGACGGCGGAGCGAGACGCGCACCCGCAGGCCCGCGCTGCGGGCGATCACGAGGCCGATCACCAGCGCCGCCACGAGCGGCACCGCGCCGGAGAGCACCATGCCCACGTGGGCGCCGAAGTGCTCGACGACCCAGCCCATCAGGGGTCCGCCCACCGACTGGCCGCCGAGCAGCACGAGCACGTAGAGCGCCATCACGCGTCCGCGCACGGCGGTGTTTGTCGACATCTGCACGAGCGAGTTCGCCGCGGTGATGAACAGCAGCCAGCCGAAGCCGGCGAGCACGAGCACCGCGCCGAAGAGCATCTCGGTGGGCATGAATCCGGCGGTCATCTGCAACGCGGTGTACACGATCGTCGCGAGCACCACCGTGCGCAGCCGCACCGAGCGACGCCGGGTCGAGAGCAGCGCGGCGGTCAGGGCGCCCACGGCCACGAGCGCGTTGAACAGCCCATAGCCGCCGGCGCCGACATCGAAGACGTCGTTCGCGAAGGCCGCGAGCAGCACCGGCAGATTCTGCGAGAACACGGCGAGGAAGGCGAGGAGCACGATCGTCCACAGGATGGCCGGCTTGCTCCGCGCATACCGCAGCCCTTCCGCGAGCTGCCCCTTGGCACGCGCGACGATCGGCGCCGGGTGGAGCTCGCTCACCCGCAGCCGCGAGAGCGCGAACACCACGAGCGCGCAGGCGATCGCGTTGATGCCGAACGACCAGCCGGCTCCCACCGCCACGAGCAGCGCGCCGCTGAGCGCCGGGCCGACGAGCCCGCCGAGCTGGAACAGCGAGGAGTTCAGGCTGATCGCGTTGCGCAGGTGGCGCGGACCCACGAGCTCGTTCGTGAACACCTGCCGGGCCGGGTTGTCGATCACCGTCACGAAGCCGAGCACCGTCGCGATCACGTAGATGTGCCAGACCTGCACCGTGCCGGTCAGCACGAGCACCGCGAGCACCGTGCTCGTGAGCACCGCCGCGGTCTGGGTGAGCATCAGCAGGATGCGCGTGGGATAGCGGTCGACGATCACGCCGCCCACGAGGCCGAACACGAGCATCGGAGCGAACTGCAGCGCCGAGGTGATCCCCACGGCGGTGACGCTGCCCGAGAGCTGCAGCACCAGCCAGTCCTGGGCGATGCGCTGCATCCAGAGTGCGGTCATGGCCACGAAGTTGGCCAGGGCGAAGATGCGGTAGTTGCGCACCGTGAGCGAGACGAGGGTGTGGCGCCACGGCGGCGGGGAGGAGAGGACGGTGATGGGTTCGGTGGCGGGGTGCTGCGAGAGTGCGGTGGTCACGAGTGGCTTGTACGTTCCTGATCGAGGTTCCTGTTGTACAACGCTAACTATCGGCGCCGCATTCCTATACTGAATCAGGGCTATAACTCGTATTGGTTTTTCGAATGACAGGATGCGCCATGTTCGACCCCGTCCTCCTCCGCACCTTCCTCGCCGTGGCCGAGACGCGCAGCTTCACGCGCGCGGCCGCCCAGCTCGGCCTGAGCCAGCCCACCGTCAGCCAGCAGGTGCGCAAACTCGAGAGCGCGGCCGGGCGCATCCTGATCGCCCGCGACACGCGCGTGGTGACCCTCACCGACAACGGGGATGCGATGACGGGCTTCGCGCGCACGATCCTGAGCGCGCACACGGCCGCCGAGAGCTACTTCTCGGGCTCGGCGATGAGCGGGCGCCTGCGATTCGGCGCCGCCGACGACCTCGCGGCCACGCAGCTGCCGCGCATCCTGCGCCATTTCCGCCAGCTCTACCCGCAGATCAACCTCGAGCTCACCGTGAACAACAGCGTTCCGCTCTACCGGCAGCTGAAGGCGGGGCGGCTCGACCTCATCTTCATCAAGCAGATCCCGGATGCGAACGACGGCGCCCTGCCCGAGCAGGGCCAGGTGGTACGGCGCGACCGGCTCGTCTGGGTGGCGGAGGAGAAGACGCTCATCGACCCCGAGGGGCCCGTGCCGCTCATCGTCTACCAGGCGCCGAGCATCAGCCGGCAGATGGCCATCGACGCCCTCGAGTCCGCCGGCCGCACCTGGCGCATCACCTGCAACACCCGCGAGGTGAACGGGATGCTCGCGGCCGTGCGCGCGGGCATCGGCGTCGCGCCCTACCCGCACACGCTCATCCCCGACGACCTCGTGCGGGTGAGCGACGCCGTCGGGCTACCGCCGATCGGCGACGTCGACTTCACCCTCCTGTCGAACCCCGCAGCGCCGGCCGAAGCCGTGCAGGCGCTCTCGGCCGCCATCCACGGCCGGGCGCTCGCCCGCACCAACGCCTGAGGCGGCCGGCGCGCGGCGCCCGGTGTGCCGGGTGCGTCGTGTGGCGGATGCGTCGTGTGCGGCACGGGGACTAGCCAGCGTCGGGTTCGTGGGCACATCGCAGAGGTGCCCACCGTCAAGCCGGCCGGCCGGGGTCAGGCGAGCGTGCGGAGGTGGGCGAGTTGCGCGAGGGCGGACTCGCGTGCGGCGGCGACGATCTCGTCGTCGGTGAGGGGGGTGCCGACGGCCGCGGCGACCGCCGCGTTGATCGAGAGGAACGCCATGTGGATGAGCAGCAGCCGTTCGTGGCTCGGACTCGGCCCGGCGACCCGCTCGACCACCGCCTGGAGCCCGTCGCGCACGCCGGCGGCCGCGTCGCCACCGAGGGTGCGCAACACGCCGGGGTTGGCGGTGATGAAGCGGATACCGCGCATCTTCTCGACGGAGTGCGCGTCGATCCAGCGCAGCACCGCGCGGTCGAGCAGATCGTCGCCGGGAGGCTGCTCGTCGAGCCACACCCGCAGCGCGCCGGCTTCGTGGCCGCGCTCGAGCATGACCGAGCGCACGATGTCCTCTTTGTTCTTGAAGTGGTAGTAGAGCGAGGCCTTCGTGATGCCGAGCTCTTCGGCGATCTCGCGGAGCGAGGTGGCGTCGTAGCCGCGCGTGCTGAACAGGCTGAGGGCCACCCGCTGGGCCTCGGCCTTCGTATCGCGGCCGTCGCGGCCGGTGAGGGGGTTACGTCGGCGGGCTTCCGTCATGACCCCAGCATAGTGGATTAACTTACCTGCCGACCGGTAGGCTAAGCGCATGACCCTCCTCTCGATCCTCGGCGCCGTCGGCGTCCTCCTGGCCGGCCTGCTCGCCGGCATCGAGTTCGTCGTGCGCTACGGCGTGCAGCCCTCGCTCACCGCCCTCGACGACCGCGCCCATCTCGCCGCTCGGCAGTCCCTCGTGCGGAGGCTGCGCATCCTGGTTCCGGCCGTGATGGTGCCGACCGTGCTCCTCGCGGTGGCGGTGCTCGTCGCGAGCGCGAGCGCAAGCGCAGGCGCCGGAACCCCCGGCGACGCAGCCGGCTCCCCCGCCCTCGCTTTCCGCATCGCGACCGTCGCGGCACTCGCCGCCTTCCTCGCCTTCGCGTTCCTCGGCACCGTGCCCATCAACATCCAGGTCGACTCCTGGAACCTCGACGCCCCGCCCGCCGACTGGAAAGCCGTCGTGCGCCGCTGGCAGCGCATCGACGTCTTCCGTTCCTCGGCCGCCCTCCTCGCCTTCGCGTTCGCCACCCTCGCCCTCGCTCTCCCCTGACCGCTCCGCCCCGCCGCACGCCACCGCACCCCTCGCCGAGAAGTCGCAAATGGCGCCCAACCTGGCGTCTTAGGGGCCATTTGCGACCGCTAGGCGGAGGCGGCAGCGCTAGCGGCGGGAGGAGCGGATGTCCGGGAGGAGCGCGCGCCAGGAGCGCCCGCGGAAGGCGCTCACCCACACGCCCGCGCCATAGGCGAGATCGTCGAGCCGGCGCAGCACCGCGAAGCGCACCGGATCGAGCCGCACCTTCGTGCGCCGGTGCTCGATCGCCACGTCGAGGAGATGCGCAACGAGAACCGCACGCCGCAGCCGCGCCGAGAACAGGCATCCGACGGCCACGGCCGGCCACAAGTGCCGCAGCAGCAGTGCCATCGCCTGCACGAGCGAGGCGACGAGCCCGTTCGCGGTGAGCCACGCGGCCAGGCGCACCGGATGCCCGCTCTTCGACAGCCGCCGCGACAGCCGCCACACCGTCACCGCCGAGATGCCGAGCGCCACCGGCACCGACCACCGCCGCTGCGCGAGCAGCGCTGCCACCACCCCCGCGCTCCACGGCGCCAGCACCGCCGGGGCGATGTCGTGCGGATGCCGCAGCGCGAGCGGATGCGCGCCCGTTCCGTAGAACGCCTTGCGCGCCAGCCACGACCCCAGCGCGTCGCGGTGCTCGTGCCACACGGTCGCGGCGGGCTCGTACCGCACGCGGAGGCCCTGGTCGGCGAGGGTCCAGACGAGGTCGACGTCCTCCCCCACCCGCATGCCCGCGGTGAAGCCCTCGCCGAGCAGCGCCACCCGCCCCACGAGGAAGGTGCTCGACACCCACGACACCGGTGCACGCTGGCGCACGATCGCCGGATCCTCACCCAGATCCAGCGAGGATCGCGCGTCTTCATAGCGACCGATGCCGTTGAGTCCGGTGGCATTGCGGCTGGTTCCGGTGCGGCCCCGACCGGGCTCGCGCGGCAGGCCGAGCACGCGAGGGGCGGCGAGCGCCACGGCGGGGTCGGCGAAGTGCCGGAGCAGGGTCGCGACGGCATCCGGATACGCCACCACGTCGGAATCCGCGAAGACCACGAACGGCGTGGTCACGAGCCGGAGCCCGACGTTGCGCGCCCCCGCCGGCCCCACGTTCTCCGGCAGCGCCACGAAGCGGGCGCCGTGCGCATCGGCGACCCGGCGCATCCCCTCGGCGTCGACGGAGGCGTCGTCGACCACGATCACGCGCACCCGCCCGGTGGCGCCACCGAGGCCCTCGAGCAGGCGCGCGAGCTGCTGCGGGCGGTCGCGCACCGGGATGACATAGGTCACCTCCGCGAGGTCGCCCTCGGGCAGCGACTGCACCACGGGGTCGGCGATGCCGGTCTCGAGCAGCCGGTCAGCGAGCACGGCGGTCGCCCGATCCCGGATGCGCAGGGCGCGCCCCTCGAACAACCCCACCGCCGCCTCGCTCAGGTGCATCACCCGGATCGGCGCCCCACCCACGAGCGTGCGCCCCCCGTCGCGCACCCGCACCCGCCGGTTCAGCCGCACCACCGAACCCGCCGGAAGCCCCCGCCCGCCACGCGCCGCGCCAGCGCTCGCCACCCCGCCGCCGCCCGCGCGGGTGCCGCGCCCGTCCGCGGCCCGCCCGCCGTCCGAGCCATGCCCGGCACCCGGCACCCCATCGCGGCCGCTCACACCGGCTCCCCCGCCGACGTCGGCTCCGGCGACACCGGCGGCCGGCCCGGCACCCGGAGCATCCCGCGCGCATCCGGCTCGCCCGCCACGACGAGCCGCACCGCCTCGTCGACCACGGCGGCGAGCAGGCGGCCGCCCTCGGCGGCGTTCGCGCCCGTCGGATCACCGAGGATCCCGCTCGGCGAGACCGCCGCCACCCCACCCGCGGTGAGCCGGGGCAGCAGCGACGAGAGGGGCGCGGTGGCTCCCGCGGGCGGCAGAGGCAGGCGCACAGTGCCGGGGGCGAGGTGCAGCATCAGCGAGGTCTCGGTTCGGCCGGCGTGCGCATCCGGTGCCGGGAGGCCTGCCGCGGCGAGCGCCTCCGCAGGCGCCGAGCACGGCAGCCACCCCACCCGATGCTGCTCGGCGACCAGCTGCGCCACCGCAGAACTCAGCGCCGCCACGTTGCCGCCGTGCCCGTTCACGAACACTACCCGCTCCGCCCAGGTCGACAGCGAGCGCACGAGCTCAATCAGCACGAAGCGCAGCGCCTCCTGCCCGATCGACACGGTCCCGGCGAACGACTGATGCTCCCCGCTCGCCCCGAACCCGAGAGCCGGCGCCACGACGACCGCGGGCTCCGCGCCCACCGCGGAAGTGCCCGGCGAGCCACGGGAACCCACCACGCCGGCGGCCGGTGGGGCGACACGACCCTCCGCGCCCGCCGCACCCGGCGCTTCCCGGCCCGCGGCGAACCGCGCGGCGACGCCGGCGGCCACCGCCGACGCGATCACGGTGTCGGTGGTGAACGGCAGGTGCGGCCCGTGCTGTTCCGTCGACCCCAACGGCACGAGTACGAGCGGGTGCAGGGGCACCGCCGGCCACGAATGCCGGCTCAGTTCAGTGGCCACCTTCACTCCTCACCCGCGCGGAGGTCGTCGTAGTCCGCCGCCCGACCACGCTACTGCGCATGACAGCGCCCCGGCCCCCGCCCGAACGACGGAGTTTCGGGCCAGAAGTCCGGAACGACGGACGCAGCCTCCGTCGTGCCGGCCTTCCTCCGTCGTTTCGGCGCAGCCCGGCGGGCGCCCCGCTAGTGCTACGCCTCCGCCTCCGCCTTCGCGAGCGGCTTCGCGGTGGCCGTGCGCCGCGCCGTCTTCGGCGCCGCCGAAGCGGGCGGCGCCGTCGGCGCCCCCGAGGCCGCCTCACCCGCCGCCAGCGCTCCCGCGCCGAGCGTGCGCTCGAACCCGGCCGGGATCACGAGGTCGTCGCGCCCCAGCTCGTGCACCGAGGCGTGACCGGTTCCGAGCACCGCCGAGTCGAGGCCGCCGCGCAGGATGTCGAGCACGTTCTCCACGCCCGCCTGCCCGTTCGCGGCGAGCCCCCAGAGGTACGCCCGCCCGATCATCACGGCCCGCGCCCCGAGCGCCACGGCCTTCGCCACGTCGCCGCCGCGCCGCACCCCGCCGTCCAGAACCACCTCGATCTGGTCGCCGACCGCCTCCACGACCGAGGGCAGCATCCGGATGGTCGCCGGCGTCGTGTCGAGGTTGTTGCCGCCGTGGTTCGACACCGAGATCGCGGTGACCCCCGCATCCACCGCCCGGCGCGCGTCGTCGACCCGGGTCACACCCTTCAGCATGAACGGCCCACCCCACTCGGAGCGCAGCCACGCCACGTCGTCCCAGGTGGGCGGTGGCGTCTGCATCCACTCGTAGTACGCCCCGAAGAACGTGGGCGCCTCGCCACCGGGCGGCTGCAGGTTGGGCGCCGTCAAGTCGGGCAACTGCCCGGTGCGGGCGAACTGCCAGAGCCACTTCGGATGCGGCAGTACGTTGGGCGCGAAGGTCACCATGGTCTTGAGGTCGAGCTTCTCGGGGATGGAGGGCGAACCCCAGTCGCGCCCGTTCGAGAACGACCAGTCGAGCGTGGCGATGAGCCCCTTGGCGCCGGCCTTGCGGGCGCGGTCCATGCGCTGCACCATCTGCTCGCGCGTGCCGGTCCAGTACATCTGGAAGAAGGTGTTGGGGTTCGCCTCCACCACGGCCTCGACGGGCTTCGAGGCGAACGACGACAGCCCCATCGTGATGCCGCGGGCCGCCGCCGCCCGGGCCACGGCCACCTCGCCGTCCGGATGCACAGCCTGCACGCCCGTGGGCGAGATCATCACCGGGAACGACAGCGGCAGCCCCATCACGGTGGTCGAGAGCTCGCGCGCGGGCTTGTGCCCGGCCACGTGCGGAGCGAAGCCGATCTCGCTGAACGCGCCGATGTTGTCCTCGATGGTGAGGCCGCGCTCGGAGCCGGCGACGAGCGCCCCGTAGACCGACGAGGGAAGCCGCTTCTTCGCACGGCGCTGGGCCTCTGCGACGGTCTCGAACCACGGGTTCATGTTCCACCAACTCCTTCGTCGTGGCGGGAGGCGACGGATGCGTCGCCCCACGTGCTCGGAATCCACAATATGACACCGGGTGCCGAAATAACAGTGCTCACGAGCGGAACAGCGCCCCGAGTGCCGGCGCGACGTCATGGAAAGTGCGGATGGCGCGGAAGCCGCCCCTCCCGAGGCGCGCGAGTTCGCGCCCCAGCTCGAGGTCCTTCTCGCCGCTCGTGTCGAGCAGCACGTCGACCCGCGGCAACCGCGCGGCGAAGGGCCGCGGGTCGGGGCCGGCGTTGTGCACGCAGTCGGAGAGCAGGATGACGCGCGCGTTGCGCTCCGGCACCCCCGCGAGCTGCGCGGCGGCGAGCTGCAGCGGGAAGGCCACGTTCGTCAGGCCCCGAGCCGGCAGGCGCAGCAGATCGTCGAGCAGTTCCATCGGCCGCACCGGGTCGCCGAGCTTCTGCAGCACCGCGGCATCCGACCAGAACGCGATCACCGCCAGGGCGTCCTGCGACAGCTCCGCGGCGAGCGCTCCCACCGTGGCGGCCGCGGTCCGCACCCGCTCCCCCTTCATCGAGCCCGACACGTCGACCGCGAGCACCACCGAGCGGCGGGCCCGCACGCGCTCGCGCACGATGATGTCCTCGTCGTCGGGCACCGGGCGCTCGGCGAGCATCTCGAGGGTCGGATCCAGGTCGATGTCGTCGCTGCCGCCCCGGTAGGGCACCGAGGCGAAGTGCCCGGCCCCGCGGTCGCGCGCGGTGTCGGCCTTGGGCTTGGGCACCGAGAGGCGCGCGGCGATCTGCGCCGCACGCGCCCGAACGGCCGGCTCGAGGGCGGCGGCGAGGTCGTCGTCGCTCAGGGTGACGAGTTCGGCCGGGTCGTCGGTGAAGCCCGCTCCCGAGCCGCTCGGCCGCTTCTGCGCCGCACCGTCGCGCCCGGGCCTGGCGCGCAGCACCATCCCGCTTCCGCCGCCCGCCACCTCGAACACCGTCGGGTCCTCCTCCAACTGCTTCGGCTTGCGCTTCAGCGGCCTCCCGCCGCGGGCGGGCTCATCCGTCCTGCGCGAGACCGGGGTGTCGGCCTCGACCGCTCTTCATCCCGGCTCGGCGCGAGCGGGCTCGAGGATGAAGTGGTCCTCCCAGATCTCGCGCAGCACCCGCTCGGGCGAGCTCTCGGCGGCCTCGTCGACGTGGATGCGCCCCGAGAGCGACACGAGCATCGCGTCGAAGAGGGTGTCGCGGTAGCGCTGCTCTGGCGAACCGGCCGCGAGGTCGCGCTCCGAGCCGGAGCCGAGCCCCTCCGCCGGCAACGACGCCGGGTCGAAGCCCCGCAGGGCGAACAGCTCGTGCGCCACCAGGGCGCAATCGATGGCGCCGCGCACGCTCGACCCCTGCCGCACATCCGGATGCCCGCGGGTGGCCCGCGTGACGGCCACGGAATCGGCGATGATCCGGTCGGCGAACTCCCCCTCGGCACCGGGGCCGATGAGCCCGGTGCGCAGTGCGACGATGCCGCGCTCCGCCTCGGCGTCCTGGTAGCCCACCACGATGCGGTTCAGCCGGTCGCTCACCGAGGTCGACAGCCGGGTCGTGCCGACGTTGTCGAAGGGGTTCATCGAGGCGATCACCCGGAAGGTGGGCTGCGCCTCGATGCGCCCGACCCGCGGCACCTCGACGGCCCGGTCGGCCATCGCGGTGAGCAGCGTGTTGAGCGTGTCCTCCGGCGCCCGGTTGAACTCCTCGATGTAGAGGAACCCGCCCTGCCGCATCGCCTCGACCAGCGGGCCGGCCACGAAGTTGTCGGCGCTGTAGTCCTCCCGCAGCACGCGAGCCGGATTGTGGTGCCCCACGAGCTTCGCCGGCGTGAGGTCGGCATTGCCCTCCACGAAGAGCAGCGGAATCCCCCACTCCTCGGTGATGGCCTTCAGCATCGTGGTCTTCGAGGTGCCCGGCGGCCCCTCGAGCACGAGGTCGCGCCCGGCCGCCACCGCGGCGAGCGCGAGCTCGAGTTCGCGCTCGCGGCCCACTAGGTGCGCCGCTATCCGCCGGCGGGTCTCCACGACATCCGTCTCGCCCATGCGTCTCCTCCCTCGGCTCCCGGGGTCGCCGGGACGCCGGTCACTTGATGGTGTAGCCGGCGTCGATCTTGAGCTCGGTGCCCGTGATGTAGCGCGCCTCGTCGCTGGCGAGGAACAGCACGGCGTTCGAGATGTCGACCGGCTCCACCCAGGGAACGGGCAGGGCGTTCGTCGACGCGAAGATCGGTGCCGCCTGCTCCTTCGTGGGGTGTTCGACGTCGGGCAGGAAGAGCTTGAAGGTGGCCTCGTTGAGGATCATGTCGGTTCCGACGCCCGTGGGGTGCACGGTGTTCACCCGGATGCTGTGCGGCGCGAGCTCGAGGGCGAGCGTTCGCATGATGCCCACCACCGCGTGCTTGGACGCGGTGTACGGCATCACGTTCGGCGTGCCCTTGAGCCCGGCCGTGGAGCTCGTGAGGATGATCGACCCGCCCGTGCCCTGCGCGATGAGGTGAGGGATGACGGCTTTCGCCGTGTGCCACACGCCTTTCGCGTTGATGTCGTTCACCATGTCCCACTCGGCGTCGGAGACGTCCTGCGACTGCTCGCCGAAGGCGAAGACCCCGGCGTTGGCCGACACGATGTCGACGTGCCCGAGCTCGGCCACGCCCTCGTCGAGCGCCGCCTTCAGCGCGCCGAAGTCGCGCACGTCGGCCTTCTTCGCCACGATGCGCCGGTCGAGCGCCTCGACCTGCCGCACGGTCTCCGCGAGGTCCTCGGCGGTGGCCCCGTGGTAGTACCTGTCCATGCCGGCCACCGGTTCGGCGATGTCGATCGCGATGATGTCGGCGCCCTCCTGGGCCAGCCGCAGAGCGTGCGAGCGGCCCTGACCGCGCGCGGCTCCGGTGATGAAGGCGACTTTCCCGTCGACTCGTCCCATCCCGCCCGCCTCACTTGATCGCCGCGCCGGCGTCGACCGGCAGCGTGACGCCGGTGACGTAGCGCGACTCGTCGGAGGCGAACCAGAGCACCGCGTTCGAGATGTCGACCGCTTCCACCCAGGGGATCGGCAGCGCGTTCATCGTCGTGGCGGCATCCGCGAAGTCCTGCTTCGTCGGGTTCTCGAGGTCGGGTCGGAACAGCCGGTAGATGGCGTCGTTCTGCACCATCGGGGTGTCGACCGTGGTGGGGTGGATGCTGTTCACCCGGATGAAGTCGGGCGCCAGCTCCAGCGCGAGGGTGCGCATGAGGCCCACCACGCCGTGCTTGGCCGAGACGTAGTGCGAGATGTTCTCGTAGGGGAACAGTCCGGCGTCGGAGCTGGTGAGGATGATCGAGCCTCCCCGGCCTCCCGCGCGGATGTGCGGGATCGCCGCTTTGGCGGTGCGCCACACACCCCCGAGGTTGATGTCGATCATGTTCCGCCACTCCGCATCCGGGATGTTCTCGGAGCGGTTGGGCGAACCCGAGATGCCGGCGTTCGCCGACACGATGTCGAGCCGGCCGAGCTGCGCCACGCCCTCGTCGAGCGCCGCCTTCAGCTGCTCGAAGTTGCGCACATCCGCCTTCGACGCGACGATGCGCCGGTCGAGCGCCTCGACCTGCCGCACGGTCTCGGCGAGGTCCTCCTCGGTGGCCGGGTCATAGGGGTTCTCGGGGATCGCCTCGCAGATGTCGATCGCGATGATGTCGGCACCCTCTTGGGCGAGGCGGATCGCGTGCGACCGCCCCTGTCCTCTGGCCGCGCCCGTGATGAACGCGACCTTTCCGTCTACACGCCCCATGGCGTGCTCCTTCCGTCGTGGGCCCGTCGGGCCCGGAACTACTTGATGAGCGAACCGGCGTCCACCGGCAGGGTGACGCCGGTGACGTAGCGCGACTCGTCGGAGGCGAACCACAGCACGGCGTTGGAGATGTCGACTGGCTCGACCCACTTGATCGGCAGCGCGTTCAGCGTCTGGAACCGCTCGCCCACGACGTCGCGCGTGCGCTCGGCGACCGGCAGGTCGCCGGCGAAGAGCGCGTAGGTGGCGTCGTTGTGGATCATGTCGGTGTCGACACTGGTGGGATGCACCGAGTTCACTCGGATGAAGTCGGGCGCGAGCTCGAGCGCCAGGGTGCGCATGAGGCCCACCACCCCGTGCTTCGCGGCGACGTAGTGGCCGATGTTCGGGATGGCCATCAGCCCGGCTGTCGAGGAGGTCAGGATGATCGACCCGCCGTTGCCTCCCGCCTTCAGGTGCGGGATGGCCGCCTTCACCGCGTGCCAGACTCCGGTGAGGTTCACGTCGAGCATGTCGCTCCACTGCTCCTCGGTGAGCTCCTCCATGCTGCCGAAGCTGAAGATGCCGGCGTTGGCGGCCACGATGTCGAGCCGCCCGAGCTGGGCGACCCCCTCGTCGAGCGCCGCCTTCACGGCCTCGTAGTCGCGCACATCCGCTCTCGTGGCGACGATCCGCCGGTCGAGCGCCTCGATCTGCCGGACGGTCTCCTCCATGTCGGCCGGGGTCGACATCGGATACGGCACCGAGCCGATCTGGTCTTCGATGTCGACCGCGATGATGTCGGCGCCCTCCTGCGCCAGGCGCAGGGCGTGCGAGCGCCCCTGCCCTCGTGCCGCGCCCGTGACGAACGCGACCTTTCCCTCTACACGCCCCATTGCGTGCTCCTTTCCTCGGTGCCGCCCATGGCGGCGTCGTGCGAGGCGCCCGGGCGGGCGTCAGGTGTTCAGAACTGGGTGTTGCCTGCGTCGACGGTGAGCTCGAGGCTCGTGACGTAGCGCGACTCGTCGGAGGCGAGGAACAGCACCGCGTTCGACTGGTCGACGGGCTCGGTGATCTCGATCGGGAGCAGGTTCGCGAGCATGCCGCCGAGCTTCGGATGCGCCTCCAGCAGCGGCCCGAAGGCCCCTCCGCCGAGCGTGCCCATCGGTGTGTTGACGCCGGTCGGATGGATGGTGTTCACGCGCACGTTGTACTCGGCGAGCTCGGTGGCGTAGGCGCGCATGAGGCCCACCACGCCGTGCTTCGCCGCCACGTAGGCCGAGAGGAACGGCAGGCCCTTGATACCCGCCGCCGAGCTCGTCATGATGATCGAGCCGCCGCCGTTGTCGATGAGGTGCTGGGCGGTGGTCTGCAGCGTGTTCCAGATTCCGGTGAGGTTGGTGCCGATGGTCTGGTTCCAGACGTCTTCGCTGGTTCCCTTCCAGTCGGCGATCACGCAGATGCCGGCGTTCGCCACCACGATGTCGAGCTTGCCGAGCTGGGCCACGCCGTCGTCGACCGCGGCCTTCAGCGCGGCCCGGTCGCGCACGTCCACCTTCGTGGCGATGATGCGCCGGTCGAGCGCCTCGACCTGCCGCACGGTCTCGGCCAGGTCCTCGGGCGTCGAGGAGGGGTAATCGATGTTCGGGATGTGGTCGGCCAGGTCGACCGCGATGATGTCGGCGCCTTCCTGGGCCAGCCGGAGCGCGTGGCTCCGCCCCTGCCCGCGGGCTGCCCCGGTGATGAACGCCACTTTTCCTTCCACACGGCCCATTGCCAGATGTCCTTTCGCTGTCTCTTCTTCGAAACGCGGGTCGGGGATACGGCCCGTGGCTGGGGGGTCCGGGGTCGCTACGAGAGGGACTCCGGGCTGAACCCGGCGAGCGGGTTCTCTTCGCAGGCGCTGACCGGCGGATGCGTCGGCCGGGTGAGCGAGAGGGTGATCGGGATGCCGCGACGCTTCGCTCCGGGCGTCTGGACGAGCCCCGTCGAGACCGGCTTCCCGTCGCGGCGCGGGCCGCGCTCGGTGCGGTGCGAGTGGTCGCCGTCGGGCTTCGGCAGCGAGTCGGCCTGCTTGCGCTTCTCGAGCGCCTGCTCGCCGAAGCCGCGCACGCACTCCGGGTCGGGGCCGTCCAGCGGCAGGCCGGTGAAGAACTTCGCGGCCATGCAGCCGCCCTTGCAGGAGTCGAAGAACGAGCACGAGGTGCACGCGCCGCCCGACTGGGGCGTGCGCAGCCGGGCGAACAGCTCCGAATGGCGCCACACCTCCTGGAATCCGCCCTCGGAACGCACGTTGCCGGCGAGGAACTCCTCGTGGATGGCGAACGGGCAGGCGTAGACGTCTCCGACGGGGTCGATCAGGCAGACTACCCGGCCGGCGCCGCAGAGGTTGAGCCCCGGCAGCGCCGAACCGTAGGCGGAGAGGTGGAAGAAGGAGTCGCCGGTGAGCACGTTCTCGCCGTTCGCGACGAGCCAGTCGTAGAGCTCGCGCTGCTGCTCGGGCAGCGGATGCAGCTCGTCCCAGACGTCCGCCCCGCGGCCGCTCGGGCGCAGCCGGGTCAAGCGCAGCTGCGCGCCGTACTCGTCGGCGATCGCCTTGAACTCGTCGAGCTGGCCGATGTTCTGCCGGGTGCAGACCACCGAGATCTTGAAGCCCGTGAAGCCAGCGTCCTTCATGTTCTGCATCGCCCGCATCGCGGTGTCGTAGGAGCCCGGGCCGCGCACGTAGTCGTTCACCTCGGCGGTCGCGCCGTCGAGCGAGATCTGCACGTCGACGTAGTCCGACGACGCGAGCTTCTGCGCGACCTCCGGGCTGATCTTCACGCCGTTGGTCGAGAACTTCACCCCCACCTTGTGGGCGGTGGCGTAGTCGACGAGCTCCCAGAAGTCGCTGCGCACGGTGGGCTCGCCGCCGCCGATGTTCACGTAGAACACCTGCATGCGCTCGAGCTCGTCGATCACCGCCTTGCACTCCTCGGTGCTGAGCTCCCGCGGGTCACGCCGGCCCGAGCTCGAGAGGCAGTGCACGCAACTGAGGTTGCAGGCGTAGGTGAGCTCCCAGGTGAGGCAGATCGGCGAGTCGAGGCCGTACTCGAACAGGTCGACCAGGCGGCCGGGCTGCGGCGGAGGAGCCGGTTTCGGGGACTCGGGGCGAGCATCCAGGAGTGTCATGAGGCCCTTTCGATGACCATCGACGAGTGCGCGAGCGTGCCGAGCGCCGCCTGATAGCGGGGCAGCTCTGCGACGCCGACACCGGCGGCGGCGCAGGCCTCACGAAGGGAGGGCGACACCGCCAGCGATTGGACCACCGCGAGCAGCATGCGGTCCTTCAGGAACGAGAGCTTGCGGGTGCCGAAGTGATAGAGCAGGGCACCGAACGGCTCAGGACGGATGGACACCTGGGGATGCACGTCCCACGCGGTGTCGAGATCGACCGGATTCATGTCGATGGCCTAGTAGACGCCGCACATCCCGTCGATCGACACTTCTTCTACCAGTGAGTCGCCCTCGATCAGCTCCTCGTCAGTGAGAGCCTGGGCGGATCCGGTGGTCTTGTCACTCATGGGATGCTCCTCATGTCGTCTTCGTCATCGAAACGCTGTGATGGGACGATACTAATGACACCGAGTGCCGAATGGAAGGGGGAAAAGATGGCCACCAGTGACGACCCGGCCGCGGCCGCCCCGCGCCTCGGCCGGCAGCCCTCCACGAGCCAGGCGGAGCTCAGCCACATCGCCCTCCAGCTGTTCATCGAGCACGGCTTCGACGCCACCACGATCGACGAGATCGCCGCACGGGCCGGCATCGGGCGGCGCACCTTCTTCCGCTACTTCCCCTCGAAGAACGACCTGCCCTGGGGCGACTTCGAGTCGCTGCTGGACCGGATGCGCGCCCACCTCGGCTCGCTGCCCGCCGAGCTGCCGCTCGTCGACGCCCTGCGCACGGCCGTGATCGAGTTCAACCGCTTCCCCGCCGCCGAGGTGCCCTACCACCGGCAGCGCATGGACCTGCTGCTGAATGTGCCCACCCTCGTGGCCCACTCCACCCTCCGCTACGCCTCCTGGCGCCAAGTGGTGGCGGAGTTCGCGGCCGAGCGGCTGGGTGTGCCCGCCGACTCGCTGCAGCCGCAGGCCATCGCCTGGACCTACCTCGCCGTCTCCCTCGCCGCCTACGAGCAGTGGCTGAAGCACGACGACGCCGAGCTCGGGGAGCTGCTTGACTCGGCCTTCCGGATGCTCGACAGCACCTTTGCCACGCCCGGCGCGTCGCACACGAGCGACCCGTCCGGCCCGCCGAGCACGCGGCCGGCGGGGCTGTGACGACCGGGCGATGACCGGCCAGGAGAGTTACGACGTCGTGGTCGTGGGCGGCGGCGGCTCGGGCGCCCCGCTCGCCGCACGGCTCTCCGAAGACGCCGGGCGCAGCGTGCTGCTGCTCGAGGCCGGGCCCGCGCCGACCTCGGCCACCGGGTTCCCGGCCGAGCTGCTGGCGGCGGGCACCATCCGGGGCGCTGACCCCGCGCATCCGCAGAACTGGGCCTTCGCTTCGCACCTCACGCCGACGCGGCCGTATTCGATCGCGCGCGGGCGCATCCTCGGCGGCTCGACCACGACCAACGGCGGCTACTTCGTGCGGGCCCGCCGGGCCGACCTCGACGACTGGGCGGCGTCGGGCAACGAGCAGTGGGGCTGGGCGGAGTGCCTGCCGTTCTGGCGCGCGCTCGAGAGCGACGAGCAGTTCGGCGCGGATGCGCTCCACGGCGACGCGGGGCCGATGCCGGTCACGCGGGTGCTGCCCGGGCATCCGGTCACCGCAGCCTTCTCGGCGGCCTCGGCGGAGGCCGGCTTCCGCGCGGAGCCCGACAAGAACGGCGACGAACCCGAGGGGCACGGGCCGCTGCCGATGAACGTGCGCGACGGCGTGCGCTGGAACACCGGGCTCGCCTACCTGCTGCCGGCGCTCGGCCGGCAGAACCTCGAGGTGCGGGGCGGAAGCACGGTGCGGCGGGTGCTGTTCTCGGGCACGCGCGCCGTGGGGGTGGAGTTCGCCGACCGGGCGGGTGCGGTGCACGCGGTGCGGGCCCGCGAGGTCGTGCTCGCGGCGGGGGCCGTGCTGTCGCCGCAGCTCCTGCTCGTGTCGGGCGTCGGGCCGCGCGCCGAGCTCGAGCGGCTCGGCATCGAGGTGGTGGCCGACTCCCCCGGCGTGGGCGCCGGGTTCAGCGACCACCCGCAGGTGCAGCTCGCCTGGCGGCCCCGGCCGGGAGCGCCGCTGGGCGCCGCCGAGGGCCGCGCGATGGAGAGCGCCCTGAACGCGACGGTCGCGCTCGACGGCCCGGGTGCGAGCGGCGGCGAGCGCCTCCCACCATCCGCCGACGGTCGCAGCGACGGGGCCGATCACGCGGGACGCCCCCACCCGCACGCGCTCGGGCGCGGCGGCGAGCTGCTCGCCGAGATCGAGGTGCTGCCGATGCTGAAGCCGATGGGCACGCTGCTCTCGGGGCGCGACGAGCCGGGAGCGCCGCTCGTGTTCCTCGTGGCGGTGCAGAACCCCGGGTCGCGGGGGCGCATCCGGCTCGCCTCGGCCGACCCGGCTGCGCGCCCGGTGATCGACTACGACTACCTCGCGTCTCCCGCCGACCGGGCCCGGATGCGCGCGGCCGTCCGCCTGGCCGCCCGCGTCGCCGAGGCGCCCGCGTTCGCGGAGGTCTCGGCGGGGCTCGAGCTCGACGCGGCCGTGCGGGCCGACGACGATGCGCTCGACGCCTGGGTGGCGGCGACGCTCGGCACGGCCCTGCACCTCAGCGGCAGCGCCCGGATGGGGCCTGACGACGACCCGGGCGCCGTGGTCGACCAGTGGGGGCGGGTGCGCGGTGTCTCCGGGCTCCGGGTGGCCGACACCTCCATCCTGCCCGCGGTCCCCCGTCGCGGCCCCGCCGCCACCGCGGTGCTCGTCGGCGAGCGCATCGCCGCCTTCCTCCGCGGTGAGTGACCAGGCCGCACTGACGCCCCCCGGCGGGGCGGTGGCAGACTGAGGGCATGGCCAGCGATCCGCAGCACGCCCTCTCGTTCGGCACCGAAGCCGCCGCCTACGAGCGCGGTCGGCCCGGCTACCCCGACGACGCGGTGGAGTGGCTGCTCGGCCGGGCCGCCACCGACGACGGCGCCCTGCCTGACGTGGTCGACCTCGGCGCCGGCACGGGCAAGTTCACCGCCTCCCTCCTCGGCCGGGCCGCGAGCGTGACCGCCGTGGAACCGGATGCGCAGATGCGCGCCCGTCTCGAGCAGGCGCTGCCCGGCGTGGTCGCACTGCCCGGCACCGCCGAGGCCATCCCCCTCGGCGAGGACTCCGCCGACGTCGTGACGGTGGCCCAGGCCTGGCACTGGGTGGACGTCGCGGCGGCCTCGCGGGAGGTGGCGCGCATCCTGCGGCCCGGCGGAGTGCTGGCGCTGGTGTGGAACATCCGCGACGACTCCGCCGACTGGGTGGCCCGGCTCGGCGAGATCATGGGCTCCTCCGCGGCCGAGCAGTTCGACAGCGTCACGCCGCCGCTCGGCGAGCCGCTGACCCGCGACGCGTACGCCGAGTTCCACTGGACCAGCACGCTCGACCACGACCAGCTCCTCGCCCTCGTCACCTCGCGCAGCTACGTGATCGCCCTCGGCGAGGCGGAGCGGCACGCGCTGCTCGAACGCATCGAAGGACTGCTGCGCACGCATCCGCAGCTGGCCGGCCGCTCGCACTACGAGCTGCCCTACCGCACCCGCGTCACCCTCGCCCGCGTCTTCTGACGCTGCGCCGTGACGGCCCGCACCGCGCGATAGCATCGGGCAATGGCTGTCATCACCCTCGAGCGTCCGCAGCGCAACACGGTCGTCCGCTCGTTCGCCGGCCACCTCGAGGTGGCACCGGATGCGGCCTTCCGGGCTCTCGCCGAGCACTTCGCCCCGATCGCGGGCTACGCCGGGAGCGCCGACACCGGCTGGGCCCTCATCGACGAGGCCAGCCGCACGATCGTGGTGCAGGGCTCCTGGTGGTACCGCGGCGAGTACCGCGTGCTCCCCGAGCCCGGCGGCGCCCTCGTCGAGCACGAGATCGTGAACGTCGCCCCCCGCTGGCACCGGGCCGGCCCGCTCGCCGGCCGCCGCGTGATCCGCGAGGCGCCCGGCGCGTTCCAGGCCCTGCTCAGCGGCGTCGCATGACCGTGGCCGACGGCGTCGGCTTCCGCTCGAAGCGCGGCCCCATCCTCATCGCCCTGATGGTCACCACCGGGCTCGTGGCCATCGACGCCACCATCCTCGCCACCGCGGTGCCCTCGATCGTCGCCGACCTGGGCGGCTTCTCGGCTTTCCCGTGGTTGTTCTCGATCTACCTGCTCGCCCAGGCGGTGTCGGTGCCCATCTACGCGAAGCTCTCCGACGCGGTCGGCCGCAAGCCCATCATCCTGATCGGCATCGGGCTCTTCCTCGCCGGCTCGGTGCTCTGCGGCTTCGCCTGGAGCATGCCCGCGCTGATCGCGTTCCGCGCGCTGCAGGGGCTCGGCGCGGGCGCGGTGCAGCCGATGGCCATCACCATCGCGGGCGACATCTACACCGTCACCGAGCGCGCGAAGACGCAGGGCTACATCGCGAGCGTCTGGGCGGTCTCCTCGGTGATCGGGCCGACGCTCGGCGGCGTGTTCTCCGAGTTCGTGAGCTGGCGCGCGATCTTCTTCGTGAACATCCCGCTGTGCATCCTGGCCGGCTGGATGCTCATCGGCCGCTTCCACGAGAAGATCGAGAAGCGCCGGCACAGCGTGGACTACGCGGGCGCGGTGCTGCTCGCGGTGGGCATGAGCGCCGTCATCCTGGGGCTGCTCGAGGGCGGCCAGGCCTGGGGCTGGAACTCTCCGCCGAGTTTCGCGGCCTTCGGCCTGGGGGTGCTCGCGCTCGTGGCCTTCCTGCTGGTGGAGCGGCGAGCGCCGGAGCCCATCCTGCCGCTGTGGATCTTCTCGCGGCGGCTCATCCTCACCACCACGCTGCTCGCGCTCGGCATCGGGGCGATGCTCACCGGGCTCACCTCCTACGTGCCGACCTACCTCGAGGGCTCGCTCGGGGTGTCGCCGCTGGTCTCGGGGCTCGCCCTGGCGGCGCTCACCCTCGGCTGGCCGGTCGCGGCCTCGCTCTCCGGGCGCGTCTACTTCCGCATCGGCTTCCGGCCCACGGTGCTCATCGGCATCTCGCTCTCGGTCATCGGCACCCTCGTGCTCGCCGTGTTCGCGGGCACTCCCTCGGTGGCGCTCATCGCGGCGACCTGCTTCGTGATCGGCTTCGGCTTCGGCTTCGTCGCGGCCCCCGGCGTGATCGCCGCGCAGTCGAGCGTGCCCTGGCACGAGCGCGGTGTGGTGACGGGGGCGAACCTGTTCGCCCGCTCCATCGGCAGCGCGGTCGGCGTGGCGGTGTTCGGGGCGATCGCGAACGGCATCCTGCAGACCGTGCCGGGAACCGAGCCCGACGCGGCGGCCATCGTGAGCGCGGCCGGCGCGGTGTTCATCGCGGTCGCCGTGTGCGCCGTGCTCACGGTCGTCGCGGCGGTGGCGATGCCGAACACGCGCGTCGAAGACGTCGAGCGCACCACCGCCGAGCTCTGAGCGCTATCGTTTCAGCATGCCCGACACGCTGCTCCCGGCCGAGCCGGCCAAGCGGCGCCGCCGGTTCTCGATCAACGCCGTGCTCGACAACCTGTTCTTCATCGTGGCGGGTGTCGCCGCCGTGTGGCTCGCCTACCTGGTCCTCACCGAGGGCTTCGCCTCCGGATGGGCGCAGATCTGGTTCTACCTCGTGTTCTGGCTCCTCGTGGCCTACATCGCGCTGCCGCGGCTGCACCGCATCCTCACCAACATCTACGTGCCGAACTACTTCATCGGCCGCACCCGCACGAGCGACGGGCTGCTCGGCGACCCGGTGAACCTCGGGCTGCTCGGCTCGGAGGAGCAGCTGCACACCGCGATGCTCGCCGCCGGCTGGACCCGCGCCGACGACCTCTCGCTGGCGAGCGGCCGGCGCATCGTCACCTCCACCCTGCTGCGGCGCAGCTACAACGAGGCGCCGGTGAGCCCGCTCATGCTCTTCGGCCGCAACCAGGACTTCGCCTACCAGCAGGAGGTCAAGGGCAACCCCGCCAAGCGCCACCACGTGCGCTTCTGGCGCTGCCCCGAGGGCTGGCTGCTGCCCGGCGGGCACTCCACCGACTGGCTCGCCGCCGGCACCTACGACCGGGCCGTGGGCTTCTCGCTCTTCACCCTGCAGATCACGCACAAGATCGACGAGAACACCGACATCGAGCGCGACCACATCGTGGCCACGGTTCAGGATGCCGACCCCGCGGTCGCCGTGAGCGTGCTGAAGGACTTCGCCACGGGTTACCACTCCCGCAACGGCGGTGGCGACACGATCGTGACCGACGGCGACCTGCCGATCGTCGACCTCTCGGCGGTGACTCCGAGCCCCCGGGCCGTCGCCGAGGCGCAGGCCGCGGTACCGACGCCCCACGAGGCGCCCGGCAGCATCCCTCGGCTGCAGAAGCGCGTCACCCGCCCCGCGCAGATCACCTTCGGCGCGGTCGTCGTGCTGCTGCGGGCCACGGTGCCGCTGCTGCTCATCGCCGCCATCCTGCTCGACTGGCAGAGCGTGCGCAGCACCCTCATCGTCGACCTGGGAGACAACACGCCCACCTCCGTGGACACGCAGGATGTCGCGCTCTGGGTGCTGATCATCGGCGCCGCCCTGTTCGGCCTGGCCGAGACGCTGTTCGGCCTGTTCGTGTTCTTCGGCAGCAACGTCGCGCGCATCGCGGTGATGTCCTTCAGTGTCATCAACATCGTCATCGCCGCCGTCGAGCACTTCCACGGCGGCGCGCCGATCACCCTCGGCACGAACCTGATCGGGGTGTCGCTGGACATCCTGATCCTCACCGCGCTCTCGAGCAGCCGGGCGCGCGACTACGCCCGCCGCCCGCGCGACAAGAAGGCGGCCCGCGCGGCGGTCTAGCGGCCGAGCGGGTCAGTCGGCGGTCGCGGAAGCCGGCACACGCACCTGGAGGGCGCCGGGCGCGATCCAGGTCTTGAGCGCCTTGGCGCGGCCGAAGGGGTCGCCGTCGAGCTCGATCTCCTCGGGCCGCGAGAGACGCAGCACGAGCTCGCTGCCCGTCAGGTAGTTGAGCGCCCGCACCTCCTTGGTGAGCCCCATCAAGCGGCGCCCCACGGTCGAGCGCCGCAGCACGCCGTTCTCCCAGAAGATCTTGGTCATGATCTGCACCCAGCCGATGAAGCCCTCCGGCCGCAGCAGCACGATGTCGAAGCGGCCGTCGTCGACGGCGGCATCCGGCAGCAGCAGGATGTTCGCCGGCAGCGAGCCGCAGTTGCCGATCATGATGGTGTGCGCCCGCACCGCGCGGGTGCCGGTGCCGTCGAGGTCGTAGCGGATGCGCAGTTGGTTCTTGTCGCGCAGCACCGTCGCGATGGCCTTGACGTAGGCGAGCCAGCCCACCTTGGCCTTGAGCTCGTCGTCGGTCGCGGCGAGCATCTTCGCGTCGAGGCCGAGCCCGGCCATCACGAGGTAGGCGTGCCGGGTGACGGAGTCGTCGTCGTGCCGGATGCGGATGATGCCGAGGTCGATCGCCCGGTTCTCGCCGCGGAACGCGGTCTCGAGCGAGTTCGGCACGTCGTCGAGCGTCAGGTCGAGGTTGCGGGCGAGCAGGTTGCCCGTGCCGGAGGGCAGCAGCGCGAGCGGAACCCCGGTGCCCTCGAGCGCCTCGGCGACCGCGCGCACGGTGCCGTCGCCGCCGGCGGCGATCACGAGATCGACCCCGGCCTCGACGGCCTTCTTCGCGGGGCCCTGGCCCGGGTCGTCCTCCGCGGTCTCGAGCCAGAGGGTCTCGGCCCAGCCGGCCGCCTTCTCCTCGGCGGCGACGGCGGCCTCGAGGGCCTCCAGGTCGACCTTGATCGGGTTGTAGACGAGGGCGGCTCGGGGCGTGGTCACCCTCGCGACCGTACCAGGATGCCCGTGCCTCCGCCCGTCAGAGGGCGGATGCCGGCGGTGCCGTGAGTTCGGGGAAGGCGTCGCCGAACAGCGCGCGCAGCGCGGCGGCGCAGGTCTCGAGATCGCCGTCCATGTAGGCGTTCACGGCGCGACGGGCGCTCGACGCGGCCCGATCGATCGGGAACTGCGCCTCGATCACCCGCGCGAGCGAGCCGCAGGCCCGCACCATCTGCGTCTGACTCGGGCTCGTGATGTCGGGCAGGTTCACGAGCGAGTCGACGGCGAAGCGCTCCCACAGCCAGCACAGGTCCCAGAGCGTGCTGAACGAGCGCTGCTGGAGGGCCTGCAGGATGGCCGCGGTCTCGAGGTAGTACGACGAGGCCGCGATGCCCTGCCCGTGCTTCCAGGCGATCAGCAGCCGGATCAGCCGGCGCAGCATCCCGTCGTCGTCGATCCGGGAGAGCAGCACCGGGCGCGCGGCCGGGCGGTGGCGCACCCAGCGGTGGGCGGCATCCGGAACCCAGAGCACGTCGCCGGCCTCCTCCGGCGCCTCGAACGCCGGGATGAGCCGCAGACCAGGACTGCCGTGCTGCTCGACCAGCACGTCGGCGTCGGGCGAGGTGCCGAGCTGCCCGACGGTCTCCCCCATCACGAAGGACGGCACGGCACCCCGCACGGTCTCGACCGCCCGCGCGAACGACTTGGGCTTGCCTCGCAACACCACGAACACGTCGAAGCGACTGACCGAGCGCACCGCCGTGCCGTGCGCGTGAGCACCGGTGTCGACCAGGCGCAGCACCTTCGACTCGGTCGCGAGGGCCGTCGCGGCGCGCTCGCGGAGGGCGAGCAGGGCATCCTGCTCCCCGGCTGTCGGGCGCAACGACTGCTCGAACGCTCCGAAGGCCTCGTCGATCCCGTCGGCCACGGCGCCTCCCTCCTGGCTCGAATCTACTCCCGAGCCGCGCGCTCGCGCGGATTCAGCGGGAGCGTTTGCGCTTCGCGGTCCGCGCGTAGCTGCGGTCGGCGAGCTCCCACAGGTCGAACTCGCGCAGGCGCCGCATCCGCTCGTCGCGGTGCCGCCGGTAGTCGTCGTCGACCACGATCTCGGCCGAGCCGCGCACGTCGTCGAGGCGGTTCGCCACCTCGCGGCTGATCTCGTCCCACGCGCGGGCGCGGGCGTCCTCCACCAGCTCGGCCAGCTTCGCCTCGTCGCCGGCGTCGCTCCGGATGCCCTGCGCCACCTCGGTGTACACGGCGCGCCGGGCGCTCAGCAGCCCCAGATCGCGGCGCTTGTAGTCGTGCTCGTGCCGGGCGGCGCCCGAGGCTCGCCGGGCATCGGCGATGGATTCGTCGGCGTGCACCGCGTTCTGGTCCTGCTCGCGGGCGATCGTCTCCAGGGCGTCGCGCGCCTCGGCCATCGCGTTCTCGCGGTCGAACGGCCGCCCGTCGCGCAGGGCGGACACGATGAGCCGGTTC
Organism: Herbiconiux sp. 11R-BC; assembly: GCF_049472555.1. Taxonomy (NCBI): domain Bacteria; kingdom Bacillati; phylum Actinomycetota; class Actinomycetes; order Micrococcales; family Microbacteriaceae; genus Herbiconiux; species Herbiconiux sp. 11R-BC. Next base: position 1,113,752 of record NZ_JBCEBO010000001.1, on the reverse strand, counting down.
TTCAGAGCCATCACGACCGAGAACCGGGCGATCACGAGCCCGTCGGTGACGGCCGCATCCATGTCCTGGGGCTGCGGGGGCTCGGGGGCATCGACGGGCTCGCCGGTGGCCAGCCAGCGCGGCCCGGAGCCCTTGGCCTTGCCGCGCTCTCGCCGCTTGCCCATGGTGCCCCTCTCGTGCTGCCCCTCCAGGATAATCGCCGTAGCCGCTGCGACCGGCTCATCCAGAACTTTCGCTTTGAGAAAACTTTCATGATGTGCAAGAATTGAGGCGTGAACGACGACACCGGCCTCCGGGAGCGCAAGAAGCGCGAGACTGCGCGGGCCATCGAGGTCGCCGCGGTCGAGCTCGCCGCCGAGCACTCGCTCTCGGCCGTCACCATCGAGGCCATCAGCGCCCGCGCCGACGTCACGAGCCGCACCTTCTTCAACTACTACGCGAGCAAAGAGGATGCCGTGCTCGGCCTCTCGAAGCTCCCCCGCCCGCAGTTGCCCGAGCTCGAATCCGTGGCCGGCGTGTCGGTGGTCGAGACTCTGCTCAATGCTCTGCTCGAACTGGTCGGCTCCTTCGACATCGGCACCCCGGAGTTCCAGGCCAAGCGCCGCGCGGTGGTGTTCGAGAACCCCTCGCTGCTGGTGGCCGACTTCCACACCCACGGCACGATCGAGACCGATCTCGCCGAGCAGGTGGAACGGCTCCTCGCCGCCCAGGGCGAGGTGCCCGCCGCCGAGCGCAGCGCCCGCGCCTGGGGCGCCGTCTTCCTGGTGGGCAGCGTGGCGAGGCTCGCCCTGCACACCTGGAGTCACGAGACCGGCGCGCGCCGGCCGCTGACCGAGCACCTCTCCACCGCCTACGAGACCTTCCTCGCCCTCGGCCGTTCGGCCGAGCCGCGCATCCCCTCACTCCCCGCCCGCCACTCCTAGCCCCGAGGACGCCCCATGACCACGAGCCCCGACGTCGACGACGTCTCCGACCGCGACGCCGTCGCGACGACCACGAAGCCCGGCGGCACGGACGGGCGCGCGCCGGCCACCGCCACCGCCGATCCGACTCCGTCGAAGCTCACCCCGCGCCGGGTGAACCTCATCTTCGGCGCGCTGATGGTGGCGATGCTGCTCTCGGCGCTCGACCAGACCATCCTCGGCACCGCCCTCCCCACCATCGTGGGTGAGCTCGACGGCGTGAACCACATGCTCTGGGTGGCCACCGCCTACATCCTCGCCTCGACCGTCGTGATGCCGGTCTACGGCAAGGTCGGCGACCTCATCGGACGCAAGTCGCTCTTCCTGATCGCCCTGTCGATCTTCGTGCTCGGCTCCATCATCGGCGGCTTCGCCAACTCGATGGAGTGGCTGATCGCCGCACGGGCCATCCAGGGTCTCGGCGGCGGCGGACTGATGATCCTCTCGCAGGCCATCATCGCCGACGTCATCCCCGCCCGCGACCGCGGCAAGTACATGGGCTTCATCGGCGTGATCTTCGGGCTCTCCTCGGTGGCGGGCCCGCTGCTCGGCGGCCTCTTCACCGACACGCTGAGCTGGCGCTACGCCTTCTGGATCAACGTGCCCCTCGGCATCGCGGCGATCATCGCAGCGGCGGCGTTCATCCAGCTGCCGAAGATCGTCAACGCGGTACGGCCGAAGATCGACGTGGCCGGCATGGTCACACTCGCCATCGCGGCCGCCGGCCTCGTGCTCACCGCCTCGTGGGGCGGCACCGAGTACGACTGGGACTCGCCCGTCATCATCGTGATGATCGTGGTGACCGTGCTCGCCGCCATCGCCTTCGTGTTCATCGAGCGCGCGTCGAGCGAGCCGGTGCTGCCGATGTCGCTGTTCAAGAACCGCAACTTCACCCTCACCACGCTCGGCGGCCTCGCGATCGGCATCTCGATGTTCGGCGCCATCGGCTACATGCCGACCTTCCTGCAGATCGTGAACAGCGTGAACGCCACGCAGTCGGGCTTCATGCTGCTGCCGATGCTCGGCGGCCTGCTCGTCACCGCGATCGGCGGAGGCTTCCTGGTCACCAAGACGGGCCGCTACAAGTGGATGCCCATCACCGGTTCACTCATCATCGCGCTCGCCCTGGTGCTGTTCTCCACCATGCGGGCCGACACCCCGCTCTGGCTGATCCTCAGCTACCTCACGATCCTCGGCCTCGGCATCGGGCTCGCCATGCAGGTGCTCGTGCTGATCGTGCAGAACTCGGTGCCGCACTCGATGGTGGGAACCGCGACCGCGGGCAACAACTTCTTCCGCGAGATCGGCGCCTCCCTCGGCTCGGCCATCGTGGGCTCGCTCTTCGTGGCGCGGCTCACCGAGCAGCTCGCGTCGTCGGCAGCCTCGCTCGGCGGCGGCGGCGCGGTGCCCACCGACACGAACTCGCTCACCCCGGCCGCCATCAACGCGCTGCCGCCCGAACTGCACCAGATCATCGTCGACGCCTACTCGAACGCGCTGAGCCCGGTGTACCTCTACCTGGTGCCGCTCATGCTCGTGGCGGCGCTGCTGCTCTGCTTCGTGAAGGAGATCCCGCTCGCCACCACCACGGTGCAGGCCGAGGCCTGATCCTCCTCGCGAGTCGCCAAAAAACGCCCCAYAACTCGAGTCTTGGGGCGTTTTTTGGCGAGTCGCGAGGAGGGGGTCAGCCGCCGACGACGGGGCCGAAGGCCTCGGGGAGGGCGGCGCGGTGCGTGCCCGAGAGCTCGGCGAGCGGCACCTCGAACAGGCCCTGCACCTCGAGCGAGCCCGAGAGCGCGTCGGTCACGCCGATGCGCAGCGCCGGAACCCCGCGTCCGGCGCAGAGCCCCACGAACTTCACGTCGTCCTCGCGCGGCACCGCCACGAGAACCCGCGCGCTGGACTCGCTGAACAGGGCGTCGGATGCCGACACACCGTCGCGCGCGATGATCTCGTCGAGCCACACCCGGGCTCCGATGCCGAAGCGCAGCACCGACTCCGCGAGGGTCTGCGCGAGTCCGCCGTCGGAGAGGTCGTGCGCCGAATCGATGAGCCCCTCGACCGCGCCCGCGCGCAGCAGGCCGGCCAGGTTCTCCTCGGCGGGCAGCGACACCACGGGCGGGCGGCCGCCGAGGTGGTCGTGCACCACGCCGGCCCAGACCGAGCCGTCGAGCTCGGCCCGAGTGGTGCCGAGCAGATAGAGATTCGACCCTTCGTCTTGCCAGCCGGAGGGGATGCGCCGGGCCACGTCGTCGATCACGCCGAGCACGGCGACCACGGGGGTGGGGTGGATGGGCTGCGAGCCGGTCTGGTTGTAGAACGACACGTTGCCGCCGGTGACCGGGATCTCGAGCTCCAGGCATCCGTCGGCCAGGCCCTCGACGGCCTGCGAGAACTGCCACATGACCTCGGGGTTCTCGGGGCTGCCGAAGTTGAGGCAGTCGGAGACGGCCACCGGGGTGGCGCCCGTGACGGCGACGTTGCGGTAGGCCTCGGCGAGGGCGAGCTGCGCGCCGCGGTAGGGATCGAGCTGGCAGTAACGGCCGTTGGCGTCGGAGGCGAGGGCGAAGCCGAGGCCCGACTCCTCGTCGACGCGGATCATGCCGCCGTCGTCGGGGAACGACAGAGCGGTGTTGCCCATCACGTAGCGGTCGTACTGGTTGGTGATCCACTCCTTCGACGCCATGTTCGGCGAACCGAGCACGCGCAGGAACTGCGCGCGGAGTTCGGCGCCGTCGACGGCCCGGGGCAGACGGGAGGCCGAGTCGGCCTGCAGGGCGTCGATCCAGGCCGGGTAGGCCACGGGCCGCTCGTAGACCGGCCCGTCGACGGCCACCGTGCGGGGCTCGACGTTGACGATCTCTTCGCCGTGCCAGTTGATGACGAGCCGCCCGGTGTCGGTGACCTCGCCGAGCACACTGGTCTCGACGTCCCACTTCGCCACGACGGCCAGGAAGCCCTCGAGCTTCTCGGGGCGCACGACGGCCATCATGCGCTCCTGGCTCTCCGACATGAGGATCTCCTCGGCGGTGAGCGTCGGGTCGCGCAGCAGCACCTTCTCGAGCTCGATGAACATGCCGCCGTCGCCGTTGGAGGCGAGCTCGGAGGTGGCGCAGGAGATGCCGGCGGCTCCGAGGTCTTGGATGCCCTCGACGAGGTCACCCGCGAACAGCTCGAGGCAGCACTCGATGAGCACCTTCTCGGCGAAGGGGTCGCCCACCTGCACGGCGGGGCGCTTGGTGGGACCGCCGGCCGAGAAGGTGTCGGAGGCGAGGATGGATGCTCCGCCGATGCCGTCGCCGCCGGTGCGGGCCCCGAACAGCACGACCTTGTTGCCCACGCCTCGGGCGTTGGCGAGGTGCAGGTCTTCGTGCCGCAGCACGCCCACGCTGAGCGCATTGACGAGGGGGTTGCCCTGGTACACCGGGTCGAAGTAGGTCTCGCCGCCGATGTTCGGCAGGCCCAGGCAGTTGCCGTAGAACGAGATGCCGCTCGTGACGCCGTGCACCACGCGAGCGGTGTCGGGGTTGTCGATGGCGCCGAAGCGCAGCTGGTCCATCACGGCCACGGGGCGGGCGCCCATCGAGATGATGTCGCGCACGATGCCGCCGACGCCGGTCGCGGCGCCCTGGAACGGCTCGATGTAGGAGGGGTGGTTGTGGCTCTCGACCTTGAAGGTCACCGCCCAGCCCTCGCCGACATCCACCACTCCGGCGTTCTCGCCCATGCCCACCATGAGGTTCTTCTTCATGGCGGGGGAGACCTTCTGGCCGAACTGGCGCAGGTAGATCTTCGACGACTTGTAGGAGCAGTGCTCGCTCCACATCACCGAGTACATCGCCAGCTCGCCCGAGGTCGGGCGGCGGCCGAGGATCTCGCGGATCTTCGCGTATTCGTCGGCCTTCAGGCCCAGCGCCTCGTAGGGCTGCTCCCTCTCGGGGGTCGCGACGGCGTTCTCGACGGTATCGGCATTGCTCACGCGGCCAGGACTCCTTGAGTTGCAGGGGGGTTGAGTGCAGGGAGGGATGCGCCTCGATTCTACCCGGGCCCGCGCCGGCGACGGTCGGTGGCCGGGTTACCGGGCGCTGCCCTCGAGCGTGCCCGTCACCTGGCCCGAGGGGTCGCCGATGCCGCAGGTCACCAGGCGGTCGCCCGAGCTCCACGAGCTCTCGCTGGGCATGAGGTAGGTGTAGTCGAGGGCCGAGGACTCGTAGGGCGCGCCCACGAATGCGGCGAACGCGTCGTAGCAGCTCTTGTCGGCGGCCGCATCCATCTTGTCGTCGCCCGGGTAGCTGCCGTCGTTCGTGTCGGGCACCTGCACGTTGGCGTACACCTCGTAGTCGTGCGGCACCGCGCAGTCGACCACCGGGACCTGGGTGATGGATGCTCCGCCCTGGTCGAGGATGCAGTCGCCGATCTGCAGCGAGGCCGCGTCGGTGAGCGTGCCGCCGTCGGTGCCGCTGTCCGGCCCGGCGCCCGAACCGCCCGAGCTGCTGCTCGAACCCGATCCGGCGGCGATCCCGCCGGCCACGAGTGCGCCGAAGCCCGCGGTGAGCGTGATGACGAGACTGATCACCGCGACGAGCACCCCGATGCCCGTGAGCACCGAGCCCACGATGACGCCGGCGAGGGCGGGCCCGTTGCGGAAGCCCGCCTTCTTCGACTGGTTGAGCGCCACGATCGAGAGGATGAGGCCGATCACGTTGGCGAAGATCGCCACGATCAGGCCCACGATGCCGAGCGTCTTGCCCGGGAAGTCGGCGGGCGCCTGCGGCGGCGGGCCCGCCCAGCCCTGACCGGGGCCCGGGTAGGCGTCCGGTCCGGCGACGGGCAGTGCGACCGGATGCTGAGCGGCCTGGTCCGGCGTGGCCGGATACTGCGGGAGCGGGGGAGCCGGTGTCTCGTCGCGCGGTTCGCCGCCGTCGGCTGACTGGTTCATCGATCTCCTTAACGAGCGCCGTCGAGCCGCACGGGATTGCGGCGGCTCATCTTCGACGCTACCAACCAGGAGCGACCTCGGCTACGTCAGGCCGCCACTGCGGGCGTGTGCGGACCTCATCCGCCGAGCGCCTCCGCCACGGTGTCCCACCAGTCCTCGGACGCCGCTCGGGCTTCGACCGCGCGGGCGAGACCGGTCTGACGGATGCGGTCGCGATCCGCCCAGTGGCGGAGCAGGCGCCCGGACCGATCGGCGGCGAGCACCTCGTCGAGCGGCAGCACCGCATCCTGGCCGAAGTTGCCGAAGGCGCCGCTGAGCTTCACCCGCGTGTACTCGTCGACCGAGAGGCCGACTCCCGGCACTCCGCCCGAGGCGGAGAACACGGCCGGGTGGTAGCGGCTGGTCACGACGAAGGAGGCGGCGCGGGCGAGTCGCGCCGCGGCGATCGAGTCGGGCGGGACGACGGCGCGGGAGGGAGTGGACATCGCGGCGGCGACGCGCTCGTGCAGCACGGAGTCCCCGCGCAGCTCGCCGGCGCGGAGCGACCCGAAGTGGGCGACGAAGAGGATGCCGAGCCCGGTCCCGTCGGCGAGGCCGTCGAGGAGGCGCGCCGCGGCGCTCACGAAGCGCTGCGGGTCGGCGCCGCCGAGGTGGCTGGAGAACGTGACGGCGCAGTAGCCGGAGGGCCAGGATGCGGCATCCGGCCCCGCGGCCTCCGCCGGCGCGGCGCCCTCGCGGTCGCCCACGAAGCTCGCGTCGTCGACGCCCGAGTGCAGCCGCGCCTCCGGCACGCCGAGCTCCCGCGCCAGCGCGGCGGAGTGCGGCTCCCGCGCCCCCGTCAGCCGGGCCGAGTCCAGCATGCCGGCGACGAGCGCGCGATCGGCGCCCGACAGCTCGGGGCCGAAGGTCTGCCCGCTCACCACGAACGGCGTGCCGGTCACGGCGGCCACCCGGGCGAGCGTCGCGCGCTCGAAGACGTGGAGCGGCCAGGTCGAGGCGAGGTTCCCGCCACCGGTCACCAGAACGCCGTCGGCGGCGCGGACGGCGTCGATCACGGCGTGCGCCGGGTCGGAGGCCGGCAGGAGGCCGCCCTCGCCGGCCGCGGTGCGCTCGACCCGGCGCATCCGCTCCTCGTCGGCCGCGCGGTCGAACGACGGGCCGGAGCTGAAGCCGATCCGCGCCAGCGCGGCGACGCCGTAGCGCTCCGCGGTCTCGGCCGGATTGGCCGAGATGGCGCTGACCTGCCGGGCTCCCCGCAGGCGCAAGCGGTGCAGGGCCTCGTCGAACATCGCCTCGTCGCCGATGTGGATCATGTCGTCGACCACGCCGACGTCGCCGATCATGAGAAGTCTCACCGCTCGCCCTCCCGCTGCCGGATCGCGCGCCGGCAAACGGGGTAACGCTACTGCACGAAGGGAGCCCGCCGGCATCATGCGGTCTTCACGCGGGCGTCCTATGATCGGACTCGTCCGGGGGAGCCGGGCCTGACCGGAGGGCGTCCCATGGGCATCCAGACCTCGCTCGACGCGGTGCGCACCGCAGAACGTCTCGTGCACGCGATGGATCTCGCCGACGACCTCGCCTTCGAGGCGAACCGCGACCCGGGCGCCCGCACCATCCGCATCCTCACGGCGGCGCTCGCCGACGACGACCAGATCGTCGCCATCGCCGCGACGCACGCCCTCGCACAGGTCTTCGACGAGCAGGCCGACATCGCCCTCTCGCGTCTGCTGTCGAGCGACCGGGCCTTCCTGCGCGAGCACGCCGCCTGGGCGATCGGCTCGCGCATTCCGCGACTGGATGCGGTCGGGCGCCTCATCGGGATGGTGGTCGGGGGCGGTTTCGGCGGCATGCTCGCCCAGCGCACGCTCGAGCAGTGGGCGTACCCGACTCCGGAGCACGTGGCCATGGGACTCGAAGGCGCTCTTCTCGGAATCCGGGAGCCCGGGGCGCGGGCGCGCGTGGTCGAGACGCTCGGGCTCGTGCGCGGAGGCATCGCCACCCGGCCGCTGCTGGTCATCGCGACCGATCCGGCCGAGCACGACACCGTGCGCTCGGCCGCCCTCTCCGCCCTGGGCCAGCGCGCCGGAGACCGCGAGGTCGCGGCCTGCGTCGCCGAGGCCGCGCGAGGGGAGGGTCCCGTGGCGGAGGCGGCACGCCTCGCCGCGATCGATCTGCAGGGCTCCGCCCTGGGGCAGCGCGAACGCGACGGAGGCCTCACGGTCGCCCAGCTCTTCCTGCACGCCGACATCGACGCCGGGCTCACGCAGGCGGGCAGCGGCGACAACGGCGGCATCGCGACCCTCCTCGTGCGCCTCGGGGACGCCCTCGCGCCGGCCCACGTCGACCGGGTCATCACCATGTCGCGGGGGTCGATCCAGGGCGCCCTCGACAGCGTCGACGAGATCGCGGCGCCGGGCGCGGGAGGCCACCTCTACGGCCGCATCCCGCTGTTCAGCGAACCGGTCAACTCGGCGGCGGCCTGGCCGATGCGCGTGGCCGCGCGGCGGGGCATCCGCCGGCTCCTGCGGGCCGCGGGCGGCGTCGACCTGCTGCACCTGCGCATGGCCGACGTGGGCAGCCTCGCCGCCGCCGACGTGGCCCGGGAACTCGACGTGCCGGTGGTGTTCACCGTCGCGCCCGACCCGCACGCCGTCATCCGTTCCCTCGATCTCGCCGGTCAGCTCACCCGCTGGAACTTCGGCGACGTCGACGAGCAGGACCACTTCTGGTTCCGGGCGCGCCTCGTGCAGCGGCTGGCGTCGAATTCCGCGCACACGGTGCTCTTCCCGCGCCCGCAGCTCGCGCGCGACATGCGCGAGCTCGTGGGCATCGACATCACGGCGCATCCCGAGCGGCACACGATCGTTCCCGAGGGCATCGACCTGGGGGTCGTCGACCGGGGTGTCGCCGAGGCGGCGGCGCACGCCGCGGGGGAGGAGCCGTCCGAGCCGCTCGGCCGGCTGCGCGAGTTGCTCGAGCAACTTCCTGCGGAGCGACGCGACCTCCCGCTCATCCTCAGCGTCGGCCGCTTCCACCGGGTCAAGGGCATGGCGGCCATCGTCGAGGCGTGGGCCGGCAGCGGGCTCCGCTCGCGGGCGAACCTGCTGCTGATCGGTGGCGATCTCGAGAACCCCTCGGTCGACGAGCGCGAGCAGCTGGCCCTCATGGATGCCCTGGTAGCCCCCGGCGAGCGGGCCGCGGCCGGCCTGCTGCTCCCGGGCCACCAGCCGAACGACACGGTCGCGCGCTGGGTGGCGGCGGCGCGCTTCGGCGTGCCGGGGCTCGCCGCTCCGCGCGGCGTCTACGTCTGCGGAAGCGTGAAGGAGGAGTTCGGCATCGCCCTGCTCGAGGCGATGGCGTCGGGCCTGATCGTCGTCGCCCCCGACGGCGGAGGGCCCGCGACCTACGTCGAACGGGGTGTCACCGGATTCCTCACCCAGACCTGGGACACCGCGCTCCTCGCCGAGGCGATGGGGCAGGCGCTCGCCGCGGCGGCGGGCGAGCGGGGCCCCGACCGGGCGGTCGCGGCGCGGCGCATGGTCGAACGCGACTTCACGATCGAGGCGATGGCCTCGTCCCTGGCGGTCGTCTATGCGGGCGTGCACGCCGACACCGTGGCCGAGTGGGCTCCGGTGGTCGCGCGGTGACGCTGCTCATCATCAGCCCCGACTACGCCTCCCATCTGCTGCCGCTCGCGACGCTCGGGGCGGCCTGGCGCGACGCGGGCGAGCGCGTGGTGGTGGCGACCGGGCCCGCCACGGATGCGCTCGTGCGGTCGTTCGGCTTCGAACGCGTGCAGCTCCAGCTCGGCAAGGGGTCCAACCCGGGCGTGATCCGGGCGGAGCAGCAGCCGGCGGGCGAGGACGACGCCCTCCGCGGATTCTTCGACGCCACGAGGCAGGGCATGGTGCAGACCCTCCGCTTCCAGGCCGAGGCGCGCCTGAGCGACCTGCTCTGGCAGCCGGTCGACGCCGCCCGCGCCGTGCAGAAGGTCGTCGACGAGATGCGCCCGGATGCGGTCGTGGTCGACCATCTGGCGTTCAGCGCCCGGCTCGGCCTGATCGCCGCGGGCATCCCGCACGCCGACGTGGTGCTCGGGCACCCGAGCGCTCTGCCGATCCCCGCCGCAGGGGAGGTCTACGGCTTCCCGCCGGAGTGGCCGGCGGAGTTCACCCCCGGCGACGCCGAGCTCGACGCGCTGCGGGAGCTCTGCGACCGGGTGGGGGCGGCGTTCACGGCGGAGTGGAACGCGGCGCTCGCCGAGCTCGACCCCGCCGCCCCGCCGTCGCGGGACGCCTTCGCCGAGCACGGCGGCATCCTGCTCTTCAACTACCCGGCGGAACTCGCCGACGCGACCCGCCGTGCGGCCTACCCGGAGTCGGCCTTCCTCGGCTCGGCGGTGCGCGAGGAGGCTCCGGATGCGGAGACGGCGGCCTGGATCGCCGGCGGCGAGGCCCCGATCGTGTACGTGAGCTTCGGCAGCTTCCTGTCGGTGCGCGACGACGTGCTCGGCCGCGTGGCCGCAGCGCTGCGGGAGCTCCCGGTGCGCGTGGCGCTGGCGCTGGGCTCGGGCGACCGGGCGGCCCTCGGTGCGGTGCCCCCGAGCTGGCTGGTGCGCGAGTTCCTCCCGCAGGTCGCTCTGCTCGAGGCCTCCGCCGCCGCGGTCACGCACGGCGGCAACAACAGCGTCACGGAGTCGATGACCTTCGGCGTTCCGACTCTCGTGCTGCCGTTCTCGACCGATCAGTTCGCCGGCGCGGCCGCTCTGGTGGATGCCGGATTCGCGCGCTCCCTCGATCCGAACCGGGCGTCCGTCGAGCAGATCCGCGAGGCGGTGGTCGAGGTACTCGCGCTCCCGGCCGAGCCGGCCGGCCGCCTTGCGGCGCTGTCGGCGTCGCTGCGCTCGCGGCCCGGCGCGGTGCGGGCACGGGCCGCGCTGGCCTGAGGGGCATGCCGGCCTGAGGCGGGCGTCGGGCCGAGGTGCGAGCCGGGCCGAGGCGCGAGCCGGGCTGAGGTGTGGCCCGGCATCCCGCCGCCGATCAGCTGCTCTGCAGCAGCTCCCGCATGCGCTCTGGCGCCTCAGAGGCCTCGCGGTACCGCGCCATGAGGGCGGCGTTCGCGTCGTACTGCGGGCCGTCGCGCCGCTGGGTCTCGTGGTGCAGGGCGTAGACGCGCCCCGGATGACGGCGCGGCGGCTCCCCGAGCAGCGTCTCGTGCGCCACGTGCCAGGCCGCGTCCTCGAAGCCCCAGCCGCGGAAGCGCTCGTCCTGGCCGCCGTGGCTGCGCCAGGTCGCGGGCGTCGTGACGTAGACGCCCGAGCAGGCGCCGTGCACGACCTCGTGGGAGCACTCCTCGAGCGCGGCACCCGCCGAGAACTCCGCCGTGCCCGCGGCCCCGAGCCAGCGGTACTCGGTGTACGGCAGGTGCACCCGGCCCGAGGTGCGGGCGGCGTCGATGGCGGCGAGGAGCGCCGCGCGCTCGGGGATCGTGTCGGCGTCGCCGATCACCACGACCTCACCGGGATCGCCGATGCCGGCCACGCCGAGGTTCCGGCAGCGGGCGAGGTTGTAGATCTCGTCGTCGGAATCGACGGTGACGACGGGCACGTCGCCGAGGTTCTCGCGATACCAGCCGACCACCACGTCGAAGGAGCGGAGGCGGGAGGGCTGGGGCCTCCACGGGATGACGATCGTGACCATAGTCCGAGGATACGGTCGCCGAGAGGGCCGCGAGCACCACATCACGGAGCAAACTCCCGGCTGGGCGGAGTAGCGTCGCAGCACGTTCAGTGCGGTCGCCCGGTGACCGCAGCGCGCACGGAAGAAGTTGATCGTGATGGCTCGCAAGTGGCAGCGGTGGATCCCCGCGATGGCGGCTCCGGTGGTGGTGGCCGCGGTGGTCGCCGGTGGCGCCTTCGCCTCCAGCGCCTCGGCCGATCTGCCGCCGAAGACGGCGCAGCAGGTGCTCGAACTCGCGGCCCAGGCGAACGTGCAGGCGTTCTCGGGCACGGTCGAGCAGAGCTCGAACCTCGAGCTGCCCGACCTCTCGAGCGTTCCGGGCGGCGCGAGCACGAGCGGCACCTCCGGGTCCTCGTCGGGCGGCGCAGCCGGCTCCGCCGACTCCACCACCTCGGCCGTCACCACGGCTCTCGGCTTCCTCACCGGCAGCCACAGCGCCCGCGTCTACACCGACGGCTCGAACGGCCGCGTCCAGATCCTCGACCAGCTCGCCGAGCGCGACGCCGTGCGCAACGGCAGCGACCTCTGGCTCTACGACTCCAGCGCGAACTCGGTCGTGCACTCCACCCTGCCGAGCGGCAGCACCGGCGCGGATGCGTCGAGCACCGCCTCGCCGAGCCCCGATGTCGAGACGCCGGCTCAGCTGGCACAGAAGTTCCTCGACGCGGTCACACCCAGCACCGACGTCTCGCTCGGCGCAGACACCTCGGTGGCCGGCCGCAGCGCCTACGACCTCGTGCTCACCCCGCGCAGCTCCGACACCCTCGTGGGCAGCGTCTCGATCGCGGTCGACTCCGAAACCGGCATGCCGCTGAGCGTCGAGGTGCTCGACCGCTCCAGTTCTGCTCCGGCCTTCTCGGTGGCGTTCAGCTCGCTCTCGCTCGACACCCCGTCGGCCGACGTCTTCGCCTTCACACCGCCGGCCGGCGCCACGGTCACCGAGCAGGCACTGCCGGGCACCGGGCACGACGCGACCGCTCCGGATGCCGGCTCCGCGCATCCGAAGCCCACGGTCACCGGCTCGGGCTGGGACGCGATCGTCTCGCTGCCTCTCGGCAGCTCGACCTCGAGCCTCACCTCGTCGCCGCTGTTCTCGCAGCTCACCACTCCGGTCGACGGCGGGAGCGTGCTGCAGACCACCCTCGTGACGGTGCTGCTCACCGACGACGGCCGCGTGTTCGCGGGCGCCGTGCCGGTGGAGGCGCTGCAGGCGGCCGCCGCGGCGGCGCCCGCCCCCGCCGATGCCACCTCGGCACCCGCGCCCGCCTACCCCGCCACCCCGGGCGACTGACGGGTGTCCGGCTCGCCGGCGCTCGCCATCCGCACCACCGGGCTCACCAAGCGCTTCGGCAAGCAGACGGTGGTGAACGGCATCGACCTCGCGGTTCCGCGCGGCTCGGTGTTCGGGTTCCTCGGGCCGAACGGATCGGGCAAGACCACCACCATCCGCATGCTGCTGGGCCTCGCCTCGGCGAGTGACGGCGAGATCGCTCTGCTCGACCAGGCGATACCCGCGGGGCTCGCGCGCGTGCTGCCGGAGGTGGGCGCGCTCATCGAGGGTCCGGGCTTCTCGCCCTTCCTCTCGGGCGCCGCGAACCTGCGACGACTGGATGCCGCCGACGGCTTCGCACCCGCGGCCACCCGCACGGCCCGCGTGCAGCACGCGCTCGAGCGGGTGGGGCTCACGCACGCGGCCGGCAAGAAGGTGCGCGCGTACTCGCTCGGCATGAAGCAACGGCTCGGCATCGCGAACGCGCTGCTCGCCCCGCGCGAGCTGATCGTGCTCGACGAGCCGACGAACGGTCTCGATCCGCAGGGCACCCGCGAGGTGCGCAGCCTCATCCGCTCGCTCGCCTCGGAGGGCACCACGGTGTTCGTGTCGAGCCACCTGCTCGCCGAGATCGAGCAGATGTGCACGCACGCGGCGGTCATGAGCGCCGGCCGCCTGGTGGCGCAGGGCACGCTCGACGAGCTGCGCGGCGCGGGCCAGAGCCGGGTGCGCGTGCTGACCCCCGCATCCGACGCCCCCGAGGCCGCCCGCGTACTGACCTCCCTCGGCCTCGAGCTCGAGCTCGAGCCCCAGGAGCCCACCCCAAGCACCTCCCCCCTCCCGCGAGGTAGCGCGAGCGGCGCGCCGGAGGCCGCCGGCGAGCCCCTGGCGCGACCTCGCGCGGCGGAGGCTCCGGAAGGTGAGCGCGACCGGATTCTCGAGGCGCCGCTGCCGGAGGGCCTCGCCCCCGAGGCGGTCGTGTCGGCGCTCGTGGCCGGCGGCGTGCGCGTGCGCGGCTTCAGTGTGGAGCAGGCCTCGCTCGAAGACCTCTTCGTGGCGCTCACGGGGGAGGGGTTCGACGTTGTCCAGTGACCTGCTCGCCCGGCGCGAGCGGCGGGCTCTCGGCTGGGGCTTCTTCGCCTCCGAGCTCTCGGTGCTCTTCCGCCGTCGCCGCACCTGGGCGATGCTCGCGGCGCTCGCCGCCGTTCCCGTGCTCATCGCCGTGGCCATCCGTCTCACCGACGGCGGCAGCGGGCGCGGCCCGGCCTTCCTCGACCGCATCACGCAGAACGGCCTGTTCGTGGCCATGACGGCGCTGGTGGTGGCCATCCCGCTCTTCCTGCCGCTCACGGTGGGGGTGGTGGCGGGCGACTCGATCGCCGGCGAGGCGAGCTCGGGAACCCTGCGCTACCTGCTCGTGGCGCCGGTGGGGCGCATCCGGCTGCTCGTCGTGAAGTACGCGGCCGCGGCGGTGTTCTGCCTGGCGGCGACCCTGACGGTGTCGCTCGCGGGCATCCTGATCGGGGTCGCGCTCTTCCCGGTCGGCCCGGTGACCCTGCTCTCGGGAGACACCATCGGGGTGGGGGAGTCGCTGCTGCGCTCCCTGCTCATCGCCCTCTACGTGACCGTGGGGCTGCTCGGCCTCAGTGCCATCGGCCTCTTCATCTCGACGCTCACCGATGCACCGGTGGGAGCCATGGCCGCCACCGTGGTGATCTCGATCGTGTCCCAGGTGCTCGACAGCCTCTCGCAGACCGAGTGGCTGCATCCGTGGCTCTTCTCGCACTACTGGCTCGGCTTCGCCGATCTGCTGCGCCAGCCCGTCGACTGGTCATCGTTCGGTTCGAACGCGCTGCTGCAGCTGGGCTACGTGGTCGTGTTCGGCGCCCTCGCTTACGGGCGGTTCGCCTCGAAAGACGTGCTCTCGTAGCTGCGAGCCACGCAAGCTTTCCCTCAGGATTCGATCAAGACCAGCTTCAGAAGCGCGGCGGATGCCGGCAGCCGGAGCTCGGCGAGTGCCGGCGAAATGCCTGATCGAATCTATGTTTTCCGATTCTCAGGTCGAGATCCGGTCGCCTGCAGGAGCCTCCTGGGAGGCGTGTCGCGCCCCTCGCGTTCCGGGCACGTGCAGGGGTAATGTCGCCATCGGTAACCCGAACCAGGAACGCCGCAGCCACCCACTGCGGCCGACCACGGCGTCTGAGACGCCGCCACCGTGGTGCGCTACAGCAACCCTGAGTTTCCCCCGACTCGCTGAGCGCACCACGGTTTTCCGTTTTAAGGGGTCACCGAGGCGTCATTCCCTCGGGCTCACTTGCCGCCGGCGGGCTTGCGGTTCTCGGCGCTCACCATCCAGGCGAACTGCTCGAGCCGTTCGATGATGGCGTGCAGGATGTCGGCGCTCGTCGGGTCGGCGTCGTCGACCTCGTCGTGCACCTCGCGGATGGTGCCCACCGTGGCTTCGAGCCGGGCGGTGATCAGGTCGACCGTCTGAGCGGTGTCGACCTCCCCGGCCGGATACTCGGGCAGCGTGGTGGTGGCCGCGACCGTGTCGCTGCGGCCGTCGGCGGTCGCGTGCAGGGCGCGCAGCCGCTCGGCCACGGTGTCGCTGAACTCGCGGGCCGCGTCGATGATCTCGTCGAGCTGCAGGTGCAGGTCGCGGAAGTTCTTGCCCACGACGTTCCAGTGCGCCTGCTTGCCCTGGAGGTGCAGCTCGATCAGATCGACGAGTACCTTCTGCAGGTCGTCGGTGAGCTGCTTGGAGGCCGTGAAGCCGCGCTCGGCGTTCTGCCGGCGAGTGGTCTTCGCGCCCGCGTCGGCAGGAGCGTGGGTGGTGCGTTCGGCGATGGTGGTCATGATTCTTCCCTTCGTTGTGCAGCCCCGGCGGTCTCCGCCCGGCGCACGTGTCGGCGTCGACGCTACGCCCGCAGATCCGCACTGCCGAGGGCTTGACAGCCCTAGTCACAGGGGGTTCGGAGGCTTCCGCGCAATGTGTGGCCGGGCGCGGGCGACCGTCCTACGGTGAGGCCATGAGCACCCGCACGATGTACACCCCGCAGAACCCCCTCGACCAATATCCCCGCCCGCCGTTCCCGCCGCAGCAGCAGGACGGCCCAGGCGACATCCACGAGATGACCCCCGTCCCCGACCACGGCGAGCAGAGCTACCTCGGCTCCGGACGCCTCGCCGGCCGCAAGGCCATCGTGACCGGTGCCGACTCCGGCATCGGCCGCGCCGTCGCCATCGCCTACGCGCGGGAGGGGGCGGATGTCGCGCTCTCCTACCTCCCCGAGGAGCAGCGGCAGGCCGAGGAGGTGGCCCAGCTCGTAGAGAAGGCCGGGCAGAGCGCGTTGCTCTTCCCCGGCGACCTGCAGGACGAGGCCACGAACGGCGCCCTCGTCGAGGCGGCCGTCGCAGCCTTCGGGGGTGTCGACATCCTCGCCATCATCGCGGGCACGATGCCCACGGTCGACAGCATCGACGACTTCGAGACCAAGACACTCGACCACGTTCTGAAGGCGAACATCTATCCCCTGTTCTGGCTGACCAAGGCGGCTTCGCCGCATCTGAAGCCGGGAGCGTCGATCGTGACCTGCTCGAGCATCCAGGGCTTCCAGCCCTCGCCGCAACTCGCGGAATACGCGGTGTCGAAGGCGGGCATCGCGAACTGGACCCGGGCGATGGCGCAGCAGCTCGCCGAGCGCGGCATCCGGGTGAACGGGGTGGCCCCCGGCCCCGTCTGGACCCCGCTGCAGCCCGCGTTCGTGCCGAACGAGAAGATCGAGTCGTTCGGCAGCGAGGCCGCCTACGGCCGCCCCGGTCAACCCGCGGAGCTCGCGCCGCCGTTCGTGCTGCTCGCCTCGCAGGAGGCCAGCTACATCAGCGGCGAGACGATCGCGGTGACCGGCGGGACGCCGGTGCACTGAGACCCGGTCGCTCGGCGCCGGCACCGGCCCGACCGGCCGCATGCCCCGCCGAACCACTCACGAAACGACAACGGAAAGGAACCCACGATCATGACCGACAAGACCACCCCCGAGCCCGACGAGCTGCCCGCCACCGACCCCGACCAGTTGCCCGACGGCTCCTCCTCCGACGGCAGCTCCTCGAGCGACGGCGAAGACACCGCCTCGGGCGGCGGAGCCGACGACGACTGAGCCCGCCGCGCCATCGCACCCGGTGGTGCACCGACTCTGGCGCGACACCCGCGCGATCCTCGTCGAGAGCCTCTGGTGGGACGCGGAGCGGCGAGCGATGCGCTGGACCGACATCAGCGCCGGCGCCCTCCACACGAGCCCGCTCGACGCAGCCCCCGACGGCTCCGGCGACGAGGTGGTGCGGCTGCCGCCGCCCCTCGCCTCCTTCCAGCCCGCCCGCGCCGGGGGATTCGTGGCCGCTCTCGGCGACCGGGTGGTGCTCGTGGAGGCCGGCGGGCGCATCCGGAGCACCCTCGCGACCGTGCCGCACCGCCACACCGAGCTGCGCCTGAACGAGGGCAAGTGCGACCCCTTCGGCGCCTTCGTGGTGGGGTCGATGAACCTGCGCGACGAGTCGCCCGACGGGGCGCTCTACCGCGTGCATCCACCCGGCCGCGGGCATCCCGAGGGCCGGCTCGAGACGCTGCTCGGCGGCGTCTCGGTGGCGAACGGCTTCGAGTGGAGCGACGACGGCAGCACCTTCTTCTTCACCGACACCCCCGTGAACACCGTGTACGCGGCGCCCTACTCGGCCGAAGGGCCGCTCGGCGAACCGGTGCCCGTGCTCATGGGCCTGCCCTCCGACGGCCTCGCGCGTGACCGCGACGGCGGCTTCTGGAGCGGGCTCTACGGCGACGGGGCCGTGGTGCGGCGCACGGATGACGGCCGGGTCACCGACCGCATCGAGCTGCCGGCTCCGAACATCACCTCGGTCGCCTTCGGCGGCCCGGAGCTCTCGACCCTGTTCGTGGGGTCGGCCCGCGAGCAGCTGACCGAGGAGGAGCTGGCCGCGCATCCGGCCAGCGGCGGCATCTTCGCCCTCGACGTCGGCCGGCAGGGCTTCTCGGTGAACGCCTTCGGCTGAGCCGCCCCGCCCCGCCCGGCCCTGGCCCGGCGGCCCGCCCCACCCCTGCAGAAACTCGAAAGGAACGACACCCATGGATCTCGGAATCACCGGCAAGACGGCCCTCATCACCGGAGGGGACTCCGGCATCGGCTGGCACACCGCGCGCCTCCTGCTCGCGGAGGGCGCGACGGTCGTCATCTCCGACCAGGACCAGCACGAGCTCGACAAGGCCGCCGCGAAGCTCGACGCGCCGGCGAAGCGCCTGCACGCCTTCGCCGCCGACATCACGAGCGTCGACTCGCTCGCGGCACTGCACGCGAGTGTGGCGGAGGCGGTGGGGGAGATCGACATCCTCGTGCAGGCCGCCGGGGTCACGGGCGCGCAAGGGCTTTTCCACGAGATCACCGACGAGGGCTGGACGAAGACCATCGAGACCGACCTCATCGGCCCGGTGCGCCTGACCCGCGAGTTCCTGCCCGACCTCCGCACGGGCGGCTGGGGCCGGCTGGTGTACCTCGCCTCGGAGGATGCGGTGCAGCCCTACGACGACGAGCTGCCCTACTGCGCGGCCAAGGCGGGCATCCTCGCGCTCGCGAAGGGCCTCTCGCGCTCGTACGCCCTCGAGGGGCTGCTGGTGAACGCGGTCTCGCCGGCCTTCATCCACACGCCCATGACCGACGCGATGATGCAGAAGCGCGGAGCGGAACTCGGCGTGCCCACGAAGGAGGCGATCGAGTCGTTCCTCGACGAGGAGCGGCCCTACATGGAGCTCAAGCGCCGGGGAGAGCCCGACGAGGTGGCGAACGTGGTGGCGTTCCTCTGCTCGGAGGCGGCCTCCTTCGTGAACGGATCGAACTACCGCGTGGATTCGGGCTCCGTTGCCACGATCTGAGCCCGTCGGCGCCGCGGACGCGGCGAAGCGGGGTGGCGCGGATGGCCCGGTCGGCCCGGCGAGCGGCGCGGGCAGTGCGGCGGGCCGGTCGGGGGGTGCGGGTGATCCGGCCGATCCACCGGTTCGCGCCGCCGGCGCCGCCTCGGCGGGACGGCTCGAGCGCAGCCGCGGCTACGCCGAGCTCCGCGGATACGCCGTCATCGGCGACGGCCGCACCGTCGCGGCCATCGCCCGCGACGGCCGCATCGACTGGTTCCCCGTGCCGGCTCTCGACACCTCGCCGGTGTTCGCGGCACTCGTCGACGCCGAACGCGGCGGCTTCTTCGCGCTACGCCCGGCCGGCGACTTCACTGCCACGCGCGAGTACCTCCCCGGCACGAACGTGCTGCGCACGACCTTCGTGACCGAGTCGGGCGAGGCCGCCGTGACGGATGCGCTGGTCACCGGGGTCGCCGGCCGCCTGCCCTGGACCGAGCTCGCGCGCCGCATCGAGGGCGTGCGGGGATCGGTGGCGTTCGAGTGGGCTGTCGCGCCCGGCGGCATCTTCACCGGTGAGGCCGTGCGGCGCATCGACACCGTGCACGGGCCGGTGCTCAAGGTGGGCACGGTCGACCTCGTTCTGGTGGGCTTCGAGCACGGGCGCTCCGACCCGCACGAGGCGGTGGGCGACGACGGCGCCGAGGTGCAGGCCTCGCCCGAGGCGGACGCGGGCAACCGGGCCGCCGCATCCGGGTCGCCGGCCCGCGCATCCGGCTCGCTCCCCGGTTCGTCCCCGGCACCTTCACCCGGGCCGCCCCGCTTCGAGGGCGCCTTCGTGACCGCACCCGGGTCGCGGCACCTCGTGGCGTTGTGCGGTACCGACGACGAGCCCATCCACCTGCCAGACCCGCACATCGTCGACCAGGGCATCGACCGCACCATCGACAACTGGGCGCGCTGGTCACGCGTGTTCGACGACGAGGGACCGTGGTCGGAGGCCGTGCAGCGCAGCGCCCTCGCGCTGAAGCTGCTCATCTACTCGCCCACGGGCGCGATCGCCGCGGCCGCCACCACCGGGCTGCCCGAGAGCGACGAGGGCGGCAAGAACTACGACTACCGCTTCGCCTGGGTGCGCGACCTGGCGTACACGGTCGGCGCGCTCACCCACTTCGGGCTGCGGGAGGAGACGCATGCGGCGGTGTCCTGGGTGCTCGACTCCCTGAAGGCCAACGACCAGGAGCTCGCCATCCTCTTCACCCTCGACGGCGGCACGCCCGGCGGGATGCGGCGCACGGATGCCGAGGGCTGGCGGGGCATCGGTCCGGTCGACACGGGCAACCAGGCCACGGGCCAGCTGCAGCTCGGCGTCTACGCCGACGTGCTCGGCATCATGCGGCAGTACGTGGAGGCGGGCAACATCCTCGACGGCAACACCGGCGAATTACTCGTGCGCTTCGCCGACAGCGCATGCCGGATGTGGCCGAAGAAGGACTCCGGCATGTGGGAGCTGCCGAAGAAGCGGCACTACACCACGAGCAAGATCGGCTGCTGGCGCGCCCTCGACGACGCCCTGCGGCTGGCGGAGCTCGGCGAGATCCTGCCCAGCCCGGAGTCGCTCGAACGGTGGAAGAAGAACCGTGCGCTCCTGTCCGACTGGATCGCCGAGCACGGCTGGTCTGCCTCCCGGAACAGCTATGTGGCCTACCCGGGCGCCGACGCGCTCGACGCCTCGGTGCTGCTGCACGTCTCGGCCGGGTTCGGGCCCACGGAGCGGATGCGCGCCACCGTCGACCGCATCCGTGCCGAGCTCGCCGACGGCCCGCACGTGTACCGCTACACGGGGGTCGCCGAGGAGGAGGCCGCGTTCGTGGCGTGCGGGTTCTGGCTCGTGCAGGCGCTCGCCGAGCTCGGCTCACTCGAGGAGGCGCGATCGCGGATGGACGCGCTCGTCGCGGCCGCCAACGACGTGGGGCTCTACGCCGAGATGATCTCGCCCGTGACAGGTGAGTTTTGGGGCAATCTGCCGCAGGCGCTCAGTCACCTCGCCCTCGTGAACGCGGCCACGGCCATCCGGCGGGCGTCGCGAGGCTAGGCGGGTCTGACGATTCGGCGGGCGCTGCGGCGCATCCGGATGGCACGCTCGCGGCGTTGTCATCGTCGCCGACAGCGCTGCTCTCGGCTCCTCTCCCGCCTTGCGATCGCACCACTCGGGCACGTCCTCGCGGGGCCGCCGAATCGTCAGACCCGCCCTATTGCGGGTCTCTCGTGCGCCCGGGTGGGCTCTCAGGCGTCCTCGGGCCGCAGCGAGCGCAGGTAGCCGGCGAAGCCGCCCGGCGTGCGCCCGAGCAGCCGACCCGAGGTGGTGACCACGGAGTCGGGCAGGATGGCGACGGGCCGGCCGAGGGCGTGCACCGCCCGCACGAGCGCCACATCCTCGTGCTCGGCGAGCGGTGCGAACCCGCCGGCGGCGCGGTAGACGTCGGCGCGCACGCCGAGGTTGGCGCCGTGCACCGGTCGTTCCTCGCTGAGGTACGAGGTGCGCCAGGCGTGGAATTCGGGCTCGGGCAGTTCGCTCTGCTCAGGCTGCACCCGGCCGAGCGCGAGCACGGCACCGGTGTGCGCGACCGCGAGGTGGGAGCCCAGCCACGACTCGGGAACGGTGGAGTCGGCGTCGGTGCTGCAGACCCAGTGGTGTCGCCCGGCGGCGGTGCCGACGCCCTCCAGCAGGTGCGCGACTCCCCGCAGGCGGGCACCCCCGACAGAGGCCTCGGCCACGGTGATCACCTCGACGGGAGCGCCGAATCCCCGCGCGATGGCGGGTGAGCGGTCCGTGCAGGAGTCGAGCACGACCACCAGCCGCACGAGGGGGAGCGGCGTCGCCGGCGCGCAGCTCTGCCGGAGGTGGGCGGCGCTCCGCAGCACCGACTCGATGCAGGCGCCGAGGTGCGCCTCCTCGTCGCGCACCGGGATCACCACGTCGAGGACATCGATGCGCACGGAGGCGGGCTCGTGCGCGGTCATGAGCCGAGCATCCCCTCGGTCCGGGCTACCGAAGCGACCGGCGGGTGGACGAGCACGACGAGCACGAAGTCCTCCTCCTCGTGGCGCGCGAGCGCCTCGAGACCCGGGTGCGCGTCGAAGGCTGCCGTCACGCGGTCTCCCGGATGCTCGTCACCGTCGAGCACATGCCTCCAGTGGCATATGACGAGCGCGCCATGGTCCTCCAGGGCGTCGGAGCACTGCCGGACGAGTTCGTCGAGCTCGCCGCCGTGCAGGTAGTAGGCGAGCTCGGAGGCCACGATGAGGTCGAAGCGGCCCGCCGGCCAGGCCGCGGGGAGCTCCGCCACCTCGAACCGCGCGTGCGGCAGCGCCCGGCAGCGACCACGAGCGGCATCGACGGCACGCTCGGAGAAGTCGAGGCCGAGGAACTCGTCGCTGCGGAGCGCCAGTTCGTGCGAGAGCACCCCCGTCGAGCAACCGAGCTCGAGCGTGCAGCGGGTGCGCTCGGCGGGGAGCGACGCCAGCAGCACCGCCCGCTTGCGCCGCTCGTACCAGCTCGATTCGACCCGCCAGGGGTCGGGGTCGCGCTCGAGCATCCGGTCGAAATGGGCGGAGGCGGCGCCGGTGGCGTCGGGCCGCTCGGCGTGAGCCCAGTCTCTGGGGTCGGCCAGCGCACTGCCGGCCCGGTACGCCCGGGCGCTGCCGCCCCAGTCTGCCCGATCACTGCCGGACTGATCGGGCTGAGCACCCCCGGCAGGGTCGGGCTGCTCGGCCTCGGCTCCGCCTGCCTGTTCGGCCCCAGGTGATGACACCGCTTGCACGAAGAGCTCCAGCGGACGGTCGAAGTGCTCGAGGAATCCGGCGTGCAACAGCACCTCATCGCCCGGGCGGTCGCTCAAGGGCTGCACCTGGCTGCGGTGCCGCGAGAGCGCCTCGCGCTTGGCGGCGGCGCCCGCCGGGCCGACGGGCGAAGCGGCGATGAGCGACCACGGCACGTCGTCGGCCTGTCCCCAGTGCCAGAGCCAGATCGGGTACTCCAGCAACTGTGCGCCCGTCGCCGAGGCAGCGGTCTCGGCGGCGAGTGCTGCCGCCTGGTGATCGGGATGGCGGTCGCCGCGCCACGGCGCGACCACTAAAGTGTCGGCGTCGAGCATCCCGGCGAGGTGCTCTGCGAGCTCGTCCTGGCGCTGATCGAGGCCGCCGTCGGGCAGGCCGAGGAAGACGAGCCGCGCGCCCGGATGAAGGAGCCCGGAAGCCTCGGCGGACTCGCGCCGCCGCAGCTGCGCGAGCGTCGCTCGCGAGTGCGTGAGCGAGTCGGGATGCGACGCCTCGCCCAGGCTCGCCACCACGATCGTCGCCGGGAGCCCGAGCTGCGCGGCCCGGTGCAGCAGCCCGCCGGCGCCGAGGGTCTCGTCATCCGGATGCGCGGCCACGAGCACCAGGCGCGTCACGCCCTCGAGGTCCAGGGCCGGCAGATCGCGCCCGGCGAGCATACGTCGCCATTCGGCCTCGGGCGTTCCGGTGTCGGAATGCGTGAAGCTCATGCGCGAGCCCCGGCGGCGCGGCTCGGCCCGGACGAGGCGTTCGGCATGCTCGAGTCGTTCGGCAAGCTCGGGGTGCTCGGGGTGCTTGGGGTGCTTGAGGCGCTCGGCGTGGCCGAGGTGGTCGGGACACTTGGCGTGGTCGGGGTGTTTGGCGTGGCCGGGGTGTTTGAGGTGCTCCGCGTGGTCGAGGTGCTCGATCCGCTGGTCGTCGTCGTGGGCGTGGTCGCGGTGCGCGGGGCGCTCGGGGCGCTCAGCCGCCCGAGCCGGGCGAGGTCGCGGTCGCCGTGGTCCTGAAGCAGGTAGAGCGCGAGGTCGCTCGTCTGCGCCGCGAACCAGGGGTCGAGGGCCGCGGGAGCCGGACCCAACGCGTGCGCGGCCTCACGCAGAACGCTCTCGCACGCCTCGCGCACCACGCTCCGGGTCAGCTGGGCGAGCTGCGCCGGCGTGCGCCTCTGTGTGGCCGGTCCACCGGGCACGAGGCGGGGTGCACCGTCGCCCTGCCGTCCGGCTTCCGCGTCGCTCTCCCGACGGGGTGCGTCGATCGCCGTCGCCGCGGCGTGGAGGGCGAGCTCGGCGGTGTAGAGCGCCGCCTCCGCGCGGCCCGCGTGCAGCCACAGGAGGTCCGTGTCGCGGTGGGCCGCGGCATCCTGAACCCGTCGGGCGATGCCCCGCGCCGCCCCCGTCCAGCACGCGGCCACCCGGATGCCGCCCCACTCGAACCCGGGGCGCTCGAGATACCACCCCGCCTCGCCCACCGGCAGCGCCGGAACCAGCGCGAAGTCGGCCGGCCCGCTCGTGACGCCCGGCAGTCCGCGCGCCACCCAGGCTTCCGGGTGCGCGGTCACGCCCGCGCTCAGATCGACGGCGAACAAGCGCCGGCCCTCGGGGGTGTGCGCGGTGACGAGCGCGTGGCTCAGGCGGTCGGCGAGGGAGCACCAGGGCTTGAGGCCGTCGAGCGTCCAGCGCCCGTTCTGCTCGCGCGCATCGAGGCGGGTGTCACCGCTCTCCGCGGCGAACACGCCCCACGTGCTGTGCGCATCCGCGCCCACCGCGTCGAGATCGACCGGATCGGGGCACTCGGCCAGGATCGCGAGCGCATCGATGTGCGGCTCCACCACCCGCGCCGCCATCGCGCTGCCCTCGGCGACGGCCGCCAGGATGCTGTGGAGCGTGGATTGCGACGCGTTGTGGAGCTCATCGCCCGCCGTCAGCCGCGCGGCGAGGCGCAGGGCGGCACTCACATCGTCCGCGACGGCTTCGGCCTCGCGCTGGAGGGCCTCGATGTCGTGCGCGCGCGGACCGGCTTCGGAGGAGAGGGGCATGCTTCCTGCCTACTCCGAGTCGGCCGTCCGCACAGGGGCTTGACAGGTGCGGCGCCCCGGTGCCGCCCTCCGTCTCGTCGCCCACCGGGTCGCGTGCCCGTCCGGTCGCGCCCTCGCCGGGTCGCCCGCCGGCTCGCGCCGTCGTCCGGTCGCCTGTCAGGTCGCGCCCTCGTCCGGTCGCCAGCCGGCTCGCGCGCCGGTCGGGTTGCGCCTCCGTCCGGTCGCCGGTCGGGTTGCGCCTCCGTCCGGTCGCCGGTCGGGTTGCGCCTCCGTCCGGTCGCCGGTCGGGTTGCGCCTCCGTCCGGTCGCCGGTCGGGTTGCGCCTCCGTCCGGTCGCCCGTCGGGTCGCGCCCCGCCGGAGTGCGCTCGCGTCCGCCATTACTTTGACCTCGCGCCGCCGGTCTCCCCGAGGTGCCCGCCGGCGCGCGCCCGGGCGCTCAGACCTCGATCGCGCCGCCGGTCTCGGCGAGGTGCTGCCGGAGCGTGACGCTCGGGTCGGCTGCCTGGCGCGCCCGGTAGCCGGCGAAGTCGAGCTGGCTGCGCAGGGAGCGGCCGGCGCGCATCCGTTCGGCCTGGGCCGACTCGGTGGACTGGATGGCGCGCGCCGCGTCGAGCACCTCCCCGATGCGCTCGGGGCCGAGGAACAGGATGCCGTCGTCGTCGGCGAACACCAGGTCGCCCGGAAGCACGGAGGCGCCGTCGAGGTAGGCGCTGAACATGGGAGTGCCCGCCGGCGGCACCCGGCGCGGGCCGAACGGGAACGCGCCGAGGCTGTGCAGCGGCAGCCCGATCTCGTGCAGCTGCGCGGTGTCGCGGTGGCGGCCCCACACGATCATGCCGGCGAGGCCCGCGCTCTGCGCCTCTAGCACCATGAGATCGCCCACGCAGGCTTCGTCGTGGCGCCCGGCGTTGTCGACCACGAGCACGCTCCCCGGGGCTGCGTCGTCGATGGCCTGCAGGATGACGTCGACGCTCCCGAGGTGGGTCACGGGCACCGCCGGGCCGTCGAAGCAGGCGCCCGGCGCGAGCGGCCGCAGGCTCGCGGGGCCCGTGCGCACGGGCACCCCCACCCGCAGCGAGGCGTCGGCGATCGTGGCGGTGGGCAGCGGGGGAAGCGGGGACTCGGAGTTGCTCATCCGCCCATCCAAGCCTCTCGCCCCACGCTCCTCAAGGTGCCACGGCCGCCCCCGTGGCTCCGTGCTCGACACAACGGAGGAGAATCGGGGGTCTCGTCGACGTATTGCACTCGTACCTCCCCTTTTTCCTCCGTTGTCACGCGCTGTTCGGCGACCCGAAGGTGCGAACGAGCGGCGCGGGCCGGGCGAACGCGAACTACGCTGAGGCGGTGACCCGCGCATCCGATCGTCTCCGCCGGCTGGCCTGGGGGCAGGGGGCGGGGCTGCCGCGCGACGTGGTCGTGCTCGGGGTCGTGGCGTTCTTCGTGATGCTCGGCTTCGGGGTGGTCATCCCGGTGCTCCCGGTCTACGTGCGGAGCTTCGGCGTGGGCTACTTCGAGGTGGGCGCGGTGGTCTCGGCGTTCGCGGTGATGCGGCTCGTGGCGAACCCGTTCGTGGGCAAGCTGATCGACCTCGGGGGCGAGCGCGTCATCCTGGCCGTGGGCATCGGCGTCGTCGCACTGTCGAGCGCCTTCGTCGGCTTCGCCGACAGCTACCTGCAGGTGCTGCTGCTGCGCGGAGCGGGCGGCATCGGCTCGGCCATGTTCTCGGTGGCGGCGATGACGCTGCTGCTCGCCTCCGCCGATCCGGCCGTGCGCGGGCGATCGGTGGGCTTCTACCAGGGCGGGTTCCTCATCGGCGGCATGGCGGGTCCCGCCGTGGGCGGGCTGCTCGCCGGCATCTCGCTGCACGCCCCCTTCTTCTTCTACGCCGGCACACTCGTGGTGGCCGGCACCGTCGGGCTGCTGCTTCTCGGCAAGCACCACCGCGACCCGGCAGCGGTGCCCGAGCCCGCTCGCCCGTTCCGCGAGGTGCTGCGCGACACCCGCTACCAGGCCGCGCTGCTCGCGAACCTCGCGCAGGGCTGGTCGGCGATGGGGGTGCGGAGCGCCCTCATCCCGGTGCTCGTGGTGGAGTCGCTGCACGGCGAACCCGCGTGGACCGGCATCGCCTTCGCGATCGCCGCCGTCGCCCAGACGATCGCGCTCCTGCCCGCCGGCCGCTTCGTCGACACCGTGGGGCGCCGGCCGGCCATCATCGCCTCCTTCGCAGTGGGCGCGGTCATCATGCTCGCCATCCCCTTCGTCACCGAGTTCTGGCTGCTCGTCGTGCTGCTCGTGGTCTACGGCGTGGCCGCCGCGTTCATGGGCACGGCTCCGGCCGCCTCGGTGGGGGATGCGGCAGGGTCCCGGGGCGGGCAGCCGGTGGCGGTCTTCCAGGCGTTCTCCGACGCCGGTGCGATCGCCGGGCCGCTCGTGGCAGGACTGCTCGTCGACACCCTCGGCTTCCCGGCGGCGTTCGGCTCGGCCTTCGTCCTGATGGCGGCAGCCTCGCTCTTCGCCGTGCGCATGCCCGCCCGCCGGCCCGGTCGCCTCCCCCAAAAACAAGGGGATTCTGCGTGACACGCCGCGCCGGATCCTAGCTGGGCCGGAGTGTCGCCAGAATCTCCTTGTTTTTGGTGGGGGTGAGGGACGCCGTCAGGAAGTCGACGAGGGTGTCGATGAGGAGCACCCGTGACGCGGCACGGCGGTACTCGTGCCCCTCGCCTGCGAGCTCGAGGTAGGAGACCGGCCGGCCGAGCTCCTGCAGTGCCGCCACGATCCGGTGCGCCTCGCCGATCGGCACGTTCGTGTCGAGCTCGCCGTGCACCACGAGCAGCGGCACCGCGATGCGTGCAGCCTCCTCGAGCGGCGAGATCGACCGAAGGAAGGCCTCGTCGTCGACCGGATGCCCGTACTTCGTCACCGCGGCCGCCGCGATCCACGGTTCGGTCTCCTCGTAGAAGTGCAGGAGGTGCGACATGCCGCAGATGTCCACCCCGGCCGCGAACACCCCAGGGGTGAACGCGAGCGCCGCAAGCGTGAGGTAGCCGCCGTACGACCGCCCGGTCACGGCGATGCGGTTCGGGTCGGCCACTCCGATCTCCACGAGGAAGCGGGCCGATGCAGTGACGTCGTCGAACGCGCCCTGCCGTCCGCGCACGTCGTCGGCGTGCCCGAACTCGCGCCCGAACCCCGAGGACCCGCGCACGTTCGGCGCGAACACCGTGATGCCCGCGGCGGCGGCCGCTTGGTGCTGTGCGCTGAAGGTGGGCCGCTCCTGCGACTCCGGACCCCCGTGCAGGTGCAGCATCGCCGCTCCCGGCCCGGCGAGCGCGTCGTTCGCGGCCTCGTCGGCGGCCCGGTACAGCCAACCGGTGATCTCGAGCCCGTCGAAGGAGGTGAAGCGCTCGAAGGTCGGCACCACGAGCCGCTCGGGGGGCAGCTCCGGCACGGCGGTCACGCGGGTCCACGCGAAGCCCGCGGTGTCGAGCCGCCACAGCTCGCGCGGGCGCTGAGGCCCCTCCACCGAGAGCAGCACGCTCGACCCGTCGCGGCTCAGCACCGGGTTCGTGGCCACGGCGCCGGGCAGCCCCGGCACGGGCTCGAAATGGCCCGAGTGCGTGTCGTAGAGCTCGAGCTCGCTGCGCCCGGCCACGTTCCAGACGAGCAGCAGCAGGCGCCCGGCGTCGTCGGCGTCGAGTGCCTCGAGCTCGGCGTCGGCCCGCTCGGCGAGCACGACGGTGGGCCGGCTCCAGTCCGCGGGGTCGACCGGGTAGGCGATCAGCTGCCGCCGGGGCAGCCCCACCTCGGTGGCCGCATAGACCACCGCCGGTGCCGACTCCCCGGGAGGCGAGGGCCGGATGAACGCCACCTCGGTCGCGCCCCGCGCCGGGTGCGGCATGACCGGGTGGTCCTCGTCGGACGCCAGATCGACGACCACGCAGAATTCGTGCCCGCGCTGCCCGTCGCGCATGACGAGCATCCGCTCGCCCGCCGAGACGTCGAGCACGTGGATGAGGGAGCCCACCGCCAGCAGCTCGAGCGACCCGGTCACGGGGTCGGCCAGGTAGGCGCGGGTCGGCTCGCCGGGCTCGGATGCCGGGATGCTCACCACCACGCGATGCCCGCTGCGCGTCCACGGCCCGAGTTCGGCGTGCACGGCGGGGTCGCCGGAGATGCGGCGCGCATCCGTCCCGTCGGGCCGCACCACCCAGACTTGGCTGCGCACGCCGCCGTCCGTCGCCACCGCGCAGGCGAGCCACGCGCTGTCGGCCGACCAGCTCACCGAGATCACCGGGTCGTCGCAGAACGACACTCGCCGCGCCTCGGGCAGCTCGACGGCGCCGGGCGCGGGCACGTCCTGCACCCACACCTCGGGCGAGCCGCCGCGGTCGCTGAGGAAGGCGACGCGCTGCGCATCCGGGGTCATCGACGGGCCCCAGCTGCCCCAGGCTCCGACCAGGGAGTCGACGAAAGCACTCATGGTCGCCTCATCCCCCTCACCGGATCCCCCGCTCCTGCAACCACATCTCCAGCAGCGCGAGCTGCCACAGGGCGTTCGAGCCGAGAGTGGTGCGTGTCTCGTTGGGCGCGGAGAGCATCCGTTCGACGACGGCGGGTTCGAAGAGGCCCCGCTCCCGGGCGGCCGGGTCGGTGAGAGCCTCGCGCACGCGGGCGAGGTAGGGCCCCTCGAGCTGCCGGATGGCCGGCACCGGGAAGTAGCCCTTCGTGCGGTCGATCACCTCGTCGGGCACGATGCCGCGGCTCGCCCGCTTGAGCACGCCCTTGCCGCCGTCGGCGAGCTTCAGCTCGGGCGGGATGCTCGCCGCGAGCTCCACGAACTCGTGGTCGAGAAAGGGCACCCGGGCCTCGAGCCCCCACGCCATCGTCATGTTGTCGACCCGCTTGACCGGGTCGTCGACGAGCATCACCGTCGTGTCGTTGCGCAGGGCGGCATCGACGGCGGTGCCGGCCCCGGGCGCGGCGAAGGCGGCCTCGATGAACGTGGTGGCGGCATCCGTGCCGCTCAGCCAGCCGGGCTTCAGGATGCGCGCCAGCTCGGCCCGCGGCCGGTCGAAGAACACCCTGGAGTAGGCGGCGACGGCGTCCTCACGGGCGACCCCGGCGAGCGGCGGGTACCAGTCGTACCCGCCGAGCACCTCGTCGGCGCCCTGACCCGACTGCACGACCTTCACCGATGCCGACACGTCCTGGCTGAGCAGGTAGAAGGCCACGCAGTCGTGGCTCACCATCGGCTCGCTCATCGCGGCGATCGAGCCGTCGATGCCGGGCAGCAGGCGGTCGCTCGAGATCGGGATGCGGTGGTGGTCGGTGCCGAAGCGCTCGGCCACGAGGCTGGAGTACTCGAACTCGTCGCCCGACTCGCCGCCGGCGGAGTCGAAGCCGATGCTGAAGGTCTGCAGATCGTGCTGGCCCGCCTCGGCGAGCAGGGCCACCACGAGGCTCGAGTCGATGCCGCCCGAGAGCAGCACCCCCACGGGCACGTCGGAGACCATGCGCCGCTCGACGGCGGTGCGGAGCGAGCCGATCAGGGCGTCCTCCCAGTCGCGCTCGCTCCAACCGACGCGGTCGGGGTCGCGGTCGAAAACCGGGGTCCAGTAGACGTGGTCGTTCCAGCTGCCGTCGGCCTCGATCATCCGCACCGTCGCCGGCGGCAGCTTGCGCACGCCGTTCAGGATGGTTCGGGGCGCCGGCACGACGGAGTGGAAGGTCATGTAGTGCTCGAGCGCCGTCGGGTCGATCGAGGTGTCGACGTCGCCGCCCTCGAGCAGCGCCGGCAGGGTGGAGGCGAAGCGCAGGCGCCCCGGGCGCTCGTCGAGATAGAGCGGCTTGATGCCGAGGCGGTCACGGGCGAGCATGGCCCGGCCGGAGGCGTGCTCGACGATCACGAAGGCGAACATGCCGAGGAGGTGATCGACACAGTCCATGCCCCATTCGGCATACGCCTTGCCGATGACCTCGGTGTCGGAGGTGGAGAAGAAGCGGTGGCCTTTCGCTTCGAGCTCGGCGCGGAGCTGCCGGTGGTTGTAGATGCAGCCGTTGAACACGATGGTGAGGCCCAGCGGCGCATCCACCATCGGCTGGCCGCCCGCGGCCGAGAGGTCGATGATCGAGAGCCGCCGGTGCCCGAGCGCCACTCGTCCGTTGGCCCAGAGGCCGCTCCCGTCGGGCCCGCGGTCGCGCTGGCAGGCGGTCATGCGGTCGACCGCGCCCAGATCGGCGGAGCGCCCGTCGAAGCGCAACTCTCCCGCGAGCCCGCACATCAGGACACTCCCGCTTCGCCGGGAAGGCCCGCTCCGGATGCGGTGGGCGCGCCGTTCGCAGTCGCTGTCGCCGCGGGCGCCGTCGTCGCGGGCGCGGTCGTCGCGGTCGTCGCGGTCGGCGTCGTCTCGATCGGGCCCGTCATGGGCGCCGACGGCGCCAGGATCCAGGTGTCCTTCGCCCCTCCGCCCCGCGAGGAGTTCACCACCATGCTGCCCGAGGGCGCCACGCGGGTGAGTGCGAGATCGGCCACCGTGAAGCCGCCCGGCGCATCCGGATCGGCGTAGACGAACACCCGCAGATCGACGTGACGGGGCTCGAGCACGGTGCCCTCGCCGGCTCCGGCGGCCGAGGCGAGCCCCGCATCCGGTTCGGTGAAGGTGGGGTGCGACGACAGCGGCACGACCTCCTGCGCCACCCAGTTGGCAGGGTCGGCCGCGATCTCGGCCCGGCGGGTGGCGACGGCCGCGGCACCCGAGGCGGGGCCGATCAGCACGCCCACGCCGCCGTGCCCGTCGACCGGTTTGGTCACGAGCTCGCCCACGCGTTCCAGAACGGCCCGGCGCTCGGCCTCGTCGCTCGTGCGGTAGGTGGGCACCTGCTCGAGCAAGGGGCGCTCGTCGAGGTAGTAGCCGATGAGGCCCGGCACATTCGCGTACATCGCCTTGTCGTCGGCCACGCCGTTGCCCGGTGCGTTCGCGAGGAACACGGCGCCCGCGGCGGCCACGGCCATGATCTCGGCGCCGATGGCCCGGCCGGCCGAGTCGCGCGCGTCGGGCAGCTCCACGTCGAGGCGCACGTAGAGCGCGTCGAGCGGGCGGCCGGATGCGCGCTCCACCACGCGGTCGCCCCGCACGTCGAGCTCGTCGAGACCGAGCAGCAGCAGCCCGGCGCCCTCGGCGAGGGCCTGGTGCTCGAACCAGGCGCCGCTCGCGGGGCCCGAGCTGACCAGGGCCGCGAGCGGCTCGGTGCCACCCTGGCCCGTCCGGTTCGTGCCCCCATCTCCGGCGGTCGCGGCGTCAGTCGAGGCCGTCGCGCCGGCGTCGGGCCCGCTCGTGCCCGTGCTGCCTGCGGCGGCGTCGCCGGCGGATGCGGCACCTGGGCCGGTCACGTCCGGGTCCGGCGCCGTCGCGCCGCCCCTCGGCACCCCCGCGAGCACCGCCCGGCGCAGCACCCCGAAGGCGCTCTCCGGCGACAGCACGCCCTCGGGCCGCGGAACCTCGCCGGCCACGTCGTCCATCAGCCGCCGGATCGCCACGGCGTACGCGGCTCCGCTCGGGTTCCGCACGTTGTCCTCGAGCACCCGCCAGCCGCCGAACTCGTTGCGCACGAGGTCGAAGCCGAGCACAGCGGCGCGCGGCGTGCCCGCGGGGAGCGAGCGGGCGGCCTCGTGCCAGCCCGGCGCATCCCGCACCGCATCGCGCGCGAGAACGCCGTCGTTCAGGATGCGCTGCTCTCCGTAGACGTCGTCGAGGAAGGCCCCGATGGCGCGCGCCCGCTGCGTGAGACCGGCGGTGATCTGCTTCCACTCGTGGGCGTTGATGACGCGGGGCACGAGGTCGACCTCGAAGAGCCGGGTCTCGCCGTCGACGCCGAAGGTCAGCCCGTGCGAGCGTGCCCACTCGCGGCCGGCGCGCATCCGCTGCACCACGACCGAGGGCTCGAGCTGCTCGTAGTGCCCCACGATCTGCTCGTAGGCGGCCCGAGGCCGCGAGCCGGGGCCCACGGCCTCGTCGCCGGCGCGGGTGCGATAGGTGCGCAGTGCCGGAACCGCGGGTGGGATGCCGCCGGCCGGGCCGTGCGTCTCCTCCACCGCGAGCTTCACCACGGCGTCGAGCTCGCCGTGCTCGGCGAAGGCGGCGCGCTGCCGATCGGCCGAGTTGCCGCGCGCGAGCAGTGTCTCGGCCAGCTCGACCACCTCCTCGTGGTCGCCGAGCTCCTCGAGCTGGGGGCGCAGCCGCCGGATCAGGTGCCGCACGGCATGCGCGGCGGCGGTCGGCCGCGGATGCGGGGTGTCGTCGAGCAGGTCGCCCGTGAGTCCCGAGCGCGCGGCCTGCCACATCGCCGCGCGGTGGATGGGGGCGGCGACCGGCGTGTAGGGCCGCCCGGCGAGGATGTCGACCTCGGCCGCCCGCACGGTGGCGCGGAACAGTCCGGCGATCAGCACGGCGTCGTCGACGATGGGGCAGGCGTCGCAGACCCGCAGTTCGAGGGTCGGGGCGTGCGAGGAGGGGCGCACCTCGAAGTAGGCCATCTTGGAGTCGGCGATCACCCCGGTGGCGATCAGGTCGCTCAGCAGCTCGTCGTACTCGGCCGCCGAGCCGATGGGCCCCGTGGCGCCCGCGCTCGGCCAGCGCTGCCAGATGATGGAGCGGATGCTCGAGTAGCCCGTGTCGTGCCCGTTCCAGTAGGGCGAGCTGGCCGAGATCGCCAGCAGCACCGGCAGGTCACGCGAGACGCGCTGGGCGATCTCG
The DNA here is from genome assembly GCF_049472555.1 of Herbiconiux sp. 11R-BC. Lineage (NCBI taxonomy): Bacteria > Bacillati > Actinomycetota > Actinomycetes > Micrococcales > Microbacteriaceae > Herbiconiux > Herbiconiux sp. 11R-BC. Next base: position 1,080,306 of record NZ_JBCEBO010000001.1, on the reverse strand, counting down.
ACGGCCAGGTCCCGGTCGGAGACGCCCACGTGGATCTGGGTTCCGCAGATCAGCTGCTCGTCGACGAGCAGGCGGTACTGCTCCTGCATCCGGCCGTAGCGCCCGGTGGTGGTGAGCTCGAAGTCGGCGAACTCGGAGCGCGGTGCCGTGCCCACGCAGGCGATGCCCACGCCGTCGGGTGCGGCGGCGTCGATCACGCCCTTGCGGAGCCGCAGGATCTCCTTCCGAAGTCCGTCGAGGCTGCGGGTGACGTCGGTGTTGGTCTCCACCGTCGTGCGCTGGATCTCGGCCGAGTAGTTCTCCCCGGGCAGCCGGGAGAGGATCTGCGGCGCTCGCGCCGACAGCTTCCCGCTCTCGAGATCGATCAGGTGGAGCTCTTCTTCTGCCCCCAGGGTCAGCTCGGCCGCCATGGGCTCACCATACGGCGGTGCGGCGCGGTGCGGCAGAAATCGTCCGGGGTTCCCAGCTGGGCCCCGCCCGCCCCCCGCCGAAACGACGGAGATCCGGCCCCAACCTCGCCAACGACGGACTGACGTGCCTTCCTGACGCAAGAACTCCGTCGTTCCTGACGGGTGCGGCAGCGGATGCGCACCACGGCGCGGCCGGGGGCGCGCAGCCCACGAGGGCTGCTCCGCGTCGCCGCCTCCGCGCGGCTTTCAGCTACCCGCCGGACGGTATCCGGGGTCCCCGGCGGGGGCCGCGTCTAGACTGGCGCGCGTGCTGATCCGCGACGGTTTCCCCGGCCAGCGGCTGCGGGTGCTGTCGCGGCCGAGCGTGGTCGAGGCGCTCGCCGCGCCGGTCACCGGGCGGCTGCTCGTCACCGACGCCGGGCACTTCCCGCACGCCGCCGAGCACGGGCGTTCGCGGCCACGGGGCGCGGCGGAGGTGGTGGTCATCCTGTGTACGGGAGGCGCCGGGCGGGTGGAGTTGCGCTCGCGCCGGCACGAGGTGCGGCCGGGTGACGTGCTGGTCATCCCCGCCGGCGAGCCCCACCGGTACTGGGCCGACCCGCGCGATCCGTGGACGATCTGGTGGATGCACGTGGCCGGCTCCGACGCCGCGACCTTCGTGACCGCCATCACCGGCGCCGGAGCGGGCGCAGGACCGCGCACACCGGGCGCGGGCGCGGGCTCGAGAGGATCGGCGGGCACCGTCGCCGACCTGGCGGACCTGGCGGACCTGGCCGACGCGGCGGACCTGGTCGACCTGGCCGACCTGGCCATCGTCGCCGACCTCGCCGCCACGGTGGACCCGGCCGACGCCGCCGACCCGGCGGACCTGGCCGACGTCGCCGGCCTCGCCGCCCTCGCCGCCGCGGCGGACCCGGCCGATGTGGCCGCCGCATCCGATTCCGATGCCGCGGCCGAATTCTCCCCGGTCATCGCCGCGCACGACCCCTACGCCGCCCGGGCCTCGCTCGAGCACGTGCTCGTCTCGCTCGAGCGCGACGAGACCGTGGCGAGCCTGCGTTCGGCGAGCGGGGCGGCGTGGGCGCTCCTCGCGCAGCTCTCCGCCGACCGCGCGCGCGGCACCCAGGAGGCGGGAGACCCCATCCTCTCGGCGCAGGACTACCTGCGCGAGCACCTCGACACCACCACGAGCGTGGCCGAGCTCGCGAAGATGGCCGGCCTCAGCGTCTCGCACTTCGCGGCCCGGTTCCGCAAGGCCTCCGGCATGGGCGTCGTGGAGTACCACAAGCGCCTGCGCAGCGCCCGCGCCCGCGAGCTGCTGATCACCACCGAGGCCTCGGTGGCCGACATCGCGCACACGGTCGGCTACACCGACCCCTTCTACTTCTCCCGCCAGTTCCGCGCCATCAACGGCACGAGTCCCACCGAGTATCGCGCCGCCTTCCGCGGAAGCGGGGCCTAGCTGATCGGCAGGGCCTCCCCTCGCCCTGGCCGCCCATTCAGCAGGGCTTGAGCGCGGCCACCCCGGCTCCGAGCGTGTTCGGCCCGCCGACCAGCACGATCTTCGTGACGTGCAGCCCGCGCATGGTGTCGAGCGTCGCCTGGGGCACGCAGTCGGGTGCCGCCAGGAACACCCGCGAGCGCTCCTGTGCGGCCAGCGTCGTGGCCGACAGGGCATCGGGGAAGTTCAGCCCGCTCACCAGGTAGGCGGTGCTGGTGAGGGTCGGAGGCGCGAAGTACCCGTTGAGCGTGTTGAGGTTGCGGTTGACGGCGAAGCGGTCCTCGCCGCCGATCCGCGAACCGGGTCCGTCGTACTTGTTGAAACTGCCGAGGTCGTTGACCAGATTGTCCGTGATCGACGCAGGGCCGCCCACGGCGGACCCCGAGATGCCGGTGCTGAAGATGTAGCTGCGCGTGTCCGCGTCGAGCTGTTGCGCGAGACCGTCGACGAGCACCACGGGTGCCCGCCACGCCGCCGCGACCGCGCCGGACGACAGTGCGTCGGGGAAGTTGCGCCCGCTGGCGACCAGGAGGCTCTTGGCCTCCAGGGGAGTGCCGAACGCAGCCAGGTCGAGGGCTCGCGACACGGCGTAGCGATCGGCGCCGTCGATGCGGGTGGTCGTCTGCGCGAGCGGCTGGAGTTGGTGCAGAACGTCGTCGCCGACCGAGTTCCTCCCGCCGACGATCACGATCTCGCGCGGGTCGAGACGCTGGATCTCGGTGCGCACGGCAGCCGGCAGCGATCCGGGCGTCACCAGGAGCAGAGGCGCGTGGTGGTAGGCGGCGGCCGGACCGGCGCTCAGTGCATCCGGCCAATTGAGACCGTTGGCGACGTACACCTGGTCGACCCCCGGCGCGAAGCCGGCTTGCGAGGCTTCGACCGAGACATCGAACCGGTCGGCCCCGGTGAGTCGGGATGCGACAGCCACCGCATACGGGGGGAGCACCGCGTCGACTCCCGAGAGTACGCTGTCGCGTCCCACGTCGAAAGTGCGTGCCGTGCTCGGGTCGTCGCTTCCGGCGAAGGTCACCCCGAAGCGGGTGGGCGTGGAGGAGGAGTCCTGGCTGAACTTCACGATGTACCGACCGGGGTTCGAGGCCGTCGATCGTGTAGCGGCCGTCAGTGCCCGCGCGCGCGGTGGCGGTCGGGTCGCTTTGGTAGCCTGCCGCCGGATCGAACAGATAGGCCTGGGCGATGGAGTCGGCCACCGGGCCGCCGGAGGTCGTGACCGTGCCCGAGATGTGCCCGCCTTGCGGAACGGTCAGGCGGAGGCCGGTGATGTCGTGATCGGTGACCTCGATCACCGTCGCCGCGGTGCGATAAGGGGTATCGCCGTAGTACCACTCGTTCGTGTAGTCGCCGATGTTCTCGAGCCAGATCGACACGCTCAGGAGGTAGCGTCCGGGCGGCACCGAGTCGAATCCGAATCCGCCGTCGGTGCCCACACTCGCCGGATAGTCGCCCACCAGCGAACCGCCGAGCGTCGTGAGACTGGCTCCGCCTCTGGGGAGATGGCAGTTGGGATAGGGGCAGTCGGGTGCCTCGGGGAAGAAAACCGACCCGGAGATGTGGTAGCTCGTGGTCGGCCACGCGGCCTGCGCCGGGGCCGCGACGGCGGCGCTTCCGGTGACGACGGCGATCGCGGCGATGGCGGCGACGAGCGCCGTGATGATCCTCTTCATGTGTACCCCCGACGCACAGGATACTGGTCGCTCGTCGACACGTGGTGACGAAGCCCAGCCCAGCGCCCCCTCAGCGCAGCAGCGGCGCCAGCCGCCGCGCCCCGTCGGAGAGCAGCTCCAGCACGGCGCCGGGCTGCTCGATGCGGATGCGCGGGGCCGAGAGGGTGAGCCCGGCCACGAGCTCGCCGCGCGGCCCGCGAATGGGCAGCGCGAGGCATCCGAAGCCCGGCGTGAACGCGTCCACCTGCCACGAGCGCCCGGTCGCGGACACCTCGCGCCGCAGCGACTCCTGGCGTTCGGGCGAGGCGCGCAACTCCGGGCGCACCGAGGCCGGCAGCGGCGAGCCGGTCTCGAGCAGCTCCGCCACGAGCAGGCGGCCCATCGCCGAGGCGTCGAGCTCGGCGAACAGGCGCGCCTCGTCGGCGAGCGGGAAGTCGGGATCGGGGTCGACCACGCGCATCCGGTCGTGCTCGTAGCGCACGAGGTGCACCCCGCCGCGGATGCCCGACCGCAGCTCCTCGACGACGGCGACGGCGGCCTGGGGTGGCCGCACGGGCGCCACGAGGTGCGCGAGCTCCACCACCTTGCGGCCCAGGGTGAAGCCGCGGAGATCGGGCATGCGCACGAGGTACTCGTCCTGCACGAGCAGATTGATGAGCCGGTAGGTGGTGGCCCGGGGCATCCGGAGATTCTCCGAGACCTCCTGCGCGGTCACGCCGGCGCCGCACCGCGCCACCTCCTCGAGCACCGCCAGGGCGCTGTGCACGGCCTTCGGCTGCCGCGCCCGCAGATCGGCGGGAGGTGCGGGGGAGGGGAGGTGGCGCGCCTCGTCGGTCACCCGCATCAGCTCCCGGTTCGCCCGTCGCCGCCCGGCGCGTCATCGGGATGCGCCGCGCCGCCGAGCACGTCGGCCGCCACGGGCACGTCGTAGACCCCGATGGTCTCGATGAGCCACGGATGCCGGCGCCGGCGCGCGAAGTAGTACGCGCATCCGGCTGCCAGCAGCAGGAGGAACACCACCACACCGATCCAGCGCGCGCTCGCCGACTCCACCACGAGGTACACCACGACCCCCGCCGCGAGCAGTGCCGCCGCCGCGAAGGCGCGCACGGCGACGCCGGCCGTGAGCTCGCCGATGCGCCGCAGGAACACCGGGGCCGCCACGCACACCAGCACGTAGGCGGTGATGTAGCCGGCGGCGGCCACCACGATGAGCGTCTCCATCGTCTCCCAGAGTCCCCAGCCGAGAGCGATGCCGATCATCGGCACGAGCGCCACCACCGGCACGCTCACCGCGGCGGCCACGTGCGGAGTGCTGAAGCGCCGGTGGGTGGCGCCGAAGGCGGGCGGCACAACGCCCTCGCGACCCATCGCGAAGAGCACGCGGGCGAGCGCGGTGGTGGAGGCGATCGCGCAGGCGAGGAAGGAGGTGGCGATGCTCACGTCGAGCAGCAGCCCCATCCATTCGACGCCGTAGGCGCCCGCGAGGTCGTTGACGGGCGAGGCGCTCGAGGTGAGGTCGAGGCCGAGGGCGTTGAAACCCACGATCTGGCTGTAGGTGGCCACGAGGTAGAGGGAGCCCGACACGATCACCGTCCACACGATGGCCCGCGGCACCGAGGCGAACGGACGCCGGGCCTCCACGCCGAGGGTCGACGAGCTCTCGAAGCCCACGAACGCCGTGAGCGCGAGCACCGCCCCCACGGCGAAATTCGCGGGGGTCGAGCCGGCCAGGCTGAAGGCGCTCCAGTCGATCGCGGGCCCCGTCTGAACGAGCAGCGTCACCACGAGCACGAGGATGATGCCCACCGACACCGTCTCGATCAGCAGCGTGAGCCGGGTCGACAGGCGGATGCCCCGGATGATCACCACGAGCACCACGAGCGCCATCGCGGCGATCAGGGCGACGGCGAACAGCGGCGTCTGCGGGATGCCCGGCCAGACCCGCCCGAGCAGGATGGCCAGGTAGTACCCGGCGCCGGCGAGGGCGAACATCGCGATGAAGCCGTAGCCGATGAGCATCGCGCTGCCGGCCACGAAGCCCGCGCCGGTGCCGAGTCCGCGCGAGACGTAGGTGTAGAGCGAGCCGGTCGCGGCGATCCGCCGGGTGAACTGGTTCACGGTCACGGCCACGAGCAGCGAGAGCAGCATGGCCACGCCGAGCGCCCAGAGCGTGGCGCCGCCGGCCACCACCGCGACGAGCATCGGGATGGTCGTGGCCGCCGCCGAGGGCGCCACCGCCGACACCGACTGGGCCAGCACGTCGACGAAGCCCACGCTCCGGCGCTCGAGGCCGTCGACGGGCGAGCGCGTGCCGAATCCGGGAACGGGAGGGGGGTCGGCGATCGCGCGCTCAAGTGCTGTCACGGTGGGCCTCGAATCTGTGGTGCGTGCGCTCATGGTACGAACCATCCATTGCAGCGGCGCGACGGCCGTGTTTCGGGCACGTGATTTCCAAATGAGACGGCGGGCCGGAGCTGTCTCATTCGGGATGCCGTGAAGCTTCACGCGCCGGTGACAGACCCGCAACGCCGGCGGAGCAGTCTGGACCGCAACGCACCTCGCCCCGCCCCACCCCAGAATCGACGGAGCCGGACCCGCATTGCGGCCTCAGCATCCGTCGTTTTCGCCAAAGCCCCCCGATCTCCGTCGATTCGCCAGCCGCCATCCGCCCCCGACCGAAGGACCACGCTCATGTCCGTCACCAAAGACCCCGCCGCCCTCACGGGCGCACCGCATCAGCGCAGCCTCAAGGGCTCGCTCGGCGTGACCGCCATCGTGTTCATGGTGGTGGCCGCCGCCGCCCCGCTCACCGTCGTGGGCGGCGCGGCCCCGCTCGGCATCCTGCTCGGCAACGGCGTCGGGTTCCCGAGCCTCTACGCCATCTCGGCCGTGGTGCTCCTGCTGTTCGCGGTGGGGCTCGCGGCCATGACCCGGCACGTGCCGAAGCCGGGCGCCTTCTTCACCTTCGTCGGCTACGGGCTCGGAAAGCCGGCGGGGCTCGCCTCGGCCTTCCTCGCGCTGCTGACCTACACGGCCATCCAGGTGAGCGTGCACGGCTACGTGGGCTACATCCTCGAGGTGACGGTCACCGGGCTCGGCGGCCCCGACATCCCGTGGTACTTCTACTCGCTCGCCGTGATCGCGATCGTCGGGTTCCTCGGCTACCGCCACATCGACCTCTCGAGCAAGGTGCTCGGCATCCTGCTCGTGGGCGAGGTGGGCATCGTGCTCGTGCTCGTGGCGGCCGTGGTGTTCTCCGGCGGCGCCGAGGGGCTCTCGCTCGCCCCGTTCGAGCCGAACAACATCTTCTCGGGCGCCCCCGGCGTCGGTCTCATGTTCGCCATCGCGGCCTTCATCGGCTTCGAGGCCACCGCGATCTTCCGCGACGAGGCCAAGGACCCCAAGCGCACCATCCCGCGCGCCACCTACACCGCCGTGATCGGCATCGGCGTGTTCTACACCCTCGCCTCCTGGGGGCTCGTGATGGCCTGGGGCCCCGACAACGTGCTCGGGGTGGCCGCCGAAGACCCGGGGGCCATGATCATCGTCACCACCGCGAAGTACCTCGGCGTGGTGGGCGAGATCATCATCAACGTGCTGCTGATCACCTCGATGTTCGCCTGCGTGCTGTCGTTCCACAACGTCATCACCCGCTACCAGCACTCCATGTCGAACGCCGGAGTGCTGCCGAACGTGCTCGGCGACGTGCACCCGAAGCACCTCTCGCCGCACACCTCATCGCTCGTGCAGACCGTCACCGCGGCCGTGCTGATCGTGGTCTTCGCGATCATGGGCCTCGACCCCGTGTTGCAGGTGTTCACCTGGTTCGCGGGGGTGGCGACGCTCGCGATCGCCATCCTGATGGCCGTCACCTCGCTCGCCGTGATCGTGTACTTCGCCCGCACCCGGCAGGACACCCGGCTCTGGAACACCGTGATCGCCCCCGCCCTCGGCTTCCTCGGGCTGATCGGCTCGGCCGTGGTGATCGTGGCCTACTTCCCCCTGCTGGTCGGCGACGTGGATGCCGCGGGCTCGCCCGTTTTCGGAACCGTCAGCCTCGTGCTGCTCGCCCTGATCATCCTGTTCCCCGCGTTCGGGCTGGTTCAGGCCCTCGTGCTCAAGCGCACGAACCCGGCGGTCTACGCCGACATCACCGAGGCGATCAGCGACTCCTCGGCCGCCACCGTCCCGGCCGCCACCGAGTAGCCACCCTCCTCGCCCTCCTCACCCTCCCGAAACGACGGAATTCGCCTGACTCCGCGGACCCAGCCACCGTCGTCTCCTCGAAACCCTCACGACCTCCGTCGTCTCGCACCAACACGTTAGGAACCGCACCCATGACCATCACCGACACCGACCTCACCGCCGCTCCGGATGCGGGCGCCGGCTCCGCGCATCCGCTCGCCAGCCTCAGCACGGCCGAGTTCACGCGCATCCGCGACATCGTGACCGCCCAGCCCGACTTCACCTCCACCACCCGCTTCGCCTACGTGGGGCTCGACGAGCCGCACAAGCGCGAGGTTCTCGCCTGGCAGGCGGGGGAGGGCCTGCTGCCCGAGCGGCGTGCGCGCGTGATGCTGCTCGACATGGCCACGAGCCGCTCCACCGACAACGTGGTGTCGTTGACGTCGGGTTCGGTGCTGTCGACGACCGTGCTCGACGGCTCGGCCGGCCAGCTGCCGATCCTGGTCGAGGAGTTCGAGGCCGTCGGCGCCATCGTGGCCGAGGACCCCCGCTGGGTCGAGGCGCTCTCGCGCCGCGGCCTCACCGTCGACAACGTCATCTGCGTGCCGCTCTCGGCCGGCTACTACGACTTCCCCGAAGAGGTGGGTCGGCGCATCCTGCGCGTGCTGGCCTTCCGCATGGATGCGCCGAACGACCACCCCTGGGCGCATCCGGTCGACGGGCTCTCGGCCTACGTCGACGCGGCCACCCGCACGGTCACCCGGCTCATCGACGCCACCGACCTCGCCGTGCCCGAGACCTCGGGCAACTTCGACGACCCCGAGCTGCAGGGTGCGCCGCTGGCCACCCTCAAGCCGATCGTCATCACGCAGCCCGAGGGGCCGTCGTTCACGGTCGACGGCGAGAACGTCACCTGGGGCAACTGGCAGTTCCAGGTGGGCTTCGACACCCGCGAGGGCCTGGTGCTCCGTCAGCTCGCCTGGGCCGACACGCGGCCGGATGCTGCCACCGGCCTGCCGCCGGCGCCCCGCCCCGTGATCTACCGCGCCTCCATCGACGAGATGCTCGTGCCCTACGGCGACCCCTCGCCGGTGCGGTTCTGGCAGAACTACTTCGACACCGGGGAGTACCTCTTCGGCCGCTTCACGAACTCGCTCGCGCTGGGGTGCGACTGCGTGGGCGAGATCACCTACTTCGACGCCGTGCTGGCCGACGAGCTCGGCAACCCGTTCACCATCGAGAACGGCATCTGCATGCACGAGGAGGACTTCGGCACCCTCTGGAAGCACTCCGACATGTTCACCGGCTCCAACGAGGTGCGGCGCTCGCGGCGTCTCGTCATCTCGTTCTTCACCACGGTGGGCAACTACGACTACGGCTTCTACTGGTACCTCTACCTCGACGGCACGATCGAGTGCGAGGCGAAGCTCACCGGCATCCTGTTCACCTCGGCGTACCCCGGGCTGTCGGCCGACGGCTCCGACTACCCGTACGCCTCCGAGGTGGCCCCCGGGCTCGGCGGCCCGTACCACCAGCACCTGTTCTCGGCGCGACTGGACATGACCGTCGACGGCGTCTCGAATGCGGTCGACGAGGTCGACGTCGTGCGGGTTCCGGTCGGGCCGGGCAACGAGCACGGCAACGCCTTCACGAAGGGCGTGACGCGGCTCACCACGGAGGGCTCGTCGGGCCGGGTGGCGGATGCCTCGGTCGGCCGGGCCTGGCACATCACCTCCACCTCGGAGACCAACGCGATGGGCCGACCCACCGGCTACGTGCTGCTGCCGCAGGAGGCGCCGACGCTGCTCGCCGACCCGTCTTCGTCGATCGCGAAGCGTGCCGAGTTCGCCACGAAGCACCTCTTCGTGACGGCCTACGACCCGGCCGAGCGCTACGCGGCGGGCGACTTCGTGCACCAGAACCCGGGCGGCGACGGCATCACCAAGTTCATCGCCGATGACGCCTCGATCGACGGCGAGGACATCGTGCTGTGGCACACCTTCGGGCCCACGCACTTTCCTCGCCCCGAGGACTGGCCCGTGATGCCGGTCGACTACGCCAAGTTCACCCTGAAGCCCTACGGCTTCTTCGACCGCAACCCGGCCCTGAACGTGCCGGCGCCGGCCGCGGCCGAGGGGGCGCACTGCGCGCACCACGGGTCGGATGCGGGCGCGGCGGCGTCGGGGGCGGCGGCAGCGGGCGCGCACGACCACGGGTCCCACGACCACGCGGGGCACTAGCCCCTCATCAGCCGGCGAGACGTCACTCTCCGCGCCAGCTCGGGTGCTTTGGTTCGGGAAGTGACGTCTCGCCTTCACCGCTTTGCCCGGTGGTCGGGACCGGTCGCCGGGGACGGCCATCCGGGAGGAAGGAGCCCTCATGGCTGAACTTCTGCACGCGGGCGCGCTGCTGCCCGCCGCGGTGGGTGCGTGCTGCACCCTCGGTTCGGTGCGCTCGCGCCGGCTGGCGGCGGCGCTCTCGGCGATCGTCATGCTGCTCGCGATGGTCGATGCGACCACGGGCCTCCTGCGCGTGCCCCCCTTCGTCTGGACCGCCGTCCTCGTGGCCGCGGCCCTCGCGGCCGCCCTCGCGGGCCGGCTCGCCTCGGGCGCGCCGGGTGCGCCGCACCCTGGCGGAGCGCGGGCCCTCGCCCACCCGTCCGCGCGAACCGGTTGGCCCGGCCTTCGCCCCGCGCCGGATGCGGCCGTCCGGGCACGCGTTCCCGGGCGCCGCCCTGCCGCGGCCGTTCGGGCGCCGGTTTCCGGGCGCCGCCTCGCCGTGGGTGCAGCCGTTCGGGTGGCCTATGCTACGCGTCGCCCCGCCGCGGTCGGGGCCGTTGCCCTGCGCCACCCCACCGCCGATGCGTCCGGGCGAACGGGCGTGCTCGGGCGCCGCTCCGCCGCGGTCGGGGCCGCCGTGCCCGTGCCCGCTCGCCACGCCGGTGCCATGGCCGCCCACGGGAGTGCCGGGCTGCTCGTCACCGCGGGGCTGCTCGCCGCGATGGGCGGGGCGGCAGGCACCTCCGTGGCGGGGGCGAGCTGGGGTGCCGGCCTGGCGGGCTCGATGCATCACGCGGGGAGCGCATCCGGTGCTCTGCTGACGATGTGCGGGGTCGGCGCGCTCGTCTACATCGGCCTGAGTGTGGTGCTCGCGCTCCGGCTGCCGCGCACCACGCTCCGCGACCGGATGGCCGTGGCCGAGGTCGCGAGCATGGCCGCCTCGACCGCCCTCATGCTCGCCGCCGCCCTGATTCCGTAGCTCGCCGGTCGGCGGCAGCATCCGGTGCACTCCACCTCGGAGAACGGAATGAGATTCGGGGGGTTCGTGGACGAAACGCCGCCGTATCGGCCGAATCTCATTCCGTTCGACGCCGCGTATCGTGAAACCCATGGCCACCACCGCGCGCACCGCTCCCCTCCGCACCGCCGTCATCGGCTACGGCCTCGGAGGTTCGGTGTTCCACGCGCCGCTCGTGGCGGCCGACCCCGCATTCGAGCTCGTGGCCGTCGTGACCTCGAACGCCGAGCGGGCGGCGGAGGCGAACGCGCGTTACGGCGATGGCGTGGTCGTCCCGGATGCCGGCACCCTCCTCTCGCGGCCCGGCGCCGGCGAGCTCGCGCTCGACCTGGTGGTGATCACCACCCCCAACGCCACGCATGCGCCGCTCGCCCACCGCGCCCTCGACGCGGGTCTCGACGTGATCGTGGACAAGCCGTTCGCCTTGTCGGCAGCCGACGCCGGCGAGCTGGTCGCTCACGCCGAGCGGGCCGGCCGGCGCATCGCGGTGTTCCAGAACCGGCGCTGGGACGGCGAATTCCTCACCGTCCGCGCCCTCGTCGACGCCGGGGAGCTCGGCGAGGTGCGCCAGTTCGAATCGGCCTTCGAGTGGTGGAAACCGGCTCTGGGCGCCAAGAACAAAGACGTCGACCCGGCGGCCGAGGGCGGCGGCATCCTGTTCGACCTGGGTCCGCACCTCATCGACCAGGCCCTCCAGCTGCTCGGTCCCGTCGACATCGCGGCCGGAGCCGTGCACGCCGAACTCGACGCGCGTCGCGACGGCGCCGTCAACGACGACGACAGCTTCGTCACCCTCCGGCACGCGAGCGGCGCCCGCAGCCGCCTCTGGATGAGCGCCGTGGCGCCCGCGAACCGCCCGCGCTTCCGTGTGGTCGGTTCGAAGGCCGTGTTCACCACGTGGGGCCTCGACCCGCAGGAGCGGCAGGCCAAGGCCGGCATGGACGTCGGCGATCCCGAGTTCGGTGTCGACGACGTCAGCCCGACGGGGTTGCTCGAGACCCCCGACGGCTCACGCGAGATCCCGCTCGAGCGCGGCGACTACGCCGCCTTCTACCGCGGTGTCGCCGAGGCGCTCCTCACCGGAACCCCGATGCCCGTCGACCCGCACGACGCCGTGGCCGGCCTCGCCATCATCGCCGAGTGCCACCGCCAGAACCCCTGACCCCACGTCCCCGCCCCACACCGCCACCCTCCCAAAAACAAGGAGTCCGCCCAAAAACAAGGAGTACTTTTCCGACACCCCGCCGAGAGGGATGGTGACCGCGGCGTGTCGCCGCTCACCTCCTTGTTTTTGGCGAGGTGAGGCCGCGGCATCCGGGGCCGGCTGCCGGAACGCCTGGTCGGGCGGGTATTCTTGAAGGGTCTTCTTCCGCAGCGCCGCGGTCAGTGATCCCTCAGCCCATCACCCCGCCGGAAGGTCCCGCACGCATGTCCCTCACCGCCACGCCCGCTCTCGCCCTCGCGCGCCTCGTCGACCACACCCTGCTGAAGCCCGAGGCCACCGAGGCCGACGTCGCCGCGCACGTCGCCGAGGCGATCGAGCTCGGCGCCTACTCGGTGTGCGTGTCGCCGTCGTTCCTGCCGCTGGCGGTGCCCGCCGGCGCCGAGCTCAAGGTCGCCGTGGTGTGCGGCTTCCCCTCCGGCAAGCACACCTCGTCGGTCAAGGCCGCCGAGGCGGCGCAGTCGATCGCACGCGGTGCCGACGAGATCGACATGGTCATCGACCTCGGCGCAGCGAAGGCGGGCCGTTTCGATCTCGTCGAGGCCGACATCGCGGCCGTGCGCGCCGTCATCCCGGCCCCGCACGTGCTCAAGGTCATCATCGAGTCGGCCGTGCTCACCGACGACGAGATCGTGGCGGCCTGCCGCGCCGCCATGGCCGCCAGAGCCGACTTCGTGAAGACCTCCACCGGGTTCCACCCCGCCGGCGGAGCCACCCTCGAGGCCGTCGCGCTCATGGCGAAGACCGTCGACGGAGAGCTCGGCGTGAAGGCGAGCGGCGGCATCCGCACGCTCGAGGCCGTGGAGGCCATGATCGCGGTCGGCGCCACGCGCCTCGGCCTCTCGGGCACGCGCGCCATCCTCGCGGAGGCGGCAGGCCTCGCCGTCGAGCCCGAGGCTCCCGGCTCCTACTGACGGTCCTCCGCGTGCCCTCGCCCGCGGGCGACGCGGGTCGCGGATGCGGTGCGCCATCGCCCCGCGCGCCGGGAGCTCCTGCGCTTGCTACCCTGGGGTGACTCGAGATTTGGGAGACATTGATGGCTGGAGTGCTGCTCGGCGTTGTCGGTTTGATCACCCTGGTCGGCGGTGTGCTCGGCATCATGGCGCTCGTCGCGATGGTGCGATCGCCCTACAAGGGCTGACCCTTCGCGCGCTGACCTGTCGCGCGCGCTGACCTGTCGCGCGGGCAGATCCGGCCTCGCCCGTCGATCCGGCCTCGCGGGTCGATTCGGCCTCGCCCGTCGATCCGGCCTCGCCCGCTGATCCGGCCGCGCCCGCTGATCCGGCCGGCCGTCGTGCCGGAGGGCTCGCGTGCGGTCTGCCCGGTACCGTGCGGCGGAGCCCCACGCCGGCTCTCGCGCTGCGCCGTCCGGCTTCGCGCTCGCACGATCGGGTAGCCGACGAGCTCGCGCCCGCACGGCTGAGCTGACCCTGCACCGCCTGACCCCGCACCGCCTCACCCCGTGCCGCTCTGCGCGCCCGCGCCTCAGGCGCGCGTGCCGATGACGACGGTCGCGTCGAGCTCGTCGGAGCGCTCGATGCGCGGATGCAGTCCCGCCTCCGCGAAGACGGCCGCCGTCGTCGGGGCCTGCGCTTCGCTGGTCTCGATCAGCAGTGTGCCGCCGCGCGCGAGCCAGCCCAGCGCGTCCGCGGCGACCCGCCGCTGCACGTCGAGGCCGTCGGCGCCGCCGTCGAGTGCCACGCGGGCTTCGTGCAGTCGCGCCTCGGGCGGCATGGTGGCGATCGCCGCGGTCGGAACGTAGGGCGCGTTCACCACGATCACGTCGATGCGCCCGCGCAGAGTCCCGGGCAGGGCGTCGTAGAGGTCGCCCTCGAACACACGCTCCGGCCGTGGGATGTTGCGCCGCGCACTCCGCACCGCCGCCGGATCGATGTCGGCCGCATAGACATCGGCCCCCGCGACGGCCGCGGCCATCGCGGCGCCGACCGCCCCCGACCCGCAGCAGAGGTCGAGCACCACGACCCCCGCCGCCGGATGCGTGTCGCCGGCCTCGCGGTCCGCGGTTCCGCCCTGGGTCCTGCGGTGCTCTGGGTGCTCGAGTGCGCTCGCCCCGTCCCCCGGGTGCGCGCCGCCGGCCTCGCGGTCCGCGGCTCCACTCGGGCTCGTGCGGTGCTCGGGCCGCTGGGCCGCGCTCGCCGCCTCCGCCGCCGGATGCGCGTCCCGGCCATGCGCGAGGGCGGCGACAGCGTGCTGCACCAGGAACTCGGTTCGGCGCCGCGGCACGAACACGCCCGGATCGACGGCGATCCGCAACCCCGCGAACTCCGCCCACCCGAGGATGTGCTCGAGCGGCAGCCCCGCCACCCGCTGCGCGATCAAGCGCTCGAGCGCGACCGGGTCTGGCGCATCCACATGCCGTAGTCCGGCGTGGCCGGCGGAAGTGCCGGGCTCCGTGCGAATGATCCCGCCGGCCTCGTGCTCACTCGCCTCGTCGAAGCCGCCCTCCGCACCGAACCCCGCCGCCTCCAGCAGCAGTGCGGCCTCCTCCTCGGCGAACACGCATCCGGCGGCACGGAGCCGGGCGGCGACCGCCGCGTTGCTCCACTCCCCGCCTGCCGCCGCTCCGAAGCCGTCGCTCATCTCGGCGGCAACTCTACTCGCGCCCCTCAGCTGCTCCGCAACGCGCAACGCGCAACGCGCAACCGGCAACCCGCAACCCGCAGCCTGCGCGCGCCTCGGCGCCCCTCCCGCGCGCCCGACCCCTACGCCGGCAGCGACGACTCGATCAGCGCCACGATCTCCGGCGCATCCGGCTCCACCGTCGGGCGGAAGCGGTGCACCTGGCCGTCGGGCGTCACCACGAACTTCTCGAAGTTCCACTTGACGCGCCCGGCCTTGCCCGCCGCATCCGGCGTCTTGGTGAGCTCGGCGTAGAGCGGATGCGCCGAGCGCCCGTTCACCTTCACCTTGTCGAACATCGGGAAGGTCACGCCCCACGTGGTGGAGCAGTACTCCTTGATCTTGTCGGTGTCGGAGAGCTCCTGCAGGAACTGGTTGCTCGGGAATCCGAGCACCGTGAAGCCGCGGTCGCCGTAGGTCTTCTGCAGCTGCTCGAGCTTCTCGTACTGCGGCGCGAGCCCGCAGCGCGAGGCCACGTTCACGATGAGCTTGACGGGCGCGTAGTCGGCCAGGGTCGAGGTGGAGCCGTCGATGGTGGTGAGGGGGATCTCGTTCAGCTTGTCGCTCATGCGCGCATCCTTCGGGTCGAGGTCGTCGAGGTCGTTTCCAGTAGACTTACCAGTAACTCTACTGCGAGCGACCACGGGAGGTGACGGTGAATCCGAGCGACGAGACCGTCGTGTCGATGCGTGAGCGCCTGCTCCAGGCCGCGTCGCAGCTGTTCTACACCGAGGGCTTCCGGGCGGTGAGCGCCGAGCGCATCATCGCGCTCGTCGGCACCACCAAGGTGACCTTCTACCGCCACTTCCCCTCGAAAGACGAGCTCATGGTGGCCTACCTCGAGCGGCACGCGGCCCTCGAGCGCGCGGTGATCGGCGACGTGCTCGAGCTCGCCGAGGCCGACCCCGAGGCGGGTCTGCGCCTCGCCGTCGACGCGCTCGCCGCCGCGAGCTGCGCGCCCGGGTACCGCGGCTGCGCCTTCATCAACGCCGCAGCCGAGTACGCCGACCCCGCGCATCCGGTGCGCCTGGTGGTGCTGAGCCATCGCCGGTGGCTCACCGAGGCCTTCTGCGCGCTCCTCGGCGCGCTGGGCCTGCCCGAGGCGGATGCGCAGGATGCGGCGGTCGAGCTGATGATCCTGCGCGACGGTGTCACGGTGGGTGGCTACCTCGACGACCCGGCCGCGGTGACCCGTGCCTTCGCTCGCGCGGCCGACGCCGTCATCGGTGCGCACCGCATTGCCGCCTCCGAATGGAATGACATTCGGGCCTGAAGCCCGCGTTTCGCGCGCGAGACCCTCGAATCTCCTTCCATTCGGGGGCCGTGGCATCGGCTGCGAGCCCGGGGGCTACGCCGCGCACGCCCCCGAGTCCACGGGCTCCGTCGCGCCCGCCTGCGCGAGCACGGGTGCCGCCTCGTCCAGCGTCAGTGCGTAGCCCGTCTCCGAGTCGATGGTGGAGCGCGCGAACACGACTCCCACCACGGCGCCGCTGTCGTCGAACAGAGGGCCGCCCGAGTTGCCCGGCCGCACCACCGATCGCAGCGAGTAGATCGAGCGCGTGACCGGCGCCTTCTGGTAGATGTCGAGCCCCACCGCATCGAGCATCTCGCGCACGCGCGCCGGCACCACGGAGTAGGCGCCGTTCTCGGGGTAGCCGGCCACCACGGACGAGTCGCCCGCCGCCAGCGTGCTGCCGAGTGGCAGCGGGGCGAGCGGCAGGCCCGGAACGTCGAGCACGGCCAGGTCGCGCGAGGGGTCGAACACCACGAGCGTCGCCGTGTAGAGCTGCCCTGCGCCGCCCGGCTGCACGAACAGCTGCGAGGAGCCCGCCACCACGTGGGCATTGGTGACGATGCGGTCGGTGGCCACGACCCACCCGCTGCCCTCCGCATCCGACGAGCACGACGGCGCCGAGGAGAGCACGCGCACGACGCCGCTCGCGGCCGCGTTGACGGCGGCCGGGATGCTCGGGTCGGGTGGCTGCGCGCCCTGGATGGTCTCCGAGCCGAAGGCGAACACCTGCGGGAAACCCGAGTCGCCCAGCGCCGTGTTGATGGTGCCGAGCGCCGTCGACGAGGGGATGGGCGAGATCGCGTTGAGCGTCGACACCACCTTCGACGACGACACCACCTGGGTGATCTGCGGGATGCCGGTGGTCTGGAGGAACCCGGCGAGCAGCCACACCACGACGCCCCAGGTGAGGGCCCCGAGCACCGCGCCGCCGGCCGCATCGAGGCCGCGCCCGATGCGCACCACCCCGATCACCCGGCGCAGCAGCCCGGCCACGAGGGAGAGCACGCCCACCGCCACCACCATGCAGAGCACGAGCACCACGCCCGCGGTGATGGCCCGCTGCACGGGCGCGTTCCAGCCGAAGCCGCCCACCCAGTCGGCGATCGGGGGCGCCAGAAGGGTGGCGAGCAGGGCACCCGCGATGATGCCCACGAGCGACGCGGCGGTCACCAGGGCGCCGCGGCGCCACCCGCCGAGCACGGCGAGCAGGCCGATCACGATCAGCACGATGTCGACGATGATGTCCATTGGCGTCATGCTATTCAGCACAGCTGGGAGTCGTGCACCGGATGCGCCGGGCGCGTCCGCGACAGCCTTACGGAACCGTCGTCACGGCCCCCACCCTGAGCAGCGCGTCGCTGGTGTTCGTGCAGGCGTCGTAGGCGGTGGTGGGCACGAAGATCGCCCCGGAGGCGTTGGGCGGGAACACCCGGAATCCGTTCGCGGTCTGCACCGAGCAGTTCGGGAAGTTCGAGGCGGTCGCGATCTGCAGCAGCGCCTGGGCGGCGCCGCCGGGGGCGAGTTCGAGGCTCGCCACCGCGCTGTTCTCGTCGGGCACCGCGGCGGCGCCGAGCTGGGTTCCGTTGTCGTCGCCGACGAACGCGATCTGCGGGTAGCCCTGCAGCGTGCATCCGGTGGTTCCCGTGTTGGTGAACACGAGCGGAACGACACTGCTGCCGGCCGTGCCCTCCGCCTGGCCGAGGGTGATGCTCAGCTGGTCGGCGGTGCAGGCCGTGGAGGCGGCGTTCGTCGGAGTCGGGGTCGGCGTGGCGGTGGGCGTCGGGCTCGGCGAGGCGGTGGCGGTGGCGGTCACGGTGACGGTGGGCGCCGGCGCTGGGGCCTTGGTGGCGGCGAGCACACCCCACGCGACGGCGCCGATGAGGGCGAGGCCCAGCACGATCGCCACGACGATGAACGCGATCTTCCAGCCGTTGCGCCGTGGCGGGTTCGGACCGGCGGGCGGGAGGCCGTTCGAGCCGAACGGCGGCGTCGGGCCGCCGGGCAGTTCGGGCGGAACCGCGGCCCCGGGCTGCACGGGTGGCTCCGGTGTGAACTCCGACATGATCGAACCCTCCTCGACCCGGCCGAACGGATGCTGCCGGTCACTGTCAGTAAATCAGTCCGGGAGCGGTCCAGGACGGAACGGAATCATGTGTACACCGTCCACATCAGTCTGTTATCGTGCTCTCGTCGGCACCGGATCAGCCGGTCGCCGCATCCCGGAGGAGACGGCCATGACCACCAATCTCAACCCTTACATCAGCTTCACCGGCGAAGCGCGGAGCGCCATGGAGTTCTACCAGTCGGTGTTCGGGGGCGAGCTCACGAGCAGCACCTTCGGCGACTTCGGCATGGCCCACGATCCCTCGGAGAGCGGGCTCGTCATGCACGCTCAGCTCGTGTCGCCGAACGGCCTGGTGCTGATGGCCTCCGACACCCCGGCGTCGATGGAGTACAAGCCCGGCACGAACGTGAGCGTGTCGCTGAGCGGCACCGACGAGGCCGAGCTGCACGGCTACTGGGACAAGCTGTCCGAGGGTGCCACCATCGCGCAGCCGCTCGAGAAGGCGCCGTGGGGTGACAGCTTCGGCATGCTGGCCGACAGGTTCGGCATCAACTGGCTCGTCAACATCGGCGGTACGCCCCAGGAGCCGACCGCGCAGTAGCCGACCGCGCAGTAGCCGACCGCCCAGTAGCCGACGGCGCGGCAGCCGACCGCCCGTCAGGTGGGCGCCTGGTGACGGCGCCGGCCGTTACTTCTCGGGGTGCTTGGCCTTGTGGCGCGCGATCAGCGCATCCTTCTCGGCCTTGAGCGACGCCACCGTGTCGGCGTCGAGCCCGGGGTCGGGGATGTCGAGGAACGGGCTCTCGCTGCCGGTGCGCGAGTGCAGCACGGAGGCGTAGCCGATCGCGGCGGCGTGCACCTGCGCGGTGGCGCGGTCGCGCTTGCCGCGGTTGCTCTTCGGGTCTTCGAGTACTTCGACGTGCTTCTCGAGAGCCTTGATGAGCTCTTTCAGCGCGGTCTTCGTCTTCTTCGCCATGCCGGTCATTATGCCGGTCGAAGGTGAACAGGGCCATGCTGGGGGCCATCCTCGGGACCGCCACTCCCCGAGCGCGTTCGAGATCATCGGCGGGCGGGCGGATTTCGTGCGGGTGACGGCGTTCGCTCCGGGCGCGGCCCCTCCGCTGACCGCTGCCGGCGGGCTCTCCGGCTACCGGACCGTGATCGTCACGTGCGCCACGTTCGAGTATGCGCCGTCCTTCGTGGAGAGGCGGTACAGGAATCCGTCGACCCCGGTGAACTCGGGCTCCGGCTGATAGATCATCTCTCCCGTGTACGCGTTGACACTGAGGGTGCCGTGCGCCGGCGGGGTGGTTCCGGCCTCGACCATCCACTCGCCGCCCGGCATCGGCAGGAGCGTCGAGCGAAGAGTGCCGTTCGCGGCCACAGTGAAGGCCTGATCCGCGGCCGTGGCCGGCCCGTCCACGGCGATGGCGATGGTGCTGGTCAGGTCGCCGCTGCCGTCGCGGCGGATGCTGGCGCGCACGGTGATGGTGTCGGCGCCGTGGTAGCCGGCTTCGCTCGTGTAGGTGATCCAGCCGTAGTGGTCGATCGTCGTCGCGCCGTGCTCCGCCGACACCGTGATCGCCCACGCCGACGACAGGCAGTACGCGTCTAGGCGGGTGGACACGCCGGCGACGACCTTCTGGGTGCCGCTGGTGAGGTTGTGACAGTCGAGCGTGAGGGGCGGAGCGGCCGAGGCGCCGACCGCGGGCCCGGCGAGAGCCAGGGCTGCGGTGGCCACGAGTACGACGGCCACGCGCCGGGAGAGCGGGTTGCTGAGCATGGGAGAACCTTTCGATCAGGCATCCCGTCCCCCCGGGGGAACACTAGCCCTCTCGGACGGCAAAGTGAAGCAAACTCGGGATGTGCGTGAGATCATCCTCGCGGCAGACTGGAGACATGACACTTCTCCCCGACGAGCGCCCCCAGCCGCCCGAGCGCGGCGGCGAGCGCGAGAGCATCGAGGGCTTCCTCGAGCTGCAGCGCGCATCCGTGGTGTGGAAGGCCACCGGACTCAGCGACGCGGATGCGGCGCGCCGCCTTCTGCCGAGCCTCACGACGGTCTCGGGGCTGGTGCGGCACCTCGCCGACGTCGAGCGCTCGTGGTTCCGCGAGGACATGGCCGGCGAGACCGGGCTCGTGTACCGCTGGAGCGAGGAGGACCCCGACGGAGAGTTCCGCGTGACAGAGGCCGACAGCCTCGCCGAGATCCTCGCGGACTACGAACAGGCCTGCGCCGAGTCGCGTGCGGTGGCCGCCCGCTTCGCGCTCGACGACCGCAGTGCGGCCCAGGACGGCCGCTTCACTCTGCGCTGGATCCTGCTGCACCTCACCGAGGAGACCGCGCGCCACCTCGGCCACATCGACATCCTCCGCGAACTCCTCGACGGCGCCGTCGGCGAGTAGCGAGTAGCGAGTAGCGAGTGGCTGGTGGCTAGACCGCCAGGAGGCTCTGCAGCGCCGAGGTGAACATCGCGAGGCCGTCGACGCCCGAGCGCATGGCGACCGGGGTGTCGGGGCCGAAGCCGGCCTCGATGGCGTGCTCGGGGTGCGGCATGAGCCCCACCACGTTGCCGCGCGCGTTCGTGACGCCGGCGATGTCGTTGAGCGAGCCGTTCGGGTTCACGCCCACGTAGCGGAACGCCACCAGGCCCTCGCCCTCGAGCCGCGCCAGCGTCTCGGCCGAGGCGATGTAGCCGCCCTCGCCGTTCTTCAGCGGGATGGTGATCTCCTGGCCGGGCTCGTAGGCCGAGGTCCACGCGGTCGAGGTGTTCTCGACCCGCAGCACCTGGTCGCGGCAGATGAAGGATCCGTGGTCGTTGCGGATGAGGCCGCCGGGGAGCAGGTGCGCCTCGGTGAGCATCTGGAAGCCGTTGCAGATGCCGAGCACCGGAACCCCGCGCTCGGCGGCCGCGACCACTTCGCGCATGATCGGCGAGTGCGACGCGATGGCGCCGCAGCGCAGGTAGTCGCCGTAGCTGAACCCGCCCGGCAGCACCACCGCATCCACGCCCTGCAGCTCGTGGTCGCCGTGCCAGAGCGCGACCGCCTCGGCGCCGGCGAAACGCACCGCGCGCTGGGCGTCGCGGTCGTCGAGCGAGCCCGGGAAGGTGACGACGCCGACGCGCGTCACGCGAGGGCTCCGGATGCGGCCGAAGCGCTGTGTGCGCCGGCCTCGTCGACGACGGTGATGTTCACGACGTCTTCGATCACCGAGTTCGACAGCAGCTCGTCGGCGATCTCGCGCACCGAGGCGAGCACGGCGTCGTCGACGGGACCGTCGACGGTCAGCTCGAAGCGCTTGCCGACGCGTACGCCAGAGAAGTGCTCGTTGCCGAGGCGGCTGAGGGCGCCGGCCACGGCCTTGCCCTGCGGGTCGAGAAGTTCGGCTTTGGGCATGACGTCGACGACGATCTTCGGCACGTGTTGCTCCTGCGTTCGGCCCCTGCGATGGGCGGGAAAGATGGCTCCAGTCTACCGGCTGCCACGGGGAGCCGGTCGGCGGTCAGCCACGGCCGCCGGTCTCCGCCACGAGCCGCCCGAGCTCGCGCCGGGACGTGGAGCCCGTCTTGCCGCGGGCCGTGTACACGTGCGACTCCACCGTGCGCACCGAGAGGAACAGCCGTTGCGCGATCTCCTTGTTGCTGAGGCCCTGCGCCACCAGCCGCGCCACCTCGTGCTCGCGGTCGGTGAGCTCGTCGGTGAGCGCGTTCCCGCCGGTGTGCGCAGCGGCGCCGGGTTCGCCGGGCCGCCATGCGGCGGAGCTCCCCGCCGCGATGACCGCCGTCCCGGCCGCGGGGCCGGTGGCGAGCGCCACGGCGAGGGCGGCGAGCGCCCGGTCGCGAGCGAAGGCGAACACCGGGTAGTCCGCCATGAGGTGATCGTCGATGTCGGCCACCACCTCCCGTGCCGCGCTCGCGCGCCCGAGCCGCGCGAGCGCGATGGCCCGCAGGTAGCCGATCATCGGGCGCCACGCGGCGAACTCGAGCCGGTCGAATCGCCGCAGGGCCGCATCGAACTCGATGCTCGCCCGCTCGGTGTCCTCGGTGGCCAACGCCACCACTCCGGCCACGATGCCGCCGAGCGAGAGCGCCGTGCGGTCGTCCTGCTCCGCGGCGACGACCAGCAGCCGGTGGAGGCGGTCGCGATGCCCTCCCGGCGCGAATCCGCCGATCATCGCCAGGAACGACTCGGCGCAGAGCACCGAGAGCCCGAGCGTGGGGTTCACGGTCTCGCCGGTCACCGGATCGCGCGTGAAGGCGTCGGCGACGCGGTAGCGCGGAAGGCTCTCGTGCCAGCCGATCAGCATCGTGCTCGCCACGGCCGCGGCGAGCGCTGCGCGCAGCCGGGCGAGCGGATGCGCCGCCCCGCCGGCGAGGATGCTGTCGGCCAGCGAGAGCGCGCTCTCCCAGCGCATCTCGAGGATCTCCTGTTCGAGGCGCTCCACTTCGATCTCCGCGAGGACCGAGGGGTCGTCGACCGCCGAGGCCGCCAGCCACTCGCGCGCCGACGCGGACCCGGCAGCCGGAGCCGGTTCCTCGCCCGCGGCGCGGCTCGGAGTGGGCATCCAGGTACTCAGGCTTCCCCACCAGCGCACGCCGCGCCGCAGCTGGTCGATCCGCATCGTTGCGAGGTCGAGCTTCTCGAGTTCCTCTCGTGCCAGATCGAATCGACGGAGACCAGCGAGTGCGCGCGAGGCCTCGAGGGTGAGGTCGGCGCACCTTCCGGATTCATCACCGAGCCGACTGAACGCGAGCGCGAGGTCGGGTTGCGCCTCGTCATTGGCGCGGTGGGCGGCGCTCGCCAGGATGCGACAGCGGGTGTCGGCGTCGACCGTCGCCGGGCCCGGCACCGTGGGCCGCATCGAGAGCCAGTTGGCCGCGATCAGGCGGTTCAGCGCGACGCCGGCCGTCATCCCGGGCGTGGTGAGCGCGCGTCGCATCGCCTCGTCGAGGGCGCGGTCGAGTGCGCCTGGCTCGAGTCGGCGTTCGGCCTCGCGGGCCAGCAGGCGGTTGGCGAAGAGCTGGCGAGCCGGGGTGTGCCCGGTGTGCACGGCTCGGCCGAGCATCAGGGCGCCGATCGTCGACGGTTCGATCGTGCGGCACGCCTCGGCGTACTCGATCCCCGGCAGCCGGCCGATCATCGCGAGGGCGAGACGCTCGTCGGCCGAGTACTCGCCGAGGGCGGAGGCGACGGCATCCGAGGAGCGCGAACCGCTGTGCACCTCGTGCAGGGGATCGAGAGGATCGTGGCCGGCGTCGAGCTGGGCGACGGCGTCGAGGGTGAGCTCGCGCAGCAGCATCCGTGAGCCGCACGAGCGCGCGAAGAGCGCTGCCGTGGTCGCGGTGTCGAGACGACGGCCGCCGGCGAAGACCTGCATCAGCTCCGAGGCTGTCGCAGCGTCGAACTGGTGCAGGTCGTAGCGGTTCGCGCCGCCGGCGAGCCAGAGCTGGGTGATGGCCCGCATCACGGGAGCGCTGTCGGCACTCGCCGTGCGGTCGCTGTCCCGATCGACCGCCAGGGAGAGGAGCACCGTCATGCGGCCGTCGTAGCAGGCTCGCCCGACGAGGCCGAAGGCACTCTCGTCGAGGGCCTGGGCGTCGTCGATCACGACGATCAGCGCCCCGCCGGCGGCCTCCGGCTCTGACTCTTCGGAACCATCACCCGCGCCGCCGTGCGCGTCACGCGCCCTGAGCACCGCGAGCCGGGGGTCGCCCGTCGCATCGAAGGCGCCGAAGGCCGTCCGCGAGAGCGGCAGGCCGGCTCGCACGACCACCGGATCGCTCCCGCGCTCGCGCAGCGCCGCCACGATCGCCCGCGTGAAGTGGCTCTTGCCGGAGCCGAGCATGCCCGCCACGATCGCATTCGTGCCGGAGAGCAGATCGGCCACGACCACCTCCACGCTGCGGTCGGGCCCGATGACGTCGTGGGCGGCCGTCGTGCCCCGCTCGGACTCGCCCAGCTCGGGTTCGCCCCGCTCGGACTCGCCCTGCCCCGTCTCGTTCCCGGTGCTCATCATCGTTGATCCCCCCGCCGATGCCGGGTAGCGCCTGACCTCCCCACGGTCGGCAGTTACCAGGCTGTCCTACTCACTCGGTGGTCTCCCACACTACTCAGCAGTACGACAGTTGACTATCAGTGCCCGCGCGGTCGCTACCGACTTTTCCGGCACTGACTACCGAGAACTACCGACCATCCGGAAGGCCTCGGCGAAGCGGGCCCGGCGGACTGCTGAGTTTGCACCGAAGAGTGCGCTCAGCCCGTGCAGCCGACCTCGGGCCGCGCTTAGCGTGCGGAGCAGATCCGACGAAGAGGATCGCCGGATGCGCATCGACGCCGATGCCCCGGCTCACGGATGAATGGGGTGACGAAGATGACATCGCACGCTTCGACGGCAGCGACGACAGGCAACAAGCGCAGGAAGGTCTTCGCTCTGGCGGCTGCCGGCGCGGTCCTCGGGATCGGGGCCACGGCGACGCTGGCCGCCTGGACCGACACGGAATGGGTGTTCGGCGGCAACGGCTCCGGGGGGCCGGGCATCGGAACCTCGACCTTCGAGGTGCAGCAGAACACGACCGTGCCTCTGGACGGAGCGGCCTGGGTGAGCGAGGACGCCAACCCGGGTGGGGAGATCACCTTCGGGGCCGCCGCGCTCGCTCTCGCGCCCGGCGACTCGGTCTACGCGCCGGTCGCGCTGCGCACCTCGGCCACCTCGTTGGCCGGCGACGTGCTGCTGCAGCCGGCGGTCGCCGCGGCCGGTGTGACCGTGAACGACCCGGGCGGCCTGCTCACCGACGCGCTGGACGTGCGCGTGGTGACGAGCGCCACGGCCTTCACCTGCGACGCGACCGCGTTCTCGGGGGCGCCGGGTGCTCCGACCCTGATCGCCGACGGACCGCTCGCGAGCACCGGCGGCTCGGTCAGCCAGGCGCTGGCTGCGGCATCCGGATCGACGCAGTTCTACTGCTTCGAGGTGACGCTGCCCGACCCGCTGGTGCCGGCCCCGGGCTCGACCGTGGACGACTACATGGGCCGCACCGTCGCACCCGCCTGGGTGTTCGACGGCGAGACGCTCTGACAGGCCCAGCCAGGCCACCGCGAGATGACGAGCCGACGATGACCGACGTGATCCACACAGCGACGGACACCCCTGCGGATGCCGGTGCGGGCGACGAGCAGACCACCCCCGGTCGGCCTATCGCTCCGGCCGTGCCTCCCGTGCCCGCCCGGCAACGGCGGTTCTCGCCGCGGGACGCAGTGGTCACGGTCGTCGGCGTCGTCGGCATCCTCGCGGTGGTCTGGCTGCTCGCATCCTGGTTGTTCTCGCTCTCGGTGATCGTGTTCGTCACCGGTTCGATGGCTCCCTCGATGCCGACGGGGTCGGCAGCCGTCACCCAGACCGTGTCCGCGGCGCAGCTGCGGGTGGGGGACGTGGTGACGGTGCCGAAACCCGTGAGCCGAATTCCGGTGACCCACCGCATCGTCGCGATCGACGCGGTGGCGGGCTCGCCGGACGAACGCGCCCTCACGCTCAAAGGCGATGACAACCCGGCCCCCGACCGCGAGCGGTACCTCGTGTCGGAGGCGGGCCGCGTCATCGTGTCGGCGCCGGTCGCCGGCTCGGTCATCGCGTGGTTCAAGACCCCGGTGGCCATGGTCTCGATCACGATCGCGGTGGCCGCCGTCGCCGCCTGGGGGCTCTGGCCCGGCGGTCGTGGCCGGTCCGCGCGAACACCCAAACGTCACTGACAGGGGAACCTCATGCACCACCCACCTCCGGCCCGCCGCCGTTCGCGGGCGCTCACCGCGCTCGTCGGCGTCGCCGCGGTCGCCGCCCTCTCCGCCGGTTCGCTGCTGCTCGCCGACTCCGCCCGGGCGGCCTTCATCGATGTGCCGGAGACCGGCACCGCCGGGCGGCTCGTGCTCTCGGCCGACCCCTACCCGGCCGAGTTCCTGAACATCAGCCCCGGTGATCCCGCCTACTGGCAGGTCGACGCCCGGCTGCAGGATGCGACCCGCGCCACGCTCTCACTGGAGCTGCGCAAGAACGGCGGGATCGCCACCCACCCGCGGGGCCTCACCATGACGGTGGACCGCTGCTCCGTGCCCTGGACGGACCCCACCACGAACCCGAGCTGCTCCGACGGCTTCGCCCGGATCGTGGTCGCGACCCCGGCGGACGACGACGCGAGCTCGAGCCCCACCTTCACGTTGCAGCCCCTCGTGGCCGGATCGCCCGAGCACCTGCTCGTGACCTTGGCCGTGGAGGACTCGGCGGCGGCCCGCTCCGACGACTCGCTGATGGGCCTGACCGGGAACATGGGGCTCGGCCTCACCGCGACGGCGATCGACGACCAGCCGATCACCCCCGTCACACCCGTGCCCGCCGGCTCCGGGGGAGGGCTCGCGAAGACGGGCCTCGACACCGGCCTGCAGAACGTCCTGGCCTTCGGTGCGCTGACCGCCGGCCTGCTCGGGCTCGTGCTCGTGGTGGCGAGGGCGCGCGGAACCCGGCGCGACGCACGAAGCAGCGAGGAGAACTGACATGCGACGACTCACCACGACCATCGGCCTGCTGAGCGCCACCGTGCTCACCGTCGCCCTCGTGCCGTCGACGATCGCGTCGACCACGGCATCCTGGCCCGACTCCGAGTGGGTGCACGGGAACGTCGGCACCTCCTCCTTCGACTGCGGAGCCGACACCGGCTACGCCACCACCTCGTTCGGGAGGTTCTTGTCGGGCGAGCTGCTCGGCCAGAACCTCGACGGCGTCGCCGCGCTCGAGGGCATGACCCAGAGCATCGACGCCGGGGGCGCCGTGACGGTGACGCCACCGGATGCGGTCGACCTCGGTTCGGTGCCGCCCACCTCCACCTACGCGAACCCCCTCGACGTCTCGGTGCTCTCGGGCATCGTGGGGCTCGACCTCACCGGCCTCACCGTCGGGTTGCCGCTCGGCTCGGCCGGCGCGGTGAACCAGTACTCGCAGGTGTCGGGCTTCGGCACCGCGGCGGGGGCGTCCGGACTCGTGAACAACTCGGGTGGTGTGATGGTGACGCCCACCACACCGCCGTCGGACCTGCCGGGGCCGGCCACGATCGCGCTCAGCGATCTGCTGCCCTCGGTGGCGGGCATCGCGGATGCGCAGCTGCAGGTGGGCGCGGTCGCCGCGAGCTCCACGCTCGACTGGTGCGCGGCCCTCAAGTCGGCGCTCTGGGGCGACGGCTCGGTCACCGGAGTCGTGCGCGACTACGGTGTCGCGGGCCTCGGGCTGCAGCTCGACAGCCCGTTGCTCGGCACTCTCGTGACCGACGTGAACTCGGGCGTCCCGACCATCCAGTCGGCGGTGAACTCCCTGCTCGGCACGAACGGGCTGATCGCGCAGACGATCCGCAACAACATCCTCGGGACGCTCGTGAGCGGGCTGGGCCTCGGCACCTTCACCGGGAACGTCTCCCTCTCCGGGCTGAACCTGACGGGAGCGCTCGGAACGCTGTTGACGGATCCGCTGTCCGACGGCGTGGTGACGATCGATCTCGGCGCAGGCACGATCGACGTCGATCTCGAGGGCCTGCTCGGAACGGGGCCCGACGGGTTGAACAACCTGGCGCCCAACACCGAGCTGGTGCTGAACGCGGCGGTTCTCGACCCCATCGTCACGCGGGTGGGAGACCTGCTCGACGCCCGGCTGTCGGAGATCACGAACGCGCTCACCACGGCCATCGAGAACGCGGTGCTCACCGTCGACCTCACGGCGAACGTGAGCGTGCTGAGTTCGGCGCTGCAGATCGTGAAGGTGCACGTCGCTCTCACGGCGCCGCTGTCGAGCCTGCTCTCGCCGCCGCCCGGCTTCCAGTTCACCGTCGACCTCGACGTGCTGGGCCTGGTGTCGGTGCTGAACATCGCCCTCGGCCTCCTCGGAACGAGTGTGGCGGCCATCCTGTCGGGCTTGTCGGGTCTGGCGACGGGGTTGATCGTGCCGGTCGCCGGCGTCGTCACCTCGACGGCGATCGCGGCGGTGAACACGCTCGGCTCGACGCTCGCCGGGGTGGTGACCGATCTCGTCGACGCGCTGTCGCTCGTGGTCGACGCGCTGCCGAACGTGCTCTCGGTGATGGTGAACGTGCAACCCGACCAGGCCGGGGCGCCTCCGGGATCGAGCTACACCCCCGCCACCGGCAGCTCGAGTGCGCAGTACCTCGTCTCGGCGCTGCGGATCGGGTTGGCCGACTTCCTGGTTCCGGGCGACGTCGCCCACGTGGTGTTCGGAACGGCCTCGGCCGGGCCGGCCACCGGGCCCTGACACAGCGGGTCCTCCTGCCGTGCTCAGTACCGGATGGCGTCGATGACCTTGACGCGCACGGCGACGAGCGCGGGCAGGAGGCCCGCGACCGCACCGACCGCGGTGGCGGCGGCGAGGCCGAGCAGGGCGGCGTCCATCGGGAAGGGCGGGAAGTCGCTCACCAGACCCTGCCCCACGGCATCGTGCACCCACGGGCTCTGCACGATCAGTATCGCCGCCGCCACGCCCGCCGCTCCCGCCGCGATGGTCGCCACGACGCTCTCCATCATCACGGCGAAGAACACCCGGCCCGCAGTCGCTCCGAAGCTGCGCCGGATGCCGATCTCGCGCACGCGCTGTTTCACGGTCACCAGCGCGATGTTCACCAGGCCGAGCGCCCCGAGGAGGAGCACGAGCACGGCGATGCCCCCCACGACGAGCTTCGTCACCAGGAATGGATCGTCGCCGTACTGCGCGTAGTCCTGCCGGAGCACGTCGACCGTCACGGAGTCGCCGAGGGCGGCCTGCACGTCGCGTCGCGCCGCCGCCATGAGGTCATCGGATGCCGCGGGCGGCACCCACATCTCGTACTGCGTCTGAGAACCCCCGTCGAACGGGCCGCTGGAGACCCCCGTCGACCCGGATCCGCTCGCGGCGGCCTCCTGCAAGGCCTGCAGCTGCCCCGCCAGCATGAACATCGAGGGCTCGGTCTCCCAGCTCGCGGCGGGCGTCACGCCGACGATCACCGCTGTCGTCCCGCCGGCGGCGACTCCGGATGCCCCTCCCACGATTCCCTGCCCGCCGAGCGCCACCGTGGGGTGCGTCGCCAGATCGGGCCGGCCGATCCGGTCGTAGAACACCTGGTTCACGACGAGTCGCGGTGCGAGCTGCTCGGCGTCGGACGGAGAGAACCAGGCTCCCTCGGAGAGACGCACCCGGTGCATCTCCCCGTAGGGCTGGTCGACCGCCTGGGTCATCACCGGCACTCCACCGGTCGCGAAGGGCACGAGCAGGCTCGACTGCATCACCCGGCTGGCGTAGGAGATGTCGTAGCGGTCGAGCATCTCGTCCCAGACCGCTTCCATCTTCGCCGGGTCGACGGTGCTGCCGTCGGTCGTGTACGCCGACACGTACAGCGTCGCCGGCCGTCCGCTCGAGCGTTCGCTGAGCTCCTCGTTGGACTGCTGCAGAATCGCGCCCAGGGCCACGACCGTGGTGAGGGAGCACACGGCCACCGCCACGCCCACGAGCGAGAGCAGCACGCGGGTTCGGTGCACCCTCAGCTCCTGCCACGCCTCCAGCACGGCGCCGACGAACCCGGTCACGGCCCTCATGCGCCGCCCCCGGACGTGTCGGGGCGCTGGTCGAGTTCGAGGGTGGCGGCCATGGCGCGGAGCTCACGGCGAGACGCCGGCTCGAGCTCGGGATCCGCCACCCGCGTCAGAACGCCGCGGTCCAGCCGGAAGTGGTCGCGGGCCCGCCGGGCGATCGCCGGATCGTGCGTGATGGTCACCAGCGCCGCTCCCGTGCGCGTCGCCACGTCGTCGATCAGCTCCATCACGCTCTGCCCCGTGTCGAGGTCCAGTGCGCCGGTGGGCTCGTCGGCGAGGATCAGATTCGGCCCGCGTACGAGCGACCGCGCGATGGCCACGCGCTGCTGCTCGCCGCCCGAGAGCCGGTCGGGCATGCTCTCGAGCCGGTGCCCGAGCCCGACCTGCTCGAGCATCTCGGCCGCGAGGGCGCGCCGGCGCCAGAACTGCCGTCCGGTGGCATAGAGCAGCGGCATCGCCACGTTCTCGAGCGCCGTGCGCCCGGGCAGCAGATTGAATTGCTGGAACACGAACCCGATCCGTGCGCCCCGGACGCGATCGCGCTCGGCGCCCGAGTAGCTCTTCACTGGCCGGTCGTCGAAGGTGATGGTGCCGCTGGTGGGCAGATCGAGCAGCCCCAGGAGGTTCAGCAGCGTGGACTTGCCCGATCCGGACCGGCCGACGATCGAGATGCGGTCGCCGCGTTCGACCGTGAGATCGACGCCGCTGAGGATGGTGAGGGCCGGCTGGTCGGGGGGAATGACCGTCCGTGTGACCTCCTCGAGCCGGAGGAGGCTCACCGCACGATCACCGCGCCGCCGCAGCCCGCGCTTCCGGGCGGCACGGCGCCGCAGTCCCCACCCGCTCCGCCGGGGTCGGCGAGCGCTCCGGGAGCGAACTGGAGGATCTCCTCGCCCTCGCTCAGCCCGCCGGTCACCTGCACCTGGCTGCCGTCGCTGAGTCCCAGTCCCACCGCGCGCTGCTCGGTGCTGCCGTCGGCGGCCGAGACCCACACGGTGCCGGTCTGGGCTGCGCCCCGCACCGCGGTCGTCGGCACGACGAGGACGTTCTCCGCCTTGCCGCCGGTGATGGTCATCTGCGCGGCCAGACCCGAGAACACGGTGACGTCGCCGGGGACCGGGCAGCTCACCGTGGTGCCCGACCCCGTCCCACCGCCTGTGCCGCCCGCGGCGCCGGATCCGCCGGTGGAGTCCTGGCTGCTTCCCGGCAGCGGCGTCGTGATGCGCAGCCCCGTGCAGGTGAAGGGTGCCGGTCCGCCGGTGATGGCGACGGTCGCCTCCGTCGGCTGCGTGATCAGCCGGTACTGCTGAGCGGGCTGCAGCGCGCCCGACACCGAGAAGGTCGGAGGCGCGATCTGCCCGGCTGCGAGCCCGATCGTGACATCCTGTCCCTCGATCACGGAGAGCGAGCTGAGAATCCCCGAGCTCGGGGCCGTGACCTCCTCGTAGCGGAAGATCGCGGGCAGCGGCTTGCCCTCCGCATCCACGCTCTGGGCCGGATCGCGTTCGATCGGCACCTTCACGTCGAAGACGACGTCTCCGGCCGCCACGGCGGCGCCTTGCGCCACGAAGATCTCGTCGACCGTGCCTGCCGCCGTCGACTTCACCGGCACGGCCGGGTCTGCGGAAACCGACGCCTGCAGCACCACGTCGTTCGTGATGGTGCCGAGCGCGACCGTGGTGCGAGGCTCGACGATCTCGCCCGTGGGAACCGCAGGACTCGCTTCTTCGGCCCGGTCGGGGAAGAACGCCAGTTTGCCGAGGGCCACGGCGATCGCGGCGACCAGAAGGATCCGGATGATGGGGAAGACCCAGGTGCGTGTGATTCCCACTGACATCCTCTCGTTGCCCGACAGCTGTCGTCAGGTCGATCGGTCATACCCTATGCGATCCCCCTCGACGGCGATCCTTCGGAAGCGGCATCCGCGGCGCCCTCGAACATTAATTCTTTGTGAACCTGCCGGCCGCCGCCCTCGACGGGCCGACCGTCGCGTGCGAGGGTGAAATCGGCCGGATGTGCCCCGATCGAGGGTGAAATCGTCTTGTCCGACGGCTGTGGCCTTGCCAGCCGGGGGTGAGTTCGCTTAGTCTTGCGACCCCCATTCGGGTGACAATAGTTCAGTTTCTCTGAATTTACCCGAACGAAATGTTCAGCTTCCCTTTCGTGGTTTGAGCCTCTTAGCATTGCCGGATCCGTGTGACCCGTGAGTTCTAGGAGATCCATGTCGAAGAAAGCTATGAGAACCGCAAGAGCGGTTCTCGCGACGATCGTGGGGGGAGCGCTGTTCGCCGCGCCCCTGATCGGCGTCGCATCGTCCGCATCCGCCAGCGTCGACGGCACCGGCGTCGTCATCAACGAGGCCTACCTCAAGGGCGGGAGCGCGAGCGCCCCCTACAACAAGAAGTTCGTCGAGCTCTTCAACCCCGGCAGCGCCGCCGTGTCGCTCGACGGCTGGTCGCTGCAGTACCGCTCGGGCACCGGCTCCGCGGCCGCCAACGGCGTCGCGGCGCTCAGCGGCTCGATCAAGGCCGGCAGCTACTTCCTCGTGCAGTTCAACGGGAACGGCTCCACGCCCGTCGGTGCCGACCTCCCGGCGCCGGATCTGGACCTCGCCGGCGCACTCAATCCGAGCGGAACCACGGGCACCCTCTTCCTCGCCGACGTGGCCACGCCGCTCACGCCCGCCACCGGGTCGGTCACCGGCAACGCCGACATCGTCGACCTGCTGGGCTACGGCACCTCGAACACCTTCGAGGGCTCGGTCGCCGCGGTCGACGGGGCCAACGGAGTGCCCAACTCCCTCGCGCGCACCGACCACGCCGACACCGACGTCAACAGCGCCGACTTCACCTCGACCGGCACCGTCACTCCGCAGAACTCCTCGACCCCGGCCGAGGGCACCCCGACGCCGACGGATTCCCCGACGCCCACCGACTCTCCGACCCCCACGGACTCGCCGGTGCCCACCGACGCCCCCGTTCCCGGCGCGCACACCATCGCCGAGCTGCAGGGCACGGGCGACACCTCGCCCTTCGCCACCGCCGACAAGCCCGAGGTCACCACGACCGGTGTCGTCACCGCGGCCTACGGCAGCGGCGGCTTCAACGGCTACTACATCCAGACCGCGGGAACCGGCGGAACGATCGACCTCGCCACGCACACCGCGTCGGACGCGATCTTCGTGTACTCGCCCTCGACCGCCGCATCCGTCGCCGTCGGCGACTCCGTGCAGGTCACCGGCTACGTCTCCGAGTTCAGTGGCCTCACCGAGTTCAACGTCACCTCGGCCGCCGGCCTGGTGAAGCTCGACACCCCGCTCACGCCGGTGCAGCCGGCATCCGTCGCCCTGCCCGGTGACGCGACGCAGCGCGAGAGCCTCGAGGGCATGCTGCTCGCTCCGCAGGGCGCGTTCACGGTCTCGAACACGTACTCCACCAACCAGTACGCCGAGATCGGCCTGGCCTCGGGCACGACGCCGCTGATCAGCCCCACCGAGATCGCCCGCCCGGGCACGCCGGAGTACGCGGCGGCCGTGGCCGACAACGCGGCCCGCTCGGTGGCACTCGACGACGGCTCGAGCCTCAACTTCCTCGGCTCGAACGCCAACAAGGGCATCGCGCTGCCGTTCCTCACGCAGAACCCGCACATCACGGTCGGGTCGGCCGCGACGTTCACGCAGCCCGTGGTCTTCGACTTCCGCAACAACGTCTGGAAGTTCCAACCCACCACGCAGCTCACGGCCGCCGGCACCCCGCCGGTGACGTTCAGCGACGTGCGCCCCGCCGCACCGGATGCGGTGGGCGGCGACATCCAGATCGCCGGATTCAACGTGCTGAACTACTTCACCACCACCGGTGACCAGCTCTCCGGATGCTCGTTCTACACCGACCGCGACGGCAACAAGGTCACCGTGAACACCGGATGCGACGCCCGCGGCGCAGCCGAGGCCGACGACCTCGCCCGCCAGCAGGCGAAGATCGTCTCCGCCATCAACGGGCTCGGCGCCGAGGTCGTGTCGCTCGAGGAGATCGAGAACTCGGTGAAGTTCGGCCTCGACCGCGACGCGAGCCTCTCCACGCTCGTCGACGCCCTGAACGCCGCGCTGCCGTCCGGTGCAGGCCCGTGGGCCTTCGTGCCGTCGCCGGCGGCCGACCAGCTGCCCGCGCTCGCGCAGCAGGACGTCATCCGCACCGCCTTCATCTACAAGACGGATGCGGTGGAGCCGGTCGGCGCCTCGCACGTGCTGATCGACCCGGCCTTCGCCAACGCCCGCCAGCCGCTCGCGCAGCAGTTCAAGCCGAAGGGCGGCGCGGACAGCCAGTCGTTCATCGCCATCGTGAACCACTTCAAGTCGAAGGGCTCCGGCTCGGGGGCCGACGCCGACCAGGGCGACGGCCAGGGTGCGTCCAACGCCTCGCGGGTGGCTCAGGCCAACGCGCTACTCGCCTTCTCGACCTCGCTGCAGAGCCAGCTGGGCACGAGCGACGTGTTCCTGATCGGCGACTTCAACGCCTACTCGAAGGAGGACCCGGCGGTCGTCATCACCGACGCGGGCTACGTCGACCAGGGCGCCAAAACGGGCCAGAACGGGAAGGCAGCAGAGTACAGCTACTCGTTCAGCGGCCAGAGCGGCTCGCTCGACCACGTCTACGCCTCGCCCTCCGCCGACGCGAAGGTCACCGGCACCGACATCTGGAACATCAACTC
This sequence comes from Herbiconiux sp. 11R-BC, assembly GCF_049472555.1. Classification (NCBI taxonomy): domain Bacteria; kingdom Bacillati; phylum Actinomycetota; class Actinomycetes; order Micrococcales; family Microbacteriaceae; genus Herbiconiux; species Herbiconiux sp. 11R-BC. The sequence continues at coordinate 1,045,687 of NZ_JBCEBO010000001.1, read as the reverse complement.
GGGCGCGTCGATCGCCCTCGAGTACAGCCGCTACAACTACAACCTGACCGACTTCTACACGGCCGACCAGTACCGCTCGAGCGACCACGACCCCGTCGTGGTGGGCTACGACTTCGCCCCGGTCGCCCCGTCGACGATCGATCTCAACCTGATCGGCATCAACGACTTCCACGGTCGGATCGACGCCAACACCCTGCGGTTCGCGGCGACGATCGAGAAGCTGCGCGCCACCGCGGGCGACGAGCACACGCTGTTCGTCACCTCCGGTGACAACGTGGGCGCCTCGCTGTTCGCCTCGGCCACGCAGCAGGACCAGCCGACGATCGACGTGCTCAACGCCCTCGACCTTCGGGCGGGCGCCGTGGGCAACCACGAGTTCGACCAGGGCTACGCCGACCTGACCGGCCGCATCATCGGTGCGGACGGCGACCGGAACGCCCTGTGGGACTACCTGGGCGCGAACGTCTACAACAAGGGCACGACCACTCCGGCGCTGCCGCAGTACGCCCTGCAGGAGTACGAAGGCCTCACGATCGGCATCATCGGCACCGTCACGCAGGACACCCCGTCGCTCGTGTCGCCCGACCGCATCGCCGGGCTCGACTTCGGCGACCCGGTCGACGCGGTCAACCGCGTGGCCGACCAGCTGACCGACGGTGACCCGTCGAACGGCGAGGCCGACGTGCTGATCGCGACCTACCACGAGGGCGCGGGCCTCGGCACGCCCGACGCGACCCTCGAGCAGGAGATCGCCGCCGGAGGTCCGTTCGCGAAGATCGCGACGCAGACCTCGCCGAAGGTCGCGGCCATCTTCAACGGCCACACCCACAAGCAGTATGCGTGGGACGTGCCGATCCCCGGCCAGGAGGGCAAGACCCGTCCGATCCTCGAAGCCGGCGAATACGGCACCAACGTCGCCAGCGCCGTGCTCACGCTCGACGCCTCGACGGGTGCGCTGAAGAGCTACACCTCGAAGATCGTGCCGCGCATGACGGCCACGGCGACCGACCCCACCGATGCTCAGCTCACCACGCAGTACCCGCGGGTCGCCGAGGTGAAGAGCATCGTGGATGCGGCGCTCGCGCACGCGGCCACGGTCGGCAACACCCCGATCGGCTCGGTGTCGAGCGACATCACGACGGCGTTCAGCGGCGGGAGCTACGGCCCCGACGGAAAGTGGACGGGCGGCACCCGCGACGACCGCGCATCCGAATCCACCCTGGGCAACGTGGTGGCGGACTCGCTCGTCTCGAGCCTCAGCTCGCCCGACCGGGGTGGTGCGACCATCGGCGTCGTGAACCCGGGCGGCCTGCGCGCCGACCTGCTGTTCGCGGCCGACACCTCCACGAACCCGGCGAACACCGCCGGAGTCGTGACCTACGCGGAGGCCAACAGCGTGCTGCCGTTCGTGAACAACCTCTGGACCACCTCGCTCACGGGCGCGCAGTTCAAGACGGTCCTCGAGCAGCAGTGGCAGACGAACGCCGACGGCACCGTGCCGTCGCGCTCGTTCCTGAAGCTCGGTCTCTCGGACAACGTGCAGTACAGCTACGACGAGACCCGGCCGAAGGGCGATCGCATCACGGGCATCTGGGTGGGTGGCACCGCCATCGACCCGGCGGCCTCGTACCGGATCGGGACGTTCAGCTTCCTCACCTCGGGCGGCGACAACTTCCACGAGCTGGCCAAGGGCACGAACGCCCGCGACTCGGGCCTCATCGACCGGGACGCGTGGATCTCGTACATCACCGCCAACTCGCCGCTGGCGCCGTCGTTCGACCGCAAGGCCGTGCAGGTCACGAACGTGGCCGCCCAGCCGGTCGACCCCGCGGCGCACTTCACCGCGACGGTCTCGAAGCTCGACCTCACCTCGCTCGGCAGCCCGAAGAACACCTCGCTGTCCGTGTCGTGGACGGGTTCGGCGGCGACCTTCCCGGCCATCCCGGTCACCGACGGCACGGCTTCGGTCGACGTCGTGGTTCCGCTCGACGCCCCGGCCTCGAGCGAGCTGGTGCTGACCGCGGCTCCCTCGGGAACCGTGGTGCGCATCCCGGTGCAGGTGGCGGAGCCCACGTCGATCACCACCGATCGCATCACCGGCGCCGACCGCTTCGAGGTGGCGGTGAACGCGTCGAAGGACGCCTTCGACCACGCCGACACCGTCTACGTGGTGTCGGGCGAGGTGTTCCCGGATGCGCTCTCCGCGGCTCCGGCGGCCACCCTGGCCGGTGCGCCGATCCTGCTCACCAACCGCAGCTCGCTGCCGGCGCAGGTGAAGGCCGAGATCCAGCGGCTCGCCCCGACGAAGATCGTCGTGGTCGGCGGCACCGACACGGTGACGGCGGCGGTCGCGACCGAGCTCGGAACCATCGCCACGGTCTCGCGCATCGGCGGCGCCGACCGCTTCGAGGCCTCGCGGAACGTCGCCAAGGCGGCCTTCCCCGACGGAGCCGCGGTGGCGGTGCTCGCGACCGGATCGACCTTCGCCGACGCCCTGTCGGCGGGTGCGGCGGTCGACGGGCGCGGGCCGGTCATCCTGGTGAACGGCGCCCAGCCCACGCTGGACGCGGCGACCCTGCAGCTGCTGAAGGACCTCAAGGTCACGGAGATCGCGGTGGCCGGTGGCGCGCTGTCGGTCTCCGACGGCATCCTCGCTCAGGCGCAGACGGTCGCCACCACCGTGCGGCTCGGCGGCGCCGACCGCTACGCGGCCTCGCGGGCCATCAACGAGCACTTCATCACCTCGGCCGGGCGCGTCGTGCTCGTCACCGGTGAGAAGTTCCCGGATGCGCTCTCGGGCTCGGCCTACGCGCCCCAGGTGGGCGGCCCGCTGTTCGCGGTGCCGGGCACCTGCGTGCCGGCCGAGACGCTGACGCAGATCGAGGGGCTCGGGGCCACCCGGGTCACGCTGCTCGGCGGGGAGAACTCGCTGTCGAAGGCGGTGGCGGACCTCACGGCCTGCCCGATCCCGTAGCCGGCTGGGGCGGGGCGGCCTCTCGTCGCCCCGCCCTGCCCCCACCTCACGGCGACGGCCGGCGGATGCGCACCTCACGCATCCGCCGGCCGTCGCCGTTCGCGGGGCAGTTCCCTGCTCGGGTAGGTTCTCCCTACGACTCTCGACAAGTCCGGGGGCGCGACACCGGGGAGACGAATGGCCTGGATCAAGGCGGACCACGCCTCGGTGGCGCGATGGTGGATCACTGCGTCCTTCGCGGCCGGCATCCTCGCGGTTTACTTGATCGTGCCCTTGCGCTTCGGCCAGTCGTGGATCGAAGCGATGGTTTCGCGGGGCATGGCCGATGCGATCGTCGCCGTCATCTTCGCGACCGTGTGGGGCACGTGCGCCTACGGGCTCCACTACGTGGTGACCGAGGCTCCGCCGGGCATTCCGCCGATCGAGGGTGCTGCGCGAATCGCCGTGGCGTGCGGCTTTACCCTGATCGGCGTCGTTCCCGCATGGGTCTTCTTCGACATGCCGGCGGCCGGGCTCCCTGATCCCGAGGTCGATCCGCAGATCTATGCCGATACGGGGGCGTGGTTCCTTCCCTTGGTGGAAGTTGCTGTCCTCGGCGTCGCCTTGGTGGTGATCGGTCTCGTGACTGGTCTGGCGATCAACATTCGGCGTCTGCTCAGCGCTCGTAGACTTCGCGGCGGCGGCCTATTGTGACAACGACAATCACGAGCACGCCGTCGTCGATCGTGTAGTTCCCCGATTGCCGGCGCGACGGTATTCCCTCGAGAGGGGTCCGGTCGTTACCTGTCTCGCGGCGGTCAGGCGGGCGGGGGTCTGCGAAAATCGAGGGGTGCTGACTGTCAACGCCTACGCTGCCCCCTCCGCCACCGAACCCCTCGTCAAGACCACCATCGAGCGCCGTGACCTCGGCCCGAGCGACGTGCTCATCGAGATCGCCTACGCCGGCATCTGCCACTCCGACATCCACACCGTGCGCGGTGAGTGGGGACCGATCGCCTACCCGCAGGTCGTCGGCCACGAGATCGTGGGCGTCGTCACCGAGGTCGGCTCCGCGGTCACGCTGCACGCCGTCGGCGACCGCGTGGGCGTGGGCTGCATGGTGAACTCCTGCCGCGAGTGCGAGAACTGCCTCGCCGGCGCCGAGCAGTACTGCCTGAATGGCAACACCGGCACCTACGCCTCCGTCGACCGTGACGGAACCATCACGCAGGGCGGCTACTCCACCCACGTCGTGGTGGTCGAGGACTTCGTGCTGAAGGTGCCAGAGTCGATCCCCTACGAGGCTGCCGCGCCGCTGCTGTGCGCCGGCATCACCACCTACTCCCCGCTCGCGCACTGGAACGCCGGCCCTGGCAAGAAGGTGGCCGTCGTCGGCATGGGCGGGCTCGGCCACATGGCCGTGAAGATCGCTCACGCCATGGGCGCCGAGGTCACCGTGCTCTCGCAGTCGCTCAGCAAGCAGGAGGACGGGCTGCGCCTCGGCGCCGACCACTACTTCGCCACGAGCGACCCCGAGACCTTCACGACTCTGGCGAACTCGTTCGACCTCATCATCAACTCGGTGAGCGCCCCCATCGACATCAACGCCTACCTGCGCCTCCTGCGCCTCGACGGCACGCTCGTGAGTGTGGGCGCGCCGCCCGAGGCGCTCCCGGTGCAGGTGTTCACGCTGTTCGGCAACCGCCGCTCGTTCGCGGGATCGGGCATCGGGAGCATCCGGGAGACCCAGGAGATGCTCGACTTCTGCGCCGAGCACGGCATCGCACCCGAGATCGAGCTCATCGACGCCGCCTCGGTCAACGAGGCCTATGAGCGCGTGCTGCGCTCGGATGTGCGCTACCGCTTCGTGATCGACGCGGCGACGATCTAGTCCGCAGCGCCGGCCCGGGCTGCTGGTGCAGGCTGGGCCGGCGCGTCCTCCGGGTGATGCACGATCATCTCGGGGGCGCGGGAGACCAGCAGCCAGGCCGGGAGCACCGCGATGCACAGGAGCGGCAGCACCACCACCGAGCCGGTGACCGCCACGCCGACGAAGAGGGCGATCCAGCCGTCGCGCGAGATCGCGAGCGTCATGCCGAGCACTCCGGCCGCCACGGCGACGGGGAGCGGGATGCCGGGCAGCACCGCGTTCGCGAGCACCCCGACGGCCGCGCCGATGAAGACGGCCGGGAAGATGCGGCCGCCCCGGAACCCGGCCGCGGCGCTGATCACGAGGGCGACGACCTTCACCGCCACGATGAGCGCGAGCGTGCCCACGGTGAGCTGATCGCGTTCCCCCACGAGCTGGGCCATCTGCGACAGCCCCTTGAACAGGGTGATCGGCCCGCCGATCGCGCCGAGGACGCCCAGGATGACGCCGCCCAGGCCCACGTACAGCAGGGGGTTGCGCAGCATCCGGAACGCCCCGTGCACGCGGGGGAAGACGGTGGCTGCGAGGATGCCGAGCGCGGCCGAGACGGCGGCGACGACCACGGCGGAGAGCAGGTCCCACGGCGCGATGGCGGTGTACGCCGGCATCGCGATGGCGAACGAGGGATGCCCGAGGAACATCATCGTGATCGACCCGGCCGCTGCCGAGACCAGCGGAAGGAAGAGCTTGTCCCAGAGCGCCCCGGGCATCTTGAGGGCGCCCACCACGCCGGTGAACACGAGGGCGGCCGCGACGGGGGTGCCGAAGAGGGCGCCGATGGTGCCGGCGGCCACGATCAACACGACGAGCTGCCTCGGGACCTTCGGGAAGAGCCGTCCGATGAGCCACACCAGGATGCCCGTGTTGATCGCGATGATCGGTCCTTCGGGGCCCAGGCTCACGCCGCCGGCGAGGCCGAGCACGGTGACGAGCAGCAGCGACGGCAGCACCGCCAGGGCGGGCGCCGGGGCGATGAGTTCGGTGGTCGCGGAATCCCGGCCGCCGTGCCCGGGCACGAGCCACAGCACGAGGCCCACGGCCACGCCCGTGGTGGTGAGGATGGAGAAGATCCACCAGCCGGAGTCGGGGTCGATGCCGAGCGCGTGGGGGAGTCCGTCCCAGAGGCCGTGCTCGAGCAGCGCGGCGACCTCTTCGACCGCCCACAGCACGAGGGCGCTGACGACGCCGATGATGATCGCGGGCAGCGACAGCCGCACGAGGGTGCGTACGGTCGAGGCCGGCGGCTTGTCGGCGGGCACCGGCCCGCTCGAGGGGGAGCCCGGCGCTGCTTCCGGGCTTCCTGCGGTGTTCGTCGACATGGTGGCCTCCCCGTGCTCGCTCGCTCCTCCGGCATCGCGATGCACCCAGCATGGCAGGCGCGGGGGCGGGGGCGTGGGCGCGGGCGTGTGGGCGCGGCGGCGCAGGCGTGGCGGCGTGGGCGCGGGGCGTGCACGGCGGCCGGGGCCGGGCGGGAGGGGCTGCGTGGTGTGGCCGGAGCGAGGGGGCCCGGTGTGCGCGTGCCGGATGTGCGTCACCCGGTCGGTCGGGTCGGTCGGGTCGATCGGCCTCGTCGGCTCCGGCGCGCGTCGGGCCGGGTGAGGCCGCGTCAGTCGAGGGTCAGGATGGCTCGGCCGCCGGCCTGTGGCGCCGTCAGGTCCAGGCGCGGGCGCTGCGCTCGGCCCAGTAGCGCTCGGGCGGCTCGGCGAGCGAGGCGATTCGCGCTTCCGGGAGGCCGGGCACCCGGGCGGCGAGGTTCTCGCGCAGCTGCCGGCGGGTGACGGCCCCGGTCAGCACGATGTCGGCCCAGGGATGCGCGACCGCGGCGCCGATGGCCAGCCCGTCGAGCGGTTGGCCGTCTGCGCCCGCCGCGGCCACGGCATCCGCTTCGTTCGGACCCGCCCCCTCGGGGGTGAGCCGGCCGTTCGCGAGCACTTCTTTCACCACGACGAGCCAGCGGGCCTCGTTGGCGGCGGCGAGGGCGTCGCCCGCGGAGGGTTCGAGCAGGTTCCAGGTGGTCTGCACCGCGGAGAACGGCGAATCGGGAAGGGCGAGGGCGCGTTCGATCACGGTGGCCTGCTCGGGTCCGCTGGTGGAGAAGCCGACGCGCACACCGCGCGCAGCAATCTCGCGTAGGCGTTCGAGGAGCGGTTCGTCGGCGAGTGCGGGGCTGTCGGGCGTGAGCGAGTGGATGAGGTACACGTCGGGGTCGGTGCCGAGCGCATCCTGGGTCTCGGGCCATTGGCGGTCGAGCATGGCGAGGCTGTGTTCCTTGCGCTCGTGTGCGGCGGCCTGCATCTGCCAGTCGCCGATGTACTCGTAGCCCCACTTCGAGCCGATCGTGAGCTCGTCGCGGCGGCCCGGATGCGCGGCGAGCCACGATCCGAGGAACTGCTCGGCGAGCCCGTAGGAGCGGGCCGCGTCGACGTAGCGGATGCCCAGCCACCAGGCGGCGTCGAGCTGGCTGTGGGCGCGGGCGCGGAGGGCTTCGACGGAGCGGTCGGTGCTCGCATCGGCGCCGAGGTCGGCCGTGCGCCCGGTGGTGATGTAGGCGGGCCGGCCGAGGGCGGCGAGCCCGAGACCGAGCCGGGAGGCGAGCTCGCCGGCGGGTTCGGTGTCGGGGGTGGTGGTGGGGGTGGGGGCGCGCGAGTCGGTGTTGGCGCGTGGATCGGGGGTGGTGTGCTGATCGGTCATGGTCGTCCTGTTCACCGGAATCGTGTGCCTCTCGATTCTCGCCGATGGCCGAGGGGAGCGCTTGGCGGATCGGCGTATGTGGTGGAAGGATGCACGGCGTCCCGGTGAGTGGGCGCGTGTGGTGTGGGTGCGGGCAGGGGTGTGGTGCCCCCCTGGAAGCGGAAGCGGAAGCGGAAGCGGTCGCGGTGGAGTGGATGCGCTCTGGGTCAGGGGCGAGGGGGTGCGACGGAGAGGCCCGGGACTGAGAGCAGGTGGTGTGCGGCAGGAGCTTGGGCTACCGGGGGACGGGAGGCGCGGGTGGGTGGGCGCTGAGAGGGCGCGGTTGGGAGGGCGCGGGTGGGTGCGCGCCGAGAGGGCGCGGATGGGTGGGCGCTGAGAGGACGCGGGTGGGTGCGCGCCGAGAGGGCGCGGTTGGGAGGGCGCGGTTGGGTGGGCGCTGAGAGGGCGCGGTGGGGAGGGCGCGGGTGGGCGCTGGCAGGGCGCGAGTGGGTGGGCGCTGAGAGGGCGCGGTGGGGAGGGCGCGGTTGGGTGCGCGCCGAGAGGGCGCGGCTGGGAGGGCGTGGACTGGCGGCCGCTGGTTGGTACGGATTGGTGCGGGGCGGACCGGCGCGCAAGCGGAAGGGCGCCGAGCATCACGGAGGGGACTCGAAAGTGGGGGTGCCTGCGCGGCGGGGTGGCGTGGAGGGGTGGCTCGAGGGCCGGGTGGGCGGCCGGAAGACGGGGCGGCCCATGGGCTGGGTGGTGTGCTCGCGGCCGGTGGGGGAGGTCCAGGTGAGGGTGCGGGCGGGGCCGGGGCGCACGGTCCAGGCGGTGTCGTGCTTGAGATGGTGGTGCTTGGGGCAGAGGTGGGCGAGGTTGTCGCGGGAGGTGGCGCCGCCGGTGGCCCAGTCGTGGGTGTGGTCGAGTTCGCAGCGAGCCGCTCGGCGCCGGCATCCCGGAAAGCGGCAGGTCTCGTCTTCGGCGATGAGGGCGAGGCGCAGATCGGCGGGTGGTCGGTACCGCTCGCGGCCGACCGAGAGGGTCTCGCCCGTGTCGGGGTGCGTGAGGATGCGAAGGAACGAGGGCGCCCGCGCTGCCAGCCGCCGGGCCGTGGAGGGTGGGATCGGGCCGTAGCCGTGCAGCTCACCCGGCTCGTCGGCGTGCTGCAGCAGTGTCAGCACCGGCACGGTGACCATGAGGTTGGGTGCGACGGTTCGGGCCAGCGCCGTGGCGCGGCTCTCGCGGCCGAGCAGCAGGTCGACGAAGGCGTCGGCCCGGCGCTGGGCATGCGTTCGCCGCTCGGATCCGACAAAGCGCGGGGAGCCATTTCCATGCACTGGGGCATCGTCTCCCCGCGAGGGGACTTCGTCTCCACCCAGCAAGCCCCCGTGGGTATCCGCCGGGGCCGCGTCGGCGCCTATGGCGGTCGCGTTTCCCCCTGCCGGGGCGGCAGCTCGCCCTACCGGGCCCTCGACTCCACCCACCGGGGCCTTGTCCCCACCCACCGGGGCCTCGTCCCCACTGATCGGGGCATCCTCGCCGCCGGCCGGAGTGTTCTCGCAGACGGTCGGGCCGTCGTCGGCCTCGCGGAGGGCTCGCGCGATCTGGTCGAGGGCGTCGTCGATGGCCAGCGCGTCGACAGCCGGGAGCAGGCAGTGCAGAGCGGCCATGCCGTCGCGCTCGGGATCGAGCCACACCCCGCGCTCCTCGCGGGCGGCTCGGTGCCGCACCTCGATGGACTCCGGATGCGTCGACTCACGCAGCACCCGCACCCGCTGGGTGAACTGGGCCGCGGTGAGTGCAGCGGCCTCGGGAAGTGCTGCGGCCTCGAAATCGCCGTGAGCGGATGCCGGCAGCGATCGGGCGTTGCCCGCCATCGTGCGCGCATGCCGGAGCGAGATCGTGCCCGAGCGAAGGGCCGTGAAGGTCTCGGGCAGGGATGCCGCGAGTGTCTCGGCGTCGTCGAGCAGGCCGCACACCGTGGCTTCGGAGAAGTGCAGAGCGGTCGCGATCTCGGCCACGAGCGAGCGCCGCTCGAGCTCCCGCCGGCGCGCTTCGGTGGCCGAGAGGGATGCCGTCGGCGGCGCGGTGTCGGAACCTGACGATACGGGTTCACTCGATGCCGACTCACGCAGGGCGGCGCCGATCTCGGCGGCCTGCTCGGCGGTCAGGGCTGCGAGGGCCAGCAAACGCATCCGCTCTCCGTGCAAGGCGTCGACGCGGCGCTCGTTCGCCTCGAGGGCAGCGATCACCGACGAGCGCGAATCAGCCGCGCGCGCGTAGGCGGCAGCACCCTGGTGTGGGGCGGGCTGCAAGCCGGGATCGCGGTTCTGCTTCATGAGGATCAGTCAATACCATGCCACCGACATCGGGTGTGATGGGGGCACGCCGGGGTGTAGCTCGATCGCCGCGCAGCCGTCGCATCGAGCCGTATGGGGGGGTGAGGCGTCGAGAGGCGCGCGCGGTGGGAGCGGGCATCGAGCGGAGCGGGGTGGCCGTCGAACGGAGCAGAGCGGGGTGGCCGTCGAGCGGAGCGGCGCGGCCGTCGAGTCAAGCTGGGCGGCGCGACCGTCGAGTCAAGCCGGGCGCTTTGGCGGTCGAGTCGAGCGGAGCCGGGTGGCGGTCGAGTCGAACGGAGCGCTGTGGCGGTCGAGTCGAGCGGAGCGGGGTGGCCGTCGAGAGGAGCGGAGCGTCGAACGGAGTGGCGCGGTGGTCGAGTCGAGTCGAGCCGGGCGGCGCGGTCGTCGAGCGGAGTACGCGGCGGTGGGTGCCGAGCGGGGCCGGCATCGAAGTGCGGGCACGAGGCATCCAGCCGTCGGTGGCAGAATACGGGCGTGGACCACAACCGACTCACCCGCCAGTTCCTCGGTTCGCTCATCGTCGCCGTGCTCGGCTGCCTGGGAGCGCTCGCCTCGCTCGTCTTCAATTACACGGCGACCACCGACGGCCTGCGCATCACTCTCGACATCACGCTCGCCGTGAGCCTCGCGGTGATCGTCGCGGCTGCCGCGTTCTGCATCGTCGTGGCCGCACGCATCCGCAAGCTCCCTCGCCAGCGCCGCTGATCGCGCGCTGACGGCGCCAGGCGAACGGATGCCGCCCCACCGACCGGTCCGCCCGCCCCGTCAGCCGGCCCGAACGCGAGGCAAAACGAAGGAGCATCCGCGCGCCACGCCGCTTCGACGGAGGTTTCAGCGGCGTGTCGCACCTCAACTCCTTCGTTTCGTTCGGGCGCGGTGCTGACGCCCCCACCCCACCCATCCGGCGCGCGCCCCCGCTCCGAACCACTGCCGTGAACAGACGCATCGCCGGCGCGCTCCGGATGCTCGCCGGGCTCGGCCTGGCCGTCACGGTCGGCATCCAGATCGGCGACCGTGCCGCCAACGGCGCCTTCGACCCGTGGGAGTACTTCAGCTACTTCACCATCGAGACCACCCTCCTCACCATCGCCGTGCTGATCGCCGGCGCGGCGCTCGCGCTCAGGACCGCGCGCGACCCGGTGGCCTTCACAGGCATCCGGATGGCGGTGCTCACGTACTCCCTCATCACCGCCGGCGTGTTCAACCTGCTCCTGCGCGGGCAACCCGCCCACGGCTACGCAGGCCCCGACTGGCCCAACGAGGTGATGCACGTCTGGGCGCCCTTGCTGCTCGTGCTCGACTGGCTGCTCGCCCCGGGCCGCCCCGCGCTGCCCTGGCGATCGCTCTGGATCGTGCCCGCGTTCCCGGTGGCGTGGGCCGGCTACACCTTCCTCCGGGCGGCGGCGAGCGGGGGCACGATCTACCCTTACCCGTTCCTCGACCCGGCGACCGCCGGCTGGAGCAGCGTATTCGGCTACATCGGCGCGCTGCTCGTGGTGCTCGTCGGCCTCGGGGCGCTCGCCGTGCTGTTCTCGAGGCGGATGCGCACCCGCGGGGGCGGGGTTGCGCATGCGCGCGCGGCCCGGTCATGATCCCATGACGCTGGCCTGAGCATCCTGGACTGAGCATGCTGGCCGGAGCGCGGTAGCCTGAGCGGGCCGCAATCCTCGGCGCCGCCGCGGACGGCGTGGACTGCCCGGGGCGGCGCGACGCCCGGCGCGGATCGCGCGGCCGCACCGCCGGGTTCGCGCTAGGCGCCCGGAGCAGACGCCCCGGCCCCGGCCGCGGCCGCGAGCTCGGCGAGCTGGGCGGCGAGCGCCCGCTCGTGCCGCTCCGTGGCGGTGAACACGCCCGCGGAGACGTGCTCGGCCACCCAGGCGATCTCGACGTTGCTGTGCACGCCGAGCATCCCGAGGTTCGCCAGCACGGGCTGCAGCGCCACCACGGCCCGGGTTCCGCCCGAGAGCCCGCCGTAGCTCACGAGCCCCACGCGCTTGCCGTCCCACTCCTGCACCAGGAAGTCGAGGGCGTTCTTCAGCGGCGCAGTGAAGCTGTGGTTGTACTCCGGCATCACGATCACCACCGCGTCGGCGGCGTCCACCTGCGCGCTCCAACGGTGAGTGTGGTCGTGCTCGTAGCGGCGGAGCCGCGGATGCGCGGCCTCGTCGAGAAAAGGCAGCCGCAACTCGGCGAGATCGGCGACATCGACGTCGAACGCACCGGACTCCTCGGCCCGCGCGCGCACCCAGTCGCCGACGGCCCCGCCCACGCGCCCCGGCCGGGTGCTCGCGACGATGACGAGCAGCCGCGGCACGCTCACCGGCCCGGGGCTCAGCGGTGCAGGCCCAGGCGCGGCGCTCACCGGCTCGCCGCCCATCAGCTCACCTCCGCGAGCGGACGGCTCTGCCAGCGCGCCCAGTCGGCGCTGAGGGCGCTCGCCGTGGTGAGCAGCTTCGGCAGGTAGTCGCCGACCAGCGTCTCCACGCTCGTCTCCATCGCATGCGCGTTCACGTTCACCGCGGCGACGACCCGGCCCGATCCGTCGCGCACGGGCGCGGCGATCGAGCGGATGGCGGGCGCCAGCTGCTGGTCGGTGAGCGCCCAGCCGGCGGCCCGCACCTCGCGCAGCGCCGCCTCGATCTCCTGCGCATCCGGATTCCACGACGGGGTCACGGATGCGCGCGACGGCACGGCGAGCACCCTCTCGAGCTCGTCGGCCGGCAGGGCGGCGAGCAGCACCTTGCCGAGCGAGGTCGCGGCCGCCGGGAACCGCGTTCCGATCGTCACCGACAGTGCCACGAGCTTCGGCACCGCGACGCGGGCCACGTAGACCACGTCGGAGCCGTCGAGCTCGGCGAGCGAGCAGGACTGCCCGACCGAGCGGCTCAGCTCCTCGAGGTGCGGGCGGGCGATCTCCCAGATGCTGCTCGCCGAGACGTAGGCCATGCCGAGGTCGAGCACGCGCGGGGTGAGCGAGAACGTGCCGTCGGCGGCGCGCACGTAGCCGAGCTCGTCGAGGGTCAGCAGGATGCGCCGCACAGTGGGCCGGGCGAGGCCGGTCGCCGCGGAGAGCTCGCTGAGGCTGAGGCTCTGGCCGAGCGTGCCGAAGGCGCGGATGACGTCCAGTCCGCGGGCGATCGCCTCGATGAACTCCGGCCCTGAGGTCTCCCGGGTCTCGCGCATGGTCCTCCGTTTGGGTCGGCCGGTCGGCGTCTTCGCCCACGCGGTCACTTGTCCACTTCGCTGTTGTCTCATTCCTAGCCTATCCACGAGTGCATTCACAGTCTTCGACGGGCATCTTGACCACGGGCATCCGATGGGTATTGGATACAAGCATCCGCACAGCGGACAGTTGACCGAATTCGATGAGGAGTCACCGTGACCTCGACCACCGCCCCGACGAGCGGAGCTCTCGACGGTCTGCTCGTGGCCGATTTCTCGCGGGTGCTCGCGGGTCCGTTCGCCACCCAGGGGCTCGCCGACCTCGGTGCCACCGTCGTGAAGGTCGAGAGCCCGGCCGGCGACGAGACGCGCTCCTGGGCGCCGCCCGAGCGCGATGGCGTCTCCACCTACTACCTCGGCATCAACCGCAACAAGTACGACGTGGTGCTCGACTTCCGCGACCCCGGCGACCAAGCCCTCGCCCTCGAGCTGGCGCGCCGCGCCGACGTGGTGATCGAGAACTTCAAGCCCGGGGGCCTGCGCAAGTTCCGTCTCGACTACGACGCCGTCGCCGCGGTGAACCCCGGCGTGATCTACGCCTCGATCAGCGGATTCGGCACCGAGGGCGGCGCCGCCCTGCCGGGCTACGACCTCATCGTGCAGGCCGCCTCGGGCCTGATGAGCCTCACCGGCTCGCCCGACGGTCCCGCCTACCGCAGCGGTGTCTCGGTGTTCGACATCATGACGGGGATGCAGGCCTCGCTCGGCATCCTCGCCGCCCTGCACCACCGCTCACGCACCGGCGAGGGGCAGCACGTCGAGGTGAATCTGCTCTCGACCGCGCTCGCGGCCATGGCGAACCACAGCTCGACCTTCGTCGCCGGGGGCAGCGTGCCGTTCCGCATGGGCAACGCGCATCCGAGTCTGTTCCCCTACGAGCCCCTGCCGGCCAGCGACGGCGAGATCGTGGTGGTGGCCGCCAACGACGGGCAGTTCGTGAAGCTCGCCGAGGCGCTCGGCCGCCCCGAGCTCGCGAGCGACGACCGCTTCGCCCGCACCGAGCAGCGCAACCGCAACCGCGAGCTGCTGAGGCCCTTGCTCGTCGAGGCGCTGGCCGAGCGCACGGCGGCCGAGTGGTTCGAGGTGCTCACCGCCGCCGGCATCGCCTGCGGACCCATCAACACCATCGACGGGGGAGTCGCCCTGGCCGAGCGCCTCGGGCTCGATCCCGTCGTCTCGGTGGGGGAGGGGCCGGATGCGGTGCCGATGATCCGCAACCCCATCCGGTTCTCGCGCACCCCGCCGCGCTACGACTCGCCGCCGCCCGCGCTCGGCGAGCACGACTCCCTGATCCGCGCCTGGCTCGAGGAGCCGGTCTCCGCCTCCGCCGCCCTGCCCGCGGATGCCTCCACCGCCCTGCCCGCGGATGCCTCCACCGCCCGGACCACCACCGCCACCGCCGAAGGAGCCGCGCATGCCTGAGTACCCCACTGCCATCGGCACGAGCACGGTAGACACCATCTCGCTGCTCGGCCACGACCTGGCGGGCGAACTGCTCGGCCAGATCTCCTTCGGCGAGCTGGCCTACTGGCTCGCCACCCAGCGCCGCCCCACGCCCGGCCAGCTGCGCGTGTTCGAGGCGGTGCTCGTGTCGCTCGCCGACCACGGCTTCACCCCCACGGCCATCGCCGCCCGCCTCACCTACTACAGCGCACCCGACTCGCTGCAGGGTGCCATCGCCGCGGGCCTGCTCGGCGGCGGCTCGCGCTTCCTCGGCGTCACCGAGGACACCGGAAAGTACCTGCACGACATCGTGCTCACCCTCGGCGACACGGATGCCTGGACCGCGGCGCAGTGGGACGCGGCGGCTCGCGACGCGCTCACCGCCACCCGGGCGGCCGGCGGCAAGATCCCCGGCCTCGGGCATCCGGTGCACAAGAACGGCGACCCGCGCACCCCCGTGATCATCCGCATCGCCGAGGAGTCCGGTGTGAAGGGCCCGCACCTCGAGCTGTTCGAGGCCGTCGGCCGCGTGCATCCCGAGGTCCTCGGCCGCACGCTCCCGCTGAACGGAGCCGGCGTGGCCGGTGCCGCGCTCGCCGACGCCGGGCTGCCGATCGACTTGCTGCGCGGCTTCGCTCTGCTGGCCCGCACGGCCGGGCTCATCGGGCACCTCGCCGAGGAGCGCCAGAACCCCATCGGCCCGGCGGTGTACGCCGAGGTCGACCGCAACGCGGTCTATACGCCGCCGGCCGGCTGAGCCGCCCACCGCATCCAGGCCCCACCCGCATCCAGATCCCACCCGCATCCAGATCCCACCCGCATCCAGACCCGACCAGCATCCCGACCCGACTCGAAGGAGAGACGATGGCAGAACTGAGTGCCGTTCTCGCGACCACGCACCACCCGTTCTTCCTCAAGGCGACCGAACTGACCCCGCCCGAGGAGCGGATGCCGCAGGCCGCGGAGTGGAAGCGCAAGGTCGAGGCCTACCGCGAGACGCTCACCGCGGCCGAGCCCGACATCCTGGTGATGGTGGGGGCCGACCACTTCCATCAGTTCTTCCACGACAACTACCCGACCTTCCTGATCGGCAAGCAGCCCAAGTACGACGCGACCTTCTACAACGAGGAGCGGGAGTTCTCCCTCCCGAAGTACGTGCTCGACGGCCACGAGGAGCTCTCGGGCTTCATGCTGCAGGGCCTGCTCGACCGCGGCTTCGACTTCTCGGTGAGCCACGAGCTGAAGATCGACCACTCGATCATCTGCCCCATCATCACCACCCGGCCGGATGCCGACCTGCCGATCGTGCCGATCTACACCAACATCTTCGCGCCGCCGCTTCCGAGCCCGAAGCGATTCTGGGACCTGGGGCGCGCCATCCGCTCCATCATCGACGAGTACCCCTCCGACAAGAAGATCGCCGCCGTCGGCAGCGGCCACCTGTCGCTGGAGCTGGGCGGACCGCGCCAGTTCGGCGAGACCGGGCCAGACCCGGAGTTCGACCGGCAGGCCATCGAATGGCTCTCGAACGGCGACATCGAGGGCATCCTCGCCAACGTCACCCACGAGTCGATGACCGGCGCCGGCAACGCCACCCACGGGTTCATGGACCTCATCCTGATGATGGGCATCGCCGGACCCGAGAAGGCCGACTACGTCGACAACCTCGACCTGTTCCACACGATGGAGGCCTACTTCACCTGGTACCCGAACGGCGACCCCCGCGGTGCCGGCCTCGGAGAGGGAGGCGCGCGGCGATGAGCAAGTACTTCGTGAACAAGTTCCTGTTCCAGGTCGACCGCGACCCGGAACTGCTCGCGGCCTACAAGGACGACCCGGGCGCTCTCGTGGAGCAGTGGGAGGCGAGCCTCGGCCGTCAGCTCGGCAACGGCGACCCGGTGGAGCGCACCACGTGGCTCTCGTTCGAGCCCGAGGAGCGCCGGGCGCTCGTGGAGCACGACTACGTGGCGCTGTTCGAGCAGGGGGCCCACTTCTTTCTCTGCCTCACCCTGTTCATCGCCGTCTACGACGAGGACTACGCCGCGTCGCAGGGTCCACTGTCCTTCCAGCGCGAGTACGCCGCGAAGCTCTCGCACTGGCTCGGCAAGGACTACCCGACCGTCGCCCTCTGACCCCTCCACCCCCTCCCTCACTGATCACTCCGGCAAAGGAGCCGCCCATGTCCACCCCCGCACCCGCCCTCCCCACCGACGGCCGACCGGTCGTCTTCCGCGACGCCCTCGTGCTCACCCTGAACGACTGGCACGACATCCTCCGGCACGGCGACGTGCTCGTGGTCGGCAGTGAGATCGTGGCGATCGGCGAAGCGCTCGCCGTGCCCGACGGGACCTTCGAGATCGACGCCGCCGGCGGCATCCTGATGCCCGGCATGATCGACACCCACCGCCACATGTGGCAGACGGCGATGCGCGGCTACGGAGCCGACTGGACGCTCACGCAGTACTTCGTCTGGTACTACCTGGAGTACGGCCAGCACTTCCGCCCCGAGGACATCTACGCCGGCAACGCCCTCTCGGCGCTCGACGCCATCGACGCCGGGGTCACCACCACGGTGGACTGGTCGCACGGCCTGCGCACGATCGAGCACGCCGAGGCGGCCCTGCAGTCGCTGCGGGACTCGGCGGGGCGCTTCGTGTTCGCGCCCGGCAACATCTTCGGGGCGCCGTGGGAGTGGGCGTCGAACCCCGATTTCCAGAGCTTCGTGCGCGCCAACGACACGGGCTCCGAGCTGCTGCGCTTCCAGCTCGCCTTCGACGTCACCGGTGACCCGGCGTTCCCCGAGCGCGGGGCGTTCGAGGCGGCGCGCGAGCTGGGACTGGCCGTCACCACCCACGCGGGCGTCTGGGGCGCCACGAACGACGACGGCATCCGCCTGATGTACGAGAACGGCTTCATGACGCCGGAGACCGTCTACGTGCACGCGGCGACGCTCAGCAACGACTCCTACCAGCGCATCGCGGCCACCGGCGGCTCGGTGTCGCTCGCGACCGAGAGCGAGCAGAGCTGCGGGCAGGGCTACCCGCCGTCGTGGGTGCTGCGCGAGCACGGCATCCCGATGTCGCTCTCGGTCGACACGAGCGTGTGGTTCTCGAGCGACCTGTTCACGGCGATGCGCTCGACCCTCGGGGCCGATCGCTCGTTCGAGCACCTGCAGGCCCACGAGAAGGGCGACACCGTCACCCACTCGCACCTGAGGGCCGAGCACGTCGTGGACTGGGCCACCCGGGGCGGCGCGAAGGCGCTGGGGCTGGATGCGGTGACCGGGAGCATCGAGGTGGGCAAGAAGGCCGACCTCGTGCTGCTGAAGAACGACGACTCGCCGTCGATGTTCCCCATCACGAACCCGTACGGCCACGTGGCGCTGCAGGTGGGCCGGGCGGACGTGCACACCGTCGTGGTCGACGGGCGCATCGCCAAGTACGACGGTTCGCTCGTCGGCCACGACCTCGCACGCACGCGGGCGGCCGTGGAGAACACGGTCGACTACCTGCAGTCGACGCTCGGTGCCGACACCTGGGACGCCGGCATGAATCCCGACATCCCCGAGACGAAGGTGCTCGACAACCCCTACATGTACACCGACTACCGCACGGCGGCCACGCACGCGGCCACGCCGGAGGGCTGAGCGCGCCGCCCCGGCTCGCGCCGCGCCCATGCGGGCATGGTAGACACGGAGGATGTCCACGACGAGCTGGCGGTTCTTCCAGCCGCGCAAACCCCCGAAGCTGCCCCCGAAGGGCGAGCCGTGGGGCGGGCTGCTGAGGCCGGCTACCTTTGTGACGCTCGGCATCGTGCTGGCCGTGGTGGCCGCGGTGTGGATCGGGGTGGCGACGGCGAGGTCGGATGCGCCCACCACGCTCGACGGCGTGACCGCCGAGGTCATGGTGGAGGTCGACGCCGTCACCGCCGCCCTCGCCGATCCCGGGGCGGTGCCGGCCGATTCGACCGCGGTCGTGCCCTGCCCGGCCGGCGGCGCGGGCCAGCAGTACACGATCACCCGCACCGTCCCGCTGCGGCCGGGGGTCAGCGGGGCGGATGCGCTGGCCGGCATCCGCTCGGACTACGAGTCGCGGGGCTGGAAGGTCTCGACCTCGTCGTTTGGCGGGCAGGGCGGCGTGCAGTCGGAGCTCATCGGCCTCAACCTCGTTCCGGTGACCGTCACGATCACCTCGGCCGACGAGCCGCTCTCGCTGCGCATCGAGAGCGCGTCGCGCTGCACGGCGCCGTAGCAGCTCGACGAGGTCGAGCGCGGCATCCGGCTGGTGCTCGCGCTGTAGGCGCGGACGACTGCGACCGGGCTGCCCGGGGCGGCAGCCCTCAGCGGCCCTGGCGCTTCTTGAAGGGCTTCGGTTCGCCCTTCACGACGGGGGCGCGGCCTCGGCCCTTCGAGGCCTTGGCCTTGCCGCCGGCCTTCGGTGCGGGAGGCGGGGCGGCGGCCACCCGGGCTCGGGCTTCGGGCCGGAACGCGATGCCCGCCGGGGTGAGGGTGAGCGACGGGGCACCGGCTTCGACCTCGGCCGGCTCGGTCTCGTGCACGAGCTGCTCGCCGCGCTCGGCCTCGAGGGCCGCGAGGGAGGCCTGGATGGTCGCCCGCGAGACGTGCGCGGCGTTCGCGGCGCGCGAGTAGTCGCCCTCGTCGGAGATCGCGAGGAAGTGCTTCAGCCAGTCGATGTCCACGCCCCGAGACTACGGGGTGAGCGGCGAAGAGCGACCACTCCATCGGCTCGCCCGCTGCGAACGGCCGGCCGCAGCATCCGTGATCCGCCCCGTCGACGACCACCTCGATCAGCGTGGGCCGAGCCTGACGGGGAGGGAGGAGCGGGGAGGCGGGTAATGCTGGGTCCTCCCAGCGTGGGCGCCGCGGACGTAGCGTCGAGGCATGAACGAGATGCTCACCCTCAACAACGGCGTGCGGATGCCCGCCCTCGGCCTCGGCGTGTTCCAGAGCTCGCCGGAGGAGACCGCCGCCGCCGTCACGGAAGCCCTGCACGTGGGGTACCGCCACATCGACACCGCGGCCGCCTACCTGAACGAGCGCGAGGTCGGCGACGGCATCCGCGCCTCGGGGCTCGACCGCGACGAGATCTTCGTCGAGACCAAGGTGTGGATCACCCAGTACGGCTACGACGAGACCCTGCACGCCTTCGACCTCTCGACTCGCAAGCTCGGCGTCGAGGCGCTCGACCTGCTGATCCTGCACCAGCCGGCCCCGTGGCTGTGGGAGTCGACCCTCGAGGCCTATCGCGCGCTCGAGACCCTGCTCGCCGACGGGCGGGTTCGCGCGATCGGCGTCAGCAACTTCAAGCCCGCCCATCTCGAGCGCCTGCTCGAGGTGCGCGAGGTGGTGCCCGCCGTCAACCAGATCGAGCTGCACCCCTACTTCGTGCAGAAGCAGACGCAGGCGGCGGATGCCGAGCGCGGCATCGTGACCCAGGCCTGGTCGCCGATCGGCGGCATCAACTTCTACCCCGGCTTCGGCGACGGCACCGCGAAGAACCCGCTGAACGACCCCGTGATCGCCGCCATCGGCGAGGCGCACGGCAAGACCGCGGCGCAGGTGATGATCCGCTGGCACCTGCAGCAGGGCCGCAGCGCCATCCCCAAGTCGGTGCGGCCCGCGCGCATCGCCGAGAACTTCGCCGTGTTCGACTTCGAGCTGACCGCGGCCGAGCTGGCGGCGATCGACTCGCTCGACCTCGGCATCCGGCGCGGACCCGAGCCCGACGAGGTGCGCCCGCCCTCGCGCATGTGGGAGATCCCCGAGGTCTGAGCCCCGAGGTCTGAGCGCCGAGGTCTGAGCGCCGAGGTCTGAGCGCCGAGGCTCCAGCGAGGTTGCGCGAAGTGCTGCCGGCGGGCTCCCGCAGAGCATTTCGCGCGACCTCGGCGGGACGGGGCGGGCGGATGAGCGCGAAGGGGGGACGGGCGGGAGGGGGCGGGTGGATGCGCGCGAAGGGTGAGAGGGCTCGCGTCAGGGGTTCGGGAGGCTGGCCACCGCCTCGATCTCCACGAGCGCGCCGGGCCGGGCGGGGGAGACGGCGAGCACGGTGACGGCGGTGCGCTGGGCGCCCCAGACCGCGGCGGTGGCGGCGTAGGCCTCCGTCGGGTCGATGCCGGCGGCGAGGTAGATGGTGAGCTTCGCCACGTGCTCGCGGTCGGTGCCGGCCTCGGCCAGCACCGCGAGCACGTTGCGCAGAGCCTGTTCCGTCTGGGCCTGGAGGCCGTCGAGCAGCGCGCCCTCGGCATCCGTGCCGTTCTGGCCGCCCACGTAGAGCGTCGGGCCGGCGGGGGCGAGCATGCCCTGCGCGAAGGCGGGGCTGCGGTAGAGCGTCGGCGGGTCGACGGGCACCGGATGCGTGGAGCCCGGCTGGCTGGTCATGGTGCGTCCCTTCCGCGCTGCGGGGCGTCTCGGGCCCGCGCGTCTCAGTTCCCCGAGTATCCCGCCGGGCGGCGCTGCTCGTCCACCCATTCGGCGAAGCGCTGCCGGCCGAGCTCGGCCGCCGGACCGGCGAGGAGGGTGCCGTCCCGCAGGGCCTTGCCGAAGCCCCCGGGGAGCGGAACCTCGAGCACCCGCCGGCGCCGCCCGGCCGTGGTCGGGGTCGCGGCCGCGGCCGCGTAGGAGCGCACCATATCGGCCATCCGCAGCACCTCGGGGCCCGCGAGATCGGGCGCCCGCCCGGCCGCGCCGCCCTCGGCCAGCAGCACGAGCTTCTCGCCCACCTCCCGCGCGGCGACGGGCTGCGACACCATCGTCGGCACCACGCTGACCGGTCCGAGCGAGAACTGCCCGAGCAGCTGCTGGGCGAACTCGTGGAACTGCGTGGCCCGCAGGATGGTGAACGGGATGCGCCCCTCGCCCACGAGCCGCTCCTGCAGTGCCTTGCCGGCGTAGTAGCCGAAGGGCGCCCGATCGCTGCCCACGATCGAGAGCGCGAGGTGATGGCCGACGCCGGCGGCCTCCTCGGCGGCGAGCAGCGTGCGGGTGACGGTGCCGAAGAAGCGCTCGGAGGCCGCGGCGGACTGCGTCTGCACCGAGGTGACATCGATCACGGCGGCCGCGCCACCGAGCATCCCTGCCAGCCGCGGATCGACCGCACCGGATCCGGCCGCGCCTGCGAGGTCGACGCCCACCGCCCGCGAGAGCACCACCACCTCGTGCCCGCGTTCGCGGGCGGCGTCCACCACGTGGCGCCCGACGGCCCCGGTGCCTCCAGCAACAGCGATCTTCACAACGACATCCTCTCCTCACGGGCCTGGCATCTCCATTCCGCTCACCCCTACGACGGCGTAGCCGGCCGCGATGTGAGGTGCCGCACACCGCGCACACCGCCCACGCCGACGGGGCATGTCCCCAGAACGTGGGGTCCACTGTTCGTTCACTCACCCCGGGCGTGTCCGACACCTGTTGGTAAATAGTTAGTCAATATGAAGTAACTAGGCGTTCTCCCAGGCGGTGTGAACTCGTCGAGGTCGCACGGACGCGGGCAGTCCTCCCTGTGCGGATGCCGCGCCGTCGCCCTTCCCTCAGCAGCAGAACCTGGAGACGCTCGGTGTCCAACCCCCTTCTTTCCCGCGCGGTCGCGACCTCTCTCGCGATGGCGCTCACCGCATCCGTCGCCGTGGCCGGGCTCGCGCAGCCCGCCTTCGCGGCGCCTGCGACCCTCTCGGCAACCGCATCCGCCGCACCCGCCGCATCCGGCCAGGGCGCTGTCGCCGACGCGAGCGGCCCCGACTACACCTCCTTCGTCGACCCCTTCGTGTCGACCGCGGGCGACACCGGCAACGACCTGCCGGGCGCCCAGGCGCCGAACGGCATCGCCAAGGTGAACCCGCTCACCACGCCGAATCGCACCCACTCGGGCTACGACTACACCGAGAACCAGATTGCCGGCTTCACGCAGACGAACCTCGACGGCGTGGGCGGTTCGGGCGGCGGCGGCGACATCCTCGTGGTGCCCACCGAGGTGAAGTACACCGCGCGTCCCGGCGCCGGCAGCTACGCCCACGACTACTCCCACAGCGACGAGACGGCGACCCCCGGGTACTACCAGGTGGGCCTCGGCGACATCGCCGGCACCGACAACGCCGTCACCGCCACGGGCGGCACCATCGAGGCGCAGGTCACCGCCACCACGCGCACCTCGGTGCAGAGCTACTCCTTTCCGCAGACCGGAGCCGAGACGCCCTCGCTCGTGCTCGACCTCGCGAACAACTTCACGAGCCGCACCGGATCGTCGGTGACGGTCGAGAAGCTGGCCGACGGCCGCGCCGGGCTCTCCGGCCGCATCGCCGGCAGCTTCAACGGCGCCGCCTACGAGCTCTTCTACTACGCCGAGACCACGCAGCCGACCACGACCGTCAAGACCTGGACCGACGGCGGCGCGCTCAGCGACACGATGAGCCAGACGGGCGCCGACACCGGCGCCATCCTCTCCTTCGATCCGGCCGCGGCCTCCGAGGTCGGCCTGCGCGTCACGATCTCACCGATCAGCTCCGAGCAGGCGCGCATCGACCAGGGGCGCGAGGTCGGCGGCCTGAGCTTCGACGACGTGAAGGCCCAGACGAAGCAGGTGTGGAACGATCGCCTCGGCACCGTCGACGTGTCGGCATCCGTTGCCAACGACCCCGACGGCTCGCTCAAGAAGCTGTTCTACACGCACCTGTACCGCATGTTCGCCATGCCGATGAACGCCACGAGCACCGACGGCACCTACAAGGGCGTCGACGGCGCCATGCACCAGGCCGACGGCTACACCTACTACGACGGCTGGTCGTCGTGGGACGACTTCCGCAAGTACTCGGTGTTCGCCTACGTGGACCCCACCATGTACCGCGACATGATCCAGTCGCTCATCACGTTGTTCGCCGACACCGCCTCCACCGGCAAGAGCCTCGGCTCCCTCACCCAGTCGGTGCCCTCGGTGCGCTGGGAGCGCTCTGCCGTGATCGTGGCCGACGCGATCTCGAAGGGCTACACCGGCTTCGACCGGCTCGATGAGGCCTACCCGGCGCTCAAGGACTACACCGGCTACTACACCGGTGAGCAACTCCGCCAGGGCTACATCACGAACGACCCGGGCAACTCGGTGCAGCGCGGCTACGACCAGTGGGCGCTCTCGATCGTGGCGGATGCGCTCGGCAAGTCCGATGAGGCGGCGAGTCTGCGCCAGCAGGCCGGCCTGCCCATCGCGAACCTGGTCAAGACGGGCGCCTGGACGGCCGGCGACGGCACCCCGGTGGGCCTGCTCACCCCGCGCGACGCGTCCGGGAACTTCGGCTCGGTGAACTACGAGCAGTTCGAGTCGTCCGGCCTCTACCAGGGCACGCTCTGGCAGTACAACTGGTACGACGCCTACGACATGGCCGGCCTCTCGTCCGCGATGGGCGGCACGGATGCGACCCGCCTCGCCCTCGAGCACATGTTCGGTGAGGACGACCCCGGCAACGGCCACGCCATGCTGCACTCGAACGCCAACGAGATCGACCTGCAGGCGCCCTACCTCTTCAACTACGTGGGAGAGCCGAGCCTCACGCAGAAGTGGGTGCGTGCGATCTACACGGGCGAGACCTGGAACCGCTACATCGCCACGGGCTCCACCGGCGAGGCGCCGAGCGGGGGCGGCGAGTTCACCCCGCCGATCAAGACGAAGGTCTACAAGCTCGACCCGCAGGGCTTCCTGCCCACCATGGACAACGACGCCGGCACGATGTCGACGATGTTCGTGGCCGCCGCGCTCGGCCTCTTCCCGGTGACCGCGGGCTCTTCGCAGTACCAGATCGGCTCGCCGTTCTTCGACTCGAGCACCATCCACTACGCCGGCGGCAAATCCTTCACGGTGGCCGCGAAGAACGTGACGCCCGACAGCTTCTACGTGCAGTCGGCGACGCTGAACGGCACCGATTTCGGCAACACCTGGCTCGACTACTCCGACGTGCTCGCCGGTGGCACCCTGCAGTTCTCGATGGGCTCGACCGCCTCCGACTGGGGCACGAAGACCACCCCGGCCTATTCGCTGAGCACCGCAGGAGACGGCGGCAGTGGCGGAGGCGTCGCGACCACCTATGCGGTCGCGGCCGACCGCACCTCGGTCGAGGCCGCCTCCGACGGCACCGTCTCGGCCTCGGTGGCACTGAAGCTCCCCGCGGGCGCCTCCTTCGCCGGCACCGCAGGCTCGAGCCTCGTCTCCGCCGGCTCCGCCACCGTCGCCGGGCTCCCGGATGGCGTGCACGCCGACGTGGTGCTGACGGATGCGCAGACCGCCTCGGTGCGCCTCGCCGGCTCCACCACGGCGAATGCGAAGTTCTTCGTGACCTTCACCGACGCCGCCTTCGCGAACGGCGTCACGGCGGGGCAGGTGACCGGGCAGGGCGTGTCGGACGTCAGCCCGCTCGCACTCTCCGTCGCCTCCGTCGATCGCACCGCCCTGCAGTCGCTCGTCGACGAAGCGGTGCTCGTGCGCACCGGTAGCTACTCCTACGCCAGCTACCAGGCCTTCACCGCGGCGCTCCAGAGGGCTCAGACCGCGGTGGCCGACTCCTCGTCCACCAGCGCCAAGCTCCGCAGCGCGAAGGACGCGCTGCAGTCGGCCGCCGACACCCTCACCCTGAACGAGGGCGCCTACCGCGTGCTGCAGGCGGAGACGCCCGACGAGTGGAGCGGCGGCCAGCTGAAGGCCGAGGCGTACTACTCCAACGGCGACCTCGGCGGCGTGACCGACGGATCCTGGATCCGCTACAACGGTCTCGACTTCGCCGGCGTCACCCCCGTGCGCCTCGACGTGCGCTACGCCAGCTCCGCGTCGAGCACCGGCGCCCCCAGCTCGGTCGACGTGCACGCGGGCGGCACCGACGGGCCGATCGTCGGCACGCTCGACCTTCCGGGCACCGACGGCTGGCAGTACTACACGACCGTCTCGACCACCATCACCGACCCGCAGGCGCTGATGGACGCCAAGCAGGTGAGCTTCGTCTTCCACGCCCCGGGCGGGCAGCAGTGGGTGTCGAACTTCGACTGGCTGCAGTTCGCCTCCACGGCGGCGCCCACCACGCCCACCGGCCCCACCTCAGTGGCGCTGCTCACCGCACCGAACGTGACCACCACGGGCAACGGCTCCAAGCCGCTGAACCTCGCGAACGGCCTGTTCGAGAACGTGGCCAACGGCTCCTGGGCCGAGTGGGCGGGCCGCGACCTCGGCGCGGGCGCCGACACGGTCTCGGTGGTCTACGACAAGCCCCAGTCGCGCGCAGCGAGCGACTCGCACATCGAGCTGCGGCTCGGGTCGAGGGATGCGGCGAAGAAGGTCGACATCCCGCTCGCCTACACGGGCTCCGGCTGGGGCACCAAGGGCACCGCGACGGCCGCGCTCGATCCTTCCCTCTTCACGGGCGTGCAAGACGTCTACGCCTCCTTCGTCTCCACCACGCAGACCGACGCGAACCCCTACGTCGCCAACATCACCTCTCTCGAGCTCACCCGCTCCCCGGTGACGGATGTGCGCATCCACGCCGCCACCTGGGTCGCGAACAGCGGCAACGGCCTCAAGTCGGAGATGAGCAGCTGGGACGACGGAACCACCGTCACCGACCTCGGCGGCACCACCAACGGCTCCTGGCTCGACTACGGCACCATCGACTTCGGCTCGACCCCGCGCACCCAGCTGTCGGTGCACTACGTGAACAACTCGAGCCGCTGCGGCACGAACTCGGCGATCCAGCTCTACCTCGACGGCTTCACCGCGGCGAACCCGGGCACCCCGTACGCCACGGTCCCGCTGCCGGTGACGGGCTCGGCCTGGTCGAACGCCGGAACCACCACGGTCGGCCTGCCCGCCACCACGGGTTCGCACCACGTCTGGATGCGCCTCGTCACCACGCCCGACGGCAGCCACCCCTACGTGGCCAACATCGACACGCTGACCTTCCTCACCGCCCCGGCGGGCACCCCCGAGCCGGTCGACTTCAGCGACCTGCAGGCCGCGGTCACCGAGGTCTCGCCGCTGGCCGCCGACGCTGCCCGCTACGGCAGCATCGACTTCGCGGTGTACACCCGTGAGCTCGCGGCGGCCGACGCGCTGCTCGGCTCCGCCACCGCGAAGCAGGATGCGGTGACGGCCCAGGCGCGCAGCCTCCGCCTCGCGGCGGGCCAGTTGGTGCCCCGCGTGCGGCTCGTGCTCGAGAACCAGCTCGACGCCGCCGCCCTCGTGGTGAACGCCCGCTACACGGACGAGTCGTGGGCGGCCTTCCAGGCGGCTCTCTCGGCAGGCACGGCGGCGGTGGCGGATGCCTCGGCCTCCGATGACGCGCTCGCTGCGGTCTCCGCGGCGCTCGCCTCGGCCTCCGGCGCTCTCGCCGTCAAGCCGCAGGTGGTGCCGCCCGCCCCGGCCTCCGTCTCGGCGGCGGTCGACGGCACGAGCGTGACCGTGGAGTGGGCCACTCCGACCGATGACGGCGGATCGCCCGTCACCGGCTACGTGGTGTCGCTCGACGACGGCCACAGCCTCCGCATCGACGACCCCACGCAGCACAGCGCGGTGTTCACCTGGCTGCCCGACGGGGCGGTGCGCCGGGCACACGTCACCGCGGTCAACGCGGTGGGCGAGTCGGCGGCCACGCCCGACACCGAGCCCTTCACCGTCGGCACCTCCACGCCGGTGCCGCCGCTCGTGAGCTCGGTCACCACGACCGGCGCCGAGACGGTGGTGGCCTGGCAGGCGCCCGTCTCGAACGGCGGCACGCCGGTTTACGCCTACCAGGTGTCGCTCGACGGCGGGGCGGCCCAGACGGTGCCCGCCTCCGCGCTCACGACGGTGTTCACCGGAACCAGCGGTGACGCCCACGTGGCCACCGTGGTCGCGATGAACGCACTCGGCGGCTCGGCGCGACCGGATGCGGTGGCGGCCGACCCGGCGACGACCGCAACGGCCTCGGCCGACGCGAGCGGTGCATCCGGAACCGGCTCGGCCTCGGCCGACGTGGCCGTGGCGCCCGCCGACTTCCCGGCGGCGCTCGCGGCGAGCTACAGCTCGGACTCCTGGCCGGCCACCCCCACCGGGCAGGGCGTGTTCACCTTCATGCTCCGCGGCCAGAAGGAGCTCGGGGCCGGGGTGCTCGCGCCGAACCAGACCGTGCCGCACACGCAGGACGCGACGGCCGAGAACGACACCATCGCGATGCAGATCAACAGCTCCGCCTCGGCGGCGCAGGTGGCCCGCGCCGTGACCGACGCCGACAACAGCCCCACGGTCACCATGGCCGACGGCTTCGGGTCGCACCTCGGGCAGATCTACCTGGCCGCGCTGCAGTCCGGCCGTCTCCCCGAGACGAACGCGCTCTTCGGGCGCGTGACCCAGGGCCTCGACGACACCGGCAGCGCGAAGGACGCCTTCGCCTACCAACGGCCGTACGTGCGCCTCGGCTTCGTCGGCGACGGCGGGAAGATCCGGGAGTCGGTGGAGGGTTCCTACGGCGGCCTGGCCGGCAACGGCTCCTTCCCGAGCGGGCACAGCTGGGGCGGTTACACCTCGGGCACCCTGCTGGCGACGCTCCTCCCGGAGGTGTCGTCGGGCATCCTGGCGCGCGCCTCGGAGTACGGCGACAACCGCATCGTGCTCGGCTTCCACTACCCGCTCGACGTCATGGGAAGCCGCATGATCGCCCAGGCGGCGATCGCGCACCGCTGGGCGGACCCGAGCTTCGTTCCGCTGCTCGAGGCGGCGCACGAGGAGCTCGAGAGCGTGCTGCTCGCAGACTGCAAGACGCAGGGCTACGGCGACACCCTCGCCGAGTGCCAGGGCGACAGCTATGACGGCCTGGACGTCACGGCCGCCGTGGCGCAATACACCAGCCGTCTCAGCTACGGCTTCTCCCAGCCGGGTGTCTCGGGCCAGCCCATCCAGGTGCCGGTCGAGGCGGCGGCGCTGCTGCAGAGCTCGTTCCCCGAGCTCAGCACCGAGCAGCGCCGGCAGATCCTCGCGCAGACCGCGCAGGACTCGGGCTTCCCGCTCGACCTCACCGCCCGGGGCGACGTGAGCTGGCAGCGCCTCAACCTCGCCGAGGCCATGACGGCGAAGTACACCCTGAACGCCGACGGCAGTGTCACGGTCACCAACTACGCCGACGAGACGCTCGCGAGCATCCCGGATGCAGGCAGCATCCAGGTGGGCGGGATGCCGGTCGACGGCTTCTCGGCCGCCACCGGCAGCTACTCGGTCGACTGGCCCGCGGGCTACGCGCTCCCCGCCGTCACCGCCACCGCGGCGGAGGCCGGTGCCACGGTCGCCGTCACCGGCGGCAGTGCGACGGTGACCGAGCCGGGAGCCGCCGTGGCGGGCCAGGTGAGCACCATCACGGTGACCTCGGCCAACGGGATGTTCACCCGCCAGTACGTGGTGCTCTTCCACACCACGGCCGACGATCACCTGCCGGCCGGCGTCGACCCGGGCAGCCCGGTGAACCCGGGCGACCCGGGCACACCGACCGATCCGGGAACCCCGACGACCCCCGGCGACCCCGGAACGCCGGCCGACCCCGGCACGCCGGGTGCGGGTGAGGGCTCCGGCGGCACGGGAGACGCAGGCGGAAGCGACAGCGGCGGCGCGGCCGGCTCCGGAAGTGCCGGCGCCGCCCAGGGCTCGGGCGACGGCTCGCTCGCCAGCACCGGATCGGACATCGCCTCCGTGGTCACGGGCGCCCTGCTCCTGCTCCTCCTGGGTGCCGGAACGCTCCTGGTTCGCCGCCGTCGCCGCGCATCCTGACCCCGACACCGCAGCGCCGGGKCGCGCGAAGTGCCCTCCCCGATCGGGAGCCCAGCACTTCGCGCGACCTGGCGCTGCGGTTAGGGTCGTGGCATGACGAACGAGCGCGAGTTCTGGGCCGATGTCGACGCGCACGTGCTGCGCTACGGAACGGCCTTCGTGCCCGAGATCATCGAGCGGGCCGAGGGCGGCTTCGTCTACACCGAGTCGGGGCGGCGCATCCTGGACTTCACCTCGGGCCAGATGAGCTCGATCCTCGGCCACGCGCACCCGGACATCGTGGCCACCGTGCAGCGGGAGATCGCGCACCTCGACCATCTCTACAGCGGCATGCTGTCGAGACCGGTCGTGGACCTCTCGCGCCGGCTCGCCGAGTCGCTGCCCACGCCGCTCGAGAAGACGCTGCTGCTCACCACCGGCGCCGAGGCCAACGAGGCCGCCATCCGGCTCGCCAAACTCGTCACCGGCGGCTACGAGGTGGTCTCGTTCGCGCGCTCCTGGCACGGCATGACGCAGGGCGCGGTGGGTGCCACCTACAGCTCGGGCCGGCGCGGCTACGGGCCGGTGGCGCCCGGCAACATCGCCATCCCGACACCCTACGCCTACCGGCCCGACATCGTCGACGCGGAGGGCCGGCTCGACTGGCGGCGCCAGCTCGACCTGGCCTTCGAACTCGTCGACGCGCAGTCGACCGGCGCGCCGGCGGCGTGCATCGTCGAGCCGATCCTCAGCTCCGGCGGCATCATCGAGCTGCCCCTCGGCTACCTCGCGGCGCTCAAGCGGAAGTGCGTGGAGCGCGGGATGCTGCTCATCCTCGACGAGGCGCAGACCGGCCTCGGCCGCACCGGCACGCTCTACGCCTTCGAGCGCGACGGCGTGGTGCCCGACATCCTCACCCTCTCGAAGACCCTCGGCGCCGGGCTGCCGCTTGCCGCCGTGATCACCTCGGCGGAGATCGAGCAGGCCGCCGCCGACCGCGGCTTCCTGTTCTTCACCACGCACGTGTCCGACCCGCTCGTGGCGGCCGTGGGCAACACCGTGCTCGACGTGATCGAGCGCGACGGGCTCACCGCCCGGGCGGCCCTCCTGGGGGCGCAGTTGCGCGAGGGGCTGCTCGAGATCCAGCGCCGGCATCCCGTGGTGGGCGACGTGCGCGGGCGGGGCCTGCTGCAGGGGCTCGAGCTGGCTCCGGATGACGGCACCCAGGCGGATGCGCTCGGTGCGGCCGTCACCCGCCGGGCCTTCGAGCTCGGGCTGCACATGAACATCGTGCAGCTGCCCGGCATCGGCGGCACCTTCCGCCTCGCCCCGCCCCTCACGAGCAGCCCCGAGGAGATCGCGCTCGGCGTGGAGCTCATCGACCGCGCGCTCACCGACGTGCTCGCCGGCCGCGGGGCGTAGCGTCGCAGCATGACCGTCGTCATCGCGTTCCTCGCCAACATCCTCGTCGCGGTCGCGAAATCGGTGGTGGCCGGGCTCACCGGCTCGGCGTCGATGCTCGCCGAGGCGGCGCACTCGTGGGCCGACGCGGGCAACGAGATCTTCCTGCTGATCGCCGACCGGCGGGCCGGCAAGGAGCGCGACGCCGCACATCCGCTGGGCTACGGGCGCGACGCATACATCTTCTCGCTGTTCGCGGCCTTCGGCATCTTCACGGTGGGTGCCGTGGTGTCGGTCTACCACGGCATCCAGAGCCTGGCCGCGCCGGAGGCCGTCGAGGACTTCACCCTCAACTACATCGTGCTCGCGGCGGCTTTTCTGCTCGAGGGGTTCTCGCTGCTCCAGTCGGTGATGCAGGGGCGGCGGGTGTCGGGGCGCATCCGCCGCGGCTTCTTCGACTACGTGGTGAACGGCTCGGACAGCACGCTGCGCTCGGTGTTCTTCGAGGACTCGGCGGCGCTCGTCGGCCTCGTCCTCGCGGGCACCGGCATCGGGCTGCACCAGGCCACGGGCGACCCGATGTGGGATGCGCTGGGCTCGATCGCCATCGGCGTGCTGCTCGGCGGGGTGGCGCTGCTGCTGATCAGCCGCAACCGGCGTTACCTGCTGGGCGCCGGGCCGACCGAGCAGGGGCGGCTACAGGCCGGGCGGGCGCTGCTCGCGCTTCCGGAGATCCAGCGGGTGACCTCGCTCTATCTCGAGTTCAGCGGGCCCGGCACGCTCTTCCTCGTGGCGGCCGTCGACCTCGTGGGCGACCAGCCCGAGCACGGCGTCGCCGCGGAGCTGCGCCGGCTCGAAGCCGGGCTCGAGCGCGACCCGCTGATCGGCAAGGCCGTGCTCACGCTCTCCGTCGCCGACGAGCCCTCCCTCGACTTCCCCGGGTGACCGGGCTTCAGCGTCTCTAGAGCGACAGACGGGCCGTGGACGCCGCGCGAAGCACGGCGCCCACGGCAGCTAGCACTCCTAACCCCGCGCGCGGATCAGGCGCTGCGGCCCGTCCTCCTGCAGCTCGGCCACGTCGGAGCGCGAGGAGAGGAAGTCGGTGAAAGAGCGGTAGCCGAGCGGTTTCTCGTTGAACGAGGGGTCCATGCGGCGCATCTGGTTCTTCACCGTGCCGGTGTTGAGCCACTCGTCGGCGTCGCCCTTGGCGTGGCCGATCTGCAGGGCCCGCTTGAGCAGCTCGGTGGCGACGGTCTGCGGGTCGATGTCCTCGCCGGGTTCCGGCTCGTCGAACTGGGCGTCCTCGGTGTGCGAGAACATCGGGATGGTGGTGACGCGGCGGCTCTTTGCGGGTGCCTTCTTGGCGGGCGCCTCGGCGGGGGCGGTCTGCGCATCCGGCTGGGCCGCATCCGGTGCCGCCGAGGCCTTCTTGGCGGATCCTCCCCGGCCGCCGCCCGTGGCGGGCGGGGTCGCCGCGACCTTCTCGATGCCCGGGATCGAGTCGTAGTGCTCGAACTCGTCGCAGGCGGCGGCGAGCGAGGTGCTCGTGGAGCCCGCGACGCCGATGCCCACCACGAAGCGGCCGAGACGCTTCGACTTCTGGGCGAGCGCGATGTAGTCGGAGTCGCCCGCGACGATGATGACGTGGGTGAGGTCGGGCAGGCGGAAGAGGTCCTCGACAACGTCGACGGCGAGACGGATGTCGGCGCCGTTCTTCGTGCCGCGGGTGGTGGTGGTGAACAGCTGGGTGAGGTCGACCGCGCGGGTCATCAGCTGGCGCTGGTAGCTCGCGTTCACGGGCACCGACCAGTCGGCGTAGGCGCGGTTGACGACGATGGTGCCGAAGGATGCGGCGAAGTCGACGATCGCGTCGAAGTCGACCGTGGCGGCGGCGAGGCGGGCGGCGATCTCGGGGTCGGCATCCGGTGCGTTCTTGTCGAAGTCGCGGATGCCGTCGCGCTGGAAGGCGTTGCGGCCGTGCAGCTGCTGGTAGCGCGAGATGACGATGTTGTCGAAGTCGATGTAGAGGCCGATGCGGGATTCGTTCGGTTCGGTCATGGGGGGAGCTCCTCAGCTGTCGGCGGGCCGGTTTTCCGGCGATGCGGCGGAAGACTCGGTGCGATCCGGCGTCTTCAGTCTGCTGTGCGCGCTGCGGTGAGGCAACTCGTGGGGGTGCGGGTGCGAGGTGCGAGGCGCGGGGAGTGCCGGTGCGCAGGTCAGTCGAGCTCGAGCTCGTAGTAGAGGGCGAGGGGCCCCSMSCCGCGGCCCTCGTGGCAGTCGAAGCCGTGCTTCTCGTAGAGATGCCGGGCGGCCTCGTCGGATTCGCTGGTGTTGAGATCGAGGAAGGATGCGCCGCGCCGGCGGGCGTGGTCGATGACGGCGCCGAGGAGGGTCGTGCCGATACCGCGGTCGCGCAGCGCGGGGCGCACGTAGAGCTCGGCGAGGTAGGCCTCGAGGGCGGGAGTCCACGTTCCGGTGCGGAAGCGAAGCACAGCGACGCCGGCCGGGTGGGGCGAGGCATCCGGAGCCCGGGCGGTGTGCGCGAGCAGCACGCTCGTGTCGCCGCGCGCCACCAGCTGTTTCAGGTGGGTCGCCAGCGGACCGGGCTCGGGTGCCGGCTCGCCGTACTCGGCGTTGAACGCGACAAGCATTTGGGCGGCCTCGGCGAAGTCGGCCGAGGTGCCGGCCGGCCGAACGGATGCTCTCGCCATACCGGCGACGTTACTCGCGGCGGCGGACGCTTTCCACGGCACGCCAGGAGCGTGACCGCGGCGAGGCAGGTACCGGCAGGGCCTCCCGACGCGGCGGTCGGCGACGTACCGTTGAGGCATGGCGGACATGCGAGGCGAGATCCGGGAGTTCCTGAGCTCGCGGCGCGCCCGCATCACGCCCGAGCAGGCGGGGCTGCCCGCCTACGGCGGCAACCGACGTGTGGCCGGGCTTCGGCGCGAAGAGGTCGCGATGCTCACCGGGGTCTCGGTCGACTACTACGTGCGGCTCGAGCGCGGAAACCTGGCCGGAGCCTCCGAGAGCGTGCTCGACGCCCTGGCCCGCACCCTGCAGCTCGACGACGCCGAGCACGAATACCTGCTGAACCTCGCGCGGGCGGCCGGCCCGACGCGACGCTCGGCGGCGCGGCCGCGCGCCGCGGCGACCGTGCGCCCGGCAGTGCAGCAGATCCTCGACGCCATGCCCGAGGCCCCCGCCTGGGTGCGCAACGGGCGGCACGACATCCTCGCGGCCAACACGATGGGCCGTGCGCTCTACGCGCCCGTCTTCGACGACCCGCGGCGCCCCACCAACACCACACGCTTCACCTACCTCAACCCGGCGGCCCGCGAATTCTGGCGCGACTACGACCAGATCGCCAACGACGCCGCCGCCATGCTGCGTCTGGAAGCCGGGCGCAACCCGCACGACGCGGAGCTCATCCGGCTCGTCGGCGAGCTCTCCACCCAGAGCGAGCTGTTCCGCGAGCGCTGGGCGTCGCGCGACGTCGTGTTCCATCGCAGCGGCGTGAAGCGGCTGCGGCATCCGGTGGTCGGCGATCTCGACCTCGACTACCAGTCGATGGAGCTGCCGGGCGAGCCCGGGCTCGTGCTGAACGTCTACACCGCGGCCGCGGGGTCGCCCACCGCCGACGGCCTGCGCCTGCTCGCCACCTGGGCGGCCACGAGCCTCGCCGAGGCCGAGGCCGAGGCCGCGGCCGGCGCCGCCGGAGCGGATGCGGGCGCCGAGGCCCGCTGACCCGTCCGCACCCCGCACCCGGCCCCCCGGCATCGGCATCGGCATCGGCAGACCGTTCGTAGCGGTGAGCGTCCCCCCGGCGAGCCGGTGTCACGCTCGGCCTCAGTCGCGCGGCAGCACCTTCAGAGTGGTGGCGAGCACGTCGCTGCCCGTGATCGCGCCGACCGGGCCGGGGCCGAAGCGGTCGTACTTCTGGTGGAGCGCTGCGTCGAGCGGGCGCTGCACGGCGGGGTCGGCGAGCTCGAAGGTCACGTCCTTCTCCACACCGCCCGCGCTGATGTGACCGGCACCCGCGCGCTCGGCGCGGCGGAACCATCCGTTCTCCGGGCCGTGGGCCGAGCGGATGTACACGGCGCCGTCGACGACCCCTACCCAGATGGTGACGGCCGGGCGCAGCGAGCCGTCGTCGCGCCGCGAGCTGACTCGCAGCTCGGTGGCCGCTGCGATGCGGTCGAGTTCTGAGGGGGTCCAGTGTGCCATGGGATTCTCCGGCTCCGATTCGGGGGTGCTGCGTCCAGTCAACGGCATCCGCCCCGCGCCGGACAGGCCCCGTCAGAACCCCTGTCACGATGACGTCAGCGCCCCGGATGAGGCCGCCCCGCGGACCGGCGTCCCAGAGCCGTCCCGTAGGGTTGACCCCCGTGAGCCTGATCCGCCTGAACGACGTGACCATCGAGTTCGACGGGCGACCCGTGCTGCGCGAGGCCTTCCTGAAGCTCAAGGCCGGCGACCGCATCGGCCTCATCGGCAAGAACGGCACCGGCAAGACGAGCTTCCTCGAACTCGTCCTGGGCCGCCTCGAGCCGACCGCGGGAACCGTCGACGTGACGCTCGGCACCACCATCGGCTACTTCTCGCAGTTCTCCGAGCTCGACGGCGAGCGCAGCATCCGCGAGATCCTGAGCGACCACTTCGCCGCGGTGCACGAGACGCAGGGCCGGCTGGATGCGATCGGCGAGCTGCTCGCCGACCCCGCGCTGGCCGACGGCGCCGCGGGCATGGCCACCATGACCGCCCTCCTCGCCGAGCAGGGCGAACTGTTCGAGCGCATGGATGCGATCGACGGCTGGTCGTTCGAGAACACCGTCGACACCGTGCTCACGAGCCTCGGTTTCGACGAGTCGCGGCGCGAGCTGCCCGTCGACAGGCTCTCCGGCGGCTGGCGCAACCGGGCGGCGTTGGCGCGCATCCTCATCCAGTCGCCCGACGTGCTGCTGCTCGACGAGCCCACCAACTTCCTCGACCTCGACGGCGTGCGCTGGATCGAGAACTGGCTCGCCCGCTATCAGGGCGCCGTGCTCGTGGTCAGCCACGACCGGCAGTTCCTCGACGGCGTGGTCACCCGCATCGTCGAGATCGAGAACTACCGACTGCAGGAGTACGAGGGCGACTACTCGGCCTACGTGCACGCCAAGCAGTCGCGCCTCAAGATGCTCGAGCGGCAGTTCGCGCACGAGGAGGAGCTGCTCGCCTACGAGCAGGCCGCCAGCGCCGCCCGCCGTGAGGCCGCGCGCAACCCGGCCAACGCGGTGGCCCGCCGCCTGGCCGACATCAAGAAGCGCCAGGCGCCGCGCCCGATCGACCAGATCATCACCGACATCTACGGCGGGCTGCGCGTGAGCAACGACCTGCTCGAGGTGGTGAAGCTCACCAAGAGCTTCGACGACGGCGCCCCCCTGTTCGAGAACCTCACCTTCAGCCTGCACCGCGGCGACCGCGTAGCGGTGCTCGGCTCGAACGGCTCCGGCAAGTCGACACTCCTCGACGTGCTCACCGGCGAGACGGATGCCGACGCCGGCCAGGTGCGCTGGGCCAAGGGAGCGCGGTTCGTCTCCTACAACCGCGTCTACGCGTCGCTGGATCTGACGGACTCGGTCGGCCACGCCGTCAACGCCTACCCCGATTCGCTCGCTTTCAGCGCCACCAAGAAGAGCGTCGGGCGCTTCCTCGCCATGCTGCAGTTCTCGGATGCGGAACTCCAGCAGAAGATCGGCACCCTGTCGGGCGGTCAGCGGGCTCGCGTGGCCATCGCCCAGTGCCTGCTCTCGGGTGCGGCCGTGATCGTGCTCGACGAGCCCACGAACCACCTCGACATCACGAGCACCCAGGTGATGGAGCGCGCGCTCACGCACTTCCCCGGCGCGGTGCTCGTGGTCTCGCACGACCGCTTCTTCGTCGACAAGCTCGCCGACCGCCTGCTCGTCTTCGACGGCACCCCCCACGTCGTCGAGCGCGCCGCCTCCGGCGCCCTCTGATCGCCTCGGGCGCCGGCTCCGAGCCCCTCGGGCGCCGGCTCCGAGCCACCGAAACGACGGAGATTCGCGCGTCCGAAGGGCTGAGGCTCCGTCGTTTCCGCGGTGTGGCGCGAGGCTCCGTCGTTTCGGCACCGGGATGCCCCGGATGCCAGGCCCGGGTGGGCCGGATGCTCAGCCCAGGTGCGCGGCGACGGCCGGCGCGCCGTCGTGCGGCTGCGGCAGCAGTTCGTCCTTCTTGCCCCGGATGAGGAACACGGCGATCAGCGACGCCACCACCAGGGCGACGGCGGCCGCGAGGAACACGGCCGCGTAGCCGTCGGTCAGTGCCTGCAGCTGGGGACTGCCCGAGGCGAGCGAACCGTCGAGCGCCCCGACGTAGACGACGGTGAACACCGAGAGGCCGATCGATCCGCCGATCTGCATCGCCGAGTTGACGGTGGCGGATGCGGCGCCCGCGTCATGCGCGGCGACTCCCGTGAGGGCCAGGTTCTGCAGCGGCACGAAGATCATCGCGAGCCCGATGCCGAGGAGCGCGAGGGCGGGCAGAACCTGCGTCCAGTAGGAGCCGTCGGGGGTGATGAAGCCGAGGTAGAGCATCCCGCCCGCCGCGATCAGCGGCCCGGCGATCATGAACGGGCGCGGGCCGATCACGGGCAGGAACCGGGTGACGACGGGTACCACCAGGAGGATGACCACGGTCATCGCCACGTTCGCGAGGCCGGCGGCGAGCGGCTCCATCCCCATCACGATCTGGAAGTGGAAGGTGAGGTAGAGCGTCGCGCCGATGAGCACGCTGCCGACGATGGCCTGGATCAGGAACGCGCCGCCGCGCACCCGGTCCAGCACCACGCGCAGCGGCAGCAGCGGCTGGGCCACCCGGGTCTCGATCCACACGAAGGCCACCAGCAGTGCCGCGCCGAGCGCCAGGAAGCCGATGGTGCCGAGGGAGGCCCAGCCCTCCTCGGCGAGGCTGAAGCCGTACACCAGCGAGCCGAGCCCGAGCGTGACGGTGACGGCGCCCCACACGTCGTAGTGGTTGTCGCCCGAGGCCTTGCTCTCGGTGAGCAGCAGGATGCCGCCGATGAGGCCGACCACCACGAAGAACACGTTCACCAGAAGGCACCAGCGCCAGCTGGCGAACTCCGTCAGCACGCCGCCGAGCACGAGGCCGACCGCCGCGCCACCGCCGCCGATGGTGCCGAACACGGCGAACGCGGTGTTGCGGTCGCGGCCGGAGGCGAAGGTGATGGTGAGCAGCGCCAGGGCCGCCGGGGCGAGCAGGGCGGCGAACAGGCCCTGGAAGCCGCGGGCGATCACGAGTTCGAGCCCGCTCTGCGAGAGCCCGCCGAACACCGAGGCCACGCCGAAGCCCACCATGCCCACGAGGAAGGTGCGCTTGCGCCCCCAGTAGTCGGCCACCCGCCCGCCGAGCAGCAGCAGCGCGCCGAACACGAGGGCGTAGGCGGTGACGACCCACTGGCGCTGGCCGTCGGTCAGGCCGAGCTCTTGCTGCGCCTGAGGAAGGGCGATGCTGACGATCGTGCCGTCGAGCACCACCACGAGCTGGGTGAGGGAGAGGACGGCGAGCACCCACCAACGGCGGGTTCCGCGCACAGTTCCGGACATGAAGAAACCTCCAGGCTTCTCGAGAGAATGCTGGAGGTTTCAAGCCTCGGACCGGTCATCCGTGCGGATGTCGGCCTCCCCGAGCCACGTGGCTGGTCAGACCACCAGGTTACAGGACGCTAGAAGAGCGTGGCGTCGCTCGGGGCCGGGACGGCTTCCGGCGTCGCATCGGATGCGGCGGACGGGATGCGCGCATCCGGCGCCGCGGGCGCCCCGGGGAAGCCGGGCCCGGTGTCGGGGGTGCGGCCGCGCTGATAGGCCTCGGCCGCTCCGCGTGCCCGGATGTCGGCGGCCTCGTTGAGCTCGTGCCCCACGTGTCCCTTCACCCACTCGAAGGTGTACCGGCGGCCGCGGATGGCCTCGTCGATCTCCTTGATGAGGTCGAGGTTCATCACCGGCTTGCCGTCGCCCTTGCGCCAGCCCTTGCGCTTCCAGCCCGGCATCCATTTCGTCACCGTGTTGATGACGTACTGCGAGTCGCAGAGGATGTGGAGATCGTCGTCGACGTGCGCCGTCGCGCGGAACAGCTCGAGCACCGCCTTCAGCTCGCCCATGTTGTTGGTGCCGTGCGGCCAGCCGCCGGCGGCCCAGGTGCGGTCGTCGATGTACCAGGCCCAGCCGGCCGGGCCGGGGTTGCCGAGCGCGGAGCCGTCGGCGGAAGCGGTGATGGTCATGGCTTCCCAGGGTAGCCGCGATGGCGGGGCGGGGTGCGCGCCGGGTGCGCATCCGGTGGCCGACGCCCGCGGCGGCGGATGCGCATCCGGTCGCCGCGGGCCAGAATGGCGAGCGGGGCGCCGCCGTGCGACCCAGGAGGAGACGATCATGATCGACACCACCAAGGGCTTCACTCTCACGCGCGAGCTGGATGCGACCCCGGACGCCATCTGGTCGGCGTGGACCGAACCCGACCAGGTCGCCGCCTGGTGGCACGGCCGGGGCGGCACCACCCCCCGGGAATCGGTGCACCTCGACGTGCGCGCCGGCGGCGAGTACTCGTACACGATGGTGGACGGGATCAGCGGCGAGGCCGTGGTGACCGCCGGGGTCTACCGCGAGATCGAGCCCGGCGAGAGGCTCGTGTTCAGCTGGGGACTCCCGGATGCGCCCGACGACGACCGCCCGGTCGTCACCGTGACCATCACCCCGCTCGGCGAGCTCACGCGCCTCTCTGTCGAGCTGCGCGGGGTCGACGGCGTCGCGGGCGACGGCTTCTACTACGACGGCTGGGCGAGCGTGCTCGACGAGCTGGTGCAGCACCTCGGCCAGATGGAGGTGTTCGGCTAGGCCAGGAGAGCCCAATGAGCCCGGTGGCCCCGGCTCCGGAGCCCCCGCGCCCAGCTCGGGGGCATTCCGCGCGGTGACGCGAGAAGCTACGCTCGGTCTCGCGCGTCCGAGCCTGGAGGCGCTCCCCGCAACGCCCCGCGGGGTTCGGCCACCCGACCGAAACGGACCGCAGCGATGCCCGGACTCTCCCGACGGCAGTTCCTGTTGCACGCCGCCGCCCTCGCAGCCGCCACGGGGCTGAGCGCCGAGATGCTGACGCCGCGCCTGGCGGCCGCGGCGGCCGCGAGCGGCGGTGCCGGCGCATCCGGAGCCCTCCGTGCGGCCCGCGCTGCAGGCGCGACCCTCGGCGACGTGCCCACCACCCTGCTGCAGACCATCCGCCAGGGCACCGTCACCACCGGCAGTTACCGGGCGCTCACCACCGGGCCCGGCGAGCCCTACATCCCGCGCCTCGACGTGCTGGGCGTCGCGCCGCACCCGGCCCGCACGCAGACCCGCCGCTCGCTGCTCTATCTCGGCCACCTCTCCGACCTGCACGTGATCGATGCGCAGTCGCCCGGCCGCATCGAACCGATGATCGAGCAGAACCACTCGGCCTGGGGCTCGGCCTTCCATCCGCACGACCCGCTCAGCCCGCACGCCACCGCCGCGATGGTGCAGTCGTTCGCGGATGCCCGCTACAGCCCGCTCACGGGAGCCCCGATGGGCGCGGCGATCGTCACGGGCGACAGCGCCGACATGCACTCGCACCTCGAGCTGCGCTGGTACATCGACCTCATGGACGGCCTCGCGGTCGATCCCGCGACCGCCGGCCGGGGCGCGGGTTACCAAGGCGTGCAGGCCTGGTCCGAAGCGACCTGGGCCTACCGCCCGGGCGACCCCGGCGGCGGTCCCTTCGGCGACTACGGCTTCCCGCGCCTGCCCGAGCTGCTCGCCCAGGCCATCGCTCAGCCGGTGGAGTCACCCGGCCTCCCCGCCCCCTGGTACGCCGTGTACGGCAACCACGACACGCTGCTGCTCGGCACCTTCGACCTCAGCCCGCAGCTGCACGCCCTCGCGGTGGGCGGCCAGAAGTCGTACAGTCTCGACGGCACGGCCGGCGGCATCCTGGGCGGCTACGCGGCCAGTGGCGGAGCGTTCCCGCAGGCGATGGATGCGCTCGGCATCGCCCTCGGAATCGGCCGGCCGGGGTTCAAGGCGGTTCCGTCGAACCCCGAGCGCTTCCTCTTCGAGCAGCGCGACTTCATGGCCGAGCACTTCGTGACCGAGCCCACCCCGGGCCCCGTGGGCCACGGCTTCACGCAGCACAACCTCGACTCCGGCGAGACCTGGTGGAAGGCCGAGCTCAGCCCGGACATCGTCGGTCTCGGTCTCGACACCTGCAACCAGGTCGCCGGGCCCGACGGCGCCGTGCCCGACGTGCAGTTCCGCTGGCTCGAGGCGCAGCTGCAGCAGGCGACGGCCGACAAGAAGCTCGCGCTCGTGTTCAGCCACCACAACAGCCTCACCCTCGAGAACCGCGCGCAGCGGCCGGGAGCCACCGAGGTGCTGCACGGCGCCGAGGAGTTCGTCGACCTGCTGCTGCGCTACCCGGTGGCGATCGGCTGGCTGAACGGGCACACGCACCTCAACCAGATCCTCGCGCACACGAGGCCCGGCGGGGGCTTCTGGGAGATCACCACGGCATCCTGCATCGACTTCCCCCAGCAGCAGCAGGTGGTCGAGGTCGTCGACAACCGCGACGGCACCCTCTCGCTGTTCACCACAGTGCTCGACCACGCCTCGCCGGCCGTGCCGGGCACGAGCGGCAGCCGCTCCGACCTCGCCTCGCGCAGCCGCGAGTTCGCCGCCAACGACTGGGCGGAGACGCCGATGATGCGCCGCGGCTCGCCGCTGGACCGCAACACCGAGCTGCTGCTGCCGGCGCCGTTCGACCTCTCGAGCATCACGGATGCCTCGCTCGAAGCCCAGCGCATGACCGAACAGGCGCGTCTCACGGCCTACGAGACGGCGAGGGGCCTGTGAGCGCCCGGGCGCGGGTGGCTGCGGCGGCCCGGGTGGCGGCGGCCGTGCTGATGGTCGGTGCCGCCGGGATGCTCGCGGGCTGCTCGCAGGTGGCGGCCCTCGCGCCCGTGGGCGGCAACCACGAGACCGAGGTGCGCTACGCGGCCATCGACGTACTGACGACCGCGGATGTCTCCGTGCTCACCGCGCCGGTCTGCGCGACCGCCGCCGGCGCGGTGACCTGCAGCGGCACGACCGTCTCGGGCGAGACCGTCACGGTCGTCTCCCCGGCCGACGACCCGGTGGTGCTGACCGTCACTGTGGGCGAGAAGCAGCTCTACTCCGGATCGATCATGGACGTGCTCGACGCGGCGGCGAGGTCCACCTCGTGAGCGCGGAGCGCGCCGGTGACCGGATGCCGGTGCCGGGCCGGGTCGGCGGAGTCCGCGTGGTGGGCCGCAGCTGGCGCGTCACGGTGCCGGTCGTCGTCGGCAACGCGCTCGTGCAGGCGGCCACCGCCTGGCCGTTCCTCACGCCCGGATTCGCCCCGGGGTTCCTGGCGCTCGTTCTCGTGTCGTTCGCGGCGCTCGCCGCCGGGGCCGCGCTCGTGGCCGCCGCGTGCACCGCCGTGACCGAGCCCCGAACGCGATTCCGGATGCCGGGGCTGCGCCTGTGGGTCACCGCTGCGGCGGCGGTGCTCGCGATCGGGCTCTCGGCGGTGGTCGCCGCACCGCTGTTCGTGCTCACCACGAGCGCCGCCTTCGTGGTGCTGCCCTCGGTGGCAGGCGGGGCACGCGCCTTCTCCGGGTTCCGGGCGTTCGCCCGGGCGCCGTTGCGCGCGATCGGGCTCGCGCTGCTCACCGTGCTGGTGCTGCTCGTGCTCTGGCTCGGCGGCCTGCTCTCGGGCTTCTTCATCACCGGCGCCGCATCCGCCCTGCTCAGCTGGCTCGGGTTCGGTGTGGCCGGTGTGCTGCTGCTCGGCGGCTGGACCGCCTTGCTGCGCCGGACGCTCGGCTAGCGAGCGCCCGGCTGCAGGTGGGGGGAGGCCGCGCCGAGGCGGCCGGCCCCTCAGGCCCTCAGAACGAGCACGGTGTCAGCGCCGCGACCGCCGGACTGAGCGAAGCGGGGCCGCCGATGAGCGTGACGTTGCTCGTTCCGTTCGTCGCGATGAGCGAGAGCACCCCGCGCGGAACGCAGTCGCCCGGCACCACGAACATCGGCGAGATCGTCTTGGCCGCCAGTACTCCGCCCGCGAGCGCATCGGGGAAGTTCGCCCCCGTGACGAGGTAGACGGTGGAGTAGTTGGTGGCGAAGGCCGTGGCGAGGTTCAATGACACCTCGTAGCGGTTCGCGCCCGAGACCCTCGGCACCCAGCCGTCCGGGAGGAGCGTGTTCAGCACTCCGTCGGAGACCGAGAGCGGGCCGCCCACGACCGTGGCGACGTGCACGCCCAGGCCGTGCAAGAGCGTGCGGGTGGCGGAGTCGGCGGCCGGAGCGGCACCGTCGACGAGGATCACGGGAAGGGAGTTCGCTCCCGCGACGGCTCCGACCGCGAGGGCGTCGGGGAAGTCCCGGCCGGTCGCGATCCCAGCGCCGTAGGCGCCTGCCCCGAAGGCGTCGGCCACGACCTCGCGGCTGACCGCGTAGCGGTCGGCCCCCCAGATGCGGGAGACCGTCGCGCGCGGGACGAGGGCGTGCACGGTGGCGAGC
This sequence comes from Herbiconiux sp. 11R-BC, assembly GCF_049472555.1. NCBI lineage: Bacteria > Bacillati > Actinomycetota > Actinomycetes > Micrococcales > Microbacteriaceae > Herbiconiux > Herbiconiux sp. 11R-BC. The sequence goes on along the minus strand of NZ_JBCEBO010000001.1, from coordinate 1,002,332 downwards.
ACCGCATCCGACACCGTCGCGGGGCCACCGACGACCTTGACCACGCGGGGATCGAGACGGATGAGTGACGCCGCCACCGAGGCGGGCACCGAGTCCGGAGCCACGAGGAGCAGCGGAGCGGAGCTCGCGACGGCGGCCGGACCGGCGCTCAAGGCGTCGGGGAAGGTGGCGCCGGAGGCGAGGTAGACCGTGTTCGACGACCCGGGGCTCACCCGCCGCGCGAGCTCGGCGGCGAGGTCGTAGCGGTCGGCGGCGGTGATGCGCGACACCGTCGGGCCGGGTCCGGCGTCGCTCGTCGGCGGTGTGTCGGTCGGTCCCGGCGTGCCCGTGGGCGACGGATCGCTCGGGGGCGCGCCCCCATCCGCGTGCAGGGCCATGGCGGCGGTCCCGCCTCCCAGCAAGCTCGAGGCCGCCAGGGCCGCAGCGAGGAGCGCGACCACCCCCGCACGCGCCCTTCGCCGCCGCCGAGCGGTTTGACGGCACGTTGAAGACTTCGATTGAACACCCATGATCGACTCGATCCCCATCCAGCGCCCTCTGCCTCAGCAGCCCCTGACCCTGATGGCTCGACCATATCGACGGCTGTCCATTAAGTCGAGGAATCCTCGACCCCCCTTTGTGGGGTCAGCGCCACGGAGTCCGGCGCCGGAGCGGGGGCCGCGATCGAGCACGAATGGAGAAGCGCCGTCGCGAGGCGCCGCCTAGCGTTGCCGTCATGACCTCCATCAGCTCCATCTCCTCCGTCACGCTCGACGTGGCCGACCTCCCCGAGGCCGAGTCGTTCTACTCCGCCGCCTTCGGTCTCGGTGACCGGCTGCGGTTGCGGGCATCGGATGCGCCGAGCACCGGATTCCGCGGCTTCACCCTCTCGCTGCTGGTCGCCCAGCCCGCCACCGCGGCCGCCTTCCTCGACGCGGCGCTCGCCGCGGGAGCCACCGAGATCAAACCGGCGAAGAAGTCGCTCTGGGGCTTCGGGGGAACCGTTCAGGCCCCCGACGGCACCCTCTGGAAGGTGGCCACCTCGGCCAAGAAGGACTCGGGGCCTGCCACGCGCGAGATCGACGCCCTCGTGCTGCTGATCGCCGCCGCCGACGTCGCGGCCAGCAAGCGCTTCTATGCCGACCGCGGCCTCGCCGTGGGCAAGAGCTTCGGCAAGTACGTGGAGTTCGCCCTGCCGTCGAGCCCGGTGGGATTCGGCCTCTACAGCCGTAGCGCCCTGGCGAAGGATGCGGGAGTCGCCCCCGAGGGCAGCGGCTCGCACCGCCTCGCGGTGAACAGCGATGCGGGTGCCTTCACCGATCCCGACGGCTTCGCCTGGGAGGCCGTGGCCGCAGCGACGGGCGCGGGCGCGGACTCGGCGGCCGCGGCCTGAACCCCGTTCGCGCCGATGCGCGGCTCAGGCGCTGAGACGCTCCAGCAGCAGCACCGCGTCATCGAGCGTGCCGTGCCCGCCGTCGGGACCGACGCCCTCCCGGGAGCGCACCTCGCTCGCGAGCACACGCCACTGGGCGGGGTCGAGTCCGAGCGCCTCGTGCACCTCGGCGGGAGTGGGGAGGTGCTCGTCGTGGTGGTGCTCGGCGTTCGCCCACGGCGGGGGAGCCGCGTGCCCCACGATGAGCAGTGCGCCGCCGGGGGCGACGGCCGTCGCGGCGCGCTGCAGCACCGACTCGCGGGCGAAGCCGATCTGCGCCGGTGCGTGCAGGAAGCACGCCGACACGAGTTCGTAGAGCCCGTCGGGCTGCCAGTCGGTGAGATCCGCCTGGACCCAGCGGATGCTCCCCTCGGCGATCCCCCGCGCGGCGGCGGCTCCGGCGGCGCGGGCGAGCGCCGTCGCCGAGAGGTCGATGCCGGTGACCTGCCAGCCCTGCTCGGCGAGCCAGATCGAGTCGCCGCCCTCCCCGCTGCCGAGGTCGAGCGCCCGGCCGGGCGCGAGCGTGCGGGCGACATCGGTGAGCACCTGGTTCGCGCGGCCGCTCCAGAGCTGCGGGCGTTCCTGGTAGAGGGTCTCCCAGAACTCCACCGCGTGGGTGGGTGCGTCGGCGGGTGCGGACTCGGGCGAGGGATGCGGGTGCTCGGTCATGCCTCCAGCCTGGAGCGCGCCGCGCCACAGCACAAACGCGTGCCGAATCGGCACGTTCCCGACTTCCACGATTGAGGACGGAATCCGACCTCGATCGGCGCGAGCCTGTCTGCGCAGCCGGTGATCGCCGGTGGAGGCGGCCAGAAGGCCGGCCCGCGCATCCGTTCTCCAACGAGGAGTCGTCATGACCGTCCGTGCCACCACCCACCTCAACTTCCGCGGCGAGGCCCGCGCCGCCCTCGAGTTCTACCAGTCGGTCTTCGGCGGAGAGCTCACCGTGTTCACCTACCAGGACTTCGGTGCCGTCGAGGTTCCGGAGGAAGCCGGCAACGTCATCTGGGGGCAGGTTGCGGTGGCGAACGGCTTCCGCGTGATGGCGTTCGACGTGCCGGGCTCGAAGGAGTGGAACCCCGGCGTGAACCCGTTCTACCTCTCGTTGCGAGGCACCGAGTCCGGGGAGATCGCCGCGCAGTGGGAGAAGTTGAGCGAGGACGCCGAGGTGCTTCAGCCGCTCGGTCCGGCGCCGTGGGCGCCCGTCTACGGCATGCTGAAGGACCGATTCGGGGTGACCTGGGTGGTCGACGTCGAGGTGCCGTACGGGGAGTGACCGTCGCGCCTCAGGCGGGCAGCGGGGCGATGCGCTCGATGATCTTCGTGAGCCGGGTGTGGAGCTCGGTGAGCTCGTCGAGGTCGACGCCGAGTGCCGCCACCACCTGGGGCGGCACCTGCTCGGCACTGGCCCGCAGTGCCCGCCCCTCGGGCGTGAGCGTGACCGCGAGCTGGCGTTCGTCGCCCGCTGCGCGCTGCCGGGTCACGAGGCCGGCCGCCTCGAGCCGCTTCACGAGCGGGGAGAGCGTGGCCGGCTCGAGGCGCAGCACCTCGGCGAGCTCGGTGAGCGAGCGCGGGTCGCGCTCCCAGAGGGCGAGCATCACCAGGTACTGCGGATGCGTGAGGCCCATCGGCTCGAGGATCGGCTTGTAGGCGCCGATCACCGAGCGCGAGGCCACCGCGAGCGCGAAGCAGAGCTGGCGGTCGAGGGCGAGCAGGTCGTCGTGCTGTGCGGGTGCCCTGGTCTCCATATTGCTTAGTATACTAATCGTTATGGCACGAAACAAACGGCCCGACCCGATGAACCCCTTCGACGGCAAACCCGGCTTCTACAACGGGTTCAACCGTTTCATCTACCGCTTCACGGGACCTGCCCAGATCGGCGCCGGGCATCCGGAAGCCCCGTATACGCCGCCCGCCGATCCGCGCTGCCCGCTCTGCGGCCGCAGCATGGCGCTGCACGACATCGACCGTTCGGGCGAGCGCACGCAGCTGCACTGCCCGGCGCCCGCCTGAACCGCGCCCGCCACTCGCCCACGGCGGTGACGGCGGTGACGGCGGCCCGGACGGCGGCGGTGGCAGACTGAGCCCATGACCGGCACCGCGCCCACCGCCACGCTCGAGGGCTGGGCGCGCACGCCGTTCAGCGCCGGCGAGCTCGTCTTCGACTGCTTCGAGAAGGGGTCGGGCCCGGGAGTGGTGCTCATCCCGGAGCTGCCCGGCATCACGCCCGAGGTGCTGGGGCTCGCCGAGCATCTCGTCGACGAGGGGTTCACCGTGGTGGTTCCCTCCCCGTTCGGCACCCCCGGCAAGCCGCAGACCCCGGGGTACACCCTTCGCGCGGTGGCGCGCATCTGCGTGAGCGCCGAGTTCCGCGCCTTCGCCGTGAACGCCCATCGGCCGATCACCGTCGCGCTGCGGGCCGTCGCCGCCGAGCTCGCCGCGCGCACGCCGGGCACCGGCGTCGGAGTCATCGGCATGTGCTTCACCGGCGGCTTCGCCCTCGCCGCCGCGGTCGACTCCACGGTGCTCGCCTCGGTGGTCAGCCAGCCGGCCGCCCCCTTCCCGCTCGGGCGGGCACGCCAGCGCGACCCCGGGCTCTCCCGTGAGGAGCTCGACCGGGTCGCCGAGCGCGCATCCGGTGAGGGATTCTGCGCCCTCGGCCTGCGCTTCTCCGACGACGCCAACTCGCCGCGCCCGCGTTTCGACGCCCTGAAGGCCCGGCTCGGCGACGCCTTCGAGGTGATCGAGCTCGACTCCTCACCCGGCAACCCCGGCGGATTCTCCCGCCGTGCGCACTCGGTGCTCACGAGCGAGGTGCGGGAGGTTCCGGGGCACCCGGCCCTCGCCGCCCGGCAGCGCACCGTCGAGTTCCTGCGAACTCGGCTCTCTCCGAGCTGAGCCCGGATGCGGGCTGCCGACAAGCTGAGACGGCTCCGAGGCGACCCCGAGGATCGCCTCGCCGTCGCCGCTCCCGCCGTGACCTTCCCTCTGCCGGGCTTCCACCCGAACCCGGTGTTCGACCCCGTCGTGTTCGGCGCCGCGCCGCTCGGCTCCGAGGCACCCGGGTTCATCATCGCCGTCGATAGCATCGGAGGGATGCCCGGTCACGCTCCGCGTGGGTCGCGCGGGCACCACTGCCGAACACACCGAGGGGGACATCGATGGGCGACGCCGGATCCGGCCTGCCGAACCGTGCACAGGATGCGCGCCGAGGGCGCGGGGCGGCACCGGTGCTGCGGGCCTCGCGGCTCGGCGCCGGTGTCATGGCGGCCGTGTTCGCGGCGATGCTGCTGGCCCCGGCCGCCGCGCAGGCCGAGCCGGCGGCTGCGGCGGATGCCTCGGCCGACGCGTCGGCGGAGAGCGGCAGCAGCGTCGAGACCGTCGGGCTCTCCGACCGGCTGGAGGCTCTCACCGCCCTGCCGGCGGGTACCGACCTGACCGCGCCGTCGACCGCCGGCGAGCTGGGCCTCGCCGACACGGGTGCGGGCAGCCTGCAGGTGGATCGTGGGGCGGTGGCCGTCTCGATCCTGTACCGGGTGCGGCCGAGCGCCGCCGATTTCGCCGCCCTCGCCGCGCTCGGCACCGTGGAGGCGAGCTCGGCCGAGCTCGCCCGCGCGAGCGCCTTCGTCCCGCCGGCGAACCTGGCCGCGGTCGCGGCGCTGCCGGGGGTGGCCTCGGTGACCGAGGCGCTGAGGCCCGGCGACTCCGGGGTGGTGGGGAGCGCCGGCGCGGCATCCGCGGAGCTCGGGGCCATCGCGACGGCCGCATCCTGCCGGGCCGTCGAGGCCGTCGGCGCCACCGCGCTGAACGCCGAGCTCGCCGGCGCGCTGCACGGCGTCGACGGCACCGGCGTGACGGTCGGCATCATCTCCGACTCCTTCGCCTCGAGCAACAGGGCCGCCTCGACCCCGGCGCAGGACGTGGCCGCGGGCCTGCTGCCCGGGCCCGGGAATCCCTGCGGCTACGAGCATCCGGTGTCCGTGCTGACCGACGCGACACCCGGCACGCGGAGCGACGAGGGCCGTGCGATGGCGCAGGTGGTGCACAGCGTCGCGCCCGGCGCCGCGCTCGCCTTCGCCAGCTACGGCATCGACGAGCTCACCATGCACGACGCCGTGCTCGCGCTCGCCGCCGCCGGCGCCACCGTGATCGTCGACGACGTCTTCCTCTTCGGCGAGCCCTTCTACCAGCCGGGCGCCGTGGGCGTCGCGGTCGAGCAGGTCGCCCGTCAGGGCGTCAGCTACCTCACGAGCGCCGGCAACTACAACGATGTCGGGGAGGCCGGGTACCCGAGCGCCGGCTATCCGGTGAACGGCTGGGCGACGGATGCCTACCGCCCCACCACCTGCCCCGCCGAGGTGCTGGCGCGGCTCGCCGCGGACGGCCCCGGCCCCTACGACTGCATGGACTTCTCGCAGGGCGGATCGCCCGACGCGACCGACACGCTCACGCTCCCGGTGTCGACCAGCCCGCAGAGCTACTCGGTGCAGTGGGCGGAGCCCGTGGGCGCCACCCAGGGAACCTTCGCCCTGGCTCTCACCGACCCCGACGGCGACACCAGTGTGCTGCGCGACGGCACCGCGAACCTGCCCGTGCTGACGGGCGCCGTGCAGTTGTCGGATGCGGGCGACTACGCCTTCTCGATCGTGCGCGACCTGTCGGCCGGCCCGCAGGCGGCGGTGACGCCGGCCCTCACCTGGCTCTGGTCATACACCGACATCGTCGCGGCGGAGTACTTCGGGGTGACCGCGCACGACCGGGTGGGCAGCACGATCGCCGGCCACGGCGGTCTCGCCGCCGCCATCTCGGTCGCGGCCGTGCCCTCGGACGCGCCGGGCACGGTCGAGGACTTCAGCTCGCTCGGTCCGGCGACCCAGTACTTCGGCTACGACCCCGCCGTCTCCGCGGCGGCCCAGCCCCTGCCCGGTCCGGTGCAGCGCGCCAAGCCCGACCTGGCCGGCGCCGACCGCATCCTCACGAACTTCTTCAGCCCGAGCCGTCCGGTCGACGGGCGCCCCGGGGTGCACTCCTTCTGGGGCACCTCGGCGGCGGCGCCCACGGTGGCGGGCGTGGTGGCGCTCGGCCGGCAGTACTCGCCGGCGACGACGGCCGAGCAGCTGCGGCGGACGCTCACCGCCACGGCGGCGGAGGTGTCGAGCGGGTTCCCGGTGGTGGAGGCGGCGGATGCGGCCGGGGCCGGGCGGGTGGATGCTACGGCGTTCCTCGCCGCACTCCCGGCACCGGCTCCTGCGCCCGGGCCGGTTCCCGCGGTGGTGCCGGCCGGCGGTGGGGCGCAGCTCGCGGCGACCGGTCTCGGCCTGCCGCTCAGCGCATCCGTGGCCCTCGCGGGACTGCTCACGCTCGCCCTCGGCGCTGCCCTGCTGCGACGGGGGAGGCGACCGGCAGAGGGGCGCAGCCCGGCCCTGCGGCGCCCGCGGTCTCATCCCTTCGGCTGAATCCGGCTGCGGGGCCTGGGCCCCGGCGTGCCCGAGCGCATAGCGTGTCGGCATGTCGTCACTCACGGAGCGCCTCAACCTGTTCATCGAGCCGGTGATCGGCGTCGTCTTCCTTCTGCTCTGGATCAACGCCGAGGTCGGCCGCACGCACGAACCGGGGTTCTTCATCGGCCTCGGCCTGTATGCCGTCGCGATCGCCGTCTGCCGCCTGCTGCCGGTGGTGTCGCTAGCGATCATCGGGGGAGTGCCGCTGCTGCAGCTCGCCGGCGTGCTCTCGGCGCCCGAGTCCACCACCTGGCCGATCTACGAAGCGGCGCTCGTCGTCGGGTTCGTCGTCGCGCTCAGCGCGACATCGCGCATTCGCTGGGCTGCACTGGCCGTGGGTGCCGTGCAGGCGGTGACCGTCGGGATCGTGCTCGTCTGGGTCGGGGACTGGGCGAGCTGGACCGGAGGGATGTCGCTCCTCCTTCTCGGCGTTCCGCTCGGCGCAGCGCAGCTCGCCATCGGCCTCATGGTCCTCGGCGGAGTGCTCTATCTCCTGGCCTGGGGCGCGGGGGCGGCCTTGCATGCCGGCAGCCGCCGGCGCGCGGAGCGGCAGGCGCTCGCCGAGGCCGAGGCGGCCCTCGTCGCCGCGGACTTCGAACTGCGGAGCGTCAGGGAGCGCAGCGAGCTGGCCCAGGAGGTGCACGACGTGCTGGCCCACTCGCTCACCGTGGTGGTGGCCGTGGCCGACGGCTCGCGCTACCTGCGCGCCTCCGGGGCAGCGGCGCTGGAGCCCTCCGAGCCGGGCGAGCTCCCGGAGCAGGACGCCATCCCGGAGGCGGATGCCGTCCCGGAGCAGACCGACGAAGCACTGCGCCGCATCGCCGACACGGCGCGGTCGGCGCTCACCGACCTGCGGGGCCTGCTCGAAGGCCTGCACGACGACGGCACCCGGCCGCAGCCGGGGCTCGCCGAGGTCGACGCGCTCGTCGAACGGGTGTCGCTCACCGGGATGACCGTGCAGCTCGAGCGCCTCGGCGAGCCGGGGATGCTCACCCCGGCCCAGGAGCTGAGCGTCTACCGGATCGTGCAGGAGAGCCTCACGAACGCGCTCAAGCACGGCGGCAGCCGGCCGGCGGCGTCGGTGTCGCTCGCCTGGGGCGGCGACGGGCTCGTGCTCACGGTGACGAGCGCGGCGTGCGCGGTGCCGGAGGCGGGGGCGGCGGCGACGGCGGGACGCACCTTCGGCATCCGGGGCATGACCGACCGTGCGCGGCTCGCGGGTGGCTGGCTCACCGCCGCGCGCGACGAGGAGGAGGGCGTCTTCGTGGTGACGGCATCCATCCCCTTCTACGAGGCCGCCGAGCGGCGAGCCGCCGGAGTGGCCGCATGAGCGCCGCCCGGGCGTCCGCGGCCGGTGGGGCGGAGCTCGCGGCCGAGGATCGGCGCATCCGCGTGGTGGTGGTCGACGACCAGGAGCTGTTCGTCTACGGCCTGCGCATGCTCATCGACTCGCAGCGCGACCTCGACCTCGTCGGCACCGCCGGCGACGGCGCTGCGGCGGTCGATCTCGTGCGGCGCACGCGCCCGGATGTGGTGCTGATGGACATCCGGATGCCCGGCACGAACGGCATCGAGGCGACCCGCCTGATCGTGGGCGAGCGCGATCCGGATGCCGCCGGTGCCGGTGCCGGTGCCGGTGCTGGTGCCGACGGCGTCGGCGGCGACCCGAGCGCTGCGCCGGCACCGCAGGTCGTCGTTCTGACCACCTTCCAGCAGGAGGAGGCGGTGTTCCAGGCGATGCGCCACGGGGCGAGCGCCTTCGTCACCAAGGACGTGACGCCCGAGGTGCTGCTCGACACGATCCGCGCGGTGCACGCGGGCGACGCCCCGCCCGTTCCCGTCGGGACCGTGGTGCGGGAGTTCGCGCGGCCGGCCGGCGGGGCCGATGTCCCCGATGCTCTGGCGGCCCTGTCACCGCGCGAGCGGGACGTGTTCCTGCTCGCGGCCACGGGGATGCGCAACAGCGAGATCGCGCGCGCCGCGTTCGTGAGCGAGGCCACGGTGAAGTCGCACGTCCGCGCCGTGCTGCACAAGCTCGGGCTGCAGAGCCGGGCCCAGATCGTGGTGCACGCCTACGAGAACAGGCTGCTCCGGCGCTGAGCACGGCAGGCGACCGGGATCCGCCCGCTCGTCATGCAGAGCCACGCCGGCTCACCAGCCGGTGGGCCCCGCGCTCCCGGCCGAATACTCCTCGAGCGGGGTCTCGCCGGCGGCCCAGGCCGAGAGGATCGGCGTCACGATGCGCCAGCACTGCTCGGCCACGTCGCCGGGCACCGAGGGCAGCGTGTCGCGCTGCAGGATGCCCGCCAGCACCTGCGCGTAGGCACCGAGCTCCGGTTCGCCGGGTCGCGCCTCGAGGGGGATGCGCTCGAGGGCGTCGGGCGTGGCCGAGCCGTGCACGAGCAGGTCGAGGTCGACGTCGCCGTTCTTCAGCGAGATGCGCAGCACCGTGCCGCCCGGGCTGTCGGCCGGTGCGGCGATGCCCGCGGGCGGTGACGCGGCGCGGAAGTGCAGGGCGACCTCGGCCCGCGGGCTGCCGATCGCCTTGCCCGAGCGCAGCACGAACGGAACGCCCTCCCAGCGGGGGACGTCGACCTGCAGCAGCACCTGCGCGAGGGTCTCCGTGCCGCGTGCGCCGTCGACATCGGGCTCGTCGGCATACGACGGGAAGAAGCGATCGTCCACGCGGCCCTCCGTGTAGCGGGCGCGTCGGGCGGTCGACGGGTCGTCGCGCCACACGCGCACCGCGCCGAGCACCTCGGCCACACGGGCGTGCACGGAGGCGGAGGTGACCGCATCCGGTCGTTCCATCGCGGTGAGCGCGAGCACCATCAGCAGGTGGCTCTGGAGCATGTCACGCAGGGCCCCGGTGTGATCGTAGAACGCGGCGCGGCCCTCGAGGCCGAGCTCCTCGTCGTAGACGATCTCGACCTTCTCGACGGTGTCGCGGTTCCACGCCGACTCGAGCAGCGCGTTGCCGAAGCGCAGGCCGAGCATCCCGTGCACGGTGGCGTTGCCGAGGAAGTGGTCGATGCGCCAGAGGCGGCCCTCTGCGCCGCCCGACGGGGCCAGTGCCTCGGCCAGCTCCCGGTTGAGGGCTTCGGCGTCGGCCAGGTCGTCGCCGAAGGGCTTCTCGATCGCCACGAGCAGCTCGGGCGGCAACTCGATCTGCGCGAGCGCGGCGGCGACCTTGTGGCCCATCGATGGTGGCAGGGCGATGTACAGCACCGGGGAGGTGGAGCACGCGTCGAGCAGGGCCTTCAGCTCGGCCGGGTCGGAGGCGTCGGTGGGCACGAACTCGGCCGTCGACGCGAGCGTGCGCACCGTGTGTGGCGAGACCCCGGCCGCCTCGAGGCTGCGGCGCACGAGCCCCTGCCAGTCCTCACGGGACTGCGGGGTGCGGGCCGCGCCGACGAGACGCAGCTCGACGTCGCGCCCCGCGTCCACCACCTGGCCGAGCCCCGGCAGCAGCAAGCGCTCGGTGAGGTCGCCGCCGGCGCCGAGGATGGCGATGGTGTGCGCCGTCGACGGGATGCCGGCGGCGTCGGGGATTCCGGCTCGTCCGGAGGTGTCGGCGCTGCCGCCGGTGCCGGGGCCCTCGCTCACGCCGGTGCTCGTGTCGGCCGTGGCTCAGGCGCCGATCTTCTTGGCGATCTTCGTCGCGGCCTTCTCCGCCTGCTTGTAGCTGCGCTTGCGAGCCTTCGCCACGGCCGGGTCGTCCCAGAACTTCTTGGCGACGCCGCTGATCTCGCGATAGCGCGAACGACCGGCCTTGGTGCCGGCGACGTAGGCCCCGGCGGCCACGGCGACGAGGAGGAGGAAGGCGACGGGCTTGGGCATGGTGCACTCCTTGCGTTCGGTGTCGCGCGCGGCTTCGTGCGTCGCGACTCCCTGTCGACGCTATGCCCGGGCGCGTCTCGCGCCAATGGTCACTCGGCGAGTCAACAGGATGCGGAGGTGGATGCGTGCAGAGGGTGCTGCGCGCCCCCGGGCTCAGCGCTGCGCGATCACCGGATGCGGCACCGCACGGTAGGCCGCCACGCAGGCGAGCGCGAGCCACGCCCAGCCGGCGAGTACGGCGAGCCAGAGCAGCCCCACGCCAGGAGAGGGCAACCCCCGGCGACCGGCGGTCCGATCCGCGGCCGCAGCGCTCGCGGGAGCGCATCCTCGATGCGGCGACGGCGCACTTCGCCCTCCGCGGCTTCGTCGGGGCGAACGTCGACGAGGTGGCGGCGGAGGCCGGGGTCGCGAAACGCACCGTCTACAACCTCTACGCGAGCAAGGACGAGCTCTTCCGGGCTGTGATCGAGCGCGTCACCGAGACCGCCGAGGGGTTCATGACCCGGGATGCGGAGGCCGTGATCGGCCATCGGCCCGTGCGGGAGGAGATCGGTGACTTCGCGGAAGCGCACGCCCGTGCCGTGCTCGCCCCCCGCGTGCTGGCCACCCGTCGTCTGCTCGTGGGCGAGTCCGTCCGCTTCCCGGAGCTCGCGGCCGACTACTACGAGCGCATCCCGGCTCGCGTGATGCGGGCGATCGGCCGGCGGCTCGCGCGCTATCACGACGCAGGTCTCTTGCAGGTACCCGACCCGGACCTCGCCGCCGAGCACTTCGCGTTCCTCGTTCTCGGTGCCTCCCTCGACCGTGCGATGTTCGACAGCACCGCGCTCGCCCCCGTCGTCGTCGTGCAGCGGGCCCGCGCGGGCGCCGACGCCTTCGTGCGCGCCTACCGGTGACGAGACCGGGAGCCCCTGCGCGGACGCGGACGACCGCCGCTAGGTTGAGAACATGGAACCGTTGCAGCGGGTGACCGCTCCCACCGTCGACGTGCTGACGATYCTCCTCGAGGGAGAGGGCCCGATGTTCGGGCTGCAGATCATGCAGCTCAGCGGGCGGCCGTCGGGCACCGTCTACCCGATCCTCGAGCGCCTCGAGCGCCAGGGCTGGATCTCCTCCGAGTGGGAGGAGCACACCGACACGCAGCTGCGCCGCCGCCGCGTCTACGCCTTCACGCCCGAGGGTGCGCCGGCGGCCCGGGCCTTGCTCGCCACCCGCCTCGCCGCAGGGCAGCGCTCGTGACCGGGCGGCTGTTCGCGGAGAGCTCCGGCAGCAGCGCGGCCGACCGCGACGCTGTCGGCCGCAGCGATGACGGCGCCGTCGGTGCCGACCTCAACTGGGCCGGCAACTACCGCTTCACGGCTCCCCGCCTGGCGGAGCCGCAGAGCGTCGCGGAGCTGGCCGCCGTCATCCGGCAACCCGGCCCGGTGCGCGCGCTCGGCACCCGTCACTCCTTCAACGACATCGCCGACACGAGCGGCACCCTGATCTCCACCGCGGGGCTCCCCGCAGGCGTCGAGATCGACGCGGATGCCCGCCTCGCGACGGTCGGCGCCGGCATGCGCTACGGCATCGCGGCCCGGGCGCTCCAGGAGCACGGCTGGGCCCTGCACAACATGGGCTCGCTGCCGCACATCTCCATCGGCGGCGCCGTCGCCACCGGAACGCACGGATCGGGCAACACGAACGGCACGCTCTCCTCGGCGGTGCACGCTCTCGAGTACGTCGATCACCGCGGCGAGCTCGTGGTGACCGACCGCGGTCATCCGGATTTCGGAGCCCTCGTGGTGGCAGCCGGCGCCTTCGGCGTCACGACCCGCCTGACCCTCGACGTCCAGCCGAGCTACCTCGTGCAGCAGGACGCCTGGGACGGCATCGCCTGGGCCGACTTCCTCGCCGACCCGGATGCGCTGCTCGGCTCCGGCTACAGCGTGAGCGTGCTCACCCACTGGGGCGTGCCCGAGCTCGAGCACGTGTGGGTCAAGACGCGGCTGAGCGAGGAGGAGGCTGCCGTGGGGCTGGCGCCCGAGCGCTCGCTGCTGGGCGGCATCCGGGAGCCCGCGGGCCTCGCCCTCGAACCCAATCTCACCGAGCGCGGAGTCCCCGGCCCGTGGAACGAGCGGTTGCCGCACTTCCGGCTCGAGACGGTGCCCTCCCGCGGGGAGGAGCTGCAGACGGAGTACTTCGTGCGGCGCTCGGATGCCGCGGCCGCGCTCTCCGCGGTGCGCGAGCTCGCCGGCGTGATCGACCCGCTGCTCGGCCTCAGCGAGTTCCGCACGGTGGCGGCCGACGAGCAGTGGCTGAGCGGGGCCTACGGGCGCGACACCCTCGCCATCCACTTCACCTGGCTGCCCGACGACGCGGGGGTGCGGGCCGTGCTGCCGCTGATCGAGCGCGCGCTCGAGCCCTTCGGCGCCCGGCCGCACTGGGGCAAGCTGCACCTCTTCGACGCCGAGCGCATCGCGGCCGTGGTGCCGCGCCTGGCCGACGCCCGGGCGGTCTACGAGCGCCTCGACCCCGAGGGCCGTTTCGCGAACGCCCACCTGCGCAGGCTCGGCATCCGCTGAGTCGCTAGTGCGCGGGCCCGAGCAGGATGGCCACCATGGCGGCCGCACCGCCCACGATGAACAGAAGCGTGCCCACCTGCATGGTGCGGGTCTTGTTGTGGTCGGCCACCGGCACGCTCACCTCGAGGATCGGGCAGCCCGACCAGCCGATCAGCCCGATGCTGAGCGCCACGAACGCCGAGCCCACCCAGAACAGCACGCCGCCGCCCTCGGTGAGCACCGAGGGGCGCCAGCCCGAGGCGAGCAGCGGGCCCATCACGATGGCCACGGATCCGACCGCCGCGGCGAACCAGGCGGTGCCGGTCCACATGATGCGCTGGACGTTCTTCTCGGGGGTCATCAGGTCGTGAGTCATCGGGCGGCTTTCTCTAATTGGTCTACGTCAACTATTCTCGCGCCTTTCGGGCCGCACACAACTTCGGGCCCGTGGCGCCATCTTTCGCTCGTAATGTACATAATCAGCGAGATCGGGGTAATATTCCGACTATGAGCGTCATCACCATCACGGATGCGCGAGGCAAGCTCGCCGCTCTCGTCGACGACTCGCATCGTGAGCCCGTCTATCTCACCCGCCGCGACCGCCCCGTCGCGGCCATCGTCGATGCCGAGCAACTGCAGCAGCTGCTCGCCGACGCCGAGGAGCTCGCCGACATCCGCGCGGTCGATGCGGCGTGGGAGGAGACCGAGCGTCTCGGTGAGACCCCGATTCCCTGGGACGAGGTCAAACGCGACCTCGGCCTGGCATGACCCGGTACGACGTTCAGGTTCTCCCTACAGCCGTTCGAACACTCCGCACACTGCCCCCCGAGGCCAAGCGCCGCATCCAGGCCGTCATCGAGCTGCTCGCCGACGACCCGCGGCCGCCGGCCGCGAGGAAACTCGTCGCCCGCCCCGAGTGGCGCGTGCGCACCGGCGACTACCGGGTGATCTATCGCATCGACGATGGGGTGCTCGTCATCGTCGTGGKCGATCTCGGCCACCGGCGCGAGATCGACCGCTAGCCGGCATCCGCCGGAAAAGCGGATGCCCGCCCCGCGGTCCGAAGACCGGGGACGGGCATCCGTGGTGCGGGTCGGGACTCAGCCGGCTGCCGAGTACAGGGCCGGCGCGGTACGCGCCTTCGTGGCCTGCTCGAAGGCGTAGGTGAGGCCGATCAGCGAGCCCTCCGTGTAGTCCTTGCCGAGGAACTCGAGGTTGACGCCGCCACCGGGGTTGGCCTCGGTCGGGCTCGCCTGGCCCATCGGCACGGTGACCGCCGGCATGCCCGTGTTCGGGCTGAGACGGAGGTTCGTGGAGAAGGTGCCGTACGGCGTGCCGCTCGGGTACACGATCGCGTCGATGGCGTTGTCGGTCATGAGCTTCGTGACGAGGGCGTTGCCGGTGGCGATCTGCGTGGTGTGCGTGCCCGTGGTGGGGTTCGCCCAGAGATCGTACTGCGACGGCGTGACGTTGTTGCGCTGCACGTAGGTGCTGTTGCGCGAGGTCACGAAGTTGCCCGAGGCGATGATGTCACCGAGCGAACGGCTCGTCACGGCCGAGCTGAGGTGGTTCGCGATGTACACGTCGAGGTCGTGCTTGAACTCGTTCGTGCTGCCGCTGCCCTCGTTGAGCACCTTGTTGAAGTCGGCGGTCGGGAACGGCACCGCGGTCGTCGTGAGGTCGACGACGGTCGCGCCCTGAGCCTCGAGGGTGAGCTTCGCGGCATCCCAGAGGCGCTTGTCGGTCGGGTTGCTCGAGGCCATCATCGACGGCACGAAGCCGATCCGCTTGCCCTGAAGGGCGGTGGGGTCCAGGTACGAGGTGTACGAGTCCGGCACGAGGCCCGTCTGCTCGGAGGTGATCGGGTCGTTGGCGTCGACCCCGACGACCGCGTCGAGCGCGACCGCAGCATCCGTGACGCTGCGAGCGAGCGGACCACCGGTGTCCTGCGTGAGCGCAAGCGGGATGATGCCGTCGCGGCTCGTGAGCCCCACCGTCGGGCGGATGCCCACCAGCTGGTTGTAGGAGGAGGGCACGCGGATCGAACCGCCCGTGTCGGTGCCGAAGCCGAGGGCGGCGAAGTTCGCCGAGATCGAGGCGCCGGTTCCGCCGCTCGACCCTCCCGCGGACTTGGTGGTGTCGTAGGGGCTGGCGACGAGGGCCGACTTCTGCTTGGTGGTGCTGGAGTCGATCCCCTGGAAGGCCGAGAACTCCGAGACGAAGCCGTAGGCGAACTCGTCGAGGCTGGCCTTGGCGAGGATGACGGCGCCCGCGTCGCGGAGGCCGGCGACCATCTTCGCGTCGGTCGTGGTCTGGTTCGCCTCCCAGCAGGCGCATCCGCCGGTCGTCACCATGTCCGTGGTGTCGTAGTTGTCCTTCAGCGCGATCGGAATGCCGAGCAGCATGCTCGTCATGCCGTCGGCGGCGCGGGTGGCGTCGGCGGCCGCTGCCGCCTGGAGGGCGACGGTGCTCGTGGTGATGATCGAGTTCAGCGGGCGCTGCAGGTTGCCGGTGGTGGAGGAGCCGGTCGTCGTGGTCGGGCCGTCGAAGTCGACCTTGTCGAGCGAGGCGATGCGGTCGAGGTAGGCCTGGGTGAGCTGCACCGAGGTGATGACTCCCGCGTTCATGGCGGCCTGCATGTCGAGGGTCGAGGCCTCGATCAGGGTGAAGGGGCCGTCGTCGTAGATCATGCGCTCGGAGACGGCGGCGAGGTCCTTGACCGTGATGACGCCGTCGGCGTCGACATCGGCCACCGAGACCGAGGGCCAGTCGGCGGAGGCGGGGGTCGCGCCGATGTGGTCGGTGACCACCTGCAGGTCGAGCGTGGTGACCTGCTTGTCGCCGGTGAGGTCGAGCGCCGTGTAGTAGGGCGCGAGCATCGACGCGGCGGGGGCGCCGGGTGCGGCTGCGGGGTCGGCGTTCGCCGGGGTGGCGACGACGGTTCCCGCCGCGAGCACCGCGAGGAGGCCCGCGGAGGCGGCCGCCGTGGTGCGTGCGCGTCGGAAGGCGCTGGATTTCACGGAATCGTTCCTCGAGGAGAAGGGGGACCGAGCGGCCCCGGAGACGGGGGAAGGGGTGCGGCGGCTCATCGGGCGCTCGCAGACCGGCGGCGCACGACCACCAGGATTCCGGCGGCGAGGGCCGCGACGGCGAACAGCACCAGGGCGCCGATGCTGAGACCGGTGAGCGCGAGCGATCCGGAGTCGCCCGAGGCCACGGCGGCCGGGGTCGACGTGGCGGTCGCGGTGGGCTCGGCGGTCGGAGTGACCGTGGGGGTGGGCGTGGGGGTGGGTGTCGGCAGCGCCTCGATGACGACGGCGAAGGCGGCCGCATCGGTGAGGGTGTCGGTTCCGCCGGTGGTGTCGACCACGGTGACGCTCGGCACGGTGATGTTCGCGGCTCCGCTCGCCAGCGAGGTGAACTGCAGCGTCAGCGGGATGTCACCGCCGATCGCGGGTGAGGTGCCGAGGCGGGTGTACAGCAGGTGCACGCCGTCGGCGCTGTCGGTGGCGGAGGTGAAGCCGCCGGCCGGGCCGTCGCTCGCGCTGCCGGCGACGTAGCTGAGAGCGGCGTGGTCGTAGCCGACCACGATCTCGTAGGAGAACACGTCGGCGGTGCCGGCGAGGCTGAGCTCGACGTCGACACTATCTCCGACGGTCACCGTGGGCGTGGCGTAGAGCGTGACCGTGCCGGCGGTGGGCCCGGCGGCGAACGCGGGGGCTGCGCCCACCAGGGAGAGGCCGAGGGCGAGCCCGCCGGCCACGAGGGCCGATCGCAGGCGCCGGCGGCGCGGGGAGGATTCGTGCATCGTGGCGGTGTCCTTCTTTCTTCGGCAGGATCCGCCGTCCAGGCACGCCGAAGAGCGCCGGTGCAGGGGCGCGAGAACCTCACGGGAGGACGTCGGCGCCGAGCGAGGCGCTTGATGTTTCTTCGGGATTTTGGGGCGGATGCTCAGCTAGGTGCAAGGAGCCTTACGCTAATGCGCAAAAAGTATGCAAATCGTTTCACCAGTGTTTCGCGGATGTAAAGAGACAGACGAGACAGAGGTTTCGAACGCAAGGCGATCAAGAATTCCGGCCTGGTGCTCAGGGCGTGGCGGGGCGCAACAGGATCGTGTTGTCCCACGGGTCGGCCACGGTCACACTGCGGCCGTCGTTCGCCGTCTGTAGGCCGAAGTGGCGCAGGCGCTCGTCGGTGGCGCCGAGTTCCGCCGCATCCGGCAGTACGATCTCCACCTGGCCGAGTCCGAGGGTCTGCTGCCGGCGACCGGCGCCGAGCGAGTTCCACACGTTCATGGCCATGTGGTGGTGGTAGCCCCCGGCCGAGACGAACAGTGCCGAGGGGCCGTAGGTGGTGGTGACCTCGAAGCCGAGCTTGTCGACGTAGAAGTCGCGCGCCTGGGCGACGTCGCCCACCGAGAGGTGCACGTGGCCGATCGAGGCTCCGCCGACCCTCGGGTCGTCGACGATCTCCTGGGTGAGGTTCTGCTGCAGGAAGGCGTTCGGGTCGAGGAAGAGCGTCGACATCTCGATCTGCCCGTGCGTCCAGCTCCACTCGGTGCGGTCGCGGTCCCAATAGAGCTCCACCCCGTTGTTCTCGGGGTCGTTGAAGTAGAAGGCCTTCGACACCAGGTGGTCGCTCGAGCCTGTGAACGACTGCGGGAAGCGGGTGGCCACCGAATAGACGGCCGCGGCGAGCGCCGCCTCCGACTCGAACAGGATCGCGGTGTGGAAGAGTCCCGCGGCCCGCGGCTCGGGGTTCTTGAGCTCCGGGGCGTGCTGCAGGATCATCGCGGGCACCCCGCCGCGGCCGAGCACCGCGCTGTCCCCATGCTGCGCGATCACGTCGAGCGTCACGGCGTCGCGGTAGTAGGCGATCATGCCGTCGAGGTCGCCGACCCGCAGGGTCACGGCGCCCATCGCGGTGTCGGGAGCGAGGAGATCGGATGCGTTCGTCATAGTGCTCATTAAAACACTTGTACCGACAACTAAATTCCCCACCCGAGGGGCGGCGCGCCGGGCAGCGGAGTCAGTGGCGGGTGAGGGCGGTGTCGGGCAGCGGCGGGGCGCTCGCGCGGAACGCGACCGGCGACATCCCGTGCACCGCCTGGAAGGCCCGCCGCAGACGCGACGCCGAGCCGAAGCCACAGGCGGCCGCGATCTCGTCGAGCGTCGAGGACCGCCAGCCCGGGTCGCCGAGGTAGGCGGCGGCGGTGCGCAGTCGGCAGGCCCGGATCTCGTCGCTCACCGAGGTGCCGGCGGCGCCGAGCACGCGCTGCAGATGCCGCACCGAGATGCCGAGGGCCGTGGCCACGTCGGCGGCGTCGAGATCGGGGTCGGCCGCGTTGCTCTCGATGAAGGCGACCGCGCGCGCGAGACGCTCGGCGTGGCCCTCCACCTCGTCGGTGCTCGCGTAGGCACTCACGAGCATGCCCACGAGCATCGTCTGCAGAGCCCGCTGGGTGGTCATGCCCTCGGCCGAACCGGGGCGGGGGAGGTCGTCGGTGAGTGCGAGCAGGAAGGCCGCGGCCGCGCTCGTGAGGACGCTGCGTGGGAGCTCACGGGTGTCGCGCTCGAAGTCGGGAACGCCGAAGCGCGCCAGCGCGTTGCGGGCGAGTGTCACCGCGGCCGCGTCGTAGTCGTCGCCGCCCTCGATCTCGTAGGGCTCGAACCCGTTCAGGATGGCCACGCTCCCCGGCGAGAGCGCCAGCTCGTGGCCGCCCTGGCGCGCGGTCGCCCGGCCGCGGTGCAGGAACACGAAGGTGGTGCCCACGTCGAGGGCGTCGACATGGGCGGCGGAGCGCACCTGACGCCCGGCCGAGAGGCGGCTGCGCGCGACCGAGGTCTCGTCGAACACCACGATGCTCAGGGAGCCGCGGAACGCCTCCGGATCGGCGACGCCGATGGCCGAGTGCCAGCCCATCAGCTCGATGCCCTCGCGGCCCACGAGCTCGGTGTGTGCGGGCTTGCGCGGGGTGAACCGCCGCAGAGGACGAGGCATGGCCACAGTATGCCGTACTGCGCCATGATGAGTTCATCCTGCGCCATGATGCGGAGCGCGCGAGGCCCCGGCCCTAGTGTGACTCTTGATCGGCCAGGTGCCGTTTCCCAAGCGAGTCGGGGGCATCCAGAATGTCAGCAGGATCAGTGCAGAACACCACCGCCGCGCGGGTCGCGCGGGCCTCCTGGTTGCCACTCATCGTGGTGGTGCTGACCCAGATCCAGGCCTCCTTCGCCGTGAACACCCTCACGGTGTCGATGCAGGGCATCTCGACCGATCTCGACATGCCCGCCACGAGCATCGGCACGGCCATCACCACCGGCACCTTCGCGATGGCGGCGTTCATCCTGCTCGGCGCGAAGATCGGCGCCAAGTTCGGCACGCGGCGGGTCTTCCAGATCGCCGTCGTCATCCACGCGGCCGCGATGGCGGCCATCGCGCTCGCCGTGAGCCCCGTGATGCTCTTCGTGGCGCAGGCGGCCTCCGGCGCGGTCATCGCCCTCATCGCGCCGGCCCTCGTGGTGTTCATCTCCACCAACTACCGCGGCGACCAGCAGGCCAAGGCCATCGGCTACCTCGCCGCCGCCATCCCGGCCGCCGGCGTGCTGGCCCTGCTCATCGCGGGCTCCTTCGCTTCCACCATCGGCTGGCGCTACTCCTTCGCCCTCATCGCGGTGCTCGGGGTGATCAACCTCGTGCTGAGCTTCCGCTTCTCGCCGGTGGCGCCGCAGAAGGAGCTCTCGATCGACATCGTGGGTGCGCTGCTCGCGGCCGCCTCGATCATCCTGCTCAGCTTCGGCTTCTCGGGCCTCACCTCGTGGGGCGTGTTCCTCGCCACCCCGAACGCGCCGTTCGACGTTCTCGGCATCTCGCCGGCGCCGATCCTCGTGCTGCTCGGCGCCGTCGGCGGCCAGTGCTTCTTTCTCTGGCTGCGCCGGCGCAAGAAGGCGGGGCTCCCGCAGATCTTCGACCTCGATGTGCTGAAATCGGGCGCCGAGCGCGCCACCACCTTCTGCATGGCCGCGATGCTGTTCATCGGAACGGCTGCGAACTTCCTCATCCCGCTCTACATCCAGATCGTGCAGGGGCGGTCGAGCTTCGAGACCTCGCTGTCGATCATCCCCTACACGATCTCGATCTTCGTGGCGAACACCGTGGTGGCCAGCTTCTACAAGCGCTTCCCGCCCCGGGTCATCGCCCGCGCCGGCTTCGTGATCGTGGCGCTCGCGCTCGTGATCATCGCCTTCACCGTGCGGAACGACTGGGGTCAGTTCTTCGTGGTGGTGGGCCTCATCCTGCTCGGCCTCGGGCAGGGCGCCATCGTGGCGCTCGTGTTCAACACCCTGCTCTCCTCGGCGCCCAAGCGCCTGGCCGGCGACGTCGGCGCCTGGCGCGGGCTCGTGCACAACATCTCGGGCAGCGTCGGCATCGCCGTGATGACGGTGTTCGCGGTCGGGATGCTGAGCTCCTTCATCGCGTCGGGCCTGGCTGACCACCCGAGCATCCCGCCGTCGCTGCAGGCCGAGGTGCCGCTGGACAGCGTGAACTTCATCACGAACGACCATCTGCGAGCCGTGATGGACGCGACCAGCGCCACCCCGGCCCAGGTCGACGAGGCCGTCGCCGTGAACGAGCTCGCCCGCCTGCAGGCGCTCAAGGTGTCGCTGCTCGTGCTCGCCGGCATCGCCGTGCTCGCCATCGTGCCCGCCGGCCGCATGCCGGCGCGCATGGGCGGAGGGGAGCCCGACGGCGCCGAAGGCGAGTCCCTCGAGCTCGAAGACGCCCGCGACGACGACTAGGCAGCCCCGCCCGTGAACCCGATCGCGATCACCCTGATCGTTCTACTGCTGGCCATCGTGGCCTTCGTGTGGAACAAGATCCCCGTGGGAATCGTGGCGATCGGCGTCGCGCTCGCGCTCTACGTCACGGGCATCAACAGCTTCGAGCAGACCATCGCCGGCTTCGGCGACCCCGTCATCATCTTCATCGCCGCGCTCTTCGTGGTGGGCGAGGGCCTGGATGCGACGGGGGTCACCACCTGGGCCGGCCAGCAGCTGACGGCGCGGGCCGGCACCAAGCGCTCGCGCATCGTCGTGCTGGTGTCGCTGCTGGTCGCCGTGCTCACGGCGCTGATCAGCGTGAACGGAGCGGTGGCCGCCCTCGTTCCGATGGTGGTGGTGCTCGCCCTGCGCATCAAGCAGCCGCCCTCGCAGCTGCTCATGCCGCTCGCCTTCGCGGCCCATGCCGGGTCGCTGCTCCTGCTGTCGGGCACGCCGGTGAACGTGCTGATCTCCGAACTCGCCGTCCCGGCCGCGGGACGCCCGATCGGGTATTTCGAGTTCGCTCTCGTGGGCATCCCGCTGCTGGTCGGCACGGTGCTGATCATCGTGCTGTTCGGCCCCCGGCTGCTGCCGCACCGCGAGGCCGAGCACGCCGCCCGCGACCTCAGCAGGCACGCCGAGACCCTCGTGGCCCAGTACTCGCTCGACCCGGCGCGGCCGGTGCTCGACCGGGAGTCCGGCCTCACCGAGGTGGTCGTGGCGCCGCGCTCGGAATTCATCGGCGAGACCGTGTTCCCCGGCATGGTGACCGAGAGCGGCCGGCTCGTGATCGTCGCCGTGCAGCGCAGCGGCGAAGACCAGGGGCGCACGGTGCTGGCGGCCGGCGACGTGATGCTGCTGCAGGGAACGTGGGAAGCACTGAGCGCCGAGGCGGTGGCCGACCCCAACGTCGTGGTGATCGACGACCCCGACCAGGTGCGCCGGCAGGCCGTGCCCCTCTCCGGCCGGGCCTGGGCGGCGATCGCCATCCTCGCCGGCATGGTGCTGCTGCTCGCCATCGGCATCGTGCCGCCGGCCATCGCGGCCCTCGTGGCGGCGGGCGCGATGGTGCTGCTGCGGGTGGTGACGGTGGCGCAGGCGCACCGCTCGATCTCATGGACGACGCTCATCCTGGTGGCGGGCATGATCCCGCTGTCCACCGCCATCCAGGGCTCGGGCGCCGCCGACCTCATCGCGAACGGCATCGTCGACGCGCTGGGCGGCGCGAGCCCTTACCTGCTCGTGCTCGGGCTGAGCCTGGTGACCGTGATCCTCGGGCAGCTCATCAGCAACATGGCCACCGCGCTCATCCTCGCCCCGATCGCCGTGGCGGTGGCCGCGGAGACCGGCATCTCCCCGCTGCCACTGCTGATGGCCGTGGCCGTCTCGGCCGCCGCCTCCTTCCTCACCCCCGTGGCCACTCCCGCCAATACGATGGTGCTGGGCCCCGGTGGCTACCGCTTCGGCGACTACTGGAAGCTCGGACTGCCGCTGGTCGCACTCTTCGTCCTCGTCGCCACGCTCGTGGTGCCGATCTTCTGGCCGTTCTGACTTCTGCACACGAATGGAGACACCCACCATGCCCGACTCCTCGCACCGGCTGATCCCCGCCGGGTTCCCCCTGCTCCCCTCGCTCGGCGCGGTGCCGGCCGTGACGGTCGCGTCCGCCGCGAGCACCGCATCCGTCGCCGTCGGCTACCCGGTGGCGCCCGACGGCGCCCTGCCCGCCGAACTCGGCCTCGACTGGGAGGCCCTGCGGGTCTACGGCTTCGAGGGCAAGCCCGGCCAGACCTTCGCGGTGCCCAAGCTCGGTGCCCCCGACGTCGTGGTCGTGGGCATCGGGGCCGACGACGTGCGCACCGAGGCGAAGCTGCGCGACGTGGTGGCGGCCTTCGTGCGGGCCGAGCGCCGCGCATCCGCCTTGTCGTTCGTGGTGGGCGAGAGCTACCCGCTCGACGAGGTCACCATCGGCCGCGCCGTCGCCGAAGCGGCCGTGCTGGCGCGCTACGCCTACACGCCCCTGAAGACCAGCTCGAAGCACGTGGCGCTCGCCGCCTTCGAGATCGTGACACCGCTGGACTCCGGGCTCGTCGAAGACGGCGTGCAGGAGGGCCTCGTGCTCGCCCGGGCCGCCGCCGTCGCCCGCGACCTCGCCAACACGCCCCCCGGCCACCTCACCGCCGCGGTGTTCGCCGACCTCGCCGTGAGCGTCGGCCCGAAGTACGGCCTCGAGGTGACGGTGGCCGACAAGGCGGAGCTCATCGCGCTCGGCTGCGGCGGCATCCTCGGCGTCAACGCGGGAAGCGTCGAAGAGCCGCGCATGATCGTGCTGCACTACGTGCCCCAGGGCGGCGCCACCGCGAAGACGCACCTCGCGCTCGTGGGCAAGGGCATCATGTTCGACTCGGGCGGCATCTCGCTGAAGCCCTCCGACCCGATGCACCTGCTGATGAAGATGGACATGGGCGGTGCGGCCGCGGTGTTCGGGGCCATGACGGCGCTGCAGGACTCCGGATGCGCGAGCGAGGTCACGGCCTACCTCATGTGCACCGACAACATGCCCTCGGGCTCCGCCACGAAGCTCGGCGACGTGCTGACCATCCGCGGCGGGACGACCGTCGAGGTGAAGAACACGGATGCGGAGGGCCGGCTGGTGATGAGCGACGCGCTCGTGCTCGCCTCGGAGCTGAAGCCCGCCGCGATCATCGACATCGCCACCCTCACGGGTGCGGCGCTGATGGCGCTCGGGCCCTCGACGGCGGCGCTGTTCGCGAACGACGTCCCGCTCGCCACGCGCGTCGCCGCTGCGGCTTCCGCCACCGACGAGCCGGTCTGGCAGCTGCCGCTCGAGAAGAAGTACCGCCCGCAGATCGACTCCGACATCGCCGACCTCTCGAACCTCGGCGGCAAGTACGCCGGGGCCACGACGGCGGCGCTCTTCCTCGCCGAGTTCGTGGGCGACATCCCGTGGGCGCACCTCGACATCGCGGGCACCATGAACTCCGACACCGACGACTCCTGGCGCTCCAAGGGCGCCACCGGCTACGGCGCGCGCCTGCTCGCCCGTCTGCTCGTCGACTACCCCACGAGCTGATCGGCGGCTGATCCCATGACCACTCCTGCTTTCCTCACCGGCGGCCCGTTCCGCGTCGGCTTCGTCGCCACCCTCGGCGTGCTGCTCGCCCTGCTGCTCGGCGCCGCGGTGGCGTCGCTCAGCACGGCGCTGACGCTCATCTTCGTGGCGTTCTTCGTGTGCCTCGGTCTCTACCCGACCGTGCGATGGCTCGAGCGCCGCAAGTTCTCGCGCACCGGCGCGGTGCTCACCGTCATCGCGGGCTTCATCGTGGTGGTGGCGCTGCTGCTCTGGCTCGTCATCCCGATCGTGGTCGACCAGCTCACCCAGCTGTTCACCTACCTGCCGAAGGGCTTCGACGACGTCGAGAACCAGCAGTGGTTCATCGACACGAACGCCTCCTTCGGTGGGGCGTTGACCCCCGTGGTCGAATGGCTCTCCTCGTCGCTGAGCGACCCGAACCTCTGGCTCACGGTGGGCGGCGGTGCGCTGAAGGTGGGCGCGGGCTTCGTCAACGGCGTCTTCGGGGTGATCTTCGTGATCGCGCTGACCATCTACTTCGTGGCCGGTCTCGAGACCATCAAGACGAGTCTCTACGCGCTCGTGCCGCTCTCGAAGCGGCCCGGCGTGATGGAGCTCGGCGAGACCATCATGGAGTCGGTGGGCAAGTACCTGGGCGGGATGGTCATCCTCGCGGCCATCAACGCGGTGTTCACCTTCATCCTGCTCACCGCGGCCGGGGTGCCGTTCGCGCCGGTGCTGGCGGCGCTCGCCTTCCCGATCACGCTCATCCCGCTCGTCGGCAGCGTCATCAACCTCATCATCGTCACCATGGTGTCGCTGTTCGCCTCGCCCGGCACGGCGCTCGTGGTGGGGCTCGTGATGCTCGTCTACGTGCAGTTCGAGGCCTACTTCCTGACGCCGCGCATCGTGGGCAAGGCCATCAGCATCCCGGGGTCGCTCGTGCTCATCGGCGCGATGATCGGCGGCACGCTGCTCGGGCTCCTCGGCGCGCTGATCGCGTGCCCGGTGACCGCATCCGTTCTGCTCATCATCAAGAAGGTCGTGGTGCCACGGCAGAACCTGGCGTGAACGGGGTGCTGAGCGGGAGCGTGCGGATGCGCGGGGCCGGCGGCCGCTCGTGACCGGCCTCGAGGTGGGTGAGACCACCGCGCTCGTGCTGCTGGCGGCGCACATCGTGCTCGGCTTCGTGGCCACCGTGCTCGTGTCGGCGAACCGGCGGCCCTCGGCGGCGATCGCCTGGGTGCTCACGATCGTCTTCATCCCGTTCCTCGGGGCGCTCGCCTACCTGCTCGTGGGCCGCAGCCGGCTGCCGCGGGCGCGGCGCGAGAAGCAGGCCGAGGTGAACGAGCTCGTGCTCGCGCGTACCGCCGGGCTGTCGCTGGTGTCGCACGGCGACGAGTGGCCGTCATGGCTGCACTCGGTGGTGGCGCTCAACCGCAACCTCGGGGCGCTGCCGATGGTGGGTGGCAACACGGCCGAGCTGATCGACGACTACGAGGGCTCGCTGCGAGCGATGACGGCGGCCATCGACGGCGCCACGGAGTCGGTGCACGTCGAGTTCTACATCCTCGTGCTCGACGACGCCACGCGGCCGTTCTTCGAGGCGCTCGCGCGGGCCGTCGCCCGCGGGGTCGAGGTGCGGGTGCTCTCCGACCACCTCGCCGGGTTCCTGCAGTCGAACCGGCGGGAGACGCAGGCCTTTCTGCGCGGCGCCGGCATCCCGTGGCAGGGCATGCTGCCGCTCCGGCCCCTGCGCGGCCAGTGGCAGCGGCCGGATCTCCGCAACCACCGCAAGATCGTGGTGGTCGACGGGGCCGTGGGGTTCACGGGTTCGCAGAACCTGATCGACTCGAGCTACCTCAAGCCCAAGAACGTGAAGCGCGGGCTGCACTGGCACGAGGTGATGGTGCGGCTGACCGGGCCCGTCGTGCGCGAGCTCGACGCGGTGTTCGTGACCGACTGGTACTCCGAGACCGACGAGCTGCTGCCGCTCGACACGGCGCCCGTGGTGCTGCCGGTGCCCGCACCCGCACCGGTGTCGCCCGGCGTGCCCGGAGCATCCGACGGCCTCGTGGATGCGCAGGTGCTGCCGAGCGGGCCGGCCTTCGAGAACGAGAACAACCTCAAGCTCTTCGCGGCGCTGATCCACAAGGCCGAGCGGCGGGTCAGCATCACGAGCCCGTATTTCGTGCCCGAGGAGTCGGTGCTGCTCGCCATCGTCACCGCCGCATCGAGGGGGCTCGCGGTCGAGCTCTTCGTCTCCGAGATCGGCGACCAGGCGCTCGTGCACCACGCGCAGCGCTCCTACTACGAGGCTCTGCTGCGGGCGGGCGTGCGCATCTACCTCTACCGGCCGCCGACCGTGCTGCACTCGAAGCACTTCACGGTCGACGAGGAGGTGGCGGTGATCGGCTCGTCGAACATGGACATCCGCTCGTTCAGCCTCAACCTCGAGGTGTCGGTGCTCGTGCACGGACGCACCTTCGTCGACCGGATGCGGGCGATCGAGGACTCCTACCGCGCCGAGTCGACCCTCCTCACCCTCGATGCCTGGCTCGCGCGGCCCGTGCGCGGCAAGGTCTGGGACTCGCTGGCGCGGCTGACCTCGTCGCTGCAGTGAGGGGAACGACCGTCCCCTCCCCGAAACGACGGACTTCTCGCGCGTATCGCGGAAACTACGGACTCTCCGTCCGTCCGGGCTGTTGCGCTCCGTCGTTCCGGCGGGCGCGCGAACGTCGGCGGGCGTGCGGATGTCGGTGGGAGCGTGGATGTCGGCGTGGGCGAAGTGGGAGACTGTCTCTGCGATGAGCGAGGTGCTGGGGCGGGCGACGGTGGTCGTCGTCGGGGCGGGGCAGGCGGGGTTGTCGGCGGCCTACCACCTGCAGCGGCAAGGGTTCGTGAGCGCACTCGAGGCGCAGAATCCGGAGTCCGGAGGCGGGGCCGGCGCGGCCGATGCGCCCGACGGGGCCGCGCGCAGTTATGTGGTGTTCGATGCGAACACGACGCCGGGCGGGGCGTGGCAGCACCGGTGGGAGTCGTTGCGCATGGCGACGGTGAACGGCATCTTCGACCTCCCGGGTTCTCCGAAGCCGCCGCTCGACGACGACGAGCCCAGCCGGGAGGCCGTGCCACGGTACTTCGCGGCCTACGAACGCGAGCACGGGTTCCCGATCGTGCGGCCGGTGCGGGTGACCTCGGTGCATCCGGCCCCCGGCGAGGATGCGCGCGACGGTCTGCTCGAGGTCGAGACGGAAGGCGCTGGGGCGGGCACGTGGATCACGCGCTACGTCATCAACGCCACCGGCACCTGGACGAATCCGCTGCTGCCGCACTACCCCGGCCAGGAGACCTTCCGAGGCCGCCAGTTGCACACGAGCGACTATGTCTCGCTCGAGGAGTTCCGCGGGCGCCGGGTGGCGGTGGTGGGTGGGGGCATCTCGGCGGTGCAGCAGCTCGAGGAGATCTCCCGAGTGGCCACGACCCTCTGGTACACCCGGCGCGAGCCCGTCTTCCTCGACGTCCCGTTCGAGCACGAGACCCTCGGCCGCGACACCATCGCGAAGGTGGTGGCCGACGTCGAGGCGGGTAAGCCCACCCGCAGCGTGGTCTCGTACACCGGCCTGGTCTGGACGCCCTACGCGCTCGCTGCCCGCGAGCGCGGTGTGCTCGTGCGGCGCCCGATGTTCACCGCCATCGAGCCCTACGGCGTGCGCGAGGCCGACGGCAGCTTCACCTCGGTGGACACCATCCTCTGGGCCACGGGATTCCGGGCCGCGCTCGGCCACCTCGACCCGTTGCGCCTGCGCAACGAGCTCGGGGGCATCACGATGGACGGCACGCGCGTGGCGGCCGACCACCGCATCCATCTCGTGGGAATCGGGCCCTCGCAGTCGACCGTCGGGGCCAACCGCGCGGGGCGGGATGCCGTGGCCGCGATCGCGCGCGAGCTGCGGCCGAGGCATCCTGCCGAGTGAACTCTTTCTCCTAAAGCTATTGCCAATAGCTTTAAAGCTAGGTACAGTAGCCACATGAACGCAACGCAGAACCCCATCAGCGAACTCCGCTTCCTCGACCGAGGGGAGGGCCGGCTCGCCTACAGCGTCGCCGGAGCATCCGATGCGCCCCTCGTCGTGACCTCGCCCGGCATGGGCGACCTCCGCAGCACCTACCGTGCCCTCTCCCCGCAGCTCGTGGCCGCGGGCTACCGCGTCGCCGACGCCGAGCTGCGTGGGCACGGCGACAGCGACACCGGCTTCCGCGCCTACGGCGACGAGGAGACGGCTTCCGACCTCATCGCCCTGATCGAGGCCCTCGGCGGCGGCCCGGCCGTCGTCGTGGGCAACTCGATGAGCGCGGGCGCCGCCGTGATCGCTGCCGCTCGCCGCCCCGAACTCGTCGCCGGCCTCGTGCTCGTGGGAGCCTTCGTGCGCAACCCGCCGATGAACCCGGTGATGGGCGCGCTCTTCCGCGTGATGATGGCCCGCCCGTGGGTGGCCCCGGTGTGGAACGCCTACCTGCCCACCCTCTACGCCGGCCGCAAGCCCGACGACTTCGCCGCCTACCGTGCCTCGGTGCGGGATGCGCTGCGCCGGCCCGGCCACGCCGCCGCCTTCTCCGCGACCACGCGGCTCTCGCACGACCCGGCCGAGGCTGTGGTGGGCCGGGTGCAGGCGCCGGCCCTCATCGTGATGGGGGAGCGCGACCCCGACTTCCGCGACCCCGCGGCCGAGGCGGCCTGGATCGCGGAGGCGCTCGGGGCTCCCGCGGAGGTGCTGATGGTCGCCGAAGCGGGTCACTACCCGCACGCGCAGCAGCCCGAGATCGTCACGCCCGCGGTCGTCGGCTTCGTCGGCCGCGTCTTCGGCTCCGCCGCGGGCGGCTCGGCGGAGAGCGGGGCGGCGAGTGCCTAGGGCCGGTGTCACGCGCGAGCGCGTCACGGAGGAGGCCGAGCAGCTCGCCGACGAGGTGGGCTTCGACGCCCTCACGCTCGCGGCCGTCGCGGTGCGCCTCGGCATCAAGCTGCCGAGCCTCTACAAGCACATCGACAGCCTCGCGGCGCTCCGCGACTCGGTGTCGGAGCGCGCCATCCACGAGCTCGCCGGCGTCATGGCGCGGGCCACGGTGGGCAAGGCGGGGGCGGATGCCGTGGCGGCGCTCGCGCACGCCAGCCGCGAGTGGGCGCACGCGCATCCGGGCCGCTACGCGGCCACGGTGTCGGCGCCGCGCCGGGTCGCTGCGGCGCCCGGGCGCGGTGTCGACGCGGCGTCGGCGCCCACTGTCGGCCCGCCCGACGGCGCTGCCGCGCCGGCGAGCGGCGTGAGTGCCGCGACCGGCACGGTCGGCTCCGAGGCCGGGCCGGCGGCAGAGGAGTTCGGTCTGCCCGAGGCCGCTGCCGCGGCGGCTGTCGCCGTGGGGGTGATCTACGACGTGCTCGCCGGCTTCGGCCTCGAGGGCGACGACGCGATCGACGCCACCCGCGGCCTGCGTTCGCTGCTGCACGGCTTCGTGGCGCTCGAGGCCGCGGGTGGTTTCGGGCTGCCGGCCGACGTCGACCGGAGCTTCGATCGCCTGGTCGACGCGTTCATCCGCTCGCTCCCGGGCTACCGCACGGCCTGAGTGAGTAGTTCTGCACATTCTGCGTGCGACCGAGCCCTATAGCGCGTCGGTCGCACGCAGAATGTGAGCAACTAATCAGTGGCACGAGTGAGGGCCCCTCCGGAAGCGGAGGGGCCCTCGCCGTCGCCCGGGACGGGCGCGTGCTCAGTGCTGCACTACGAGGCGCACGGCGTGAGCGACTGCACGGCCTCGCTGAGCGAGTTCGGCCCGCCGAGCAGGGTGATGCGGTCGGCGTTGAACGACGCGATGTCGGCGAGCGCGGCCTGCGGCACGCAGTTCGACGGCACCACGTAGAGCGGAGCCTTCGCCCCGGCCGCGAGGGCCGCGCCCGCGAGGGCGTCGGGGAAGTTCAGTCCGGTCGCGATGAACACGTCCTTCGCCCGGGTGAAGGCGTCGGCGTTGATGTTCACCGAGGCCTCGAAGCGGTCGGCGCCGGAGAGGCGCGTGACCGGGGCGACCGTGTTCAGCGCCGCCTCCACGCCGGTCGACACCGAGTTCGGGCCGCCCGCGATCTTCAGCGAGGTCACGTGCAGGCCGGTGAGCGCCGCTTTCGTGGCGTCGTCAGCCGTCGCGGCCGGGCCGTTCACGAGCAGCACGGGGGCGCCGAACGATCCGCCGGCCGCGCTCGCGGAGAGAGCGTCGGGGAAGTTCGTGCCGGTCGCCACGTAGGCCGTGGTGGCACCCTCGCCGAAGGCGTAGTCCACGACGTTGCGCGAGACCTCGTAGCGGTCGGCTCCGGCCAGGCGCACGGTGCTCTCGCTCGCGATGCCCTGCAGCTCCGAGAACACGGCCGGGGAGACCGAGTTCGGTCCGCCCACGACGACGATCTTCTTCGGGGCGAGGCGGGTGATCTCGGCGGAGACGGCCGGCACCAGGCGGTCGGCCGGGGTCAGCAGCAGCGGGGCGTTCTCGCTCGCGGCGGCCGGAGCGGCGCTCAGGGCGTCGGAGAACACCGCGCCGTTCGCCACGTAGACGGTGTCGGAGGTGCCGGTGTGCGAGGTCTGCGAGATCTTCACGGCGACGTCGTAGCGGTCGGCGCCGTCGATGCGGGTGGCGTCGGGGAGCGCGAAGCTGAGGGGGGTGTAGGTCTCGAAGGGGGCGTACTTCGCGCCACTGCCCGAGTAGGTGTAGATGCCATAGTTGCCGTCTGCAAGGCCTGCCGCGGCCTTTGCGACCGGGATGTCCACCGTGAATGATCCGCTGGCATCGATGGCTATCGCGCCGGCGGCCGAACCGCCCACGCTGTTCACGTCTTCAGGCGCGACCGCCCATTTCTGCTGGAGGACCTTCCGCGTAGAACTGGCCGTATTCGCAGAGGGCTGCCACGAGTCCAGGAAGCTCCCGAACACCACGTACGATCCGCCGAACTTGCCGGCCAGCGGCTGGCGCGTGCCCGAGGTCGCCGGAGCGCTCGGCAGGAAGCCGGTTCCGGTCACCGTGACCGTCTCGCCATCCGGGTTCAGGCCCGTGGTCTTCGACACGGTCACCGTCGGCTTCGGGATGGTCACGCCGATCGGCAGAGCCACCTTGCGGGCGTCTGCCGATCCGCCGCTGGAGTACCAGTAGGAGGACTGTCCGGTCAGGCCCTGGAAGTCCACGAAGCTCTGGGGGAAGGAGCCCCAGTAGTCGCCCGTCTTCGCCTGAGGCGTCGCTCCGCCCGGCGCGGTGACCGAGACGCCGAGGTACTCGGGGTCGACGGTGAAGCCGCCGTCGGTGACGTCGACGCCGTTGAGGTCGGCAAGGGTCACGACCGTGTCGGGGAGCGCCACGAACTGGCTCGTGTCCTCCATGCTCGTGCCGTAGCCGCTCAGGGTGGCCGTGATCGAGCCCGAGCCGTTGTCGACGACGAGGTGCGGGTTGCTCACCGAGTACTGGGTCAGGCCGCCGTAGAAGGCGACGGTGAAATCGCCGGTCCAGGAGATGTCGGCGTCTTCTGCTGCCGGGTCGGCCGTTCCGGAGCCCGATCCGATCGACACCCGGTTGTCGCTGTACTTGCCGGCCGGCGCGGTGATCGCGGCGCCGCTCGCGTCGGTCGAGAGGCCGGCCCAGGTGGCGGTGGCGTAGCTGCCGTCGGCCTGCTTCTTCTGGATGGTCACGTTGCCCGAGGTGGCGAGCCAGTCCGAGGCGCTGACGGTGTCGGCGGCGTCGGACTTGGTGACCTTGCCGGCGCTCAGCAGGTTCATCTGGCCGTTGTAGCCCTTGGTTCCCGCCTCGTTGCTGAGCCCCCAGGTGAAGACGGCTCCCGAGACGGTGTTGGGCGTGACGACCGTGGGAACGGTCGCGGCCGGGGCGGCGGCGAAGGCGGGCGCGGCCGCCAGGGTGGACAGGGCGAGGGCGACGGTGATGCCGGTCGCCAGGGCTGCGCTGGCGCGCGCCCGGGTGCGTGTGTTGTTCACAGTGACTCCCAGTCGGGGAACGCGGCCGTCAGGAGTGGCGGCTCGCGGCGGATCCCGCGACGGAATGTGTTCACGGGATAAGGCAAGCCTATCCTTAACTAAGTAAGGGTTACCTAATTAACTCTCGCGGTCTTCCCGAGAGCCACGAGCCCTCCGCCCACGCCGGCGATCACCGTCACCAGCCCGAGCAGCGCCACGAGCGCGAACAGGAGCAGCAGCACCTCGCGGGCCGGCACCTCGGACGCGGGCGACTCGACGATGACGACCGAGGATGCGGCCGACACCGCGACCGGGGCGGCGTCCGCCAGCGCGGGCGCAGCCGGCAGAACAGCGGCGGCGGGAAGCTTCGGCGGGGGCAGCTTGCCCACCGGAACCCGCGCGCTCGCCTTCTCGGCCGTCTCCGCCGGTGCCACGGGCGCAGCGAAGCTCGCGGCGTCGTAGCCGATCGCGAACGGCAGGGCCACTTTCGCCGAGTCGGCCTGGCCGCCGCTGGAGTACCAGTAGGCCGCCTGACCCGACGCCCCATGGAAGTCGATGAAACTCTGCGGGAACGCTCCCCAGTCGGCACCGGATCGCGCCTGCGCGCTCTGGCCGGCGGGCACCGACACGGCGACCCCGCGGTAGTCGGGTGTGACCGTGAAGCCGTCGGCGCCCACCTGCACCCCGCTGAACACCGCGAGCGTCACCGAGCGTTCGGCCAGCGGCACCCAGGTGGAGGCGTCGTCCCGGTCGGAACCGAAGCCGCCGACCGTCGCGGTCAGCGTGCCGGCGCCGTTCTCCACCGTCAGCACCGGGTCGCTGAGGTACCAGAACGACAGGCCACCGTAGTAGACCACGGTGACGTCGGCGTCCCACCGGATGCTCGCGCTTCCCGTGGCGACGTCGACCTGCCCGGTGCCGCCGCTCATCACGAACTGGTTGCCGCCGAACGGCGTGGTCGTTCCCGATCCGAGGGGGGCGCCGGTGCGGTCGAGGCATTTCGTGTCCCAGGATGCGCGCACGTAGCGGCCCGAGGCATCCGGCTTCTCGATCACGACGTTCTGCGCATCGGCCGAGTACTGCGACGGCGCGAAGACGGCGGAGCCGCCCGGGTCGGGGGTGCGACCGGCCGAGAGGTAGTTGCAGCCGCCGAAGTAGGCGCCGTTGTTGGTCTCGTCGTTCAGGCCCCAGCGCAGCACGGCGTCGTCGAGCGTGAGTGTTCCGGCCGTGCTCGGCACGACGCGCACGAGCACGACGGTGGCGCCGCCCCCGGCGATCGCCGGGCCGCCGTTGAGCTCGCTGTCGCTGACGAAGAGCAGCCAGTGCTCGCCCACGGCGAGGCCCTTCGTCGAGACGGTGAGCTGCGGGCGGGCGGATGCGGCGGTGCCGGATGTCGCGGTCCCGGCGAAGACCGCGTCGCCGTACCACCAGGCCTCACCGGTTTGGGCGACGGTCCACGGCACGGTGACCGTCGCATCCTGCCCCTGTTCCACCGTGGTGGAGCCGCCGGGGCCCGCGCTCGCGTCGGCCACGGCGCCGGTGTCGATCGCAGCCTGCAACGCGGCCCGGTCGGCGAAGGCCGGCGCGCGGCTGCCCGGGGTCGAACCCTGGGGTGTCGTCACGAGCGGGCTGAAATCGGAGAACTCGCCCACCCCGGCGGAGTTGACGGCGGCGACGCGCACGGAATACGCGGTGCCGGGTGTGAGGCCGCCGAAGCGGGCCACCGGTGCCGCGGCCGGGTCGGTCACGGCCACGTCGGAACGCGCGACGAGACCGCTGCCCGCCGCGAAGAGCTCGACCCGGTAGCCCGTCACGGCCGCGCCCCCGGTGTAGCGGCCGGTCGTGGCGGGGCCCGTCCAGCTCACCGTGCGGGCGGACTCGGCGGTCGGTGCCGGCGGGATGCTCGACCACTCGCTCGCCGGCGCCCGGGTGCCGAGCGTCTGGGCGGCGAAGTCGCTCGACCACGCGGGCACGGCGCTCGTGGGCGAAGACCCGCGGAACTGCTTCACCCCGCCGACGAGGTCGTAGGCGACGACTCCCGCGAGGTAGCGGCTCGAGCCCTGGAGTCCCGTGACGACAGCGGAGGTGACGCTGCCGACGTCGAGCGTGGTGGCGATGAAGGAGTTGGCGCTCGTCGCCACCTGGTCGTGGCGCCGTTCCAGGATGCGCACGAGGTACCCGGCCGGAGCCGGGTCGCCGGCCGCCGCCTCCCATCGCACCGCGAATCCCTCGGCCGTGGGCGCGCTCAGCACGGGTGTGCCGGCCCGCGCGGTGGAGAGGGCTCCCGCGCTCGCCGCGGGCAGCGGCACGACGTCGCTCACGAGCGGGCCGGGCAGGGCGGAGGCGCCGTCGAGCAGGGTGACCCGGGCGATCACGCTGGTGCTGCCGAAGCCGACGCCCTCGACGCGGTAGCGGGTCGCGGCGGCGTCGAGCTCGACTCGCGCGACGAGGGCGTTGGAATTGGTGACCGAACGGCCGGTGAAGAGCTCCACCCGGTAGCCGAGCGGCGTGACGGCTGTGGGGGGCGCCCAGGAGATGTCGACCCCGAAGTCGACGCCGGCCGGGTCGGCCTGCACGAGCACCTGGCCCGGAGCCGGCGTGGCAGGCGCCACCCAGGTGGACGCGGGCAGCGGGGTGGGGGCCGTCGGGACGACGGCGGGGGCGGCCGCGACCGGGGCCGGGGTCGGGGTGGCGGGGGAGGTGGAGGTGAGGGAGGGGGTGCTTGCGGGGGTGGGAGCCGAAGTCGAGGTGCTCGTGGGTGCGGGGGTCTCGATCGCCGCCGGCTTCGGAGCCGGCAGGCTTGCGGAGTCGGAGGGCGCCGGTGAGGGCTCCGGCGTCGCTGTGGGTGACTCGGAAGGCGCGCTCGCTGGCGTCTCTTCGCCCTCGGAGGGAGCCGGGCTCGGCGTCGTCTCGCTCCCGATCCCGATCCCGCTGCCGGACCCGGCCGCGGTGGGGCTCTCCGGCCCGGACCCCATGGTGCTGTCGTCGGCTGCGGGAGAGCCCGGCGTGTCGCCGGCGCCGAACACCGCCGCGGTGCTCGCCATCGGCGCGGCCTCGGGGGCGGCCGCGAACGCAGCGGCGGGCGACGACGCGACGGTGAGGGCTATGGCGAGGGCGGCGATCGCGCCGACCGTGCGCATCCGGAGTCGCCAGCGGCGCGTGCGTGTCGGATGGCCGGTCGGGGCCGGTGCGGCGGTGCGGTCCGCGGTCGCGTCGGCCGCGTGCATCCGGAGCGGCGCTCTACGCCCACGGCCGGGCCGCTCCCCGGGTGCAGCGTTGACACGCGGACTCATCTCAGGCCCCGGACTTCGTGTCGGCTGCATCCGGGCCGGATTCGGATGCGGGCGGCGCCGCGCCCGCCGTCGCCGAGGCGACCGCGGAGCGCTTGCGCGAGGAGAGCACCGCCCACACCAGGAACCCGATCGCGGCCAGCGCGAGCACCCCGACGCCGCCCACGGCGGCCAGCAGGATCGGAACGAGGTCCGCGTCGTCGGAGGCGTCGGCCGGCGCGGCGATGATGGTGGTGGTGACGGGGGCGGGGGCCTCCGACGCCACCACCGGAGCGGGTGCGGCCGAAGCGGCGGCCGCGGCAGCAGCATCCGCCGCCGCCTTCTCGGCGGCAGCAGCGGCCTGGGCCGCCGCGTCGCCCGAGTAGAGGTCGGTGAACGAGATCGGTGTGAAGCTCTCGTTGCTGGGGTTCACCACGCCATGGGCGCCGATGGTGATGATGCCGCACTGCACCTGCAGGCAGTCGACCGTCGTGACGTCGCCGTTGCGGTCGTACGACTCGAACGACGACCCCGGGATCTTCAGCTGCCCCGACCACGACCCGTCGGCCGACACCTCGCCGCCGTTCGCCGACGACTCGGTCGACGAACCGGGGAACGACACGAAAAGCTGGTAGCCCACCGGGTTCGCCTCGTCGTCGTAGACGTACCGGTAGCTCGATCCGGTCGCGCCGCCCTGGCTGGGCGCCCAGGCGCCGCCCTCGACCCAGCCGAAGAACACGTAGATGCCGCCGAACCCGCTCGGGATCGACTGGAACCCGCGGCCCGTCACCGTGACGTCGGTCAGGTAGTTCGCGTCGGCCACGCCCACGAGCTCGGGCTGGCCGGTGACGGTCACGGTCACCGATCCGGCCGCGTGCGCCGCGGGAGCAGGTCCGGCGAGGGTCGCGGCGCCCGAGAACAGAGCGGTGGCGACGAGCGCGGCGGCGGCCGCGCGGGCGAGGCGGGTTCTCACGATGACTCCTTGGCGAGGTCGGGTTCGGTGGAAGAGGCGGGGGCGTGGGCCGGGGTGCCGGCACTGCGGTGATCCGGGCCGGCCGGGCCGCGCGCGTCCGCATCCCCGCCGGCGGACGCGCGCACCGGCAGGATCAGCGCCGTTCCGGTCACCGGATGCCGCATCACCTCGACCGGCAGCTCGTAGACGGCGCTGAGCAGCGGCGCGGTGAGCACCGCATCCGGGGCTCCGTCGGCCACCACCCGCCCGCCGGCGATCAGCACGATGCGGTCGGCGTACGCCGCCGCGAGGCTCAGGTCGTGCAGCACGACGACCACGCAGTCGCCGGCGCGGGCGCGGTCGCGCGCGATGCGCAGAACGTCTTCCTGGTGCCGCAGGTCGAGGGCGGCGGTGGGCTCGTCGAGCAGCAGGATGCCGGTCTCCTGCGCCAGGATGCGCGCGAGCGACGCCCGCGCCCGCTCCCCGCCCGAGAGCGAGGGCAGCGGTCGCTCGGTGAAGCGCCCGAGCTCGGTGAGCGCGATCGACTCGGCCACCACCCGGTCGTCGTCGGCGTCGCGCGGGGTGCCCTGCCAGGGTGCGCGGCCCATCTCCACGACCTCGCGCACGGTGAAGGGGAAGAACACCCCGTTCTGCTGCAGCAGCACCGCCCGGCGGCGTCCGAGCTCACGCAGGCTCCACTCGCCGAGCGCGCGGCCGGCGATCTCGACGCGCCCGGCCGTGGTGGCCTGGTCGCCGGTCACCACCGAGAGCAGGGTCGACTTGCCGGCGCCGTTCGGCCCGATGAGGGCCACGACCTCGCCGGGCGAGGCTTCGAACGAGACGTCGTCGAGGATGCTCGTCCCCCCGATCGACACACTCGCCCCCTGCACCCGCAGAGCGGGCGCGCCAGACCCGCGCGGCGCCTCCGCCCCCGCGATCGACCGGTCGCGTGAACGCGCGCTCATCCCCAACCTCCGGCCTTCTTGCGGGTGCGGCGGAGCAGCCAGAAGAAGAAGGGGCCGCCGATGAGCGAGGTGAGCAGCCCGATCGGCAGGTCGGCCATCGGCACGGCGGTGCGCGCCACGAGGTCGGCGAGCACGAGCAGCACCGAGCCGCCGAGGGTCGAGGCGATGAGCAGCGAGCGGTGCGCGGGCCCGATGATCATGCGCATGAGGTGCGGGATGACGAGCCCCACGAACGCGATGATGCCGCAGAACGCCACCGCCCCGCCCACGAGCAGCGCCACCAGCACGATGGACAGGATGCGCAGCCCCTCCACGTTCACGCCCAGGTGCCGCGCCGGCTTCTCGCCGAGCGAGAGCAGGTCGTAGCGGCGCGAGAGCAGGAAGGCCACGGCGATGCCGGCGAGCACGACCGGCACGACCACGAGCACGTCCTGCCAGCGCGAGCCGTTGAGGCTGCCGAGCTGCCAGAACACGATGGCCTCCCGCGACTGCTGGTCGGCCAGGAACATGAACAGCGCGAGCCCGGCCCCCGCGAAGGCGTTCACGGCGATGCCGGTGAGCACGAGCGTCACGACCTCGGTCTTGCCGTTCGCGCGCGAGACGCCGTAGACGAGGAAGGTGGCGGCGAGGCCGGCCGCGAAGGCGCAGAGCGCGATGCTCCAGTCGCCCGCGAAGTTCAGGCCGAAGGTGATGGCGGCGGCCGCGCCGAGTGCGGCGCCCGAGCTGACCCCCACCACGCCGGGCTCGGCGAGCGGGTTGCCGAAGATCGCCTGCATGATCATGCCGGCGGCCGCGAGGGCCGCGCCCACGAGCACGGCCATGGCCACGCGCGGGAAGCGGATGGTCCACAGCGCGCTGTCCCCGTTCGGATGCGCGGGCAGCGGCCACAGCTCGATGCCGACGCGGCGCATGATCGAGCCGAGCACCTCGTCGGGGGCGATCGCGAGCTGCCCGGTTCCGGCCGCCACGAGCGACACCGCCACGAGTGCCATGGCCAGGGTCGTGAACAGGATCGCTTTCCGCCCGGGCCGCACGCGCCGGGGTAGCGGGTCGACGCTCGCCTCGAGCCCAGGCTCGGGGAGGGACGGATCGGGGCGGGAAAGCCCGGGGCGGGTGGGCTCAGCGAGGGACGGCTCAGCGAGCGGCCGCCCGGCGAGGGCGGGCTCGACGGAGTCTTGCCCGGCGGGGGTCGGGCGGGTGCGCGGGGCGCTCACCGGGCGAAGCCCGAGGACTCGGGGGCGTAGATGGCGCGGGCCAGGGCATCGAGCACCCCGGCGGTGCGCGGGCCGAAGCTCAGCACCTCGTAGTCGCTCATGTCGACGATGCGCCGGTTCTGGCCGGCGGGCGTCTCGGCCACGGCCGGGATGCGCTCGAGCAGCCCGTCGACGCCACCCACCGACTCGAGGCCCTTCGTCATCATCAGCAGGATGTCGGGCTGCGCCTTCACGAGCGCCTCTGCGGTCATCGGCCGCATGCCCTGCCAGCCGATCTCGCCGGCCACGTCGACGCCCCCGAGCGCCCGGATGAGCGCATCCGCCCCCGATTCCTCGCCGAAGATGTAGTACACCCCGGCGTTGCCGCGCGCGTAGAGGAACAGGATGCGCGGCCGCTCGGCCGGGTCTGCCGGCGCCACCGCGGCGATCTGCGCGATCTCGTCGGCGGTCTCCTGATTCACCCGCTCGGTGAGCACGCGGCCCCGCTCGGGCACGCCCAGGGCCGAGGCCACGAGGTCCACGATCTGCCCCACGTTGTCGAGATTGCGCTCGGGTGTGGTCACGACCACCGGGATGCCCGCCTCGCGCACCTGCAGCACCACGTCCCACGGCCCGATCGAGGAGTCGGTGATGAGCACGCTGGGGTTCAGCGCCAGGATGGCCTCGGCGTTCAGCTCGTGCCCGTTCTGCGTGACCAGCGGCAGATCGGCTGCGCCGGCGAAGCTCGTGGAGGTGTCCCGGCCCACGACGCTGTCGCCGAGCCCGAGGCCGAACACGGTGGCGGCGAGGGTGCCGTAGATGTCGAGGGCGAGGATGCGGCTGGTGTCGGTGACCGTGACGGAGGTGCCCTGGTTGTCGGTGACGGTCGCGGGGAGCGCGGGAGGGGCATCCGTGCCGCTGCCCGTGCCGCCGGCGGAGGCGCTGGTGACCGGTTCGACGCCGGTGTCCTCCAGGCAGGCGGTGGACTCCCCGACGTGGGTCTTGGGGTCGGCCACGAGGGGGAGCTCGGCGAGCGGCGTGCCGCTCGACACGCACTGCGCGACCGCTGCCGAACCGCTGCCGGCGGAACCCGACGCCGAGCCGGAGCAGGCTCCGAGTCCGGCCGCCGTCGCGAGGGCGATCGCGATCGCGAGGGCGGCGCGAGCGCGGCGGTGCAGGGGTGTGGAGGCGGTCATGGATCCGGAATCGTCGATGCTCGGAGAGCGAGGCTCCGGGCGCGGGAAAGACGATCCCGATACTAGTTAGGTAAGGCTTACCTAGTCAAACGGTCCCGACGCTGCGGTCGGGGAGGCGGGGGGCCTCCTACGGCGTGGGCGTCGGGGTCGGCGTCGCCGTGCTGCCGGCGCCGGTCGCCTTGCCGAAGACGTCGGTGATGAAGGTGTTGAGGGCGGTCGTGTCGTCGAGCGCGCCGGTGTAGGCGGTGCCGTCCATGACGATGAGCGGAACGGTGGTGAGCGCCGTCACGTCGGAGTTCGGCACGTTCGCCTTGGCGCGGTCGGTGGCGCCCTTGACCCAGTCGTCGAACTCGTTGCCGGTGATGCACGAGGCGATCTTCGCGTCGGTGGCCCCGGCCGTGTTCACGAGGGAGACCAGCGCGTCGTTCGTGAGGCCGCCCTCCGGAAGCGTCGACTGCGCCTTGATCAGGGCGTTGTGCACGGCGAGCACCGCATCCGGCGTCGTGTTCGCCACGCAGGCCACCGCGTTCGCGGCGCGCGTGGAGTAACTGTTCGACGAGCCGTCGCCGTCGAGCGCCACCGGGTGCAGCTCGATGCTCGCGTAGCCCGGGGTCACGTAGCTCTGCAGGGCGGCCCCGTTGGCGGTCTCGAACTTCGCCGCGTCGGCGCTCGCGTAGTCGATGTACTCGGTGATGCGCAGAACCTTCGACACGTCGAGCGCCTGCGCCACCGGGGTCTCGCCGGGCTGCAGCGCGACGGTGGCGGTGGCCGTGGTGTTGGTGCCGTCGCCGGTGAAGAGGATGCCGTCGCTCAGCATGTTGGCCGGGCCCACGAAGGTCGCCCGGACGGTGTTGTAGATCGTCACGCCCGCCACGGCGAGCGCGGCGACGCCGACGACGATGAGGCTCGAGCGCAGGATGATGCGGTTGCGCCGTCTGCGCCGCCGCTCCTCCTCGCGCTGGATGCGGGCCAGTTCGCGGGCGAGCGCCTGCCGGTCCTTCTTCGGGAGCCCGTCGTAGATGCTCTTGTCGGACTTCGCGGGGCTCATGCCGGGGATTCTCCTGCTCCTGCTCGTGGGCTCGTGGGCTCGTGACGGTGCGGTGCCGCGCAGGGCGGTGCCGTGCAGGGCGACGGTAGGGGCGCCGGCTATGAGCTTGCCATGAGCCGGATGGGAGAACGGTCAGGCCCGCCGGGCCTCGATCAGGGCGCGTTCGCTGTGGCACACGAAGGAGCCGTCGGCGAGGATGCGCTCGTGCAGCGCGAGCAGGCGGTCGCGGTAGCGCTCGACGGTGAAGCCGGGCACGGTCCAGAGCACCTTGCGCAGAAAGTGGACAACCGCACCGATGTCGAAGAACTCCACTCGCGTGGACTCGTGCAGGGCCTCCACCACCCGGAGGCCCGCCGCCTGCGCCCCGCGCACGAGGCTCTCGAGGCTGCGCTCGTGGTTCTCGCCCAGCGGCTGCGGTCCCATCAGGAACTCGTAGAGCCCGCGGTTCGACCCCGCCGCGACCTGCTGAGAGAGGAAGGCGCCCCCGGGCCGCAGCACCCGCGCGACCTCCGGCCAGTCGGTGCGCACCGGATGCCGGCTGGTCACGAGGTCGAAGCGGCCCTCCGCGAACGGCAGCGGCGCATCCGGTGACACCTGCACCACCTCGCCGCGGAACAGCTCGAGCCGCTCGCGGGCGAGCGCGAGGTTCGGCGCCCAGCCCTCGGTGGCCCAGACCGTGCGCGGGATGCGCCCCGCGCGACCCGCCGCCGCGAGGGACACGGCGAACACCTCGCCTCCGCCGGTCTGCAGGTCGAGCACGCTGTCGACCGGATGAGCGGGCGCGGTGCGGTCGTGCGTGGGCGTCACTGCGCCGGTGGCGTCCGCGATGCGCTCCGCCACGAGTTGCGCGTAGCCCCAGCTGGGCCGCTCCTCGGTGGCGCGGATGCGTCCGCCCGGCCCGGTCGCCTCGCCGAACCACGAGAAGTCCCACCCCTCCACGGGAACCGCCTCGCCCTCGGCGATCAGCTCCTCGAACCCGCGCTGCGCATCCATGCCACCATCCTGCCCCGGCTGCAGTTCGGCCAGGTGATGACGGAGGCGATGACTCGCTTGGGAGGCACGGTCGAATCGTGCCGGACTGATTATTGGACTCGGTACAGATAACGTACGATGGCCGCATGACAGACTTCGTCGTCGAAGGCGTGGGGCGGCGGCTCGTCCCCTACGCCGAAGGGCTCGCGCTGCAAGCGGCGCTGCACGACCGCGTTCTCGCGGGGGAGGCGCCCGACACGGTGATCCTGCTCGAGCACGAGGCGGTCTACACCGCCGGCAAGCGCACCGAGCCCTCCGAACGGCCCGTCGACGACACCCCCGTCATCGACGTCGACCGCGGCGGCAAGATCACCTGGCACGGCCCCGGCCAGCTCGTCGGCTACCCGATCGTGCGCCTGCCCGACCCCATCGACGTCGTGGCCTACGTGCGTTCGCTCGAGTCGCTGCTGCTCGACATCGTGCACGAGCTCGGGGTTCCCGCCCACCGCGTCGAGGGCCGCTCCGGCATCTGGCTCACCCGCCCCGACGGCAGCACCGCCAAGCTCGGCGCCATCGGCATCCGAGTGGCCGGGGGCGTAACGACGCACGGCTTCGCGCTCAACTGCAGCAACAGCCTCGAGGCCTACGAGAAGATCGTGGCCTGCGGCATCCGGGATGCCGGGGTCACCACGATCTCCGAGGTGCTCGGCCGCACGGTAGAGCCGGCCGACCTCGTCGCCGCCGTGCAGGCGCGCTTCGAGTCGCCGCGCGAGCAGGCGGAGCGGGTGGCCGCGGATGCCGCCGAGACCGCTCCGGAGCCGTCGCCGGGGGTGCACACGACGTCGGCGTCGCCCGTTCGCGCGTCGTCCGCGGATGCGCCGCTCGAACCCGCGACGGATGCCGCCCGGGCCGCCGTCGCCGAGCCCGCCCTGGTGGCCGCCCGATGAGCGCGAAGATGCTCGGATCCACCGGAGCGCCCGAGCCGGAGCAGCCGTCGTACGAGGGCCTCGGCCTCGGCATGCCCGCCGCCCGCACGGCCGTCGACGCGCACGCCGCGGTGCTGGCGGCGATCTCGAAGAGCGGCGGTGCGGCATCCGGAGCCGGGGCATCCGCCGCCCACGCGCCCGCCGCATCCGCCGCCCACGCCGGCGCGACCCTCGCCCCCGACCCGAACGCGGCCGCCGTGCCCGGCGCCCGCAAGCTGCTGCGCCTCGAGGCGCGCAACGCCGAGACGCCGATCGAGCGCAAGCCCGAGTGGATCAAGACGAAGGCCAAGTTCGGCCCCGAATACCGCACCCTGCAGGCCCTCGTGAAGACGCAGGACCTGCACACGGTGTGCCAGGAGGCCGGCTGCCCCAACATCTTCGAGTGCTGGGAGGACCGCGAGGCCACCTTCCTCATCGGCGGCTCGCAGTGCACCCGCCGCTGCGACTTCTGCCAGATCGACACCGGCAAGCCCGCCGACTACGACCGTGACGAGCCCCGCCGGGTGGCCGAGTCGGTCGTGTCGATGAACCTGCGCTACGCCACCGTCACC
Source organism: Herbiconiux sp. 11R-BC (assembly GCF_049472555.1). Taxonomy (NCBI): domain Bacteria; kingdom Bacillati; phylum Actinomycetota; class Actinomycetes; order Micrococcales; family Microbacteriaceae; genus Herbiconiux; species Herbiconiux sp. 11R-BC. The sequence goes on along the minus strand of NZ_JBCEBO010000001.1, from coordinate 958,997 downwards.
GGCGTGGCCCGCGACGACCTGCCCGACGAGGGCGCGTGGCTGCACGCCGAGACGGTGCGCAAGATCCACGAGCTCAACCCGGGCACGGGGGTCGAGATCCTGGCCACCGACTTCTCGGGCAACCCGGATCTCCTCGCCGAGGTCTTCTCGTCGCGGCCCGAAGTGTTCGCCCACAACGTCGAGACGGTGCCGCGCATCTTCAAGCGCATCCGGCCGGCGTTCCGCTACGAGCGCTCGCTCGACGTCATCACGCAGGCGCGGGATGCGCGGCTCATCACCAAGTCGAACCTCATCCTCGGCATGGGCGAGACCCGCGAGGAGATCTCGCAGGCGCTGCAGGATCTGCACGACGCCGGCACCGACATCATTACGGTCACGCAGTACCTGCGGCCCTCGCCCCGGCACCTGCCGGTGGCGTCGTGGGTGCGGCCGGAGGAGTTCGTCGAGATCAAGGAGGAAGCCGAGGAGATCGGCTTCCTCGGTGTGCTCGCCGGCCCGCTCGTGCGTTCCTCCTACCGGGCCGGCCGCCTGTGGGCGCAGTCGATGCGGCACAAGGGCTGGGACATCCCCGCCGCCCTGCAGCCCCTCGCCGACGCCGCCGCCACCCCCACGGGCTTCGCCCAGGCGGTCTAGCGCCCCCACACGCCCCTTCACAGGCATCGACCGGTCACGAATGGCCCCTATTCCCCGTGCAAAGGGGCCATTTGCGACTGCTCGATGGCAGGCTGGGGCGCATGGAGCAGCGAACGGACTTCATCACCCTCGCGACCGGCGATCTCGACGCGGCGCGGGCCTTCTATGTGGAGGGGCTCGGGTGGGAGCCGCTGCTCGACGTGCCGGGCGAGATCCTGTTCTTGCAGGTCGGGCACGGCCTCGTGCTCGGGCTCTTCGACGCGGAGGCCTTCGCGGCCGACCTCGACGCCGAGGCGCCGGGCCCGGCGCCGGTGGTGAGCGGCGTCACCCTCTCCCACAACGTGGGCTCGGCGGCCGAGGTCGACGCGGCGGTCGAGCGGATGCGTGCTGCCGGCGGCAGCATCCGGAAGCCCCCGCAGGCGGCTGCGTTCGGCGGCTACCACGGCCACGTCGCCGACCCGAACGGCGTCGTCTGGGAGGTGGCCTTCAACCCCGGCTGGAGCGTCGACGCCGAGGGCCGCGTGCGGCTGGTGCCGGTGGAGTAGTGGCGGGTGCGGGCTGCCGACTGCGGGCTGCGGGCTGCTTGCCTGCGGGCCGCGCGGCCAGGTCGCACGGGCGCCCGTGGGGCGGCCCGGTCAGCTTCCCCGCGGGGAGGAGCCGGCGACCCCGGACGGCGCTGCGGCCCCGGACGGCGCTGCGACTCCGGACGGCGCTGCGACTCCGGACGGCGCTGCGGCCCCGGATGGCCCTCAGGGATCGGCCGGCGCTGCGGGATCGGCCAGGGATGCGGCATCCGCCTGGCTCGCACCCTCCGCCGGGCCCGCACCATCCGTCGCCGGCGCCTTCTGCCACGGCCAGCGCCCGGTGATCTCGAGCTCGAGCGAGAAGCTGAGGAAGGTGCGGATGAGCACGATCGCGCCCAGCACCGCCACGCTCTCGAGCGTCGGGGTCACGGCGACCGTGCGGATGATGTCGGCGGCCACGAGCAGTTCGAGCCCGAGCAGGATGGCGCGCCCCAGCAGGCGGCGGAACTGGGTGTACACCGGATGCCGGTGCCGCACGGCGCGGGTGAGCGCGTTGACCGCCGCGAAGAGCGCTCCGACGACGATGGCGGCGACGCCCGCCACGTCGAGCACCTTGCCCACGAGCTCGATGACCCCGTTGAAGTCCATGAACGCCTCCGTCTGCGGCGCCGGCCGCCGCTGATGTCAGCGTGGCAGGTGCGGTCATCCGGAGCAACGGAATGGCCGGCACGCGTGGGGCGTTGGCATCTGCATGACCTCCACCGATCTCTCCAAGCCTGCCGCCGCATCCGGAACCTTCGCCATCGGCGGTGATCTCGTCGTCAACCGCCTCGGATTCGGCACCATGCAGCTCACCGGGCCCGGCGTCTGGGGTGAGCCCGCCGACCGCGCCGCCGCGATCGCCGTGCTCCGCCGGGCCGTCGAGCTCGGCGTGACCCTCATCGACACCGCGGATGCCTATGGCCCGTTCGTGACCGACGCCCTCATCCGCGAGGCGCTGTACCCCTACGCCGACGGCGTGGCGATCGCCACGAAGGTGGGCTTCACGCGCCAGGGGCCGAACCAGTGGATCCCGGTCGGCCGCCCCGAGTACCTCCGTCAGCAGACCGAGCTCAACCTGCGCCACCTCGGCGTCGACCGCATCGACCTGCTGCAGCTGCACCGCATCGACCCGAAGGTGCCGCTCGACGACCAGATCGGCGAGCTGGCGGCCCTGCAGAGCGAGGGCAAGGTGCGGCACATCGGGCTCTCCGAGGTGTCGGTGCAGGATGTCGAGGCGGCGCGGGCGATCGCGCCGATCGTCTCGGTGCAGAACCTGTTCAACCTCACGAACCGCTCGGCCGAGCCGCTGCTGGACTACTCCTCGGCGAACGGCATCGCGTTCATCCCGTGGTTCCCGCTCGCGACGGGCAAGCTCTCGGGCAGCGGCTCGCCGCTGGCAGAACTCGCGGCCTCGCACGGGGTGGCGCCGAGCCAGCTCGCGCTCGCCTGGCTGCTGCGCCGCTCGCCGGTGATGCTGCCGATTCCGGGCACCTCCTCGGTGGCGCACCTCGAGGAGAACGTGGCCGCCGCGGCCCTCGAGCTCTCGGCCGAGGAGTACGCGGCGCTCGACGCGCTCCGCTGAGGAGGCTTTCGAGCGACAACGGAGGAAATTCGGGGTGCTCGCGTGCACTACGTCGACGAACCCCCCGAATTTCCTCCGTTATCGCGGCCCCGCGATAATGGGGGCATGCGACGCATCGAGGTCACGCCGCGGCCCGACTGGCGTGAGCGCTGCGACGCGGTGGGCTTCAGCTTCTACGACCTCGAGTCGGAGGGCGGCCGCCCCTACTGGAGCGAAGGCGCCGCCTACGTGTTCACGAGCCCCGAGATCGAGCTGATCGAGGCTGCGACGAAGGAGCTCTTCGACCGCTGCATGGACGCGGTCGAGCACGTCGTGCGCCACCGCCGCTTCGACGAGTTCGGCATCCCGGGGCGGTTCCACGAGCTGGTGCGGGCGTCGTGGGACGACGACGACCCGACTGTCTACGGCCGCTTCGACCTCGCCTACGACGACGGCGCCGGCGCGCCGGGCCTCGCCGGCCGGCCCACGGCCCCGGGCAGTCGGCGCCCGCCGACCGTCAAGCTGCTCGAGTTCAACGCCGACACCCCCACCTCGCTCGTCGAAACGGCGGCCGCCCAGTGGCAGTGGCTCGAGGAGCAGACCGCCGCGGGCGTTCTGCCCGCCGGCGCCGACCAGTTCAACGGCCTGCACGAGCTGCTGATCGAGCAGTGGGAGCACGTGCGCACCGCCCGCTGGGGCCTCGCACCCGGCGCGCGCCTGCACCTCGCGAGCCTGCACGACACCGGCGACCCCGGCGCCGAGCTCATCGTCGAGGACTTCGACACCGTGGCCTACATGGCCGAGACCGCCGCGGCCGCGGGCTTCGATCCGAAGCTGATCTTCATGGAGGAGCTCAGCTTCAGCCTCGAGCGCGGCCTCTTCCTCGACGCCGACGGCGAGCCCGTGCGGCACATCTTCAAGCTCTACCCCTGGGAATGGATGATCGCCGAGCAGTTCGGCGGCTTCCTGCCGAACAGCCGCGGCGTGACGGCGTGGGTGGAGCCGGCCTGGAAGCTGCTGCTCAGCAACAAGCAGCTGCTCGTGGTGCTGTGGGAGCTGTTCCCCGGGCATCCCAACCTGCTGCCGGCGTTCGCGGAGCCGGAGAGTGGTGCGGATGCGACGGGTGCGGGCGCGACCGCCGGTGCGACCGCGGGTGCGACCGCGGGGACCGGCCCGGATGCGCTGTCCGCGCTGGCCGGACGCGCCACCGTGCGCAAGCCCCGCCTCGGCCGCGAGGGCGCGAACGTCACCGTGCTCGACGCCTCCGGAGCGGTGGTGGCCGAAGCCTCGGGCGCCTACGGCGACGAGGGCTTCATCGTGCAGGAGCGCGCCCGCTTCTCCGACATCCCCGGCAAGACCGCCGTGATCGGCAGCTGGATCGTGGGCGAGACCCCCGCGGGCATCGACCTGCGCGAGACGAGCGGCCCGATCACGGGCGACCTCGCCGAGTTCGTTGCGCACTACATCGAGCCGGATGACGGCGGGGCCGGCTCCCTGCAGACCGGCCGCGGTACCGCGCGAGCCGCCTCGGACACGCCGCCTGCCGCTCCGGCGAACCCGGCCGACGGCGGCGCGGGCCCGGGCATCCGGGGCAGGATGGAAGCGTGACCGCCGCCCGCACCTCCGCCCTCGCGCTCTCCGGCATCGCGGCGGCGAAGCGCGCGGCCGTGCGCCGGCCGGCCGTGTCACGCACGGCCGCCGTCGTGTCGATCGCCGGCGCGGTGCTCGCGCTCTCGGGCTGCGCGCCCACCGACGAGGGCATCGTGATCGAGGGCGCCGACGGCCAGAAGTACGTCATCCCCGACAACGCCGAGCGCCCGATGTACGACTCGAAGGAGGCCTGCATCGCCGACGTGACCGCGCAGATCCAGCAGCTCGAGGCCCAGGGCGAGACCATCGCCGACAAGCCCGAAGACCTGTGCGAGTCGTCGGAGGCCTATCCTCAGGCCCACTACGCGCATCCGTGGCTCGGCCCCATCATCTTCGCGGGCTCCCGCTGGAACTCGCCGAACGTGGCCGGCTGGTCGGGCGTGCCGACTGCGGGTTTCGCGGCCCCGGGCGCGAAGCTGCAACCGGATGTCGTCAGCCCGGCCCCCGCGGGCGCCGCGGCGGGCGAGCGGGCGCCCCTCAAGTCGGGCTTCGGCTCCTCGGGCAAGAGCGGCTTCGGGTCGAGCGTCGGCGGCTGAGACGCCGAGCGCCGGCGACGCCGACGAGATGGCTCCCCTTCGGCCGATCATGAGCTAAACTCATCGATGGGCCGGGAACCTGTCGATCGGAAATCAGCATGGTCACGCCATTCGGCACCCCTCGGTCCTCGCGCGCCAAGACGCGTTCGGGGGCCCTCGCAGCGTTCGCAGCGCTCGGTCTGCTCGCCGCGATGTTCTCCCAGCCCACGGCGGCGCAGGCGGCGCCGGCGCCGGTCGCGATCGACGACAACTACTCGGCTCTCCCCGGTGCCACTGTGGAGCCCACGGGCCTGGGTGTGTTCGCGAACGACACCGACGCCGACGGCGCGTCGATGACGATCAAGCTGCTCACGAACCCCACCCGGGGAACGGCCACGGTCACCGGCCCGGGCCTCTTCCGCTACGAGCCCGAAGAGCTCTTCACCGGCACCGACACCTTCACGTACTGCATCGTCTTCCGGGTCGACCCGTTGACCTGCCTCTCGGAGGCAGCCACGGTCACGATCGATTCCGCGTCGCCCACCGCTGTCGACGACGCCTACTCGACGCCGGTGAACACGGCACTGACGGTGTCGGCGCCCGGCGTGCTCGCGAACGACGCCCACGTGCTGGCCCCGATGACGGCGAAGTTCGACCCGGTCGCCTACGGCACTGTCACGGCGGGCAGCGGAGGGGCGTTCGGCTACGCCCCTCCGCCAGGCTTCCGCGGCACGCAGAGCTTCCGCTACTGCGTCGTGGCGAGCGCGGCATCCACCGTCTGCATCTCGGACTTCGCCACCGTGACGGTCCGCGTCGGCCTCGACGGCCTGGTCGCGGTGGGTGACCACTACGAGACCTCGGCGGGCTCGACCCTGACGGTTCCGGCGGCGACGGGGCTGCTGGCGAACGACCAGGGTGTGGTGGCCACCGACCGGATCCTGGCGGCCCAACCGCAGCACGGAACGGTCGAGGTGGGCGGCGATGGTCGTTTCACCTACACGCCGGCTGACGGTTTCGCGGGCAGTGACTCCTTCGACTACTGCATCTCCGCGGTCGCCAATACGAGGCCCTGCCTGTCGCTCCTCGCGACCGTCACGCTCACCGTGCAGCCGGTCGCGTTCCGCGTCGGCGGCGACGACCGCTTCGCCGTCTCCGCCGCGGTGTCCGCCCGCACCTTCGCGCCCGGTGTCGCGGTGGCCTATGTGGCCTCCGGAGCCGTGTTCGCCGACGCCCTCTCCGGTGCCGCCGCGGCCGGTGCCGCCCATGGGCCGGTACTGCTCACCACCCGCGACGCCGTGCCCCCGGTGGTGCTCGACGAGCTCCGCCGACTGAGGCCGGCGAAGATCGTCGTGCTCGGCGGCACCGCGAGCGTCGGCACGGCCGTCGAGGACGCACTGCGCCCGCTCGCCCCCTCGCTCGACCGCTACGCCGGCGCCGATCGCTACGCCGTCTCGGCCGAGGTGTCGAAGCATGCCTTCGCGAGCAACGCCCCCGTCGTCTACGTCGCCTCCGGGCAGAACTTCCCGGATGCGCTCGCCGGCTCTGCGGCGGCCGGTCACCTCGGTGGCCCGGTGCTGCTGGTGACCCGTGACTCCGTCTCGGCCGAGGTCGCCGCTGAACTCGCGCGCCTGAAGCCGGCGCGCATCGTCGTGCTCGGTGGCCCGAACTCGGTGTCCGCGGAGGTGCTCGGAACCCTCGCGGGGATCGCACCGGCCACCCGCATCGGGGGCGCCGACCGCTTCGAGGTCTCCGCGAATGTGTCGGCGAACACCTTCCCGGCGGGCGCACCGACCGTGTACATCGCCTCGGGCGCGGTCTTCCCCGACGCCCTCTCGGGCTCCTCGGCCGCGGTGGTGCACTCGGCTCCGGTGCTGCTCGTGACGGCCACCGGCATCCCGGCTGCCGTGGCTGCGGAGCTCGACCGCCTCAAGCCCGGTCGCATCATCGTGCTCGGCGGCACGAACACGGTCTCGGATGCGGTGCTCGCCGCGCTGCGCGAGCACCTCGTGGGCTGAACCCTTCATCGAGAAGTCGCATTGTGCCCCTATCCGGACGGGATAGCGGCACAATGCGACGTGTCGACGGGCTGAGGCGGTCGGGGGAGGAGCCCGGGGCGCGTGGCCCCGGCCCCTCCGGGCGCTACCCGAGCGCGGTCAGCGTCAGCGTCGCCTGGTAGGTGCCGTCCGACACGCTCACGGGGAAGCGCAGGTCGAGCGCGGCGCCGAGCTTCGCGGAGCCCGCCACGTGACCGGCCGCGCCGCTGCCGAGCGTCGACGCCGTCGAGAGGCCGGTGCCCGACTCGAAGCCCGACAGCACCGGAGCGCCGACGACCGCGCCGCCGCCCGCCTCCACGAGCGTCGGCGTCCACCCGAGGTACGTGCCCGAGAACGAGCGGCTGCCGTCGGCCGAGCGGAAGTCGCTCACCTGCGCCGAGAGCGACCACTGCGGCGCCGGCACCCGGGTGTCGGTGACCCGCACGGGGTTGATGCTGCCCACGGCGGCGAAGTGGTCGCCGCTCTGGGTGGCGGTGCCGAGGTCGACGAGCGTGTTGGTGCCATCGATGTTCCAGACGAACTCGCCGGGCTCGCCGGTGCCCGCCTTCGGAATGGCGACCTGCACCTGCTCGGTGCCCGTCGCATCCGGGTCGGACGGCGACGCGCTCTCCGGCACCGCGGTCAGCACGGGGCGGCCCCGACCGGCGTCGAAGGTCCAGACCGAGCCGAAGTCCCAGCCGATCGCCGCATAGGTCGACTGCAGCGCGAGCTCGGCCGCGGTGCGGTTCGCCCCGTTGAGGTTGGTCGCGGTGCCGGTCGTGATGGCAGCCCCGTTCACCGTTGCGCTGTCGAGCGAGAGGTTGCCGGTGTACGTCGGCGTGCCGTTCTCCCGGGCCAGGATGCGCGCCCGCGGTGAGTTGGCGGTCTGCACCGAGCCGCTCACCACGACGTTGCCCGTCACCTTGGTGCCCGCGTAGCCGTAGCCGGTGAGGATGCCGCCGTTCTGCACCTCGGCCTTCACGGTGGCGTTCACCACGTAGTCGTCCAGCAGCAGGCCGGAGGCCGAGTTCCACGCCGTGAGGCCGCCGGCCTCCCAGTTGGCCGTGACCCGGGCATCCACGGTGTAGCTGTTCTTCACCTGGCCGGTGTTCTCGGCCGCGATCGGCGCGGTGCGCCAACCGCCCGAGACCGTCGAGCCCGACACGAACACCTGGTCGATGAGGCCGTTGTTCGTGACGGCCACCACGGCGACCCGGGTCGACTGCACGTACGCCCCGGTGACCACCGAGGTGGCGTCGAGGAACCCGAGCTGGCGGATGGTGCCGGAGTTGTTCACGATGAACGCCTTCGACTCCGTGCCGGCGACCTCGAGGCCGATGATCTTGTGGCCCGCGCCCTCGAGGGTTCCGTCGAAGGAGGCGACGGGGGTCCAGGGCTTGGTGAGGGTGATGTCCTTCGTGAGGGTGAACGTGGCGGAGGGATGCTGCGCGAGGAGCGCGAGGTCGGCCTCGGTCGCGAGGGCGAACGGCCCGTTCGAGCCGTCGTTCAGCGGGTTGTCGATCGCCTGCGTCGTGATGCGGGCGAGGAAGCCGCCGCCCGACGCCACCGTGGGCGTGAGCACCGTCGACGAGTCCACCGTGGTGGTCGTGCGGTTCATCGTGGTGCCGACCGTTTTGTCGGTGTACACGTCGGCGTTGTAGCGGGTGCCGGCCGGCAGGAAGCCGAGCGGCAGCGAGAGCGTGCCCGGGGCGGTGGTGCCCGCGGTCACGGCGATCCAGTACTCGCCGTCGGATGTCTCGCGCACCACGCCGGCGAGGCCGCCGATGCTGCTCTGCGGCAGCACCCAGCTGCGCTTCCAGGTGGTGGGCAGGTTCTTCACGACGTCCCCGACCAGGGCGTTGTACTGCCCGCCCGGTGCGATGTTCGACGGCCGCTCCGAGAGCTGCAGGTAGGGCATCGAGTAGACCACGGTCGACGCGAGCTGGTGCGACCAGGTGACGTTGCCGCCCGATCCCGAGAGCAGGAACGGCGTGTAGTCGGCCGGCCCGGCCACGAGCCGGGTGAACGGCGCGAGCGTGTTCTGGTTCGCGTCGTAGCCCGACTGCAGGCCCTTGATGGCCTCGCGGCCGAGCTCGTTCGGGTAGGTGCGGTTGAGGCCCGTGGGCTCGAGGGGGTTGTGGTAGATCACCATGAGCTTGCGCGCAGCGGCATCCTTCGCCGTGTCACCGAAGAAGTTGACCTTGGTCTCGGTCTCGTCGAAGGTGTGGTCGATCTTGAGCCCCGCGATGCCGCTGGCCTTCGACAGGTCGAGGTAGGCGGCCCGGAAGTCGGGGTTCTGCAGGCTCTTCTGCGGGTAGCTGCTGCCGCTGCCGTAGCTGATGCCGCTCGTGAAGCTCGTGTCGGCGCCGGCCCCGTTGTCGTAGTCGGTCCACAGCCAGACGTCGACCGGGAAGGCCTTGGCCTTGCCGCGGGCGGCGAGCTCGGCGATCTTCGCGAAGCGCGCCGCCGTGTTCGAGCCCCACGAGGCATCCGTGAGGTTGCCTTCGATGAGCACGCCCGGGATGCCGGCCTCGGAGGCCGAGTCGATGAGCGACTGGATGCCGGTGAAGCTCTGGTCGTTCGTGGAGAGGGTTGACCAGGCGTTCGTGCCGGGGCGGATCCAGCTGGTGTCGCCGCCGGGGAACACCGACTGGTCGATCGGCGCGTTCACCGAGGTGACGATGTCGGAGTTCGTGAGGCCCGTGAGGTCGGCAGCGATCGTCACCACGCGGAACGGCGAGTGCAGCGTGGACGGCTTCACCGCGAAGGTGCCCTGCCCGTTGTCGGTGGCCCAGTAATAGGTCGACACGGAGCCGCCGCTCGTGGTGCGGAGGGCGATGGCGGGCCAGTCGCGCACATCCGCTTCGGTGATGTTGGCGAAGCCGGCGTAGCCGGGCAGCTCCACCGTGGGCAGCACCGTGATGCTCTGCGCACCCGCGTCGGCGAACGACTTGCGGGTGAAGCTGTTCTGCAGGTCGTCGATGGTGCTGGGGGTGGTGACCTGGTAGTCGAGCATCGAGGCCGGGTCGAACGAGAAGGTGGTCTTCTCGCTGTTCACGGTCTTGCCCGCGAGGCTCGGGTCGAGCACGTAGCGCACCGCGATGCCGGAGTCGAAGACGCGCAGCTCGACCGAGACGAGGCTCTGCGTGGCCGCGCCACCGCCGGTTCCGCCGGCGCTGCGCACGAGGGGCAGCACGCTCGCGTTGTGGTGGTCGCGCGCGGTGTCGTGGAAGCCCATCAGCGGATAGGACTCGTCGACGGATGCGGTGCTCGCGGTGCCGAGGGTGACGCCCGTTCCCCAATCGGTGCCGTCGACCACGAGGCCGAGGGCCGAGGGCTTCACCACGGTGACGCCGCGCTGGGTGACGGTGTAGCTGAGGGTGCCGGCGGCATCCGTGGAGACGGTGGCGACGGTCTGGCCGTCGGGGCTCGTGACGGTGCTCGAGGCGCTGAGGTCGGCGGGCGCCGTGGGGGTCGGCGTCGGGGTGGCCGTCGCCGTGGGGGTGGGCGTCGCGGTGGGAGTGGCCGTCGGCACGTCGGGGGTGGTCTTCTCGGTCACCGCGGCGAGCCGGGGGCGCCCGGTGGCGGCATCCATGGTCCAGATGCTCGTGAAGTCCCAGCCGATGGCGGCGAAGGTGGCCTGCTGGCCGAGCTCGGCGGCGGTCTTGTCCAGACCCTGGCGGTTGTCGGCGGCCCCGCCGGTGACGGTGGCCGTGCCGAGCTTGATGGTGTTGAGCGCGAGGTTGTTGGAGTACGTCGCGCCGCGGCCGCCCACGCTCGTGTTGTTCTGGCCGTTGATGCGGCCGATGTTGTTGGCCGACTGGCCCGAGCCCTGGGTCGCGGAGCCGCGGAGGGCCACGGCGCCCGAGATGGTGGCGGTGCTGTAGCTGTAGCCGCTAATCAGGCCGATGTTGCGGGTGTCGCTCGTGGCGGTGACGTCGGCGTAGACGTTCGTGATGCGCTCGGTGCCGACGTTGTCGTTGCGCGCGGTGATGCCGCCGGTCTCCCAGCTGGCGTGCACGGATCCGGCGAAATAGCTGTTCTGGATGGTGCCGCCGGAGAGGTTGTCGGCCACGATGCCGCCGCCACGCCAGCCGCCGTCGATGGAGCCCGTGACGTAGACCTGGTCGAGGAGGCCGTGGTTGTTCACCACGACGGAGGCCTTCTTGGTGGCGGTGACCGAGGTCTCGGCCGCGGCGTTGCCCGTGATGCTGACGCCGCTGAAGCCGATCTTCTGGATGGTGCCGCTGTTGGCGTTGATGAGGGCGGCCGACTTGTCGGCGCCGCTCGAGGCCGTGTAGGCCTTCGAGCCGGAGTAGTCGACGGTGAGCCCGAAGACGGTGTGGCCGGCACCGTCGAGGGTGCCGGAGAAGCTGTCGATCATCGTCACCGGGGCGGTGAGGGCGATGTCGGAGGTGAGCTGGTAGCGGGCCTTGCTGGCGCCCGTTCCGGCGGTGTCGGCGTTGGCCGCCGCGATGAAGGCGCCGAACTCGTCGGGCGTGCCGATGAGGAAGGGGTCGGCGGTGGTGCCGGCGCCCGGGAGGCTCGTTTCGGCGTGGGCGAGGTAGCCGGAGCCCACTCCGGCGGCGACGAGCGTGGCCGCCACGGCTGCAGCGGCGGCGGCGATGCCGAGCTGCAGTCCTCGTTTTCGGGTCATCGGGTGGGTAGTCACGGGGGAGGGTCCTCTCACTGGGCGCACGGGTGCGGTGCAGAACGACATTCGTCGGGCAGGGCGGCGCCCGGTGGTCGCGCGACTGAAGGGATGCTCTCGGGGCGGTGAATTGTGACCGACCGGCGGGCGCACTACAGGTGTCGGGTGCTGGGTGTCGGATGCGGGTGGCCGGATGTCGGACCCTGGGCGTCGGAAGCGGGGAGCCGGATGCCGGGCCCGCGCGTCGGTGGCGGGTGGGAGGATCGGGGCATGACCGATCCCGCCTCCGACGGCACCTGCCCCTGGGCCACCGGTTCGCCCGCGATGCGCGCCTACCACGACGCCGAGTGGGGTGTGCCCTCGCGAGACGACCACTACCTGTTCGAGTTCCTCGTGCTCGAGGGGGCGCAGGCCGGGCTCTCCTGGTCCACCATCCTCAACCGGCGGGCGGGCTACGCGCGGGCCTTCCACGACTTCGACGTGACGGCAGTCGCCACGATGGGCGACGACGAGCTTTCAGCCCTCATGCTCGATCCGGGCATCATCCGCAACCGCCTGAAGATCTTCGGCACCCGCAAGAACGCGCTCGCCTTCATCCGGGTTCAGGAGGAGTTCGGCAGCTTCGCCGACTACGTCTGGGGCTGGGTCGACGGCATGCCCGTGGTGCGGGCCCCGGATATCGCCGGCTTCCCGGCCACCACCGAGCTCTCCGACCGCCTCAGCAAAGACCTCAAGAAGCGCGGCTTCACCTTCGTGGGCTCCACCATCGTCTACGCCTATCTGCAGGCGGTCGGCGTGGTCGACGATCACGTGCCGAGCTGCCCGGCGAAAGCCTTGCAAAGCTGAGCATTACTCGGATATGATGAACGCTCCTCTTCGCGATCGGAGCGTCATGAAGTCCTTCGGTGCACTCGCTACGGCGACGGCTGTCCTCCTGGCCCTGGTGCTCGCTCCGGGAGGTGCGGCCGGAGCGGCGTCGGTGAAGCGCTGCCCACTCATGCAGAGAGTGTCACCCGGCGTCGAGCGCCTCGGCGGCGCGGACCGATACGAGGTCGCTGTTCATGCCTCACAGGCCGCATTCCCCGCCGGCGCCGATGTCGTCTACTTCGCCTCGGGGGCGACCTTCCCCGATGCTCTGTCGGGATCGGCGGTCGCCGGCGCACAGCGTGGCCCGGTCCTCCTCCTACCGAAAGACGAGGTGCCGCCGGCCGTCAAGGCCGAGTTGGCAAGGCTCGCGCCCGCGCGGATCGTCTTCCTCGGCGGCACACAGTCGATTTCGGCCGAGCTCGAGCAATCCCTCCGGTACTTCCCTGCCTCATTCGAGCGCGTGGCGGGCGCCGACCGCTACGAGGTGTCGGTGTCGCTCGCTCGCAAGGCTTTCAACGGTGCCAGCCGCAGGGTGTTCGTCGCGTCGGGGGAGGGCTTCCCGGATGCCCTGTCGGCCAGTGCCGCGGCCGGTGACGCTGGTGGCCCGGTGCTGCTGGTGACGAAGAACGCCGTTCCCGAGGTCGTGCTCGACCTGCTGCGCGAAGAGGTTCAGCTTCAGGACATCGTCGTGGTGGGCGGTCCGGCGACCATCAGCGATGCCGTCGTCGCCCAACTCGCGCCGTTCGCGCGGGTCAACCGCATCGGCGGTGTCGACCGCTTCGCAGCGTCGGCGGCCACGTCGGCCTACGAGTTCTGCGCCGACCGCTCGACCGTCTTCGTCGCGTCGGGAGCGGTCTTCCCCGATGCTCTCGCGGGATCGGCGGCGGCCATCGCGGCGGGTGGGCCGGTTCTCCTCGTGGGTCAGGACTCCGTGCCCGCCGACGTGGCAGCCGAACTGCGGCGATTGAACCCGATGCAGATCAAGGTTCTGGGTGGACCCAACACGGTCTCCGAACGTGTGGTCGCCGACCTGGCGCAGTACTTGCGGCCCTGAGCCGGGGGTGCCCGAAACGGGCGCGAAACACCCCACGGGTTAGGCTCGGGGCATGGCTTCCACGACTGAATTCTCTGTTCCGCAAGAGCGCAAGCTCGTCACCGAGCTGCCCGGCCCGAAGTCGCGAGCCATGCACGAGCGCCGCCGCAAGACCGTGAGCAAGGGCGCGGGAACCCTCGCCGACATCTACATGGACCACGGCGCCGGAGCCATCCTCGTCGACGTCGACGGCAACCAGATCATCGACCTCGGCTGCGGCATCGGCGTCACCACCATCGGCCACGCGCATCCGGAGGTCGCGGCCGCCGCCGCCGCCCAGGCGGGCAAGCTCACCCACACGCTGTTCACCGTCACCCCCTACGAGAACTACCTGCTCGTGGCCGAGAAGCTCGCCGAGATCACGCCCGGCGACTTCGAGAAGCGCTCGATCCTGGTGAACTCCGGCGCCGAAGCCGTCGAGAACGCGGTCAAGATCGCCCGCAAGTACACCGGTCGCCGCGTGATCGCCGCACTCGACCACGCCTTCCACGGCCGCACGAACCTCACCATGGCCATGACCTACCGCCCCTGGCCCGAGCGCGCCGGCATGGGCCCGATGCCGGGCGACATCTACAGCGTGCCGATCAGCTACCCCTTCCGCGACCCCGACGGGATGACGGGCGAAGAGGCTGCCGAGCGCACCATCGACTACATCAACACCCACATCGGCGCCACCGAACTGGCGGCCCTCTTCGTCGAGCCCATCCAGGGCGACGGCGGCATCGTCATCCCGGCCCCCGGCTTCTTCAAGCGGCTCAGCGAGTTCTGCACCGAGAACGGCATCGTGTTCGTGGCCGACGAGATCCAGGCCGGCATCGCGCGCTCCGGCGCCTGGTACTCCATCGAGCACCACGGTGTCGTGCCCGACCTCGTCACCAGCGCCAAGGGCATCGCGGGCGGCTTCCCGCTCGCCGCCGTCACCGGTCGCGCCGAGATCATGGATGCGGTTCAGCCCGGCGGCATCGGCGGCACCTTCGGCGGCAACCCGGTGTCGACCGCGGCGGCGCTCGCCGTGTTCGACATCATCGAGCGCGACGGCCTCATCGCCGAGGCGCAGCGGGTGGAGCGCGCGTTCTTCGCCCGCATCGGCGACTGGGCCGACCGCTTCAGCATCGTCGGCGAGGTACGCGGCAAGGGCGCCATGTTCGGCGTCGAGCTCGTGCATCCCGGCACCAAGAAGCCCAACCCCGAGGCCCTCAAGGCCGTCATCCAGCACGCCGCAGCGAACGGCGTGATCGTGCTGGATGCGGGCAGCTGGGACAGCGTGCTCCGCTTCCTCCCGAGCGTCGTCATCAGCGAGGAGCTCATCGACGACGCCGCCTCGGTGATCGAGGAGAAGCTCGCCGAGCTCTCCGTCTCCGCCGCAGCGGCGGTCGAGCTGGGCGAGCCGGCCGAGTGACGCTCGGCGCGCCGACGAGGTACACCGCGCATCCGCTCTCCGGCGAGGCCACGTGGTCGCTCGCCGAGGGGGTGCTGTGGGATGCGCGGGCCGGCCGGCTGCGCTGGGTCGACATCGAGACGGGCACCGTGCTCTCAGCGCCCTTCGACGGCACGACGCTCGGGCCGGTCGCAGCCGCGCAGGTCTCGCTCGCGGGGGTGCCCACGGCCGGGGCGCAGGCGCACGCGGCACGCGTCGAGGCTGCGCGGACCGCGCTGGAGCCGACGGCGTCCGCGGGCGCGGGCGAGCCCCGGCATCTCGCCGACGCCGCGCTTCCACCCCACAAGATCGGCGCCATCGGCCTCGGCGACGACGGGCGCCTCGTGGCGGCGGTCGACAGCTCTCTGGTGCTGATCGACCCGCCGGAGTCGCTCGATCCGCGCGAGGCGCAGGCGCTCGCATCCGGATTCCTGCTCGCGGCGCCCGGCCGTCGCCTCAATGACGGCGTCTGCGACCCCGCCGGCGGCTTCATCGTGGGCGCGCTGAGCGACGCGAGCGGCACCGGCGCGGCCGAAGAGCTCGTGGTGCGTGTGGTCGCGGACGGCCTGGATGGCGCGGGCGGCCCGGGCTCGGTCACCGTACTGCGCGACGACATCGAACAGTCGAACGGCATGGGCTTCTCGCCCGACGGCCGCACCTTCTACCTCATCGACACCGTGCCCGGCCGCATCTGGGCGGCCGACTTCGACGCCACCGGCGACCGCGGTGCGGCCGGCGACGCCGGCTCGCTGCCCACCACCGACTGGCGCGTCGCCTTCACCCTGCCGGGCGAATACCCCGACGGCATGCGCGTCGACGACGAGGGGATGCTCTGGATCGCCGTCTGGGGAGCCGGCGAGGTGCGCCGCTACCGCCCCGACGGCGAACTGCTCGCCGTGGTCGAGGTCGATGCGCCGTTCACCACCTGCGTGGCCTTCGCGGGCCCCGACCGCCGCAGCCTCGTGATCACCACCTCGAACCGCGACCACACGGCCGCCGAGCGCCTGGCCCGCCCGCACGCCGGTGGGCTCTTCGTCGCCCGGATCGACGTGGCCGGCCCGGAGCCCTACCGCTTCGGCTGAGGGACGCCGTCGCCACGGCACTGGCGCGACGGCCCTGATTTCGCCTACTGTTGTCGATGAACGGCATGGCTGATGAGGAGTCGTCGATCGGGGGACAGGATGCGCACACGGTCAGGAGTGACGGTCGTGGTCGCGATCGCGGTGGCCGCGATCCTCGCCGGGTGCGCATCCGCGCCGGCGGTGCCCGTCGGAGGCGAGGCGCCCGACGCGATTGTGGCGGCCCCTGCACCGACGCCGATCGTCGCCCCCTCGGCGCCCGTGGACCAGGCCGAGTTCGGCACCGGTGACGCGGCCACCGACATGACGCTGCTCAGCAGCGAGGTCGTGAACGGCCTGCTGGCCGTGCGCGACTACGCCCCCACCGCGCATCCGGATGTCTACACCGACATCGGCAGCGGCACACGGGGCGATCCCGACGTGCTGCGCATCTACCTCACCGAGCTCGACCCGGTGGTCGAAGCCGATCTCCTTCGCGTGGCGGGAACGCCGCCGGAGAAGGTGCTCTTCCTGCAGTCGGTGTACTCCGCCGCCGCGGCGAAGCCGGTCGCGGAGAAGGTGACCGCGTTGTCGGAGGATCTGCGCTCGGAGGGAATTCAGCTCACCTCCTGGGGCATGGACACAGACGGGTACGTCGACATCTCCATCGAGGGCCACGATCCGGCGCAGATCGACCGCCTGTTCACTCTCTTCGGCCCGGCGGTGAAGTTCACCACCGACACTCTGCCCGCGGTCGCGTTGGATGGCGGATCCGCCGCAGCGCCCGCGCCAGCAGTGCCCTGACCGGTTCGGTTCTCGCGAGCGACGGTTCCCCGTCGCCTGCCGCCGTGGACGGCTCAGCCGCCCGCGGTCCCCGACCCTCCACCGGTTCCTGAACCGCCGCCGGCGGCTCCGGCGCCGGCGGCCGGGGCCGTCGACGTCGGGGTGGGCACGGGCACGACCGGGTCGGTGGTCTGCGTGGGAACCGGCGCCGGCGCATCCGTCGCGGTCGGGGTGGGTGTCGGCGTGTCGGTCGGCGTCGGCGTCGGCGTCGACTGGTTGTTCAGCGTCGAGCCGTTCACGAGCGCTCGGTCGGGGTCGGGGAAGTCGCCGCCGCCGAGCACGTCGTCGTTGCCGGTCATGACCGACCTCCAGATGCGGTGCCGAACCGAAGCTCCGTCGTAGCCGTTCGAGGTGATGTCCGAGAGCGAGACGTTGCCGGTGACGTTGCCCACCCACACGGCCGTGGTGGCCTTGGTGGAGGAGCCGACCATCCAGGTGGCCTGCTCGTTGTCGGTGGTTCCGGTCTTGCCGATGTGGGTGATGCCGTCGTCGGGGTCGGATGCGGTGGCCGTTCCGCTCTGGATCGGCCCGAGCATCGCATACGCCACGGTCGCCGCGATGTTCGGTTGCAGGGCCTGCTGGCAGTTCGCCGACGGCGGGGTGATCTCGGCGCCGGTGGGGTCGACGATCTTGTCGATCGCGATCGGCGAGCAGTACAGGCCGTTCGCGGCGATGCCGGCGAAGGCCGCCGCCATGGTGACCGGCGCGATCTCGTTGGTGCCGAGGATGGCGGCGGGGTAGGTCTCGAGCGGGGCACCGTCGGCGCGGTGCACGCCGAGCGAGGTGGCGACGTCGCGGATCGCGCAGAGGTCCATCTTCTGCGCCATGGCCACGAAGGCGTTGTTCACCGAGTTGGTGAGCGCGCTCTGCACCGACATGGTGCCGGGGCGTTGGCTGCCGTCGTTCGCCGGGCTGTAGGGGCCGCTCGAAGCGCCGCCGCAGGTGTTGGTGAAGGTCGAGGTGTCCCAGGTCACGGCGTTCCCGCTCACGCGGTCGCTCAGGGTGTGGCCCTGCATCAGCCACTCGGCGAGCGTGAAGACCTTGTAGGTCGACCCCACCTGGAAGCCCGAGGAGCCGCCGTAGTCGATGTCGGTGCTGTAGTTCACCGCGGTGACACCGGGGGAGGTCACGGTGGAGTCCTCGTTGAAGGTGGTGTTCTGCGCCATCGAGAGGATGCGGCCCGTGCCGGGTTCGACGGTCACGATCGACGAGCCCAGGTCGAGCTCCTCGCTCGACGCCGGCACGTACTGCTTCATGGTGGAGTCGGCGTTGGCCTGCAGCTGCATGTTGAGCGTGGTGTAGAGCTTGTAGCCGCCCTGCTTGAAGTTCGACCAGCGCGCATCCGCGGTGTCGCCGAAGGTGGAGTCGTTCTTCACGATCCAGGTCACGTAGTCGCAGAAGTAGGTGGCCCCGATGGCGGCGGCCTGGCATCCGGTGGTCGGCTGCGTGATGTTGGGCGTCACCGGGGTGGCGACGGCTTCGTCGTACTGCGCTTGCGTGATGGCCTTCTGCTTGAGCATCGAGGCGAGCACGTCTTCGTTGCGCCGCGCCTCGTTGTCGGGGATGTTCTCGGCCTGGTCGATGCGCAGCGCGTTCGGGGCGTTGACGGTGGCCGCGAGGGTGGCGGCCTGCGCGAGGGTGAGGTTCGCGGCGCTCACGCCGTAGTAGTAGTTCGCGGCGGCCTCGATGCCGTAGACCGAGCCGCCGAAGTTCGCGATGTTGAGGTAGCCGAGCAGGATGTCCTCTTTGGAGTACTGCTTCTCGAGCGCGATCGCGAGGCGCATCTCGGTGAGCTTGCGGTCGAGCGACTCGGTGGTGGCGGCCGCATAGGCGGCGTCTCGCTCGGCCTGGGTGGGCAGCTGGGTGGCCTGTTGTACCAGGATGTTTCGCACGTACTGCATGGTGATGGTGGAGGCGCCGCTCGACACCCCGCCGGAGGCGACGTTGCCCACGGCCGCGCGCAGGCTCGACGCGATGTCGACGCCCGCGTGCTCGTAGAAGCGCGGGTCCTCGGTGGACACGACGGCGTCCTTGACGTACTGCGAGATCTGGTCCCAACCCACGTCCTGCCGGTTCTGGTCGAACACGGTCGCGAGGAGGGTGGTGCTGCCGTCGGTGTTCGTGCCGTAGATCTCCGATTTCTGCGCCAGCGTGGTGGGACGGATGTAATCGGGCAGCGTGTTGAGCACGTCGACCGAGCGCGAGGCGTAGACGCCGGTCACGGCCATGGCGGGAACGGCCAGCACCGTCACGAGTAGGGCGGCGATCACGCTGAGGAGGAGGATCAGGCCGGCGGGGCGCTGGGTGCCGTCGACGGTGCGCTGGAACGCGGCGACGAGGCGCTGGGGTCTTTCGGGCATATGCACGAGGGTAAGGGCTGCTGTTCCGAAGAACCTGGATGCGCGGCGTGCCGCAGGTGGAAGCCCGCTGAGTCACCCGTTCCAACATGAGATAAGATCAACTATGCCCCGTGCTGGTCTTCGTCTCCGCCTCCTCTCGCTATCTCTCGCCGCCGCGGCCGTCGCCTCGGCGCAGTTCGCTCTCGTCGGGTCGGCCGCCCCGCCGGCCCGGGCATCGAGTGCGGTGGGAGAAGTCGAAGAGGGGTGCCCCGGCCAGGTGCACGACTCGAAGACGGGAGTAGGGCGCATCGGGGGTGCGGATCGATACGACGTGGCCGCCGCCGTGTCGAGGGACGCGTTCGCGGGCGGCGCCGCCGGCGTCTTCATCGCTTCCGGCGAGACCTTCGCCGATGCCCTCTCCGCCTCGGCGGCGGCCGGCTCGATCCGTAAGCCGGTGCTGCTCGTGACCCGTGACGCGATCCCCCCGGTGATCGCCGCCGAGCTCACACGCCTCCACCCGACCGCGATTCAGATCGTCGGCGGCCCGAACTCCGTGAGCGCCGGCGTGGAGGCGGCGCTGAAGGCCTTCGCCCCCACCGTGGGCCGTTACGGTGGGGCCGATCGCTACGAGGTCGCGTCCACGGTCGCCACGCACACCTTCAACCTCGGAGCAGACTCCGTCTATGCCGCATCCGGCGCGGTGTTCGCCGACGCCCTGGCGGGCTCAGCGGCAGCCGCGGCCCGCGTCGGGCCGATGCTTCTCGTGGGGCGCGACCAACTGCCGCCCGGGGCGGCGGTCTATCTGAGCTCCAAGCCGGCCAAGAGCGTCTCGCTCCTCGGCGGCACGGCCACGGTCTCCGATTCGGTCGCGCTGCAGCTGGGCGAGCTGGCGCGCACGAACCGGGTCGCGGGTGCCGACCGGTTCGACGTGGCCGCCGCCGTCTCCAGACGACTGTTCTGCGTGGGAACCCACACCGTCTACGTGGCCTCGGGCATGACCTTTCCCGACGCGCTGTCCGGTGCGGCTGCCGCCGCGACCAACGGCGGGCCGATGCTGCTGGTGACCAGAGACACGATCCCTCCGTCGATCGCCGACGAGCTGCGCCGCCTCCAGCCGACGCGCATCGTCGTGCTGGGAGGCACGGCGAGCATCTCCGATGCCGTCGCGGACCAGCTGACGGGTTTCCTCGCGCCCTGATCGCGCGGCATCAGCAGTGTGCCGCTGTCGGCGGACAGCCGTAGGCTGCGAGCATGACCAGCAGCATCGATCTTCTCGAAGACGCCTTCACCCGCATCCGTGACACCGTGCGCCGGGCCGCGGGCGGCCTCGAGCCCGACCAGCTCTCGGCCCGGATCGACCCGGAGGCCAACTCGATCGCCTGGCTGGTGTGGCACCTCACCCGGGTGCAGGACGACCACATCGCCGGCGTCGCGGGCACTCCCCAGCGCTGGACGGACGGCGGCTGGGAGCAGCGCTTCGGCCTGCCCTTCGCTCCGGATGCCACGGGCTACGCCCAGTCCGCCGCCGAGGTCGGGCAGGTGGCCGGCCCCGGCGTCACCGCCGAGAACCTCGTCGGTTACCACGAAGACGTCTACACGGCCACGGTCGCCTACCTGCACTCGCTCGACGACGGCGACCTCGATCGCGTGGTCGACACATCCTGGAACCCGCCGGTCACCCTCGCGGTGCGGCTGGTGAGCGTGCTCTCCGACGACCTGCAGCACGCGGGCCAGGCCTCGTTCGTGCGCGGCGTGCTCGAGCGCCGCGCCTAGAGCGACACGCCTCAGAGTTCGAAGCGGGCCCGCTCCACGCCGTCGAGGGCGTGCCGGATGCGCGCGCGCATCTCGTCCGACATCTCCGGCAGCTCGTGGGCCGCGAACCAGCGCGCCTCGGTGTTCTCGCCGTCGGCCGGGAAGGGCTCGCCCGACTCGTAGCGCATGCGGAAGGTGATGTCGAGGTAGAGCGAGCGGTCGCCGTTCGGGTAGACCACCTCGGGGATGGTGTGCACCCAGGCCAGGTGTTCGGCGGTCGCCACCACGTCGGCCTCCTCGAGCACCTCGCGGGCGGCGGCGGTCGCCGGTTCCTCGCCGGGGTCGACGATGCCGGTCACCGGCGTCCAGGCGCCGTTGTCACTGCGGCGCACGAGCAGCAACTCCTCGCCGCGGGTCACCACGGCCGTGATACCGGTGAGCCAGAGCTGGTCGTTGCCGATCTTCTCGCGCAGCGCGAGCACGAAGTCAGGGGTGGCCATGCGTCGAGCCTAAGGGCTAGGAGAGCTGGTTCTTCTCGACCCAGGCGAGGTACTCGGGAGTGACGGTGCCCGTCACGTAGTCGCCGGTGAAGCAGCTCATCTCGAGGTCGTGCACGGTGCTGGAGCCCTGCGTGATGGCGGCCCGCATGTCCTCGACCTCCTGGTAGATCAGGTGGTCGGCGCCGATCGCGGCGGCGATCTCGGGGATCTTGCGGTCGTGGGCCACGAGCTCGTGTCGGGAGGGCATGTTGATGCCGTAGACGTGCGGGTAGCGCACGGGCGGCGCCGCCGACGCGAAGGTGACCTTGTTGGCTCCGGCCTGCCGGGCCATGTCGACGATCTCCTTCGAGGTCGTGCCGCGCACGATCGAGTCGTCGACGATCAGGATGTTCTTGCCCTTGAACTCGGTCGACATCGCGTTGAGCTTCTGCCGCACCGACTTCTTGCGCGCGGCCTGCCCGGGCATGATGAAGGTGCGCCCGACGTAGCGGTTCTTGTAGAAGCCCTCGCGATACTCGACGCCGAGCTTCTGGGCCACCTGCATCGCGGCGGGCCGCGACGAGTCGGGGATGGGCATGACCACGTCGATGTCGCCCATCGGGGTGTAGCGGGCCACGGTGTCGGCGAGGTAGTTGCCGAGCCGCAGACGCGCTTCGTAGACCGAGATGCCCGAGAGCACGGAGTCGGGGCGGGCGAGGTAGACGTACTCGAACGAGCACGGTACGAGCCGCGAGTGCGGCGCGCACTGCTTGGCGATGAGCTCGCCATCGAGCGTGATGAACACGGCCTCGCCGGGCGCGACATCCCGCACCACCGCGTAGCCGAGGCTCTCCATCACGAGCGACTCGGAGGCCACCACGTATTCCATCTGACCGCTCTCGAGCAGGCGCGAACCGATGGTGAGCGGGCGGATGCCGAACGGGTCGCGGAATGCGAGCAGGCCGTGCCCCGCGATCATCGCGATCGTGGCGTAGGAGCCCTCCACCCGCTCGTGCACGCGCTCGACGGCGGTGAAGATCTGGTCGGGGTCGAGCGAGAGGCCGGTGATCTGCGACTGCAGCTCGTTGGCGAAGACGTTGAGCAGCACCTCGGTGTCGGAGTTCGTGTTGAGGTGCCGGCGGTCGATGCTGTAGAGCTCGTCGGTGAGCTCGCGGGTGTTCGTGAGGTTGCCGTTGTGCACGAGGATGATGCCGTACGGCGCGTTCACGTAGAACGGCTGCGCCTCCTGCTCCGCGGATGCGGTGCCCTGCGTCGCGTAGCGCACGTGCCCGAGGCCCATGGTGCCGAGCAGCGAGCGCATGTCACGGGTGCGGAACGCCTCGCGGACCTGGCCCTTCGCCTTCACGATGTGGAAGACGCTGCCCTCGGCGGTGGCGATTCCGGTCGAGTCCTGCCCCCTGTGCTGGAGCAGCAGGAGGGAGTCGTACACGAGCTGGTTGACGGGGTCTGACGAAACGATGCCCACGATGCCGCACATTGCACCAATTCTATCGTGCGCGGCGCGGCCCATGTCGATTGCCCTATGCTGGTCCGCATCCGGGTGGGGGGAACCGCTTCGGCCGCTTGCAACAACGCCCGACCGAAGGACCCTGAATGGCCCGCTCTGCCGCCAGCTCTGGCCGTAGCGTCTCTCGTCCCGCCCGTTCTGTTTCTGCCGTGGTGATCGCGGCGCTCGCCGGGGTGGCCCTGCTTCCGGGCGCCGCGCCCGCGTGGGCGGATCCGGGTCCGGCCGCCGACTCCACGGCCGCCGCCTCGGAGTCGCCGGTGGGCGACGCCGGAGCGCCGCCGACGCGCACGTCGATGCCCGACTTCTCCCTCGACGCCTATGTGCAGCGGGCTGCTCAGCTGCCGTCGCCCCTCGTCGCCGCTCTCGATTCACAGCTCGGTGAGAGCCCCGAGGCCTATCTCGCGGGAGCGGATGCGGCGGCGGCCGCGGTCTCCGTCGTGACCTCGCTGACGGCATCCGGGGTCGACGTGCTCAGCTCGCGCCTCGAGGGCACCCGCCTCGTGGTGACGGTGCCCACCGAGACCGACGCCGCGCTCGCCGAGGCCGCCAATGCGACCGCCCAGGTCGACCCTTCCGGCAGCCGCGAGAGCCGCTCGGAGGCCGCCGGGCTCAGCCTCGATCCCATGATGGACCAGGTGGTGGGTGGCCAGGGCATCTTCTTCGGCAACTCGTCCGGCGACGCCGGGGTCTGCTCGGTCGCCTTCGTCGGCCGCGACCGGCGCTACTACAACGAGCAGTTCCTGACCGCGGGTCACTGCCAGATTCCCGGCGACAACGGCTTCATCCGCGCCCTCGAGCAAACCAGGCCTGGCGACCCGAACCCGAGCGACGGCGGAGAACTCGGCTATCGGCAGCCCGAGACCACCGCCATCGGCAACGAGATCGATGCGGCGCTCATCACGAGCCAGACCATGGGCGGAACCCTGCCGGCTGTCGGCACTTGGAACTCGGGGGCGAACGACGGCCCCGCCAGCGCGGGGACGATCCAGTCGATGCTCGACTACGGCGACGCCGTCGTGGGCCAGACGCTGTGCAAGTCCGGCAGCACCACGGGCTGGACCTGCGGAACGGTCGAGCACGTCGACCAGCTGGTCACGGTGGGCGCCGGTGGCCCGACGGTCAACCTCGACATCGTGCGCGGCATGTGCACCCAGCCGGGCGACAGCGGGGGATCCGTGATCGCCGGACCCTATGCGATGGGCCTCGTCTCGGCCGGATCGGTCGGGGCGTGCACGCCCACGAGCGTCACCGGTGTCTTCCCGATGACGGCCGCCAAGGTCAACGGCGAGCAGTACGGCTCGGTGCGCAGCTACGAGTCGAACTGGGAGATGACGGTGCACGCGCCGATCCCGACTATCACTCGGCCGAGCTACGGCGGCACCCTGCAGTGGGGGCAGCCCATCACCGGCACCTTCACGGACGGAACCCCGAACTACACGATCAGGGTGCGGATCGACGGCGGAGTGCAAGGGATGGAGCAGATCTACACGGCCAAGCTCGCCGCCGACCTGAGCTGGTCGGTCATCCCCACAGGGGTGACGAACGGCTTCCACCAGTTCACCGTCGGCTCGTACTTTGGTTCGGGCCAGGGCGTCACCTACTCCGGCGGTAATGGCGGCATGTTCACCATGCAGGGTGCCCCGACGGTGTCGCGCATCGCCGGCGGCGATCGGTTCTCCGGTTCGGTCGAGATCGCGAAGCGGGCATTTCCGGGCACAGCGCCGGTGGTCTACGTCGCCACAGGCGCTAACTACCCGGATGCGCTCAGTGCGGGCCCCGCGGCCGTCGCGCAGGGTGGTCCGCTCCTCCTCGTGACTCGCGACGACATCCCCGCCGCCGTGCTGCAGGAGATCCGCTCGCTCTCGCCGTCGAGGATCGTCATCGTCGGTGGTCCGAACTCGGTCGGGCCGGCCGTCGAGTCCGCGTTCCGCACTCTCATTCCCCAGGCCACGGTGGAGCGGTTGGCAGGCGCCGATCGCTACGAGGCCAGCCGCGCCGTGGTGTCTGCGGTGTTCCCGGAGTCCGGTCACGCCTTCGCGGCCACCGGCACCAATTTCCCTGACGCGCTCTCCGCCGGCGCTGCCGCCGGCACTGCGGGCGAGCCGGTCGTGCTCCTCAATGGTCCGCAGAGCGCAGCGGATGCCGCGTCCCTCGGGCTGTTCCGCGCGTTGAAGACCTCCGCCATCACGGTGGTGGGGGGACCGAACTCGGTGTCGCCGGGCGTCGTGACGTCGCTCGGAACTGTTCCGGCCGTGGTCGAGCGACTGTCGGGGGCGGACCGCTATGAGGCATCCATCGCCGTGAATCGATCGGCCTTCAGCGCGAGCAGCACCGTCTATCTGGCCACGGGCTCGAACTTTCCCGACGCGCTCGCCGGCGGAGTGCTCGCCGGCCTGAAGAGGGCGCCGTTATACGTAGTTCCCACCGATTGCGTTCCGCAGGGGGTGTTGCACGACATCGGGTCGCTGGGCGCCACGAGCGTCGTGCTGCTCGGCGGGCCGAACTCCTTGAGTCCCGCCGTCGCAAGCCTGACGCCCTGCGCATTCTGAGGTCGCCCTCCACCCGCTGACCCTTCGGGCGCGCGTCGACCCCGTCCGGAATCCGGGGCTTCATAGCCGGGCCCAAGGCTCGCGCAATGGCGCTGATAGATCGTCTCCCTACTGTCGCAGAGACCGACACCCGCCCGGAGCTCGTCCGAGCCGATGAGGGAGACCATGAAACTCGTCCAATTCTTCAAGCGCATCCGCCTGCGCACCTGGATCATCGCGGGCCTCGCCGCCGTGCTGGTGGTCGGGAGCGGCACCACCTGGGCGGTGCTCGCGCTCACCGCCGGCTCTGCCCGGGCGCAGTCCGCGCCCACCTCGATGAGTGTCGCCGCGAGCCTGCAGACCATGCAGAAGACCGTCGACGGCACCGGCACCCTCGCTCCGACGGTGAACGAGAGCGTCGACTTCGCCGTCGCGGGCACCGTCACCGCGGTGAACGTGACCGCGGGCCAGACCGTCGCCGCCGGCGACACGCTCGCCACCGTCGACACCCTCACCGTGCAGGCCGACGCCCTCTCGGCGCAGGCCACGCTGGCCTCGGCCGCCGCGAAGCTCGCGTCGGCCGAGGCCGCCGACGACGGAACGGATGCGTCGGCCACCACGATCGCCGCCGACGCGGCCGCCGTCGCCGTCGCGCAGGCCGCCGCCGACAAGGCCGCGGCCGCCGTGGCCGACGCCACGCTGACCGCTCCCGTCGCCGGGCTCGTCACCGCCGTGAACCTCGCCGTGGGCGACGCCGTGACGGGCTCTGCGAGCTCCAGCTCCGGGGGCAGCGGAACGGGGGCGGCGGCATCCGGAACCGGAACCGGCTCATCCAGTTCCAGCTCCACCTCCAGCTCACAGTTCACCATCGTCTCCACCGACTCCTGGACCGTGAGCCTCTCGGTGGGCGAGACCGACGTCGCCAACGTGAAGGCGGGCGACCAGGTGGAGCTCTCCACCACCGACAACACCTCCTTCTTCGGCACGGTGAGCACCGTGGGCCTGCTGCCCTCCACCACCTCCGGTGCGGCCACCTACCCCGTCACGATCGCGGTGACCGGCACTCCGACCGGGCTCTACGACGGGGTCTCGGTCACGGCATCAGTGGTGTACGAGAAGCGCACCGACGTGCTGACCGTGCCGAGCGCGGCCGTCACCACCGCCTCCGACGGCACCACCACCGTGACGAAGGTCGACTCGGCGGGCGCCGAGACCACGACCACGGTCACCGTGGGCGAGACGGTGGGCACGCTCACCGAGATCACGGCGGGGCTCGCCGAGGGCGACCTCGTGAAGGTCACCGTGTTCACGCCCGGCTCCGGCAACAGCGGCACGGGCACCGGTTCGGGTTCCGGCTTCCCGGGCGGCACGGGTGAGTTCCCGAGTGGCGGCACCTTCCCCGGTGGCACGTTCCCGGGCGGCACCGGCGGCACGGGCGGCACGGGCGCAGGCACCGGCACGACGCAGGGAACGTCGAGCCGTGGCTGACGCGCGCGCACTGCTCCCCGCATCCGGCGGCCGCCCCTCCCGGAGCGCCGACGCCGAGCCCGTGATCGCCCTGCACGGCGCCCGCAAGATCTACCGCAGCGGCACGATCGAGTTCGAGGCCCTGCGCGGAGTCGACCTCGAGATCACCGCCGGGGAATACGTGGCCATCATGGGGCCGTCCGGCTCGGGCAAGTCCACGCTCATGAACGTGCTCGGCTGCCTCGACACCCTCACCCACGGCAGCTACCGCCTGGCGGGAAACGACGTCGACGACCTCGACGAGGCCGAGCTCGCCGAGATCCGCAACCAGCAGATCGGCTTCGTGTTCCAGCAGTTCAACCTGCTGCCCTCGCTCGAGGCCTGGCGGAACGTCGAGCTGCCGCTCGTCTACGGCCGGGTGCCGGCGCACGAACGCCGCGCCCGCGCCGAACGCGCGCTGGAACGCGTGGGCCTCGGCTCCCGCTTCGCCAACAAGCCCGGCGAGCTCTCCGGCGGCCAGCAGCAACGCGTCGCCGTGGCGCGGGCGCTCGTGGGCGAGCCCACCATGATCCTCGCCGACGAGCCCACCGGCAACCTCGACTCGGTCTCCACCGAAGACGTGCTCGGCCTCTTCGACGAGCTGCACGCCCTCGGCCGCACCATCGTGCTCATCACCCACGAGCTCGAGGTGGCCCAGCGGGCCCGGCGCATCGTCCGGGTGCGCGACGGGCTGATCCAGGATGACGACGGGGCCGGCCCCGGCGCAGGCCCGGCGCGGGCGCGGGGCGCGCTCGGCGCATCCGGAACCGAGGTGGCCGCATGAACTGGGCCGAGACACTCCACACCAGCTGGGCAGCCGTGCGCTCGCACGCGCTGCGCTCGCTGCTCACCGTTCTGGGCATCCTGATCGGCATCGCGGCGGTGATCATGACCGTGGGCCTCGGCCTCGGCACGCAGAAGGACGTGAGTTCGCAGATCTCCTCGCTCGGCAGCAACCTGCTGATCGTGTCGCCGGGCTCGAGCACGAGCACCGCGGGGGTGCGCGGCGGCTTCGGCACCGGCACCACCCTCACCGCGGCGGATGCGACCGCGCTGGCCTCCACGGTGAACGCACCCGACATCGTCGGCGTCGCCGCCGAGAAGAGCACCTCACTCTCGCTCACCGCCAACAGCACGAACTGGACCACGACGGTCACCGGCACCACTCCCTCCTGGCTCGACGTGCGCTCGCGCACGATGCTCTCGGGCTCGTTCATCACCGACGCCCAGCAGGCCGCGGCCGACTCTGTGGTGGTGCTCGGCTCCGAGACGGCCACCGAGCTCTTCGGCACCACGCGGGTGGTGGGGCAGACCGTCACCATCGACTCGCGCAGCTTCCAGGTGGTGGGGGTGCTGGCCTCGGCGGGCTCGAACTCCTCGTCGAACCTCGACGACGTGGCGATCGTGCCGCTGTCGACGGCTGCCAGCCAGCTGATCGGGGGCACCGGGAGCAACTCGGTGTCGACCATCTACATCAAGGCGGCCTCCGACACCCAGCTCTCCGGCGCCTACCAGGAGGCGGAGTCGGTGCTGCTCAACCTGCACTCGATCAGCGACAGCTCCTCGGCCGACTTCACCATCAGCAGCCAGGATGCGCTGGTCGCCACGGCCACGTCGATCTACCAGACGCTGACGGTGCTGCTGACCGGCATCGCCGGGCTCTCCCTGCTCGTCGGCGGCATCGGCGTGATGAACATCATGCTGGTGTCGGTGACCGAGCGCACCCGCGAGATCGGCCTGCGCAAGGCGCTCGGGGCGCCGCCCTGGGCCATCCGGAGGCAGTTCCTCGTGGAGGCCGCCATCCTGGGCCTCAGCGGCGGCGTGCTCGGGGCCGTGCTCGGCATCGGGGCGGCGCTCGTGCTGCCCGGCGTGATCGGCTCCTCGGTGGTGATCTCGCCCGCCGCCGTGGGTCTGTCGATCGGTGTGGCCATCGCCATCGGCCTCGTGTTCGGCGTCTACCCCGCCACCCGGGCGGCCCGGCTCGCGCCGATCGACGCCCTGCGCAGCGAGTGATGCCGCTCCGCTCCCCGGTTGCGGCCGGGCTCCGGCCCACCCGGTCGCCCGGCTTCCCCTCCTTCCTCCGCTTCCCCTGAATCACCCGACAGAAATGACGCGAATGATCTCCTCACGCCTTCCCCGCTCCGTCCCCGCCCGGCTGGGCCTCGTGCTCGCCGCCGCCGGCGTGCTCGCCCTCTCGGCCTGCGCCTCCACCACCGACCAGGCGTCGGCCCCCGTCGCCTCGGCCGCGCCGAACGCCCAGCAGGGCGTGGCCGCGGGCGGAGGCACCTCGGGCACCATCGCCGCCATCTCGGGCACGACCCTGCAGGTGCAGGACTCCAGCTCGCAGACCGCCGTCAGCTACGACTCGAGCACCACCATCACGCAGAGCGTGGCCGCGGCACTCAGCGACGTGACGAACGGCGTCTGCATCACCGCCATCAGCGGGGGAGCCGGGATGCCCGGGGGCACCTCCACCGCCACGCCGACGCCCGCGGCGACGGACTCCTCGGGCACCTCGACGACGGCGGCCACCCGCGTGACCATCACGGCGGCCGAGAGCGGCGCCTGCACCACCGGCTTCGGCCAGGGAGCGGGCGGCGGCGCGGCCATGGGCGGCACGCCGCCGACGGATGCGCCCGCCGGCGTCATGCCGAGCGGCGCTCCCGCCGCGGGTGCGGCCGGCGGCTTCGGCGGGTTCACCGGCGGTCTCGTCACCGCGGTCTCCGGCAGCACCATCACGGTACAGACCACCGCGAGCGACGGCACCATCTCGAGCTCCGAGGTGACGGTCGACTCCTCGACGAGCTACACGAAGACCGAGACGGCCGACTCGACCGCCCTCGTGGTGGGCAAGTGCGTGACCGCGCGCGGCGAAGCCGACAGCAGCGGCGCGGTCGCGGCCACCTCGCTGACGGTGTCGACGGCGGGCGACTCCGGATGCTCGACCGGCGCCGGCCCCGGCGGCTTCGGCGGGCAGCGTCCGGGCTCGGGCTCGGCTTCCGGAACCACGACGAGCGGGAGCTGAGATGAGCCGCACGACCACTCCTGACCCCTCGCCGGACGGCGGCACCGGGGGCGCCGACGGCGGCGCCCTGAGCGGAACCGCCGCCGCGGGCACGGCTGTGCTCGCGCTCTCGCCCAAGGCGCTCAAGGCGCGCAAGCGGCGGCGCAAGCGCGTCATCGCGATCGTCGCCACCACCGCCGTGCTCTGCGCGGTCGGCGGCGGCACGGCGTTCGCCCTCACTCGCGGAACGGCGGCGTCGTACCGCACCACGACCGCCGAGCTCGGCACGGTCGACGAGACGCTCGCGCTGAGCGGCACCGTCGCCTCGGCCACGCGCAAGGATGCGGCCTTCCAGGTGGGCGGCACCGTCGGCTCGGTCTCGGTGAAGGTGGGCGACACCGTCACGGCGGGCCAACAGCTCGCCGCGCTGGACACCACCGATCTCGAGGCCGCCATCACCTCGGCGCAGGATGCGCTCACTCAGGCTAACGACCAGCTCACGAGCGATCTCACGGCGCAGTCCTCGACCTCGAGTTCGAGCTCGGCCTCGAGCGCTTCGGGGGCGGCATCCGGCACCACGGGCGCGGGGACGGGAGCCGGCGCCGGTGCGGGTGCATCGGGCGGCTCCGGGAGCTCCGGCTCCGGATCGGGCAGCGGGGCGGGCTCCGGGAGCGGATCAGGGTCGGGCTCGGGGTCGGGGTCCGGCTCCGGCTCCGGCAGCACGGTCGACCAGGCGGCGGTGACCGCTGCGGTCGCGGCCGTCACGGCGGCGCAGCAGGCTCTGCTCGCGCAGTACGCCACGGCGTCGGCGGCGCTCGCCACCACGCAGGAGACCATCACCAGCTCGGATGCCACCTGCCAGCCGTTCCTGCAGGCCACGCTCGACTCCCTCACGAGCGGGTCGGGCTCGACGGGAACAGACGGCTCGGGCACCACCGGCACCGACGGAACGGGCACCACCGGAACAGACGGCACGGGCACCGACGGCTCCGGCACGGGCTCGACCCCCGACGACGGCGGACTGCTCGACTCGATCAAGGCCGACCTCGCCGCCTGCCAGAGCGCGATCGCCGAGGTGCAGACCGAGCAGACCGCCGTGAACACCGCTCAGAGCGCCGTGCTCACACTCATGGATCAGCTCGACGCCGCCGTGGCCGCCCTGCAGACCGCGCTCGCCGGCACGACCGGCGCCGGCACGACCGGCTCCGGCTCGACCGGCTCCGGCTCGACCGGCTCGACCTCCACCCCGACCCCCAGCGCCACCCCCACCTCGGCCGCCGCCGCCTCGGCGATCAGCGGGGGCGGCGCGGGGAGCGCGACCATCCGGCTCGCCTCGGCCACGACCTCCGTGCCCGCCGCGGCGCAGACCGCGACCCTCGCCACCGCCCTCACGACCGCGCCGGCCGCGACCGACTCGAGCGGCGCATCCGGAACCGGTACGACCGGCGCGGGCACCGCATCCGGAACCGGCGGCAGCACCACCTCGGCCACGATCACGGCCGAGACCATCGTGGCCGACCAGGCGCAGATCGACCTCGCCACCGCGAACCTCGCCGTCGCCCAGCAGAAGCTCACCTTCGCGGCCCTCACGAGCCCCATCGCGGGCACCGTGGCCGGCGTCGCGATCGCCGCGGGCGACACCGTCAGTGCTGCGTCGACCACGGCGATCATCACGGTGATCGGCACCGACGGCTACGTGGTCGACGCCACGGTCACGCTCGCGAACGTGGGCAAGCTCGCCGTGGGGCAGACCTCCGCCATCACACTCACGACCAACGACACGCCCCTCACCGGCACGGTCAGTTCGATCGGTGTGCTGAACGTGTCGACCGATTCGTCGACGCAGTCCTACGAGGTCACCATCGCGATCGACCCCACCACGGTGTCGCTGCTCAACGGGGCCTCCGCGCAGGTGGCGGTATCGGTGGCGTCGCAGGATGCGGTGCTCACCGTTCCGACCTCGGCCGTGCACCGCTCGGGAACCGACTACGCGGTCGATCTGCTCGTCGACGGCGTCTCGACGGCCACTCCGGTGCAGATCGGGGCGATGGGCGCCGAACGAACCGAGATCACCTCGGGCGTCTCGGCCGGCGACACGGTGGTGCTCGCCGACCTGAACGCCGACGTGACCGGCACCAGCAGCTCCACCTCGAGCTCGAGCGGCGGGCTCACCGGCCTCAGCGGCTCCGGCACGACGGGAGGAGCGGGGAGCTTCGAAGGCCCGCCCTCCTTCCAGGGCGGGCCGCCCTCCGGGGGCTGACCCGGCGGCGTCGGGGAGAGCCGTTAGGCTGGGGCCGATCCGAGCCGGGGGACTCGCCGCCTCGATCACGCCGATCGAGAGGGATGCGCGTGCCACGCAGCGACGACCGCCACCGAATGCTCATCACCCGGCTCGCCCGGGGCTGCACCGCCGCCGCGCTCGGGCTCGCGCTGGCCGCCGCCGCGCTGGTGCCCGTGGCTGCGAACGCCGCGCCCGGGCCGTCAGCGCCCGGGCGGGTGAGCGCCCCGGTCGCGGACGCCGGCCGGGCCGGCGTCGCCACGGGCCCGACCGACCCGGATGCGGCGACCCCAGCGCCGTCTCCGGCCGGCGACCTGGCGACGCCCGACCCCGACCCCGCCTCCCCGTCGCGCATGGGTTCGTACCCGGCCGAGGCGTACGCGGCCGCAGCCGCCGCGCTGCCCGACGACCTCGCCGCCGCCATCCAGGCCGACCTCGGCAAGACCCCGGCCGACTACCTCGCCGGAGCCGACGCCGCGGCCGACGGGGTGGCCGTGGTCGACGGCTTGACGGCATCCGGAGTCGACGTGCTCGGCTCGCGCCTCGACGGCACCGCTCTCGTGGTGAACGTGGCGACGGCGGCCGACGCGGCGCCCGTGAAGGCCGCGAACGCGGTCGCCGAGATCGGCGAGCCCGCCGCCTTGGACGTCTCCGCTCACACCTTTCGGCCGCTCGGCGACCTCGTGGGCGGCCAGGGCTACTACTCGAAGAGCGGAACGGGGTCGTCGATCTACCTCTGCTCGGTCGCGTTCAACGGGTACGACATCGCCACGAAGGCCAACCAGTTCCTCACCGCCGGGCACTGCCGGGTCTCCGGCACGCTCGACAGCGGGCGGGTCTACGAGTCGAAGCAGAGCGCTCCCGGCCTGACGCCGATCCAGGCCGGTCCCGTGCTCGGCCAGCCCATCGACTCCACCGTCCACTTCGGCGACGAGCTCGACTACGGGCTCGTCGCCACCGACCCGGCCTGGAGCGCCGTTCCGCGCGTCGGCACCTGGAACTCGAACGCCGGGCCCGTGACCGCGGGAACGCAGCAGGTGCTCCGCGACTACACCCAGGCCATCGTGGGCCAGTCCATCTGCAAGTCGGGCCGCACCACCGGGTGGACCTGCGGCACCGTGCAAGCAGTCGACGAGCTCGTCGACGTGGAGGACCACTCCGGCCAGGGCGTGCAGGTGAACAGCGTCATCTCGTCGATGTGCGCACTGCCCGGTGACAGCGGCGGAGCGGTGCTCTCGGGCGCCTACGCCATCGGCTTGCTCTCGGCCGGCGACTTCGCGTCGAGCTGCAGCGAGTCGGGAAAGTTCACCGCCGCGTTCCCGCTCGTCTCGGCGCCCGGCTCCGGCTACGGCTCGGTGCTCGGCGCGCAGCCGGGCTGGGAGCCCGCGGTGTCGGTGTCGGCGCCGACGGTCTCGCAGCCCTCCTCGGGCGGCACCCTTGCCCTCGGCGCCGCCTTCACGGGCACTGCTCCGGATGCGGGCGGACACTTCACCGTGCGAGTGACGATCGACGGGTCATCCGTCTTCACCGCGTCGGTGGCGAGCGATCACACCTGGTCGGCCGACGTCTTCGGGCTCGCGTCCGGCCAGCACAGTTACAGCGTCGTGACCGTGTTCGGCTCCGGCACCTCGGTCTCGACTCCGGTGACCGGAACCTTCACCCTGACCGCCCCCACCACCACCCGCATCGCCGGCGCCGACCGCTTCGAGGTGGCCGTGAACGTCGCCGCCCAGGAGTTCCCGGGCTCGGCGACCGCCCCCGTCGTCTACATCGCGACCGGCGCGAACTACCCCGACGCGCTGAGCGCCGGGCCCGCCGCGACCGTGCAGGGCGGCCCGCTGCTGCTCGTCACCCGCGACGCCGTGCCCGCCTCGGTGGCGAGCACCATCCAGCGGCTCGCCCCGACGGCGCCGGCCGCACCGCTGCGGATCGTCATCGTCGGTGGGGTGAACTCCGTGTCCGAGGCGGTCGCCGCTCAGCTCGGCGCCCTCGTGCCCGGCGCGAGCGTGGAGCGCCTCGCCGGCGACGACCGCTACGCCGCCAGCCGTGCGGTGGTGGCCTCGGCCTTCCCCTCGGCCCCGAGCGCCTACGCGGCGACGGGGGCGA
Source organism: Herbiconiux sp. 11R-BC (assembly GCF_049472555.1). Lineage (NCBI taxonomy): Bacteria > Bacillati > Actinomycetota > Actinomycetes > Micrococcales > Microbacteriaceae > Herbiconiux > Herbiconiux sp. 11R-BC. The sequence goes on along the minus strand of NZ_JBCEBO010000001.1, from coordinate 924,590 downwards.
ACTTCCCCGACGCGCTGTCGGCCGGCGGCGCGGCCGGTTCCGCCGCACGCCCGGTGCTCCTCGTGAACGGCGGCGCCGACTCGGCCGATGCGGCCACGATCGGTCTCTTCCGGAACCTCTCCACGACCAGCATCACGGTGGTCGGCGGTGTGAACTCGGTGCACGCGGGCGTACTGCAGTCGCTCACGACGGTGCCCGCATCCGTCACCCGCATCGACGGCGCCGACCGCTTCGCCGCGTCGATCAACCTCAACCACGCCGCTTTCACGCAGGCGTCGAAGGCCTACCTCGCCACCGGCTACAACTTTCCCGACGCCCTCTCGGGCGGGGTTCTCGCCGGCATGACGGATGCGCCGCTGTTCGTGGTGCCCACCGAGTGCGTTCCGCGCGGGGTGCTGCGCGAGTTCGCCCGCCTCGGAACCATGCAGGTGACGCTGCTCGGCGGGCCGAACTCGCTCTCCGCGGCCGTCGCGAACCTCACACCCTGCGGTTTCTGACGGCGGCGTCGGATGCGCGTGGCCCGAGCGCGCATCCGGCCGGCCCGCGGAGGCCGGGTCTGCGCATCCGGCCGGCGTCCGCGACAATAGAGGCATGAGCAACAGTTACGCCGCGGCCGGAGTCGACACGGAGGCGGGCGACCGCGCCGTCGAGCTGATGAAGGCGGCGGTGCAGCGCACGCACGGTCCCGAGGTGCTGGGCGGGGTGGGCGGCTTCGCCGGCCTGTTCGACGCCTCGGCGCTGAAGCAGTTCGCGCATCCGCTGCTCGCCACCTCCACCGACGGCGTCGGCACCAAGGTGGCCATCGCGCAGGCGCTCGACAAGCACGACACCATCGGGCAGGACCTCGTCGGCATGGTGGTCGACGACATCGTGGTGGTGGGCGCGCGGCCGCTGTTCATGACCGACTACATCGCCTGCGGACGGGTGGTGCCCGAGCGCATCGCCACGATCGTGGCGGGCATCGCGCGGGCGTGCTCCGAGACCGGGACCGCGCTCGTGGGCGGCGAGACGGCGGAGCATCCGGGCCTCATGGGCGTCGACGACTACGACGTCGCCGGTGCGGCCGTGGGTGCGGTCGAAGCGGATGCGGTGCTCGGCGCCGAGCGGGTGCGTGACGGCGACGTCGTGCTCGCGCTCGCCTCCTCGGGGCTGCACTCGAACGGCTACTCGCTGGTGCGCAAGATCCTCGCGGATGCGCAGCTCGGCTTCACCTCCTCCTCGGCCGAGTTCGGTGGCGTGGTGGGCGAGGTGCTCCTCGAGCCCACGCGGCTCTACACCGGGCCGCTCGTGCGCGTGCTGGCGACACCGGCGCTGGCGGGCGCCATCCACTCGCTCTCGCACGTCACCGGGGGCGGCATCGCGGCGAACCTCGCGCGGGTGCTGCCGCGCGGCTCGTGGGTGGAGGTCGACCGCTCGACCTGGTCGCCCTCGGCGGTGTTCCGGGTGCTCTCCTCGCTCGCGGGGTCGACGCTCGAGAGCGCCGAGGGCACGTGGAACCTCGGCATCGGGTTCTTCGCCGTGGTGTCGGCCGCTTCGGCTCCGGCCGTCACGGCGGCCATCGAGGCCGAGGGGATCGCCACCTGGCAGGTCGGCACGGTCTCGACGGCGGCGCGTTCGGCCGAGTCGCTGGCTGCCGAGGGCTTCGAGCAGGGCGCCAAGGGTGTCGACGGCGGCGCCGTGCGCCTCGTCGGCGCGTACGCCGCGGCCTGACCCCGCCCGCCTGCCCCGTCTCTCTCCCCACGTCCCTCCCCGGCGAGACGTCGATTCGACGCGCTTCCGGGCGCTCTTGGACGACTTCGTGACGTCTCGACCCACGAAACACGCGCGCAATGCGGGCGGGGGATGATCGGGGGATGCCCGACACCTCCGCAGCCGGTCCCCTTCGTGCCACCGCAGCGCTCGCCCACCTCGACGGCACGGCGATGCTCGCGGCCCTCGACGCGCGGGAGATCAGCGCTGCCGAGCTGCTCGAGCAGCACATCGCCCTCATCGAGGCGCGCAATCCCGAGCTGAACGCGGTGGTGAGCACCGACTACGCGGGAGCACGGGCCGCCGCGGCCGAGGTCGACCGGCGTCGCGCATCCGGAGCCCGCAGCGGCGGCGCGGGTGTCACCCCCGGAGAGCCTGGCCGGGCGGGGGCGGGGGCGGGGCTGGGCGGCGGCGCCGATGCGCTCGGGCCGCTCGCCGGCCTGCCCTTCACGGTCAAGGACTCCTTCGACGTGCGCGGGCTCCGCACCACGCAGGGGCGCCTGGTCGACTCCCGCATCGCCACCGTCGACGCGCCCGCCGTGGCCCGCCTGCGGGCGGCCGGCGCGATCCTGCTCGGCAAGACCAACTTGCCGCTCTTCCTCGCCGACTCCCAGTCGGTCAACGACGACTTCGGCCGCACCGGCAACCCCTGGGACCTCGCCCGCACCCCCGGCGGCTCCTCGGGCGGCTCGGCCGCCTCCGTCGCCGCGGGTTTTGCCGCGGGCGAGGTGGGCAGTGACCTGGCGGGGAGCATCCGGGTTCCCGCGTCGTGGTGCGGCGTCTTCGGCCACAAGCCGAGCACGGGAACCGTCTCGAAGCAGGGGCACATGCCCTGGCCCGACGGCGGCCTGCTCGAGCCGCCGCTCTCGGGCACCGGACCGATGGCGCGCTCGGCAGCCGATCTGCTGCTCTACGCCCGCACGATGTTCGGCGCGGCGCCGCAGGATGCGGTGGGCTGGCGCCTCGACCTCCCCCCGGCCCGCCGTTCCCGCATCGACGGCACCCGGGTGGGCCTGTGGTTCGACGACCCGGTGGCTCCGGTCGACGCCGAGACCCGCGCGGTGCTCGAGCGGTTCGCGCAGCGCCTCGAGGCGGCCGGATGCACGGTGACGCCGCTCGCGTGGCCTCCCGTCAGCGGGGCGGCCGGCATCGAGCTCTTCGAGCGCCTGCAGGAGGTCGAGCTCGCGCACGCGGCCGACCCCGACGCGCCGCCCGTGCTCGTCGACCTGCGCCGGGTGTGGGGCGACTGGCAGGAGCAGCGCCGCATCACCGCCGCCTGGACGCGCGTCTTCGACGAGGTCGACGTCGTGCTCGCGCCCACGGTTCCGACGGTCGCGCCGGCGCACTCGGCGGTGCCCGCCGGGGAGCGGATGCTGTCGCTCGACGGCGTGCCGCATCCGGCTGCGGACGTGGTCGGCGCGTGGAGCCGGCTCGCGAACGTGGGCCGTGGCCCGTCGACGGTGGTGCCGCTCGGGCGGGGTGGTGCATCCGGTCTGCCGGTGGGCGGGCAGCTGATCGGACCGTACCTCGAGGACTTCACGCCGCTGCAGTTCGCCGTGCTGCTCGAGCGTGAGGGACTTCTCGCGTTCGAGGCGCCGCCCGGCTGGTGAGAGGGGCGCGGGGTGCGTGGGTGCTCGCGCTGGGGTGGCGGACGCTTGCGCGGGAGGGCTCAGCGCATTCGAGTGCCCTCCTGCGTGCCGAGCCGCTGCTCCGGCCCGCGTGCGCGGGTGCGAGGGTGCTCGCGCTGGGGTGGCGGACGCTTGCGCGGGAGGGCTCAGCGCATTCGAGTGCCCTCCTGCGTGCCGGGCCGCCGCTCCGGCCCGCGTGCGAGGGTGCCTGCCCGAGCGCGGTGACCTGACCAGACCTGACCTGTGCGTGGGTGCGGGCGACCGCGTTCGAGGCGCCTGCCGGGGCGCTCGGCCCTCCGCGTGCACACGGTGGCGGGGCTACGCTGTGCGCAGCGGGAGGCGCCGACGCCCCGCGATGCCGTCGTCGTCACAGGGAGGAGTCGCCCGTGCCCGCACCCGTCAGCTCGGTCGAGGCCGTGGAGCACTTCGACGCGCTCGCCGCCGAACTCGGCGACCCGGCCATCGCCCGCGGCCGCATGATGGGCCGCCTCACGCTCACCCGGGCCGGCACGATGTTCGCGTGCCTGAACGGCGACGAGCTCGGACTCAAGCTCGGGGCGGGAACACCCGAGCATGCCGCCGCGCTCGCCGTGCCGGGCGCTGAGCTCTTCGATCCTTCGGGCAAGGGCCGCCCGTTCCGTGGCTGGGTCAGCCTGCCGCTGGATGCCGCCGAGCAGTGGCTGCTCGTGGCCGGCGACGCGCTCGCCTTCGTCGCGGCCGATGAGTGATGACCGGATGTCGAAAGTACTTTCCATGGTGGAAAGTTAATGCGAAGATGGAATCACAGACCGTCGAACGAAGGTGACCATCATGAACGAGACCGGCCACGGCATCCTCACCCCCGCATCCGCCCGTGAACTGCTCGGTGCCGCCGGCGCCGGGCGTGAGCACGGCGATGCCCTCGTCCGCCGCGCCTGGATCGGGCCCGCCGTGAGCGTGGTGATCGGCCTCCTGATGGGCGCGTTCCTGCTGGCGGCCGTCTACCTGTTCCCCACGGCGACGCCGCTCGAGGCGGCGGTGCTGAGCGGGGGATACGCGCTGGGCATCGTGGCGGCCGTGACGGCCTACAACCTCGGGCGCCGGGTGACGCCGGCGGGATGGCTCCGGCGCTACGAGAAGGGGCTCGCGATCTCGTGCGGGGTGTTCTTCGTGGCGCTCGCGCTGTCGTTCCTCGTGGGGGAGCGGTCGCCGGCGCTCTGGCTGCCGCTCGCCGTGGTGACGGCGCTGCCGATCGCGCTCGCCGGAACGCGGCGGGCCGCGCGATGACGGCGACGGAAGCGCCCGGCACCAGCCCCACCGGCTCCATCGCCCCCGCTGCCCCCGCCGCGGCGGCCCTGACCGCGGACGCCGGTGCGGCCTCCGGTACCGCCCCGGCCGTCGGCCCCACCCTCGCCGCCGGCGCCCCCAGCGCCGCCGGCGGTGATGGCTCCCGGCACTCCCACCCGCGTCACCGGGTCGACGAGCTGCTCACCTCGCCCGTGCGGCTCAGCCTGGTCGCGGCGCTCAGCCGGGCGGACGAGATCGAGTTCGGGGTGCTGCGCGATCGCATCGAGGTGAGCGACTCGGTGCTCAGCAAGCAGCTCGCACAGCTCGAGGCGGCCGGCTATGTCGCGGTACGCAAGGGCTATCTGGGGAAGCGCCCGCGCACCTGGCTCACGCTGAGCGCCGAGGGCCGTGTGGCGCTGAACCAGCACCTGGCCGCCCTCGAGGCCATCGTGGCGGGGGAGTAGCGCGCGCGACCCGCGTCAGAGGGCGGGGGCGCCGGGTCGCGCCAAGTGCTGCGAGAGCTCCTCCGCCGAGCCTCATGCGCGACCCGGCCCAGGCCGGCCGGAGTGGGCCGACCTGGGCCGGCCGGCCCGCCAGAGCCGCGCAACCGAAGGCGGGGCGCCGGGTCGCGCTAAGTGCTGCGAGAGCTCCTCCGCCGAGCCTCATGTGCGACCCGGGTGGGCCGGCCGGAGTCGGCCAACCTGGGCCGGCCGGCCCGCCAGAGCCGCGCAACCAAGGGCGGGGCGCCGGGCTGAGTCAGCTCGCGGCGCCCGGCGCACCGGCGCCGGCCGCCAGTTCCGCCGCGAGGTTCGCGCGCAGCAAGAGGGTCACCCAGGTGCGGTAGGGCGCCCAGCCCTCGCTCAGGGCGGCCAGCTCCGCCGCATCCGGAACCGCGTCGAGCCCGTAGGCGAGCGCCACCGCAGGCCCGAGCCGGCCCTCGTGCAGTGGCGCGTGGTCGGGATCCCCCGCTCCGCGCAGCAGGATCAGCTCGGCCGAGAAGGGCCCGATCCCGGGCATCGCCCGAAGCGTCTCGAGCGCCTGCTCGCGCGGCAGCGCCCTCAGCCGGGCGCTGTCGACCACGTTGCGCCGCGCGGCCTCGCCGAGCGCGCTCAGCCAGTCGATCTTGGGCCCGGTCAGCCCGCGGAACCGGCTCGAACCCACCCGCTGCGCGAGCCCCGCCAGCACGGCCGGCGCCGGGAACGCGTGGTGCTCCACCCCGTTGATCACCACCGTCTCACCGAGCTCCGCCGCGAGACGCGCCTTCGTGGCGGCGGCTTGCTCCATGCGCACCCGCTGCCCGATGATGGCCCAGGCCGCGGCTTCGTACCACGACCAGAAGCACACCGGCCGCAGCCCCGGGTAGCGCTGCTGCAGCCGGGCCACGACGGGGTCGTGGTCGCCGAGCGCCGAGAATGCGCTGCCGTCGACGTCGAGCGAGAGGATGCGCTCCACCTGCGCCCGAGCGGCCGAGAGCTCCGCCCGCTTGAGCGGGCGCGCCGAGTAGAGGCGGCCGCGCAGTTCCTGCCCGTGCTGCTCGAGGCTCACGCCCACGGTCTGCCATGAGCCCTCCAGCGCGAACGCGAAATCGAGGGTGCCGGGTGATTCGGCCTCGTAGGCCGCGGGGGCGAAGCCCTCGAGGAACCGGATGCTCGACTCGAGCGAGAACGGCCCCCGCGCGGTGATGGTGAAGGAGCCGCGCGCGACCGGGCGCGCCCCGCCGCTGTCGTGCGCATCCGCCATCTCGGCCTCCCGTGCACTCATCGTGCGTGCACTCATCATGAACGACGCCGCCGACATCCACCACCCCACCACCCCACCACCCCACAGCCTCACCACCGTGCGGCCGCGCCGTAGACCGCGCACCCCTGTCTCTCCCACCCCACAGCCCCACGCGGGATCCGGCCGGTGCGAGCGACGAGGCACCGCATCCGGGTAGCCTGGACCGATGACCACACCAGCTCTCGCCCACCTCTCCGGCGGCCCCCTCGACGGCCAGACCATCGCGCTCGACGACGGCGCCCCCGAGGAGCTCGTGCTGCCCTACAGCGAGGGCCAGCTCGTCTACCTCCTCGTCGCCGACTCCGACGGCGCCGAGGGCCCGGCCACGGCGCAGTACCGCTTCAACGAGGTCTCCGAGATCCTCGTCGAGGGCAAGTACGACGAGCACTGACGCCGCTCGCCCCGCGCGCTCTCCCTCCGGACGGAAGGAGATTCGAGGGGCCCATCGACGAAAAGCGCCCCTGAGCGCCGAATCTTATTCCGTTCGGCGGGCACTCCGCGGGGTCTGACCCAGGAACTGCGCGAAGCGGCGCGAGAAGTGGGCGTAGTCGGCGTAGCCGAGCTCGGCCGCGAGCGCGCTGAGCTCGGTCTCCGGGTGCGCGAACAGCGTCGTCGAGGCCTGCTGCAGCCGCCGGCACTCGATCAGCCACTTCGGCGTGACCCCCACTCGGGCGCGCACCAGCCGCTCGAGCGAGCGGGTGCTGAGCCCGAACCGCTCGGCGAGCTCGGCCGCGCGCAGGATGCCGGGGTCGTTCTCGGCGGCCGCGCACACCCGGTTGACGAGCACGCCGTCGGCGCCTACGTCCGTGGCGATCGGCAGGAGCCACGCCCGGAGCGCGAGCACCAGCGCCCGCCGCGCGGGTGCAGCCGCGCCGGCGACGTCTCGCGCGGAGGCCGCGGAGGCCACGGACGCCGCGGCGCCCGCCTCCTCCACCGCCTCTCCCATCGCGCGCGTGACCCCCACGAGCGGCGCGCCGGGCAGAGGCTCGGCGGCGCCCACGAGCTCCACCGGCGGCGTCGCGCTCAGCAGACGCCCCGCCGCCGGCCGGAACAGCACCCCCACCACCCAGGAGGCCCCACGCAGCTCCTCCACGAACAAGCGCGGATCGGGCCCCGCGAGCGTCGCTTCGCCGGGCCGGAGGATCGCATTGAACGCCGGATAGCCGAGCACCCGCTGCGGCCGCACCTCGCCGGCGGGCACATTCCAGCGCGCCACCCACACGTGCCGCACCAGCTGCTCGAGCCCGGCGCCGAGCTCGAAGCGGTCGAAGGCGACCTCGGCGTCGCCCGGGTTGAGGTGCCCGGTGGACTGGGGCTCGGGCATCCGTCTCTCCTTCCGCGCGTGCCGCTGTCGCATTTGTTCAAGACCGGCCGGGGCCGATGCTCCTAGCTTGGACGCATGAGCACAGAATCCACCACGCCCACGACACCGCCCACCCCCGCGAACGGCGAGCACACCACCAACGGGATGCCGCACGGCTCCACCTCGCTCACCCCGCACCTCGTGGTGACGCCGGCCGCCGCCGCGCTCGAGTTCTACCGCGACGTGTTCGGCGCCACGATCGTCGACGTCACCCGCTTTCCGGCGCCCGAGGGAGGAACGGATGCCGCAGGCGCGCCCGTCGAGATCGTCGCCCACGCGGTGCTCGACTTCGGCTCCGGGATGCTCACCCTGAGCGACCCCCTCGAGGCCTACGGTCTCGTGGCCGGCGACCCCGCCCGCGGTCACGACTTCTCGATGGCCCTCTACCTCCCCGACGTCGACGCGGTCACCGCCCGCGCCGCCGCGGCCGGCGCGACCGTGCGGGAGCCCGCCACCACCTTCGTGTCGGGCGACCGCTTCTCCTCGGTGCTCGATCCGTTCGGAATCCGCTGGTCGCTGATGACCCGCGTCGAGGACCTCTCGCCGGCGGAGAGCGCCCGCCGCGTCGCGGAGTGGGCGGCCACCCAGGGCTGAGACCGGCGGCTCGTGCCCGCCGCGCTTGCCGCGCGCGGTGTGACCCGGCAGAGTGGGGTGATGTCGAGGCTCGGAGACGCGATCGAGGGGCTCCGCGACCCCCATGCCCCCCTGCTGCACGTCGCGGCCGACACCGGGCAACCGGATGCCGGCGGCAGCGCCCACAGGCCCGGCGCCTCGGCCGCCAAGAAACCGGTCGCCGTGATGATCCACGGCATCGCCTCCTCCTCCGCCACCTTCGTGTACGTCATGCCGCTCGTCGAGGCCACCCACCGCGTGATCGCCATCGACCTGCTGGGATTCGGCGGCTCGCCCGTGCCCGAGCATGCGGAGTACACGCTTGAGGAGCACGTGGCGGCCATCGCGCGCACCATCCGCTCACTGCACCTCGATGAGCCCTTCGTGCTGGTGGGCCACTCGCTCGGCTGCCTCATCGCGGCCCGCTACGCGGCCACCCACGAGTCGCACGTGTCGAAGCTCGTGCTCGTGGCACCGCCCGTCTACCTCACGCCGCAGGAAATCGCCGACCCGCGCTCGCGCCTGCGCATGCAGGGCTACCTGCAGGCCTACCAGTACTTCCGCGAGAACAAGGACTTCACCATCGCCCGCGCCGCCGTGGTGTCTCGGATGCTGCCGGTCGCCCACGTCATGGAGATCACCGAGCAGAACTGGGTGCCCTTCGTGAAGTCGATGCAGCACTGCATCGAGCAGCAGACCGTCATCAGTGACCTCGCCCGGGTCGACCGCCCGGTGGAGGTGGTCTACGGCCGCTTCGACGAGTTCCTCGTGCCGGGCAACCTGACCATCATCGAGAAGATGCGCGGTGTCACCACGCACGTCGTCAACGCGAGCGACCACATGATCCGCAAGCCCATGGCGCGGGTGGTGGCGAAGGCGATCGAGTCGCCGAGTGCCGAGCCGCGCGGCTCGGGCGGGTAGCCCGGCGCCGGCGACGGCCCCGCCCGGCCCGCCCGCTCAGCGCAGGGGCGTGAAGCGCAGCGCGAGGGTGCGCGCCTGCGGGCGCAGGGCGTACTCGGGCCACACGTCGGGGCCGCAGGCGCGGGAGCCGAGGCCGTTCTGGGCGGCGTCGATCCAGAGGTAGACGTGCTCGGAGGCCGGCAGCTCGTGCGGGTGCCTCGCCGCGTCGACCTGCTCGGCCGTGTGCCGGCGGAGGGTGAATCCGGGGCGCCGGCCCAGCGCATCCGGAGCCGCGTCGATGCGCAGCCAGGGCTCGCCGCCCTCGAACAGAACGAGTTCGCGCAGCTCGCTGCGGTGACCGCTCTCCTGCGGGCGGGCGTACTCGACCACGAGGTCGTCGACCGCCGCCGAGTACCGCCCGACGAGCGCCGAACGCCGGCTGTCGGGGTAGGACTCGCGTTCACCCGCACCGAACCACTCCGCCCGGTCGACCGTCGACGGCAGCGCGAACCGCACGCCCAGGCGCGGCCAGCGGATGCGCCAGTCGCCCATCGGCTCGAGGTCGACGCGCAGCACTGCGGAGGCGCTCCCCGGCTGCGTGCTCCAGCGCTCCTCGGAGCGCAGCGCCTGGTGCGAGTCGGCGGCCGCATAGCGCACGCGCCGATGCGAGCCGTCGGGTGTGCTCAGCTCGGTGCGGGCCGCGAGCCGGTCGAGGCCGGCGCGCCGCCAGACGGAGGCGTCGGAGGGGGCGCGCTCGCCGCGCCAGGACTGCTGCGGATCGACCGTGTCGTAGGAGCCGAAGCCCTCGTCGCTGAACGGATCGCCGCCCTCGTCGTTGTCGGTGGGCGCCCGCCAGAGCTCGGCGCGGGGGCCCTCCACGGGGAGTCCGCCGAGCGCGGCCAGCCGGCCGCCGGTGAACGTGGCGGGTGCCGGTGCCGGTGCGGGTGCGGGTGCGGCGCCGAGCGCTTCCCCGGAGGCGGCCGGTGCGGGTGCTGCAGACCGCGCGCCGCCCTGGGCGGCGTCGGCATCGGTGTCGGCGTTCGCGGCGCGCACGGCCGTGGACTCGGCCACGCCCGCTGCGGCGGCGACCGATCCGGTCTCCGACGGCATACCCGCACCACCGCTGCGCGCCCACGAGGGCACGGCGGCGGCACCGGTCGGCGCTGCGAGCACTTGCTGCCCGGCCGAGACGAGGTGCCCGGCCGGGGCCCACGCGGTGTCGTGCGCGAGCACGGCCTCGACGGTGAGCCACACCTCGGCAGGAGTCGTGGCCGGGGCGGCGACGGCAGCCGCGGCGGCGGGTGCTCCGGTCTCGGCGCTCGACGCGGCACTGCGGCCGACCGCGTCGGCAACGGCGGCGGCGATCCTGGGCGGCACGGGCATCCGGATGCTCGACCCGGCCACCACGGAGACGCCCGGGTCGAGCGCGCCCGCGGCCACCTCGTGCCCGTCGTGGGTGACGCTCCAGCGGAGCGCGATGTCGCTCAGGTCTGCCGAGTGGCGGCGGTTCTCGACGACGATCGTGGGGCGTGCGTCCGAGGTCGGCGCCGACGGGATGCCCGCCACGGCGAGCCCGCCCGCCGCGCGCGATCCGCCCGCGACGTCCGCTGCGGCCGGAACAGCCGTATCCGGCGTCACTGCGGCCGCGGCATCCGTCGCCCGGCTCGAGGACCCGACCGACCCGACCGACCCGGCCCACCTGGCGAACCCAGCGGGCCCGCCGAAGCCGTCGAACCCGACCCGCACCGGCGCCACCACGTGCTTCCACTCGAAGAGCGCCGGCGAGGGGGTGCCGTCGCTCAGCACCATGCCGTCCATCACGAAATTGCCGTCGTGCACCAGCTCGCCGAAGTCGCCGCCGTAGGCGTAGAAGGGCGTGCCGGAGGCGTCGCGGTGGCGCAGGCCGTGGTCGCGCCACTCCCACACGAAGCCGCCGTGCAGGCGCGGGTGGGTGTCGACGAGCTCTTCGTACTGGTCGATCGCGCCCGGGCCGTTGCCCATCGCGTGCACGTACTCGCAGAGCAGGAACGGCTTCGACCGTTGCCGGGCCGACTCGGCGGCGGTACAGCCGAGCAGCAGGGCGGTGTCGTCGTCGCGCCCGATCGAGCGCGTCTCGGGAATCGCGCTGTACATGCGCGAGTAGACGTCGGTGTAGGCGCCGGTGTAGTCGCCCTCGTAGTGCACCGGGCGCTCGGGGTCGCGCGCGTGCACCCACGACGACATCGCGGCGAGGTTGCTGCCCGTGCCCGACTCGTTGCCGAGCGACCAGATGACGATGCTCGGATGGTTCTTGTCGCGCTCCACCGTGCGTTCGATGCGGTCGAGGTAGGCCTCGCGCCACTCCGGGTCGTCGCTCGGGTTGTGCAGCCACGACTCGTGGGTGCCGCGCTTGTCGAAGGCGTGCGTCTCGAGGTCGCACTCGAGGATCACCCAGAACCCGAGCTCGTCGGCGAGGTCGAGCAGGCGCGGATGCGGCGGGTAGTGGCTCGTGCGGATCGCGTTGACGTTGAACTGCTTCATCTGCGCGAGGTCTTCGCGCGCGAAGTCCTCGTCGAACACGCGGCCGCGCTCGGGGTGGGTCTCGTGGCGGTTCATTCCATGGAAGACCACACGGCGGCCGTTCACGAGGAAGCGGTCGCCGCGGATCTCGACCGTGCGGAATCCGAGACGCAGCTCGATGCTCTCGGCCGGCGTGGAGACGGTGGCGTCGTAGAGGCGGGGGAGCTCGGCCGACCACGGCTCGACGCCGGCGACCTCGATCGGGGCGACGGAATCCAGGGTCTGCCAGGTCTCGTCGATGTCGAGCTCGGGCACCCGCAGGGTGACGGGGAAAGTGGCGCCACGGAGTTCGACCTCGATGCGGCCGAGGCCACGGGTGGCGGGTGCGGGGGCGCCGGCGGTTCCGGATGCACGGGTCAGGGTGGGCGCATCCGGGTCGGTCGCGGACGCGGGGCCCGCCGAGGTGGGCACGGCGCTCGCCGAGTCGATTCCGGTGAAGCCGGTGCGCACCCAGACGTCGTCGATGCCCCCGATCGGCCGCAACTGCAGGGTGACGGAGCGGAAGATGCCGGGAAGCCACCACTGGTCCTGGTCTTCGACGTAGGTGGCGCCCGACCACTGGTGCACGCGCACGACGATGAGGTTCTCGCCCGGGCGGAGGGCTGCGGTGACGTCGAACTCCTGGGCGAGGCGGCTGCCGCTGCCGACGCCGATCTCGATGCCGTTGATCCAGACCTTGTAGCGCGATTCGACGCCGTCGAAGCGGAGGAGGACGGGGGCTTGCGGTTCGTCGGCGTCGGTGCCGGTGCCGGCATCGGCGGTGGTGTCGGCGACGGTACCCGCGGTGGCGCTTAGCCAACCGGCCGGCAGGTCGAAGGTGCGCCGATGGTCGCCGGTGGGGTTCGCATCCGGAACGAACGGCGGGTCGAGCGGGAACGGCAGCTGCACGTTCGTGTAGATCGGGTGTCCGTACCGGCCCTCGCCCTGCAGCACCCAGTGCGAGGGAACGGGAAGGAGATCCCAGCCCGAGTCGTCGAAATCGGTCGCGGCGACCCCCTCGACAGCTTCTCCCACGGGCAGCACGCCCTCGGATCCGGGCTGCCCGGGCGCAGCCGGCAGCAGACGGAAGCGCCAGTCTCCGTCGAGCGACAGGGTGGGCGCGTCGCTGTGGAGCCAGGAGCGGGCGGGGCGGCGGGCGCCGTGGCCGGGAGAGGTGTCGGTGAGGTAGCTGAGCTGGGGCACGGCAACACGCTAACAGCAAAATCGAGTGACTACTCGAAAGAATCCCCGATGCGCGTGCGTCGCTCTCGCGGGCGGCCGTCGGTGGGCTACTCTGACGGCCATGCGGGAAACCACGTGAGTACCGAGGCGGAGCGCAGCCCGAAACCGGCGGGCCGGCGTGGGCCCGGCGCGAAGTCGGCCGAGCGGCGCCAAGCGATCGTCGAGGCGGCGCACGAGGTCTTCGCCGAGCGCGGCTATCACGCGGGCTCGTTCCAGGAGATCGCCGACCGTGTCGGCATGAGCCAGACCGGGCTTCTCTACTACTTCCCGAGCAAGAGCGAACTCCTGCTCGAGGTGCTGCACCGGCGCGATGCGGTGTCGGCGGGGCGCGTGGAGGCGCGGTGGGGGGATGCGTCGAACTCCGCGATGTCGTCCGGTCTCGTAGACGGCATCCTCGCGAGAGCCGAAGCGAACAAGTCGATCCCCGGAGTCATCGAGCTCTACACCGTGCTCTGCGGTGAGTCGGCGACGGCCGGGCACCCCGCGCACCCCTATTTCGTCGACCGTTTCGAGAATCTGCGCACGCGCTACGCCGCCGAACTGCGCGAGCTCCAGGCGCAAGGACTGCTCCGCGCCGGAGTCGACCCCGACCGCGCCGCGGCATCGCTCATCGCTCTCTGGGACGGCATTCAGCTTCAATGGCTCCTCGCTCCGGATCGGGTCGACGTCGTGGCCTGCCTCCGTGACTACCTAGAGCAACTCTTCGAATAGCGAAGACGAAGACGCCCGCGCCCGCCGCTCCTGCCGTAGAGCCGGGAGGTAGAACAGGGCCCCCGCGATGCTCACCGCCCCCGCAACCGCCATCGCGAAGCCCGTACTCGCGAGCTCCGCGAGCGGCGTCAGCGCGAGCAGCCCCAGACTGTACGCACCGCCGGCGACCATCGAGTTCATCGAGAGCACGACCGTGCGGTTGCCGGCCGAAGCCTGCCGGTGCAGCAGGGTGCTGTGCATCGGTCCCGCAGCACCGTGCGTCACGTACGCGAGCCAATATGCGGCCACCAGGCCGACGGGTCCTGCGGCGAAGCCCATCGCCACGACGAACATCCCATTCAGGATGCGCGCGCCGATGGCGCACCACACCACACCGACTCGACGGCTCGCGAGACCGGCCAACGCGGCGCCGCCGGCGAACAGCGCCCACGCGGCAGCGGAAGCCGGCCCGAAGAGAGCGCCCGCCGCGCTGTCACTCCCGAGCTGTTCCGCGAGCTGCACCGGGGTCAGCGTCTCGAAGGCGATCATCGCGAGACTCCAGAACACCTCCACCAGCACGAGACCGCGCAACGCCGGTGAGCCGAGCAGCAGACGAAACCCGTCCGCGACGACAGAGCCGAGCCCGCCCACGTTCAGCCGGGGTGCCCGTGGCCTGCCCGACGAGCTCGCTCGGCCCAGCGATCGCCTCTCCTCCCGCGATAACCGTGGAGGGCGCCGGCGCGTCTCCCGCACGAGAGCCGCGACCAGCACGGTGTGCAGCATGTACAGCCCGACCGACACCACGAACGGCAGCACGAGCGCCGACGATCCGGCGATCGGATGCCACGCCACGAGCGCGCCGCCGGCGAGCGCCCCCACGGCGATCGCCATACCCAACACGGTGGCGGCCCGAGAGAGACCTCGCGCGACGGGAGCCTCGCCATCCGCCCCCTGTGCCGCATCCACGAACCAGGCCTCCAACGGGCCGGAATCCAAGGCGCGGAAGACGCCTTGAAGAATGAGTGCGAGTGCGAACACCCAGAACGAATCGGCGAGCACCATGAGTGCGGCGGATGCGACCGCCAACACGCCCGAGGCGACCAGCAGGGGGCGCCGACCCCAGGCATCCGCGATGCCACCCGTGGGTAGCTCGAGGGCGAGCACCACGAATCCCTGCAGGGAGAGCAGCACCCCGACCTGCGCGAGCGGGAGGCCCCGTTCCATCGGCAGCAGCACCGTCAGGCCGAAGACGAGCCCGACCGGCAACCACCGAGTGCCGGTGAGCAGGAGCAGGCGTCGTTCGGCCGCGCGGGCGCTCAGCGGTTCGGGGCGACGGGTGTTCAGTGCTCCGCCGAGGTGTCTGCGTCCGCGCCCTCGGCCTTCCCTCTCGAGCCCGGCGACACCGGCGGCGCTTCCCCGTCGATCGGACTCGAATGCACCGCGACCTGCACCCGCCGCGCGCGGGGGTCGCCTGCGCCCAGAGTGCGGAATCGGCTGAACACGGCGTCGAGCTCCTCTTTCAGGGCAACGGCTTGCTCGGGCGTCATCACCAGGATGGTGTCGCTCAGCCCCACGGCGTCGATCCATTCCGCCGGCCACGATTCCTGCGTATCGAGCCAGTGCTCCGCACGGGAGGCGAACTGCCGCACGTAGTCGCGCTGCAACCAGCCGAGTGCGGTGCGGGCGTCCTCATCGCCGGCGAAAGCCGAGTTCGTCCACGAGTGGAAGTCGGTACTGGCCCGCCAGAGCCGGCGCTTGCCGACACCCTCGCCGGTGTCGGCGACGAGGCCGACACCCTCGAGGGCCCGGAGGTGGTAGCTTGTCGCGCCGGTATTGGTGCTCAGTGCCGTGGCGAGCTCGGTCGAGGTCGCGGGGCCGTGCAGCCGCAGCCGGCCGAGGATGCGCGACCGCAGCGGGTGGGCGAGCACCCGCACGGCGCGTTCATCGAGTTCGATACCGACGTAGTCGTCGTGGCGGGTGCGGTGGGCTGTCATGACCCGATCTTCTCATGCACAGAATGTGTGCACAATAGTTGTGCACGAGATGTTACGCGCGGGTGCCCGTGAGCCGCTCGAGCAGTTCGCGGTAGCGCAGCACCGTCTGCTCGACGATCTCGGGCGGGAGGGTGGGCGGAACGCCCTCGCCGTCCCAGTTCGCCGCGAGCCAGTTGCGCACGATCTGCTTGTCGAAGCTCGCCGTGCGGTCGCCGGAGTCGTAGCCGGCGGCATCCCAGTAGCGGCTCGAGTCGCTGGTGAGCACCTCGTCGGCCAGCGTGATCTCGCCCGTCTCCGGGTCGCGTCCGAACTCGAACTTCGTGTCGGCCAGAATCACCCCGCGCGCCTCGGCGATCGCCGCCGCCCGCCGGTAGACCGCGAGCGACAGCTCGCGCAAGGCCTCCGCCACCTCGGGACCCACGAGCTCCACGGTCTTCTCGAAGCTGATGTTCTCGTCGTGCTCGCCCATCGGCGCCTTGTAGGCCGGGGTGTAGATCGGCTCGGGCAGACGGTCGCCGTCGGCGAGCCCCGCGGGCAGCGGCACGCCGCACACGCTCTGCGAGACCTGGTACTCCTTCCAGCCGCTCCCCGAGAGGTAGCCGCGCACCACGCACTCGATCGGGAACATCTCGAGCGACTTCACGACCATCGAGCGACCGGCGATCGCGGCAGGCACCGGGGGAACGGATGCGCCCACGTCGCCGGCATCACCCTCCTCGCCCTCCTCGACGAGGTGGTTCGGCACCTCCGCCAGCTGGTGGAACCACCAGCGGCTGAGCGTGGTGAGGAGTTCGCCCTTGCCTGGGATGCCCGGCTCGAGCACGTGGTCGAACGCGCTCACGCGGTCGCTGGCCACCACGAGCAGGGCGGCGGGTCGCGCATCCGGGGTCGCTGCATCCGGAGCCCCGTCGGCCGCCTCGGCGGGCACGTAGAGCTCGCGGACCTTGCCGCTGTAGAGGTGCCGCCAGCCGGGCACCGGGGTCGAGGCCTGCCCACCGCCCGGCACGACCCGGGCGGCGATGTCGCTGCGGTACTGCGCTCCCTCGAGGTGGATGCCCTCGAGCACCCCGTAGACCCGGTCGCGCGCGGTCGCGAAGTCGGGAGCCGTCGCCACCACGCTCAGCACGCGGCCGCCGGTGGCACGGATGTCGTCGCCGTCGCGATCGGTGGCGGCGTGCATCACGCTCACGCCCTCGGCGCCGACGGCGTTCTCGAGGCCCGTGATGATGCGGCCGGTGACGGGGGAGCCGGGGTAGTTCTCGCTCGCGAGCACCACGGTGACGGCGACCTCGTCGCGGAACGACGGCCGGGCGTGGTCGCCGAGCGTGCCGGTGGCCGCGGCGAACAGCAGGGCGCCGAGCGGGCTCTCGAGGCGCGGCAGCACCACCTGGGTCTCGGGGTCGCCGAAGCGTGCGTTGAACTCGATCACCCGCAGCCCTTTCGGCGTGAGGATGAGGCCGCAGTAGAGCAGTCCGATGAACGGGGTGCCCTCGGCGGCGAGCTGCCGCACGGTGGGCAGCGCCACGGTGTCGATCACCTCATCGACGAAGGCCTTCTCGCTGCCGAACTGCTCGTCGAGCCAGGGCAGCGGGGAGTAGGCGCCCATTCCGCCGGTGTTGGGGCCCTCGTCGCCGTCGAGCAGGCGCTTGTAGTCCTGCGCGGGGGAGAGCGGCGCCACGTCGTGGCCGTCGCTCACGAGGAAGAGCGAGATCTCCTGGCCGTCGAGGAACTCCTCGATCAGCACCTCGCCGTGCTCGAGCCAGTGCCGGGCGTGCGCGGTGGCCGCGTCGAGATCGGTGGTCACGAGCACGCCCTTGCCGGCGGCGAGCCCGTCGGCCTTCACCACGTAGGGGGCGCCGAACTCGGCCAGCACGGCCTCGGCCTCGGCGAGGGTGCCGGCGTTGCGGGCGCGGCCGGTGGGCACGCCCGCCGCATCCATGATTCGCTTCGCGAAGGCCTTGCTGCCCTCGAGCGCCGCGGCCTCCTTGCCGGGGCCGAACACCGGGATGCCGCGGGTGCGCAGGGCGTCGGCCACGCCGGCCACGAGGGGGGCCTCCGGGCCCACGATCACGAACTGCACGTCTTCGGCGATCGCGTACTCCGCCACCTCGTGGGGGCTCTCCGCGTCGAGCTGCACGGTCGGCACGTCGGCGGCGATGCCGGCGTTCCCGGGAGCGGCGATGATCTCGTGCCCGGCGTCGTCGCGGAGCAGAGCGGTGATGATGGCGTGCTCGCGCGCGCCCGAACCGAGGACCAGGATTTTCACCCTCCTAGCCTAGGCGTTCGCCCCCGGCCCGGCTCGATCCGCGAGACCGGGGCGCCGGGGTAGCGTGGAGGCATGGGCAAGGCACGAATCTCCGAGGCCGAGGGGGCTGCGGCGGTCGCGGTCGCGACGGGCGACTTCGAGACCGCGAGCCGCGACACCCGCGCCACGGCCGTGCGCTACCTGCTGCAGGTGCTCGCGGATGCGGCTGTCGGCAACTCCGTCGAGGTGCGGGTGCCGCCCTTCGGTGCCGTGCAGTGCATCGAGGGCCCCGGCCACACCCGCGGAACCCCGCCGAACGTCGTGGAGATGGATGCGCGCAGCTGGCTCGAGCTCGCCACCGGCACGTTGACGTGGGCCGACGGCATCGCGACGGCGCGCATCCACGCCTCGGGTCAGCGCGCCGACCTCACGGGCTACGTGCCGGTCGCGCTGTAGCCGCCCGGCGCCGGCCGGGGGTGCGTGCCGCGACGGCGCGGCCTCTCCTCCCGCATCCGCACGGGACGTCCAGCCGGGTGCGCGAGAATGGAAGGGTGAGTGACCAACCCGACCCCACCGCCGACCTCGACACCACGCCGGTCGCCGCGCCCACGGGAGCAGAGGCGGCCGAGTCGTCCGTGCCCGCAGCTTCGCCGGCCGTCGAGGTCGTCAGCTCCGAGACCTCCACCGTCACGGTGCGTCGCGCGCCGCGCTACTACCGCTTCATGATGGTCGGGCTCGGGGTGGGCCTCGTCATCACCGTCATCCTCGTGCTCAGCTTTCCCACGCAGAGCGACTACAGCGCGCTGCAGGTCATCGGCTTCGTCGGCCTGTTCATCGTGGCCATCTGCGTGGGGCTGGGTGCGCTCGTGGCGATCGCGCTCGATCGCGCCAGCCGCAAGCGTGCGCGCCCCGTCGAGGCGCAGCGGATCGAGGAGCACGACCCGACCGCTGCGGAGTAACCGGCCGCCCAAACCCTGAGCGTGCGGAACCTAGGCGCGTTTCTGCTCGTCGGTGGGCTCGAGGGTGTCGTCTTCGTCGTCGTCGTCGATCCACTTCGAGTAGTCGGGCTCACCCGACTGACCCGTGAGTTCGCGCTCGAGCGCCGAATAGTTCGTGTCAGGACTGAAGTACTTCAGCTCGCGCGCGACCTTCGTGTGCTTTGCCTTCTGACGGCCACGCCCCATGCGAGACCCCCTCACGATTCGGGCCGGGGGAACATGCCGCCCGGATGAGACGAATAACTACGAAAACTTGCGTCAGTTTAGCACGCAGGACCCTGGCGCCCCTCAGCGCACGGCCAGCCGAAGCGGCGGCCTCGGGCGGGCGCGCCGCCGTGCGACTCAGCCGCGGGCGCGGTCGCGGGCGGCGACGGCCTCGGCGTGCGGCTTGCGCTTCACCGGCCGCACGGGCTCGCCGCGTCGCTCCTGCCCGGGCAGGGGCCGGGAGCGCTTTCCGTAGAGGATCTCGGAGGAGTCGAGCAGCCACGGCACCAGCGCGATCGTCACGCCGTGCACGAGCATCAGCTTTTTGCGGATGCGCCGTGCCTTGTGGTTGTGCAGGATGGTCTCCCACCAGTGCCCCACGATGTAGATCGGCGTGTAGACCGTCACCACCTCGGAGCCGTGCTCGGCCCGGTGCTTCATGATGTACTTCGCGAGCGGCACGGCCACGTCGCGGTACGGCGACTCGATGATGTTGAGCGGCACCTCGATGTTCATCCGCTGCCAGTCCTCCTCGAGCTTCGCGGTCTGCTCCTCCTCGATCGAGAGGTGCACCGCCTCGATCGAGTCGTGCCGCGCCGCGATGGCGTAGTCGAGGGCCTTCAGCACCGGCTTCTGCATGCGGCCGACCAGCACGATGGCGTGGTCTCCGGAGGCGCCGAAGGTCGTCGTGGGGTCGACCTCCACCTCCTTGTTGACGTCGCGGTAGTAGCGGTTCACGCCCATCATCAAGAAGAACAGCACCGGCATGATGGCGAACACGAGCCAGGCGCCGTGGGTGAACTTGGTGATCGTCACCACGATCAGCACGACCGCCGTGAACACCGCCCCGACGCCGTTGATCGCGAGCGAGCGGATGACGGCGCCGCGCTCGGAGGTGCCCTCCCGCAGCACACCGAGCCAGTGCTTCACCATGCCGGTCTGGCCGAGCGTGAACGACACGAACACGCCGATGATGTAGAGCTGGATCAACTGGGTGAGGTTGGCCTGGTAGACGATCAGGATGGCGGTCGCGGCCAGCGCGAGCACGATCATCCCGTTCGAGAACACCAGCCGGTCGCCGCGGGTGAGCATCGCCTTGGGAGCGTAGGAATCCTTCGCGAGCACCGAGCCGAGCAGCGGGAAGCCGTTGAACGCCGTGTTCGCCGCGAGCAGCAGCACCGCGGCGGTGGCCGCCTGGATCACGAAGAACATGATGCTGTTGTTGCCGAACACGGATGCCGCCACCTGCGCCATCAGGCTGCGCTGCGGGGTCGTGGCGCAGTCGGCGAAACCGATCAGGTGGCAGGCGTCTTCGGCGTAGTGCACCTGCGAGATGAGCGCGAGCGCGGTGAGCCCGGCGAAGAGGCAGATGGCGATGCCGCCCATGAGCACGAGGGTGCGCTGGGCGTTCTGGATCTTCGGCGTGCGGAACGCGGGGACCCCGTTCGAGATGGCCTCGACGCCGGTCAGGGCGGAGCATCCGCTGGAGAAGGCACGCAACAGCAGGAGGATCATCGCCGCCTGCGTGAGCTGCTCGGCCTTCACGCCGAAGTCGGCCGACTCCGAGACCGGAGCGTCGCCGAACAGGGTGCGCACGAGACCGATGACGACCATGAGGGCGACGCTGCCCACGAACACATAGGTGGGGATCGCGAAGGCCTTGCTCGACTCGCGCACCCCGCGCAGGTTGACGGCCATGAGGATGACGACGAAGCCGACCGCGATCTCGACCCGCCACGGGTTCAGCATCGGCAGGGCGGAGATGATGTTGTCGACGCCCGAGGCGACCGACACGGCGACCGTGAGCACGTAGTCGACGAGCAGGGCGGATGCCACCACCAGCCCGGCCTTCTCGCCGAGGTTCTTGTGGGCGACCTCGTAGTCGCCGCCGCCGGAGGGGTAGGCCTTCACGAGCTGCCGGTAGGAGGCCACGACCACCACGAGCAGCAGCACGACGGCCGCCGCGACCCAGGGGGCGAAGGTGAGGAAGGAGAGCCCGCCGATGAGCAGGATCATGAGCAGCTCCTGCGGGGCGTAGGCCACCGAGGAGAGCGGATCGCTCGCGAAAATGGGTAGGGCGAGACGCTTCGGGAGGAGCTGACCCTCGAGCTTGTCACTCGGCAGCGGATCGCCGATCAACCAGCGTTTCGCTGAGCGGGTTTCATTAACCACGAGTGAGAACACTACTCCCGGCGAAGGCACTGTCAAGTTGAACCGTGCGCCGTTTATTCCCGCGGATTGTCGCGGTCACGGAAAACGCCGCACAGCGCGCTGTCGCGGTCTGTGCGGCGTTCTCCCAGCTGTGGTGCAGCCGGCTGGACGGCGGGCCGGAACGACCCGCGTCCGTCACTCGTCTTCGGGGATCTCGCTGTCGGTGTACTCGCCCGATTGGGGCTCGGGAACGTTGACGTCTTCCCCGGCGACGTCGGTGTATTCGCCGTCGCGCTCGCCGCGTTCTTTCTTCTCGGTCATGAGATCCTCCTCGATAGTCCTGGCCGGTGGTCCTGTGGGCGAAGCTACCACTCGCATCCCGCCCGGGCTAGGGCGTGAACGGATGTGCAGGGCGGCGGTGGAGGTCAGCTCTCCCGGCGCACCTCGGCGGCGGGCTTGTCGGGGCGCCAGCCGCGCCAGGAGGGCTGGCGGAGCCGCTCGGCGCCCGGCTGGCCGCTGCCGGTCCATTCGGCGAACTCGACCTCGCCCACCAGGCGCGGGGTGACCCAGACGGCGTCGCGGGCATCCGGGGCCGGAACCTCGTCGAAGGGCGAGGTCTTGCGCTCGAGCCTCGCGAGCCGGGCGGTGATGGCGTCGAGCTCGGCGTCGCTGAACCCCGTGCCGACGCGGCCGACGTAGTGGAGCCGGCCGTCGGCATCCGGAACCCCCATCAGCAACGAGCCCACCTGGCGCTCGCGGCGGGCCTTGCCGGGGCGCCAGCCGCCGATCACCACCTCCTGGGTGAGGTGGTGCTTGATCTTGAGCCAGGCGCGGGAGCGCCGGCCGGGGGAGTAGCTGCTGTCGTGGCGCTTGGCCATCACGCCCTCGAGGCCGAGCCGGCGGCTCGCCTCGATCGCGTGCCACAGGTCGCCGTCGAAGGCCGGCGGAACGTGCACCGGGCCTTCGCTCTCGGCGACGGTCTCGGCGAGCAGGCGGCGACGCTCGTCGTAGCTCTCGCCGAGGAGCGAGCGGCCGTCGAGCTCGAGCAGGTCGAAGACCATGAGCTCCACCGCCGTCTTCGCCCGGGCGGCTTCCACGTCGCGCGAGCGCGTCAGGCCCATGCGCTGCTGCAGGCGGCCGAAGCTCGGGCGGCCGCGGCTGTCGAGCGCCACCACCTCCGCGTCGAGCACGAGCGAGCGCTCGGGGAACGCGGCGGCGAGGGCCTCGACGAGTTCGGGGTAGGTGGCGGTGACGTCGTTGCCGTTGCGCGTGTGCAGCGTGACCGTGCCGCCGGAGATGCGCACCACGGCGCGGATGCCGTCCCACTTCATCTCGAAGGCGAAGTCCTTCTCCTCGTCGCCCGCGAAGTCGATGTCGGTCTCGGCGGCGAGGGTGGCGAGCATCGGCTTGAGGGCCTTGCCGATGCCCGGGCGCCGGGCGAGCGTGCTCGACGACGGAGTTTCTGGCCGATCATCCGGAACGACGGAGTCTGAGTCCGCGGCATCCGCTTTTCTCCGTCGATCTGAGACTGGTCGGGCGCCGGAGGCCGGCTTCTGCTCGGCGGGGAGCATGCGGTGGATGAGCCAGTTCTTCTCCGAACCCGTGTCGCCGCCCTTCCCGGTGTGGATGAGCACCACCCGCCGCGGCTCGCCGAGCCCGCCCGAGGGCTGCCCGTGGAGGGTGACGATGATCTCCTTGCCGTCGCGCCACTTCTCGAGCTCGTACTCCCCGAAGTCCCAGATGAGCACCTTCCCGGCGCCGTATTCCCCGGCGGGAATGTTCCCCTCGAAGGAGCCGTACTCCATCGGGTGGTCCTCGGTCTGAACCGCGAGGTGGTTCACCCCGGGGTCGTCGGGCACGCCCTTCGGCAGCGCCCACGACACGAGAACCCCGTCGTGCTCGAGCCGGAAGTCCCAGTGCAGCCGCCGGGCGTGGTGCTCCTGCACCACCCACGAGCGGCCTCCGGTGTCGCGCGGAGTCGCCGCCGGCACCGGCTCGGGGGTCTTCGCGGCGTCGCGCTTCGAGCGGTAGACCGTCAGGCGGTCGTGGCCGGCGGCGGCGGGCTCGCCCTCGGGGCCGGGATGCGCATCCGGCTGCTCGTCGGGCCCCCGGTCGGAGTGCCACACCCCGCCGGGCGCGTCGATCGACCCGGGCGCCTCGGCGCTCTCGGCGAGCGGGTCGGCGCGGGTCGCCATGCGCGAGAGCACCTCGTCGAACTCGAGCTGCCGCAGCTCCGGAGAGTCCAGCTCCTCCCAGGTGCGCGGCACCGCCGCGGTCGGCCGCAGCCGCCCGCGCAGCGAGTAGGGGCAGATCGTGGTCTTGTTGGCGCTGTTCTGGCTCCAGTCCACGAGCACCTTGCCCTGCCGCTTCGTCTTCTTCATGTCGCTCACGACGAGGGAGGGATGGTCCGCCTCGAGCGCCCGGGCCAGCTCGTGCGCCACCGCCGAGACCTGCTCGGAGCTCTGCTTTCCGTCGAGCGCCGCGTAGAGGTGGATGCCCTTGCTGCCGCTCGTGACCGGCACGGGCTCAAGCCCCATGTCGTTCAGGATGCGCTTGGCCAGCTTCGCGACCTCGACGCACTCGGTGAGGCCGGCGCCCTCGCCCGGGTCGAGGTCGATCACGAAGCGATCCGGATGTTTGGGGCGACCGTGCGCATCCACCCGCCACTGCGGCACGTGGATCTCGAGTGCGGCGATCTGCGCGAACCAGGCGAGAGTGGCGGCGTCGTTGACGAGCGGGTACACGTTCACGTGGTCGGAGTGCTGGATGCTCACCCGGCGCACCCAGTCGGGCGTGCCCTCGTCGAGGTTCTTCTGGAAGAACACGGGCGCGTGCCACTCGGGGGTGCCGACGCCGTGCACCCAGCGCTTGCGGGTGGCCGGGCGGTTGCGGGCGTGCGGGATGAGGAACGGGGCGATCTCGGCGTAGTAGCGGAAGACATCCGCCTTCGTGGTGCCGGTCGAGGGGTAGATGACCTTGTCGAGGTTCGAGATGCGCAGGCGGTGACCGCCGACCGTCACGGTCTGCTCGCCACTGCCTTTCGGGGCCATGGCACAATCCTCCACCCGAAACGCCCGCCTCTACCCGAAATGCCCGGTCGCGCGGTCTAATGGAGCATGAGATCGATCTGGAAGGGCGCCATCACCTTCGGGCTGGTCAACGTGCCCGTGAAGGTGTACAGCGCCACCGAGGACCACGACATCTCGCTGCACCAGGTGCACGACGCGGACGGCGGGCGCATCCGGTACCAGCGGCGGTGCGAGATCGACGGCAAGATCATCGACTACGCGAACATCGCACGGGCCTACGACGACGGGGAGCGCACGGTCATCCTCTCGAAGGACGACCTCGCCTCGCTGCCCGAGGAACGCAGCCGCGAGATCGAGGTGGTGGAGTTCGTGCCGAGCGAGCAGATCGACCCGATCATGCTCGACAAGAGCTACTACCTCGAGCCCGACTCGGCTTCGCCCAAGGCCTACGCGCTGCTGCGCAAGACGCTCGAGACCACCGACCGCACGGCCATCGTGCACTTCGCGCTGCGGCAGAAGACCCGGCTCGGCGCCTTGAGGGTGCGGGGCGACGTGCTCGTGCTGCAGTCGCTGCTCTGGGACGACGAGGTGCGCGAGGCCGCCTTCCCCGCGCTCGACGAGCCCACCCGGGTGTCGTCGCAGGAGCTCGACATGGCGATGTCGCTCGTCGACCAGTTCGCCTCCGACTTCGCGCCCGAGAAGTTCACCGACGACTACCAGGAGCAGCTGCGCACCCTCATCGAGGCGAAGCTCGCCCAGGGCGACGCGATGGACACCGACGAGACCTTCGGGCGCACCCCCGGCGAGAGCGAGGGCGGCGGTGAGGTGCTCGACCTGATGGAGGCGCTGCGGCGCTCGGTCGACAAGAGCCGGGGCGCATCCGGTGGCGACGCGGATGCCGGTGCGGCCCCAAAGAAGAAGGCTCACTCCGCGAAATCCAAGACCGGCTGAGGTCGCCGACGTAACAGGCCCTTATCGTCGACCCAAGGCGTCGCCGTCGCCGCGGACGCGACGGCGACGGCGCGTGTCGCCTGCGCCGGGTGGGGACCGGCGCAGACCGTAGGGTCCGCGCGCAGCACGGGCCCTACGGCAGGGACACAGCTTTCTCGCGCGCATCCTTCTCCTGGGCCGCGCTGAGGAGGAAGACGCCGCTCACGGCGACGGCACCGGCCACGACGAAGGCGAGCACCGCCCAGAGGGGCGCTCCGGCGGCCTCGCCGAGGATGGTGATGCCGAGCACCACGGCCACCACGGGGTCGATGACCGTGAGGCCCGCCACCACGACCTCCGGACGCGCCACGGTGTGGGCCACCTGCACGAAGTAGATGGAGAGCCCGCCGGCCACGGCGATGCCGAGCACGCAGAACAGCGTGAGCACGGTTGCCGCGTCGAACATGAACTCGGTGCTCAGAACCGTCTGCACGCGCCCGATCACCGTCTTGCCGAGCGTCGCCACGAAGCCGGTGAGGAGCCCGCCCGCGAGCACGTAGACCATCGGCGGGATGGGCCACTGCCGCAGCCGGGAGAACAGGAACACGCCCCCCAGGGCCACGAGCACCACGGCGAGCACGATGAGGATCGCGATGAGCTGCGTCTCCTCGATGGCGTGCTGCTGGGCGACCAGCGCGGCCACCGTGACGAACACGCCGACGCCGGCGATACAGATGAGGATCGACCGCGTCACCCGCCGCGAGGGCGCCTTGCGGGTGGTGACGACCGTGAGCAGTGCCGCGAAGACGAGGGCCGTGACGCCCACCGGCTGCACCACGATGAGCGGCGCGAGCGTGAGGCTCGCCAGCTGCACGATGATCGAGAGTCCGAACGCGACGCTGCCGAGGAGCCAGGTTCCGTTCCGCAGCAGCCGGGTGAACTGCTTGGCCCCGAGGGCGGAGTCCGCGGTGGAGCGGGCGGCCACGGCGGCGACGCCCCGCGACTGCAGTTCGTTGCCCACGGCGAGCAGCGCGGCGGCCACGATCGCCAGCCCGATGCCGGCGAGCGGCAGCGAGGTGAGGGTGACCGTGGCGGGTGTCATCCCGTGAACCGCCTGTTCCCGCGCATCCGCATGTGTCGACGTTACCCGATGCGCGGCGGTTCGGCCCGCCCCGGCCGACCGCGCCCCGGCGCTCCGTGGGCGCCATCGCGCTCACAGTAGAATTGTCGCTGATCCATGCGCGAGCAGCCTGCCGCGCGGAGAATACCGGAGCCTCTCACATGCCTGCATCCCGTCTTGATTCCGTCATCGCCCTGGCCAAGCGCCGCGGCTTCGTCTTCCCGACGGGAGAGATCTACGGCGGCACCAGGTCGGCCTGGGACTACGGTCCCCTCGGCGTGGAGCTCAAGGAGAACATCAAGCGCCAGTGGTGGAAGTTCATGGTGCAGGGCCGCGACAACGTCGTGGGCCTCGACTCCGCCGTCATCCTGCCCCGCCAGGTGTGGGAGGCCTCCGGCCACGTCGAGGTCTTCACCGACCCGCTGGTCGAGTCGCTGCACACCCACAAGCGCTACCGCGCCGACCACCTGCTCGAGCAGTACGAGGAGAAGCACGGCCACCCGCCCGTGAACGGGCTCGCCGACATCCGCGACCCCGACACCGGCCAGCCCGGTTCATGGACCGAGCCGAAGAACTTCTCCGGCCTCATGAAGACCTACCTCGGCGCCGTCGACGACGAGTCGGGCATGGCGTACCTGCGCCCCGAGACCGCCCAGGGCATCTTCGTCGATTTCAACGCGGTGCTGAACTCCAGCCGGCAGAAGCCGCCGTTCGGCATCGGCCAGATCGGCAAGAGCTTCCGCAACGAGATCACGCCCGGAAACTTCATCTTCCGCACCCGCGAGTTCGAGCAGATGGAGATGGAGTTCTTCGTCAAGCCCGGCGAAGACGAAGAGTGGCACCAGTACTGGATCGACCAGCGCTTCCAGTGGTACGTCGACCTCGGCATCGACCCCGAGAACCTGCGCCTGTTCGAGCACCCGCAGGAGAAGCTGTCGCACTACTCCAAGCGCACCGTCGACATCGAGTACAAGTTCGGGTTCACCGGATCGGCCTTCGGCGAGCTCGAGGGTGTGGCGAACCGCACCGACTACGACCTCTCGACGCACTCGAAGGCATCCGGAACCGACCTGTCGTACTTCGACCAGACCACCGGAGAGCGCTGGACGCCGTACGTCATCGAGCCGGCCGCGGGCCTCACACGCTCGCTGATGGCCTTCCTGGTCGACGCGTTCCACGAGGACGAGGCGCCCAACACCAAGGGCGGCGTCGACAAGCGCACCGTGCTGAAGCTCGACCCCCGGCTGGCGCCGGTGAAGGCCGCCGTGCTGCCGCTCTCGCGCAACGAGGCCCTCTCGCCGCTGGCCCGCACGCTGGCCGCCGACCTGCGCAAGAACTGGAACGTCGACTTCGACGACGCCGGCGCCATCGGCCGCCGCTACCGCCGTCAGGACGAGGTGGGAACGCCGTTCTGCATCACCGTCGACTTCGACTCGCTCGAGGACAACGCGGTGACCGTGCGCGAGCGCGACTCGATGGCTCAGGAGCGCGTCTCGCTCGACCGCGTGACGGGCTACCTCGCCGAGCGCCTCGTCGGCGCCTGAGGGCAGATCGACCAGTCGCGAATGGCCGCTATCCCGCTTGGGTAGCGGCCATTCGCGACTGGTCGATGCCATATGCCCCGTGGGGCATGCACGGGCTGGGAGTTCAGGATGCCGACGCGACGAGGCGGTCGAAGAGCGCCTCGAAGGCGGGGTCGGTGACCTGCAGCTCGGGGTGCGCGTCGTGGTGGTCGAGCATCTCCCGGGCCGCCGTGTGGAACGGGATGACGGGCGCGAAGTCGGGCACGAGCGCGCGGATCTTCGTGTTGTCGAAGATCACCGAGTGCGCGCGGTCGCCGAGGTGCTCGCCTGCCGTGTGCGGTGCGGCGGCCTCGATCGCGGCGCTCGTGACGTAGCGGATGCGCGGGGTCGCGCCCGCCGCCGCCCCCATGATCGCGAAGATCTCGTTCCAGGTGTAGACGAAGTCGGAGGTGATCTGGAACGCGTCGCCCAGCGCGAGCGGGTTTCCGAGCAGCCCGACGAAGCCCCGCGCGAAGTCGTCGGCGTGCGTCAGCGTCCAGAGCGAGGTGCCGTCGCCGTGCACCACCACCTCGGCCCCGCGGCGCATGCGGTCGACCACGGTCCAGCCGCCGAAGAAGGGCAGCGACCACTTGTCGTAGGTGTGTGAGGGCCGGATGATCGTGGCCGGGAACGCGCGGGAGCGGTAGGCCTCCACCAGCAGGTCTTCGCAGGCGATCTTGTCGCGCGAGTACTGCCAGAACGGGTTGCGCAACGGCGTCGACTCCGTGATCGGCAGGCGGGAGACCGGCTTCTGGTAGGCCGACGCCGAGCTGATGAACACGTACTGCCCGGTGCGCCCCTCGAAGCGGTCGATGTCGCGCTGCACCTGCTCGGGAGTGAAGGCCACCATATCGGCGACGACGTCGAACTCGCGCGAGCCGAGCACCGCATGCACGGCCTCCGCGTCGGCGATGTCGGCGGTGAGCACCTCGGCTCCGGGGTGCGGCGCGCGCCTGGAGGAGCCGCGGTTGAGGAGCGTCACCTCCACGCCGCGCTCGATCGCCAGCGCGCTCGCCGCCGCCGAGATGATGCCGGTACCGCCGATGAACAACACCCTTGTCGAAGTCATGGAGAGCACCCTAGCGCGCTCCGCGCGATGACGGCGCCGGGGGCGGGCGACATCCGCACCACCCCCGGCGCCGTCGGGCCGGCGGCTCGGCTCAGCTCAGGGCGGTCAGCGTGAGCGTCGCCTGGTAGGTGCCGTCGCTCACCTCGACCGGGAGCTTGAGCTCGAGCGCGGCGCCGAGCTTGGCCGAACCGGCAGCGTGGCCGGCGGCGGCGGAGCCGAGCGTGGCGGCGGCGGTGAGACCGGTACCGCTGTCGAAGCCCGAGGCGACCGGGGCGCCGGCGACGGCGTCGCCGCCGGCCTCCACCACCGCGGGGGTCCAGCCGAGGTACTTGCCCGAGAAGGACGTCGACGCCGAGGTGAAGTCGCCGACCTGGGCGCTGATCGACCACACCGGCGCGGCGCGGCGCGTGTCGGTGACGCGGACCGGGTTCATCGAGCCCGTCGCGGCGAAGTGGTCGCCGGTCTGCACGGCGGTGCCGAAGTCGACGAGCCCGTTGGTTCCGTCGATGCTCCAGACGAACTCGCCCGGTGCCGCCTGCGGAACGGTGACCTGCACCTGCTCGGTGTGCCCGTCGGCCGCCGGGGTGGTGAAGGTGCCCACCGCCGACCAGTTGCCGTCGACGCCCACCCGATAGGAGTAGGCGGTCTCCGGCGCGAGGCCGGTGAGGGTCGCGGTGCGGGTGAAGACGCCGCCCGTGGTCGAGCCGGTGGCGGCGATCAGGCCGGCGGTCGCCGGGAAGGTGTCTCCCGTGACCTCGGCCGAGGGGGCGAACTGCACCGACTGGGCGCGGTCGGCCGAGGTGGTCCAGCTGACGACCTGCTCGCTGCGGTCGGCGCCGGCCACGGCGGTGATGCCGGAGTAGTTCGCGGGCACCGCGATGACGGGCGTGAGCGACTTCAGCACCAGGTAGGCGTCGCTGCTGCTCGAGCGGTCCTGGTAGAGGGCGACGGCGAGGGTGTTGCTGCCGGCGTGAAGGGCGGAGGCGGGGATGGAGAACGTGGAGCTCACCGGGTCGCCGCCGCTGTTGCCCGCGTAGGTCAGGTTCTTCTGCGCATCCGGGACCGCTTCGACGCGGGAGTCGACGAAGCCCGCGACCTTGGTGCCGTTCACGAAGATCTGCACGGCGTCGTCGTAGGTGATGCTGCCGGTGAGGCTCTCGACCTGGCTGAGCTGGCCGGCCGTGATGTCGATCCCCGTGCGGAAGTGGAAGGTGGGGATGTCGACCTTGGTGGCGGCGGTCGGGTCGATGTACTGGGTGAGCACCGTCGTGACCGGGAACGCCGAGCCGAGGTTGGGTGTGGCGGAGCCGTTCTTCGCGCCGAACGGGCCGACGCCGGTCTTCCAGGCGGCGTCGGAGAAGGCGCCGGTGGTCCAGACCAGGCGGTCGGCGTTGCCGGCGGCCGGGTCGGTGTTGTTGTCGGAGTACTTCCAGCTGGTGCCGGAGCCGGCGAAGCTGCTCGGCAGCGTCTCCGCGGCGGAGGCGGAGCTCGCGGTGAGCGCGCCGGCGCCGATCGTGCCGGCGGCGACGGCGAGCACGGTGAGCGCCGCGGCGACGCGCGCGGAGCGGCGCCGGGCGGTCGCCACGGGGGTGAGTGATCTGGTTCTGGACATGGGGCGGCAGGCCTTTCGGGTCTGAAACGGGCGAGGGTTCGCCCCTCCACCCTCGGCGCGGGCCGTGAACGGATGTTGAATTGCGCGCGCTGGAGATGTTGCCGGGAAGCCTCGGAGAAGTTCGGCTTGACATCGTCGGAAATCGGAGGTTATGGTGTTGAAACGTTTTACATAGAACGTTTTAGATGACCACCAACAACGAGGTTGACCCGATGTCAGACACCCCTTCCTCCGCGAGCGAGTTCGCGTTGAGCGCCAGCCACATCACCCGCCGCTACGGCGCCGTCGTCGCCCTCGCCGACGCGTCCATGCAGCTGCGCCGCGGTGAGGTCATGGGCCTCGTGGGCGACAACGGAGCCGGCAAGTCCACGTTCCTCAAGGTGCTCTCGGGGGCGGTCGTGCCCGACGGCGGCGACATCGTCGTCGGCGGGAACCCGGTGAACTTCCGCCGCCCCTCGGATGCTCTCGAGGCCGGCATCGAGACGGTCTACCAGGACCTCGCGCTCGTCGACACCATGTCGGCCGTGCAGAACGTCTACCTCGGCCGCGAAGAGCTCTCGAAGAACCCCTTCCTGCGCCTGCTCAACGTCGTGAACGACGGCGGGATGCGCAAGCGCTCGCGCGAGGTGCTCAGCGAGCTCGGCGTCGGCATCCAGTCGGTCAACGTCTCCGTGAAGGGCATGTCGGGTGGCCAGCGCCAGTGCCTCGCCATCGCCCGCGCCCTGCTCTGGGGCCGCCAGATCGTCATCCTCGATGAGCCCACCGCGGCGCTCGGCGTGCGCGAGTCGGCCCAGGTGCTCGAACTCATCGGCCGCCTGCGCGACCACGGCGTGAGCGTCATCCTGGTCAGCCACAACATGCAGCAGCTCGTGCAGGTCGCCGACCGCGTCACGGTCATGCGGCTCGGCCGCACCATCGCCACCCGCGATGTGGCCGACATCACCCCCGAAGGCATCGTCGGTCTCATCACCGGCGCCATTCCTGCGGACGTCTCGACGCCCGAGGACAGCGCGACCGTCGTCCACTGAGTCTCCCGGCTCACCGACGACCCGCGCACCCACACCACCACCACCATCACCCAGCAATCCCCACCCATTCTCACTGAGGAGAACACTGCAATGACGCACTTCACCCGCGGGCGCCTCGCCCGCCTCGGCCTGGTGGCGGTCGCCGCCGCCAGCCTGATGCTGGCCGGCTGTTCGACGGTCGGCAGCACCTCGGGCGCGAGCACCGACAGCGCGACCGACGGCACCTTCACCGTCGGCTTCGCCGTGGGCGGTCAGCCCGACGCCGACTGGCAGGACCTCCAGGGCCAGGTCGCCCAGGGTCTCGCCGAGCAGCGCGGCTGGAACTTCGTGGAGCTGTCGAACGACAACAGCGAGGCCACGGCCACCAAGAACGCCGACATCTTCATCCAGAAGGGTGTCGACATGGTCATGATGTTCAACGGCCAGCCCTCCGCCAACCCGGTGATCGCCAAGAAGTACGCCGACGCGGGCATCCCCGTCGTCACCTTCGACATCGCGCAGCCCGGCTGGTACTTCGTGGGCGTCGACAACGCCGCCGCCGGCACCGACGGCGGAACCGCGCTCGGCAACCTCGCCAAGTCGAAGTGGAACTGCCAGGTCGACCTCGTGATCTCCGCCGAGGGCACCGCCGCCGGGCAGATCAACACCTGGCGCACCGGCAACGCCCGCGACGCCGTGAAGAAGGTCTGCCCCGACATCCCCGAGGCCAACTACGTCTCCTACGAGGCCGACGGCAACCTCACCACCTCGCTCGCGAACGCCCCCGGCGTCTTCGCCGCCCACCCGGATGCGAAGAACATCCTGGTCGTGGGCCTCAACGACCAGGCCGTGGTCGGCGCCCTCCAGGCCGCCACGCAGCTCGGCCGTGACGGCTCGATCATGGGCTGGGGCCAGGACGGCGGCCTGATCACGGGCCCGAACGTCGACCCGAACCTCGCCGGCAGCGTCATGTACTTCCTCGAGGGCTACCCTGCCGAGGCGTTCAAGATCGCCGACGAGATCGCCGCCGGCAAGGCCCCGGCCGTGAAGGACACCGGAACCGACCCGGCCGCCAGCGTGAAGCCGTGCCCCGTCACCGCAGCGCAGGCCGCGGCCATCCCGAACATCAACGACCGCGTGTCGCAGCTCGCCGCCGCCCCCAAGGGCACCACGGAGTACGACCTGTTCTGCAAGGCCTGATCGTTCGAGAACTGATCACCCCCTCCTGATCACCTGTTGAATCCCGCGCCCGGATCAGCCCGAAACGGTACTGGAAACATGACCACATCACTCATCACCCCGGCCGATCCGGCCGCGCCCCAGAGCCCGGGCGGCGCCAAGCTGCGCCGCCCGGACTCGCGGGGGCTCCCCGTCAGCGCCCGCGACGCCCTCAGCATCACCGGCGTCTGGGCCCTGCTCATCATCGCCACCACCATCGTGCGGCCCGACTTCCTCTCCACCCAGTCGCTGCTCGCCGTGACCTTCACGATGTCGATCTCGGGCATCCTCGCGGTGTCGCAGGCGATCATCGTGATCTCCGGTGGCCTGCTCGACCTGAGCCTGCCGGTGTCGCTCATCCTGAGCGCCTGGGCGACGGTGACCGCCCTCAACAACGGGCTGCCCACCGCCGTCGCCATCCCGATCGGCATCGTCACCGGCATGGCCTGGGGCGGCTTGAACGGCCTCATCGTGGTGTTCGGCAAGCTCAACCCGATCATCGTCACCCTCGCCACCGGCTTCGGTGGTCTCGCGGTGATGCTCATCTTCTTCAAGTCGGCCCAGATCCCGGCCGCGAGTGACCTGCGCCTCTACGGGCTCGGCCGCTTCCTCGGCCTGCCGAACATCTTCTGGCCGATGCTCATCGTCATCGTGCTCGGCGGCCTCGCCTTCGCCTACACCCGCTGGGGCCGCCGTCTCATCGCCGTCGGCGGCAACCCCTCCGCCGCCAAGGCGCGCGGCATCGACCTGCGCCGGATGCGCTTCGCCAGCTTCATCGGAGCCGGCGCGGTCGCGGGCCTCGCCGGGGTGATGTTCTCGGCGGTGACGCCGAGCTTCACGCCGGCCGCCGGCGCGAGCTTCCAGCTCATCGTGATCGGCGCCGTCATCCTCGCCGGCATCAGCCTCTCCGGAGGCAAGGGCAACCTGCTCGTGCTGGTGCTCTCGGTGGGCTTCCTCGCCACCATCCCCACCTCCATCGCCTTCTTCGGCCTCGCTCCCGCCTGGGCGCTCGTGTTCCAGGGCGCCCTGCTGATCATCGCCGTCGGCATCGACGGCTACCGACTGAAAAGGACGGCGCGATGACCGCCACCGCACCCACTCTGTTCGACGACCCGGTCGTCCCGCCGCTCCGGCGCATCCTGAACTCGTTCCGCGGCCCTGTGGGCAGCATCAGCGCCACCCTCGTGGTGACACTGCTGGTCGGCCTGATCTGGGTGGGGCCCTCGTTCTTCTCGCCCTCGAACATCCAGATCGTGGGCGTGAGCGTCGCCATCCCGCTGATCGTGGGCGTGATGGCCTCGTTCGCCCTGCTCGCCGGCGTGGTCGACCTCTCCATCGGCTCGATGGTGGGCTTCGGCGCGGTGGTGTTCAACCAGCTCGTGGCCACCGGCATGAACGCCTGGCTGGTGGCGCTCATCACCGTGGGTGTCGGCGTGGTCGTGGGCCTCACCAACGCCTTCGTGATCGTGCGCTTCGGCGCCGAGCCGCTCGCCGTGACCCTGGGCATGCTCACCCTGCTGCGCGGTCTCTCGCAGGTCGTCGTGGTGAGCGCCCCGCCGTCGACGCTGATCGAACCGCTCTACAACGTGACGCAGGGTGCCATCGCCGGGTTCCCGACCCTGCTGCTGATCGGCATCGGCGTGACCCTCGTCGCCGCCGGAATCGTGTCGAAGACGCGCATCGGCCGCAAGGTGCAGGCCGTGGGCGGCGACGACCGCGCGGCGGCCCGCGCCGGCATCTCGGTGTCGAAGGTGCGCGTCATCGCCCTCGTGGCGAGCTCGGTGGGCGCGGCCGTCGGCGGCATCCTCTACGTGGGCCAGCTCGGCTCCGCGTCGAACGTGCTCGGCACGGGGCTCGAGTTCCAGATCTACGCCGCACTCATGATCGGCGGCTACTCGATCACCCGCGGCGGCGTCGGCAACCCCATCGGCGGCCTGCTCGGCCTGCTCGTGGTGGCCGGAATCACGAACATCCTGAACGTCACCTTCACCGACCCGAACTACCTCGACCTCATCACGGCGATCATCCTGGTCGCGGCGGTGCTCGTCGACCGCTTCCGCGGCGGAGACGCGTTCGAATGACCCTCAGCAGCGTTCTGCCGGTGCGCGCGTTCGGCCGCACCGGCATCCCGGTCTCGGCGATCTGCGTCGGCACCGCGGCCTGGGGCACCTCCTCCCCGGTGCACGGCGTGACGGTGCCCGAGGCGGATGCCGTGGCCACCGCCCGGCACGCCTTCGCCGGCCCCGTGAGCATCCTCGACACCGCGAACAACTACGGCGACGGCGAGAGCGAGCGCCGCATCGGCCTCGCGGTGCGGCAGGCCGAGGCCGACGGCGAAGGGCCGCCCCGGGACTTCACCATCCAGACCAAGCTCGACCGCGACCCCGTGACGGGCTCCTTCGACCGCGACCGGATGCGCGCCTCGCTCGCCGAGAGCCTCGACCGGCTGGGCCTGGACTCGCTCCCTCTTCTCTACCTGCACGACCCTGAGCACATCGGCTTCGACGCCGCGATGGCGCCGGGCGGCCCGGTGGAGTCGCTGCGGATGCTGCGCGACGAGGGCTTCGCCCGGTTCATCGGCATCTCGGGCGGCCCCGCGAGCATGCTCGAGCAGTTCGTCGACACCGGGCTCTTCGACGCGCTCATCACGCACAACCGCTACACGCTCGTCGACCGCACCGCCGACCGGCTGCTCACCCGCGCGAGCGAGGCCGGGCTGGGCGTGCTCAACGCCGCCGTCTACGGCGGCGGGATGCTCGCGGCCTGGCCGCGCACCACCGACCGCTACCACTACGCGGCGGCTCCCGAGCAGCTGCTCGCCGCGGTCGACGCCATGGGCGCCGCCTGCGAGCGCCACGGCGTGCCGCTCATCGCGGCCGCGACGCAGTTCTCCACGCGCGACCCGCGCATCCACTCGACCGTCTGCGGGGTGGTCTCGCCCGCGCAGCTCGACGAGGCGGTGGCGAACGCCTCGCTCGCCATCCCCGAGGAGCTCTGGGACGAGCTCGAGAACCTGGTGCCGAGCGAGGGAACGTGGATCCGTGACTGAGGCCGCGTCTCCGCCCCGGCTCCGGCAGCCCGCCTCGCGTGCGGGCACGGGGCACTTGCCCGGCCCGGCCGGCCGCGTTCAGGCGGCCGTGGCGGCGCCTCCGGCCCCGAGGGCCCTGCCCGCCCGCCCGTCGTCCGCGCCGGCCGCCCACGACACCAGGCCGAGCAGCAGCCCGCATCGCGCGGCCGAGTCGTACGACTCGACGCCGTGGCCGAGGGCGTCGTACGCGACGCGCGCGCCGCTGGCCGTGCTGCGCCGCCAGACCAGCGGATGCGCGAGGCCGTCCTCGGTGTGGAAGGCCAGCACCTCGGTGGCGGGGTCGCGCTCGAGCGCGGTGTACCGCTCGTCGTACACGACGAAGTCGGTGAGGCCCGCGGCGGCCTCGCCGTCGGCGGCCTGCACGAGCGCGTGGCCGATCTGCGGGTGCATGGTGACCCCCGGCACCCAGCGGCCGCCGGCGAGCTCCGCCCAGCGCGGGTCGTCGCCGAAGGCCAGCGCCGAGGAGTGCAGCGCCACGACGCCTCCGCCGCGCCCGGTATGGGCGAGCAGCGCGTCGACGATGGCGGAGGAGTCCACCGGTTCGGTCGCGAGGTCTCCGCTGACGTTCACGATCACGAGTCCCGCGCCGTCGAGCGCCGCGGCCACGTCGTCGTCGGTCGTCACCGCGGTCACGCGTACCGTCGTGAGCTCGGCACCGTCGGTGTCGGTGTCGGTGTCGGTGTCGGCGTCGGCCCAGGCCTCGCCGAGCACTTCCGCCACCCGTTCGCTCGTCGCGTCGAGCGCGTGCCAGGGGTCGGTGTGCGCACCGGTTCCGGTGAGGATGACGATCTCGGTCATGCGGGCGGACTCCTTCGTTCGCGAGTCAGCATGCCGTGCCGCAGCGTTCGGCGCAAACCCGGCCGCGCCGAGCTCCGGAGGCCGGTCGTGAGAGCCACTTGGGAGGGACTGACCCTCGAAGCCATCGACCACGAACTCGTCTGGGCGGGCGCCGGGAACGCCGCCGCCGCGCGCGAGCCCCTCGGCTCCTTCTCCGACGCGCACCTCGTGCAGGAGCCGGTGCGTCGGCTCGTCTCGGGCTACCTGATGGTGGCGGCCGCCCCAGGGGCCGAGGGTTTCACGATCAGCAGCCACGGGCATCCGGTGGGCGTCATCTCGACGGATGTCGACTCCGCGAGCGGTACCGTGATCACGGTGGGACTGGCCGGAGACATCGAGCTCGAGGAGGGCGTGGTGCGATCGAGTGCGGGAATCGCCCTGGTGGCCGACGCGGGCACCCAGCTGCGGGCGGTGGCTGCCGCCGACCCGGCCGGGCGACCCGGCGCGGTCGTCGCGCGCGGAGCATCCGGAACCGGCTGCGGCCTCACCCTCGTGCACGGCCCGGCCGCCGTCAAGGTCGAGAACCGGATGCGGCTCCTCGCGAGCCTCGAACGCGTGGGAGGCCGGCATGGTTGACGTGGGCATCCGCGAGGTGGCGGCGCTCGCCGGCGTCTCGGTGAGCACCGTCTCGAACGCGCTCAACCGGCCCGAGCTCGTGTCGCGCAAGGCCGCGGCGCGCGTGACCGAGGCCATCGAGACCCTCGGCTACGTGCCGAACGTGGCCGCCCGGCAGCTGCGCGCCGGCCGGAGCAACGCCATCGGCATGGCCGTGCTCAACATCACCAACCCCTTCTTCTCCGACGTCGTGCTCGGCGCCGAGGAGGTGGCCGAGCTCGCCGGCTACTCGGTGATCGTGGGCAACAGCTACGACTCGGCGGAGCGCGAGGCCCGCTACCTCGATCTGTTCGAGCGGCAGCGGCTCGACGGCATCCTGATCGCGCCCGTCGGGGAGTCGCTCGAGATGCTCGACCGCTTCCGGCGGCGCGACGTGCCGGTGGTGCTCGTCGACCGGGTCGACCACGACGGCGTCTTCCCGTCGATCTCGCTCGACGACGTGCTCGGAGGGGTGCTCGCCACCACGCACCTGCTCGAGGGCGGCGCCCGGCACATCGCCTTCATCGGTGGGCCGATGCGCGTGTCGCAGATGAAGGAGCGTCTCGAGGGCGCCCGCCGCACGGTGGAGGCGGCCGGGGCCCGGTTCACCTTCATCGAGACCGAGACGCTCAACCCGCAGCTCGGCCGCGAGCTCGGCGACCGCATCGCGGCGCTGCCCCTCGAGGACCGGCCCGACGGCATCTTCGCCGGTAACGACCACCTGGCCCTCGGGATCCTGCAGCGGCTGATCGGGCACGGCATCTCGGTGCCCGGGGAGGTGTCGATCATCGGCTACGACGACATCGACTTCGCCGGAGCCGCGGTCGTTCCGCTGACCTCGGTGCGGCAGCCGAGCCACGACATCGGCGGCCACGCGGCGAAGCTGCTGCTGCAGCAGCTGGCGCCCGTGGAGGGCTTCAGCCTGCGCACGCGCTTCGAGCCCGTGCTCGTGCCGAGGCAGTCGACGCGGCACTGAAGGGTGGCGGGCCGTCGCGCCCGCCGGCGCCTCCTGTAGCCCAGAAGACCTGAAGACCTGAAGCCCGGAAGACCTGGCGACCGAACCCCGATCCCCTGAACGAGAGACAGCATGCACTACGGCGGAGACTACAACCCCGAGCAGTGGCCCGAGGAGGTCTGGCACGACGACGTGCGCCTCATGCGCGAGGCCGGCGTGACGATGGTGACCGTGGGGGTGTTCTCGTGGGCGCGCATCCAGCCGGATGAGCACAGCTTCGACTGGGGCTGGCTCGACCGGGTGCTCGACCTGCTGCACGAGAACGGCATCGCGGTCGACCTCGCCACCGCCACCGCCTCACCGCCGCCGTGGGCCTCCACCGCGTATCCCGAGATGCTGCCCCAGGACGAGAACGGCGCCGTCTACTGGCCGGGCAGCCGGCAGGCCTACGCGCCGAGCTCTCCCGTGTACCGGCGCCTCGCCGCGCGGCTCGTGACCGAGCTCGTGGGGCGCTACGCCGCGCATCCGGCGGTCGCGATGTGGCACGTCAACAACGAGTACGGCTGCCACCTGCACTACGACTACTCCGACAACGCGGCGGTGGCGTTCCGGCTCTGGCTGGCCGGGCGCTACGGCTCGGTCGAGGCGCTCAACGAGGCCTGGGGCACCCTGTTCTGGTCGCAGCGCTACGGCTCCTTCGACGAGATCGTGCCGCCGCGCAAGGCCCCCTACAGCCACAACCCCGCCGGCGTGCTCGACTTCAAGCGCTTCACCTCCGACACGCTGCTCGGGCTCTTCCGGATGGAGCGCGACATCATCAAGGCCTCGGGCGCCGCGCAGCCCGTCACCACGAACTTCATGGGCTTCTTCCCGCCCGCCGACTACTGGGCGTGGGCTCCCGAGCTCGACGTCATCAGCGACGACAACTACGCCGACCCGAACGACCCCGAATCCTTCCGCGGCGCCGCGTTCACGCGCGACCTGATGCGCTCGCTGAAGCCGGGCACGCCGTGGATCCTGATGGAGCAGGCCACGAACTCCGTGAACTGGCGGCCGAGCAACGCTCCGAAGGCGCCGGGCCAGATGGCGGCGCTCTCGATGCAGGCCGTCGGCCGCGGGGCGGACGGCATCAACTTCTTCCAGTGGCGGCAGTCCCGCCGAGGCAGCGAGAAGTTCCACTCCTC
Source organism: Herbiconiux sp. 11R-BC (assembly GCF_049472555.1). Lineage (NCBI taxonomy): Bacteria > Bacillati > Actinomycetota > Actinomycetes > Micrococcales > Microbacteriaceae > Herbiconiux > Herbiconiux sp. 11R-BC. The sequence goes on along the minus strand of NZ_JBCEBO010000001.1, from coordinate 885,026 downwards.
GATGGTGCCGCAGGCCGGGCTCGAGACCCGCACCTGGCGGGAGGTCGTGGCCCTCGGCGAGACGCTCGGCCGGCTGCCCGCGCTGCCGGCGGGCGCTGCGGGCGGGAGCGGGGCATCCGTGGCCCTCGTCATCGACTGGGAGAACCGCTGGGCGCTCGAGAACCCCGACCACCCCGTGGTGCTCGACTACGCGCAGCTCGTGCAGCGGTGGTACTCGGCGCTGCACCGGCAGAACGTCGCCGTCGACCTCGTGCACCCCACGAGTGCGCTCGACGGCTACGCCCTCGTCGTGGCGCCGCAGCTCTACCTGCTGGGCTCGGCGGGGGCCGCGAACCTCAGCGCCTTCGTGCGCGGGGGCGGGCACCTGCTCGTGTCGGCGTTCAGCGACGTGGTCGACGAGACGGATGCGTTCCGCGAGGGCGGGTTCCAAGTCGGGCTCCGCGAGGTGCTCGGCGTGGCGGTGGAGGACTTCGGGGCGCTCGTGCTGCCGGCCTCGGCCGGGCGGGCCGCGGGCGACTCGGCGGGGGACGCGGGAGTCGGTGGGGTCGCCGGCGCGTCGGCTCCCGGCAGCGCACCCGGCGAGAGCCGCGCGCCCATCGACACCCCGTTCGGCGCCCTCACCGGCGAGTACTTCGCCGAGGAGCTGCAGCTGCTGGCGCCCGGTGACTCCGGCGAGCCCGCCGAGGTGCTGGGCCGCTACTCCGGAGGCCGGCTCGCCGGGCTTCCCGCACTCACCTCGAAGGCCACCGGCGCCGGACGCGCACACTACCTCGCCACCATCCCCGACGACGACGGGATGCTCGCGGTCACCCGCTGGGCCGCCGGTCTCGCGGGTGTGCAGCCGGTTCTCGACACCCCCAACGAGTGGGTGGAGGCGGCCCGGCGCGGATCCCTGCTCACGATCATCAACCACGGCACGGAGCCGGTGGAGGTGGCGGTGACGGGCGTCGACGTCGTGAGCGGAGCATCCGTCACCGCGGTCTCGCTCGAGCGTTTCGGCTGGGCGCTCGTCGACACGGCGCCGGTCGCCGCCGCTCCCGTTTCCGCTGCCTCCGGGCCCGCCGCATCCACCTCCGTTCCCAGCACCCAGGAGCTCTCGTGAAGTACACCCGCCTCGGCCACTCCGGCGCCACCGTCAGCCGCATCGCGCTCGGCACCATGAACTTCGGGCCGGTCATCGGCCCGGAGGAGTCGTTCGGCATCCTCGATCTCGCCGTCGAGAACGGCGTGAACTTCATCGACACCGCCGATGTCTACGGCGGGGGCCCGTGGGGGCCGAACGAGGGGCAGAGCGAGGAGATCCTCGGCGACTGGATGCGCGAGCGCGGCAACCGCGACTCCCTCGTGGTGGCCACCAAGGTGCACGGGCCGATGGGCGACGGGCCGAACGACCGCGGGCTCTCGGCCGTGCACTTCCGGGCCGCGGTGGACGCCTCGCTGCGGCGCCTCGGCACCGACCGCATCGACCTCTACCAGATGCACCACATCGACCGGGAGGTGCCCGTCGACGAAGTGCTCGACGCCTTCACCACGCTCGCCGCACAGGGCAAGATCGTGTACCTCGGCTCGTCGAACTTCGCGGGCTGGAACATCGCGCAGTACCGCGAGCACGCCGAGAGCCGGCGGCAGCTGCCGATCGTGACCGAGCAGTCGGTGTACAACCTGGCGCAGCGCACACTCGAGCTCGAGGTGGTGCCGGCCGCACTGAACTACGGGATGGGCCTGCTGCCCTGGTCGCCGCTCGCGAGCGGCCAGCTCGGCGGGGTGCTCAGGAAGGCCGATCGCGCGCGCTCGAAGGACCTCTCGCACCTCGGTGCCCGCCGGCCGCAGATCGAGCGGTACGAGGCCTTCGCCGAGCAGAACGGCGTCGACCCGGCCGAGCTCGCGCTCGCCTGGCTGCTGCACCAGCCCGTGGTGACGGCGCCGGTCGTGGGGCCGCGCACGGCGGCGCAGCTCACCGGTGCGCTCGCGGCGCTCGAGCTCTCGCTCGATCAGGCGCAGCTCGACGAGCTCGACCGCATCTGGCCCGGGCCCGGCGGGCAGGCGCCGGAGGCGTACGCCTGGTGAGTGGTGTGAGCGGGTGCGGCGGCGGCCGGCGCTGTGAGCGCTGAGCTGCCGGGGGCGTCGGCGGGGCCATCGTCACGGCCGGGGCGACCCGGCCGGCTGCCCGCGGCCTTCTTCGTGACGCTCGGGTTCATCCAGGCGCTCTGGCCGCTGACGATGGACCTCTATCTGCCGTCGTTCCCGCAGATCCAGGCCGAGCTCGCGACGAGCCCCTCGCTCGTGCAGTTCACGCTCACCGGGGCGTTCGTGGGCATGGCCTGCGGGCAGCTCGTGGCGGGGCCGCTCTCGGATCGTGTGGGGCGCATCCGGCCGCTCGTCGTGGCGCTCGTCGTGTACACGGTGGCGAGCGTCGCGTGCGCGATGGCGCCGACGGTGGGCGTGCTGATCGGGTCGCGGCTCGTGCAGGGGGTGGGCGCGGCGGCGACCGCGGTGATCATCCTCGCCATCGTGCGCGACCGCGCCGAGGGGCCGCTGATGGTGAAGCTGCTCGCCCGGCTGCAGCTGATCAACGGGGTCTTCGTGGTGGCGTCGCCGGCGATCGGTGCGCAGCTGCTGCGGCTCACCGACTGGCGCGGGCTGTTCTGGCTGCTCGTGGTCTACGGCATCGTGCTGCTGCTCGCCGCCGTGGCCGTGCTCGCCCGGCACGAGACCAACCCGCTCGCCGTGCGGGCGCTGCGCACGGGAGCGCGGTTGCGCGACGACTACCTCGCCCTCGCGCGCGACCGGCAGTACCGGGCCGCGGTGGGGGCCGGGGCGCTGCAGTGGGCGGCGATGATGAGCTACATGGCGTCATCCGCCTTCCTGTTCCAGGGCATCTTCGGGCTCGACGCCACGGCCTACGCCATCGTGTTCGGCGGCCACGGAGCGCTCATGATCGCCGGCGCGCAGCTGAGCGCGCGGCTCGCCGGGCGGATGAACGTCACGGCCGTCGCCCGCGGGGGAGCGGTGGTGCTGTTCGGCTTCGCCGCCCTGCTGCTCGCCGGGCAGCTGTTCGCGCCGGGGCTGGGCCTGCTGGGCTTCGTGCTGCCGCTGTTCGCCTTCACCACGACCTTCGGCGTGATCTCGCCCACCCTGCAGAGCAGCGCCCTCGCCCACCACGGGCCGCGCGCCGGAGCCGCGGCCTCGCTCGTGGGCGCCACGAACATGGTGGCGGGCGCCGTGGGCGCGCCGATCGTGGGCCTGTTCGGCGTGACCTCCACGGTGCCGGCCGCCGCCGTCATGACCCTCTGCGCAGGCCTCTCGGCCGTCGTGCTCCTCGCCGGCTTCCGAGCCCCGCGCTAGCCCCCGCCAGCGCTGCCCCCTCCTCGCGAGTCGCCAAAAACCGCCCTATCCCGCGCGTCTTGGGGCGGTTTTTGGCGACTCGCGAGGAGGGGGTGCTCCCGGCGGGGGTCAGGATGCCGGGGGCGTCCAGGCGGAGACGGCGTCGAGACGGGCGACCTCCTCGGGGGAGAGGGTGACGCGCCCGACGGCGAGCAGGTCGGCGACCTGCTCGACCCGCGAGGCGCTGGCGATGGGCGCCACGATCGTGGGCTTCGCCAAGAGCCACGCGAGCGCCGTGGTGGCGATCGAGGCGTCGTGGGCGCGCCCGATCTCCTCCAGTGCATCCACGATGGCGAGGCCCTGCGGGGTCGCATAGCGCGCGGCGGCCTTCGAGCGCACCGCGCCCGCGTTGTCGGTGGTCGAGCGGTACTTGCCGGTGAGGAACCCGCTCGCCAGCGCGTAGTAGGGCATCACGCCCAGGTGCTCGCGCTCGGCGATCGGCGCCAGGTGGTCCTCGAAGTCGTTGCGGTGCACCAGGTTGTAGTGCGGCTGCAGGGCGACCGGCAAGGCGTATCCGTTGGCCGTGCAGATCGCGAGGTAGGCCTCGATGTTCGCGGGGCTGAAGTTCGACAGCGCCGTGTAGCGCACCTTGCCGGCCCTCACTACGGCGTCGAACGCCGCTGCGGTCTCTTCGAGCGGGGTCTCGGGGTCTTCGAAGTGCGCGTAGTAGAGGTCGATGCGGTCGGTCTGCAGGCGGGCGAGCGAGGCATCCGCCGCCGCCTGGATGTTCGCGGCAGAGAGTCCGGGGAACTCCGGATGCCGCGACACCTTCGTGGCGATGACGGTCGCGTCGCGCGAACCGCGGCTCGTGAACCACTCGCCGATCAGCGTCTCCGACTCGCCGCCCTTCTTGCCGGGCGCCGCCGCCATGTAGCTGTCGGAGGTGTCGATGAAGTTGCCGCCGCCGGCCGCGTGGGCGTCGAGGATGGCGAGGGAGGTGTCGTGGTCGGCGGTCCAGCCGAAGACGTTGCCGCCGAGCGAGAGAGGGAAGACGTCGAGGTCGCTGAGTCCGATACGTGACATGCCTCCGACGCTACTCCTCGAATCGGGCCTGTCGGGGCGGGTCGGCACGCGGAGCTTGACCTTGACGTAACGTCAACTTCTATCGTGTAGGGAACGGGGCGCTGACGCTCCCCGAGGGAAGGAGCATCCGATGGACTGGTCGATCCAGGAGGTCGCGCGCCTCGCCGGCACCACGAGCCGGACGCTGCGGCACTACGCCCAGCTCGGCATCGTGGAGCCCAGCCGGGTGGCCGCCAACGGCTACCGCTACTACGACGAACAGTCCCTCGTGCGACTGCAGCGGGTGCTACTGCTGCGCGAGCTCGGGCTCGGGCTGCCGGCGATCGCGCAGGTGCTCGAACGCGAGACGGATGCGCCCACCGCTCTCCGCGCGCACCTGGATTGGCTGAGAGCGGAACAGGGCCGGCTGAACCGGCAGATCGCCTCGGTGCGATCGACGATCGACACGATGGAGAAAGAAGGAGAACTCATGCCGGAGAACATGTTCGACGGTTTCGACCACACGGCCTACGAGGCCGAGGTCACCGAGCGCTGGGGCGCCGAGGCGTACCGGAGCGGTGACGAATGGTGGTCGGCCAAGACGCCCGCCGAGAAGAAGGAGTGGCAGGATGCGCAGGCCGGCCTGGCCGCCGACTGGCGCGCGGCCGCCGAGGCCGGGCTCGACCCGGCCGGTGCGGAGGGGCAGGCGCTCGCCCGGCGGCAGTACGACTGGCTGGCGGGTGTGCCGGGAACCCCGCGCGACGCATCCGGTGGTCTGGCGCGGGAGTACCTACTGGGGCTCGGCGAGCTGTACGTGGCCGACGAGCGCTTCGCCGCGAACTACGGCGGGGCTTCGGGCGCGGTGTTCGTGCGGGATGCGCTGGTCGCGTTCGCTGAGGCGTCGCTGTGAATTAGGTTGTGCGCAATTCGATTGCGTACAATCGAAGTATGACCGAGAGTGCGACCGACGGGGCGACCGACGCGAGGAGCGAAACGGCGAGCGAGGCGTTGCGCGACAACCCGATCGGCTCGACGGCGGCCGCCGGGGGGGCCCGCGTGGCGCCCTCGCCGCTCGACTCGATGCTGTGCTTCGCGCTGTACTCGGCGTCGAACGCCGTGGCGCAGGCGCACCGGGCAGCGCTCGCGCCCTGGAACCTCACCTACACGCAGTACGTGGCGCTCGTCGAGCTCGCGGTGTCGCCGTCGGGTCTGGCCGTGAGCGAGCTCGGCCGCCGCATGAGTCTCGACTCGGGTACCCTCTCGCCGCTGCTTCGCCGCCTCGAGCAGCGCGGGCTCGTGCGGCGGGAGCGGCGCTCGAGCGACGAGCGCGTGGTGATCGCCTCGGCCACGGAGGCGGGGCGGGCGACGGTCGACGAGCTGGCGGAGTCGATCCGCTGCCTCAACGCGGGCTACGGACTCGAGTCGATGGCCGACGCCGGCTCGCTCGTCGCAGCGCTGCACCGCATCGCCTCGGGCATGCACGAGGTCACGGCCGCCGCGACCGCGGGCGAGCTGCTCGCCGGGGCGGAGCCGCGCCGGTCCGCCCGCGCCGCCACCACCACTGCGACCGCCGGCGCGCCCGCGCCGGCCTCCGCCTCCGCCACCCCTGGGACCGCCGCCGCGCCCGCCGCCGCCGGCGCTCCCGCGCCGGCCTCCCCCGCCGTGCCCGCATCTGTCGCGCCCGAATCCGACGCCCTCGATTCCGGTGCCGCAGGCCACGCATCCGATACCGCGGCGCCCGCATCCGGTGCCACTGATTCCGGCACGGCCGCGCCGGCGCGCGGCGCTTCCGCGGCAGCCGGCGCTGTGCCCGCATCCGGGCCCGGCGCACCGCCCGCGCACCCCTGAGTTTCGGCGCATCCGACGCCGATCACCGATCGTGCGCACCACGGGCCGTCCGGCCCGCGCGGGCGCGCGGTCACGACCCGAAAGGCATTCCCATGGAAGCCCTCTACACCGCAGAAGCCCTCGCCACCGGAGCCGGACGAGACGGCCACGTGCGCACCTCCGACGGCCGCGTCGACCTCGACCTCGCTGTTCCGCAGAGCATGGGCGGCTCGGGGAACGGCTCGAACCCCGAGCAGCTCTTCGCCGCCGGCTACTCCGCGTGCTTCCACTCCGCGCTGCAGATGGTGGCCCGCGCGCGCAAGGTCGACATCAGCGACTCCGCCGTGGGGGGCCGCGTGCAGATCGGCTCGAACGGCCAGGGCGGCTTCCAGCTCGCCGTGCTGCTCGAGGTCGTGCTGCCCGGGATCGAGCACGACCTCGCCCAAGAGCTCGCCGACGCGGCGCACCAGGTGTGCCCCTACTCCAACGCCACCCGCGGCAACATCGAGGTCACCATCTCGGTCTCCGACGACTGAGCAGCGCCACCCCATCGCCATCCCGCCGCCCGATGTCTCGATTCGGCGGCTCGATGTCGTGCGGGGGCGCTCAGCGCAGGGGCTTGCGCATCTGCAGCTCGCGCTGGGCGCGGTTCAGCGGGTACGGGATGCTGACCCCCGTCTCCACGAAGCCGCGCTTCGCGTAGGCCGCGCGCGCTCGGGCGTTGAGTTCGTGCACGTCGAGGGTGAGGCTGTCGCCGCGCAGGGCGGCCCACTCCTCGATGCGGCCGAGCAGCGCATCCGTCACCCCGGCCTCGCGGCCACGGAATCCGGGCGCCACGTAGACGCCGTAGAGATACGCTCCGGATGCGCCGCGCGGCACCTTCGACATCATGGTCGCCACCCAGCGCCCGCCGTCGGCGATCGCCACGACCGTGATCGACGCGTGCGACGAGCCGTCGCGCGCCCACGCCCGCCACTCCGCCTCGCTGCGGCGGTGCCCCTGCGCGAGGGTCTCGAGGTAGGCGAGCGGGGTGTCGGCGAGCATCTCGAGCCGCAGCGCCCGCACCTCGCGCCAGTCGGCCTCCTCGGTGCGGCGCACGGTGAAGCCCGCGGTCGCCACCTCGTTGTCGCTCATGCTTTCGACCCTACTCACGCTCGTCGACGCACCGGGTGATTAGTTACTACCGAAATGAGGAGCACCGACCCGAATACGGCCTCGGTACTGCTTATTTCTGTAGTTACTCGCCGGCGACGACGCGTGCGGTCTCGCCCGAGACCACGAGGTCGGCGCGCGGCCTGGTCGACTCGATCAGGAGGGCGTTGCGCCCGTCGACCGATTCGGCCCAGTCCAGCGCGGCTTCGGGCGAGCGGCCGCCGAGTTCGTGCCGCGCCACGAGGCGCGACACCCGCACGGCATCGGGAGTTTCGCAGAACCAGGCCTCGGTGAGCAGCTCCGTGATGCCCGCCCAGGGCCCGTCGTCGACGAGCAGGTAGTTGCCCTCGACGATCACGAGCTGGGTCTCGGGCTCCACCGCGAGCTCGGCCGCGATCGGCTCCTCCACCCGGCGGTCGAAACTCGGCGTGAACACGGTGTGGTCGCGTTCGACCAGAATGCGCTGCAGCAGCGCCACGAAACCCCAGCCGTCGAAGGTGTCGATGGCGCCCTTGCGGTCGAGACGGCCGAGGCGGCGCAGTGTCGACTCCGCGAGGTGGTAGCCGTCCATCGGCAGGTGCATCGCGAACGGCGCACCGGGGCCGCCGGATGCCGCACTCAGCTCGTTCACGCGCGCCGCCAGCTGCACGGCGAGGGAGGTCTTGCCGGCGCCCGGACTTCCGGCGATGCCGAGGACGGCGCGGCGCCCCGGCACGACGAGCGCGAGCGCGCGCCGGGCGAGCGCGTCGAAGGCGTCGGCGTTGGGGCCTTCGGCGTCGGGCCCGGGGCGAGGGGAGTCTGGGCGGCCTAAGGGGTCGTGGCCGGGGCGTTCGGCGTCGGGGTCGGGCGTCTCGGAGAGCGGCACGGGTTCCCTCGATGATCATCGGATGGCGGGGCGGGAGCGCCGCCGGTGCAGACCTATCGTTCCAGACCGCGCCACGGATCGCTAGGCGGCTCGACGCGTGGCTATGCCGGCGGGCCGGCGGCGGCGCGGCGCTCGAGGAGTGCGCGGGAGCGGGCGTCGGTCGTGAGCGAGATCGCTTTGGCGAAGGCCGCATCCGCGTCGCCGGACCGGCCGGCGTGCTGCAGCAGGTGCGCCCGGGTGGCCCAGAGCGGCTGAAAGCGCGTGAAGGCCGCGAGTTCGGGGCCCTCCAGCGCTGCGGCGACCCGATCGAGGTGCTCGAGACCGGCCGACGGTCCGTCGACCTCAGCAATCGTCGCGGCGAGCGAGACCTGGGCGCCGAGTGTCGGCGCCACCTCCAGCAGGGCCTGGTTCAGGATGCGCTGAGCGGCCCAGTCGGTGCGCCCGGTCGTCCGCCGCGCGCAGTGCACCGACTGCATGGCGGCCTCGAGCTCGAAGCGGCCGGCCGGCACGCGGGCTGCCGCGGCTGCCGCGGGTGCGCCGGCGGCCAGGGCGGGCTCATGCGGCGAGCGCCGAGCGCGCCGGAGCGCGTGGGCCGCGAGGAGGTGGCGCTCGGCGCGGTCGATGAGGGCGGCATCCCAGCGGCGGGTGTCCTGCTCGTCGAGCGGCACGAGTGCGCCGTCGGCGCTGAACCGTGACGGCGTGCGCGCCACCGAGAACTCGATCAGGGCGGCGAGCCCCCGCACTTCGGGCTCCCCGGGCAGGAGCTCGGCCAGCGTCTCGGCGAGGAACAGTGCCTCGCCCGCCAGCGAGTCACGCACCGTGGGCCCGGCGACGCGCATCCAGTCGATGGCATAGGCGCCGTAGACCGCCTCGAGCACGGCCGGCAACCGGGCGGGCATCGCGGCGCGGTCGGGCACGGCGAACGGGATGCCCGCCGCCCGGATGCGCCGCTTCGCCCGCACGAGCCGCTGCGCCATCGCGGGGGCCGGCACCGCGAAGGCCTCGGCGATCTGCGCGGCCTCGAAGCCGAGCACCGTCTGCAGCATGAGCGGGGTACGCACGGCCGGGTCGATGGCCGGATGCGCGCACACGAACAACAGTTCGAGCCGCCTGTCGGGGATGGCGTCGAGGTCGATCGCCGCCGGGTCGAGTCCGGGGTGGGATGCGTACGCGGGGCCGGGGCGCCGCGATCCGTCGGCCAGCGGACCGTCGGGGTCGAGGAGCGCGTCCAGCGGAATCGAGGTGCGAACCGCCGCCGAGCCGAGCCGGTCGCGCTGGCGGTTGCGGGCGACGGTGAGGATCCACGCGGCCGGGTTCTGCGGCACCCCATCGCCGGGCCAGCGCCGAAGCGCCTGTTCGAAGGCATCGGCGAGCGCGTCTTCGGCGCCCGCGATGTCGCGCGTGGGCGCCGCGAGCAGCGCCAGCAGCCGGCCGTAGGTCTCCCGGGCGAGTCGCTCCGCGGTCGCGGCGGCCGCCGAAGGCGCTGCGGGTGGCGGGACGCCCGGCCCGGCGTCCGCCTCGACGTCTGGCCTGGCGTGCGGCCTGGCGTCTGCCTTGGCGTCTGGCGTGACGTGCGACCTGGCGTCTGCCTCGGCGGCGGCCGCGGCGTCCGACTCGCCGCTCGCTCCGGCGGCCGCCTCGCCCGCCGCCTGGCCCGCCGCCTGGCCGGCCGCCCAGCCGCCCGGCCGGCCCCCCGCCCCGGCGGCTCCGGTCACCCGACCGGCCGCCACTGGCCCTCCGCGAAGCTGATCGCCGAGGGCCTGATCTCGAGCACCCCGTACTGCGCGCCCGGGCACCGCTCGGCCCACGCGATCGCGGCGTCGAGGTCGGGCAGGTCGACCAGGAACACCCCTGCCAGCTTCTCCTTCGTGTCGGCGAACGGGCCGTCCTGCACCTGCAGGCTCCCGCCGCGCAGCGTCACGGTGGTCGTCGCGGCCGCCGGCTCGAGGATCTCGGCCGCCAGCAGCACGCCCGCCGCCTCGAGCGCCTTGCCGTACTCGTCGAAGGCCACGCGGAACGGGGCCATGTCTTCTTCGGTGACGCCCGCATCCTGGGCTTCCTGGTTGATGAGGAGGAGTGAGTAGCGCATGAGATGTCCTTCCGGTGATCGTCAGAGTAGTCACCGCGGTCGGCGACTTCTACAGTGATGACGATCGGGCGCCATCCCGATCGACACCGCGGATGCGCCGTGTCAGCATGGAGGGCATGACCGCAACGCTCCACATCACCGGCGACGACGCATCCGACGCCCTGCTCTCGGCCGATCCGCTGGCCCTGCTCGTGGGCATGCTGCTCGACCAGCAGGTGCCGATGGAGACCGCCTTCGCGGGGCCGAAGAAGATCGCCGACCGTCTCGGCTCGTTCGACGCGGCGACTCTCGCCCGCACCGACCCCGACGATCTGCTCGCCGTGTTCAAGCAGTCGCCCGCGGTGCACCGCTTTCCGGGCTCGATGGCGGGCCGGGTGCAGGCGCTCTGCGCGGCGATCGTGGAGGACTGGGGCGGCGACGCCTCCGCCCTCTGGACGCAGGGCGACCCCGACGGTCCGACCGTGCTCGCGCGGCTCGAGGCGCTGCCCGGCTTCGGCGAGCAGAAGGCGAAGATCTTCCTGGCGCTGCTCGGCAAGCAGTACGGCTTCACGGGCTCCGGATGGCGGGCCGCCGCGGGCCACTACGGCGACGAGGGCTCGTACCGCTCCGTCGCCGACATCGTCGACCCCGCCTCGCTCACGAAGGTGCGCGAGTTCAAGCGCGCCGCCAAGGCCGCCGCGAAGCCCGCGAAGGCCTGAGCCCGCGCCACCCCGCCCTCACGCCCTCCCCACTTCGCCCGTGATGGCGGCCCTCTGCGACTTCTCGATGGTGCCGGGCGCGCAGGAGCGGGCGTGGCCGGACGCGCGAGCGCGAGCGCGAGGCCGGAGGAGGCGCAGGCTGAGGCCGCAGAGGGGGCCGATGAGCGCGGCGAACACGAGCGTGCCCACGCCGACGTCGCCGCCGAGCAGCCAGCCCACGAGCAGCACGCTCCCCTCCACCAGGGTGCGCGCGAGCCACAGCGGCAGGCCGAACCGCGAGTGGATGCCCGTCATCAGCCCGTCGCGCGGCCCCGGTCCCAGCCCCGCGCCGATGTAGACGCCACTCGCGAAGGCCAGCAGCAGCATCCCGCCCGCGAAGTAGGCGATCTGGGCGAGAAGGCCCGCCGGCGCCGGCAGCAGCCACACGCCGAGCCCGATCACCGTTCCCACCACGAACACGTTGAGCACCGTGCCGAGGCCGGGGCGCTGGCGGAGCGGAATCCAGAGCAGCAGCACCGCGAGGCCGATGAGGTTCGTGAGCAGTCCGATGTTCCAGCCGCTCAGGCGGGTGACGCCCTGGGCGAAGACCGTCCACGGGTCCACTCCGACGGCCGCCCGGATCATCAGCGCGTCGGCCACCCCGTAGAGCACCAGGCCGATCAGCAGCCGCAGGATGCGCGCTGGCAGCCGGCCCGCGAAGGCCGGCACGCGTGCTGCCGCGTCCGCGGTCGACGCGGCAGCGCTCGTGCGCCGAGAAGAGGACGACAAGGAAAGAGCCACATCCGCATCCAATCCCACAATTGGCCTGCCCTCAAGACGCCAATATCGCTAAAGTGGATGCATGTCAGATGCCCGCATCGGAACCCGCGCCCTCATCGCCCTGCTCGGAGACTGGCGGCCCACCGCATCCGGGCCCTCGTATCTGGCCCTGTTCGACCGCATCCGCCTGCTCGTGCTCGACGGTCGCATCGCGGGCGACACCCGCCTGCCGGCCGAGCGCGACCTCGCACAGTCGCTCGGCGTGAGCCGCACCATGGTCTCGGCGGCCTACCGCGAGCTGCGCGACGCCGGCTACACGCACAGCGTGCGTGGCTCGGGCAGCGTCACGCGCCTGCCCGGGCGGGCGCCGGTGGGCGGGCAGGACGTCGGCGGCGACTTCATCGACTTCACGAAGGCCACGCTCATCGCCTACCCGGGGCTCGTCGCCGCCACCCAGCGGGTGATCGACGACTACGCCGTCGAGCTCGGCGGCACCGGCATCGACCCCTTCGGCTCGCTCGCCCTGCGCGAAGCCGTGGCCGCCCGCTACACGGCGAAGGGCCTGCCGACCTCGGTGGAGCAGGTGATGATCACCATCGGAGCCCAGCACGCGATCTTCCTGTTGGCCCGCACCCTGCTCGGCCGCGGCGACCGGGCGGTGGTGGAGCTGCCGAGCTACCCGCACGCCTACGAGGCGCTGCGGGCGAACGGCGCGCGGCTGGTGCCCGTCACCGTGACCGCGGCGGGCAGCGGCGCTGCGCCCGACGGCCTGCACGGCTGGGATGCGGCGGGCCTCGAGCAGGCCTTCGCGCGCACGAGCCCCGCGCTGGCCTATCTCATGCCCGACTTCCACAACCCCACGGGCGAGTCCATGCCGGCCGAGCTGCGCGCGCAGGTGCTGCGGGATGCCGCGCGCCAGGGCTCGCTCGTCATCGCCGACGAGACCACGAGCGAGCTCGACATCGACCGGCCTGAGAAGTCCCTGCCGTTCGCCGCCTACGGCGACCCGGGAACCGCGGAGTCGGCCATCCTGATCGGCTCGGTGGGCAAGACCGTGTGGGCGGGGATGCGGGTGGGCTGGATCCGGGCCGAGCCCGCCATCATCCGCAAGCTGGCCGGGGCGCGCTTCGCGGGCGACCTCGGAACCCCCGTGCTCGAGCAGCTCGTGGTGGCGGAACTGCTGCGCGACTTCGAGCCGGTGCTCGCGCTGCGCTCGCAGCAGCTGGCGGCCGGCCGCGACACGGTGCTGCGGGTGCTGGCTTCGCGTTTTCCCGACTGGCAGGCACCGCGGGTGCACGGCGGCCTCGCCACCTGGGTGAACCTCGGGGCGCCAGTGAGCTCGCAGCTCGCGCTCGGGGCGCGGTCGCACGGGCTCCTCGTGACGGCCGGGCCGCGCTTCGGGCTCGATGGGGCGTTCGAGCGGTTCCTGCGCATCCCGATCGGGCTCGCCGAGGCCGAGCTGGAGCGCGGTATCGAGGCGCTCGCGGCGGCCTGGGGCTCGCTGTCGCAGGGGCCGATCCCGCCGGCCGAGCTCTACGCTCAGGTGGTCTGAGGCTCCTGCTCGTCGGGTTCGCACAGCGCGGCGGGCTCCGGATGCGCCGGGCGTCGTCGGGCGCGCACAAACGGCGTGGGCGGGTGGCCGCCGCGAATCTAGGCTGACCGCATGAGCATCGACGACGAGCCCACAGCATCCGTACCGGTTGCAGCTGCACCCGCCGCATCCGGAACCGGCGAACCAGCCCCGAGCACCGCATCCGGCACCGCGGCCGACGCGCCCACCGCATCCGGAAGCCCGGCCTCCGCGGCCGGCGCGCCCACCGCATCCGGAACCCCGGCCTCCGCGGCCGGCGCGCCCACCGCATCCGGAACCCCGGCGCGCAGCCGCCTCGTGGAATGGGACGACCCCTTCATCGGCGTCGCCGTCGCCCCCACAATGTCGGGACTCGACTACCTGCGCGCGATGATGGCCGGCGAGCTGCCCCCGCCGCCCATCGGCAAGCTCATGGGCATGGACCTCGTCGCGGCCGAGGTCGGCTCCGCCACCTTCACCTGCGAGCCGAACGAGTCGCACTACAACCCCATCGGCATCGTGCACGGAGGCCTGGTGTGCACCCTCCTCGACTCGGCGGCCGGATGCGCCGTGCAGTCGACCCTGCCGGCCGGCATGGGCTACACCTCGATCGAGCTGAAGGTCAGCTACCTGCGCCCCCTGCGCCATGACAGCGGCCTGGTCACCTGCGTCGGCACGGTCGTGAAGCCCGGCAGCCGCGTGGCCTTCGCCGAGGCCGCGGTGACGGACGCCGCGGGCAAGCTCATCGCGACCGCCACGAGCTCGCTGCTCGTCTTCCCGCTCGAGCGCTGAGCGGGGCCGACGCGCGCACTGGGCGGAGGCCGCTGATGCCGCTCAATGGCGCTCGCGTTTGAGCCAGATCTCGTCGGCGCAGTCCTCGGAGCAGGCCAGATGTTTGTAGACCATCTCGTCGCGTGGAACGCGAATGCCGCAGTGCCGACAACGCCGAAGTCGTGGGATGAGTGTCATTGGGGCCTCTCTTCTTCGCTCGTGATCCAATAATGCTACTCATAAGTATGTAGACCGACAAGTAGCATCCGGCGACGATCGATCACGTGGAAGGTGAACTTCAGAAGGTGCTCGGCCGGAATCTGCGACGCCTGCGCGAGTCACGCGGGCTGAGTCAGGAGGAGTTCGCGATCGAGATGGGCTATCACCGCACGTACATGGGCGGCGTGGAGCGCGGCGAGCGCAACCTCACGCTGAGGTCGGTCGAGAGAATCGCAGCTCTGACGGGCGTCGGTGCCCTCGACCTGCTGACCGAGTAGGGGGCTGGCTGGGAGGCGGACTGGATCGCAAATCGCGACACGCTCGACAATCCCGGCGGATCGCGTCATACATGAGGCCCCGCAGTCAGTATGCCGCTCAGATGGGTTGCGGATCCACCTTGACGCGGTTTCGTGATGTGAGCCACACGGCGACAATCTTCGACGTGCCCGTGCCGCGATACGAACGAGGGAATTTCAATTCGACAATCGTCTGTCGCCTCCAGTAAGTCCTGTCTACGGCTCTCGGGGGAGAGCAGGGGGAGCGGGACCAACCTCGCGCATTGAGGTTCACTGTCTTGGCTCGTCTCAATCGTCGTTCTGCCCTGCTCAACACTGTTCTGGGTTCGATTCTCACCTTGACACTCGTCTTTGGTGTGGCGGTATCCGCATCGGCCGAATCGGCCACGCCTCCGGAGACGCCGGCTCCGACCTCGATCAGCGATGCGCCGGCGCCCCCGTTCTCTGACCAGCCCGCGGTCCCTGATGCGACGATGCCGGCCGGTGACTACTCAGACTTCGGTGATCCCGCCCCCGCCCAGATGCCCACCCCCGAAGAAGCATCGACAACGAAGATCGACCCCGCAACGTTGACCGATTCCCAGATCATCGATCGCACCGAATTCGATCAGACCTACCGGCTGCCGGATTGTTCGAACTACACCAAGATGTCGACGGATCCGCTGAACGTCTTGGATGACAACGGCACCTATGTGCCGATCGAGACGGCCGTGCAGACGACCGGACCGTGGGCGTGGCTGGGTATCGGCGGCGGTGAAGTGAAGCTGCACCCGCTGGAGCCGAAGTTCGCCGAGATCGCCCAGGTAGTCTTCACTGAGGCTGCCATAGTCAAGCACCGCCGACACAGGTCGACATCTCCGAAGTGACGGAAATCGGCTGGCTCGCTGTACGGTCCGCCCGTAGCTGCAGAACTCGCACCGGTAGGAACTCGCACGCACCAGCTGTCCTCACAATCTCGTACGGGGCAAGCTGGTCGACGGAGGCGATCGCCACCACCCGGTGCCCGCGGACACTCTCACAGGTCGCCGACTCCGCGAATCCTCTAATGTTGCCGCTTCGAGAAGGAACAAATTTCGCCTGAGAATCCGCTCGCCCCGTTTTGATCCAACAAAGCCGCGCGTCTCTCACTGGGTCATTGACTTCTTTCATGCTTGGTCAAGACCCCTCCGACGTACGCTTCTCCGTCGAAGCTCTGCGTGATGACCGCAATTACACTTGCCGCAAGTCGATGAGGATCAGGAGCGCCATGATGCAGGACGGTGGATAAGTCCAGAATCGAAATGAAGCCGTTCAGTGGATACATTGCTGTGCGAAGGAGCCTCTCTTGCTCTACACCAACGGAATCGAGAGAAATCCAACGCTCTACGCGGTTCCCAATCACGAAATAACTGTTTGACCATTCGTCGTCCACCATGTCGCCTTCCTCCTCGACATCGGCCTCGACTATCAGCGTTCTACCACCCAATTCCCTCAGGTGAATAAGGAATGACCTGAGAACGGATGAGTCGGCTGATTGGCCGATGCCAGCCCGACGCAGCGGAAGCCGATGCGGGTCGGTATTGGCAACTAGAAGGCGCGCTTCCGTCATGCCCTGGATTCGCATTCGAACGGCTAGGGAGAATTCCGAGCTCCACGGCCCGTCGCTTCGGTCTAGCGATTCTGCAAACCATTCTCGCGCTGAACCTATGTCAACGAGCCGCCCGAGCGAGCGAGTCATTCGTGCGCCACTTCTCGTAAGTCCACAATCTCGCGTCCTACATTTCGGAACAATTTGTGCCGTCTTCGTATAACCGATACCAGATGCCACCATCCTTCAGATCGAAGTGCGGCCCAATGGGCTCTGGATGCTCAGGATCCGGCCTCAGGACCTGCTTAGTTGCGGGACCGTACCACGATCCCTTATCGGAGGGGCCTCGCCATCCCAGCCTTCACCGGGTGACTGACTGGGATCCTTGAAGTTTGGCTTTCTACTCAGTTGAGGTTCGCCTGAAGCCGCGTTGCCCGAAGACGTCACGGAAAACACTACGAGCGTCACGATCAACCCCGTGATCCGCACCACCTCCAGCAAGCATGCACCTACGCACTCGGCGGGGCCGAGAAGACGATCGAGCTACAGAGCCCACTCGGAACACGAGCGTTGATCCCCGGCAACCAAAGCCAGTAGGCCCGCAGGCGGCCCCAGATCGTTCCTCACGCCCGTATTCCGAGATGCCCCAGAGCCACACCTCGTTCGAGCGCTTCGCCGTGACCCCGCCGCACGCAATTCACCGCCCGAATATGAGCGTTCGCCGCAGCCAACTTCGCTCGCGATGCCATCAGCCTCGAAAATCACGCGCGAGTTCCACAGAGACGGCAGCAAGCTGCGACACCCCGACCTCTCGCCAGATCCGCAGGAGATTCTCTCGAACAAGAGCAAGTCCCTGGACCTCGTCCATCCCTTCCATATCAGGCATCGACGCCCTCGGCCACTCAGTCGGAACGCCGTGCCCAACTCGCACTACTGCGGTAGCCCCGTCCGGAAGTAGAACCCGACGTTCTCCCCATAAGAACCGCGTGTCAGCAATCTCTTCGAACTGAATCCCACGCACACCAAACAACGCTCTTAGCCAGTCCATCCAGGCGGCAGGATCGTTGGTCGTTCCATCTCCCCACCCATCTGTTCCGATTGAATCAATTACTAGATCCAGAGACGCATCGTCAAATTGCGAATATTGCTCAAGGAGTCGGAGCCCTGCCTCTTGAATTTCATGTGGCGTATATGTGTGGATCACGGCGCTTATCTCTCCTTCGGAATGATATTAATCCCGCCATTTGAAATCGTGTTTCCGCCTCGCACCTCGACCCACGCCTGTGTTCCATCTGGTAGAACCTGAGCGTACTTCTCAATGAGTCCGCCGCCTGGCCCGCTTTGAGGGTAACTCCGTATGAAGTTGTTCGGCACTACGACGCTTTGAAGGAGATCGCGGCTCGCTTGAGTGTCCGCGATGTTGTGCTCCGGCCTAAACGTGTGGTCGGGATTTGCAAATTCAAATGTCGCTCCTTTTGTTCCGATCACGCTTTGCGGCAGCCCGGAATGTGCGGCACTCTCGGAACCGGCAACCTCAGCCGTCGCTCCTGCTGCCGACCCACCAGCTGCGATCACGCCGACAACAATTAGTGGCACAGCTCGATCATGCGCGGATTGAGTAAATAGGAGGTATTGCTGAATCCATGCGGGTTGACTAGCCAGATTATCGGCGGCCATCTGAGCCGCAATCGAATCCCAAACCGCCATCTCATCGCTGTCATAAATGGGCTGTCCCCAGTGGAGCTGAATGATGGGTTTTGGTGCAGCTGAAGGTGTGGGGATAGAGCACCGGTTATAGCTCGCGTTTCCGCCGCACCCGCCACCGTATGATTGTGCGGCTCCCGACGTAGCCGATCCGCCGCCCGCGGCTGGTGGGGTCCCGGCGACTGCGGCTGGGTCTGCGCTGGTTACGACGCCCAGACCGTTTCCGGGTGTTCCGTCTTTGCACGACGGGTTTGCCCAGGGCCCGGTCGGGCATAGGCCGGAGGGGTCGGTGAGCGTGACGGGGTTGTTGGACGCGTAGGCGTAGCCGTTGTTCTGTGCTGGATTGAAGGGCGCGAGGACGGGGTCGACAGTGAGGAATTTGCCGATCGTTGGGTCGTAGGCGCGCGCCCCGAGCTGCACAAGATTGCTGAGTTCGGAACTGGGTGCGTTCAGGAATGTGTGGCTACTTGACCAAGGCGCGGGCGTGCTTCGAGGGTTGCCGTATGGGTCAGTGAGGCGGTGAGTGACGGTGCCGTCGGTTGCCCCGATCTCAAGGTCGGCTGTGCCGTCGATGTCGGTGGACAGCCACCGGAGTACCCCGTTCAAGGTACCTGCTTTGGTCGTGCGTTCCGCGATCGGTGTCCCGTTCACGTTGTAGGTGCGCACAGCGGTCGCGGCGCCGGGGTTAGAGCCGGTGGCGACGTGTATTTCGGTGTCGCCGGCGAACACGGTGGTGCCGTGGGTCGGGTCGGTTTGAAGCAAGAGTGACCCATCGGCCGTGTACACGTTGGTTTGGGTGATGGCGCTACTACCAGCTCCGGCGGTGAGGGTTTGGATCTTGCCGGTCGGGCTGTAGGTGAGGGTCTGCCCTGGCCTGGTGAGGGTGTTCCCGGAGGCGTCGTAGGTGTAGTTGTCGGTCGTGAGGAGTACCGCGTCTGCGTTGTAGTGTTTCACTGATTGAACCGCGTGAGGCCGAGCAGCGGTGGCGGCGGGGTATGTGTAGTCATCCCACGGACCCTCGATGAGGGTGTCTCTCATTACGAAGCTTCTGTTCCCCGTGGCGGGGTCGTTGAAGTAGCCCTTCCAGTAGGGATTCGGCCCGGGGTCGGCCCCGGTAGACCACGGCTGACCGCTTGCACACGGGGTGGTGTTGGTCGTCCAGACGTATTGCAGCGTGCCGAGTAGATCGTTGGTGTAGCACTGCTTGTCGGAGAACCCGGAGCCGGTGTTGAAAGCGGAGGTGATGTTGCCGGCGTTGTCGCGGGTGTATTGACGGTCGGCGTAGGTGGTGGAGCCGGCGGTGTCGGTGATGCGGTCGAGAGCGAGGGTTGCCTGGTCGTAGTGGAAGGTGGTGATGTCGTCGTAGGTGTTGTCGCGCGTGTATTGGGAGGGGGCGCCGATGGGGGTGTATTGGGCGCCGGAGAGGACGTCGTCGGTGCCGTAGATTCCGGTGATGTGTCCGTACGCGCCGTAGGCGTAGGCAATGTTCTCGGCGGGCATTCCGCCTGAGGTTGCGCTGCCAATGGCGGGTTCAGCGACCGTCGCGAGAGACCCGTTGGGGTAGTAGGTGTAGCCGGTGCTGTACGTTTTCGCGGCGGTGAATCCGGGGGCGCCGGCGGGGATACTCAGGGTGGTTTGGAGTGGCCTGTATCCGTCGTCGTAGCTGATGATGCTCTGTTTGTATTCGCGACGTGTGCTCCCAGAGCCGGTGTAGGAGCTGGAGGAGGCGAGTTGGTTCTTGCCGTTGATCGCGGTGTCGTATGCCCAGGAGGCGAGGAGGTTCGCGGAGCTGCTGGTGTCGGTCACGTATTGGCCGGTCTTGCGGTTGAGGTTGTCGTAGGTGTAGGCGAGGGTGATGTTTCGGGCGTCGGTGCTGCTGGTGAGGTTGCCGGCGTCGTCGTAGGTGCTGGTAGTGGTTCCGGTGTCGGGGTCGGTGGCTTTGGTTTGCCGACCGAGGGTGTCGTATTCCCACAACCATGCAGTGGTGGCGGCGTCGGTCATTTTCGTCATCTTGCCCTGCACGTTGTATTCGTACGTGGAGCTGTAGGGGTTGGTGAACGGGGTTGCGGAGGATGAGGAGGTCGAGTAGCGGGTGAGCTTCGTTTCCTGACCGAGGGTGTTGGTGAACACCGAAGTGGGGGGAGCTCCTGCTGGCGGGAGGGTGTCGACACGGTCTGCGCCGGGGTAGGCGTAGGTGGTGTGGTAGCGCTCGGTGGCGAGGGACACGAGGGCGGTGACGAGTGGGCGGCCGGCTCCGTCGTAACTGGTGGTCTCCTTGGATTGGATGTTCTGCTCGGAGGTGGGTACGAACAGTCTCGGCCCGGCGTTTACGGAAAGGGTGAAGTAGGGGTTGTTCTTCATGACGACTCGTCCGGCTTTGTTGTAGCCCAGGTCGCTGATCGCGGTGCCGCCGCCTTCGGCAGTGGTTTGGGTTTGAACCTGCTGGCCGAGCCCGTCGTACAGGGTGTAACTGGTCACGGTGCTGCCGGGCACAAGGGTGGTGGTGGCGACCGCGAGAGGGTAGAGGGTGGTGTCGGCGTTGGTGGGGATGGTGTATCGGTAGCGGATTGAGGCTGTTGGGTTGCTGGCCTGGGGGCGGCCGGGGAGCCACACGTCGGTGCGGCGACCGAGGGCGTCGTACACGGCGGTGGTGACCTCGCCGTTTTCGTCGGTTGCGGAAGTTTCTGCTCCCCAGGCGGGGTTGAGGTTTGTGGTGGTCGTCCAGTTGTAGGGCGCCGTGTTCGTGGTGGTCACGGAGGTCAGGGCGCCACTGCCGGCGGCAGCCCCAGCGGCGGGCGTGTATGTGGTGGTCGTGGTGTGGTTTGCGACGTCCTTCTTGGTGAGGAGCCGGCCCATGGTGTCGTAGGTGTTGGTGGCGGTGATGAGCCACACCGCCGCGCCGCCGTTGTAGGAGCCGGCGACTTCAGCGAGGGTCGGGTCGCCTTTGGTGGGGGTGCCGTTGACGCCGACGGCGTCATAGGTGATGCGGTTCTGCGAGATCGCATCGGCAGGGTAGCTGGCGGCCGCAAGGTTGCTGCAGGCGACGCCGACCTTCAGGATCTCCTTGGGTAGTCCGATGATCCACGCGGCGGTATTCGGGGTGGCATAGTCCGTTTTCGTGCAGGTCGACTTTGTGAGGTCGGAGGCCGTCGTGTTGACGGTGAGTGGGTAGCCGTAAGTGTTGTCGTAGGTGGTCGTGGTGGTGATGGTACGGTTTCCGCCGGTGGAGAGGGGTTCTGTCGTGGTGACTGTTCCGTCGCCGGAGTGCCAGGCCGTGTTCGTTCCGTCGTTTGCGGTGATTGAGGACGCCCACGGGGAAGTGACGGAGTCCGAGACCGTTACGCTGCCGTTGAGCACTTTCACATCGCGGGTATGGCCGGCGAACCAGCGGGAATCCGTGACCCCGGGGAAGCCGGTGACGGCGACGGACTTAGTTCCGCCGGCAGTGGTGGCTTGGTCACCGTCCATGCCCTGGTAGAAGGTGTATTGCGTCTTCTCCGGAATGGCGGGAGCGATGACATTTCCGGTGCTGATTTGCACAGTGTTCACACCGGCATAGTCAGACCAGGTTCGCTTGTCTGACGGGGTCAGCGGGGACTTGTCGTACCGCCACGCTGGGGTGCCGTAGCTGTAGTCGGTTTGCTGAGCGGGGTCGTTTCCGCCTCCGGTGTTGGGGTTGCTGACAACGGAAGCGACCACGTACTTGTGGAAGAGGTCCTGTTTAGTTGGCAGGGTCGTGGTGCCCGTGAGCGTGGGAGTCCACCACTGCGGGAAGCAGAACAGTGTGTTCGACTCGGGATGAGCGAGGATGCTGGATGCGTTTGTCTGGTTGCAATTAGGGCCTTGGTAATTGACGGTGATGATCGCGCCGCTCGACGTGTGGATGCCGGACACCCGCCACTTGTCCAGGGGCAGGAGGCCATCTTTCACCCAGACGCGGTTCTGCATGGAGGCACCGTCGAAGGTGGTGTCGTGTTCGGTGATCGATGCACTGCCGCTGTACCCGGTGTGGCCGACTTTGGTGAGCCACAGGGCGGGGCTGGTGGTGTCGCCCGGGGCCGGAAAGGAGTGTCCGAGGGTCCATTCGTCGACCTTGCTGTAGGCGCCGGAGATCCGCGCCTGCGTGGTGATGGTGTTCAGCATCCCGGTGGTCCAGAACGAGGGCGATACCAGCGTGGTGCAGGCGGTGGTGCAGAACTGGTCGAAGGGGACGTCCGGGTACGCGGTCGGATGGGCGGCGTTCACAGCGGGGGACGTGATGGTTTCGGTGGTGCAGTTGGTGTGGCTGGTGTCGTTGCATCGACCGTAGCTGTCGTACCCGAAGAGCACTTTGTCGGTGGCGGCGTTCGCTGTGTAGACGGTTGTGGCGGTGAGGCCGTATTCAATGTGCTCGAGCTGGCCGCCCCGAATGTAGGAGGTGGGGGTGGTGTCACCCTTCTTGGTGTACGCGTTGGTTTCAGCGGCGTAATAGAGGGCTTCGGCGTTGTCGTGGGTGTCGACGATGTAGTCGAGATTCCACCGCCATCCCTGCATGCAGCTGGATGCTTCGAAGGTGGCTTGGTGGCAGGCTTCGCCTGCGTCGTTGCCAAACACCGGGACGGTCCAGGCGGAATTGGTGGAGGCTTTTCCGCTGCTCCAGCCGGGGAGATTGTTCAGGCCGAAATAGTACTGGGTGCCGTCGGTGGTGGTCAGCCGCCAGCAGTCGTTGTCCCAGGTTCCGTTGGAGGCGCAGTGCCCGGCCGCGGTGCCGGTGAGGTACTCGATTCGGGAGCCGTCGTCGTTCTGGAGCTTCCACACGCCGGTGGTGGCGTCCCTGACGAGCAGACCGGAGTGTCCGGCGAGGTTCAGTGTGGCGTTGTCCGTTTTCCAGCACAGGTCACCGGACGCGTAGACCGGTGTTGGGCCGTCGAGGGAACAGGAGACGTAGCTGCGTTCGATGAAACCGCCGCCGCCGAGGCTCCACCCTTCGCCGATCGCGGAGGGCTGATTGTTCGTTGACGCCGTCTCGCCGTCGACGGATTGAGAGTCGTAGTTCAGCGCGAGCGACGGTGAGGGGCCTGCTGCCGCCGGCGGAGTCCGTAGTGGAAGTGACCAGGAGAACCCGCCGGTCTGGGCGGACACGTCCCAGGATGAGGAGGGCTTGAGGGAGGTGGCTGCGAAGGATCCGGTGCCGGTCGAGGAGACGGGTGTGGCGGCGAGAGTGAGCAGCAGCGGTGCGGAGCTGATCTGTGGGGACACGGTGGTCGTGTCGGATACCTCGTCAGGGGTGGCGGCGACGATTTCGCTCGCGGCGGCAACCTTCTTGGCGGCGGTTTCGGCGGGGACTGTAACCCAGCGGGCGCGGCTGGCGAAGTCGGCGCCGTAGTACCCGTCGAGCAGGGTGTCGGGGATGGTCACGGCGATGTCGGCGGTTGCGGCGTGACCGTCGCTACGGGCGATCTGGAGGACAAGTCCGGTGAGGCCGTGTTTGGCTGCATCGGTTTCGCTGAGGACGTCGACGGTGACTGTTGTCGGGACGCTCGCAGCGTTGTCGGTGGGGGTGGCCTCGACGGTGATTCCGGTGCTGTTGACCGGTACGGGCTCCGCGGCGGGCACAGGCTGCGCGATGGGAGCAGGGTCTTCTTCATCGACGCCCGGTTCCGGAACGGTTCGGGTGAAGGTGGACGGGTCCGCTGCGTGACTCGAGCTGCCCGGATCGGGCACTGCGGTTGGGGTGGGTGTCTCGAAAGCAGAATTCGGGCCATCTGTTGGTAGAGGGGAGGTGGTCTCGCCGCCTGATTCGGGGTCGGGAGTCTGCGATGCCGTTGGCGCAGGATCTGCTGCCGGGGGAGCCGAGCTGGGTTCCGGGGCGACGGGATCGGCCGCTACAGGGTTCGTTCCATCGGGCGTGGTGGCGAGTTGCAGCTCGTTGTGGCTCGGTGCCAGGGGCGACACGGTGGGCAACGGCTCCGAGGTGCTGGATGCGAAACTCAGCGAATCGTCTACGCCCGCAGCAGTCGCGCCCTCGACGGGTTCCATCCGCGGAGGCTCAGGGACAGCAGGGTCGCCGTCCGCGAAGGCCGGCGCGGCCGGAATGATCGAGATGACCAGCAGCAGCGCTGCTGCGACCGCGACCTTACGCGAGGTTGCGGTTGTCAAGGGTCCGAGAATTCGACGACGCATGACTAGCTCCAGTCACAAAGTAGAGAACAAGAAACGTTCGGATTGTGGGGTCTAGCCGTTGGGTCGCTTGAGCTGAGCCAGCTTCGACAATTGGGAGCTGCTCGCCACACCGGGGAGGATCGTCACGTTGGCGATGTAACCGAGCCACATGTTCACTCGGCAAGAGTTGTAGAACCCAGAACCGATCGACAGGGCCCCGCCGCTGGTCTCTCCGCTCGGCACGACGTGCGTTGCGGAGCCGGCCAGTGACGGATTAGAACCAACCAGGATTCGCAGCTGCTGGTTCGACGCGTCCCAGATGCCCGTGACAAAGGTCCACTCGCCGTCGGTGGCAGCGGTGTTCTGCACTGCGCAGTCGGTGACCGCGGCACCGACCTGGTTTCGGATGCAGAACCGGAACTGTCGTCCTACTGAATCTGTTTTCGTCTTCTCCTGCAGAACGAAGGCCGAGTAGGGGCTCCCGCCTTGTTGCGACACGATCGTGTTGTACGAGTTCAACCCTTCGGGCTGTGTTGGTTTCACCCACGCTGACACCGTGAAACTCGTGCGCGTGTCCACTGCGGTGGCTGATGTCTTTATTGCTGTCAGGTCGCGGAGGTACCCGAGCGACGCACCGGTTCCGTATCCCTCGCAATTGGCGTCTCGAGAATCGAAGTGATCATTACCCACGGAGCACCGATAGATCCGGGAGTACTGCAGCGTCGCAACGTCACCGGACGCGATCGCCGGTGGGATCCCGTCCCAAGCCCAACCCAGTGTTGTCCTGACCGTGGTGGCGCCCTCGCAGTCTGACTGCGATGTGGTGAAGTTGTTGCCGTTGCTCTGCGTGCATTCATACAGCAGGTGCATTCCGGAGCGGGGCTTCGGTTGGCCGGTCGTGAGATCGGTCTCGACCGGCGCCATTTGGCCGAGCTGATCTTCCACGTAATAGCCGGCAGGGACCTGGCCTGCTGACACCGCCGCATGCTCGGGCCCGTTCACGCGATCGAACGCGATTCCACCGACGTCCTGCAGCACGGGTATCGCAGTCGTCTGCAAAGGAAGAGTCGCGGTTTGTGAACGCGGAAAACCAGCACCGATGGTCAGCGGCAACGGACTGGCTGCGGTCGCCGCATCAGGGAAGGTGGCCGGGATCGATGGCAGCGATGTCTCGTTTGTGTCCTTCAGCCCCGTACGCCACGCATGCCCAGGACCGGTGACCGCTGCGACGCCTGCTGAGGCCGGCTTACCGAACGAGACCTGGGTGGTGTCCGGCTGAACGTTCTGTGGTTGCCAGGATTGGGCCACGACGTACCGGTCCGTTCCTCCGCGGGCGACGTTGCCGGCCTTATCGAACACCGTGACCCAGAGGGTGGACGTTGTGTCGATCGGAGCCACGGTCACCGTCATCGACAAAGCTCCCTGCGGGAGGCACGACACATGGGCCAGCGCGGCGACCGCCGAACACCCCGGCAAAGCACTGTTCACAGGAACGTCATGGTTTGTGCCCGTGTACATGTAGCCGCCGGGAACCGGGAGCTCCGGTCCACTCGTGGCCGCGGTGCCTTGCCACCAGTACTCAAAGCCCATTACCGCGTCGGCGGCCGTCGTGGTGAACTTCACCGACATTGGTCGACCTACAACGGGCGCCGGGGAGCTCGGGTCCAGGGCAATCGTAGGCAGCGCCGGGGCCGTACTCTTCGTTTTGAAGAAGCACAGTGGCTCGCCGGTGGACCGATCGTGGCCTTGACCCCCCGTGGGGATGTCGTAGCTGTCCCAGGCGGTCGCACTCCATGCGTAGAAGCCATCCGGCAGCGCCCCAGCGGGTATTTGAACGGTTTGCACCGAACCCGGAGTGTGGCTTCCCCCGGAAAGATATCCGGCTGGGGCGCTGGCTGGGATCGCGTTGATCCCCCCGTTGTTGTAGGGCATGATGCGGAATCGGCCCTCCACTCCGTACCCGGTGGCGTCGGGGTCACTGATTGTGGCTGCGAGCGTGAAGGGCAGGGTCGGGTTGATGTATGCGGGATCGTTGAGGGTGCCGCAGGTGCGCGGAGGTGTCAGCATGCCCAAGTTGGTGGGGTCGGCCGGGTAGGAGTTGTAGGTGACCACTAGTTGCGCGTCGAGGTTGAACCGCTTCCATGACTCGTGGGTCTCGTCGCTGGCGGCCAACGCCAGAATGATTGCCTGTCCGGTCCCGTTGTCGGTCACCGCCTGGGTGGCGTCCATGCCTACCCAGCTTTCGCCCGAACAGCCTGGAAGACCAAAGTTCGTGCTCACCACATCGGATGGCCCGTTGTAGACAACTCCAACGGATTCATTCCACGAAGCACCGGCATAGGGAATGTTCGTCGCCCGGAACAACCGCACAGAGGTTGATGCGCACGATGAATTCCAGGACTGACGCACATTGAATCGCGCTTGGAGGATGTGTCTCCCGGAGGCGCCCGCGGTGCTCATCTGCCAGAAGGAGCGTCCCCACTGCTGGAGCCCGTCGCCAGGATAAGGCTGCGTCCATCCTGCCGGCAGGAAACCGACGATTTGGTTGCCTCGGCCGTCGCTATTGTCGGGCACGTTCCAGTAATGGGTATCAGGGTAGGTGGCGTTGATGCTCCATGCCTGGATGTTGCCGGTTCCCCAGTCCGGGTCGATGTACAACGGGTACGTGACATCCGTCGAGGTCGCGGACGCCACGTCGACCGCGACCGTGTCACCTCCGACGATCATTGTGTCCGCCGGAGTTGCTACAGAGTTGCCACCTGGTCCACCCGGTCCGGCATCAGGGTTAGTCGAATCCCAAACCTGGGGGTCGCTAGAGACCAGCATCGTGTCTGCATCGACCTCGCTGACGCTTGGTGCTTTCCCGCGCGCGAGAGCGATGGTGTTCGATCCTTCGGGCGCGGCAACAACAGCGCCGGTATCGCTCTTTGCAAGAGCAGCACCTGAGACGCTGAGTTTCAGCGTTTCCAGGCGCGGATCATTGGCCGCCTCCGCGGCGCGAACGACGATGACTTCCGTCATTCCGATTGCGGTCGCTGTGAGTCGCAGATCCACGTTCGGGAGCACATCAGCGTAAAGGGCCGTGGCGCCATCCAGTGACGGCGTTGGGAGGGTGCCCAGTTGCCAAGACTCGGAGAACCAGTCACCACCCGGCAGCTGAATCTGTGCGATGGGGCCACCTCCGCCGGCCGAGAACCGGACGGGCACCGACGTGGCCTGCGGGGCGACGTACCCGCCTGTGGAGCTGAGGGTTGTATCGACATCGACCCATGCATCGTTGCGCTCAACACGAGAGGGAACGGCGGAGGAGGTGAGTTGGAAGGTCCCGTCGGGCAGGGCCTCCACTAGAGAGGTTTCAGTTGTTTGGCTGTCGACCACCACAGTGTGGTCAAACTGCTGGGCGATCGCGGTGGCATCGGCTTCAGACGAAGCACTGTTGGCGTCGTTTTTGGGTGGGGGTGCCGGTGCATCCTGACCGGGATCTGAAGGAACACCGCCCGTACCTGGTGTGACCTGACCCGATGTGCCGTAAACATCCGAGCTCGTTACCGACGACCCGACATACGCGTCGTCGACTGGAGAATCCGCAACATCGGACAATCCAGCCTGGCCCCCACCTTCGGGCGTCGGACCGTCGTCCTGCGTAGTTCCATCAGTCTGAATATCAGTTGTAAATGAGGACTGTGTTTCGACAGGTTGCGCGAACGCCGGCGCAGAAAGCACCCCCACGAACAGAGCGACCATTACCAGTACAGCGGCAATGAGCCGACCGCGGAAAAACGAACGCACGCGCCAAATCCTTTGTCGCGAGTCAGGTCCCGCATCCCCCTTGCTCTCCCCAGAGCCACTAACTGCACACTAGATGAATAGACGAGTCTTCGGCAATACGCAGAATCTTCACAGTGGGTTCAAAAGATGCCGCTCGGAGTGAGTCGGGATCGGGCGCGAGACTTCGCCGCACGTGCCCGCGGGTATGAGCTCGCACCTTCATGACAAGCGCCGTGCTACTCGTGCTGTCCAACTCTTCCTTGCAGCGTCAATCACAATCTCGAGCTCGTCGCGGCGGCAGGGGAGCATGGGTAGATGGATTAGGTTGTGACCATCATCGGCGCCGTTGCCGAACTGTTCGGCGGGCTTTGGGTGCGTCCGCACAGCATGCCGCCTCTGCTGCAGCGCCGAGAAAGCGCGGAAACACCTCGCCGCCGAGCACTCCGGCTGGGCGATCGTCATGCAGTATCGCGCCTTACTCGAGTATGAACAACGCATCTCACTGTCTAGCCAGACCGAGACTGTCTAGCCAGACCGAGGAGGACCGGTGGATACCGCCCGCCGGGATCAGGCGAAGCTGAGGTGATACAGCTCAGCAATTTCACGGAGCGCCGGATCGACGTAGAGGATGTCACGGGTGTCGTCGAGCACCACGTGGGCGCCATCGAAGACCGCCCAACACTCAAAGTCACCGAGACGCGAGACGTAGCGAATGCCGGCATAGAGCGCATCGCCGTGCTCGTCGGTACGGGAATACACCCAGCCCGCGATGGCGCGCGTAAGCAGGCGATTGGGGCCCCGGACGTGGGCGACATCAAGGTTCTCGAGGTCGTGCTGCAGCAACAGCTCCGGAGCGTGCTCGGTAAGGAAGGTGTGGGTGGCAGGCGCTTCGACGTCGACAAAGGGCAACGACCCAGCGACACGGAATGTGCGGATCCGGCGAGTGGTGACCCAGTCCGCGGGGACCTCGCCTGGAGCTACGCGTCCGGGTTCGAGACCGTGCCTCGTAAGATTTCGCTGGGTGGACGCCTTGCGGCGGAATCCGGCGAGAGTTTCGGCGTAGGCGCCAGCTGCTGTGGTGGCGCCGTAGAGAACGCCCGCGCCAGGCACGTCGAAGCGGTTGCCCGCTCGAGCGTTGAGGGCGTCGACGGGGTTGAGGCGGGAGAAGCGCAGCGGCGGGTCGGCGCGCTCGACTCTGTGGAGCAGGTTAGGCGCTTCTACCGTCGCCGGACTAGCCGGCATTGATGAATGCGCGCGCGGCTGCGAGGACGTCTCGGACATGGCCGGCGGCGATCTCTTCTGCCGGCGACTCATCATCCAGCTGTGGATTCATGCCGATGAACCATGCCCGGGTGACTTCGGGTCCCTCGACCTCGGACAGAAGCTCCACGACCTGAAGGGTGTCGCGCAGCACCTGCTGGTCCTGGGCCGTGGGGCTGGCATCACCAGCGATCCACCGAGACACCGTGCGCGGCTGCTTGTCGGTGATCAACGAGACGACATCCCGCCCCAGCACCTCCTGCAGGCGGGCAACGACAACCGCGGCCGACGAGCGCACCGAGCGCGCATGCGCGACACGATCAACCGGTCGAACATCCAAATCTGTCATGCCGGAAGTCTACGCTTCTGACGCAGAATACGCATCATAGACGTCACCTTCTTTGACACCCGAAATGACCGATAAGAGCGATTGTGTCAATAGCAGGCTGTTGGAGGCATATTCCACTATCGTTACAGCAGGGCACAGATCCCCCCTGCTGCACACGAAGCTGATGAATGACGTGTGGGAACTGGCGAACCGGAAGGCCGCCCTGGCCGCACAGCTGGCCGAGGTCGACCAGCTGCACCGGCAAGCGATCGTCCTGGCACACACGTTCGGAATCAAGCAGCCAATCTTGGCCACGCTCAGCGACGTGACGCCGGGCCGGATCTCGCAGATCGTTCAGTCGACCGAGATGCCGGATGCCGGCCCTGACAAGTTCCACGCCGAGGTCTATCGGACACTCGAGGGGGCGACGACCACCGCGAGCGAATCGAACGCGCGATCGCGAAAGGGAACCCCGAAGCCGTCGTAGAGAAGTTCGAACTCGTGCACGGCCACTCCCCCACCTCGAGGCGGCCGGCACGCTCGTGAGACTATTCCTGGCGCGCGGCACCCAAGACGACCACTACTGGGTCGTCCAGGAACTCGACGGCACCCTTATCGAGACACCCTGGCGGATCGAACACGAGCCGGATGGGTACCGGCTCAGCAATGCCGACGACACCGAGCTCACAGTACAGGTGCACGCGCTCGGCTCCTTCGAAACGCCCGAACTCGCTATCGGCGCGCTCCGGAGCGTCCTGTAGCCACCGCACCTGTTATTGCTACTGCGCGCGGCATCGAGGTAGACGAGTGAGGTTCCAACCCGGTAAGCATGGTTCGTGACGACCCTTTGGACAGTGATAGTGGCGGCCGGCGGGATTGTCATGTTGTTCTGGGTCAAGGACCAGCCCTGGGCCAGCGAGAGCACGATCATCGGGTTCGCGATCATCACAGTTCTTGGAACCGTCGTGGGAAACAGAATTACCATCGCTCTCAGCAAACTGCCGAAGCCGTCCCAGAGGACTGCGATCCCGAGTGTGCCCGCATCATTCACACGGAGCACAACGAAACAGCACTTCGCGCCACCCCCGCCCGAAGCGGCGCCGCGATCATTTCTCGTGAAGGCCGGGGCTGTTCTCGCCATTCTCGGAACCTACATACTGCTGGCCGCTGTGTTCGGAGCCCTCGCCACAGGTTCAACCCTGTTTAACGGGGTCTATTGGGATGCCGACCTGAGACCCGGTATGTCATCGCCCCTGCTACCTGTTTTCGGTATCGCTTTGGTGCTCCTGTGGTGCCTTGGAAGCTTCGGAGCGGGCGCGCTGATAGGGCGTGTAACAGAAGCGGACGATGGCCTGCCCGGGACGGTGATCTGCGCGATCGCATTTTGGCCCGCCATGTTCCTGTCGGCATATACATGACGGCGCCGAATGAATCGGCCTGGCTTTCGTTCCTATAGGGAGCCTTGTCCGGCAGATACCGGACCAGCTGATTCGAGGTCAGCGTAGTACGCCGTCTCGACCTCGGCGGGGGTGCGCATATCGAGCTCGCCATGAAGGCGCTGGTTGTTCCACCACCACACCCGTTCGAGCGTCGCGAGTTCGACCTGCTCAACGGTCCGCCAGGGGCCGCGCTGGCGAATCAACTCGGTCTTGTAGAGGTTGTTCACGGCCTCGGCCATCGGGTTATCAAACGAGTCCGCGACCGTTCCGGTCGAGGGGACAACGCCGAGCTCGACGACCCGATCGGTGTAGACCATCGCCATATAGTTCGACCCGTGGTCGGAGTGGTGCGTGAGTCCCGCGAGGTCTCCGCCAGCGTTCCAGGCCGCCAAGTCGAGTGCCTGCCGCGGCAGAATCTCTGCGCGCAACGTCGATGCCACGTTCCACCCAACGATGCGGTGCGAGTGGACGTCTGTGACGAACGCGAACCCACTCCAGGTCGCGACGTAGGTCACGTCGCAGACCCAGAGCCGTCTGGGTGCCGGTGCTGTGAACGACGATTCACGAGATCGCTCGGCAGCACGGTCGTCTTGTCGGAGCGCGTCGTGAACACCCGTTTCGACTTGCGCACGCCGCGGACCCCGGCGATGCGCATGAGGCGTTCGGTCTGGTCGCGGCCGATGTCCCAGCCCTGCCGGCGCATCAGGGCGTGCATCTTCCTGCGCCCGTAGACGCCGTAGTTCTCCGCATGCAGCTGAGCGACCTCCGGCGCGAGTAGCTCGTCTTTCAACTGCCGTGCCGATGGCGCACGATCGGCGGCGGCACGGCAGTCGCGCGCGGTGAGGAAACCCTGGACTGCCGGTCGGAGGACCCGGCAGATGAGCTCGACCCCGAAACGATCCCGATGTTCGTTGATGAACCGGATCATCTCGGTCAAGGGCGGTCGAGCTCCTTGGCGAAAAACACGCTCGCGGCCTTGAGTATCTCGTTGGCTTTGCGCAGCTCAGCGTTCTCCTTCGGCAGCCGCTTGATCTTCGCCGCGCCATCGGTCGTGAGCCCGGGCTTCACCCCGGCGTCGACCTCGTAGCGGCGCTGCCACAACCGCAGCGTCTCTGGGCTCATCCCGAGCAGCCCGGCGACATGCCTGACGGCGCTCATCATCGTGGGGTGCGACGGCCGCGTCTCCGCGAGCATCCGCAACGCCCGCTCACGCATCTCCGGCGAATACTTCCTGTTCATCGTCTTCCATCCTTACTAAAAGAACGGAACGAAAGTCAGGCCGATTCAAAGAGCGCTGGGATTGCGACCGAGCGCAGGACGTCCCTGCATGGAATGGAGACGACCTGATCGTCAGCGAACGTCAGTGGATGAACGCGCTAGCGGTGCGCAGGGCTCAGACCGCCTCGACGTGCAGCACCAGGGCCTCCTCGGGGGCCAGGAGGGGCATCGGCAGGCCTGCCACGGCGAGCGACTGCCCCGACGCCACCACTGACCCAGCCGCAAACCACGGCGGCGGCGCATCCTGGACGAAGCGGGGCGCTGCGCCGAGGTCGACGGGAGTCACGCGGTAGTGGAGCGTAGGGTCGATCCCCGGGAAAACGGTCGGCGCAGGCACCGCGTCCCGCGTCGACCCCACCGAGACCACCGCGAACAGCGCGGATGCGCGGTCGGGCGCCACGACGCCGTGCACGAAGCGGGCGGAAGGCTCGGGGGAGTCGCCTCGCACCACGACGCCGCTGTGCAGCAGCCCGCGGAAGCGCTTGTAGGCCGCGATCCAGCGCGCCACGGCCGCGCGTTCGGCATCCGTCGCCCGGGTGAGGTCCCACTCGATGCCCGCGTGGCCGAACAGCGCCGTCGCGAATCGGAAGGCGAGCGAGTGCGTGCGCCCCGTGGTGTGCGCGGTGGCCGCCCCGAGGTGCGCGCCGAAGTACTCCGGCGGCACGAGCAGCGACGTCCAGCGGTAGATCGCCTGCCGCTCGAGCGGGTCGTTCGTGTCGCTCGGCCACACGCGGTCCACCCGCGCGAGCACGCCCAGATCGACCCGGCCGCCGCCCGAGGAGCACGACTCGATCTCCAGGCCCGGGAAGCGCGCCCGCAGCTCCTCCATCAGCCGGTAGGTGGCGAGCGTCTGCCGGTGCGCCGACCCGCCGAGCTGGTCGCGGTTCTGGTCCCACTTCAGGTACGCGATGTCGTACTCGTCGAGCAGCGCGGAGAGCTGCCCGAGCACGTGCGCGAACGCCGCCGGGTTCGCCAGGTCGAGCACGTGCTGATGGCGCCAGGTCAGCGAAGAGGCATCACCGAGCACCCACTCCGGATGCGCCCGCGCCGTCTCCGAGTCCAGGCTCACCATCTCGGGCTCCACCCACAGCCCGAAGTCCATGCCGAGCGCGTGCACGTGGTCGATGAGCGGATGCAGGCCTCGCGGCCACTTCACCGGATCGACCACCCAGTCACCCAGCGCCCGCCGGTCGTCGGTGCGTCCGAGCATCCAGCCGTCGTCGAGCACGAACCGCTCCACGCCCGCCGCCGCTGCGGTGTCGGCGAGCTCGATCAGGCGCGATTCCGAGTGGTCGAAGTACACGGCCTCCCAGGTGTTGAGCAGCACCTTGCGGGGAACGGCGGGGTCGGTGGGCGACAGCGACCGCGCGAAGGGATGCAGCCGGGCCGTCAGACCGTCGATGCCGGCCGACGACCACGCGGCCACGAGCCACGGCGACTCGTAGCTCTCGCCGGGCCCGAGCACGAGCTCGCCCGGTTCGAGCAGCTCGCCGCCGCCGAGGCGCTGCTGCCCGGTGGCCTGCGCCTCGGCGAAGAGCTGCTTGTCGCCGCTCCACGCGAGGTGCACGGCCCACACCTCGCCGCTGCGGAAACCGAAGCCGGGCGTGCCGGCCATCATCACGAACGGGTCGTCGTGGCCGGGGCGGCCGTGGCGCGTCTCGCGCAGCCAGGTTCCGTGGGTCAGCGCACGTCGTTGCGGCTGCCGCTCGCGGGGCCAGCGCCCGGAGAAGTCGAGGATCTCGCGAGCGCGGCCGGGGAGCGGCAACGCCAGATCGAGGGAGGCGAGCGGCGCGGGCGCGGCGCCGTCGTTGTGCACGGCGGCGCGCATCCGGAGCACGCCCTCGGCGGTGAGTTCGAGGTCGAGCGTGACGCGGAGGCCGCCGGATGCGCGGTCTGCCTCGGCAGTGAGGGCCTCGGATGCGCGGTCTGCCTCGGCAGTGAGGCCCACGGATGCGCGGTCTGCGGCGGCGAGGCCACCGGATGCGCGCCCCTGCGAGAGCGTGAACCGCACCGCGTTCGGCGACGGCTCCTCGACCTCGGCCAGCGCGAACACCGGCGCAGGGAAGGCCCCCGTGAGCGACGGCCGGCCCGACCAGCCCTCGGCGAGCCCGGCGAGCATCGATGGCCGCAGCGGCACGTCGATCGAGCTCGGCCCGACGGCGGGCACCTGCGACTCGGCGAAGGCCACAGCCTCCGCGGGGGTGAGGGCGCCGAGATCGGCGCCCCAGTGAAGAACGGCGGGCACCGCCGTGGGGGGGGSGTCCAGCAGAACGCTGGAACCCGCGSCACGGAGGTGGATGAGGCGAGAGGTCACTGCACCACGGGGATGCTCTGCGCCTTGAGGGCGGCGATCGTCTTGTCCTGACCGGTCTGCAGCGCATCGCTCAGCGTTCCCGTGCCACCCAGCACCTGGCCGAAGCCGTCGGCCACGTCGGCGTAGGTCTGCGTCATCGTCGGGCCCCAGGTGAAGTCGGGGTTGACCTGGCTGGAGGCCTCGGCGAACACGTCGTAGATCTTCTGGTCACCGTAGAACGGTACTCCGTCGGCCAGCACCGGCAGCGACAGGCCGGCCTTCGTGGCGGGGTAGAGGTTCGCCTCCTTGTTGAGGGCCGTGAGGGCCTCGTCGGAGGTGTTCAGCCAGAGAGCGAACTGCGCGGCCTCGTAGGGGTGCTTCGAGCCCTTGAGCACGGCGGTCGACGAACCGCCCCAGTTGCCGGCGGCCTTGTCGCCCGCCTTCCACTGCGGCATCGGTGCCACGGCCCAGTCGCCGGAGGTGTCGGGCGCGCCCGAGGAGATGGAGTTGGCGCCCCAGACGGCCGAGATCCAGGTCCAGTCCGAACCGGTGTTGTAGGCGTTGTTCCACTCGTCGGTCCACGCGGGCACCTTCGACACGAGGCCGCCGGAGATCAGGTTCTGCCAGTAGTCGGCGACCTTGGTGGACTCGGGGCTGGTCAGCGACACCTTCCACGAACCGGTGGAGCTGTCGAACCACTGGCCGTTCGCCTGCCAGACGAGACCGGCGAACCAGTTCACGTCGTTCTGCGGGAAGTTCGTGATGTAGCCACCCTGCTGACGGATGGCGGCGGCGGCGGTCGCGTACTCGTCCCAGGTGGTCGGCACGGGGATGCCGGCCTTCTCGAACAGGTCCTTGCGGTAGTACATCGCCATGGGGCCGGTGTCCTGCGGGATGCCGTAGACGGCGTCGTCCTCGCCGAAGGTGACCTGGTTCCAGGTCCAGTCGATGAATTTGCTCTTGCTGTCGAGCACGTTCGCGCAGGACGCGATGTTCTCGAGGCCGTCCTGCACCCGGAAGTTGGGGAGCGCGTCGTACTCGATCTGGCCGAGGTCGGGCGCGTTGCCGGCGGTGATCTGGTTGAAGAAGTTCTTGTACGTGCCGCCGTTGCCGTTCGGGCCGGTCTGCACGGTGACCTGGATGTCCGGGTTCTCGGCGTTCCAGAGGTCGACGACCTTGTCGATGCCGGGGATCCACGACGTGAAGCTCAGTTCGACCTTTCCGTCGGACGGAGCGCAGGCGGCGGCGCCCGAACCGGAGGTCGAGCCTCCGGAGGAGGCGCATCCGGTGAGGGCGATCGCCGAGGCGACACCCAGCGCGACGATGCGCATGCTGCGAGTGAGGTGCATTGCTTTCCTATCTCTCTTCGGTGATGGTGAGGGGATCGAGTGATGGTGTTCGGGTCTGGATGCGGCGAGCGAGTTGCTGCCGGCCGGCTACTTGAGGCTTCCGCTGCCGAGTCCCGACTGCCAGAAGCGCTGCAGGCTGAGGAACGCGATGACGAGCGGGATGATCGAGACGAAGGCGCCGATGATCACGTAGGTGCGGATCTCGGGGATCTGGTTGACCTGCGAGTTCCAGGTGTAGAGACCGAGGGTCACTGGGAACAGCGACTCGTCGCGCAGCATGATCAGCGGCAGGAAGAAGTTGTTCCAGATGGCCACGAACTGGAACAGGAAGATCGTCACGAGGGCGGGGGTCATCAGGCGGCGGGCGACCGTGAAGAAGGTGCGCACCTCGCCCGATCCGTCGATGCGGGCGGCCTCGAGCAGCTCGTCGGGCACGCTCGCCGAGGCGTAGATGCGGGCCAGGTACACGCCGAACGGGTTCACCAGGCTCGGCAGGAACACCGACCAGAAGGTGTTGGTGGCGCCCACCTGGCTGAAGATGAGGAACAGCGGCAGCGCGAGTGCGGTGGCGGGCACGAGCACGCCGCCGAGCACCACGTTGAAGATGAGCTCGCGGCCGGGGAAGCGGTACTTCGCCAGGGCGTAGCCGCACATCGCCGAGATGACGGTGCCGATGAGGGCGCCGGCGCCGGCGTAGAGAACGCTGTTGAGCATCCAGCGCAGGTAGATGCCGTCGTTGTAGGCGAACAGCTGGCCGATGTTCTGGAAGAGGTTGAAGTCTCCGAACACCAGGCCGTTGGTGTTGCCGAACTGCTCGCGGGTCTTCGACGCCGAGGTGAACAGCCACCACACCGGCAGCAGGAAGTACACCGTCGAGACGAGCATCACGATCATCGCGGCGGTGCGCGACATGAGCTTCTCGCGCGGGACCCGGGCTCGGCCTCGGCCGGTGTGCGGCGCGCTGGGGGTGCTCGATGCGCTCGGCGTGCCCGATGCGCTCGGGGACAGGACGGGGGCGCTCATGCGTCAGCCTTCCGCTGGGTGAACTTGAGGAACGCGAACGACATGGCGAAGGTGGCCAGGGCCAGCACCACCGACATGGCGGCCGCGAGGTTGACGTTCGGCACGGCCGAAGTGGCGTAGACGGCCATGTTCGGCGTGAAGGTGCTCGACACCGAGCTGGTGAAGCTCCGGAACACCTGCGGCTCCGCGAGCAACTGCAGCGTGCCGATGATCGAGAAGATGGCGGTGAGGGTGATGGCGGGCACCACGAGCGGGATCTTGATGCGCAGCGCGATCTGCAGCTGGCTCGCCCCGTCGAGCTTCGCGGCCTCGTAGATCTCGCTCGGGATCGCCAGCAGCGAGGAGTAGATGATGAGCATGTTGTAGCCCACATAGACCCAGGTCACGACGTTCGCGATGGCCCAGAGCACGAACTGCGGCGAGAGGAACTCGAACGAGCCGGTGAGCGCGGTGAACGGCGAGAGGTTGGGGGAGTAGAGGTAGCCCCACATGATGGCGGCGATCACGCCCGGCACGGCGTAGGGCACGAAGTACGCCAGCCGGAAGAACTTCTTGCCCTTCACGAGCGGCGAGTCCAGCAGCAGGGCGAGCACCAGGGCGAAGCCCAGCATCACCGGCACCTGCACGACACCGAACAGCAGCACACGGCCGACGGATGCCCAGAACGCCTCGTTCTGGAACACCGCGACATACTGCGTCAGCCCCCCGAACACCTCGACCGGCGGCCCGAAGGTGCCGTCGCGCTGCACCACGAGCAGCGACTGGTAGACGGCGTAGCCGATCGGCAGCAGGTAGAACAGCGCGAACAGCACGCCGAACGGCGCCAGGAAGAGCAGGATCGCCCGCTTGTGCTTGACGAGCGGGCGCGCCGATCGTGCGGGCTTCGCGGGTTTCAGGACGGGCCGTGATTCGGCCAGCTCGGCGGTCGTCACCGGAGTTCCCTCACTTCTTCTCGATCGGATTCGCGGATGGCATCGGGGGTCGACTCCGCCGTCGGCCGGGCGGGGGCCTGCGCACTCAGGCGCACCACGCGCACGGCGCCGGCCGGCACCACGAGCGTGCCCGCGATGTCGCCGCCCTCGATCAGCTCGGTTCCGGTGGCCGGGTGCAGCGCATCCGTGTCGCCGTGGTTGATGACGAAGAGGTAGGAGCGGCCGGATCCCTGCCGCACCACGACCTCGAGCTCCGAGCCGGCGAGGGCCGGATCGAGGGCGACCCCGGCGTCGGCGGCGGCGCGGGCCAGGGTGCGGGCGAGCGAGACCTCGTCGAGGTTGGTGGCGAGGTACCAGGCCGCTCCGGCTCCGAAGGCGTTGCGGGTGACGGCGGGCGTTCCCGGCAGCGGCCCGTCGAGGTACGAGGCCACGACCTCGGCGCCGCGGGCGTGCAGGCGCTCGGTCCAGATCGTCGCCGTAGCACCGTCGTCGAGCGCCACGGTCTCGCCGGGGTGCAGGGGGAAGAACTCCTCGGTGAGAACGCCGAGCAGCTCGCGGAACGCGCCGGGGTAGCCGCCGGTGCGAACCCGGTCGACGCCGTCGGTGATGCCGCTGAAGAAGGTGATGACCGCGTGGCCGCCGGCCGCGACGAAGTCGGAGACCGTGGCCGCCTGCTCGTCGGTGACGCTGTGCAGGGCCGCGACCACGACCATCCGGTAGCCGTCGAGCTCGGCGCCGGGCGCCACGATGTCGACGGTGACCCCGGATGCGCGGAGCGCGTTGTAGGCCCGGTGCACCTGCTCGAGGTAGCGCAGCTCGGTGGTCGGATGCGAGTCGAGGTCGGTGATCCACCACGGCTCCCAGCCGAAGACGAGGGCGACGTCGGCCACGACGCGGGTGCCGGCGACCTCGCGGAGCCGCTCGAGCGTGCGCCCGAGCTCGACGACGCTCTGCCACACGGCGCTGTCGGTTCCGGCGTGCGGGAGCATCGCCGAGTGGAAGCGCTCGCTGCCCTGCACCGAGGCGCGCCACTGGAAGAAGCTGATGCCGTCGGCGCCCCGGGCGACGTGGGTCAGGGTGTTGCGCAGCATCTCGCCCGGTGTCTTGGCGATGTTGTGGGGCTGCCAGTTGACGGCGCTCGTGGCCTGCTCCATCAGCATCCAGGGCTCGCCGCCCGCGAGGCCGCGGGTCACGTCGGCCGCGAAGGAGAGCTCGGCGGTGGGCTGCGCGAGGCGGTGGTCGAGGTAGTGGTCGTTGGCGATCACGTCCATCTCGGCGGCCCAGCCCCAGTAGTCGAGGGCCCGGATGTGCGCCGTCACCATGAAATTCGTGGTGACGGGCGCCGCGCTGTGGCGGCGCAGCACGGCGGCCTCGGCGCGGTACTGGTCGAGGATCTCGTCGGAGGAGAACCGCAGGTAGTCGACCGCCTGCGCCGGGTTCCCGGTGGAGAGGGTGAGCATCGGGGTCTGGATGTGCTCCCAGGCCGCGTAGCGCTGGCTCCAGAACGCCGTGCCCCAGGCCTCGTTGAGTGCGTCGAGGGTGCCGTAGCGCTGTTCGAGCCAGGCGCGGAAGGCGCTCGCCGACACCGGGCAGTAGCAGTGGGCGTTGTGGCAGCCGAGCTCGTTCGAGACGTGCCAGAGCTTGACGGCCGGGTGCCGGCCGTAGCGCGCGGCGACCTGCTCGACGAGCGCGAGCGAGTGCTCGCGGAACACCGGGGAGCTCGGGCAGTAGGCCTGGCGGCCGCCGAACGCGCGGCGGGTGCCGTCGGCCGTCATGGGCAGGGCATCCGGATGCTCCGCCGTGAGCCAGGGGGGAGGCGAGGAGGTGCCCGTTCCGAGGTTGATGCCGATGCCGTGCTCGTGCAGGATCTCGACCACCTGGTCGAGGCGGCGGAAGTCGTATTCGCCGGGCAGCGGCTCGAGCTGCGCCCAGCCGAAGATGTTGACCGCCACGAGGTTGACGCCGGCCTGCTGCATGAGGCGGGCGTCTTCGAGCCAGGTCTCCGGGTCCCACTGCTCCGGGTTGTAGTCGGCGCCGTAGGTGAAGCGAGGAAGCTCGGCATCCAGGAGTTCGGAGACGGGCGTCTTGCTCACGGGTGTCTGCTCCTCGGGGCGGTGGCGGGGCGGTGGCGGGCTGGGGTGCTCGGGGCCCTCGAGGCTGCCGCTCCGTGGCCGGGGCGCGATCTCTGTGAACGCTCCCAGTGCGGGCGTCGACAACTCCTCTTCGAGAGTCTGTGAACGCTCCCAGAGTAAACAGACGTGCTCGGCGCTGTCAACTCCGATGTCGTTCGGCTGTCGGCTCGGATGTCGGCATCGGGCATCCGGGGCGCCGGTAAGGTGGCCTCATGGCCGCCAGACGCACGCCGAGCACGAGGGCGACGATCAACGACGTCGCCGCCCGGGCGGGGGTGTCGCGCGGCACGGTGTCGCGGGTTCTGAACTCCGAGGTGTATGTCTCGGAGGCGGCGCGCACGGCGGTGGAGGCCGCCATCCACGAGGTGGGCTACGTGCGCAACGCCGCGGCCCGCAACCTGGTGACCCGGCGCTCCCAGGCCGTGGGATTGATCGTGCACGAGCCGCACTCGCTGTTCCTCGAAGACCCGAACATCGGCAGCATCCTGCTCGGCATCAACTCGGCGCTCTCCGAGGCCGACTACCAGCTGGTCTCGCTCGTCATCGATTCCGATCGCGACATCGCGCGGGTCGCCGAGTATCTCACCGGCGGCTTCGTCGACGGCGTGGTCATCATCTCGGCGCGCGCGGGCGACCCGATCGGGCAGGTTATCTCGGAGTCGGGCATCCCCGCGGCCTTCGTCGGGCATCCGATCGACATCGAGGGCATCCCCTACGTCGGCATCGACAACCGCTCTGCCGCGCGCGCGATCACGGAACGGCTGATGGCCACCGGCCGCCGCCGCATCGGCATGATCGCGGCGGGCCTGGACCGCGACTCCGGCCAGGACCGCCTGGCCGGCTTCACCGAGGCTCTCGGCGATCGCTTCGACGCCGAGCTCGTGGTGGAGGTGCCGCTGTACTCCTACGGGAGCGGGGTTGACGGCATGCGGGTGCTGCTCGAGACGCGGCCCGACCTCGACGGCGTGTTCGCGGCATCCGACGCTCTCGCGGCGGGAGCGCTCGACGTGCTGCGGGAGGCGGGACGCTCGGTGCCGGCGGACGTGGGGCTCGTCGGTTTCGACGACAGCGCCTGGGCGGTGCGCACACAGCCGCCGCTCTCCACCGTGCACCAGCCGGCGGGAGCGCTCGGGCGGCGCGCGGCCGAGCTCGTGCTCGCGCAGCTGCGCGGGGAGGATGTGGGGCTCGGCGGAACGTTCCTCGACACCGCGATCGTCTGGCGCGCCTCGGCGTAGCCCGCCGCCCGCCCGCCGGGACTACGGAGTTCCGGGCCGACACGCCGAGCCAAGTCCGTCGTTTCCGCTAATCGGGCAAAAACTCCGTCGTTCCGGTTGCCGGCAGGCGGGGGTCAGGCCGGCGTGAGCAATTCGGCCACCGGCACGACGGTGGCGTAGCTGTCGCTGAGGGCCGCGAGGAAGGCCGCGTGCACGAGAGCGCCGGGCACCGCCTGGCCGCCGAACTCGAGGTCGGGGGCCGCGCCGGCGTCGGCGCCGACCGTGACCGTGAAGCCGAGGTCGGAGGCGGCGCGCACGGTGGCGTCGACGCACATGCTCGTCATCATGCCGATCACCACGACGTCGAAGCCGCCGGATGCCGCGGCCGCCGCCTCGGCCTCGAGCACGCGCAGGCGCTCTTCGAGCCCGGTGCCGAGGAAGGAGTTCGGCGACTCCTTCTGCAGCACGGGCTCGTCGCCCACGGGCGCGGCCAGCGGATGGATCTCGACACCGGGGGTGCCCGGCCGGAAGAAGGTCGCATCCGGAGCATCCCACACGTGCTGGATGTGGATGACCGGCTCACCCGCCGCGCGGAACCCGGCGAGCAGCTCGGCGGCCCGCGAGGCCGCCGCCTCCGAGCCCACGAGCGGGAACGCCCCGCCCTCGAAGTAGTCGCGCTGGATGTCCACGACCACGAGCACCCGCGAACGGGGAGTCGGGTTCTCTGCTGAAGTCACCCCTCCACGCTACCGCGCCCGCACCTCCGGGCGCCTGGTCGCCAGAAACGACGGAGATCGGGCGCGGATCCCCGAAACGACGGAGTAAGGCACGGCGAGTCGGCCCGCACCTCCTTCGTTTTGGAGGGGGGTGGATCAGAGGGCGGTGGTGCGGTTCTCGCCGACGTCGGGCTGGTGGCCGGTCGCGGCGGCGGCCGCGATCTTGAGGGCCGTCACGAGGCGGGGCTGGCCGGTCGACCAGAACTCGGCCGACTCGGCGTCGACCCGCAGCAGTGCGACCGAGGGGTCGTCCTTGCCCTCGGGGAACCAGGCCTCGACGCCGGCCGACCACAGCTCGTCGATCGTGGCCCGGTCGTGCACCACGCTCGCCGTGCCCGAGATCGACAGGTAGCCCTTGCCCGACTCGAACGCCGCATTGACTTTCGGATGCGCCGCGATCTCCGCGGTCTTCTCGCTCGGGTCAGGGGTGAAGAACCACAGCACGCCGTCGAACTCCTTCTCCTGCACCGCGAGCGGCCGGGAGTGCAGCTCGCCGCTCGCCGTCTGGCTCGTCACGAGAGCCACTTTCGCTGCAGAGATGAGCTTCGCGATGGTCTGGATGTCGTCGTCGTGCGTGTTGTCCGTCATGCGGCCGACCCTACGCTCGCGCGCGCGGGGCGCAACGAGGTCGCAGGTGGCGTCCAGCATCCGGCTGCCGGGGTGGCTCAGACCTTGGCGTCCTGCTTCGGGAACACGACCTTCTGCACGATGATGATGGCCGACGCCGCGATCGGGATGGCGACCAGCGCGCCGAGCACGGAGCCGAGCGTCCCGCCCGCCACGGCCGCGATCACGACGATCGCTCCGGGCACCGACACCGCGCGGTTCATGATGCGGGGGCTCAGGAAGTAGGCCTCCACCTGCATGTAGACGACGTAGTAGATCGCGGCCACGAGCGCCGTGATCGGCGAGGCGAACAGGCACACGAGCACGATGATGATCGAGCCGGAGAGGGTGCCGACCAGCGGCACCAGAGACGCCAGGAAGGCCACGAAGGCGAGCAGCGCCGGCGCCGGCGCCCCGATGATCGACAAGAAGATGAGGCTCAGCACGCCGTTGATCGCGGCCAGGCCGATCTGCCCGACCACGTAGCGGCCCACGGCTCCCGTGATGTCGTCGGTGAGCGAGGCGAAGGAGGCGCGCTTGTTGGCCGGCACGAAACGGTAGGTGACCTTCTTCATGCTGCGGAGCGAGGCGAGGAAGTAGAGCGTGAGGATCAGCACGATCACGCCGCCGGTCGCCCCGCTGGCGATGCCGGTGCCCACGGCGAGCAGGCCGCCGCCGAGGGCGAGCAGGTTGTTCGGATCCTGGAAGAAGCTCCCGGCGTCCTGGATGGCCTTGTTGACGTCGACGAAGTTGCCGATGAGGCCCTGCAGCCCGGTCACGAAGTCGCTGTGCGTGACCTGGTCGACGATGTCGCTGAAGTTGGTGATGAAGTACGAGGCCTGGTTCACCACGATCGGGATGACGGCGAAGGCCAGCCCGACGAACACCAGGATGACCGCGGCGAAGACGATCACGATGGCCAGCGGGCGCGGCATCCGCTTCTCGAGCCACGACACCAGAGGGTCCAGGCCCAGGGCGAGGAAGAGCGCCACACCGATGTAGATCAGCACGGTGCTCAGCTGCGTGACGATGCCGCCGATGAGCAGCGAGAGCAGCACGCCGAGGCCTCCGACGAGCCCGATGCGGAAGGCGTTGACGTGCACGCCCGGGCCGACGGTGTCTTCGGTGAGAGCGAGATCGGCGCTCGGTGCGGCCACCGATTCCTGACGCTGGGGCTTCTTCTTGAACACGGCCGACCTCTCTCGTTGTGAACGCAACCCTAGCCGGAGGGGCGCGGAGGCGCTCGCCGTGCGTTAATGGGCAGATGGGAAAGCTGCTCTACGGCACCTCGGGCATCGAGATCGAGTTCGACGACCGCACTCTCACGCACTTGCAGATCGTCATCGCCGCGAAGCTGCGACGCAAGGAGAGCTTCTTCTTCTCCTGGAAGGACGACCCGGCCATCGGCGACGGCCGGTCGAGCATCTGGCTCGACTCGGCCATCCCGCTCTACTTCAAGTTCGCGGGTGGCCGCGTGCCGTCGATCAACCGCGAGTGGCTCGACGTGCTCACGGCGTCGTCGAACCGCAGTGGCGGCCTGCAGTTCACCGAGGAACCCGGCTCGCCCGCCGCGGGCAACGGCAACGGGCACAACGGTAACGGGCACAACGGCAACGGCCACGGCGGAGCATCCGGCCCCGCCACCGTGCGCTAACCGACGAGGGACTCCTCGAGCGCGGCCTCGGCCGCCTCGAGCGAGGGGAAGGTGCCGAGGTGGCGGCCCGTGCGGCCGGTCACGACGAAGCCGTGCACCCATTTCTCGGTGACGATGCCGAGCGGACGACCGGAGGAGTCGGATGCGACCCACAGCCCGGATTGTGCGGTGCGCCAGGCGATGGACGGCGCAGCCAGTGTTTCAGTCATGGTTCTCCCTTGAACTCGACTGACGGAAGCATACCTCCCGAACCCGACGACGGAACCCCTTGCGCACCGAGAGCCAGGGGCGGCGGCCCGGCCCGCGTCAGCGAGCGGCGCTCCCGGGCGGATCCGGTTCGAAGCGGTACCCCATGCCCGTCTCGGTGAGGATGTGCTGCGGTTTCGACGGGTTGGGTTCGAGCTTCTTGCGCAGCTGGCCGATGTAGAGCCGCAGATAGCCGGTCTCGTGCACGTTCGGTGTTCCCCAGATCTCGGTGAAGAGATCGGCGTGGGTCAGCAGG
Source organism: Herbiconiux sp. 11R-BC (assembly GCF_049472555.1). Taxonomy (NCBI): domain Bacteria; kingdom Bacillati; phylum Actinomycetota; class Actinomycetes; order Micrococcales; family Microbacteriaceae; genus Herbiconiux; species Herbiconiux sp. 11R-BC. The sequence continues at coordinate 840,428 of NZ_JBCEBO010000001.1, read as the reverse complement.
CGGTGCGGGTTGCGCACCAGCAGCTCGAGGATCTTCCACTCGGTGGGGGTGAGCCGGATGGCGTTGCGCTGGCCTTCGCGCGTGATGACGTGCGCGACCAGGTCGATGGTCACGCCGCTCAGGGTGACGACCGGCTGGCTGACCGCGACGGGGGAGCGTCGGGTGAGTGCCCGCACCCGGGCGAGGAGCTCGTCGATGGCGAAGGGCTTGGTGACGTAGTCGTCGGCGCCGGCGTCGAGGGCGTCGACCTTGTCGGCGGCGTCCGTGCGGCCGGAGACGACGAGGATGGGCAGCTGCGAGTAGCCGCGGACGGCGCGGATCACCTCCATCCCGTCGAGGCGGGGCATGCCCAGGTCGACGATCAGCAGGTCGGGCGGATGCGTGGACGCGGCGGCGATGGTGCGCATCCCGTCGTCGGCGGTGATGATCTCGTGCCCTTGCGAGCCGAGCGTGACCCGGAGGGCGCGCAGGATCTGCGGGTCGTCGTCGGCGATGAGGATCCTCACGCGGCGACCGCTTTCAGGGTGATCACCATCGTCGACCCGCCGAGAGGGGTCTCCTCGAACTCGAGGGTGCCGTTCATGCCTTCGATGAAGCCTTTCGAGAGGGCCAGCCCGAGTCCGAGGCCCGCGGTGTTGTCGGTGTCGCCCAGACGCTGGAAGGGCACGAAGATGTCTTCCCGGCGGTCCTCCGGAACGCCGGGGCCGCGGTCGATGACCCTGATCTGCACGGTGTCGTGGAAGGCGGATGCCGCGATCACGACCTTGTGATCGGCCGGCGTGTACTTGAGCGCGTTGGAGAGCACGTTCACGATGACCCGCTCGAGGAGCCCCGGATCGGCCTCCAGCTCGGGGAGGTCGTGCGGGATGTCGAGGTCGACCGTCTCCGGGCCGACGCCGAGCTCCTCGAGCGCCGTCGGCACGAGGTCGTCGAGGTCGACGGGCTGGAGGGTCACGGCGAGGACCCCCGCCTGAACCCGGCTGACGTCGAGCAGGTCGGTGAGCAGATCGGTGAGCTGCTTGAGCGAGGTCTCGGCGGTGTCGAGGAGTTCGTCGCGATCGGCCTCCGTCAGCGTCGACCCGGGAGTCCGCAGCCCGGTCACCGCGGCGGTGGCTCCGGCGAGCGGCCGGCGGAGGTCGTGCCCGACGGCGGCGAGGAGCGCGCTCCGCACCTTGTCGGCGGCCGCCAGGGGAGCCATCTCGCGGGCGGTCTCCTGGAGGTCGGCGTGCTCGAGCGCGGAGGCGAGCTGCGACACGATCACCCCGAGCAGCCGCCGGTCGGACGACTGCAGGGCCCGGCCGTGCAGCTCGAGCACCGCCTGGTCGTTGATCGGCACCCGGTCGACGGCGCCGTCGGTCGTGATGGGGCCTGTCGCGGTGGGGCCGGTCGTGGTGCCGCCCGTCGCGGTGCCGTCATCGGCGGGCCCGTCCGCTCCAGCGCCGTCCCCGGCGGGCTCGCCGTCGGTGGCGAGCACGCGGCCGCCGATCAGGATGCGCACCCCGGTCAGCCCGAAAGCCTCCCGGGTGCGCGTCACGAAGGCCTGGAAGGCATCCTGGCCGCGCAGCACCTCTCCGGCGACGCCGGCGATCAGCTCCGACTCGGCGGCGGATCGGCGGGCCGCCCGGCTGCGGCGCGCGGCCTGGTCGACGACGATCGAGACCAGCACGGCGATCACCACGTAGAGCACGAGGGCGAGCAGGTGCAGCGGTTCGTCGACCGTGACCGTGTAGAGCGGATCCACGAAGAAGAAGTCGAGGGTGAAGCCGCTGAGGATCGCGGCGAACAGGGCGGGCCAGATGCCGCCGACGAGCGCGACGATCACGACGAGCAGCTGGTAGCTGAGCACGTCGGAGGTGATGGAGTCGTCGTTGCGGAACGACGCGAGCAGCCAGGTGAGCAAGGGGCCGCCGACGAAGGCGAGCAGGAAGCCGTAGACCCGGCGTCGCAGGGTGAGGGAGCCGTGCGGGTGGGGGAGCGAGAAGCGGCTGCCGGCTGCCGCGTGGTTGACGATGTGCACGTCGATGTCGCCGGACTCACGGATGACCGTGGCTCCGATCCCGGGCCCGGTCGCCAGGGCGGCGATGCGGCTGCGCCGGCTCACCCCGATGACCAGCTGGGTGGCGTTGGAGGCCTTCGCGAACTCGACGAGCGCCACCGGGATGTCGCTGCCGACCACCTGATGGAAGCTCCCGCCGAGGCTCTCCACGAGGGAGCGCTGGGCGGCGAGGGCGCCGGGGTTCGCCTGCCGGAGGCCGTCCTGGCTGGTGACGTGCACGGCGAGCAGCTGGCCGCCGGCCGAGCGGGCGGCGATGCGCGAGCCGCGGCGCAGGAGCGTCTCGCCTTCGGGCCCGCCGGTGAGCGCGACGACGACGCGTTCGCGGGCCTCCCACTTCTGCCCGATGCCGTGCTCGGTGCGGTACTTCTGCAGCGAGGAGTCCACCTCGTCGGCGAGCCAGAGCAGGGCGAGCTCGCGCAGGGCGGTGAGGTTGCCGAGCCGGAAGTAGTTCGACAGTGCGGCGTCGATGCGCGCCTCCGGGTACACGACGCCCTCCGAGAGACGGTCGCGGAGCGCCTGCGGGGCCAGGTCGACGACCTCGATCTGGTCGGCCTCGCGCAGCACCGCATCCGGGATCGTCTCCCGCTGCGGCACGCCGGTGATGGCCTGCACCACATCGTTGAGCGACTCGATGTGCTGGATGTTCACGGTGGAGATCACGTTGATGCCGGCATCCAGCAGTGTCTCGACGTCGCGCCACCGCTTCTCGTGGGCCAGACCGGGGGCGTTGGTGTGGGCGAGTTCGTCGACGAGGGCGTATTCGGGCGCGCGGGCGATGACGGCGTCGAGGTCCATCTCCTCGAGCTGCACCCCGCGGTGGGAGACCAGGGTGCGCGGGATGATCTCGAACCCGAGGGTCATCGCCTTGGTGGCGGCGCGGCCGTGCGTCTCGACGACGGCCACCACCACGTCCCTGCCCAGGGAGCGCAGCCGCCGTCCTTCTTCGAGCATGGCGTAGGTCTTGCCGACGCCGGGGGCGGCTCCGAGAAGAACCCGGAGCCGCCCCTGCTTCATCGCGCCCTCCGGGCGGATCGCTGCGTCATCGGCCCAGCTGGCTCAGGGCCACGTTCAGCTGCAGCACGTTGACCGTCGGCTCGCCGAGGTAGCCGAGGTCGCGCCCCTGCACGAAGCGGTCGACCAGTCCCTGCACGGCTGCCTGGTCGAGACCCCGGGCCTGGGCCACGCGGGCGACCTGCTCGTCGGCGTACGCCGGGCTGATGTGCGGGTCGAGGCCCGAGCCCGAGGTGGTGAGCGCATCCACCGGGATGTCGGCCTCCGACACGCCGTCGCTCTCGGCGATGGCGGCCTTCCGGGCTTCGATCTCGGCGATGAAGTCCTCGTTCTCGGGCCCGTAGTTCGAGCCGACCGAGGCGCCCCCGTCGTAGCCGGCCGCGGAGGGCCGGGACTGGAACCACTGGGGCAGCGCGTTGCCGTCGGCGTCGGTGAACGACTGGCCGATCAGCGACGAGCCGACGGGTGCGCCGTCGACGGTCACGACCGAGCCGTTCGCCTGAGCGGGCAGGGCGAGCTGTCCGACGCCCAGGATGGCGACGGGGTAGACGATGCCGAGCACGACGGTCGCGACGACCATGTACCGCAGCGCGACCCAGTAGGGGCGGGCGAACCCGCGATTGGTAGCCATTTCGTTGTCCTGTTCTTTCTAGAAACCGGGGATGAGGCTGACGACGAGGTCGATGATCTTGATCCCGATGAACGGGGCGATCACTCCGCCCAGCCCGTAGATGAGGATGTTGCGGTTGAGGATGCGCGAGGCCGACATCGGCCGGTACTTCACGCCTCGCAGGGCCAGCGGGATGAGCACGACGATCACGAGGGCGTTGAAGACCACCGCGGAGAGGATCGCCGACGAAGGCGAGTGCAGGCCCATGATGTTGAGCAGGCCGAGCCCGGGGAACACCGCGGCGAACATGGCCGGGATGATGGCGAAGTACTTCGCCACGTCGTTCGCGATCGAGAAAGTCGTCAACGCTCCGCGGGTGATCAGCAGCTGCTTGCCGATGGCCACGATGTCGATGAGCTTCGTGGGGTCGGAGTCGAGGTCGACCATGTTGCCGGCCTCCTTCGCGGCCGAGGTGCCCGTGTTCATGGCCACGCCGACATCCGCCTGCGCCAGGGCCGGGGCGTCGTTCGTGCCGTCGCCGGTCATGGCGACGAGGCGCCCGCCCTCCTGCTCCTTCTTGATCAGCGCCAGCTTGTCCTCCGGGGTGGCCTCGGCGAGGTAGTCGTCGACTCCGGCCTCGGCGGCGATCGCCTTGGCCGTGAGCGGGTTGTCGCCCGTGATCATGACCGTGCGGATGCCCATCGAGCGCAGCTCGGCGAAGCGGCTCGCCATGCCCTCCTTCACGATGTCCTTCAGGTAGACCACACCGAGGATCTCGGCGGGGCCGTCGGCCGACTTCACGGCGACGACGAGCGGGGTGCCGCCGAGCTCGCCGATCGCGTCGGTCTGCAGCTGCAGCTCGTCGAACAGCGAACTGCCCGCCGTGCCGGTCTCCCGGGCCCAGGCGGTGACGGCCGAGCCGGCGCCCTTGCGGATCTGGCGGCCGTCGGCGAAGTCGATGCCGCTCATGCGGGTCTGCGCGGTGAACGGCACGATCTCGCCGTCGACCGACGAGGGGCGGCGGAAGCCCTGTTCCTCAGCCAGATCTACGATTGACTTTCCCTCCGGCGTCGGGTCGGAGAGCGAGGAGAGGGCGGCCGCATCGCGGAGGGCGACGGCGTCGACCCCGGTGAGCGCCCGGAACTCCGAGGCGCGGCGGTTGCCGTAGGTGATCGTTCCGGTCTTGTCCATCAGCAGGGTGGTGACGTCGCCCGCCGCCTCGACGGCGCGGCCCGACATGGCCAGCACGTTGCGCTGCACCAGGCGGTCCATGCCGGCGATGCCGATGGCCGAGAGCAGGGCCCCGATGGTCGTCGGGATGAGGCACACCAGCAGCGCGACCATCACGGCGATCGAGGGGGCGGCATCCGAGTACCCGGCGATCGGGCCCAGGGTGAGCACCACGATCAGGAAGATGACCGACAGGCTGGCGAGCAGGATGTTGAGGGCGATCTCGTTCGGCGTCTTCTGCCTGGAGGCGCCCTCGACGAGGCGGATCATGCGGTCGACGAAGGTCTCGCCGGGCTTGGAGGTGATCTTCACCACGACCCGGTCGGAGAGCACGCGGGTGCCGCCGGTGACCGCGCTGCGGTCGCCGCCGGACTCGCGCACCACCGGGGCGGACTCGCCCGTGATGGCCGACTCGTCGATGGAGGCGATGCCGTCGATGATGTCGCCGTCACCGGGGACGAGCTCTCCGGCCACGACCACCACCACGTCGCCGAGCTTCAGGTCGGCCGAGGCCACCGGAGTCGTCGTGGCCCGCAGTGCAGCCGGGTCGCCGGCCGCGTCGTAGCCGACGACCCGGGCGGCCATCGTGCTCGTGCGAGTGGCTCGCAGGGTGGCGGCCTGGGCCTTGCCGCGGCCCTCGGCCACGGACTCGGCGAGGTTCGCGAACAGCACCGTCAGCCAGAGCCAGACCGCGATGGACCAGGTGAAGGCCAGCGAAGTGGCCTGCGGGCCGGTCTCGGCGGGCAGGAAGGGCTGGGCGATGGCGATGACCGTGGTGAGGGCGGCGCCGATCTCCACGAGGAACATGACGGGGTTGTGCCACATCTCGCGCGGATCGAGCTTGCGCAGGGCCCCGGGCAGCCCGTTCGCGAGCTGGCTGAGGCTGAAGGTGCGCGCACCGGGCGTGTGCTCGGCGGCGGCGGGTCGGGTCGACGGCTCGGGTGAGCTGGTCGGGGTGATGGTGGACATGCTGTCCTTCCTGGACATCAGACGAGCCCTTCGGCGAGCGGTCCGAGTGCGAGCACGGGGAAGTAGGTGAGAGCGACGACGATCACGATCACGCCGAGGAGGAGGCCCACGAACTGCGGGCGGTGGGTGGGCAGCGTGCCGGCGGTGACCGGCACCCGGCCCTGCGAGGCGAGGGAGCCGGCGAGGGCGAGCACGAACACGATCGGCACGAAGCGGCCCAGCAGCATCACCACGCCGAGTGCGGTGTTGAACCACGGCGTGTTGGCCGTGAGCCCGGCGAACGCCGAGCCGTTGTTGTTGGCCGCGCTCGTGAAGGCGTAGAGCACCTCGGTGAAGCCGTGCAGCCCGGGGTTCCAGATCGAGGTCGTGGTGACGTCGTCGCGGATGGCCGGGATGGCGAAGCTCAGGGCGGTGCCGACCAGCACGAGGGTGGGCGTGGCGAGGATGTAGAGGCTCGCCAGCTTGATCTCGCGCGGGCCGAGCTTCTTGCCCAGGTACTCCGGGGTGCGGCCGACGAGCAGCCCCGCGATGAACACGGTGATGATCGCGATGATCAGGATGCCGTACATGCCGGCCCCGATGCCGCCGGGCGCGATCTCGCCGAGCATCATGTTGAACAGGGTCATCATGCCGCCGAGCGAGGTGAAACTGTCGTGCATCGAGTTCACGGCACCGGTCGAGGTGATCGTCGACGTGGTGGCGAACAGCGTCGACGCGGCGATGCCGAATCTCTGCTCCTTGCCCTCCATCGCGCCGCCCGCGAGCTGCGTGCCGGTGCCCGACCCGATGATCTCGAACGTCGTCAGGGCCGCGACCGAGACGAGGAACAGCGTGCCCATCGCCGCGAGGATCGCGTAGCCCTGGCGGTTGTCGCCGACCATCTTGCCGAAGGCGCGCGGGAGCGAGAACGGGATGGCGAGCATCAGCACGATCTCGAACAGGTTCGTCCAGGGCGTCGGATTCTCGAACGGATGCGCGGAGTTGGTGTTGAAGAAGCCGCCGCCGTTGTTGCCGACCATCTTGATGGCCTCCTGAGAGGCCACGGGGCCGCCCGGGATGGTCGCGGTGCCGCCCGTGAGCGTCGTCACGTCGGTGAAACCGTTGAAGTTCTGGATGACGCCGCCGGCGATCAGCACGATCGACGAGATCACGGCGAGCGGCAGCAGGATGCGGAACGTGGCCCGGGTGAGGTCCACCCAGAAGTTGCCGAGCGTTCCCGTGCTGCGGCGCGAGAAGCCGCGGATCAGCGCGATCGCGACGGCGAGTCCCACGCCGGCCGAGACGAAGTTCTGCACGGCCAGGCCGGCGAGCTGCACCGTGTAGCCCATCGTCACCTCAGGTGAGTAGGACTGCCAGTTCGTGTTGGTCACGAAGGAGGCGGCGGTGTTGAACGACAGGCCTTCGGGCACCGCGGGCAGCCCGAGGGAGTAGGGCAGAACGGCCTGGAGCCGCTGGATGGCGTAGACGAAGAGCACCCCGAGGAGCGAGAACGCGAGCACGCTGCTGAGGTAGGCGCGCCAGCTCTGCTCCCGGGCCGGGTCGACCCCGACGACGCGGTAGAGGCCGCGTTCGAGCTTGAGGTCTTTCGTGGACGTGAAGGTCCACGCGATGAAGTCGCCCAGAGGGCGGTAGATCACCGCGAGGATGATCGCGAGGGTCGCCAGCTGGGCGACGAGAAGCCATGCTTCCATGTCAGAACTTCTCCGGCTTCACGAGGGCGACGATCAGGTAGGCCACTCCGGCCACACCGAGCACCGCGGCGACGAGTTCGAGAACGATCACAGCTTCCCGACCCCCCAGGCGACCAGAGCGATCACGCCGAAGACGGCGAGGATCGCGACGATGTAAACGACGTCGAGCACTGTGTTCTCCATCCGACAGGCGCCCAGGGTGGGCGCACGGGTACGGATGATGATCATGCTCGCCGGATCGGCGCCGATCCGGCGTCCTAACGACTTACTGACGCCCGACCGCCCGCACGGCCGGAAACCCATACAGAATCCTGTCGCCGCACCCGCGGGGCCGTGTCGGGATGAGGATTCCCGTCAGGATTCGGGGCGTCGGCGCTCGTATCCCGTTAGGAACCTCCACACGCTCCCGCGGGCGGCGTAGACCTTCTTCCGTGACTCTCACCAGCATCCTTCCCACCCTCCGCGCCAGCATCCCCGACCCCCTCGCCATCGACCGGTGGCCGGAGTGGACGCACCCGACCACGACCGATGTGATCGTTTCGGGCGTCTCGCTGCTGCGGCTCGTCGACATCTGCGACACGCCCTGCGTGCACAGCGCCGCCGCCGTCGTGCCCGGCACCCACGGGCGCCCCTCGGACACGGAGCAGGCCTCCGTCGTCGTGGCCCGTGTGACGTCGATCGAGCGCCCCGGGGTGCTGACGCTCGACGCCGATCTCGCCGCCGTCTCCGCGTGCCTCGAGGAGGTGCGGATGATCGGGCGGGTCTCGACCCGCCGCGGCCGCCCCTTCCAGCTCGGGAACGCCGTCGTGGCGCTGCCGGAGGACCTCGCCGTCGGCGACCTGATCGTGGTGCCCTGCGCCGGGTCGATCAGCTGCCGTCAGTTGCGGGCGGGGGTGGCGTCATGAGCATGGTCCACACCCTGAACTGGTACCGCCGTCACCACATCGAGCACCCCGACCTGGCGCTCTGGCCGCGGGCGGCCGCCGTGACCCGCGACGACGTCACGATCGCCGGCGAGTCGATGACGGGCATGGCCCGCGCCGCGGGCACCCCGTGCACGCGGGTCGCCGAATCCGCCGCGAGATCGTGGTCGGCGGCGGCCGGGGAGCGGCACTGCGCGGTCGTCGTCACGACCGTCGAGGCGGTGACCGTCTCGCCGGACGGCGACGGCTACGACCTGTGGGTCGACGCCGACCTCGACGGCTGCGAACCGCTGGAGAGCACCTTCCGGCTGATCGGCCGGCGCTCGCGGGCGCAGGAGGCCCTCTTCGTGGCGCGGCCCTGCCGGCGCTATGGTGACCTGCAGTGCGTGCTGCCCGTCGACGTGCAGGCCGGAGACCTCCTCGCCTTCGTCATCGCGAGGCCCGTGGCGCTGCACGACATCCGCCGCCGCCCCCTGCATCCGGAGCGGCTCCACTGACCTCGAACGGAGCGGCCATGGCCATCATCGACAACGCCATCTACGTCGACGGGCTCCGCACGCAGAGTCCGCGCAGTCTCGACGAGACCTACGAGCTGCTCCGCGAGCGGGACGGCATGGCATGGATCGGGCTGTACCGGCCGAGCCCCGAGGAGCTGCGCTCCGTCGCGGACGAGTTCGGCCTGCATCCGCTCGCCGTCGAAGACGCCCTGAAGGGCCACCAGCGGGCGAAGCTCGAGCGGTTCGGCGACACCCTGTTCGTCGTCATCCGGCCGGCCCGCTACCTCGACGCCTCCGAGACCGTCGAGTTCGGCGAGGTGCACGTGTTCGTCGGACCGGGGTTCGTGGTGACGGTGCGGCACGCCGAGAACCCCGACCTGCGCGTGGTGCGGCGCCGCATGGAGGCGGAGCCGGAGCTGCTGCGGCTCGGGCCGGAGGCGGTGCTCTACACGATCCTCGACGAGGTGGTCGACGGCTACGCCCCCGTCATCGCCGGGCTCGAGAACGACATCGACGAGATCCAGGACCAGCTGTTCGGCAACCAGCCCGACGTGTCGCGGCGCATCTACGAGCTGCTGCGCGAGGTCATCAGCTTCCAGCGCGCGATCGGCCCGCTGCCCGACATGCTCGACCGGCTGCTCCGCGGATCGGAGAAGTACCGGGTCGACCTCGAGCTGCAGCGCTCGCTGCGCGACGTGCTCGATCACGTGCATCGAGCGGTGGACAAGGCCGACGCGTTCCGGGCGCTGCTCGAGAACGCCCTCACCGTGCACTCGACGCTCGTGACGCAGCTGCAGAACGAGGAGACGCGCCGGCTCACCGAGACCGGGCTCGCCCAGAACGAGGAGATCAAGAAGATCTCGTCCTGGGCGGCCATCCTGTTCGCCCCGACCCTGATCGGCACGATCTACGGCATGAACTTCGATCAGATGCCCGAGCTGCACTGGCCGCTGGGCTACCCGCTCGCGGTGCTCGGCATGGTGGCCATGGGCGGCATCCTCTACACGGTCTTCAAGCGCAAGCACTGGCTCTGAGGGGGCAGAGGCTCCGGGGGGCACCGGCTCTGAGCTGCCGGCCCGGCCCGGCTCAGCTCAGCTTGCGGCGGTACAGCGCGACCGCGGCGAGGTAGGCGACCACCAGGATGCCCACCAGCCAGGCCAGGGCGACCCAGATGTCGGTGCCGACCGGCTGCTGGGCGAACAGCGCGCGGATGGTGTCGACGATGCTCGTCACCGGCTGGTTCTCGGCGAACCAGGCCACGGGCCCGGGCATCGAGTCGGTGGGCACGAAGGCCGAGCTGATGAAGGGCAGGAAGATCAGCGGGTAGCTGAAGCCGCTCGCCCCGTCGATCGACTTCGCCGACAGCCCCGCGATCACCGCGATCCAGGTGAGCGCGAGGGTGAACAGAATCAGGATGCCGGCCACCGCGAGCCACGCGCCGACGGATGCTCCGCTCCGGAACCCGAGGATCAGCGCGACCCCGGTGACGATCACCACCGACACGAGGTTCGCGGCCAGCGAGGTGAGCACGTGCGCCCAGAGCACGCTCGACCGGGCGATCGGCATCGACTGGAAGCGCTCGAAGATGCCGCCCTGGAGGTCGAGGAACAGCCGGTACGAGGTGTACGCCACACCCGAGGCGATCGTGATGAGCAGGATGCCGGGGAGCATGTAGTCGACGTAGGAGCCGTCGTAGCCGGTGGTGATCGCCCCACCCAGCACGAACACGAACAGCAGCATCAGGGCCACCGGGGTGACCGCGGTGGTGATGATCGTGTCGGGGCTGCGGAGGATGTGGCGCAGCGAGCGGCCGGTCAGAACACCGGTGTCGCCGAGGACGTGCGTGGTCATCGGGGTTCCTTTCGTGAGGGCGCCGCATCGACCGCGCCGGACGGGGCATCGGCGGGATCGGCTTCGGGGGCCTCGCCGACCAGGGCGAGGAAGACCTCCTCGAGGGAGGGCTGCTTCTCGACGTACTCGACCGTGGCCGGGGGCAGGAGCTGCTTCAGCTCGGCGAGCGTGCCGTTCTGGATGATGACGCCCCGGTGCAGGATGGCGATGCGGTCGGCGAGGTGCTCGGCCTCGTCGAGGTACTGCGTGGTGAGCAGCACGGTGGTGCCCTGCCCGGCGAGCTGTTTCACCGTCTGCCACACCTCGAGGCGCGCCTGCGGGTCGAGCCCCGTGGTGGGTTCGTCGAGGAAGATCACCGACGGGCTGCCGATGAGGCTCATCGCGATGTCGAGCCGGCGGCGCATGCCGCCCGAGTAGGTGGCGGCGCGACGGCCGCCGGCCTCGGTGAGTGAGAACCGGGCGAGCAGCTCGTCGGCGATCGCCCCCGGATTCTTCAGGTGGCGGAGCCGGGCGACGAGCACGAGGTTCTCCCGCCCGCTCAGCACCTCGTCGACCGCGGCGAACTGGCCGGTGAGGCTGATCGACTCGCGCACCTCGCCGGGCGACGCGGCGACGTCGAAGCCGTGCACGCTCGCGGCCCCGCCATCCGCTCGGAGCAGGGTCGACAGGATGCGCACGAGCGTGGTCTTGCCGGCCCCGTTCGAGCCGAGCAGCGCGAAGATCGTGCCGGGCGCCACGTCGAAGTCGACGCCGCGCAGCACGGGGACGTTCGAGAACGACTTGGTGACGCCCCGCACCCGGATGGCGGGTGCGGGGGACTGGTGGTCGGACATCTGCCTACTCCCTCTGCCTCGGTGACCGTCAGGCCTCGGGGGCCGCTTCGTCGATCGCGGCGGTGAGGCGCCGGCGCTCCTTGTCGATCCACTGGGCGCTCGAGTAGGCCCGGGCGAACTGCTCGGCGAACTCGACGGGGTCGTCGCCGACGATGTCGCGCACCGCGGTGCCGTCGAGGGCGGCCCGCTCCCAGAGGTCGGCGTGGTCGGCCACCATCGTGACGAGGGTGTCGCCGTCGGTGATGCCGCCGGAGTACATCAGGTAGCGGCTGATCGCCTTGGCGGCGGCCCGGTGGGGCTCGGGGAGCGCGTCGATGCGCGCCACCGCCTGGCGGTACTGCTTCTTCTGTTCGAGCGATCCGGTCAGGACCTCGATCCACTTCGCAGCCATGTCACTTCTCTCCTTCGTGAGTGTTCGGTGTGTTCTCGATCTGGTGGTGGAGCTGTTCGATCCGCTCTGCGAGGAAGCTCCAGCTCCTCCAGAACTCGTCCAGGTAGTCGCGCCCGGCCGCGTTGAGCGAGTAGACCTTGCGGGGCGGGCCCTTCTCCGACGCGACCTTCGTCACGTCGACGAGGCCGCGCTGCTCGATCCGCAGCAGGAGCGCGTACACGGTGCCCTCGACGATGTCGGAGAAGCCCTGGTCGCGCAGCCGCGCCGTGATCTCGTAGCCGTAGGCCGGCCGGCTGGCCAGGGTGGCCAGGACCACGCCCTCGAGCGTGCCTTTGAGCATCTCGGTCATCTGTTTGGCCATCGGCCCGCCTTACTACTCGGTGTTGCTGACTACCAGTAGATAGTAACGCCGACTACCGGTAGATAGCAAGACTGAATACCGGAGGGGGCGAACCGGCGGACGAACCGGCGGCTCGGCCCGCCGCTCGACCCGCCCACCGGCGCCGAATACGCTCTAGTGCAAGTGCCCCGCGTCGCGGCGGCACGCGGGCTGGAGGAGTCGCAGGGTGATGATCTCGTCGAGGCGCTCGTGCAGGGCCGCGACCGCGGGATTCCCGGGGAGGCGCGCGTGAAGCGCGGGCGGCTGCGCGTGCTGCTCGGGGCGGCGCCGGGCGTGGGCAAGACCTACGCGATGCTCGAAGAGGGGCGGCGGCTGCGCGCGGCCGGAAAGGACGTGGTGATCGCGGTCGTCGAGACCCATGGCCGGGCCGGCACCGCCTCGATGACCGCGGGGTTCGAGATCGTGCCGCGGCTGCGCATCCGGCACCGCGGTGTCGAGCTCGAGGAGATGGACCTCGGCGCCGTGCTCGCCCGGGCGCCGCAGATCGCGCTCGTCGACGAGCTGGCCCACACCAACGCCCCGGGCCTCGCCCACGAGAAGCGGTGGAGCGACGTCGAGGCGCTGCTCGACGCGGGCATCGACGTGCTGTCGACCGTGAACATCCAGCACATCGAGTCGCTGAACGACGTGGTGCAGGCCATCACGGGGGTGCCGCAACGGGAGACGATCCCGGATGCGGTGCTGCGTTCGGCCGACCAGATCGAGGTCGTCGACCTGGCCCCGCAGGCGCTCCGCGACCGGCTCGCCGAGGGGCAGGTCTACCCGGCGGCACGGGTGGATGCGGCCCTGTCGAACTACTTCCGGCTCGGCAACCTCACCGCCCTGCGCGAGCTCGCCCTGCTCTGGCTCGCCGACGAGGTGGACTCCTCGCTGCAGCGGTACCGCGCGGAGCACGGCATCGGCGACAAGTGGGAGGCGCGCGAACGCGTGGTGGTGGCGCTCACCGGCGGGCCCGAGGGCGAGACACTGCTGCGGCGGGGCGCCCGCATCGCGGCCCGCTCGGCCGGCGGGCGCCTGCTCGCCGTGCACGTGACCGCGCAGGACGGCCTGCGCGAGCCGAACCCGGGTGCCCTCGAGGCGCAGCGGATGCTCGTGGAGAGCCTCGGCGGGAGCTTCCATCAGGTGGTGGGTGACGACATCCCGTCGGCCCTCGTGGAGTTCGCGCGGAGCTCCGACGCCACGCAGCTCGTGATCGGGGTGAGCCGGCGCAGCCGCGTCGCGGCGCTCGTGACGGGTCCGGGGATCGGGGCGACCGTCATCCGGGAGTCGGGCGACATCGACGTGCACATCGTCACGCACGCGGCGGCGGGCGGGCGGCTGCGCGTGCCTCTGCCGGGCGTCGGCGGCTCGCTGAGCGTGCGCCGGCGCGTCTACGGCTTCGGGTTCGCGGTGGTGGCGGGGCCGCTGCTGACCTGGCTGCTGACGGCGCTGCGCAGCGAGCAGTCGATCACCACCGAGGTGCTGAGCTATCAGCTGCTCGTGGTGGTGGCCGCGCTCATCGGCGGCATCTGGCCGGCTCTGTTCGCGGCCGTGCTGAGTGGATTCACGCTCGACTTCTTCTTCGTCGCGCCGCTGTACACGGTGACCGTGGCCGATCCGCTGCACCTGGTGGCGCTGCTGCTCTACGTGGTGATCGCGGTGCTCGTGTCGATCGTGGTCGACCAGGCGGCGCGGCGCTCGCGGCGGGCCCGGCGCTCGGCCGCCGAGGCGGAGCTCGTGGCGACGGTGGCGGGCAGTGTGCTGCGGGGCGAGGACGCGCTGCAGGCGCTCGTCACGCAGACCCGGGAGGCCTTCGGGCTCGTCTCCGTGCGCCTCGTGCGCGCGGGACGGGTGCTCGCCGAGGCGGGAGCCGTGCCGGGCGCCCCCGCCTCCGCCCCGTCCTCCCCCCCGGCCCCCGCCCCGTCCTCGCCCCCCGAACTCCTCGCGAGTCGCCAGAAAGCGTCCCAAAATCGCGCCGAAAGGGCGGATTCTGGCGAGTCGCGAGGAGGGGGAGCAGGGGTGGTGAGCGTGGGGGTCGACGACGAGACCGCGCTGGAGCTGCGCGGGCGCGCGCTGCAGGCATCCGATCGGCGGTTGCTCGCGGTGATCGTCGTGCAGATCGCGGCCGCGCTCGAACACGCGAACCTCGAGGAGACCGCGCGGGAGATGGCGCCGCTCGCCGCCGCCGACCGGGTGCGCAGCGCCTTGCTCGCGGCCGTCGGGCACGACCTGCGCCGGCCGCTCGCCGCCGCGACCGCCGCGGTGACGGGCTTGCGCGCCGACTCCGCGTCGTCGACCGCCTCGCGGGGTCGCCCTGCTCCGCGGGGAACCGCCGCGAGCGACGGCCGGGCGACGGTCACCGGGGATGCGCCGGCGGCCGGCGGGCGCGGAGTGGGCGGGCCCGGTGCGGGCGGGCCCGGTGTGGGCGAGCCTGGCATGGGCGGGCCCGGTGCCGGCGGGCTCGGTGCGGGCGAACTCAGTGCCGGAGAGCTCAGTGCGGGCGGGCTCGGCGTGGGCGAGCCCGGTGCCGGCGGGCTCGGGGCGGGCGAACTCGGTGCGGGCGAACTCAGTGCCGGAGAGCTCAGTGCGGGCGAGCGCGACGAACTGCTCGCCACCGCCGAGGAGAGCCTCGCCACCCTGGCCCAGCTGCTCACCGACCTGCTCGACGTGAGCCGGCTGCAGGCGGGGGTGCTCGGCGTCTCGCTCGCACCGGTGGCCTTCGACGACGTGCTGCCGGCCGTGCTCGACGAGCTCGGCCTGGGGCCCGAACAGGTCGACCTCGACGTTCCGGGCGCACTGCCCGAGTTCCTCGCCGATCCCGTGCTCCTCGACCGTGTGCTCGTGAACCTGCTGTCGAACGCCCTGCGTTACACCCCCGAGGGCGAGCGCGTGCTCGTCACCGCCAGCGCCTTCGCCGGGAGCGTGCAGCTGCGTGTCGTCGACCGTGGCCCCGGCATCCCGCCAGAGCGGCGCGACGAGGTCTTCGTGCCGTTCCAGCGGCTCGGCGACACCGACAACCTCACCGGTCTCGGGCTCGGCCTCGCCCTCTCGAAGGGCTTCGTGGAGGGCATGGGCGGCACGCTCGACGCCGAGGACACCCCCGGCGGCGGGCTCACGATGGTGGTCACGCTGCCGGTCGCGGCGCCCGCCGCCCCGTCCGCGCCGGATGCGGCCACGCCGACCGCCCCCACCGCGCCCGCCTCCCCACCCGCCCCCACCCCGCCCCACGAAGGGACCGCTCCGTGAAGATCCTCATCGCCGACGACGACCCGCAGATCCTCCGCGCGCTCCGCATCACCCTCGGCTCGCAGGGCTACGACGTGGTCACGGCAGCCGACGGGGCGGAGGCCATCCGTCTCGCGGCGGCCGAGCATCCCGATCTGCTCATGCTCGATCTCGGCATGCCCGCGCTCGACGGCCTCGCCGTGATCGAGGCGGTGCGCGGCTGGTCGCCCGTGCCGATCCTCGTGGTGTCGGGCCGCACGGGTTCGGCCGACAAGGTCGACGCCCTCGACGCCGGCGCCGACGACTACGTCACGAAGCCCTTCGCGATGGACGAGCTGTTCGCCCGCATCCGCGCCCTCACCCGCCGCACCGCCACGGGCCCGGGCGGGGCCACGGATGCGCCGAGCGTGTCGTTCGGCGGCGTGACGGTCGACCTCGTGGCGCGGCAGGTGACCCGCGACGGCGACCGCAGCGCCGTGCGGCTGACGCCGACGGAGTGGAAGATCCTCGACCTGCTCGTGCGCAACCCCGGGAGACTCGTGACCCACCAGGAGCTGCTGACCGAGGTGTGGGGCACCGACCGCGTGAAGGAGACGGGCTACCTGCGCCTGTATCTCGGCCAGCTGCGCAAGAAGCTCGAGCCCGACCCCGCGCATCCGCACCACCTGCTCACCGAGGCCGGCATGGGCTACCGCTTCACCCCGGAGGCCTGACTCCCGCTGTCGCGAGGGGCCTACCCCTCGCCGGGCACGAGGAGGCCCGACTCGTAGGCCATGATCACGAGTTGGGCGCGGTCGTGTGCGGCGAGCTTGGGCATGATGCGGTTCACGTGCGTCTTCGCGGTCTGCGGCGAGATCACGAGCTGCCGGGCGATGTCGGCGTTCGAGAGCCCGCGCGCCACCAGCAGCAGGATCTCACGCTCCCGCTCGGTGAGCAGCGCGAGCTCGGCGGGCTCGGGCAGCGTGCGCGGCTCGGGCGGGGCCGTGTAGCGCCCGATCAGCGTCTTCGTGGCGCGCGGCGAGAGCAGCGCCTCGCCGTCGTGCACCACCCGGATGGCGTGCATGAGCTCGGCCGCATCCGTTCCCTTGCCGATGAAGCCCGAGGCGCCGGCGCGCAGGGCGAGCAGCACGTTCTCGTCCTCCTCGAAGGTCGTCAGCACGATGATGCGCGTGCCGGCGAGGGCCGGGTCGGCGCAGATCGCCTCGGTGGCCTGGATGCCGTCCATCACGGGCATCCGGATGTCCATGAGCACGACGTCCGGATGCAGCTCCGCCACGCGCTCGAGGGCCTCGCGCCCGTTCGCGGCCTCGCCCACCACCTCGAACCCGGGCTCGTTCGACACGAGCTCGGCCACGGCCGTGCGGATGAGGGACTGGTCGTCGGCGAGGAGCACGCGGATCATCGGCACGGTCTTTCTGCGCGGGGCGCGGGCACTGCGGCGGGCGGGGGCACGGGCGCGGTGGGGTCGGCGGGTGCGCCGGCTGTGGAGGCGGTCGGCGGCGCAGCGGATGCGGGCCTGGCGGCCGGCGTGCCGGGCGCGGCCGCAGCGCCGTCCAGCGGCAGCCGTGCCGTGAAGCGGAAGACGGGCCCCGGGCCCGCCGCGGTCTCGAGCGTGCCGTTCACCGAGGCCACGCGCTCGGCGGCGCCGAGGAGCCCGTGTCCCGAGCCCAGCGGCGCAGCACGCATCGACGGGCCCGCCGAGGCTCCGGCCGCGGCGGCGCCGCCCGCCGGAACGGCGACCGTCTCCACCACGTTGGTCACGATGATCTCGACGGCCTCCGGGGAGTAGTCGAGGCTCAACAGGGCCGAGCCGTCGCTGCCGTGCTTGTGGGCGTTGGTGAGGGCCTCCTGGATCACCCGGAACGCCACGATGTCCACGGGCGCCGGCAGCGGCATCCGCTCGCCCGCGGTGCGAACATCGACGCGGAAGCCGCTGCGCTCGAAGTCGGCGAGCAGCGCGTCGAGGTCGTCGAGCCCCGGAACCGGCACCACCGGTGCTCCGGCGCCGACTGCGCCGGCGCCGGCACCCCTGCCCGGACCCGCGAGCGTGCCGGCCCCCGCATCCGGCCCGTCGGCGGCCCGCAGCACCGTCAGCAGGCTCCCGATCTCGCCGAGCACCGTGCGCGCGGCCTCGCGGATGGTGCCGAGCGAGCGTTCGGCGTCGTCGGGCCGGGTGCGCAGCGAGGCGGTGGCCGCGTTCGCGTGCAGGCTGATCACCGCGATCTGGTGCGCCATCACGTCGTGCAGGTCGCGGGCGATGCGCAGGCGCTCCTCGGCCACCCGGCGCTGCGCCTCGGCCTCCTTCGTCTGCTCCGCGCGGAGGGCGCGCTCGGTGATCGACTCGATGAAGGCGCGGCGCGATCGCGTGGCGTCGCCCGCGGCCGACACGAAGCCCACGAACACCACGATCTGCACCACGGTGCGCGCGTCGCGCCAGGTCTCGGGCAGGAACACCCCGGCGGCGGTGCCGAGCACGGCGGCGGCGACCAGCGCGACGACGATCGTGGTGCGGCGGTCGGTGAGCGTGGCGGCCGTGAAGAGCACGACGAGCACGCCGAAGGCGATGCCGCCCGGCGGGGCGTCGACCGCGAAGCCGATCGCGCCGATCGCGATCGCCGAGATCGCGGCCGCGAGCGGGAAGCGATTGCGCAGCAGCACCGCGGCGAAGAGCGCCAGCAGCACGAGGGCGGAGGGGATGCTGCTCCAGCCCGCGCCGCCGAGCTCGCCGGGCGCGAAGGCCGAGCCCGCCACGAGCACGACGCTCACGACCGTGCCCACCACTCCGAGCACGCGCCGGCGTCGGCGGGCCGCGGCGCCGGGGTCGGACGAAGCGGTCATCGCGCACCTCCCTTCCGCTGCCGGTTCCGCAGGCGCTCGGGCTCTCGTCGCACGGGGTGCCGTGCGCCGTCGCCGAACGCCCAGGGCGCCACCGGCGGAGCATCAGCCCATCCTCGCAGCAACGCCCGCCCGCCCACATCCCTCCGCCGCCGTGACCCGGCATACCGCGATCGCGGTACGCCGACGGCCCGGCGGGCTCCCGCCGTCATCCCGGGAGACGACCCGGGCCGCCAGAAGTCACCGCGCCGGCGGGACGACGGATGCCGCACCGCGACGGGAGCATGGAGGAGTGCCGGCACCACGCATCCGGCCGCCCGGCATCCCCGCCCGAATCATCCCCCTCGAGGAGACCCCATGCCCGTGCCCGTTCTGGCCGCGCGAGACGTACGCAAGTCGTACGGCCGCGGCCCCACCAAGTTCGAGGCCCTCCGCGGCGTCTCGATCGACGTCGCCAAGGGCGAATCGGTCGCCATCGTCGGCAAGAGCGGCTCGGGCAAGTCGACGCTGATGCACCTGCTGGCGCTGCTCGACAAGCCCACGACGGGCGAGATCGAGCTGAGCGGGCGGGATGCCGCGGCGCTGAAGGGCTCCACCCTGAACAAGACCCGCAACGCCACCTTCGGCTTCGTGTTCCAGCAGTTCTTCCTCACGCCGGGCACGAGCGTGCTCGACAACGTCACGCTGCCGCTGAAGATCGCCGGGGTGCACGGAGCCGAGCGCAAGCGCCGGGGCATGGAGGCGCTCGCCCAGCTCGAGCTCGCCGACAAGGCCAAGAACAAGGCCACCGACCTCTCGGGCGGCCAGAAGCAGCGCGTGGTGATCGCCCGGGCGCTCGTGAACAACCCGAGCGTGATCTTCGCCGACGAGCCCACCGGCAACCTCGACTCGGCCACCGGGGCGGTGGTGGAGGACATCCTCTTCGACCTCAACCGGCGCACCGGCATCACCCTCATCGTCGTGACCCACGACGAAGACCTCGCGGCGCGCTGCGATCGCCGCGTGTACCTCCGCGACGGTCTCGTCGTCGACTCCCTCGCCACGACGGCGACCGCCGCGGGCTCCGCGCCGGGCACCGGCCCCGCCGCCTCGGCGACGGAGGTGGCGGCATGAACGGCCTCGACCTCATCCGCGCGGCCGTCAGCAACAGCCTGCGCAGCAAGACCCGCACCACCCTCACGGTGATCGCGATCTTCATCGGCGCCTTCACGCTGACCCTCACGAGCGCGGTCGGCACGGGCATCAACCAGTACATCACCACCACGGTGGCCTCGATCGGGGCGAACGACGTGATGACCGTCACGAAGACGCCGGCCGAGGCGGCGTCATCCGGGCCCCAGGTCTACGACCCGAACTCCACCACCGTGAGGTCGGGGGGCATCGGCCCGGCCGCGCGCACCGAGGTGACCGCCATCACCGACGCCGACCTCACCACCCTCGCCGCCGTTCCGGGCGTCACGAGCGTCACCCCGACGCTGACGGTGAAGCCCGACTACGTGGTGGCCGGCGACGGCACGAAGTACCAGGCCACGCTCGGCAGCTTCGTATCGGGCATGAAGCTCGACCTGGCGGCCGGCGCGCAGCCGCAGTTCGACGCCACGGGCTTCCAGGTCGCCATCCCCGAGTCCTACGTGACGCCGCTCGGCTTCGCCGACGACGCGGCGGCGGTGGGCAAGACCCTGACCATCGCGGTGACGGATGCGAAGGGCGTGCAGTCGACGGCCGACGCCACCATCGTGGGGGTCGCGCATCCGGGTCTCATCGCCGGCAGCGCGATCACGCCGAACGACGCCCTCATGCGCTCGCTCTACAACACGCAGAGCACCGGCCTCACGGCGGCCAGCACCGCGAGCTACGCCTCCGCCACCGTGCGCTTCGACCCCTCGGCGTCGCAGACCCAGATCGACACCCTGAAAGCCGACCTCAAGACCGCCGGCTTCACCGGAACCACGGTGAACGACACCCTGGGCGCGTTCAAGACGGTGATCGACGGCATCATCCTGGTGCTCAACGGCTTCGCGATCATCGCGCTGCTCGCCGCCGGCTTCGGCATCGTGAACACGCTCCTCATGAGCGTGCAGGAGCGCACCCGCGAGATCGGCCTGATGAAGGCCATGGGCATGTCGGGCGGCAAGGTGTTCGGGCTGTTCAGCCTCGAGGCGGTGTTCATCGGGTTCCTCGGCTCCGCCATCGGGGTGGGCGTCGGGATGCTCGTGGGCTCGCTCGCGAACCGCGTGCTGTCGCACGGGCTGCTGTCCGGCCTCCCGGGGCTGACGCTGATCGCCTTCGACCCCGTGGCCCTGCTCACGATCGTGGTCACCGTGATGGGGATCGCCTTCCTGGCCGGCACCATCCCGGCTCTGCGCGCCGCGCGGCAGGACCCGATCTCCTCGCTGCGCTACGAGTAGGACCACCCGGGGGGAGCAGGGAAAGGTGAGATAGTTGAGCGAGTTAGCTTTCGCTTCCATCTGACCTGCTCCTCCTCGGATCGACAGAGAGACGACCCCGTGCATTTCCTCGCCGTTCTCAGCATGAAGAACCGGGCGCTGATCGCCCTCGTCACGATCGTGGTGGCCGTCTTCGGCAGCCTCGCGCTCACGAGCCTCAAGCAGGAGCTCATCCCCTCGATCGAGTTCCCGCAGCTCGCGGTGCTCACGACCTACCCCGGGGCGAGCCCCGAGGTGGTGAACGACGACGTCTCGACGCCGATCGAGACGGCCATCCAGGGCGTCGAGGGCATCCAGACCACGAGTGCGACCAGCAGCACCAACCTCTCGCTCATCTCCGCGACCTTCGACTACGGCACCAACCTCGCCACGGCCGAGCAGAAGATGACGCAGGCCATCAACCGCATCAAGTCGCAGCTGCCCGCCGACCTCGACCCGCAGGTGCTCTCGGCGAGCATCAGCGACTTCCCGGTCATCTCGATCGCCGTCTCGGGCACCGACCAGAAGACCCTCGCGCAGCAGCTCGCCACGACGGCCGTGCCCGACATCGAGGCCGTGAAGGGCGTGCGCGCCGCCCAGGTGCTCGGCCAGATCGGGCAGCGCGTCACCATCACGCCCTCCCCGCAGTCGCTCGCGACCGCCGGCGTCACCACGAAGCAGATCAGCGACGCCGTCGCGGGCAACGGCCAGCTGATCCCCGCCGGCACCCTGAACGAGAACGGCCAGAGCTACGCCGTGCAGGCCGGCTCGAAGCTCACCTCCACGAACGACATCGCGGCCATCCCGCTCCCGGCCCTCAACGCCGACGGCACGCCGGTCACCATCGGGCAGGTCGCCACGGTGGCCCTCGTCGACGACCCGGTCACCTCCATCTCGCGGGTGAACGGGCAGGATGCGCTCACCATCTCGATCACGAAGATCCCGTCGGCGAACACCGTCGAGGTGTCGAAGGGCGTGCGCGCGCTGCTGCCGCAGCTCGAGAGCGCGCTGCCCGGAGCCACCTTCACCGTGGTGTTCGACCAGGCCCCGTTCATCCAGCAGTCGATCGAGTCGCTCGCCACCGAGGGCCTGCTCGGCCTCTTCTTCGCCGTGGTCGTGGTGTTCGTGTTCCTGCTGTCGATCCGGTCGACGCTCGTCACGGCCATCTCGATCCCCACCTCGGTGCTGATCACCTTCATCGGGCTGCAGGCCTCGGGCTACACGCTCAACATCATCACGCTCGGCGCGCTCACGATCGCGATCGGGCGCGTGGTCGACGACTCCATCGTGGTCATCGAGAACATCAAGAGACACCTGTCCTCGCTGCGGGCCGAGGGTCTCACGCCGAAGGAGGCCGGCGAAGCACGAGCGGCCCTCATCGTCGACGCCGTTCGCGAGGTCGCGGGCGCCATCACGGCCTCCACCATCACCACGGTCGCGGTCTTCCTGCCGCTCGCCTTCGTGGGCGGGTCGACGGGGGAGCTGTTCCGGCCCTTCGCGCTCACCGTGACCATCGCGTTGCTCGCCTCGCTGCTCGTGGCGCTCACCATCGTGCCGGTGCTGGCCTATTGGTTCGTGCGGCCGCCCAAGGCGAAGAAGGACGCGGGCACTGCGGTGGCTGGTGCTGCGGCGACGGATGCTGCTGCCGCCGGTCCGGATGCTGCGGTGGCGGATGCTGCTGCGTCGGATGCCGCGGCCGCCGGCCCGGATGCGCTCGCCACACCCGCTGCCCACGCGCCCGTCGTCGCGGCCGCGCCCGTCGCATCCGAAGCCCTCGTGCCCACGCGGCGTGCCCGCAACCACCGCGTCGAGGTCGAGGACGAGCCGCCCACCGCGCTGCAGCGCCGCTACCTGCCGATCATCGGCTGGACGCTGAAGCACTCGGTGGTCACCATCGTGATCGCCGCGTTCATCCTGATCGGCACCGTGCCCCTGCTCGGCCTGATGAAGACGAACTTCCTCGGTGACAGCGGCCAGAACACCTTCACCGTCACGCAGACCGTGCCCGTGGGCGCGAGTCTCGACGCGCAGTCGGCCACGGCGCTCGAGGTGGAGAAGGCGCTCAAGGGCGTCGACGGCATCGACACCGTGCAGCTCACCATCGGCTCCTCGGGCAGCTCGCTGCGCGACGCCTTCTCGGGCGGCGGCGACTCGGCCATCACCTACAACATCACCACGGCGTCCGGTGCGGACCAGACCGCTCTGCAGGACACCGTGCGCACCACGCTCGAGGCGCTGCCGGATGCCGGCGACATCACGGTCTCGTCAGGCGCCGGCTTCGGCGGCAGCTCCGACATCGCCATCGACGTGTCGGCCACCAACCAGACCGACCTGCAGACCGCATCCGATGCCGTGCTCAGCTCGGTGCAGGGGCTCTCGGGCGTGAAGCAGGCCACCAGCAACCTCAGCGCCTCGCGGCCCTACGTGCAGGTGGCGGTCGACCGCACGAAGGCGGCCGAGGCCGGGCTCAACGAGGTGGCCGTGGGAGGGATCGTGTCGCAGGCGATGCAGCCCACGAACATCGGCTCGATCGTGATCGACGAGAAGAACTACACGATCTACCTCACCGCCGAGAACCCGCCCACCACGCAGGCGGAGCTCGCGGCGCTGCAGATCCCGACGGTGGTGGGCCCAGTGCGGCTCGACACCCTCGCGACCGTGTCGGTGGTGAACGGCCCGTCGACCATCACGACGGTCAAGGGCGTGCGCACCGCCACCGTGTCGGTCACGCCGAACAGCGCCGACCTCGGCACTGCGAGCACCGAGGTGCAGGGCGCGCTCGACAGCGTCTCGCTGCCGGCCGGCGCCACCGCGAAGGTGGGCGGCGTGGTGACCGACCAGTCGGATGCGTTCTCGCAGCTCGGCATCGCGCTGCTGATCGCCATCCTGATCGTCTACGTGGTGATGGTGGCGACGTTCAAGAGCCTCGTCCAGCCGCTGCTGCTGCTCGTCTCGGTGCCGTTCGCGGCCACCGGCGCCATCGCGCTGCAGGTGATCTCGGGCATCCCGCTCGGCGTTCCCTCGTTCATCGGGCTGCTGATGCTCGTGGGCATCGTGGTGACGAACGCGATCGTGCTCGTCGACCTCGTCAACCAGTACCGCGGGCGAGGGCTCACCGTGCGGGAGGCTCTCATCGAAGGGGCTTCGCGGCGTCTTCGGCCCATCCTGATGACGGCGCTCGCCACGATCTTCGCACTGCTGCCGATGGCCATCGGTCTCACCGGACACGGCGGCTTCATCTCGCAGCCGCTCGCGATCATCGTGATCGGCGGCCTCGTCTCGTCGACACTGCTGACGCTGATCGTGCTGCCGGTGCTCTACAACCTCTACGAGGGCGGCCGCGAACGGCGCCGCAACCGGCGCGAGCAGCGGGCGCTGGATGCGCGGGAGGCTGCTGGGGCTGGGGCTGGAATCTCCTGAGTAAGCGAGATATGCTCATGAACTGATATGGGCAAGCCTCATCTGGTGCGTGCTCATCGCCCCGAGTGAGGACCTGCCCATGACTGCCAGCCACCGTCGACGTGCCCTGACCGTTTTCGCGGTGGGCGTCGCGATCACTGTTTCGGCGGGTCTGCCTGCCGCCCACGCGGCGGGGGCGACGGCCGTGCCGGCGCCCGGTGAGACGCAATTGGTGAGTGTCAGTCCAGCAGGCGAGGCCGGCGATGCCGAGTCGATCCAGACCTCGGTGTCGGCCGATGGCAGGTTCGTGGCGTTCGTATCGAAAGCGCACAATCTCACCAGTATTCCGGTGCCGCCGGACAAGTCCCAGGTGTACGTGAGAGACACCACGAATGGGCGCACCGTGCTGGTGAGTGTCAATGCCTCCGGCGCGGATGGGGGCAATGGTCATGCGTACGACCCGTCGATCTCTGACGACGGCCGGTATGTGGCGTTCACGTCGTACGCCACCGATCTCGATACCTCGGTTGCCCTTGACGGTCACACGCAGATCTACCTCCGAGACCTGACGACCGGATCGACGCAGCTGGTCAGCCGGAACGAGGCAGGCACGGCCGCGGGCGTCAACAACTCGTTCGAGCCGTCGCTGTCCGGCGATGGATCGCGCTTGGCCTTCGCGTCCGTGGCGTCGAATCTGTTGCCGGGGACGTCTGCCTCCATTAGTCGGATCTTCGGGGCGGAGATGAGGAGCGGGGTGATGACCCTCGTCCGGCTGCTCAGCACGCGTGATGCGAGTTTGAGCTCGCCAGGAGAGAGCGGAAACCGCGATTCCTATACGCCGTCGTTGTCGCGAGATGGCTCGGTCGTGGCGTTCGTGTCGAATTCGACGAATCTCAGCAACAACGCCGTTTCGGGCGTGTACTTCCAGATCTTCCTGCATGCGATCGATTCGGGCAGCACGGGGTTGGTGAGCGTCTCCCCTGACGGGAGCAGTGGCGGAAACGGCCATTCGTTACGCCCTGTGGTGTCCGCGGACGGCCGGCGCATTGCCTACGACTCGAAGGCCGGCAATCTCTCGCCGAAGTCCGTCGGCACCGTCGACGAGCAGGTCTATCTGCGGGACACGTCGGCGCTCCCGTCCGAGTTGGTGAGCGTGAACGCGACTGGTGTGAAATCCGCCCAGGGTCGCTCGCTCGCCGCGACCATCTCCGATGACGGGCAGCGGGTGGCCTTCGTCTCCTCCGCGGACGACCTGGTTCGGGCTGATACGAGAGGCATAGGGCAGGTGTACTCGCGCGACCTCCGGCTGGGTGTCACGAACCTGGTCAGCGCCACCGCGGCCGATCCGTTGAGGGGGAGCGGAGGCTCGGGCGGTGACTATCCGAGCATCTCGGGTGACGGGAAATGGGTCGCGTTCAGTGCGTCGAGCGACCTGCTGGGCGGCACGGAGGCCGCGCCTGCGCAGATCTACCTCCGGGGCCTGGAGGGCCCGCGGGTCGAGCGGATCGGTGGGGTGGATCGGTTCGCGGTCTCGGCCGAGGTGTCTGCCGAGACCTTCCCGCCCGGGGTGCCTGTCGCGTATGTCGCTTCGGGCGCGGTGTTCAGTGACGCGCTCTCGGGATCGGCGATCGCGGGTGCGCAGGGCGGGCCGGTGCTGCTGGTCGGCAAGGACTCGGTGCCGGACGCGATCGCGGCCGAGCTGAAGAGACTCAAACCCGCGAAGGTCGTCGTGCTCGGCGGGCTCAATACCATCAGCGCCGGCGTCGAGACGGCTCTCGGTACGTTCGACGCGGGGGTGTCGCGAATCGCCGGCGCCGATCGATTCGCCGTGTCGGCGTCCATTTCGGCGAACGGATTCGCTCCCGGAGTCGGCACCGCCTACGTGGCATCCGGTGCTGTGTTCCCGGATGCCCTGTCGGGCTCCGCCGCTGCCGGTCTGCTTGGCGGACCCGTGCTGCTGGTCGAGAAAGACGCCGTTCCCGGCGCCATCGGCAGCGAACTCAGCCGACTGCAGCCCAAGAGCATCGTGGTGCTCGGCGGCACCAACACGATCTCCGAGGCCACCTTCGCGGCGCTGAAAGCCCTGGCGCCGACGGTGAAGAGAGTTGACGGTCTGGATCGCTTCGAGGTCTCCGCCAACGTGTCGCAAGACGCGTTCTCGGCTCGCGACGTGGTCTACGTGGCGTCGGGTGCGGTGTTCCCCGACGCGCTCTCCGGATCGGCCGCCGCGATCGCGGACCGGGGGCCGGTGCTCCTGGTCACGAAGGATTCGATCCCACCCTCCGTCGCGACGCAACTGGATCGCCTCGACCCGTATCGAATCGTGGTGCTCGGGGGCCCGAACACGATCTCCGACACGGTGAAGGAATCGCTCAAGAAGTACTTGCGACGGTGAATCCGGCCCGAGCGGCCAGTGTCGGTGGCGTGGTGTTGACTTATTCTCATGAGCAGCTCCTCTGTATTCTTCGTCTCGGCCTCCGCCGAGTCGATGGATGCTGCCCGGATGGCGGCGGCTTCGCTGCGCACCGCTGGTTCGCTGGGCACGGCAGGTTCGCTGGGCGCCGCTTGTTCGGACGGCGCCGCAGGCTCGTCGGGTGCGCTCGGTGACCGCTATGACGCGGCAGTAGCGGCGATCGCCGCCGAAGAGCGCCTCATCGCGGCGGCCGAAGCCCGCCGCACCCGGTGGCTCGCCGAGGCGGCCTCTCTGGCCGACCAGCTGGCGGTGGCCGGCGGGGCAGCGGCCACGGTCGCCGGCCAAGAGATGGCACGGCGTCGTCTGGCGGCCGAGATCGGATGCGCGACGCGGCGTTCCGAAGGCACGGTCACCCGGCTGGTCAACGAGGCAGAGCATCTCGTTCAGGGCCTTCCGGCCACGCTCGACGCTCTGGGGCGCGGCTCGATCTCCTACCTGCACGCGCGCTACCTGGTCTCCCACGCGGTGTCGCTGCCGCAGGAGCAGCGGGGTGCGTTCGAGCGCTCGCTGCTTCCGGTGGCGCTGGAGCTGACCGCGGCCCGCTTCGACGAGCGGGCACGGAGGGCGCGCGAGGCTGCGCATCCGGAGTCCATGGTGGCGCGCGCCGCCGCGGCCCGGCGCGAGCGTTCGGTGTGGTTCGAGGCGGGTGTCGACGGCATGGCGACGCTCCATCACCACCTGCCGGCGGCCGACGCGCTGGCGATCGACGACCTGATCGACCGGGTAGCCCGGTCTCTCCGCCCGACACCGGATGCTTCGCGCGCGGATGCCACCGGCGTGAGTCTCCGCGGCACGAGCGCTTCGGCCGAGAGTGAGTCTCTCGCGGGTGCGGCCACCGCGGGTGGGTCGCCTGGGTGTGAGCCTGTCGCAGGTGCGGCCGCCGTGGGTGGGTCGACGGAGTGTGAGTCTGCCGCGGGTGCGGCCGCCGTGGGTGGGTCGCCGGAGTGTGAGCCTGCCGCGGGTGATGACGCCGGCGGTGAGCCCGCCGCTCGCGCATCGACCGCGGGCGCGGCGGGTGCCGAGGGCGACGATCGCACGCACGGGCAGCGCCGCTGCGACGTCCTCACCGACATCATCCTCGGGCGGGGTGAGCGGCCGCGGGTCACTCCCACGGTGATCGTCACCGTTCCGGCCGCGACCGTCGCGGCGGTCTCCGACGAACCGGGCGACCTGCACGGCTATGGGCCGATCGACCCCGCGACCGCGCGGGCGATCGCGGCGACCGCCCCCACCTTCCTGCGTGCACTCCTTGCACCCGGTGAGCAGACCCCCGCCGAGGGTGTCGAAACACCCGACGCGGATGCCCGCCCGGCGACCGCCGCGATCCTGTCCGTCACCCGCCGCCGCTATCGCCCGACCACGGAACTGCGCACGGTGCTGCTGGTCGACGACGAGACCTGTCGCTTCCCCGGGTGCGGCCGTCGGGCATCCCGCTGCGAACTCGACCACACCACCGCGTGGGCCGAGGGCGGCGAGACGAGAGCGTCCAACCTGGCGCACCTGTGTGCTCGCCATCACCACCTGAAACACGAGGGCGGTTGGCGTGCCGAACAGCCCGAAAGCGGCGTCCGCGATCTTCTCTGGACGAGTCCGCGCGGCGCCCGCTACCTCACCCGCGCTCCCGGCTCACTCAGGCGCAGACGTCCGCCGAATCCGGGCGACGATCCTCCACGGGGTGACGACGCTCCACCACGGATCGTTCCGCGCCCCGCCTACCTCGACGCCCACTCCCCGCCGTTCTGACGCACGCGCAACCCCCTCGGCCTTCGCGCACCAACCGGCCGAGCCCTCGCGCGCGAACGGCCTAGCCCTCGCGAGTGAACTGTCCCGATCGTGCGAACGGCCCCGCTCGCGAGTGAACGGCCTAAACCCCGCGCACAGCCCCTCCCTCACGCCCGAACGGCCTAGATCGCGCGCACGTCCTAGATCCCGCGCACCGCCTAGACAGCCAGCGCGAACAAGAAGAAGAGCACGCCCAGCAGCGGCAGCGTGCCCTGCGTGGCGGCCGCGCGCAGCCGCGAACGGCCGGTCGAGAGCAGCACGAGTGACGCCGCGAACATCGAGCCCGCCGAGAACACCGCGAGGGCGAAGCCGGCCCCCTGCGCGTCGGTCCAGTAGAGGATGACGCCGAGCGCCGCCCCCACCGCGAGGAAGAGATTGTAGAAGCCCTGGTTGTAGGCGAGCGGGGCGGTGGTGTCGGCATCCGCCTGGTTGGCCAGGCCGAAGCGCTTCCAGACCACGGGAGTGCGCCAGCGCACGCTCTCCATGTACCAGATGTAGACATGGAGCAGGGCGGCGAGCCCCACCAGGACGGATGCGACGATGGCCATGCGGTCAGCTTAGCGACAGCATCCGTTCACCCGGACGGCACGATACTGGAAGCACAACGAAGTCAGGAGAACGCATGACGCGGGTCGTGGTCACCGGAGGAAGCGGAAAGCTGGGGCGCGCCGTCGTGCGCGAACTGCTCGAGAACGGCTACGAGGTGGTGAACCTCGACCGGGCGCCGTCGCCCGATGCCGAGGCCGCCGCCCGCACGTCGTTCGTGCGGGTCGATCTCACCGACTACGGCCAGGTGGCCGAAGCGCTCACGAGCGTCGACGATCGCTACAGCCAGGTCGACGCCGTGGTGCACCTCGCGGCGATCCCGGCCCCGGGCATCCTCACCAACTCGGCCACCTTCGCCAACAACGTGCCGAGCAGCTACAACGTCTTCGCCGCAGCGGCGAAGGCCGGCATCGACAACGTGGTGTGGGCCTCGAGCGAGACCGTGCTCGGCCTGCCGTTCGCCGATTCGCCGCCCCCGTTCTTTCCGGTGAGCGAGGACTACCCGGTGCGCCCGCAGTCGACGTACTCCCTCGGCAAGGCCGTCGAGGAGGAGATGGCCCGCCACTTCACCCGCTGGAACCCCGACCTCAAGCTCATCGGCCTGCGCTTCTCGAACGTCATGGACGAGGCCGACTACGCGGCCTTCCCCGCCTTCGACGAGAACCCCGAGAGCCGCTCCTGGAACGCCTGGGGCTACATCGACGCCCGCGACGGCGCCCAGGCGGTGCGCCTCGCCCTCGAGAGCACCATCACGGGCTTCGAGGCCTTCGTCATCGCCGCCGCCGACACCGTGATGTCGACCCCCTCGGCCGAGCTCGCCGCCCGCTACTTTCCGGAGGTGCCGTTCACCCGCCCGGTGGAGGGCGTCGAGACGCTGCTCTCGATCGACAAGGCGAAGCGGATGCTGTGGTTCAGTCCGCAGCACAGCTGGCGCGACCACGCGACGCCGGCCGCCGCCTCCGTCCCATCCGAGTCGGCGTCCACGCCCGTCGGCGCTGAAGCCGGCACCGGCGGTGGAGCCTCCGCATGAAGTACACCAAGCTCGGCTCCACCGGCCTCGACGTCTCGGCCATCGCCCTCGGTTGCATGACCTACGGCGACCCGGCTCGCGGCAACCACGCCTGGACGCTGCCCGAGGAGGCCAGCCGTCCCCTGCTCCGCCAGGCCGTGGAGGCCGGCATCACCTTCTTCGACACTGCGAACGTCTACTCCGACGGGTCGAGCGAGGAGATCGTGGGCCGCGCGCTCGCCGAGTTCGCCGACCGCGACGAGATCGTGATCGCCACCAAGGTGCACGGCCGCATGCGCCCCGGCCCGAACGGTGCCGGACTCTCGCGCAAGGCGATCATGACCGAGATCGACGCGAGCCTCGCCCGCCTCGGAACCGACTACGTCGACCTCTACCAGATCCACCGCTGGGACCCGCTCACCCCGATCGAGGAGACCCTCGAAGCCCTCCACGACGTGGTGAAGGCCGGCAAGGCCCGTTACCTCGGCGCCTCCTCGATGTGGGCGTGGCAGTTCGCCAAGGCCCTGCACCTGCAGGAGGCCAACGGATGGTCGCGCTTCGTGACCATGCAGGACCACTACAACCTGCTGAACCGCGAGGAGGAGCGGGAGATGCATCCGCTCTGCGCCGACGCCGGCATCGGCGTCATCCCGTGGAGCCCGCTCGCGCGCGGCCGCCTCACCCGCGACTGGAGCGCGACGACGAACCGCTCCGAGACCGACGAGTTCGGCAAGACGCTCTACGACGCCGAGCTCGGCGACCGCGAGATCGTGGATGCGGTGGCCGAGATCGCCGCCGAACGCGGGGTGCCGCGCGCCCAGGTTGCGCTGGCCTGGGTGTCGGCGAGCCCGGTGGTCTCGGCTCCGATCGTGGGCGCCTCGAAGGCGCGGCACCTCGACGACGCCGTGGCCTCGCTCGAGCTGGAGCTCACGCCCGCGGAGCTCGCCCGTCTCGCGGCGCCATACCGCCCGCATCCGGTCGCCGGCTTCTAGCCGGAGCGCGCCAGGGCGTCAGCCCAGCCGCGCCAGGCGTCCTTGCTGGCGCGATCACGTCTGCCCCCCAGCTCAGGGCACCACGACTTCGATGTTCACCGTCACGGCGTTCGACGCCGCGGAGTCGGGCCCTTCGACTCGATAGCGGAAACTGTCGGTGCCCGAGAATCCGTCGTCCGGGGTGTAGACGAAGGTGCCGTCGCGCTGGAGGACGACAGTGCCGTGCGCCGGGGGCGTCGTGCCCTGCTGGGCGTACCACCTGTCCGGCAGTGGGAGAGCCGCGGCCCCGAAGATCGAATCGTTCTCGAGAACGCTCGTGCCGGCCGTGAGCGGAGTCTCGAAGAAGGTGGTGTAGCTGTCGGCCTCGGCATGGGGTGGGTCGGCGACCGTCACGTCGATCGTGGTCGGCGCGCTCACTCGTCCGCGAGCACTGCTGGCTGTGACGGTGAGCGTATCCGTTCCGCGGTAGGCAGGATCCGCGGTGTAGCTGATCGCTCCGTAGGCAGTGATGCTGGCCGTGCCGTGCGCCGCGGTGACCGCCATCGGCCGCTCGCTGTGGCAGAACGTCGTGAGGGGGGTGAGGAGCCCCGCCACCACGGTCTGACGGCCCGCCGCGGGACACGCCGGGGGAGCCGGAACCGGGTCGGGGCGCGAGACGGAGTAGAACAGGCGACCCGTGCCCCCGGTCGTCGTCCGGTAGGCGAGGATGATCGGGATGTCGGCTTCTGCGGGAATTCCCGCGTGAGCGCGGAGCAGAAGGGTCATCGACTGCGACGCTCCCGGCGTGATGTCGTACACCGAGCACTTCTGAAGGCTCTTGGCAGCCGGCGGGCAGTCCACGCCGCCCGAGGTCGCGAGCACATTCTCGACATCGAAATCGTTCATGAGCAGGCTCACGGATGCCGGAGCGGGAGCCGCACCATTGTTGGTGACGTCGATGCGGAGGATGTACTCGTCGGTCGAGGGCACCTGGGCCAGGAGCCCGCGCGCCATGACCGGTTCGCCCGCCCCGGCTGCACTTCCGGGCGCCAGCAGCGGGGTCGGATTAGCCGGAGAGTCGCCGGGGACGAGGCTTTCGGACAGCTGATATGTGTATCCGTCCGAGCACGGCATCTTGGAGTCGTAGTAGGCCTCCTGGTAGAACGAACCCGCCCCGCCGCGGGAGAAGAGATAGCTGTAGAAGCTGATGTACGACCGGTCCAGGCCGTGCCGCACTCGCATCTCTCCGCCGAGGTACAGCCTGCCGTTCACGTCCCGCCGGTAGGCCCTCAGATAGGTGCTGACGCTGGTGGGACTGTTCACCGTGGCGTATTCCACGCTCTCGACATCGGTGTTGAACACGTCGAAGAACCCGATGGGAATCCGATCTGTCTTCGGGGCGCAGCCCGCCGACCCGCCGCCGGCTCCCGTGCTGCCGCTCCCTCCCGCGGATCCGCCGGCGCAACGCACTCCGAGGCTCTCGACATATCCGCCCAGAGCTCCGGGACCCCCGATCGTGCTGCAATCGATCTCCATGGCCGACGCCTGTTCGACCGCGAGAGGAGCCACGGCGAGAAAGGCGGCCACGAGGCTACCCGCGAGAAGGAGGGTCACAAGGCGCAGCATCTTCGACGAAGGTGATGAAAACTCACGAAATGTCATGGGCTGAACCCTATTGGCCGGGCTCGCCATAAATCAAGCGTCGGGCGCTAGGCGTCCTTCTCGGGTAGGGGCGTGGGGTTCGCCACGGTCGGGTACGCCCCGGTGAACCCCGAGCGCGCCGCCGCGATGGCCGTGATGCGGTCGCGGTAGACGTACCAGCCCACGATCAGCAACGGGATGATGATCACGAGCGAGGCGATCGTGAAGGTGCCCGCCGGGTAGTCGAACGCCATCAGTACGAGCACCGACACGAGGAAGGCCAGCGTGAGGTACGAGGTGAACGGTGCCGCGAACAGCCGGAACTTCGGCCGCACGTAGAGCCCCTGATCGGCGAGCTTCTTGAACTTCATCTGGCACAGGATGATGGTGCCCCAGCTCGAGATGATGCCGAGCGCCGAGACGTTCAGCACGATCTCGAAGGCCTGGGCCGGCACCACGAAGTTGAGTCCCACACCCAGCAGCGCCACCGCCGAGGTGAGCAGGATGCCGCCGAACGGCACCCCGCGCTTGTTGATCTTGCCGGTGAACCGAGGTGCCGCTCCGGCCGCCGAAAGGGAGTGCAGGATGCGCCCGGTCGAGTACAGCCCTGCGTTCAGGCTCGAGAGGGCCGCCGTGAGCACCACGAAGTTCATGGCCGAGCCGGCGATCGCCGCCACGGTCGGGTTGCCGATGTGGGAGAAGAAGGTCACGAAGGGACTCTCGGTGGCGGAGTACACCGACGAGGGCAGCAGGAGCGCGAGCAGCAGCACCGAGCCGCAGTAGAACACCGCGATGCGCAGCACCACACTGTTGATGGCGCGCGGCATGATCTTCTCCGGGTTCTCGGTCTCGCCGGCGGCCGTGCCGACCAGCTCGACGCCCGCGTAGGCGAACACCACGCCCTGGATCATCACCACGGCCACCACGAGCGTGTTGATGCCGTTCGGGAACAGGCCCCCCTCGGCGACGATCATCGGGATGCCGGTGATCCCCGCATCCGTCGGAAAGGCGAAGGCGAGGAAGACCACGCCGATGAGGAGGAAGGCCACGAGGGCCACCACCTTGATCAGCGCGAACCAGAACTCCATCTCGCCGAACACCTTCACCGAGATCATGTTGGCACTGAGCACCACCGCGAGCGCGATGAGGGCGAGCAGCCACTGCGGCACCGAGGTGAACAGGCTCCAGTACTGCACGTAGACGGCCACGGCGGTCGAGTCGACGATGGCGGTCATCGCCCAGTTGAGGAAGTAGAGCCAACCCGAGACGTAGGCGGCTTTCTCGCCGTAGAACTCGCGGGCGTAGGAGACGAAGGAGCCGGATGACGGCCGGTGCAGCACGAGCTCGCCGAGCGCCCGCAGGATGAGGAACGCGAAGAAACCGCAGACCGCGTAGTCGAACACGAGCAGCGGCCCGGCCTCGTGCAGACGGCCGCCCGCACCGAGGAAGAGCCCGGTGCCGATGGCGCCGCCGATGGCGATCATCTGCAGTTGCCGGGGCTTGAGCGACTTGTGGTAGCCCGACTGCTCGTCGGAGAAGTCCTGGACTGATTCTGCGCGGTCTCCCACGAGCTCCCTCTGCGTCTCGATCCCCTCGGCCACGTCCTTGCGAGCGTCGTCGGTCACTCGTGTCCCCCCTCTGCCCGATGCGTTCT
Organism: Herbiconiux sp. 11R-BC; assembly: GCF_049472555.1. Lineage (NCBI taxonomy): Bacteria > Bacillati > Actinomycetota > Actinomycetes > Micrococcales > Microbacteriaceae > Herbiconiux > Herbiconiux sp. 11R-BC. The sequence continues at coordinate 806,026 of NZ_JBCEBO010000001.1, read as the reverse complement.
CAAGGACGTTACTCCAGCGCGTGTTTCGTGGGGATCAATCCTGGCAGCTCGCCTGGAAACTGACCGATCGTGCAGTCGCTGACCGATCGGTCAGATTAGAGTCTGTGCGTGCCTTCCTCTCCCCCCGCCCCGCGCGTGCAGACCGATGCGAGTGCGGAACTGCGGGCGATCGCCCTGCGGATGTTCGCGGAGCACGGTTACACCGCCACCTCGCTGCAGCAGATCGCCGACGCCGCGGGCTACTCGAAGTCGAGCGTGCTGTACCACTTCCGCTCGAAGGAGGCGCTGCTCGAAGAGGCGCTCGCCCCGGCTGTCCAGACCTTGGGGGTCCTCCTCGACTCCACCGTGGCGCGCGCCTCCTCCGACGAGCTGCGCTCCGCCTTCGTGGTGGAGTTCGTCGACCTGCTGCTCGAGCACCGCCTCGCCGCGCACATCATCATCAACCAGGGCCAGACGCTCTCCGACATCCCGATGATGGACGAGGCCCGCCGCTACATCGACTGCATCGGCGAGTCCTTCATGTCGGAGCTGCCCACCACGAAACAGCGCGTCCGGCTCGGAATCGCGCTCGCGGGCGCCGCCTACGTGCTGGTGGCCTCGCGGCCGAGCGCCGCCGACATCGAATCCATCGACGAGGTCAGGGAAGCCCTCGTCGACGTCGTCTCCGAACTCATCGCCGGACTGAACCGCTGAACCGCTGAACCGCTGATCCCCCCTCACCCCAGCTCGCCCTACCCGAGGAGCCTCCCGTGGCCACACTGCTCTACCGAATCGGCCGATTCGCCTTCCGCAAGGCCTGGTACGTCGTCGCGGCCTGGGTGCTCGTGCTCGCCGCTCTGCTCGGCGGCGGCCTCGCGCTGGGCGGCCAGACCCAGGAGAGCTTCACGATCCCGGGCACCGAGTCGCAACAGACCATCGACAAGCTGACCAACCTGTTCCCCTCGGCAGCCGGCGCCGCCGCCACGATCGTGGTGCAGGCGCCCGACGGCCAGAACGTGAACGACGACCCGGCCAAGTCGCAGATCAGCGCGGTGGCCGACGACCTCGGAAAGATCGACGGCGTAGCCGCCGTCGTCTCGCCCTACTCGCAGTACGCCACCAACGCCATCTCGAAGGATGGCACCACCGCCCTCGTGAAGGTGCAGTTCGACGGGCCGGCCACCTCGGTGACGGATGCGACGCTCGAGCAGCTGCAGGCATCCGCTGACTCCCTGAAGGCCGACGGCATGGCCGTCTCCTACGGCGGAGAGGTGTTCACCAGCCAGACCTTCGGGCTCACCATCACTGAGGGCGTCGGCGTGCTCTTCGCCGGGGTGGTGCTCTTCATCACCTTCGGCTCCCTGCTAGCCGCCGGTCTGCCGCTGCTCACCGCGCTGATCGGCGTGGGGGTCTCCTTCGCGGGCATCACCACGGTCGCGGCCTTCACCACCGTGTCGAGCACCGCCCCGATGCTCGCCATCATGATCGGGCTCGCGGTGGGCATCGACTACGCCCTCTTCATTCTCTCGAGGCACCGCTCGCAGCTCGCCCAGGGAATGGATGCGGAGGAGTCGGCCGCCCAATCGGTCGCCACTGCGGGCGCCGCCGTGGTGTTCGCAGGCCTCACCGTCATCATCGCGCTGCTCGGGCTGCTCGTGGTGGGCATCCCGTTCCTCTCGGTGATGGGCGTCGCGGCCGCCTTCGCGGTCTTCGCGGCGGTGAGCATCGCCATCACCCTGCTGCCGGCCATCATGGGCATCGCGAAGGGGCGGCTCGCGCCGAAGCCGGGCTCGCGCGCGGCCCGGCGGGCCATCGCGGCGGCCTCGCACGACGACGCGGATGCGGTGGTGGAGGGCAAGCCGGTCAAGCCCTCGCTCGGAGGGCGCTGGGTGCGCATCGTGATGAAGGCGCCGATCGTGTTCATCGTGCTCGTGATCGGCCTGCTCGGCGCGGCCTCCATCCCGGCGTTCGGCCTCGACCTCAACCTGCCGACGGCCGCCTCGCAGGCGCCCGGCACCTCGGCCCGCATCGCTTACGACACCATCGCCGACAAGTTCGGGCCCGGGTACAACGGCACGATCGTGGTGGTGGCCGACATCACGCAGACCACCGACATCCAGAACGTGCTGACCGGCATCCGCAGCGATCTCGAAGCCGTCGACGGCGTGGCCACCGTGGGTCCGGGCCTGCCCGACACCACCCTCGACACCGCCATCTTCCAGGTGGTGCCCACCACCGCGCCCGACGCCCCCGAGACGAAGGCGCTCGTCGAGCGGCTGCGCGAGATGAAGGGCGAGGTCCAGGCGCAGTACGGCACGCCGTTCACCGTGAGCGGGCAGACCGCCGTGGCCATCGACGTCTCGAACCAGCTCTCGAACGCGCTGATCCCGTTCGGCGTGCTCGTGATCGGGCTGTCCATCCTGCTGCTCGCGATGGTGTTCCGCTCCATCGCGGTGCCCGTCAAGGCGGCGCTCGGCTTCGCGCTCTCGGTCGGCGCCTCGTTCGGCGTGACCGTGGCCGTGTTCCAGAACGGGGTGTTCGCCGAGCAGCTCGGCGTGCACTCGGTGGGGCCGATCATCAGCTTCCTGCCGATCCTGTTGATGGCGATCCTGTTCGGTCTCGCGATGGACTACGAGGTGTTCCTCGTCTCGGGCATGCGCGAGGAGTACGTGAAGACGGGCGACGCCCGCCGCTCCGTGCGTGTGGGCTTCCAGCACGGCGCCCGGGTGGTCACCGCGGCCGCGCTCATCATGTTCTTCGTGTTCTTCGCCTTCGTGCCCGAGGGGGAGGGCGCCATCAAGGCCATCGCGCTGGCGCTCGCCGTCGGCGTGTTCGTCGACGCCTTCCTCGTGCGCATGACGCTCGTGCCGGCCATCATGACGCTGCTCGGCCGGCACGCCTGGTACCTGCCGAAGTGGCTCGCGCGCATCCTGCCGAACGTCGACGTGGAGGGCGAGAGCCTGCGAGGCCACATCGAGGAGCGCGAGTGGGCGGCGCTGCACCCGGGCGACGCCGTCACCGCCGAGGACCTCGTGGTGGAGGGCGCCGGCGAACCGGTGTCGTTCTCGGTCGCCGCCGGCTCGACCGCTGTCATCACGGGAGACACCGCCGCCCGCCGCCTCGTGGGCGCTGCGATCGCCGGCCGCATCGAGCTGTCGTCGGGCCATCTCCAGGTGCTCGGCCACAGCCTGCCCTCCGAGTCGGGCCGGGTGGCCAAGCGCGTGACCCTCGTCGATCTCGACTCGCGCCGGCTCGACGGCACCACCGCGGTGGGGGAGGCCCTGCTCGAGCGCCTGCGTCTCTCGGCGCCCCCGTTCCGGCGGGTTCCGCGGGACGCGGTCGACACGCTCGTGGCGCGCGTCAACGCGGCGCTCACCGGCGCCGGGGAACCGGCCATCGACATCCACCGCACCATCGGCGAGCTGTCGCCCCTGGCGCAGGCGCTGCTCGCGGTGGCGCTCGGCGTGGCCGACGGGTCGTCGATGCTGGTGATCGACGCGGGTGAGGGCGACTTCGCCCGGCCGGCCACGCCGGAGTTCGCGGCCGCGGTCGTCAGCATCCCGGATGCGGGCTCCACCGTGGTGCTCGGGGTCGAGGCCGAACCCGCCAGTCACGCCGCGACCCTCGGCGGAAGGCCGCTCACCCGCATCGCGCTCCACCGTTCCGATTCCGCCGGTGCGCCCGGCTCCACCGAACTCTCCGTCCCGAAGGGAGGCCTCCGATGAGCTCGACCTCCACGCCGACGCCGCGGGCGCGCCGCAGAACCAAGATCGCCCTCGTCGTGCTCGCCGCGCTCGGGGTGGCGCTCACGCCGCTCGCCGTCAACGCCATCTTCACGGGGGCGCTGTCGAACGTCGACACGAATCTCCAGCAGGTTCCGGCAGCCGTCGTGAACAACGACCAGATGACCACCAGCACGGCCGCCGACGGCACGAAGACCACCAACTTCGCCGGCCGCGGACTCGTCACGCAGCTCACCGGGCCGGGCTCGAACGGCTTCGCCTGGACGGCCACGAACTCCGACGACGCCGCAGCAGGCCTCGCCGACGGCCGCTACTACGCCGTGCTCACCATCCCCTCCGACTTCTCGGCGAGCCTCGACACCCTCGCCAGCACCACCCCGACCCAGGGGCTGCTCGACATCAAGACCGACGCGTCGCACGGCTACCTCTCGGGACTCGTCGCGAGCACCGTGGCCTCCTCGGTGCAGGCCGGTTTCGGTCAGCAGGTCACCGCACAGGTCGTCAACGGCATCTACACGAGCTTCGGCGGCGTCGGCAAGAGCCTCTCGGATGCCTCGGGCGGGGCCACGCAGCTCGCCACCGGCGCCGACGGCCTCGCCTCGGGCGCCTCGCAGCTCGCCTCGGGGCTCGACCAGCTCGGTTCGGGAGCGGCCACGGCGGCCTCGGGCGCCTCGAAGCTCTCCGACGGGGTGGCGGCGTACACGAACGGCGTCACCGGGCTCGCAGGCGGGCTCGATCAGTTGCGCACGGGGACGAGCGGGCTCGGCGGGCTGAACGAGCTCTACAGCAACTACTCGGGCAACGTCAGCGCAGCGAATGCCAGCCTCAATACGGCGCTCGCGCAACTGGCCACCGACCCTGCTGCCGCCCAGCAGTCTCTGGCCGCCGCCGCGAAGAGCCTTGGCACTGCGCAGTACATCGCCGACAACTTCCCACTCGGATCGAGCATCGCCGGCCTCGGCCAGCTCGAGTCGGGCATCGCCGATGCCGCCAACGGGGCCGATCAGCTCGCCGCGAACGGGCCGGACCTCGCCTCCGGGGCCTCCGGCCTCGCCTCGGGCGTCAGCCAGCTCGCCACGGGCGTGCAGCAGACCGTTCCGGGCGCGCAGCAGCTCGCCACGGGCGCCACGCAGCTCGGCGTCGGGGCGCGCACGCTCGCCTCGGGACTGCAGTCGGGCGCCGACCAGCTGCAGGCGAACTCCGGGGGAGACACCTCCGCCGCCGCGAAGGTGGTGGCGCAGCCCGTGAAGGTCGACGTCACCACGGTGAACGCGGTGTCGGGTGTGGGGCAGATCGTGACCACCGTGCTCCTGCCGGTGGCGCTCTGGCTCGGGGCGCTCGCGGTCTTCCTCTGGCTGCGCCCGTTCTCCCGCGCGGTGCTCGCGAGCTCGGCCACCACCGGCCGGCTCACGCTCCGCACCTTCGGGCGGGCGGCGGCCGTCGTGGGCGTGCAGGTGGTGCTGCTCGTGGCCTTCCTGCACCTGGTGCTCGGGGTGGCCTGGAGCTCGCTGCCGGCGACCCTCGGGTTCTCGTTGCTCGTGGCGTTCGCGTTCACCGCGTTCCATCAGCTCCTCGCCACGGCCTTCGGGCGGGTGGGCGCCGTCGTCTCGCTCGTGCTGCTCGCGCTGCAGCTCGCCGCGACGGGTGGGCTCTACCCGGTGGAGATCCTCTCGGGGCCGTTCCAGTTCATCAACTCGATCAGCCCGATGGCGTATGCCGTCACGGGAATACAGAACATCCTCACCGGCGGCGCGGCGGGCCCCGTGTGGACCGCGGCGGTCTTCCTCGCCGTCATGCTGCTCGTGAGCATCCTGCTCGCCGGAGTCGCCCTGGCGCGGCGACGGCGGCCGGTCGAGATCGGCTGGGCCCTGCCCCGCAAGGCCGGCACGCGCATCCGGCCGGCCCTCGCGCTCCCGCGGGCGGGCTCCGGCGCGGGCCCCGCGGCTCTCCCGTCCACCGGGCCCGGCTCGAGCCCCTCCCCGGCCTAGCTTCTCCAGCGGGGTCGCGCGAAGTGCTCTCGGGGAAGCCCGTGAGAGGTCTTCGCGCGACCTCGGGGGCCGGATGCTCGTGGTGCGGCGGTCAGGCGCGAGCCGCGGCGGCCAGGCCGAGGCGGGCGTAGGCCGCCGTGAGGAGCGGCACCGGCACGTCGAGGGCGCCCGCCCGGGCCACGAGGTCGCCCACGATCGCCTCGTGCTCGAGCCGGCGCCCCTGCACGAGGTCGCGGTAGAGCGAGGTCGTGAACGCGGAGCCGGGTTCCGTCAGCGTGGCCCGCAGGTTCTCGAGCGCCTTCGCCTGGGGCGGGAACCCGGCGGCGGTCGACACGGCCGCGCACTCGGCGATGACCGCGAGAGCGGTGTCGACGCCGCCGGGCGCCGCCACGATCTCACCCACCGGGCCGCCCACCAGCGTGGTCAGCACCCCGCCCGAGGCCAGGAACACCCACTTCGCCCAGAGGTCGGCGCGGATGTGCTCCGAGAGCCGGGCGCGCACACCGGGCGAGCCGGTCTGCAGGCCCGCGTCGAGCATCCGGATGCGCTCGGTCACCGAGCCGTCGAGCTCGCCGTAGCTGAGACTCGAGCCCGGCGCGAGCAGCCGCACGGTTCCGTCGTCGTCGAGCTGCGCGGCCACGACGCAGAGGCCGCCCACCACCCGGGAGTCGCCGAAGCGTCCGGCGAGCAGCTCGAGGTGGCGCAGGCCGTTGAGCAGCGGCACGATCGTGGTCGCCGGGCCCACGAAGCCCTCCAGATCGCGCATCGCCGCCTCGAGCGCGCAGCCCTTGACGGCGAGCAGCACGACGTCGAAATCGCTGTCGCTGTCGCTGTCGCCGTCGCTGTCGCCGGCGCCGGTCGCCCCGCCGAAACCTCCCTCGCCCGCCACGACCGTGCGCACCCCGGCGAACGTCTCGACCCCGTCACGAGTCGCCACCCGCAGCCCGTCGCGGGCCAGCGCATCCGCTCGCCCGGGGCGCACCAGAAAAGTCACGTCGCGCCCGGCCGCCAGCAGCCTCGAGCCGAACCAGCCGCCCACCGCACCGGCGCCCACCACGAGGATGCGCGCTGACCTGCCATCGTCCATGACACAACGCTACGCGTAGGATCGGTGGTTCACCCCGCACAACGAATCCGAAGACGGTCGCCGTCTGCGGTGGACGTCGGCGCACCGGGAACCAGGACCTTCCTCATGAACCGCACGACCCGCGCCGGCTTCCCCTGGATGCTCGTGGTGGGCGTGGTGTTCATCGGCTTCATCCTGCGCGGGCCGATCGTGGCCGTGGCGCCGATCACCGGGACCATCAGCGCCGACCTCTCGATGACGGCGGCCCAGGCCGGACTCCTCACGAGCCTGCCGGTGCTCTGCTTCGCGCTCATCACCCCGTTCGCCTCGCTGTTCGTGGGCCGGGCGGGCGCGAACTTCGCCACCACGATCGCCATCATCGGCGTAGGTATCGGCTCGATCGTGCGCTCGGCCGGCGGGGTCGAGGCCACCTTCGCGGGAACCATCATCATGGGGGCGTTCATCACCATCGGCAACGTGGTGATCCCGGTGATCATCCGGCGCGACGTGCCCGGCGCGCGGGTGGGCATCGTCACGGGCGCCTACACCTCGGCCATGAACGTGAGCTCGATGATCACCTCCCTCGCCACGGTGCCGCTCGCCGTGGTGTTCGGCTGGCGCGGCGCACTGCTCGCGTGGCTCGGCTTCGTGGTGCTCGCGGCGGTGGCGTGGCTCGTGGCGGTGGGTCCGCGTCGCGCGTTCGCCTGGGGGCCGGTGAAGCCCGCATTCGAGACCGGCGCCGTCGACACCGTGGCGATCGACACCCGGGGCATCCCGCTGGCCGCCCCCGAGCCGCGCACCTGGCGCAACCTCTCGGCGGTGCTGCTCTCGCTCGCCTTCGCCGGCCAGGCGTTCTCGTACTACGGGCTCACGGCCTGGTTCCCGACCATCCTCGAGCAGGAGGTCGGCTACACGGCGGCCGCCGCCGGCACGAGCTCGTCGATCTTCCAGATCGCCGCCGTGGTGGGCGCCCTCGGGGTGCCGCTGCTGTCGCAGCGCATCGGTATCCCGGTGGCCTTCGGCATCGTCTCGGCCCTCTGGATCAGCTTCCCGCTCGGCATGATGCTGGCGCCGGATGCCTGGCTCGCCTGGGGATTCCTCGGCGGCGTCGCGCAGGGCGGCGGCATCACCGTCGTGTTCATGCTCATCGTGCAGCTCGCGCTCACCGGCACCCACGCGCGCCGGCTCTCGGCCATGATCCAGGGCGTGGGCTACGCCCTCGGCGCCACCGCCCCCACCCTCATCGGCGCCGTGCACGACGCCACCGGCGCCTGGACGCTCCCCATCGGCGTGGTGCTCGTCTCCACCCTCGTCTTCACCGCGGCCGGCCTCACGGGCGCCCTCCGCGCTGTGCTGGTTGCCCGATAGAGCGTGCTTCGCGCGCCCTATCGGGTCCGCGCCGGTCCCAGCCCGGCGCGGGCGAGATGTTCCCGTGCGGTCGCTCCGCGGCCGCGCGCTCACCTTGGGTCGTCGAGTACGGCCCGCGGCTTTCATTTCCGCGGGCAGAATAGGCTGAGGCCATGGATTTCAGGATCTTCACCGAACCGCAGCAGGGCGCGAGCTACGACGAACTCCTCGCGGTGGCGCAGGCCTCCGAGAAGCTCGGGTTCGACGGCTTCTTCCGTTCCGACCACTACCTGCGCATGGGCGACGGCGACCCGGGCGCCGGGCCCACGGATGCCTGGACGACGCTGGCCGGCCTCGCCCGAGAGACCGAGCGCATCCGCCTCGGCACCCTGGTGTCGAGCGTGACCTACCGCTACCCGGGCATCCTCGCCATCCAGGTGGCGCAGGTCGACCAGATGTCGGGCGGCCGGGTCGAGCTCGGGCTCGGCACCGGCTGGTTCGAGGAGGAGCACAAGGCCTACGGCATCCCATTCCCCCCGAAGCGCTTCGACCTGCTCGAGGAGCAGCTCGAGATCGTCACCGGCCTCTGGGCCACCGAGCCCGGCGAGACCTACTCCTACTCGGGCAAGAACTACTCGCTCGAGAACGCGCCCGCCCTGCCGAAGCCGGTGCAGTCGCCCCTGCCCGTGATCGTGGGCGGCAAGGGCGCCAAGCGCACCCCGCTGCTGGCGGCCCGCTTCGCGAGCGAGTTCAACATCCCGTTCCCCGACCCGGGAACCGTGCCGGGGCTCGTGGAGAACGTTCGCCGAGCCTGCGTCGAGCTGGGGCGCGACCCCGACGCCATGGTCTACTCGGCGGCGCTGGTCGCGGTGGCCGGTGCCGACGAGGCCGAGTTCGCGCGCCGGGCGGCCGCGATCGGGCGCGAGCCCGCCGAGCTGAGGGCCAACGGCCTCGCGGGCACGGCCTCCGAGATCGTCGACAAGCTCGGCGCCCTGCGCGAGCAGGGGATCGAGCGGGTCTACCTGCAGATCCTCGACCTGGGCGACCTCGATCACCTCGACTTCCTGGCCCGCGAAGTCGTGCCGCAGCTGGCCGAGTGAGCGCACGCCATGGGGCGTAGCGTGGGGTCATGACTGTGATCTCGCTGCTCGACCTGCACCTCAAAGCCGACGCCCTCGAGGGCGCCCCGGCGCTCATCGCCTCGGTTCTCTCGGCAACCCGTGCCTTCGAGGGCAACCTCGGCGTCGACGTGATCGTCGACGTCGAAGACCCGGCTCACTACGTGGCCGTCGAGAAGTGGGAGTCGATCGAGGCCGACGACGCCTATCGCGCCTGGCGGGCCACGCCCGAGGGTGCGTCGGCGCTCGGTGAGATCCTGGCCGCGGCGCCCACGCTCACGCGCAGCACGGTCATCGACGCCTGACCGGATGTCGGTGCTCCGGCCACCCACCGGCGGATCGGGCGTGTGCCGGCGAGCGGGTGTAGTGCCGGCGGATCGGGCGCGGGCGCGTTAGCGGTGCCGGTGTCGGCGTGCGGCGGTGGACGCCGATTCAGTCGTCGAACCAGGCCGTCGCGAGGCGGTGGAGCCGAAGGGCGTCGCTGAGCCGCACCCTCCCGGCCGAGGTGCGCAGGTCGAAACCCAGCGCCTCGCTCAGCTCGGCCGTGCGCGCCTGAAGGGTCGAGTGGTGCACGCCGAGCAGCGCCGCGGCAGAACGCACGCTCTCGCTGTGCACGAGGGCGTCGAAGGCGTCGAGCGCCTTCGGGTCGCGTCCGATCGCGCGTCCGATCGCCGCGACGTCCGGATGCGCCGGCCGGCCCGGCTCCGCCGCCTCCGACATGCGGGCGGCCAGCAGCACCACCCCGAGCTCGTCGGCGCGCACGACGGGTTCGAGGGGGCCGGTCATCTTCAGGGCGATCAGGGCGGTCTGCCACGACTCGTCGAGGCCGACGGCCGTGGCGGCCACGCCGATGCCGGCGACTTCCGCAGCGCTCGCGCGGGCCGCCGAGGAGCGCACGCCGCTCGCCGCGGTGCGCGACGCGGGGGCCGCCCCGGCTGCGGTGCCGCTCGCAGTCGTGCGGTCCACGGTGGCCGTGCCACTTGACGCCAGGCGCTCCCCGGCGGCGGTGCCGCTTGCCGCGGTGCGCGACCCGGAGCCTGTCCCGGTGGCGCTGCCACTTGACGCCTGGCGCTCCCCGGCGGCGGTGCCGCTTGCCGCGGTGCGCGACCCGGAGCCTGTCCCGGTGGCGCTGCCACTTGACGCCAGGCGCTCCCCGGCGGCGGTGCCACTCGCCGCCGTGCGCGACGCGGAGCTCGCCCCAGCTGCGGTGCCGCTAGACGCCGGGCCGCTCGACGCAATGCCGTCGCCGTCGCGGTGAAGGGTGGCCCGCACGCGTCCGGCGGCCGTGACGATCACGGCGCTCCGCGGCTCGGGCCGGGAGTGCCCTGCCGGCCGCGCCACGATGCGCAACAGGCTGCGCTCGTCGAGCTGCAGACGGCGGGCGGCCGCCGCGCGGGACTCCACAGGCTCCGCGCCGTCGAGCAGCACCTCGAGCGCCCGCCGCTCCCCGGCCGCGGGGTCGCTGCGCTCGAGTGAGAGGCCGACGGCGATCGCCAGGCGCTCCAGCACCATCGCGTCGTTGGCGTGAGCCGCACCCTCGCGCTCGATCCACACGAAGCCGTCGCCGTAGCCGGAGGGACGCCGCGGCCATTCGACGGTGACGCCACCGGACGCTTCCGCCCCTTCCGTGTCGGCGGCCCCGGCGGCGGGCTCCTCGCCGTCGGGCCGCTCCGCCCAGACCGGGCGGGGCGAGCCCACATCCGTCGCCCTCAGCCCGCGTTCGTCCACGCGCATCCGCTTGCCGCCGGCCGCGAGACCGGCCGCGCATCCGGTGAGCACGGCGGCTCCGCGCAGCAGCACGTCGAGCGCCGCGTGCCCCTCGACGAGGGCGTCGAAATAGGCGATCACCTTCAGGTTCTCGCTCGCCTCGGGGTCGAGTGCCGTGAGGCGGCCCACCAGCTCCTGCATCGCCCACCGTTCGCCGTCGAATCGTTGCGCCCCACCTTAGGGCTTCGCCGGGATGGCGCGCCCGGATTCCCGGGAACCAAGGGGGGACCACCCGGTTCCGGAGCATCCGGGCGCGAGCCGGTCAGACCCCGAGAACCCGCGCGACCCAGGCGGTGCGCGTGGCGCGGGCGATCACCGAGAGCGTGGCCTGGGGCGCCATCAGGTCGGAGCCGTGGAAGGCGCCCGGCCAGACGTGGAGCTCGGCCTGGCCGCCTGAGGCCCAGATGGCGCTCGCGTAGGCCACATCCTCGTCGCGGAACACCTCCGCCGATCCGACGTCGATGAACGCGGGCGGGAGGCCCGAGAGGTCGGTGGCGCGCGAGGGCGCGGCGTAGATGGAGACCTCGTCGCCGTGGCGGCGCTCGCCGAGGAGGGCGTCCCACCCGGTGTCGTTGCTGCCGCGGTCCCAGACTCCGATGCCGACGTATTGGCGACTCGAGACGGTGGTGTTGCGGTCGTCGATCATGGGATACATCAGGCACTGCCCGACCAGCGCGGGACCACGGCGGTCGCGGGCGAGCAGGGCCGTTCCGGCCGCGAGGCCGCCGCCCGCGCTGCCGCCGGCGATGAGCAGGCGTGCGGGGTCGATGCCGAGTTCCTCGGCGTGCTCGGCGGTCCAGACGAGGGCGGCGTAGCAGTCCTCCACCGGGGCCGGGTCGGGGTTCTCGGGAGCGAGCCGGTACTCGACCGACACGGCCACGGCATCCATGCTCTCGACCCATTCGAGGAAGACGTCGGCGCCGGTGAAGCGGTCGCCGATGATCATCCCGCCGCCGTGGGTGTGGAAGATCCCCGGGCCGCCGGTGCTGTGGTCGGTGCGCCGGAAGATCGACACCGTGAGTTCGGGTGCGCCCACGGGGCCGGGGATGACGCGTTCGACGTGCTCGATCGGCCGGCCGGCCAGCAGCTCGTCGATCGGCGCGGTGATGCTGGCCGCGCGCATCGGAGCGATCATCTCCGGCGAGATGGTCGCGGGCAGTTGGTCGCCGATGACGGCGAGCACGGCCTGCAGCTCCACGTCGTAGGGAGGGCGGGAGTCGATGATGGTCATTAACTTCTCCAGTCGTCGGGCCACTCCGTCGTGGCCGTTGCATTCCATCGTGGGCCGTCGGGGCGCTGTTCCGCGACCGCCAGGTGCGCGGGATGAGGGCCGGGGGTTCCGCCGGTTGGCGGGATCCGCATCGACGGATGCCGCGGGTCGCGCGCATCCGTCGACAATCGGGTGCGCGTCGTGTAATGTTGGTCAGTCGGCTCTGGACACCGCGAGTTGCATCGCGGATGGGTTTGTAAGTCTGGTGGGCCGGTTTCCCAGTCAGTGCAATGGATGCGCTGGTCACTGGTGAATGTCGCGTACGACACGGCCCCCGCTACTCCCGGGGATCTAGTTAGCACTTCCAACGCATTCGGTGTTGAGGTGTGCGCATTTCGAGATAACCCGGAAAGAATCATGCCCAAATCCAACAAGTCCGGCGGCTTCAAGCCCGCCAAGAACTACGAGCCTCGCACCCCCGCCAAGGGCGGTCCGAAGGCCGGCAGCCGCAGCCCGGGTCACCGCGGCTACAAGGCCGTCGACGAAGGCGCTCCGCGCAAGCAGCGGTGGAATGCCGACGAGCGGGCTTCGCGCGGAGCCGCTCCCGCCAACCGTGGCGAGCGCCCCTCATACGGCGACCGCCCGGCACGCCCGGCCTACGAGGACCGTGGCGGCCGCGCGTCGTACAACGACCGCAGTGGCCGGGTCGAGCGCGATGGGCAGCGGACAGGCCGCCCCGAGCGTTCGGACGGCGCACGCGCCGGCGGCTATGACCGCTCCGAGCGCCCCGCCTACGGTGACCGTCCGGCCCGCGGCGGCTACGAGCGCCCGAACCGCGAGAACGGCTTCAACAAGTCGGGCACCGGCACCGGGCGCAGCGAGCGTCCGGCCTACGGCGACCGCGGCGACCGCCCCACGTACAACGACCGCGGCGACCGCCCGTCGTACCAGCGCTCCGAGCGCCCGGCCTACGGCGACCGCACCGAGCGTCCCGCTTATGGCGACCGCACCGAGGGTTCGGGTCCCGACCGCAACGGCCGCGCTCCGCAGCGCACCGACCGTCAGAAGTGGAACGACGCCCGCAACGAGGAGCGCCGTGCCGCGGCTGCCGCCGAGCGCGCCGACCGCCCCTCGACCGGCAAGCCGCCGCGCACCGACGAGCGCGGCTACAACCGCAGCGCCCGCCCGACGGCCGACTACCAGCCCGGGGAGCGCGCCGATCGCCCGAATCGCTCCTCCTACGACCGCAGCGACCGCGCTCCGCGCACCGGCGGCTACGAGCGCGCCGATCGCCCGAATCGCCCCTCCTACGACCGCAGCGACCGCGCTCCGCGCACCGGCGGCTACGAGCGCGCCGATCGCCCGTCCTACAAGTCTGATCGCCCGGCCTTCGGCGACCGCGCCGAGCGCAGCGAGCGTCCGTCGTACAAGTCCGATCGCCCCGCCCGCAGCTTCGACCGCACCGACCGTCCGGCGCGCTCGAACGACCGCGACGACCGTCCGGCGCGTTCCTCCGATCGCGACGCACGCACCGAGCGCCCCGCCTACGGCGACCGCCCGTCGTACGGCTCTGATCGCAGCGGCGGCCGCGCATCCGGTGGCTACGGCTCCGACCGCGCCGCCCGCACCGACCGCGGCAGCGACTTCTACCCGAACCGCGACTCCAAGCCCTCGTACGCCGGCCACGGCGACGACGACGTCGTGCTCGAGCGCCTCGAAGCGCAGGCCACGCTTGCCGAAGAGGTCGAGGGTGCGACCTTCGCGAGCCTCGGACTCGGCGGCAACATCGTGCGCGTGCTCGGTGAGCTCGGGGCGGCCAGCCCGTTCCCGATCCAGTCGGCCACCATCCCCGAGGTGTTGAAGGGCCGCGACGTGCTCGGCCGCGGCCGCACCGGCTCCGGCAAGACCATCGCCTTCGGCGCCCCCCTCGTGGAGCGCCTGATGGAGAACGGCGGCGGCGCGAACCGCAAGCCGGGTCGCAAGCCGCGCGCCCTCATCCTGGCCCCCACCCGCGAGCTGGCGCTGCAGATCGACCGCACCGTGCAGCCCATCGCGCGTGCCGTCGGCCTGTTCACCACGCAGATCTACGGCGGTGTGCCGCAGGGCCGCCAGGTGGGTGCGCTCCAGCGCGGTGTCGACATCATCGTCGGCACGCCGGGCCGCATCGAGGACCTGATCGAGCAGCGCCGCCTCGACCTCTCCGAGGTCACCATCACGGTGCTCGACGAGGCCGACCACATGTGCGACCTGGGCTTCCTCGAGCCGGTGCAGCGCATCCTGCGCCACACGAAGAACGGCGGCCAGAAACTGCTCTTCTCCGCCACCCTCGACAAGGGCGTGGCGAAGCTCGTCGACGAGTTCCTGGTGGACCCGAGCGTGCACGAGGTCGCCGGCGAAGACCAGGCCTCCTCCACGATCGACCACCGCGTGCTGATCGTCGAGAGCCGCGACAAGAGCGAGATCATCAAGCAGCTCGCCGACCGTGAGGGCAAGACGCTCATCTTCGCCCGCACCCGTGCCTACGCCGAGATGCTCGCCGAGCAGCTCGAGGACGCGGGCTTCCCGGCCACGAGCCTGCACGGCGACCTCAACCAGGCCCGCCGCACGCGCAACCTGGCGCAGCTGACCTCGGGCCGCGTGAGCGTGCTCGTGGCGACGGATGTGGCCGCGCGCGGCATCCACGTCGACGACATCGACCTGGTGATCCAGGCCGACGCGCCCGACGAGTACAAGACCTACCTGCACCGCGCCGGCCGCACCGGCCGCGCCGGCAAGCAGGGCACGGTCGTCACCCTCATCCCGCGCAGCCGCGGGCGCCGGATGCAGGAACTGCTCGGCCGCGCCGAGATCGACGCCGAGATGATCACCGTCGGCCCCGGCGACCGCCTCCTCGGCGAGATCTCGGCCGACCAGCCGGCCTAGGCCCGCTCGACACCCGACGCCGGCCGTCCTCCCCTCGGGGAAGGCGGCCGGCGTCTTTCGCGTCAGAGAAGCGGAACGGTGTACTTCTCGAGTTCGTGCAGCACCGCATCCGACAGGGTCGCGGTGCCTCCGAGCAGCACGATGCGAGTCGGCTTGAGCCGAGTCAGTTCGGCTTTCACCTGCTCGGGGATGCTCTCGCTCGTCACCAGGAGAACGGGCCCTCCGCGACGGATGGCCACGGCCGAGCCGGACAAGGCGTCGGGGAACACCGCACCCGACGCCACATAGACCGTTCGAGCGCCGGCGGAGAAGGTCTTGGCCGACACGCCTGCCGACACGGCGAAACGATCCGCGCCACCGACTCGGGACGTCGGTGCGATTTTCGACAAGGCCGCCACCACCGAGTCGTCGATGGTGTTGGTGCCTCCGAGCGCCACGATGGCTCCCGGGTGGAGCCGCGTCAGCTCGGCGGCCACGGGGGCGGGGATGCCGTCTTTCGTCACCAGCAGCACGGGGCCGTCGGAGTATCCCGCAGCGGCCGAGCCGGACAAGGCGTCGGGGAACACCGAGCCCGATGCGACGTAGGCGACGGGGGTGGTGGCGCCGGACTGCCCGAAGACGGCAGACGAGACCGAGGCGGACACCTCGAATCGATCCGCTCCCGCGATCCGTTCGACCGTGGGCGAATAGGCGGCGAGCGCCGTCTGGACCGTTGCGCTGATCGTGTTCGTGCCCCCGAGCACCACGATCTTCTTCGGCTTCAGCCGCGCGAGCTCCACGGCGACCGGGGCGGAGACGACGTCTTTGGACACGAGGAGCACCGGCGCGCCCTGGGCGCCCGCCGCCGCGGAACCCGACAAGGCGTCGGGGAACGTCTCGCCGCTGGCGACATAGGCCACCGGCACATCCGTGCCGAACGCGTCAGCCGACACCGCGGCCGACACGGCGAACCGATCGATTCCTCCGACACGCACCACCTCGGCGCTCCGCTTCGTGTTGCGCAGGAAGATCTGCTCGCTGCCCCCGACGCCGAGGCCCGGCACCAGGTTCTTCGCCGAGGAATCCCAGGCGACGAGCGTTCCGTCGCCCGAGAGCGCCAGCTCGGTGCTGCCGCCGCCGTCGGCGTCGTTGGCGCCGGTCGTCGGCCGGCTCACGAGCGAGGTGATTCCCGACGCGAGATTGAGCTTGTAGACCTGACTGGTCGACGCGTGGTCAGGGTGCCCGGGGACGAGGTCGGCATCGGAGACGAAGGCGATCGCCGCGCCGTTGGCCGAAATCGAGGGAAGCCCACTCGACATCAACGATCCGTCTTTCACATCGACGCTGGCCGGATGGTTCACTCCCTCCCTCACGTCGCGCCAATAGACGACCGGGTCGGATGTCGGCGGCAGACCTGTCAGGTCGGGCGCGTAGCTGGTGAACGCGATGATGTTGCCGTCGTGGGACATCGTGGGATACACGGACTTGTCCTGTCCGGCGGCCGTGCCGGAGGCGTTCATGCTCTCCAACGTGGTCGCGCCCTTCCGCATGTCGCGTCGGAACACTTGGAACTGCCCGTTGGTCGGCACTCCGGTCAGGGCTGCGGTGCTGACGAAAGCGACGACGCTGCCGTCCCTCGAAATCGCGGGGCCCGCCGCGTCGAGTGACGAAGGCTGCGACAGGGTATCGACACTGACCAGCGTGGTGGTGTGGTCGAGCAAGCTGCGCTCGTAGACCTGATACCGGCCGCTGCTCGCTCCCGCGACCAGGTTCGTCGCCGACGTCTCGAAGGCGAGGTGCTGGCCGTCTCCCGAGAGAGCAACGCTCTCGATGGCGGCATTCGCCGCAACCGGCACGGCGTCGTTGCTGACGCTCGCGATCGTCGTCGCCCTGGTCGCCCGTGTCCAGACGAAGACCTGCGCGACTCCGGCTGTCGCCGAACCGACGAGATTCGTCGCCTTCGAGATGTAGGCGACGACGCTGCCGTCGTCGGAGATCGAGGGACTCTCCGAGCGGGCGTTTCCGAGATTGCCCGCAGTCGCGCTGATCATCGTGGTGATCCCGGTCGCCACCTCGCGAACGAAGATCTGCTCGGATGCGCTGGTGGAGCCCTCCAGGTTCGTCGAGAACGACGCGAAAGTGACATAGCGTCCATCGGCAGAGATCGACGGCGACCACGATGGCCCGTCGCCGATCGCCCCCGCCGGTGAGATCGAGAGCATCTGCGTCTCGCCTTCCACCGGCACTGCGGCCTGCGCCGACAGGGGCGCCATCCCGGCGCCCATGACCAGCATTCCCCCGACGACTATCGCCACTGTGCTTCGAACACCGCGCATGATGACCTCTTCCAGAATCTGACAGAAACTCAGCTTAGCAAGGAGATAGTGTTTCGGACGATGACCTCCGAATCCCGCGTGCGCGCCCGCCGCCTGCCCCTCGGGGTGGCGGTCGTCGTAGCGGTGGGGTGCGGCATCCTGATGGCCACGCAGTCGCGCATCAACGGCGAGCTGGGGCACCGGCTGGGCGACGGCTTCACGGCCGCCGCCATCAGCTTCTCGATCGGCCTCGTGATCGTGGCCGTCATCGTGGCGTTGCTGCCCTCGGCTCGCCACGGGGCGCGACTGGCGATCGCCGAGGCCCGCACGGGGACACTGCCGGCCTGGATGCTGCTCGCCGGCTTCGGGGGCGCCGTGTTCGTGCTCACGCAAGGGCTGGCATCCGCTCTCGTCGGTGTCTCGCTGTTCACGGTGGCCTTCATCGGCGGGCAGACCGTGTCGGGGCTCGTCGTCGACCGCGTGGGCATCGGGCCCGGCGGGCGGCGGTACCTCACCTTCCGGCGGGTGTTCGGCGCAGCGATCGCGTTCGCCGTGGTGGTGTGGTCGGTGGCGGCCCACATCGACCCGCAGGTGCCGGTGTGGCTGCTCGTTCTGCCCTTCGTCGCCGGCGTGGTGCAGGCCGTGCAGCAGGCGGCGAACGGACGGGTCGCGGCGGCGGCCGGATCGGCGGTGAGCTCGACGCTGTTCAACTTCGTCTCGGGCACGGCGCTGCTCGTCGTGATCGCGCTCGTGCACGCGGCGCTCGCCGGCGGGCTGCCCGCGGCGACGGTGTATCCGGGCGACTGGTGGCTCTACCTGGGTGGCCCGATCGGCGTCGCCTTCATCTTCGGGCTGGCCACCGCGGTGCGCGTCACCGGCGTTCTCCTGCTCGGGCTCTGCTCCATCACGGGGCAGCTCGTCGGCTCGATCGTCATCGACCTCGTGGCCCCCGGCTCCGGCCACTCGGTCGACTGGACCACCCCGATCGCCGCCGTGCTCGTGGTGGTGGCGGTGCTCGTGGTGTCGCTTCCGCCGCGCCGCCGGCCTGGATGAGCGGGTGACGGGTCAGGCTCGGCCCAGCGCGGCGGCCGCCACGAGGATGCCCGCGGTCGCCGCCCAGAAGACACCCACGAACACCCAGTCCCGGGCCCGGAACGGCACCAGATGCCGCTCGGTGCGCGTGGTGTGCGCCCCGAAGGCGCGCGAGTCCATCGCGAGCGACACCCGCTCGGCGTGCCGGATGCCGCCCGCCAGGAGCGGCACCACGTAACCCAGGTGACGGCGAGCGGCGGCGATCGGCCCGCGGCCGTGCGCCATCCCGCGCACCCGGTGCGCCTGCCGGATGACGTCGAGCTCGTGCCCGAACCGCGGCACGAAGCGGTAGGCGGCGAGTGCCGTGTAGCCCAGGCGGTAGGGCACGCGCAGTTGCTGAACGAGCGCGCGCACGAGGTCGGGGCCCGTGGTGGTGAGCCCGGCGACCAGCGAGAGCGTGAGGATGCCCGCGAGCCGCAGCGCGGTCGCCCCGCCCACCGCGAGCGCGCCGGCGTGGAACCGGTAGTCCCCGATCTGGAGGAGCAGCTCGGTGTCCGAGACGCGGGAGGCATCCGTCCAGAGCGCGAAGCTCACCGTGAGTACCGCCATGGCCGCCGGCAGCACGACGAAGAGTCCGAGCAGCGCCCGCCCGCCGAGGTGCGCCCCCACCAGCAGCAGCGCGATCGTCACCAGCAGGAAGGCCAGCGGAACCGGGATGCCGTGCGAGAAGATCAGCGCGATCATCGCCGGCAGCGGCCCCGCGATCTTCGCCAGCGGGTTCAGCCGGTGCAGGAAGCGCAACGGACCCCAGTCGCGCGCGTCGGCGTAGGGGTCGGTGCCCCGGCCGGCCTGGGCGTCCGCGGCGATCATGCGCGGGCCCCGCCGGGCTCCGGGGCCGCCGGGCCGAGCATCCGCACCGCCGCCTCGAGCCCGTCGAGACCGGTCACCCCGTGCCAGCGCGGGTCAGCGGTCGCCCGCAGTGCCTGCACGAGCGCCGGCGCGCGCAGCCCCGCCGACTCGAGCGCATCCGATCGCAGGATCTCGTCCGTCGTGCCGTGCGCCGCCACTGCGCCGCCCGCGAGCACGAGCACGTGCGAGGCGTGGTCGGCCACGAGCTGCAGATCGTGCGTGGCCACGATCACGGTGGTGCCCTCGGCGTTCAGCGCGCTCAGGATGCCGAGGAGCTCGGCCGCGCGCGCACGGTCCTGCCCGAAGGTGGGCTCGTCGAGCACGAGCACGGGGGCGCCCGCGATGAGCGCCGTGCCCACCGAGAGGCGCCGCTTCTGCCCGCCGGAGAGGAGGAACGGATGCGCGTCGCGCAGCTCGGTGAGGCCGAAGCGGTCGAGCATCCGGTCCACGCGGTCGGCGATGGCCGATGCGTGCAGGCTCGGGTCGGCGGCGCTCTGCAGCTCGAGTCCGTGGGCGAGCTCCTCGGCCACGGTGGCGCGGATGAACTGGTGCTCGGGGTTCTGGAAGACGAAGCCCACCGTGCGCGCGAGCGCACGCACGTCGGCGCGCGCAGGGTCGAGCCCGAGCACGTCGACGGTGCCCTTCGGGGGCGGCACGACTCCGGCGATCGCCTGCAGCAGGGTGGTCTTGCCGGCGCCGTTCGTTCCCACCACGGCGAGGAAGTCGCCGCGCCCGACCTCGAGGTCGATGCCGTGCAGGATGCTCGTGCGCGATTTCGCGACGCGCAGTCCATGCACGCGAACGGCGGGGTCGGCGCCGTCGCGCGCGGATGCTTCGGGCAGGGTGGGCGTCGGGGCGTCGGACGGGGTGCGCGAGCGCGACGGTGGGGTGGGGCCGGATGTCGGAGCAGGGCGCGACGGCGAGGTGGGCGACGGCGAGGCGGGCCACGGCGAGTGGGAAAGCAGGGCGGCCGGAGGCGGGGCGTCCCCGGCCGTGCCCAGCGCGTCGAGGGCCGCCGTCAGCTCGGCCGGGGTGAGCGGCAGCTCGGGCAGGGGGATGCCGGCGGCGCGCATCCGGAGTCCGGCGAGGGTCGCGGTGGGCAGCCAGACGCCCAGCTCGAGCAGCTCCGGCGCGCGCGAGCGCAGCACCGCGCCGGCCGGCCCCTCGGCCACGGGCCGGCCGTGCCGGTCGAGCACCAGCACGCGATCCACGAGGCCCATCGCCGCGTCGAGGTCGTGCTCCACCAGCACGATCGCGTGGTCGCGTTCCCGAACCAGCGCGGAGAGCACCGCGTACACCTCCTCGATGCCGCGCGGGTCGAGGTTCGCCGTCGGCTCGTCGAGCACGATCACCGGGGAGCCGAGGGCGAGTGCGCACGCGATCGCGAGGCGCTGGCGACCGCCGCCCGACAGGCGGTCCGGGTTCTCGGCCCGCCGCTCCCACAGCCCCACCTGCCGCAGTGCCCGCTCGGCCCGGGCCAGCACCTCATCGACCGGCAGACGCAGATTCTCGGGGCCGAAGCACACCTCGTCGAGCACGGTGCCGGTGACGATCTGCGCGTCCGGATCCTGAAAGACCATCGCGACGTGCTCACTCAGCGCCGCCACGGTGCTCTCCGTGGTGGGCGCGCCGGCCACCCGCACCTCGCCCTCGAGGGTCGCGGCGACCGCGTGCGGAACGAGTCCGTCGAGCGCGAGCGCGAGCGTCGACTTGCCGCAGCCCGAGGGCCCCAGGATGAGCAACACCTCGCCCGGGTGCACCGTGAACGTCACGCCGTCCGGCGTCGCGGCGGTGCTCCCGAGGTGCCGGATGCGCGCATCCGTCACCGCGATGAGGGGCGTGGGCTCGGTCATGGGTCCTTCCGCGGCGGGGCCGGCGCCGGGATGGTGCTCCGGCGGGCGGTCATCGCCCAGCTTAGGTAACCCTGAGTTGCGAAGAAGATGCATCTCGATGGATTCGCCGGCGACACTGGGATTTTTCAGGTGCCTCCCGCTATCCTCGAGGGAGCCCGAGGTTCTGAATTCGCTGCCCGCGGAAGAACCGATTCAGAAAGACCCGAAAGCACCCACGTTTGAGTAATCCGGAATCGCGCACTGGCGGCCTGCCGCTGACGCCCGCGAACCCGGATGCGCTGAATGCGGCGGCAGACGAAGGCACCCTCTCCCGGCGCGAGCGTCGTGAACGAGCAGCCCGCGCCGAAGCGCAGCGCCTCGCCGAGGCGGCGTCGTCCGCGAGAGCGGCTGAGGCCCGGGACGCCGAGACGGTCGCCGCCGTCACCGCGGCGATCGAGGTCGTTCCGGTCGCGCCGACGTCCGTGAGCGCTGCGGATGCCGCCGTCGTGACCGCCGCTGCGCCACTGTCGCGCCGCGAACTGCGAGAGCTCGAAGACAGCCGCCGTCGCCGCGAGGTGCAGCTGCGCCGCGAGGAACTGGCCACGCTCGAGGTCGCCGAGATCGGCACCGCCCCGCTCGAACCACAGCTCGAACTCGAACTCGCTCCCGTGCAGCCCGAGCCGGCGAACGCCGAGTTCTTGCTTACCCCGGCCCCCGTTCGCGCGCTCTCCCGCCGCGAGGTGCGTGAGCGCGCCGCCGCAGAGGGCGATTCCGCAGCCGTGCCGCCGCGCGCCGCAGCCGGGGAGCACGAGCCCGTCGTGACGGTCGCGGTCGCCGAACCGAAGCCGACCTCTGATGCCACCGGGAGCGACCCGGTCGCCGAAGCCGCGTCTGCGCCGGTTGCCCAGAATGCTCCGGTCGAAGCGGTCGCTCAGACCGCAGCCGGCGCCGAGTCCGCGGCGGCCGCCCGCCTGGCACCGGCCGCGTCGGTGCCGTCCTCTCGCCGGGCGCTCCGGCAGAGAGCCGCCGTCGGCGACCCGGCTCAGCCGGAGGCGCTCCTCCCCACGGCCGAAGACCAGCCGGCCCCGACCGCCACCGGCGTGATCGAGGCGGAGCTGCTCGAGACCCCCGCGACCGGCATCCCGGTCGGCGCCGTCGTCTCCGCAGGCGCCGAGCCCATCACGGTCGAGTTCACCGAGGTCGCTGCCTCAGACGCCGAAGCCGCCGGCGCCTCCCGGGAGTTCCCGCCCACCTTCGTCTCGGCCGCCGTGGTCGCGGACAAGGCGACGGACACCTCGACCTCGACCTCGGCCGGGACCGAAATGGGCGATGCTGCCGGCCGCGCGCTCGATGCGCCGGCCGACGCCGAGCTGCCCGGCCTCGAGAGCGCCCCCGCGGCATCCGTCGCCACCCGCCGCGGCGCTCGCAGCTCCGCCGTCGAGCGCACCGGCCGCTCGGCCACCTCCCGCACCGTCGCCGTGCGTGCGCCCCGCGTTCCGCGCATCCGCGCCCCGAAGGCCCCCCGCACGCGCGGCGCCCTCCGGAGGGGCTGGGCGAAAGCCGGTCTCAGCGGCGTCGCCATGGCTTTCGTGCTCGGGATCGTCGCGGTCACCGCCATCCCGTCGACCGTCTCGGCGAGCCCGATCGACGCGAACGTGGTCAACCTCAGCCTCAACGCCAACAGCTCGGCGCAGACCCAGCAGCTCGTCACCGCGGGCTCCTCCTCGTCGACCGTCAACCGCGACGGCTACGCGGTCACGAGCGCCGGACAGCTGCAGGCGGCCGGGTACTCCACCGCTCAGCTGCTCGTGGGCCGTTCGCTCGCGCAGGAGCTCGTGAACGCGATGGACTCCGGCAAGCTCGTCGGCTCGGTGCCCGACCACATGAAGGAGATCCGCTGGATCGCCCAGGGCGTCACGGTGCCCGACTGCGGCGTCGACTACCGGGTGCTCGAGATCATCGCCATCGCGGTGCGCAACTTCGACCAGGTCGGCGTCAGCGACATCAACCGCAAGTGCACCGGCCAGATCGAGGGCGCCGGCACGAGCTCCTCGCACTACGTCGACGGCGGCGGCCACGCGGTCGACTTCTACCTGCTCGACAACAAGAGCCTCAACGGCACCGACGCGGGCACGCTCAAGCTCATCAGCCTGCTCGACCCCGTGATGCCGCTCGGCGCTCACGTGGGTCAGGCCCAGTGCCGCGCCTCGGCCGGCATCAGCCTGAAGCTCTCGAACTGGACCGAGTTCGACGACGCCTGCACGCACATGCACGTCGACGTCCCGGTGACCGACGCACCGCTGCTGCTGACCGACTCCTCGCTGCTCGCCGCCGGCTGACCCCGCCTCCACCCGCAGCGCGCGATCGACCGGCTCGGAGTGTCCGGGCCTCAACCCGGCGCATCCGGCTCTCAGGCCTTGCGTAGCCCCCGCGTGACGCCGGTCGCCTCGAGCGCCCGGCCCAGCACGATCGCGAGGCCCGTGAAGATGACGGGGGAGAGCACCGATCCGGCGACGAGCACGATGGCACCCACCGCGTCCAGGTCGCGCGAGCCCACGAGCCGGTACATGCCGATCGCCAGGATGACGCCCGAGAACACCGCCCCGGCGAAGAACAGCCAGAGCGGCCAGTGCCGGTAGCGCCCGATCAGGAACGGCAGCTCCTGCACGGCGCCGATGCCCAGCGCGATCAGCGCGGCCCCGAAGCCGAGCGGCTGGAACGCCGCCGAGACGAGCCCCGAGAGCACGGCGACGAGCAGCGCCACCCCGCCGCGCCGGAACAGGAACTGCGCCAGCGCGCCCGGCACGAAGTAGACACCGAGCGTGAGCCCGTAGAGCATCGGGATGACGGCGTTGACGGTTCCACCGATGTACGCGTTCACGATGAACAGGATGCCGCCGGCCACCCCGATGGCCGCGCAACTCAGGAGCAGTCTCGTGCTGGTGTTCTTCATGGAGGCCTCCGGCACAAGCTTACGGGCCCGGCGGAACGCCTCCGTCCGGGCCCGTGGCCCCCCGTAGGGCGGAGTCGGGCGGCGGGCGCGATCAGCCCTTGACGATGTCCTTCACGTTCTCGCCGGCCTTCTTGGCGCTCGCAGCGGTCTGGTCGGCCTTGCCCTCGGCCACCTTCGAGTCGTCGCCGGTGACCTTGCCGACGGCCTCCTCGACCTTGCCCTTGATGTCCTGGGCGGCGTTCTTGATCTTGTCGGATGCGCTCATGAGATTCTCTCCTTCGTGTGTTCTCGGTGGTGTTCGCTGGTTGCTGCGGCGAGCGTCCGGTTGCCCGGACGCCAGGAGGAATTCCTTCGTCCCAGTGGCCGCGCGAGGCGAGCTGTGGCAGGTTCACTAGTAAGACGCGCCGCAACGGGGATTCGTCACGCGAGATCCCCGATGTGTTTCGGCGCCCGGCCCAGAATGGTTTGTGTGAGCGCCTCGACCCCTCCGCCCGGCCCCCTCGCCGACGCGCCCGACCGCATCCTGGCCGGACGTGCGGCCGACGGGGACACGCGCGCCTTCGAGGTGCTCGTGCGGCGCCACGGCGGGCTCGTGCGCGCCTACGCCACACGCATCCTCGGCGGCGCGACCGACGCCGACGACGTGGTGCAGGAGACCTTCATCACCGCGTGGGACAAGCTGCCCGGGCTCGACGACCTCTCGGCCGTGCGCTCGTGGCTGATGCGCATCGCGAACCGCAAGGCGCTCGACCGCATCCGGTCGCGGCATCCGGACGTGCCGATCGAGGACTGGGAAGAGCCGGCGCCCGCCGAGGAGGCCCCCGACCGCCAGGCCGAGGCCGGCTCGCGCCGCGCGAGTCTCATCGCCGCGCTCGACCGCATGCCGGATGCGCAACGGCAGTGCTGGGTGATGAAGGAGGTGGGCGGGCTCGCCTACGACGAGATCGCCGAGGAACTGGGCGTTCCACCGTCGACCGTGCGAGGGTTGCTGGCCAGGGCGAGACGACGATTGATGACCGAGATGGAGGAGTGGCGATGAACGCGAATACTCCGGCCGACGAGCCGCACGGCGACATCGTCGACCTGCTCGGCGACTATCTCGACCGCGGGGAGCAGCCGCCGCGCGAGCTGCTCGAGAACTCCCCGGAGAACGACCTCGCCTTCGCGGCGCTCGTGCGCATGCGCGAGGTCGCGGCCACGCTCGTCGAGGTCGACGCGGAGGGCTCGGGCGAGCCGGAGGACGACGGATGGGTGCAGAACATCCTCGGGAGCATCCAGCGCGAGGTGCGCTCCGGCCGGTCCATCCCGCTCACCCACCCCTCGCCGCGGGCCTCGCTCAGCCTCACCGAGGGCGCTGTGCGCGGACTCGTGCGCGCCGCCGGAGACTCGGTCGACGGCGTGCTGATCGGCCGTTGCTCGATCGAGGGAGACGTCGAGACCCCGCACGCGCCCGTGGTGGTGCGGGTGGAGGCGAGCGTGTTCTGGGGGGAGCGCATCCCCGAGCTCGCCGAACGCCTGCGCGCCGCGATCGGCGCCGCACTCCTGCAGCACACCGAGCTCGCGGTGGAAGCGATCGACGTGATCGTCACCGACGTGCATCTACGGCGCAGCTCGCCGGCGGACGCCCCCGCGGCCACCGCGGAGTCCGAGACCGCCGTCGCCGACGAGAGACCGGTGGCGCCGCACGAGGAAGGGACCCCCGAATGAGCGAGCCCGAGGCCGAGACCGAGCTCGCCGCCGAGCTCGACGCCGTGGTGCGTGCGGTGCCCGGGGTGCTGCAGACCTATCCTGCCCAACCCGCGCTTCTCGCCGCCGTCACGCAGGCCGCTTCCGTGGTGCTGCGCACGCCGCTCGCACCGCCCGTGGGCGTCTCGCGCGACGCCGACGGCGTCTCGGTGCGGGTCACGATCGCGGTGAGCGATAAGCGGCCGGCCGCCGAGACGTGCCGCGCCGTGCACGATGCCGTGGTCGGTCACCTGGCGGAGTCGGCCGTGCGTGCCGGGCGCGCCGCGGCATCCGCCGTCGATCGCGACGTCGATCCCGGCGCCGACTCGGTCGCGCGTGTGACGGTGGAGGTCGCCCGCATCGGCTGAGCCGTGCGAGCATCGGACCATGGACCATCCGGAGATCCGCGCACGCCGCCTGCGCCGCGCCCGCCTGCGCTTCGGCGCCATGGGTGTCGTGGGAGTCATCGTCACCGTGGTGCTCATCGTGCTCGGCCACGCCGACATCAGCGCGATCGCGGGCTGGGCCGCCGCCTGCATCGTCTACCTGGTGTGGATCTGGCTGACGATCGGCCCCATGGATGCGCGCACCACCGCCCTGCACGCCCACCGCGAAGATCCGACGCGCACCACCAGCGACGTGCTGCTCGTGCTCGCAAGCACCGCGAGCCTCGTGGTGGTGGTGTTCCTGCTGGTGCTCTCCAACGGGGCGGCGGGCGTCACGCGAGACGTGCTGAGCGCGGTCGCCATCCTGAGCGTCGTGCTCTCGTGGCTGCTCATCCACACGCTCTTCACGCTGCGTTACGCGGTGCTCTACTACTCGGGCACGCGCGGCGGCGTGAGTTTCAACCAGGACGAGCCGCCGGCGTACGGCGACTTCGCCTATCTGGCCTTCACCCTCGGCATGACGTTCCAGGTCTCCGACACCAACATCACCTCGACGCCCATCCGGCGGGCCGTGCTGCGGCACGCACTGCTGTCGTACCTCTTCGGCGCCGTCATCCTCGCCACCCTGGTGAACCTGATCGCGGGCTTCACCTTCTGATCACGAAGACCGTGAACACGGCGGCCAGCACGGCCAGCACCCCGAGCAGCAGGCCGATGCGCACGAGTGCCGTCCAGGGCGAGATCCGGCGGTGACGCAGCGCCGCCCGGCGCGTGGCGAAGAGGGTCACACCGGCCGCGACGGCCACGCCCGCGGCGACGAGAGTGCCCAGGAGGAAGCCGCCGCGCAGGCACGCGAACGCCAGCACCACGGCGATCATCGAGGTGGAGAGAGCGGTGCGCTGCCAAGCGAGAGCCGTGCGCTCAGGCTGGAGGCCCGGGTCGCGCGGGTGCGGCTCGCTCACCCGGCGGCCCCCGCCGCGTGCAGGAGCTCGAAGACCGCGTAGCCGGCGAGCACGAGGGCGAGCACGAGCACCCCGCCCACCAGCCACGGCAGGGCGGCCGGAACAGGCAGGGGGCGGCCGAGGCGGATGGCCCGCTCGGCGCGCCGCCACGAGAACAGGGCCGACACGGCGAGCGCCCCGCCCGCGAGGCACGCCACGAGCGCGAGCAGGTCGACGGCCCAGGGCAGGTCGGCGATCGTGCCGAGCGTCGTGAGCGCCACCCCGCCGGCCACAAGCGAGAGCCCGGTGCGCACCCAGGCGAGGGCGGTGCGCTCGTTCGCGAGGCTGAAGCGGTAGTCGGGCTCCGAACCCACGCCGTAGACGGAGCGGGGGAGGCGATGGTCAGTCGGCTGAGCATCCGGCTCGGGCCGTTCGACGGACTCGCCGCGTTCATCCATACCCGAACTCTAACGCGGCCGCCCCCAGGCCTTCCTCGAGGCGGTCGGCTAGAGTGTGGTCAGATTCGAGCCGTTCTCGAGAAGGAGCCCCATCGTGACGTTGACATCGGCACTCCTCGCCTCTGCCCCGGCTGACGCGGGCCTGGCGGCGTCGAACCTCGCCCAGACGGGCGCGAGCGGCCAGCTGGCGCTCATCATCGGCGGCATCGCGGTGGCCGCACTCGTGGTGGGCGGCATCGTGCTGCTCATCCTGCGCCGCCGCCGCTCCGGCAGCTGAGCGCGGCACGCCCCGGGCGCGCGAGCGGCGGGCCCGCCTCCTAGCCGAAGGCCTCCACGATCGGGCGGAACTTCATCTTGGTCTCGAGGTACTCGCGCTCCGGATCGGAGTCGGTCACGATTCCGCAGCCGGCGTACGCCGTGATGTCTCCGGATGCATCCACCTGCGCCGAGCGCAGCGCCACGGCCCACTCGCCGTCGCCGTCGGCGCCCACCCAGCCCACCGGGCCGGCGTAGCGCCCGCGGTCGAAGGGCTCGAGCTCGTGGATGAGGGCGAGCGCCTCGGTGCGCGGGGTGCCGGCGACCGCGGCCGTGGGGTGCAGCGCGGCGATCAGGTCGAGCGAGGTCGAGCCGTCGCTCAGCGTTCCCTCGACGTCGCTCGCGAGGTGCCAGAGGTTCGGCAGCTTGAGCGTGAACGGGATGTCGCTGGCGATCAGATTGCGGCTGTGCGGGGCGAGCGCGGCCACCACGCTCGTCACGGCGTAGCCGTGCTCGTCGAGGTCCTTCGCCGAGGTGGCGAGGGCGACGGCCTTGTCGTGGTCGGCCTCCGCATCCGTTCCGCGTGAGGTGGTGCCGGCGAGCACGCGGGCGCTCACCGCGCCGTGGTCCACCCGCACGAGCGTCTCGGGGCTCGAACCGATGAAGCCGTCGACCGCGTAGGTCCAGCAGTCGGGGTAGCCGAGGGCGAGATCGGTGAGCGGGCGCCGCAGGTCGGACTCGCTCGGCAGGTGGCCCACCAGGTCGCGCGCGAGCACGACCTTCGAGAGGTCGCGGTCGTCGATGCGCTCCACGGCCTTCTCGACCGAGGCGCGGAAGGCATCGGGCGACATCGCACCGGGCAGCAGGCTGAGCCGGAATTCCGGCCCGAGCGCCCGCGGCGCCGGAACGGCGATCGTGGCGGCGTCTTCACCCTCCACCGTCACGCGGGTCACCCAGAAGCGCCCGTCCCGCTTGCCGAGCAGCAGGCGCGGCACGATCAGCACGCTCGTGGCCGCGGAGTCGTCGGCGAAGGCGAAGCTGCCGAAGGCCACGAGACCGGTGCCGGGGGCGCCGATCGGGTCGGTGACGGTGGCGGCGTCGGCCACGCTCTTCCACACGGCGCAGGCGTCGAGCATCCGGTCGGCTCCGCTGAACTCGAGCCGTAGCGCCTCGCCGACGCCCGCGATGCCCTGGCCCTTGCGCATCCAGATCAGCGGATGCCGCGGGTCGATCAACGGGATGAGCAGCTTCAGGTCGTCGACCCGGCTCGTCTCGACGCGAAGGCGAGGGATCGGATGCGGTGCTGTGCTCACAGAATCAGCCTACGCCGCGCGGGATGCGCCCTGTCGCGGGGGCCGGATGCTCACAGCGCTCACAGGGTTCGTTCGGCTCGCACGCCGCTGCCAGACAACGGAACGTAAACTGTGAGCGTGACGAAGGCAGACCTCAGCAAACGACCCGAGCAGGTGTCTGCGATGTTCGATCAGGTCGCCGCCGGCTACGACCGCACGAACACCGTCCTCTCGGTGGGCAACGCGACCCTGTGGCGCATCGCCACCACCCGGGCCGTCGGCCCGCGGCCGGGCGAGAAGATCCTCGACCTCGCCGCCGGAACCGGCACCTCGAGCGCCTCGCTCGCCCGCAGCGGCGCCCACGTCGTGGCCGCCGACTTCTCGCCGGGCATGATCGAGGTCGGCCGGCGGCAGCAGGCCGGCGTGCCCAACATCGAGTTCCTCGTGGCCGACGGCATGGACCTGCCCTTCGACGACGACTCCTTCGACGCCGTCACCATCTCCTTCGGCCTGCGCAACATCGTCGACCCGCGCAAGGCGCTCACCGAGCTCTACCGCGTGACGGCGCCCGGCGGCCGCATCGTGATCTGCGAGTTCAGCAAGCCGGCGAAGCCCATCCGCGCGGCCTACTACTGGTACCTCAAGCACGTGATGCCTCCGCTGGCCAAGGTCGTGAGCTCCAACGTGCCCGCCTACGACTACCTCTTCGAGTCGATCGAGTCCTGGCCCGACCAGAGGACCCTCGCCGGATGGCTGCGCGCCGCGGGCTTCCGCGACGTGCGTCACCGTGACCTCAGCGCGGGGATCGTGGCCCTGCACCGGGGAGTGAAGCCGTTGCCGTCCGCGGCGGAACCCGAGAAAAAGTAGGCTTGTGAACGTGACCCCCAGTCTTCGCCGCGCCACGGGCCGGTCGACCCCGCTGTCGCTCGCCGACCGGTTGTTCTCCACGGGAGAGGACCGGCGCACCGCGCGCCTGATCGAAGACTCCATCGGCGCCCTCGAGGCGCGCCTCTCGCTCGAGACCAAGTTCACCGGCGGCCTGGTCGACGTGGTGTCGCGCTACCTGCTCGAGGCGGGTGGCAAGCGGGTG
The DNA here is from genome assembly GCF_049472555.1 of Herbiconiux sp. 11R-BC. Lineage (NCBI taxonomy): Bacteria > Bacillati > Actinomycetota > Actinomycetes > Micrococcales > Microbacteriaceae > Herbiconiux > Herbiconiux sp. 11R-BC. Next base: position 775,719 of record NZ_JBCEBO010000001.1, on the reverse strand, counting down.
CGGCCCATCCTGGCCTTCCTCACCGCGCAGCTCGGGCAGGGCGTCACCGACGAGGTCGTCACCGCGGCCACCTCCATCGAGCTCACCCATCTCGCCTCGCTCTACCACGACGACGTGATGGACGACGCCGACCAGCGCCGCGGCGTGCCCTCCGCCCAGTACGTGTGGGGCAACTCGGTGGCCATCCTCACCGGCGACCTGCTATTCGCGCGCGCCAGCGCCCTGCTCGCCCAGCTCGGCGAGCGGGCCATCCGCCTGCAGGCCGACACCTTCGAGCGGCTCTGCCTCGGCCAGCTGAACGAGACCATCGGCCCGCAGGACGGTGAGGACGAGGTGGAGCACTACCTCCGCGTGCTCGCCGACAAGACCGGATCGCTGATCTCGGCCTCGGCCCAGCTCGGCGTCATCTTCGGCGGCGGCGACCCCGCGTACGAGGAGCCCGTGCGCGAGTTCGGTGAGAAGGTGGGCATCGCCTTCCAGCTCGTCGACGACGTGCTCGACATCGCGCCGAACGCCGACGACACCGGCAAGACGCCGGGCACCGACATCCGGGCCGGCGTCGCCACGCTGCCCGTGCTCTTCCTGCGCCGCGAGGCCCTGGCCGACCCGGCCGCGGCCGCTCTGCTCGCCCGCCTCACCCCCGAGGCGCTGGCCGCGAGCTCCGACGGCGGCGACGACGCCATCCGGATGCTCCGCGAGCACCCGGTGACGCAGCGCACGGTCGACGAGGCCCGCCGCTTCGCCCGCGAGGCGACCGAGGCGATCGGCGTGCTGCCCGAGGGCACCGTCAAGAAGACCCTCGCGCGCTTCGCCGGCACCGTCGTCGAACGCACCAGCTGACCCCTCCGCGCGCACGCGCATCCCGGGCTCCTGCCCCTCACCCCACGTAAGGAATCACCGTGACCAAGCTCCGTTTGGCCATCGTCGGTGCCGGCCCCGCCGGAATCTACGCCGCAGATCTGCTCGTCAAGGCCGAGCGCCACTTCGACGTGTCGATCGACCTGTTCGAGCAGCTGCCCGCCCCCTACGGGCTCGTGCGCTACGGCGTCGCGCCCGACCACCCCCGCATCAAGGGCATCATCACCGCGCTGCGCGAGGTGCTCGACTCGGGCGTCATCCGCTTCTTCGGCAACGTGCGCTACGGCGTCGACATCACGCTCGACGACCTGAAGAAGCACTACAACGCCGTCATCTTCTCCACCGGCGCCATCCACGACGCAGCACTGAAGGTGCCCGGCATCGAGCTCGAGGGCTCCTACGGCGCCGCCGACTTCGTGAGCTGGTTCGACGGGCACCCGGATGTGCCCCGCACCTGGCCGCTCGACGCGCAGTCGGTCGCCGTGATCGGCAACGGCAACGTGGCGCTCGACGTCTCGCGCATCCTCGCGAAGCACGCGGACGACCTGCTCGTCACCGAGATCCCCGCGAACGTCTACGAGGGGCTGAAGGCCTCGCCCGTCACCGACGTGCACGTGTTCGGCCGCCGCGGACCCGCGCAGGTCAAGTTCACGCCGCTGGAGCTCCGCGAGCTCGGCGAGATGAACGACGTCGACATGATCGTGCACGACGAGGACTTCGAGCTCGACGAGGCCTCGAAGGCCGCGATCGAGTCGAACAAGCAGGTCTTCGTGATCAACAAGGTGCTGAACCAGTGGCGCGAGCGCCCGGTCGGCCAGGCCTCGCGCCGGCTGCACCTGCACTTCTACGCCAAGCCGCTCGAGATCGTGGGCGACGAGGCCGGGCACGTGTCGGCCATCCGCTGGGAGCGCACGAAGCCGGATGCGGCGGGCGGGGTGGTCGGAACCGGCGAGATCCGCGAGCTGCCCATCCAGGCGGTCTACCGCGCGGTCGGCTACTTCGGCTCGCCCGTCGACGGCATCCCCTTCGACGAGCACCACGGCGTCATCCCGAACCACGAGGGCCAGGTGCTCGACGACTCGAACAGCGTCATCCCCGGCGTCTACGCCACCGGCTGGATCAAGCGCGGGCCCGTGGGCCTCATCGGCCACACCAAGTCCGACGCCATGGAGACGCTCGAGCACCTGAAGCGCGACCAGGCCAACTGGTGGTCGCCCGAAGACCCGGCCGAGGAGTCGATCCCGGCGCTGCTCGAGGAGCGCGGTGTGCTCTACACCGACCTCGACGGCTGGCACAAGCTCGACGAGCACGAGCTCGCGCTGGGGGCCGCCGAGGGCCGGTTGCGCGTCAAGGTCGTGCCGCGCGACGAGATGATCGAGATCTCGCGGGCGCAGCCGGAGGCCTGAGCCATGGTTGACGGCGAGGCCGAGCGCCCGGTCGCACCGCAGGTCGCGCCGGGCCGCTACCGGCACTACAAGGGCAACGACTACGAGGTGATCGGCGTCGCCCGCCACAGCGAGACCGAGGAGCCGCTCGTCGTCTATCGCCCGCTCTACGGCGACGGCGGCCTCTGGGTGCGCCCGCTGGCGATGTTCACGGAGACGGTGGAGGTCTCGGGCGCCGTCGTCCCCCGCTTCGCCCGCCTGCCCTGAGTCACCTTCCCGCGAGGGTGCGGGAGGGTGGGGTCAGCGGGAGCGGACCCGGGAGCGGACGGCCAGGGCTGCGCAGGCGACCACGGCCAGGGCACCGAGGGCCGTGACGAGGGTGAGGGGCTCGCCGAGCAGCAGGGCGGCCCACACGATGGTGAGCACCGGCTGCACGAGCTGGATCTGGCTCACCGAGGCGATGGGCCCGATGGCGAGCCCGCGGTACCAGGCGAAGAAGCCGAGGAACATGCTCACGCCCGACACGTAGCCGAAGGCCAGCCAGCCGTCGATGCCGGCGGTGGGCGGATGCGCGGCCACGGAGACCCCGGTGAGCACGGCCACCACGGGTGCGGCCGCCACGAGCGCCCAGCAGATCACCTGCCACGAGCCGATCTCCCGCGCGAGCAGACCGCCCTCCGCGTAGCCGACGGCCGCCGCCACGACGGCGCCGAGCAGGAGCAGGTCAGAGAGCTGCAGACCGCCGAAGCCGCCGGAGGAGACCACGGTGAAGCCGATCACCGCGGCGGCGCCGGCCAGACTGGCCACCCAGAACAGCCGGCTCGGCCGTTCGCGGGCGCGCAGCACGGCCACCGCGGCGGTGGCGGCCGGCAGCAGCCCGATCACCACGGCGCCGTGGCTCGCCGGCGCCGTCTGCAGCGCGAAGGAGGTGAGGAACGGGAACCCCACCACGACTCCGGCAGCGACCACCAGGATGCGCGGCCAGAGTCGTCGCGCCGGCAGTCGCGTGCGCGTGACGAGCAGCACTGCCGTGGCGAGCAGTGCGGCCACGAGCGCGCGCCCGGCCCCGACGAAGAGCGGATCGAGCGTCGACACCGCGATGCGCGTGAAGGGGAGGGTGAACGAGAAGGCCAGCACGCCGAGGAATCCCCACAGCAGACCGGGGGAGAGGAGGCGGGCCGTGAGCGGCATCCCCGTCCGCGTCGCGCCTGTCCGTGTGGTCCCTGTCCGCGTCGTCACCGGTAGCGGGTCGGTCACCGATGCAGTAGCGCTATCATCAGGCTTCATGAACAACAGTAGCAGTTCTGCGCTCATCGCCGTCGAGCTCCGCACCATGGTGGCCGGGCTGCGCGCCGGGGCGCGACTGCCCTCGACCCGGTCGCTCACCGCCCGCTTCGGCGCGAGCCCGGTGACGGTGCAGCAGGCCGTGCGCGTGCTCGTGCGGGAGGGGCTCGTGGAATCCCGTCCGGGTGCGGGCAACTTCGTGCGCCACGCCCAGCCCGCCCCGCGAGCCGACTACGGCTGGCAGACGGCGGCGCTCGGCGCGGTCGCACCGCACGGCGCCCTCGTCGGCTCGACCATGCAGACCCCCGCCGACGACGTGATCGCGATGCACAGCGGCTACCCCAGCGACGACCTGCTGCCGGTGCGGGCCGTGCAGTCCGCGCTCGCGCGCGCGGCCCGCTCGCGCTCGGCGCTCGACCGCCCGCACGCCTCCGGGCTGCCTGAGCTGCGCTCGTGGTTCGCGCAGGAGGTGGCCGAGGCCACCGCCTCCGGAGGCTCGGCTCCGACGGCCGCCGACGTCGTGGTGATGCCGGGTGGGCAGAGCGCGCTCTCGTCGATCTTCCGCGCCCTCGCGCGCCCGGGCGAGTCGATCGTGATGGAGTCGCCCAGCTACTGGGGGGCGATCGCCGCAGCCCGCCAGGCCGGTCTCGTGGTGGTGCCGGTTCCGCGCGCCGGCGACGCGGTCGATCCGATCGTGCTCACCGAGGTGTTCGAGCGCACCCGTGCGCGGCTCTTCTACGCCATGCCGCACTTCGCGAACCCCACCGGATCCACCTGGTCGCCGGAGCAGGCCGCCGCCGTGCTCGACGTGGTGCGCGAGAATTCCGCCTTCCTCGTGGAGGACGACTGGGCGCACGACTTCGCGATCGACGCCGTGGTGCGGCCGGTCGTGGCGAACGACACCGACGGTCACGTGGTGTACCTGCGGTCCCTCACGAAGAGCATCTCCCCGGCGGTGCGCATCGCGGGCGTGATCGCGCGCGGACCGGCGCTCTCGCGCATCCGGGCCGACCGGGTCGTCGACGGCCTCTACGTCAGCGGCGTGCTGCAGACGGCAGCGCTCGACGTGGTGACGGCGCCGGGCTGGCAGCCGCACCTGCGGCGCATGCGCGAACAGCTGCGGGAGCGACGGGATGCGCTCACCGCACTGATCTCCGCGGGTCTGCCGGCGGGCGTCCTCACCGCCGTCCCCGCCGGTGGTCTCAACCTCTGGCTGCGCCTGCCCCCGGGCCTCACCGCGGCCGGAGTGGTGGCCGCCTGCGCGGCGGAGGGCCTCCTCATCTCCCCGGGCGAGGAGTGGTTCCCGGCGGAGGCCGTGGGCGAGTTCGTGCGGCTCAACTACTCGGGGCCGAACCCGGGCCGGTTCGGCGAGGCGGTCGGCATCCTGGCGGCACAGCTGAGCTGAGCAGGGGCAGGGGCAGGGGCAGCGGCAGGGCAGAGCCGCCGGAGCGGAGCATCCGGCCAGAGGGTGAATCCGTGGGTGAACCCGCCGCCCTCTTCGCGAAATCGCCCGCGGGCTTTCATACGCTGGTGCGAGCCCGCAGTGTGGCGCGACCACCCATCGCGCTGCGCGGGCGATCGATGCCCACCGGAAACCCACCGGGAGGCGACGCAGCAAAGGGGACCCGCACGTGAACTCTGTCCGTTCAACGACCAATTCCGCCGACGGCCGAGGCCGCCGCGCCGGCTCGGGACGACGCTGGTATCAGCGCCTCGGAGCCGTCGCCGCCATGCTCTCGATCGCGCTCGTCGGCGCGATGGCGGTGGCTGTGCCGGCGCAGGCCGCCCCGCCGCAGGGCGCCCTCTCGATCACGAAGCTGGTCAACGGGCAGGACGCGGTCACCCTCGCTCCCGGTGATGAGTTCGACTACGTGATCACCGTCGGCTGCGACGACAACGACTGCATCAACGCCACGATGACGGATGCGCTCCCCGCCGCCTTCGACGGCTTCCAGATCCTCGGCACCGCGGTGACGCCCACCAGTCAGCCCAGCACCGTGGCCTACACCGGATGCTCCGGCGCGGTCACGGCGAACTGCGCGCTCTCGGTGACGTTCCTCGAGGGCCTGCTCGGCGGTGGGGTCGGCATCATCGCCGGCCACACCTACCAGATCGCCGTCACGCTGAAGGCGCCGCAGAACCTCCCTGCCACCTGGCCGTCCAACGGCGTCGCCGTCACGAACACCGCGAGCGCCCAGGCCGACACGGCGGCCACCGTCACCGACTCCGCCGACGTCACCGTGAACATCCCGGTCACCGTCGACACGGTGCTCGGCAAGACCTGGCTGCCGGCCACGCAGCAGTACCTGCCCGGCGCCGCCTCCACCGTCACGCTCAGCTCGCAGAACACCTCGAACGTGCCGGCCTCCACCCTCACGGTGCAGGACCCAGTGTCGGCCGTCGACGGCGCCACCGCCCTCGGCACCGACAACCCCTTCCGGCTGGTGGACTTCGCCGGCTTCGGCGCCGTCGCACTGCCGGCGGGCGCCGACACCGTGCAGGTCGACGCCTACGTCTTCGACACGGTCTCGGGCACCTACCTCTGGCAGCCCGGCTCACCGCGCGCGCCGGCGGACATCCAGCTTCCGGCCGGCGTGACGAACGCCGATGTCGTCGGGCTCCGCTTCACCTACGCCGGGGCGGGCGCGGATGCGGCCATCACCCCGGGCGGTGCCGCCGGCTCGGTCGCCCTCGACGCCACCCTGCGCACCACGAACCGTCAGACGGGTGCCTCGCTGGTCGGCGGCGGCACGGTCACCAACCAGGCGCAGGGCACGGTCACGGTTCCCGGCCAGGACCCGGTGAGCAAGACCGCCTCGGCTCCGTACACGGTCGGCCCCCTCACGGTGGCCGTCAGCGCCGACAAGCAGATCTCGCCCGCGCGCATCCCCGCCGGCACGACCGCCAAGGCCACCATCGCGGCCAAGAACGACTCCAACGGCCCGCTCAGCTCGCTGAAGCTCGACGACCTGGACTTCTTCACCGACTCCGTCGCGTTCGACGGCTTCAGCGCGCCCCTCGCCTATCCCACCGGGGCGACCGCCGCCACCATCACCTGGCACTACAGCGACGGCAGCACCCAGAGCTCCGCTGTGCCGAACAGCTCCACGCCGGCGGCGCCCGCCGCCCCGGGCGGTCAGCACCTCACCGGCTTCTCGATCGAGTACACCGGAGCCATCGCGGCCGGAGCCCAGACCACGAGCCAGTTCGGCATCAAGGCCGGCGTGGGGCTCGTGCCCGACCCGGCGACCTCGGTCGACCTCACCAACACCCTCGGCGTCACGGGGACCAACGCGAAGGGCAGCGCCACCGCATCCGACACGGCTCCGCTCGAGGTGTTCTACCCCGACATCAAGCTCGGCATCGACAAGAAGATCTCCCCCTCCGGCGCCGTGTCGCCCGGTGCCACGGTGGTGGCTCAGCTGCCCACCACCACGAGCACCGACTCGGCCTACGTGAACCCCACCAGCATCGTGGTGGAGGACTCGCTGCGCCCGAGCGTGGCGAACGACTTCTGGAACGCGTTCCAGCCCATCGCCATCGCGCCCACGCAGGTTCTCGCGGGCTCGACGCTCACCATCGAGTACACCACCGACGGCGGCGCCACCTGGGTGACCTTCACCACGGTCGACGCCACGGGCGGCACCCAGGTCTACTCCGGCAACCTGCCCACGGCCGACGTGCCGAACATCACCGGGCTGCGCTACACCTTCGCGAACCCGGACGGCTTCCCGCAGGGAACCACCGTGAGCCCCAACGCCGTGTTCCAGGCCCTGCCGACCCTGCGGGGCACCAGCACCCCCACCTCGGTGCCGAACGCCGCGCCCACCGTCTACGAGAACCTCGGTCAGGCTCAGGCGCAGGGTTCCGTCGACGGCAAGCCCGTGGTGCAGAGCGACGTGGTCACGGATGTGGCGGACGCCAAGATCCAGACCGAGAGCGGCGTCGGCACCCTGATCGCGTCGAAGGCCTGGCGCACGCCGGACTTCTCGGGCGACCTCTCCCTGCTGAGCTCGCAGTCGGGCGCGAGCGCGGCGACGCTCCTGGGCTGGGGGGTCACCTCGACCGGATACTCCTCCGCGACGATCAGCGACCCCTCGGGCACCGAGGCGACGCCGGCCCAGTCGGTGTTCCAGGCCTTCGACCTGACCTCGATCGCCCCCGTCGGCTACGGCACCGACCCGCTGCTGAAGTGGGACACCGTCTCGCAGGTGCAGCTCTACATCGGCGGCAACTGGGTGACCGTGACGTCGCCGAGCGGCGGCTGGATGGGCTCGAACGGGTTCCGCGGCTACACGCTCACCGGCAGCGAGTCCCAGAACGCCACGGGCGTGCGGTTCGTCGTCACGCCGAACGACGCCGCGCGCGCCAGCTCCAGCGATCCCCTCGCTCCTCCGGTGGGCTCGGGCGTCGCCACGAGCGCCAATGGCTCGGCGCGCTCGCTCGGCCTGGTCTGGAAGCTGCGCAACGCCCTGCGCGTGCCGAGCGCGAACCCGTCCTACCCGTGGGTGACCGCGACGCAGGCCTTCAACGACCCGACGCCTGGAACCGTCATCAACACGGTCGGCGTCTCGGGCGTGCAGAACGGGACTCCCGTCGGGCCCCGGACGGCGCAGGACAACATCGCCCTGATCGACCAGCCGCCGGCGGTCGACGTGACGAAGTCGTCGCAGAAGTCCGAGATCGTGGTGCCGAACCCCGGCGACGTCCCGGCAGCCGGCTACCCCACGAACGACTTCACCGTCACGGCGAAGAACAACTCCTCCTCGCGCGCCTCCTACCTGCGCGTCACCGACCCGATGCCCTGCTCCGACGGCGCGGTCGGAGCCTGCGTGAGCGCCCCGGACGCCTGGGCGGCCAACCCGTACGCCGGCGCGGTCTACACGCCCGGCACGAACCCGTTCGAGCGTTTCGACCTCACCGGCCTGTCGTTCAGCTACGACGCCACGCAGATCGACCCGCTCGCCTCGACGGTGTTCCTCTGGGAGCGCGCGGCCGACGGCACCTTGTCGACCCGCACGACCACCCTCGCCACCGCCCCCACCCTCACCGACCTCGGGAACGTCGTCGGTGTGAGCGTGGTGTACCAGGGCACGAACCCCGCGGCGAACGGCGGCTCGATCGCCACCGGATCGACGGCGGTACTGACACTGCACACGAAGCTGCGCATCACCCTCCGCAGCGACACCGCGGTGAACGTCACCCCGTTCCACGTGGAGAACTACGCCTTCGCCCAGAGCTACGACCCGGTGCTCTACCCCTCCGGACCGCAGAGCACCCCGAGCGACAGCGCGAACGCGGACATCACGATCGTCGGCGGCAAGCTCGGCGTCACGGCGCAGAAGGTGTTCTCGCCCGACTCGCTGCTCGAGCGCGACCGCACCACCCCGGTGACCGCCACGCTCACCGCCACGCAGGGCGACGCCACGGTGCCGACCAACCAGGTGACCGTCACCGACACGGATGCGGAGTTCTGGAACGAGTTCCGTCTCACCGGTCTCACCGGCGCCGACGTGACGCTCCCGGCCGGCTCCGACCGGGTGCAGGTCGACGTGCAGCTGAACGGCAGCGCGAGCTGGACCACGGGCACGCCGGCCGCGACCGCGGCGTTGCCCACGCTGCCCTCCGGCATCACCGTGGCCGACGTCACGGGCATCCGCTTCGTGTTCACCCGCGCAGACGGCGGCCTGTTCTCGCACACCATGCTCCCCGAGAACTGGACCGCCACCGCGCTGCTGCACGTGACGCTGCTCGACGTGGCGCGCTCGGGCGACCCCATCCTGTTCCCGAGCAGCATCGACAACGTGGTGACGAGCAACTCGCACCGCACCGACGACCCCGCCGTCTATCCGGATGCGAACGCCGACGCGCAGGACACCGTCACCCTCGAGCCGGGCAGCTACGCGCTGGACGTGTCGAAGACGCCGCAGGGCAACATCCACTCCGTCACGCCCGGCGATCCCAACGAGTGGACGATGACCTTCTCGAACACCGGCACCGGGTACCTCACGATCGCCGAGCTCGTCGACCAGCTGCCGACGTCGCTGGAGTGGGACGGCGCCACCCCCGCCTACGCCACGAGCGCCGGTGGCCTGCTGTCGACCGACGTGGCCGTGGCCTACGACGACGCGACCCGGGCGATGACCTTCACCTGGCCCAGCGCCGGACAGCGGATGGCGCCGGGTGAGACCTTCACCGTCACGCTCGGCATCGTGCTGCAGCCCGGCCTCGCCGCCGGCCAGCGCGCCACGAACCAGATGGTGGTGACGACCGGCCAGACCCTCGCGGCCTGCACCAACACCTCCGGCAACGGGCAAGGCACCCTCGCGGGCGTCGGCCCGGCCCAGTGCGGCACCACCAACTACGTGCAGCCCATCCCGGGCGCCTCGCTCATGACCACCAAGTCGGTGAAGGGCGCCGTCGCCGGCGGCCAGAACCTGAGCACCCCCGGCGGCCCCTGCCTCTCGGAGCTCGGCGGCTACTACCGCTACCCCTGCGCCGCGAACACGGTCGTGGGCGGTGTCGACGAGTGGAAGCTCGCCGCGGTGAACAGCGGAACGGTGGCCTACACCAAGCTCACGCTCGTCGACCCGCTGCCCTTCCCGGGCGACCGCCTGCTCGCCACCGGCGGCTCGCGCGGCTCGACCTTCCGTCCGCAGCTCGACAACTCCTACCAGCCGGCCTTCACGGCTCCGGCGGGGACCACCGTCACCTGGCAGGTCACCACGGCCGCCGACGTCTGCGTGGGCTCGGGGGCGACCGCGTGGCCGAGCGATCCGACCTGCTCCACGCATCCGGTGGCCTCCGACTGGTCCGACGGAGCCACCTACACGGGTGACTTCGCGGCGGTCACGGGCATCCGCTACGTGTTCGACTTCACCACCACCGCGGCGCACCTGCTGGCGCCCGGCGGCGGAGTGCAGGTGCTCTACCACACGGTGAACCACCCGGCCACGACCGCGAACCCCGAGCAGGCGCCCGTGTCGGTGCCGGTGACGGATGCGGTGGCCTGGAACCAGTTCGGCGCCTCGGCCGTGCTCTCGGTCGGCGGAGTGCTCTCGCGCGCCCCGATCAAGGCCGGCGTGGTGCTCACCGGCGGTCCGCTGCAGATCACCAAGGCGGTCACCGGAGCCGGCGCGGCCACCGCCCCGACCTCCTTCGGAGCGACGGCGGCCTGCATGGTCGACGGTCAGCCGGTCGACTTCCAGGGCGCCGGCCACGTCACCCTCGACGCGGCGAACTCCTACACGGCCCGGATCGACGGCATCCCGCTCGGCGCGGCCTGCACGGTGACCGAGGACGGCACGGAGGGGTCCTACGGCGAGACCACCCGCACGGTGTCGCCCGCCTCGGTGACGATCGCCTCGCCGGCCGCGAACACCGCGCCGGTGCCGGCCGCTCAGCAGGTGACCGTCACCAACGACTACGCGCTCACCTCGCTCACCGTCACCAAGACGGTGTCGACGCTCGCGACCGTCGGCGACTTCGGTCCCTTCACCTACACGGCCACCTGCACCACGGCGCTCGGCGCCCCGATCGCGCTCGCGCCGGAGGACGCCACCTTCACGCTCAGCGACGGCGGCTCGCACACCATCGGCGACCTGCCGGTGCGCGCCGACTGCACCGTGGTGGAGAGCGACACCGATCACGCCACCGACGCCGGCAACACGGTGACGGTCAGCGTGAACGGCGGGCCGGCCACCGCCGGGACCACCGCCGACGTCACCCTCGCCGACGGCGCCAACACCGCCGCCTACACGAACACCTACGGGGCCGGCACGCTGGCGGTCACGAAGACCCTCGCGGGCGGCGCGGCGGGCGACGGATCGGGCACCCCCGGTCCCGACGACGGCTACGGCCAGGGTCCGTTCACGGTGGCCATCACGTGCACCTACGACGGCCAGACGCTCTACGACGACAGCATCCAGCTTGTCGGCGGCCAGACCACGACCCTGCCCGAGCAGTTCCCGGTGGGCACCTCGTGCGCCGTGTCGGAGACGGTGACCGGCGGCGCGAACAGCAGCGTCGTCGACCTGCCGACCGTGCTCATCCCGGCCGCGGTCAGCCCCGCGACGGTGGGAGCCGTCACGGTCGACGTGACCAACACCTTCACCCCCGGCAGCGTGCACATCACGAAGGTGCGCGACGGAGCGGGCGCGGACGTCTACGGCGCAGGCCCCTTCACCGCCCAGGTCACCTGCACCTGGCAGAAGGACGGCCAGACGCTCACCATTCCGCTGCCGAACGGCGGCATCGTGGTGCTCGACTCGTCGAACTCCTACGAGGCGACCGTCGACGGGCTCATCGCGGGTGCGGACTGCGCGGTCGTCGAGACCGTGCAGGGCGGGGCCACGAGCGTCACGTACTCGCCCGCCGGCCCGGCCGACGGTGCGCTGGTCACGGTGCCCGACAGCGCCCCGGCCGAGGTCACCGTCACCAACACCTTCGACACCGGCAGCCTGGCCGTGGTGAAGAACCGGGTGGGCAGCGGCGTGGAGGCGTTCGGCGCCGGTCCCTTCACGGTGCAGGTGGTCTGCACCTGGCTGAAGGACGGCGTGGTCACCCCGATCGACCTCGGCGACGCGTCGACGCTCGTGCTCTCGGCCGACAACGCGTATCGGGCGAGTGTCGACGGCCTGATCGCGGGCGCCGACTGCGCGGTGACCGAGACCGACCGCGGCCTCGCCACGGCATCCGTCACCGACCCCGCCGACGGCCACATCACGATCCTGGCCGACGGCGTTCCGTCCGGACCCGCGACCGTGACGGTGACCAACACCTTCGACGTCGGTCAGCTCTCGCTCGAGAAGACGGTCGACAAGAAGGCCGTCTCGGTGGGCGACACCGTGGTTTACACGATCACGCTGAAGAACGTCGGCGAGATCGACGCCACCGGCATCACGGTGACCGACGAGTTCCCGAAGCAGCTCACGATCGTGTCGACCAGTCCGGCCGCCACGAGCACCACGGGCAACACCCTGAGCTGGCAGGTGGCCTCGCTGCCGGTCGGCGCGACGCAGAAGTTCACGGTGACCGCGGTGGTCAACTCCGCGGGCACGATCGCGAACCTGGCGAACGTCACGAACCCCGTTGGGCCCTGGGGTGAGGTCGACCACACGGGCGACGTCGCTCCCGACGGCGAGTCGCAGGCGCAGCTCGTGGCCACCGTGCCGGTGCTGCCGGGCGACGGCGGACTCGCGAGCACCGGGTTCGCAGCCGCGGCCGGGCTGATCCTCGGCACCGGGGTGATCGCGCTCGGTCTCGCACTGTTCGTGTTCGTGCGGCGTCGCCGCCGGGCGTGACGACCGGGCTGCGGCGGCCGGCAGCGGGGACTACCCCCTGTCGGCGGCCGCCGCTACAGTCTCTGGCATGAGCTACAGCGCAGAAGACTTCAGCGAGCTGGCCCGTGCCCTGACCGGCCCGTTCTTCCGCCGCGGTGACGAGGGGATGGCGGGCGAGGTCGCCGCTCAGAACACGCTCGTGCAGCATGACCCCGAGGTGGCCGTGGGCGCCGAGACGGAGGCCGATGTCGTCGCCGCCGTGCGTTTCGCGACGGCAGCCGGGATGCCCGTGCACGTGCTGGCCACCGGGCACGGCGGGTGGAGCGCCGTGACGAGCGGCGTGCTCATCACCACGGCGCGGCTCTCCGGCCTGCAGATCGACCCGGATGCACGGATCGCCGCGATCGGCGCCGGCAACCGGTGGAGCGCGGTCGTGGCTGCGGCGGCGGAGTCCGGTCTCGCGCCCGTGACGGGCGCCTCCGGTCACGTCGGCACCATCGGCTACACGCTCGGGGGTGGCCTCGGCCCGCTCGCGCGCACCTTCGGCTTCTCCTCCGACTACGTGCGCTCGTTCCGGCTGGTGACGGCGGCGGGCGAGGCGATCACGGTGAGCGGCACCGAGCATCCGGAGCTCTTCTGGGCGCTGCGCGGAGGCAAGGGCGGCTTCGGGGTCGTGACCTCGATGGAGTTCGCGCTCGTGCCGCTGCGCTCGCTCTACGCCGGCTCGCTGTTCTTCGACGCCGAGCACATCGCCGCGGTGCTGCGCGGCTGGGCGGAGTTCACCTCCACGGCGCCCGAGAGCGTCACCACCTCGGTGGCGGTGCTGCGCTTTCCGCCGCTCGAGGTCGTCCCCGAGCCGCTCCGGGGCACGACGGCGGTGTCGTTGCGCTTCGCGTTCGTGGGGCCGGCGGAGGAGGGGGAGCGGATGTTCGCCCCGCTGCGCGCGCTCGCCCCGTCGTTCCTCGGGGGCGTCGGCGAGCTCCCGGCGGCCGACGTCGCGCTCATCCACAACGACCCCACCGACCCGGTGCCGATGTGGGACAGAGGGATGCTGCTCGACCGCCTCGACGCGGGCTTCGCGGAGGCGCTGCTCGAGGTGGTGGGGCCTGACGCCCCGCTGCCGATGGTGGCGGTGGAGGTGCGGCACCTCGGTGGCGCCGCCTCGCGTGACGTGGCCGGGGGGAGCGCGGTCGGCGGCCGCTCGGCGGCGGGCTCCCTCGTCATGATCGGGGCGCCCGACCCGGCGCTCTTCGACACCGTGCTGCCCGCAGCGGCCGACGCCGTCACGGCGCGCCTGGCCCCCTGGATCTCGGCGTCGAACAACATCAACTTCGCCGGCGATCTCTCGGCCCCCGGCTCCTACGAATCCTGTTGGCCCCCCGAAGCCTTCGCCCGCCTCGCCGCCATCCGCGCCACTTACGACCCCACCGGCACCTTCCCCTACCCGCCCACCCGCCTTCTCCCCTAAGCGAGGCGCAGCCTCCCCGAAGCGAGGCGCAGCCGAAGCGCCCCCGACCTCACCGGCCGAACGGCCCCCCGAGCACCGCCCACTGGAGCAGCATGATCGTCTTGGCATCGATGATGTCCCGCCCGATGCGCGTCAGTGCCTCGTCGATGCCCAGCTCGACCAGCTCGATGTCCTCGCCCTCCTCGGCGAGCCCGCCGCCGGCATCCGCCCGCACCGCGCGGTCATAGGGCGCGGCGAAGAAGAAAAGCTTCTCGGTGATCGACCCCGGGCTCATGTACGCGTCGAACACGTGGCTCACCTCGCCGACGGCGAACCCGGTCTCCTCGCGGGCCTCCCGGCGGATGGCGGTCTCGGGGTCGTCTTCGTCGAGCAGGCCTGCGGGGGCTTCCAGCAGCATCCCGTCGGGGTGGCCGTTGACGTAGGCGGGGTAGCGGAACTGCCGGATGAGCAGAACCGTTCGCCGGCCGGCGTCATAGAGCAGGATGGTGGCGCCGTTGCCGCGGTCGTAGGTCTCGCGTTCCTCGGTCGACCCGTGGCCGTCGCTGTGCTGGAACTCGAAGCGGGTGGTGCGGGTGATGTACCAGTTCGAGGTGAGCAGCTGTACGTCGGTGACGCGCACGCGGGGATTGCCCGTGAGGTCGCGGCCGGTCTGGTCGAGGCCCGTGCGGCCGCGGCGATCGGGCACGTCGATGCCAGGGATGCCTGCGCCCGCGCGTTCGTCCGGCAGCGGCTCGCTCACGCTCAGCGGAAGTTGATGAACTGGAGAGCGACGTCGAGGTCGGCGCCCTTGAGCAGCGCCATGGTGGCCTGCAGGTCGTCGCGGCTCTTCGAGGAGACGCGCAGCTCGTCGCCCTGGATCTGCGACTTCACGCTCTTCGGAGCCTCGTCGCGGATGAGCTTGTTGATCTTCTTCGCCGCGTCCTGCTCGATGCCGTTCTTCATCGACGCCTCGATGCGGAACTCCTTGCCGGAGGCGAAGGGCTCGCCCGCGTCGAGCGAGCGCAGCGAGATGCCGCGCTTGATGAGCTTCGACTCGAAGACCTCGAGGATCGCCTTCACGCGCTCCTCGGAGTTGGCCTTCATGAGCACCTTCTCGCCGCTCCACTCGATGGAGGCGCCGACGTTCTTGAAGTCGTAACGCTGCTCCACCTCTTTGTGCGCCTGGTTGAGGGCGTTGTCCGCCTCCATCTTGTCGACCTTGCTGACCACGTCAAACGATGAATCTGCCATGCGCCCATTTTACGGGGCACGGCGCTTGTGACGATGTCTCATGCTGGCTAGCATTGCTGGCTAGGAGGTCGGGGAGACCATGGAGACGTACGACGTGTTGTATACACGAAACAATCTGTCGAAGCTCATTGCTCGCGCGGAGGCCGGGGAAGAAGTGCAGATCTCGCGACGGGGCAAGCCCGTCGCGAAGATCGTGCCGATCGTCGAGCGCACCTTCTGGACCGGGAAAGACCTGGTCGAGTGGATCGAGGCGAACCCCATCCCGGAATCGCAACGCAAGACCGCGGCGGAGATCGACGCGTGGATCGACGAGCTGCGCGGAGACGACGAGTGATCTACGTCGATTCGAATGTGCTCATCTACGCACTCGAGGACGCCACTCCGAGAGGGGATGCCATCCGCCGGCGTTTCGTCGAGATGGGCGGCCAGCTCGCCTACAGCCCTCTGGTGCGCATGGAGTGCCGGGTCAAACCGCTTCGAGACGAGCACAGCCTCACTTTGCGCCGGTTCGATCGGGTCTTCGCCGAGATGAAGCTGTTCGACATTCCTCCGGCCGTCTACGACCTGGCTGCGACCGCGCGAGCAACCCACCAGCTGAAGGCGATGGATGCCATCCATCTGGCAACCGCACAATTCCACCTCTGCACAGGGTTCTGGACCCATGATGACAGGCTTCGTGCCGCGGCGGGGGGCCTTGCCATCGAGACGTTCTGAGTTCGCTCAGAGGACGGTCGGGCCTGTCTGCTTGAGTAGAAGCATGCGTTCGCGATACTCCGTTCTGGCCGGCGCGGGCGCGGGGGCGCTCGCCGCCGTGCTGCTGCTGAGCGGATGCACGGGGGGTGCCGGTGCCGGTGGCGGTGGCGGAGGCGGGGCGGATGCGACGTTCGCGGTGTTCGCGGAGGCTCCGCGCGCATCCGGAGTCGGGGCCTTCCTCGATGCCGACGGTGTGGTGGCGACGCCGAGCTCGCAACTGGCCGACCCGGCCTGGCTCGATCGGGCGGCCGCGGCCACGGGCATCCCGCGGCGTGCGCTGCAGGGCTACGCGGGAGCGGCTCTCGCCATCGCGGAAGAGCAGCCCGGCTGCCACCTCGGCTGGAACACGCTCGCCGGGATCGGCTGGGTGGAGTCGCACCACGGCACCATCTTCGGCGGGTCGATCCTCGACAACGGGGTGACGAGTGCGCCGATCATCGGGGTGGCGCTCGACGGGAACGGCTTCCAGGAGATCCCCGATTCCGACAAGGGCGCGGTCGACGGCGACACCGAGTGGGACCGCGCGGTCGGCCCGATGCAGATCGTTCCGACCACCTGGGCGGCCTGGGCCACCGAGGCCAACGGCGACGGCGTGCCCGACATCCACAACATCGACGACGCCTCGCTCTCGGCCGCCGAGTACCTCTGCTACTCCGGCGGCGACCTCGGCACCGAGAGCGGCTGGCGCGCAGCCATCGCGGCCTACAACGAGTCGCCCTCCTACCTCACCGAAGTGCTCGACCACGCCGACCGCTACGCGAGCGACGCGGCAGCCTGAAGCCGATTTCGCTCGGGCGACTCCGCCGGGTATCCTTGGTCAGCGCCTTCGGTTGTGTGTTGAACGTGGTCGGGTGCGCCCTGGCGGGTTACCCAAGTGGCCAAAGGGATCTGACTGTAAATCAGACTGCTTCGCATTCGGGGGTTCGAATCCCTCACCCGCCACTGTATTTTTGCCACCCAGCCGGTGGCGCCCCCGATTTTTGCCACCCAGCCGGTGGCGCCCCCGGCACTGAACGAGCGGCGCCGGACGATGCGGCGCCGATTCTGAGGAGCCCCAGTGTCTACCGAATTCCTCGAGATCGCCCGGGCCATCGGGGTCGAAGCCGGTGCCCTCATCAAGAAGCGTCGCGCCGAAGGCGTCACCGTGGCCGCGAGCAAGTCGGCTCCCGAAGACGTCGTGACCTTCGCCGACCGGGAGTCCGAGGACTTCATCCGCGCCCGCCTCGCCGAACTGCGCCCGGATGACGGCTTCTTCGGTGAGGAGTCGGCCGCGACTCCCGGCTCGAGCGGCATCACCTGGGTGGTCGACCCCATCGACGGCACCGTCAACTACCTCTACGACATCCCGGCCTACGCCGTCAGCATCGCCGCCGTCGAGGGCGACCCCGATCCGGCATCCTGGACCGCACTGGCCGGCTGCGTCGTGAACCCCGCCATCGGCGAGATCTTCACCGCGAGCGCCGGCGGCGGAGCCTTCCTGGGCGACCGCCGCCTGGCCGTCAACTCCGGCGTGGAGCTCTCGCAGGCGCTCGTCGGCACCGGCTTCTCCTACAGCGCCGAGATGCGGCTGCGGCAGGGCGAGTTCGTCACCGGCCTGCTCGGACAGGTGCGCGACATCCGCCGGATCGGCTCGGCCGCCCTCGACCTCTGCTCGGTGGCCGCCGGCCGGCTGGATGCCTATGCCGAGCGGGGCCTGAACCCCTGGGACCACGCCGCCGGTGCCCTGATCGCCCGCGAAGCCGGCGCCCAGGTGGGCGGTTTCGGCAGCGCGGCCGAGAGCACCGTGATGACCTTCGCGGCCCACCCGGCCCTGCGCGCTGAACTCGAGCCGATTCTGTTCGAGTTGCACCGCGGCGCGGGTCTTCCGCTCTGACGCCACGATCCTGCGCGACACTCGGGGGCCGCGCAGGAAACGTGCACCAGGTGGAGATCCCCAGGTGCCCTGGGTACCCTTGACGGGACCGTGAACCCGCTTACCCCGGGTTCAACCCGACGATCGACGGAAGTTCCCAGCCCCTTGCCACCCACGACTTCACGCCCGGACGACGAGTCGTCCAAACGCGAGGCCCCCGGTTCGCCGGTGCACCCCGGCATCTCCACTCCCTCGCGCCGCAGCCTGCGCGCGGCCGTCGCGGCGACGCCGCCGGCCGCCGGCGATGGCGCAGCGGCCCCGGCCGCGCGAGCCGGCGATGGCGCCACGGCCCCCGCCACGGTGGCGTCGGGAGCGGCCGCGCGAGCCCGCGATGGCGCGAAAGCCTCGGCCTCGGCGGGCTCGGCTGCGGCGGCGCGAGCCGGCGAGGGAGTGACGCCTTCGGCCGTGGTTCCGGATGCGCCGCGCCGCCGTCGTGAGGTGCGTGCGCTCATGGTGCAGGATGCGCCCGACGACGGCGTCGTGTCGACCCGGAAGGGTCGCCGGGCGAGCTCCGACACAATCTCGGCACCGGTCGGCCCGGGCGATGCCGCCGAGTCCGCCGCCCAGGCGCCCCATCGGCCTGCCGGTCGTCGTGCGGGTCGCCTCGCCGACGAGACCGGAGTGGTCTCAACCGACGGCGCCGCTCCTGCTGCCGCTGCCGCCGCGCCACCGGTGCAGGCCGCCGCGAGCACGGTCGCCGCGCCGCGTCCGCACCTGCAGAGGGGCGGCCGCCGCGCCGCGGAGTCCTTCACCGATGCCATCGAGCGCCCGGCCGGCGGTCGCCGCGCCCGCGTCGCGGTTCCCACGACGGCCGAGGCGGCCACGGTGGCCGCCGCCGCGCCCGTGGTCGCTCGCGAGGCAGGCGAGATCGAGATCGCGATCGAGATCGTCCCGGCCGGGGGCGCTGGGGCCGCTGAGGCCGCGGGAGCTGCCACGACCGCGGGAGCTGCCGCGGCGGTCGCCGGCGCCGATCGCGTCGTCGCGCAGCCCGTCCCCGCCGCGCGCGCGGTGTCGCGGCGCACCCTGCGCACGACCTCGTTCGGGGCCGAGGCGAGCGAGCCCGGTTCCTCCGCACCCGACTCTTCCGATGCGTCCGCACCCGACGCCTCCGCCGCCGGGCCGTCGAGGCCGAACAGCACCGGTCGCCGCAGCCGGCGCGGCGACATCGCGAAGGGCGGCCTCAGCGCCCTCGCCCTGATCTTCGCCACCGGCATCGCCGTGGCGACCACGATGCCGGCCTCGGCCTGGCATGCGGCATCCGACACCTCGAGCGTCGCCTTCCTCGCCGACGTCGCCCCGCAGGCGCCCGGCCAGCAGCTCACCACGAGCGCCGAGGCCGCCGGATCGAGCATCGCCCGCGACGGCTTCGGCGTGCGCGACGTCGCGGCGCTGAAGGCCGCCGGCCTGCACATCGCCGACACCTTCACGAACAATCCGAACGGCGCCGTCCAATGGCCGTTCCCGGTCGGCGTGCCGATCAGCGACGGCTTCGGCGCGCGGGAGTCGCCGGGCGGCATCGGCAGCACCGATCACAAGGGCGTCGACTTCGCGCCCGGCCAGGGCACCGCGATCCAGGCCGTCGCCGACGGTGTGGTGAGCCTGGTGCAGTCCACGGACAACGGCGGACTGGGCGTCTACGTGATCATCGACCACGTCATCGACGGCCAGAAGGTCTCCAGCGTCTACGGCCACATGCTCTCCGGCTCGATCCAGCTGAGCGAGGGCCAGGTCGTCAAGGTGGCGCAGACCGTCGGACGGGTCGGCAACACCGGCACCTCCACGGGCCCGCACCTGCATCTCGAGATCCGTCTCGACGGCGTCACCCCCGTCGATCCCTTCGCCTGGCTGCAGACCCACGCGGTCTGAGCCGCCGTCTCGAGGGCGCCGGATGCCGGCACTCCGGATGCTCGCCCGTCGGACGCCCGGCCACTGGATGCTCGCCCGCCGTCGGGTGTTCGCCTCCGGTTCGGTGGCATTCAGGGCCTGAGCGGCTGAATACCGCCGAGCCGGAGAAGCGGCGAGTGGGCGGCGCGGCTAGGAGCGGAGCCAGACCGCGGTGTCGGCCGGGAGCGCCGCCTCGGTGAGGGGCTCGGTGGCCAGCAGCACGTCGTCGGCGCTGCGCTCCACCGGGAGTTCGACCGGGGTCGACCCGGTGTTCGCGATCACCGTGACGTCGCCGTTGCGGAAGGCCACCACCTCGGGTCCGTAGCCCCCGAGCCACTCGAGGGTGCCGGTGCCCAGTGCGTGCGCGGCCCGCAGTCGCAGCGCGAGCTTGTAGAGCTCGAGCGTCGAGCCGGCCACGCCCTGTTGCGCGGAGCGGGCGTAGACGTCCCAGTCGGCGGGCTGCGGGAGCCAGCTGGCCGCCCCGTCGGCCGGACCGAAGCCGTAGGTGGGTGCGCCGGCCTCCCAGGGGATCGGCACGCGGCATCCGTCGCGCCCGTACTTCTCGTGGTTCGTGCGGAACCAGGTCGGGTCCTGACGGGCCTCGTCGGGCAGGTAGATGTCTTCGGGGAGGCCCAGCTCTTCGCCTTGGTAGATGTAGGCGCTGCCGGGCAGCGCGAGCATCACGGCGGTCGCGGCGCGCGCGCGGCGCAGGCCCACCGCCGTGTCGGGGAGGCCGGGGGAGTTCGGGCCGATGCCGGCACCCTGCAGGTTCTCGGCCGTGAGCGCGAGGCGCGAGGCGTGGCGCACCACGTCGTGGTTCGAGAGCACCCAGGTGGAGGGGGCGCCGACCGTGGCGAAGGCCGCGATCGAACCGTCGATCACCGCGCGCAGCTCGGGCGCCGACCAACCGGCCGACAGGTAGGTGAAGTTGAAGGCCTGCTGCATCTCGTCGGGCCGCACCCAGCGGGCGAGCTTGGTGAGCGGCTCCACCCAGGCCTCGGCGCAGAGCACGCGCTCGCCGTCGTACTCCTCGAGCACGGCGTGCCAGCCGCGGTAGATCTCGTGCACGCCGTCCTGCGCCCAGTAGGGCGGAGTGGCCGGGTCGGCGTCCGCATCGGCGTCGATGCCGGGCTCCAGGCCCACGAGGGCGTCGGCGGCGCCACCGCCCATGCTGCCGGCGTCCTCCGGCGGCGTGTAGTCGGGCAGCCCGGCCTCTTTGATCAGGCCGTGGGCGACATCGACCCGGAACCCGTCGACGCCGCGGTCGAGCCAGAACCGCAGGATGCCGTGGAACTGCTCGCGCACCCACGGGTTCTCCCAGTTGAGGTCGGGCTGCGACTTGTCGAAGATGTGCAGGTACCACTGGCCGGGCGTGCCGTCGGGGTTCGTGGTGCGCTCCCACATCGGGCCGCCGAACACGCTCTCCCAGTTGTTGGGCATCTCGTCGCCGTTCGGGCCCTTGCCGTCGCGGAACATGTAGCGGTCGCGCTCGGGGCTGCCCTCGGGCGCCGCGAGGGCCTCCTGGAACCAGGCGTGGTCCCAGCTCGTGTGGTTGGGCACGAGGTCGACGATGAGCCGGATGCCCAGGGCGTGGGCCTTCTCCAGCATCGCGTCGAAGTCGGCGAGGGTTCCGAACAGCGGGTCGACGTCGCAGTAGTCGGCCACGTCGTATCCGGCGTCGTGCTGAGGGGAGGTCATGAAGGGGGAGAGCCAGATGGCGTCGACGCCCAGCTCGGCCAGCGCATCCAGCCGCTTCGTGATGCCCACGAGATCGCCGATGCCGTCGCCGTCGTCGTCGGCGAAGGAGCGCGGGTAGATCTGGTAGATGACGGCGGAGCGCCACCATTCGCCACCGGTGGCGATCAGGGTCTCCGTGGGCTGGGCATCCGTGACGGCGGTGTCGGGGAGGCCGGGCTCGGGGGAGGTCTCGATAGTCATGCCGAGAACTCTAACGGCAGTGCCCTTCGCTCTGGAAACGTGTGCAGAGAGCTCCGGATGCGCGGGCGCGGGTGGGTGGGCGCCGCCGTGCTGAACCGGCCCCCGAGTGATGCTATTCTCTACTGGTGCCAAAAGCCGCTCGCGGCTGTGCGCGCCCCCTTAGCTCATTGGTAGAGCACTTCCTTGGTAAGGAAGAGGTAGTGGGTCCGATTCCCACAGGGGGCTCCGGCTTCCGGCCGGCCCCGGCCCTCGCGGGCCGCGGCCGTCGTCAGGAGTCAGGGCGGGGTAGCTCAGGTGGTTAGAGCACACGGCTCATAATCGTGGTGTCGCGGGTTCAAGTCCCGCTCCCGCTACGAAAACCCCCAAGATCTCGCCATCTTGGGGGTTTTTGCTTGCCCCGAAATCGGGCGACCCCGCATCGACCCCGCACGCTGTGTGTGACCGCCATTCCCGCAGCCCGGGCAGCCATTCGTGAGGGACTTAGATTCTCAGGAATATACTTCTTGGTAATCGGATTGACTCGTCTGTGAACGGAACCCCACGAGCGCGGAAAACGGCCTCTTCGCCCACCTCGTGTCGACCGACCCCTGCCCACCACTCCTTCACGAAAGCATCGACATGACCTCACTCCGCCCCGCCGCCGCGTTCGCGCTCGGCCTCTCCGCCCTCGTCCTGGCCGGCTGCGCGTCGCCCTCGACCGACCCGCTCGCCGCACCGAGTGCCTCGTCCGACGCGATCGTCGTCGGGTCGCAGGCCTACTACTCCAACGAGATCGTGGCCGAGATCTACTCCCAGGCGCTCGAGAAGGCCGGCCTCCCGGTCGAGCGTGCCTTCAACATCGGTCAGCGCGAGGCGTACGTGCCCTCGCTCGAAGCGGGTGAGATCGACCTCTTCCCGGAATACACCGGGCCTCTGCTGCAGTTCTGGGACCCGTCGACCACCCTCACCAAGAGCGACGAGGTCTACGACGCGCTGGTGAAGGCCGCTCCGGCAGGTCTCCGTGTGCTCGATCAGTCCCCGGCAACTGATCAGGACTCGTACGTGGTCACCAAGGAGTTCTCGGAGAAATACGGGGTCACGAGCATCGCCGACCTCGCGTCGGTTCCCGTTCCACTGGTGCTGGCCGGCAACTCGGAGGGAGCGACCCGGCCGAACGGGCCCAAGGGCCTTCTCGAGCACTACGGCGTGACGGTGTCGTTCACCCCGATCGAAGACGGCGGTGGTCCGCTCACCATCCAGGCCCTCGACGACGGAGCGGTGCAGTTGGCGATCGTGTACACGGCGAGCCCGGCCATCAAGACCGACGACCTCGTGGTGCTGGATGATCCCCAGGGGCTCTTCACCGCATCCCATCTCGTGCCGATCGCGAGCGATCGCCTCCCCGACGAAGCCGTCGACATCGTGAACGCGATCAGCGCCGCACTGACGCCGGACGACCTCGTCGCGCTCAACGTGCGAAGCGTCGACGAGCAGCTCGGTTCAGCGCAGATCGCCTCGGACTGGCTGGCCCAGCATCCGGTCGACTGACCTGTGCCGGGGGCCGGCGTGTCACGGGGGACGGCCGCGCGTGATGCGTCCTCGGCGTGTTGCCGGATGCGTGGTGCGCGTCATCGCCGAAAAGTCCGGAATCGCGTAGATCTCCCCGGTCAGCGGCCCTGATGCTCGGGGAGGGAACTGGCAGCCGATTGGACGACGGCCGCCCGGAGAGCGCCTCCGACGTCGTGGAGGGCGTCGAGAGCCAGTCGCGTCTCGTCCGCTCCGGCCGCCGCGGACAGGTCGATGCCGTCGGCTCCGGCCGAGAGCAGGCCGATCGCGTGATCGTGCGCGCGTTCTGCGGCACCCACGTTCCCGGACTCGAGGGTGCCACCTCCGAAGGCCGCCAGTCGCCGCCTGCCCTCCGCGGAGAGCACGACGGGGACCGACGCGATCACGACGAGCAGAGGGAATGCCTGCTTCGCCGATCGGATGAACTCCGCCGCCTGCTCGGCCGGCGCATGGTTGAGGATCACCATGTCGGCTCCCGCCGCCACCTTCGCTCGCAGCCGGTCCAGTCGATGCGGCCATTCCCGGGTCGGCCGCTCGGCGACCGCCACGAGACTCGAACGTCTGGTGGCCAGCGCCGCGAGCCGGGTCGAGTCGAGGTCGAAGACGGGCTGCGCGTCGGGCCGGGACCCGAGCGCCGTATGGTCGCCCGTGAGGCAGAGCACAGCGGATGCGTGCACGGCGTCGAGGGCGTGCAGTTCGGCCTCGAGAGCGACCCGATTGCGGTCGCGACAGGTGAGGCCCGGAACCGTGAGCAGTCCCGATTCCGCCGCGATTCCCGCCCTCAGCGAGGGCGGAAGCTGTACCCGCGCCCAGGGCGCATCGCCGAGGACAATGCCGTCGACGCGCGTCGAGAGCCTTTCCGACGAGGCACGGGCGCGAGCGGGATCGGGCCCGTCGGAGGGCACCTCGGTCAGGATGACCGGCCGCTCGGCGAGCAGCCCAACCAGACGTTCCGCTCCGGGATTGAGCTGCCGGGGCGCTGACGGCAGGGCCGAGTACGGCACCGCCCCGCGGGCGAAGAACGGGCAGCTGCGACCGTCGACCTCGCACCCGCCCTCCGCGGTGACACCCTGGCATGGGCCGTAGACCATCTGCTTGGGGCATCCGGTGTCTGCGGCGACGGAGGTGCGGGATCGGACCCTCACCGGCGTTCCACCCGGAACTCCTCCGCCGCCGGGGTCTGACCGTGCTCGACCGAGGAGGAGAGATCGAAGTACTCCCGCCACGACATGATCAGGCCGTCGCGCAGCTCGACGATGATGGCATCCGGCGTCGAACTCCGAGCGCCGTCGGATCGACGCGTCGACGCGTACGTCCACTCGAGGGCGATGTGGCGGCCGTCGGCCGACCCGAAGACCGTGCCGACGTCGATCTGGATGTCGGCGTACGAATTGTCGAGATCGGCCATGATCGTCGCCATCGCCCGTGCGGGCCAGATGCCGCCGGGCGACACCAGCTCGGCTTCAGGGTGCCAGTAAGGGGCGACCGCCTGCCAGTCGCAGGCGGCGAACGCGCGTGCATGGAGGTCGATCAGTTCGTGGGGGGTCATCGGGGGCCTTTCGTGACAGTGTCTGCGCGACTGTTCCAGGGGAGGACCAGTCGCTCGATGAGGGAGACGAGCCCGAACAGGGCGACGCCGATCACGCTGAGCACGATCACCACGCCGAGCATGTCGGCCGTGCGCAACTGCGAGTTGAACGCGATGATGAGGTATCCGAGCCCGGAGTTCGCGCCGACCCACTCGCCGAAGACCGCACCGAGCACCGCGAAGGCGGCGGCGATCCGGAGACCGGAGAAGGTCAACGGCAGTGCGGCCGGGAACTGCGCCATGAAGAAGCGCTGGCGGCGGGTGGCGCGCATGGTGCGCAGCACATCCACCAGGGCGGGATCGACCGTCCGCAGCCCGTCGATCATGTTCACGGCGATCGGGAAGAAGCAGACGAGCGCGATCAGCATCAGCCGGGGCCGGATGTCGAATCCGGTCCAGAGCACGAAGAGAGGTGCGATCGCCGGCAGTGGGATCATCTGCGACACGATCAGCCACGGCACGAGCGCCTTCTCGGCGATCTTCGACGCGTTGATGAGGGCGGCGACGCCGATGCCGAGAACCACGGCCAGCAGGTAGCCGAGGAACACCGACTGCAGGGTGGGCCAGGCGTTCTGCAGGAGGAGCGGGATGTTCGCGATCAGCCGCTCACCCACCTCCGCGGGAGAGGGCAACGAGAGTGAACTGACGCCCGAGACGTTCACGTACGCGGCCCAGCCGATCACGACCACGACGGCGAAGGCGATCGGGAGCGTCACGGTGGCGACGCGATCGCCGATCGCACCGCTTCGGCGGAGCCCCTGTGCGGCCGCGCGGGTGCGGGCGATCGGGCGGGAACGCTGTTCGGCGGTCATCGGATGACCCCCGCGGGCTCGGAGGCGGAGGCATCCGATCGCGAAGAAGTCTCGAGCGGGCGCAGCAGCCTCCGCTTGTACTCGAGGAACTGAGGATTGAGGTCGAGCGACGCGAGGCGCGGACGCGGCAGGTCGATGGTGCAGTCGTCGGCGATCGTGCCGGGCCGACCCGTCATGACCAGAACCCGGTCCGAGAGCAGGATGGCCTCGTCGACGTCGTGGGTGATGAACAGGATGGTGCGGCGGTGCCGCTCCCACACATCGAGTAGCCAGGCTTGCATGGCGCGGCGCGTCAGAGCGTCCAGCGCCCCAAAGGGCTCATCCAGCAACAGGATCTCCTGGCCGCCGAGGAAGGTGCGGAGCAGAGCGGCCCGTTGCCGCATTCCGCCGGAGAGCTCGGACGGCCAGCGATTCTGGAATCCCGAGAGGCCGAACTCCTCGAAGTAGGAGTCCGCCTCAGCGCGTGCCTTCTGGCGCGAGGCGCCGCGCAGCCGCGGTCCGATCGCAGTGTTGTCGAGCACCGTCTTCCAGGGCATCAGCAGGTCGCGCTGAGGCATGAGACCGACGGATCCGAGAAGGTCGTCCCCCCGTCCGTCGAGCGCCACGGTTCCGCTCGTGGCGCGGGAGAGGCCTGCGACGATGGAGAACAGAGTCGACTTACCGCATCCGCTCGGACCGACGATGGAGACGAACTCCCCGTCGTCGATCCGGAGCGAGATGTCGGCGATGGCGGTCACGACGTCATCGCCGGGATTGCGTTGGAAGGTCTTCGTGACGTTCTCGACCACCAGTTCCGCCATGACTCAGCCGGCCTCGACGACGTCCGTGTCGACGAATGTCGTGGCGTCGACCTTGTGGCTGATGAAGTTGTTCTCGAACATGAAGTCGGCGAGATCCTGCAGCTTCTCGCGGTCGAGCACGCCGAACGAGGCGTTCGGGCCGATGAACGCATCGCCGATGCCCTCGACCTGCTCCACCATCGGCTCGAGCTCGAGGCCGACGTTCTGGTCCACGGTCGCCTGGGCGGCGGCCTCGGGGTCGGCGATCATGTCGTTGTACCCCTTGACGGTCGCGGCGGTGAAGGCGCGGATCATGGCGCTGTCGTCCTGGACCGTCGAGCTGGCCGCATAGGCCACGATGCTCGGGAAGGCGAGGCCGCCCTCGCTGCCCATCGGCAGGAACTCCACGTCCTCGCCCGCGGCCTCGGCGGCGGCGACGTCGGGCTTGAACGCGGCGACGGCATCGACCTGGCCGTTGGCCAGGTACTGCATGAAGCCCGAGCCCACGGTCACGAACTCCACCGCGGAGGTGTCGCCGCCGGCGCCCTCGATTTCGGCACGGGTGATCGCGTCGTGCGACACGCTGCCGCTGGTGCCGACCTTCTTGCCCTCGAGCTCGGCGGCGGAGGTGATGCCCGAGCTCTTGAGTACGGCGAGCCCCTCCAGATTTCCTCCCACGAGCGACATGAAGGCGTCGTAGGGCGTGTCGTCCGAGACCGAGGAGATGAGATCCAGCGGGCTCGCGATGCCGATGTCGGCCTGGCCTGCATCGACGAACTTGAGCGACGCCACCGGATCGTTCGGCACGATGACGTTGAGGTCGATGTTGTTGTCGGTGTAGTAGCCCTTCTGGATCGCCTCGTAGATCCCCGCGTGGGCGCCGTAGACGAAGTAGTCCAGCAGGAGGTTGACCTTGGTCATCTCGGGGAGGCGGTCGGAGCTGTCGCTCGCCGCGGTGCCCGAGCTCGCCGGCGCGGCAGTGGTGGAGCAGCCGGCGAGCGCGATGAGGGTCGTGGCCGCAAGCGCGGCGAACGTGATTCTGTGTCTGTGAAGCATGGGTCGTCCGATCTTCGAGAATGAGTGCCTGCGGAATGGCGAGGTCTGATTCCGACCTGCTGGGGCTTCACGCTAGAAGGCCGTCGTTTCGCGTTCGAGTCGCGAAGATTTCCATTACGTTTAACTATGTTCCGAGGAATAATGTTCAGAGTCATGAATCTCTTCCGATCGCCTACGCTGGTGCCGAGATGACATACACAGAATTCTTCCGATCGCTCGTCGTGCTCCAGACCGAGCTCTGGTATCACGTCGACGGCCTCGTGCGGGAGGCCCTCTCGCTGGACCTGGCGAACCTGGAGAGCCTCTCCGTGCTGGGCGCGCTCGAGGGCCGGGGGCGTGTGCAGGACCTTGCCGACACGATCGGCATCACACCCGGGGCTGCAAGCAAGCTTGTCGACAGGCTGGAGACCCGCGGGCTCGTCGCTCGGCAGTCGAATCCGGCCGATCGGCGCTCGTCGGTGCTCGCCCTCACGGCAGAAGGGCAGGCGCTTCTGGCCGAGTTCTCTCCGCTCCTCGAGACGATCCTTCGGGACAGGCTGGCACCGGATCTGGATGAGGAGCAGCGCTCGCGGTTCATTGAGTCGATCCTCGTGCTGCGCCAGTCGGGGAAGGGCGGCGACCTCCGCCGCCAATAACGGGACGGAGTCGCGGATCACGGAGATGATCGGGAGATCATGGGCGAGCAGCCGCCGTCCGGCATCGGACGGCGCTCCCGGGCCTTGTGATCAGCGCGATGAAGTGCAGCACCGCGGCGGACGATCGTTCTCGGTCCGAGGTGGCGAGCAGGTCGAGGAGGGCGCCCCGGAGCACGGCGAGGGCGAGGGTGCGCTCGACCAGGCCGGACCGGCTCGTCCGCTCCTCGTCGGGCTGGTATCGCTCGAGCAGGCCCAGCCAGCTCGTCACCGTCTCTTCCGCGAAGTCCGCCCACGGTCCCTCGTTGTCGAGTAGGGAGCGGGTGTAGCACTCGA
Source organism: Herbiconiux sp. 11R-BC (assembly GCF_049472555.1). Lineage (NCBI taxonomy): Bacteria > Bacillati > Actinomycetota > Actinomycetes > Micrococcales > Microbacteriaceae > Herbiconiux > Herbiconiux sp. 11R-BC. The sequence goes on along the minus strand of NZ_JBCEBO010000001.1, from coordinate 746,978 downwards.
CCCACAGCAGCAGCAGAGGCCGGTGACTGTCGGACGAGAGCCAGCTCCAGAGCGTCTCGATGCCCGCCGCCAGGCCCGTGCTCGTCGGTGCGAGAGTCTCCAGGGCGTCGATCTCATCGGCGCGGGCCCGCTCGAGCAGGGCTCGGATGAGCCCGTCCTTCGTGCCGAAGAGGAACATCAGCACGCGGGTGCTCGAGCCGATCGCCTCCGCGAGCGGACGGAGGGACGTGCCGGTGATGCCGTGCTGCAGCACGTACCCGTAGGCGGCTTCCAGGAGTTCGGTCTGCCGAGGTGATGGGGTTGCTCGCCGCTTGTCCATGCCGGTAGCCTACCGATTCACTGACACAAGTGTGTCAGTGGTGGTCGAAGGAGGAACTCGTGACGCCGAAGTACCAGACGGTCGTGCTCCGATTCGCGGACCGCCCCGGCGACCTGGGCTGGATCGTCAAGACCCACGGCGAGAGCTACGCCCAGCAGCTGTCGTGGGGCATCGAGTTCGAGGGCATGGTGGCTCGCATCGTCGGCGCCTACGCCGAGCATCCCGATGACGGCCGGCGGGCCGCCTGGATCGCCGAGGTCGACGGCGAGCGGGCCGGCTGCATCATGCTCGTGCCCGACGACGATGACGAGCGCACCGCCAAGCTCCGCGTGCTGCTCGTGGCGCCGTGCGCGCGAGGGCTCGGTGTCGGCTCGCGGCTCATCGACGAGCACCTGCGTCTCGCCCGTGCTGCCGGATACCACCGCGTGTCACTCTGGACGCTGAGCACTCTCGCGGCCGCTCGTCGTCTCTACGAGCGAGCGGGGTTCGAGCTCGCCGCGGAGTCATCCGGGCGCCTCTTCGGTCGCGACCACGTCGAACAGACCTGGGTGCTCGAGCTGTGACCGCGGCGGCCCGCGGCGAGCCCCGGCTCGGCTGCGGTCACGGCCGGGCCGGCCACCCGGTGTACGCCTCGGCGAGGTACGCTCGCCCGGCCTCCGACTCCACCACGCTGCGCAGCTCGCCGAGCTGCCGGCGCCGGTCGAAGTCGGTGGCGTCGGGGGCCACATGCAGCATGCTCGTCATCCACCAGGAGAAGTGCTGCGCCTTCCAGATGCGGTCGAGCGCCCGCTCGGCGTAGCTGTCGATGAGGCGTTCGTCACGGGTGCCCTCGCCGAGCAGCGCACGCAGCGCCTCGGCGAGCAGCACCACGTCGGCGACGGCGAGGTTCATTCCCTTCGCCCCGGTCGGCGGCACGGTGTGCGCGGCGTCGCCGACGAGGGCGACCCGGCCCCGGCGCAGCTCGTGGGCCACGAAGCTGCGGAAGCGCAGCACGTCGCGCTGGATGATTCGGCCCTCGTGGAGGGTGGTGCCCGGCACGCGCGCCTGCAGCGTGTCCCAGATCTCGGCCTCGCTCGGCGCGGTGGCGTCGGCGTCGGGATCGCACTGGAAGTACATCCGCTGCACCTCGGGGCTGCGCTGACTGATCAGCGCGAAGCCCTGATCCGAGTTGCTGTAGATCAGCTCCTGCGCACTCGGCGGCGCCTCGCAGAGGATGCCGAACCAGGCGAACGGGTACTCCCGGAAGTAGCCGCCCGAGCGCGAGCCGGTCACCGTCGCCCGCACCGCGCTGCGCGAGCCGTCGGCGCCCACCACGAAATCGGCCTCGATGCGCACGACCTCGCCCTGCGCATCCGTGCCGACGACCGCCGGATGCTCGGGGTCGCCCTCGTCGACACCCGCGACGGTGACGCCGAATCGCAGATCCTGGCCCGCGCCGAGCCGGAGCGCCAGCAGATCTTTCAGCACCTCGTGCTGGGGGTAGAGCCAGACGCTCCGGCCCACCAGCGCGGGGAAGTCGATGCGGTGGGCCTCGTCGCCGAAGCGCAGCTCGATGCCGTCGTGCCGGTGGCCCACGGTGTCGACACGGGTGCCGGGGTCGATCGCGCGCAGCAGCTCGACGGTGTTCTGCTCGAGGATGCCGGCACGGATGGTGGACTCGATCTCGCCGCGCGAGCGGGAGTCGACGACGATCGACTCGATGCCGGCGTCGGCCAGCAGCTGCGAGAGCACGAGCCCGGCGGGGCCGGCGCCTACGACGGCGACGCGGGTGCGGACGGTGGTGGGCATGGCGTCTCCTTCGACGGGGTGACGCCATTGTGGGAGCCCGGCGTGCATCCGGTGCTCACGATTCCCGATCAACGAGAATCTGCGTCGGCGTCGAACCTGGGTTCAGGAGCGGTAGCCCAGTGACCGGGCGATGTCCCGCGCGGCCCGGTGCAGTTCCACCACCGCGAAGTCCGCCTCCGCGTCGCGCGGAAGCACCACGGACAGCGCGGCGACCACCTGCCCGGTTTCGTCGCGCACCGGCACGGCGATCCCCGTGGCCACCTCCTCGATGTAGCCCGGGGCGATCGCGTGCCCCAGCTGGCGCACCTCGGCGAGCTTGCGGCGCACCGCATCCGGGTCGGAGAGGGTCGCGCGGGTGAGGGGGGCGAGCGTCGACGAGAGCACCCGCTCCTGCAGCTCGGCCGGCCCGAACGCGAGCAGCACGAGGCCCGAGCTCGAGGCGTGCAGCGGCAGGCGTCCCGCCACGCGGGTGATGTTCGAGCCCGAGTCGGGGCTGCTCAGCCGCTCGAGGAAGAGCGCCTCGTCTTGTTCGAGGATGGCGAGCTGGGTGTGCTCCCGCACCCGCGCCTGCACCCGCTCCATGAACGGCATCGCGGCCTGCCGCAGCCGGAGTGCGTGCGAGGAGCGGGTCGACAGCTCCCAGAGTCGCATGCCGATGCGCACCCGGCGCTCCTCGTCGCGCTCGAGCAGCCCGGCCGTGACCAGCTCGTTCACGATCCGGTGGGCGGTGGAGCTCGGCAGTCCCGCGCGGCGGCCGATCTCGGTGGCGGTCTGCACGGTGCGAGTGGGGGTGAAGGTGTCCAGGATGCGCACCAGTCGGTCGGTCGCGGAATCGCCGGTGGGGGAGTTGGCCATGCCCCATGATGGCACTCGTGCAGCAGGCTTCCCATTCATCGGGAAGGCTGTGCACCGGATGCGGTCGGTGCCCCAGCATGGATGCACCCCGTTCCCGAGGAGTCGAAGGAGACGCCGTGACACCCCCCACCTCCGTGGCGCCGGAGAGCCTGCTGGCGGCGCCCGACCAGGCTTCGCAGTCGCAGATCACCCAGGAGATCGGCGAGCTGCACGCCGAGCTGGAGCGGCGCGAACGGGCGGGGGAGCGCCTCCGTCCGACCGTCCACGACTTTCCGCCCTACCGCTCGAGCGTGCTGCGGCACCCCACCAAGAACCTCAAGCTCGTCGACCCCGAGACCGTCGAGCTGCTGTCGCCGGCGTTCGGGCAGCGCGACGTGGCCGCGGTGGAGAGCGACCTCACCGTTCAGCACGCCGGAGCGCCGCTCGGCGAGCGGATGACGGTGCGCGGACGGCTCACCGACTCGTGGGGCCGGCCGGTGGCGAACCAGCTGATCGAGATCTGGCAGGCCAACTCGGCGGGCCGTTACATCCACCAGCGTGACCAGCATCCCGCACCACTCGACCCCAACTTCAGCGGAGCGGGGCGGGCCATCACGAACGACGCGGGCGAGTACGTCTTCACCACCATCAAGCCGGGCCCCTACCCGTGGAAGAACCACGTCAACGCCTGGCGGCCGGCGCACATCCACTTCTCGATCTTCGGCAGCTCGTTCACGCAGCGGCTGGTCACGCAGATGTACTTTCCGGGAGACCCGCTGTTCGCGCTCGACCCGATCTTCAACACCATCTGGCGGCCGAAAGACCGGGAGAGCCTGATCGGCGTGTACGAGCACGACCTCACCTCTCCGGAGTGGGCGACCGGCTACCGTTTCGACATCGTGGTCGACGGACCGGATGCCACCTGGTTCGAGAACGAGAGCGAGTGACGATGAGTGTTCCGGCGCGCACCCTGCGGCCCACCCCCGGCCAGACCGTGGGGCCGTTCTTCGCCTACGGCGTTGAGTACGACCGGATGCACCAGGTCGTCGCTCCTTACGCATCCGGTGCCGTGCTGCTCGAGGGCGCGGTCTACGACGGTGCGGGGGCGCCAGTTCCCGACGCCTTCGTGGAGATCTTCGGAGCCGGCCCCGACGGGCGGGTGCCCCGTGACCGCGGTGCGTTCCGGCGTGACGACCACACCTTCACCGGCTTCGGGCGCGCGTTCACGAACGACGACGGCCACTACGAGTTCTTCACCCGCAATCCGGGGGCAGCTCCGGGCCGGCCCGCGTTCTTCGCCGCCATCGTCTTCGCCCGGGGGCTGCCCGACAAGCTGCACACCCGCATCTACCTGCCCGATGACGAGGCGGCGCTGACGGCGGATGCGTTCCTGGCCTCGCTCGACCCGGAGGAGCGCGCCTCGCTCATCGCCCGGCGCACCGATGAAGGCGGGCTGCACCACGACATCCGCCTGCAGGGCGAGGGGGAGACGGTGTTCCTTGCCTTCTGACGCGGTGCCCGCAACCTCGCCCGCCGCTCCGCCCGGCGCGTTCGACCGCGGGCTCCTCGCCCCGGTGGCCGTGGGTCACGACGAGCTCGTCTCCGACGACGCCGTGCTGGCCGCCCTCGTGCGCGCCGAGCTCGGCCTGGTGCGCGCCTGGGAAGCGCTCGGAGCCGTGCCCGCTGACGCGGCTGACGCGATCGCTGCGGCCTGGGGCGCGGATGCGGGGCCGGAGCAGCCTGGTCCGCTCGCGATCGAGGGTGCCGAGCTCGCCGCGGCCTCGGTCGGCGGGGGCAACCCGGTCATCCCGCTCGTGTCCTTGCTCAGGCTGGCCCTGGTGCCGGGCCTCCGCGCGTGGGTGCACCGCGGCGCGACCAGCCAGGACATCCTCGACACCGCCCTCATGCTCGTCTCCCGCCAGGCGGTCGACGCCGTGCTCGCCGATCTCGCCGAAGCCGAGGCGGCGCTCGCCGCGTTCGCCCAGGAGCACCGCGACGTGGTCGCCGCCGGCCGCACCCTGGCGCAGCAGGCGGTGCCGACCACCGTCGGGCGGCGAGCCGCGGGCTGGCTCGGCGGCATCCGCCGGGCGCGCATCCGGCTGCAGCAGCTGGCGCTGCCCGCTCAGCTCGGCGGTGCGGCCGGCACCCGGGCCTCGTTCCTCGAGCTCGGCGGACCCGCCGCCGCGGAGCTGCCGGCCCGCTACGCCGAGGAGCTCGGCCTCGACGACGCCGGCGCGGTCTGGCACACCAGTCGCTGGCCGGTCACCGAGCTGGCCGACGCGCTCGCCCAGACCACGGATGCGCTGGGCAAGCTGGCCGGCGACGTCGTCACCCTCTCGCGCACCGAGATCGCCGAGCTCTCGGCGGGTGCTGGCGGCGGCTCGTCGGCCATGCCGCAGAAGAGCAACCCGGTGGCGGCCGTGCTCATCCGCTCGGCCGCACTGCGCGCGCCGCAGCTCGCCGCGACCCTGCACCTGTGCGCCGCGCTCGCCGAGGACGAGCGCCCCGCCGGGGCCTGGCATGCGGAGTGGCCGACACTGCGCGAACTGTTGCGGATCACGCTCGGGGCGAGCGCCCACGCGGCGCGGCTGGCCTCGGTGCTCCGCGTCGACCGCGAAGCCGTCGCCCGCAACCTGGCGCTGACGAACGGTCTCATCCTGGCCGAGCGGCTCTCGCTCGTGCTCACGCCCCTGATCGGCGCCGAGCGCGTGGCCGCCCTCGTGGCCGCGGCCGCCTCGGGCGCCGATGCGGCCGCGCTCATCGCCGCCCTCCCCGAGGCCGACGGCCTCGACATCCCCGCGCTGCTCGAGCCCGCGAACTACATCGGCGACGCCGCCGCCGCGGTCGACCGCGTCTCGGGCAAGGTGGAGTCGTGATGATCGCCGCCCGACCGATTCCGCCCGATCGCCCCCGCAGACCCGATGCCGAACCGGCGGCGGGCCGCGTCGCCCGGCAGGAGCCGCGATGACCGTCCCCGTGATCGCCCTGCAGCACCTCGGCGGCGGCCCCGAGCTGCCGCTGCTCGTGCTCGGCCCGTCGCTCGGCACCTCGACCATCCTCTGGGAGTCGACGGCGCCGGCGCTGGCCGAGCACTACCGCCTGCTGGCGTGGGACCTGCCCGGCCATGGCCGGTCGCCGGCCGCGACGACGTCGTTCACCGTCGCCGAGCTCGCCGATGCGGTCGTGGCCGCGGTGGATCGCGCATCCGACGCATCCGGCGGTCCCTTCTTCTACGCCGGCGTCTCGCTCGGCGGCGCCACCGGCCTCGAACTGCTGCTCCGGCACGGCGAGCGGGTGCGCGCGGCCGCCATCGTCGCCTCCGGCGCCCAGCTCGGCGAGCCGCAGGGCTGGCGCGAGAGGGCCGAGAAGGTGCGGGCGGAGAGCACCTCGAGCATCATCATCCCGTCGGCGGAGCGCTGGTTCGCGCCGCAGTCGATGGCCGCTCATCCCGATCTCACCGGCCGGCTGCTGCACGCCTTGCAGAACGCCGACGACGAGTCGTACGCCCTCTGCTGCGAGGCCCTGGCCGCGTACGACGTGCGCGATCGGCTCGGCGAGGCCGCCGCGCCCGTGCTCGCGCTCTGGGGCCGGTTCGACGCCGTCGCGCCCGAGGCCAAGGCGCTCGAGATCGCCGCGGGTGCGGCCCTCGGCGAGGCGGCCGTGGTCGAGGGCGCCGCCCACCTTCCGCCCGCCGAGCAGCCCGAGGCCACCGCCGCGGCGCTGATCGGGTTCTTCGCCCGCCACACCGAAGGAGCACACCGATGACCCGACCCCGAGGCGACGGCCTCACCGACGTCGAACGCTGGGAGCAGGGCATGGCCGTGCGCCGGGCCGTGCTCTCCGACGAGCACGTCGACCGCGCCGTGGGCGGCACCACCGCCCTCACCGCCGACTGGCAGGACTTCATCACCCGCACGGCCTGGGGCGACGTGTGGTCGCGCCCCGGTCTCGACCGCCGCTCGCGCTCGATCGCCGTGCTGAGCTCCCTCATCGCCCACGGCCACCAGGAGGAACTGGCCATGCACCTGCGCGCCGCCCTCCGCAACGGCCTCACGGTCGAGGAGATCGGCGAGGTCATCCTGCAGTCGGCGATCTACTCCGGCGTGCCCGCCGCCAACACCGCCTTCCGGATCGCCGCCGCCGTGTTCGCCGAGACCCCGGGGGGCGACGGGGCGTCGAGCGCCTCGTCAGGGCCCGCTTCGCCCTGAGCCCGGCCGGTTCAGCGGGCGATCGACACCGCGAAGGGGGCGAAGCCGAGCACGCCGAGCAGGCTCGGAACCAGGAGGGCGATGGCCTCGGTTCCGCGGGCCGACGCGATGCCGCCGAGGTCGAGCATCCCGGCCCCGGTCCACCCGAGGTCTGTCAGCAGCTCGCGCACGCGGGCCTTGGCCTCGGCGTCGTCACCCGACAGGAAGACGGTGGGTGGCGATCCGAGAGACGCCGGTGCGGTCATCGCCGAGTAGAGCATGGTGTTCAGCGTCTTCACCACCGCCGTGCGGGGCAGGGCCGCCTGCAGGAGCTCGCCCAGGCTGGACTCGCTGTGGACGAGTCCACCGGGCAGGCCGTCGCCGCCGCGGGCGGTCGCGTTGGAGACGTCGACGAGGATCTTGCCCGCCAGAGCCTCTTGGAGCGCGGTGAACCGCGCCAGGCTGCTGTCGCCGGGGGTGGCGTTGATGACGATGCCGGCGCGGTCGATGGCCTCGCGGACGTCGACGATGCGCACGGTCGGACCCGTCCAGTCGGCGCGGACCCGCGCAGGATCGCGCACTCCGAGGACGACGTCGCGACCCGACCCGATCAGGGCGGTGGCGAGGGTGGTTCCGACACGGCCGGAGCCGAGGATGGCGATGGTGCTCATGAGGTCTTCTTTCGTCAGGAGGATGGTGTGGTCGGTCACGGCAGGGCGGAGAGGGCGGCGGTCATCGCGGGCGCGAGGCCGGGTGTCGTCGCGATGAACGCCTCGCTGCTCAGCGCCCAGGGCTCGCCCTGCGCGTCGACGACCACGCCGCCCGCCTCGCGCACGAGCAGGGCGCCGGCGACGAGCCCGGATCTGATCTGCCCGAACTGCCAGAACGCGTCGGTGTGCCCGGCGGCCACCGGCGCGAGCTGAAGGGTCGCGGGCACGGCGGCTGCGACCAGCAAGGCATGCTCGAGCAGGGCGTCGATGGATGCGCTGAGCCGGCGACGGATCTCCGGCGCTTCTCCGGGTTTCGCCTGAGCTGTGGAGACCAGTGCCGCCGCGAGCTCGGACTTGGCCGAGACGCTGATCGGAACGCCGTCGAGGAACGCCCCGTGGCCGCGGGCAGCGGTATAGGTCTCCCCGGAGAGCGGCAGGTGCACGGCGGTGAGCACGGGCTCGTCGTCGCGCACCAGGGTCGCGGTGACGGCCCAGCCGGCCGCGCCGTGCACGTGATTCACGTTGCCCTCGGCGGCGTCGGTCACCCACCACTCGCCCGGGCCGAGGGGGCCTGCGCCCTCCTCGTCGTCGTCCCATCGCGCGGTCGGCCGGATGCGCTCGAGAGCGGGCCGAAGAACGGCGGTGGAGGCGGCGTCGTTCGCTTCGATCGCCGCCAGCAGCGACTCCCGGTCGGTCACGCGGTTCTCGGACGAGAAGCGCTCGAGCAGAACCCGCCCGGCGGCCTCGACCGCCTCCGTCGTCTGCGCCAGGATCCGGAGATCCGGATCGTCGCCCTCGTCGTCGGTCATCGGCCAGCCCTTCGTCGTCGCCGGCAGCTCTTGCCGGCACAGCAAAACTACGAGCCCCGCCACTTGACGTCAAAGACAATCCGCGCATCTCTATAATTACCCTCATGCAATTGGACTTGAACCTGCTCACCGCTCTGGACGCTCTGCTCGACGAGCAGAGCGTCAGTGGGGCCGCCGAGCGACTGCACCTCTCCGAACCGGCCATGAGCCGCACGCTCGGGCGGATCAGGAGGGTGACCGGCGACCCGATCCTGGTGCGATCGGGCCGGCTGATGCTGCCCACGCCGCGGGCGCTCGCGCTGCGTGAGGAGGTGCGCTCGCTCGTGCTGCGGAGCCGGGCGGTGCTGTCGCCGGAGACGGAACTGGACATCGGAGCCCTCGAGCGCACCTTCACGATCCGCTGCCACGACGCCCTCGTCTCGGTGCTGGCGCCCCGTCTGGTGGGCCACGCCGCCGGCAACGCCCCCGGCGTGCTCTTCCGCTTCCTCGGCGAGAGCACGCTCGACACCGCCGATCTCGGTCGCGGACTCGTCGACCTCGAGATCGGGTCCGCCGCTTCCGGCCCCGCCGACATCACCTACGAGCACGTGGCCGACGATCGCCTGGTGGGGGTGGGCCGGCGGGGCAATCCGCTCGTCGGCACCGGCACCGGCATCGGCATCGATGCGTACACCTCGGCTGCGCACGTCATCGTCTCGCGACGGGGACGCTTCGAGGATGCGGTCGACCGTGCCCTGGACGAGCAGGGGCGCCGGCGCCGGGTCGTGGCCTCGGTGGTCTCCACCGCGGGGGCGCTGGAGATCGTGTGCGACACCGATGCCGTGGTCACGGTTCCGGCGTCGATCGCCGAGCGGCTCCACGACGACGGTCGCCTGGTCCGTTTCGAACTCCCCGTCGCGCTGGCGCCGGTTCCGGTCGTGCTCGCCTGGCCGAAACGGTCGACCACCGACCTCGCTCACGCGTGGTTGCGCGACCTCGCCCGGCAGGCCATCCGCGCGGTCGTCGCCGGCATTCGACCTGACGCCGTCAGCTAGGCTCGGCCCATGACGACCAGGGCGGAATCCGCCGCCGCGACGCGGAGGGCGCTGCTCGGCGCGGCATCCGGACTGCTCGATGAGGGGGGCCCCGAGGCCGTGACGTTGAGGGCCGTGGGCACCAGGGCCGGGGTGTCGCGGGGCGCGCCTTACGGGCACTTCGCCGACAAGGAGGATCTGCTGGCCGCCCTGGCGATCGAGGGCTGGATGGAGCTGACGGCTGATCTGGATCGGCTGCAGGCCGCCGCGCAGCCCGCCGGCAGCGAGCGTCTCCGCCGGGCCGTCCTGGCGTTTCTCGCGGTGGCTCGCGAGCGCCCTCATCTCTACGCGCTGATGTTCACCGCTCCCGCGCGCGACCCCGAACCCCTGCTGGCTGCGGCGTCGAGGTCGCAGGATGTGTTCCTCGCGATCGTCGGCGACGTCGTCGGCCCCGATGAGGCGAGACGAAGCGGCGCGCTGCTGATGTCCAGCGCCCATGGCATCGCGGGCATGGAGCGCAGCGGCCAGCTGAGCGAGACGAAATGGGGCACCACCGGGGATGAGCTGGTCGAGCGGCTGATCGCCGCGCTCGGCGAGTGAGCCGTCGTCGAGTCGCTCGCCGACGCAATTCATTTGACAGTGTCATATGAGTGACCGTAGGGTTTCCATATGACATCGTCACATGCAACCAGCCCTCTCGCCGTCGTCACTGGCGCTTCCACCGGCATCGGCCGCGCCACCGCCCAGCGGCTGGCCGTCGACGGCTTCCACGTGCTCGCGGGCGTGCGCCGCCCGGCCGACGCGCAGAAGATCGCCGGGCCGGGCATCGAACCCGTCATCCTCGACGTGACCGACGACGCCCAGATCGCCTCGATCGTCGAGCGGGTGACCCACGATTCCGAGAAGCGCACCCTCCAGGTGCTCGTCAACAATGCGGGGGTCGCCGTCAACGCGCCCGTGGAGGTGCTCACCCTCGACGACTGGCGCTTCCAGTTCGACGTCTCGGTGTTCGGCCAGATCGCCGTGACGCGGGCGCTGCTTCCTGTGCTCCTGTCCACGCGGGGGCGGATCGTGAACATCACCTCCGTCGGCGGGCGGGTCGCGATGGCCAATTTCGCGGCGTACTCCGGCGCCAAGTTCGCCATGGAGGCGGTGAGCGATTCGCTGCGCCGCGAGGTCGAACCCTTCGGCGTCACGGTGGTCAAGGTCACTCCCGGAGCCGTCAGCACCAACCTCACCGGAAGCGGGCTCGCCGCGGCGGCCCGGATCGCCGAGACGATGACCCCCGAGCAGCGCGCACGCTACGCCGAACTGCGCCGGGCCTACGTCGCCCAGGCGGAGGGCTTCGCCCGCGACGGCGTCTCGCCCGAGCGCGCCGCGGCCGTGATCTCCCGAGCCGTGACCGCCCGCCGGCCGAAGACCCGCTACACGATCGGGCGCGACGGCGCCCTGTTCACGTTCCTGCCTCGGGTCGTGTCCGACCGGATGCTCGACGCGATGCTGCACAGCCAGAACAAGTCCCTCGCGAGGGCGGGCGCCCGCTGAGCGCTGAAAGGACCTTCGGCCCCTGGCCTCGGCATCCGCTTCGATAGATTCGTCGCATGGAAACTGTCATCTCGATTCTGCACGTGGTCGGCGCCGTCTTCATCGTCGGCCCGATGGCCATCCTCCCGATGTCGGCGATGCGGGCCGCCCGCGCGGGGAACACCAGGCAGGTGGCAACCCTGGCCCGGTCGACGGCCCTGTTCAGCTACCTCTCGCTGGTCGTCTTCCTGCTCGGATTCGCCCTCGTGGGGATGGCGGACCCCAAGTACCAGCTCTCGGTCACGACCCCGTGGGTGCTGGCGTCGATCGTGCTCTACGTGATCGCCGTCGTCGTGAGCCTCGTCGTGGTGGTGCCCGCGCTGAAGCGCGCGGCTCAGCCCTCGGATGCGGATGCCGCCGCGGTCGGCGACAGTGGCGCGGCCGCGGTGAGAGTGGTCGCCGGGCGGGCCGCGATTTCCGCCGGCTCGGGTGTGGTGGCTCTTCTGCTCGTCGCGGTGGTCGTTCTCATGGTCTGGAAGCCCTAGCGCCGGCCGGAGATCCTGGTCGGCGGCGACCGGCGGCCTCGCGAGCAACACCAACACGAGATGCAGACGTGCGGTCCCGCTCATCGGGCGAAGGGGAGCGAGGCCGCCAAGCGCCGGCCGTAGTCGGAGATCGCGCGGCCGACCGGCAGGCGTTCGCGATCGTAGTGGAGGAGCGCCTGGCTCAGCGGGAGCTCGCTCAGCACGCGTGCGAGCAGCAGCGCGTCCCCGGCCGCCTTGGCGGCTCCCATCGCGGTGTGCGGGCGCACCATCACGGCGGCGTCTCCGAGGAGCACGAGGCGGCCTCGCACCATCCGGGGCGGCACGTAGTCGAAGATGGCCTGCAGGAAGGGCCGATTCTCGGCCTCCACCGCCGCGGCGAACGGCCGGGGCAGCTCGCGCTCGGCGTCGGCCAGCAGCTCGTCGCGCAGCGGCGCGGGCAGCTGACCGGGCGCGAGCGACGCACTCTCCGCGGCGCGGCCCGATCGGAGCATCAGGCCGCGGAGCCGCTCGGCGGTCAGGGGCCGGTACCAGACCCAGTTGTAGCGCCGGCTTCCCCGCTGAACCTCGCCCGCCGGGCCGGGCACGAGGTAGCCGAGCACGTGGGCGTTCGGGCCGGTGAAGAAGGCGAAGCGATCCAGCAGCGGATCGGCGGCATCGGCCGGCAGGGAATCCTCCGCGACGAGACCTCGCCAGGTGACGTAGCCGACGTAGGAGTTCTCGCTGTGCTCGGGGGCGACGGCCGGGCGCACCACCGAATTGAGCCCGTCGGCCCCGATCACGAGGTCGAACAGCCGGCGGTCGCCGTCCGCGAAGCGCACGAGGGCGTGCTGCTCCGTCGATTCGACGGAGCGAACCGGGCTCGCGAGCCGGTACGACTCCGGTGGCAGCAGGGAGCGGAGCACCTCATAGAGGTGGTCCCACGAGACCTGCGTCTGCGGGGTGGGGTCGCGATGCAGGATGCGGCCGTCTCGAGCCAGGGTGATCCGCTCGTGGGCGACCACCCCCACCCGGGCCGCGTCGTCGCGTCCGACCGCGTGGAGCAGCTCGAACAGCTCCGGCTGGGCCACCAGACCGGCCCCGCGACGGGCCAGTCCGTGCACGGATCGCTCGAAGACGGTGACCCGGTGCCCCGCTCTGGAGAGTGCGGTGGCGGCGAACAGGCCGCCGATCGAGCCGCCCACCACGGCGATGTCGAGGGTGTCGGTCATCTCAGAACCCGCTGTCTCGGCGCATGCCCAGACGCTACCGGCGATGCGGTGGCCGGCGCCCCGACAGTCGTCGGAAGAATCGCGGAGTTCCGCGCCGGCGATTCCGTCAGGCGTGCAGCGGGCGTGTGAGCTCGTGCAGCGAGCGGGCGAGCGCCGCGAGTTCGGGGGTCTGCTCGGCCTCGTCGAGCGCGGCCTCCAGGGTGCGGTCGTGCACGGGCCGGGCGCGCTCGAGCAGGCGTTCGCCCGCCGTCGTCAGCTCGGTGTAGATGCCCCGCCGGTCGTCAGCGCACAGGATGCGCTGCAGCAGCGCCCGCTCCTCGAGCCGGTTGACGAGACGCGTGGTGGCGCTCGGCGAGAGCGCGGCCGCGCGGCTCAGCTGCTGCATCCGCATGTGCCAGCCGTCCTGCCGGCTCAGGGCGTCGAGCACGGTGTACTCCACCACCGACAGCCCGGCCTCGTCTTCGAGCGCCTGCCCGAGGGCGGCCTCGATCGCGGCGTGCAGGGCGGCCAGGGTGCGCCAGCCGTGTGCTCTGACCTCGACAGCGTCGTCACCGATGCCCATGGGAATCTCCTCTGCTCAGCAGGCGGCAGGTAATTGCTTGCGCACGTATCCAGCGTGTGCAATCATTTTACCCAGCGCGTGCAACAACCAGCGTACGCGTGTATTCACCCTCTCTCAACCCTCAGGAGACGACCACATGCCCATCGGGCTCATCGCACTGGCCCTCGGAGGCTTCGGCATCGGACTCACGGAGTTCGTCATCGCCGGCCTCCTCCCCGAAGTGGCCGCCGACTTCGGAGTCGACGCCGCTGCCGCCGGCTGGCTGATCACCGGCTATGCCCTGAGCGTGGCGGTCGGCGCCATCGTCATCACCCTCGCCGTGACGAGACTGCCCCGCAAGCAGGTGCTGATGGGGCTGCTCGTGTTCTTCATCGCGGGCAACCTCATCTCGGCCCTCGCCCCCACCTACTCCCTGATGCTCACCGGCCGCATCGTGGCCGCGCTCTGCCACGGCGCGTTCTTCGGCATCGGCGCCGTGGTGGCGGCCGGCCTCGTCGCCCCCGAGAAGCGCGCCAGCGCCATCGCGGTGATGTTCACCGGGCTCACGCTCGCCAATGTGCTCGGGGTGCCCTTCGGCACCTTCGTCGGCCAGAGCTTCGGCTGGCGCGCGACCTTCTGGGCCATCACGGTGATCGGCGTCGTCGCGCTCGCCGGCATCGCGTGGCTGGTGCCCGCCACCCCTCGCGCCGGTGCGGCCGGGGAGACCGGGCAAGCCGCCGCAGCGGGCGCCCGGGGTGTGCGGGCCGAGCTCGCCGCCTTCCGCTCCACCCAGGTGTGGCTCTCCATCACCGTCACCGTGCTGGGCTTCGGCGGCATGTTCGGCGCCTTCACCTACATCGCCTACACCCTCACCGAGGTCAGCGGCTTCGACGCCGGCGTGGTGCCCTGGCTGCTGGTGGTGTTCGGTGTGGGCCTGTTCGCGGGGAACCTGCTCGGGGGCAAGGCCGCGGAGCGGTGGCTCGACCCCACGCTGATCGCGCTGCTCGCCGCCCTCGCCGTGGTGCTCGCGGCCTTCGCGCTGCTCGCCGCGATCCCCGTCGCGGCGGTGGTGGCCCTCGTGCTGATGGGCGCCTTCGGCTTCGGCACCGTGCCCGGCTTGCAATCGCGCATCCTCGACCACGCCCCCACCGCTCCCACGCTCGCCTCCAGCGCCAACATCGCCGCGTTCAACGTGGGCAACGCGCTCGGAGCGTGGATCGGGGGCCTGACCATCGCGGCCGGTCTCGGCTACACCTCCCCGCTCTGGGCCGGTGCGGGGCTCACCCTGCTCGCCCTGGCGGTCATGATCACCGCGAGCGGCATCGACCGCCGGGCACGGGCGCACCGGCAGGCGCCGGCCGCCGCGGCTATCTCCACGCCGATCGCCGGAGCAGCCGGAGCCCGTTGAGGGCCACGATGACGGTCGACCCCTCGTGGCCCGCGACCGCGAGGGGCAGGGGCAGCGTGCCCACGAGGTCCCAGAGCACCAGGGTCGCGATGAAGACGCCGGCGATCACGAGGTTCGCGATGACGAAGCGGCGTGCCCGGCGCGAGAGGGTGATGACGTTCGGGATCGCGTGGAGCTCGTCGCGGATGATGACCGCGTCGGCGGTGTCGAGGGCCAGGTCGGAGCCGTGCCGGCCCATCGCGACCCCGATGGTCGCCGTGGCGAGGGCGGGCGCGTCGTTCACCCCGTCGCCCACCACCATCACGGCCGTCCCCGAGGCCTCGAGAGCACGCACCACCTCCGCCTTGCCCTCGGGCAGCAGCCGGGAGTGCACCTGGTCGATGCCGAGCTGAGCGCCCACCGCGCGGGCGGTCGCGTCGTTGTCCCCGGTGAGCAGATGCACGCGGCCGCTCGTGACGAGGGCCAGCCGTTCGACGACGGATGCCGCATCCGGCCGCAGGGCGTCCTCGAGCGCGATCGTGCCGACCGGCACCTCGTCGAGAGTGACCGTGACGACGGTGCCGACGCGATCGGGGTGCTCCGCGGCATCCTGCACGACCCTCACCCGGCGCCCGTCGACGACGCCTTCCACCCCCACGCCGGGGATGGCCCGGAAGTCGTCGGCGGGCGGCAGGGAGAGATGACCGGCGGCCCGCACGATCGCACGGCCGAGCGGATGCTCGCTCTGCTGCTCCACGGCGGCCGCGAGACGCAGGATGCCGTCGGCGTCGAGCGGCCCGATCGGGTCGACGGAGCGCACGAGCGGCGCGCCCTCCGTGAGGGTGCCGGTCTTGTCGAAGGCGACGAGCTGGGTGCGCCCGATCTGCTCCATCACCGTCGCGGATTTCACGAGCACCCCGTGCCGCCCGGCGTTCGCGATCGAGGCCAGCAGCGGCGGCATGGTCGACAGCACGACGGCGCAGGGGGAGGCGACGATCATGAAGGTGATCGCCCGCAGGAGCGCGGACGGGAACGGCTCGCCGAGCGCGAGGGGCAGGAAGAACACGAGCATCGTGGCGACGACGACGCCGATCGAATAGCGCTGCTCGATCTTCTCGATGAAGAGCTGGGTCGAGGCCTTCGTGGCGGACGCGGTCTCGACGAGGGCGACCACCCGCGCGATGACGGATTCGGAGGCGGGCGCGCCGACCCGCACGCGCAACGCACCGGTGCCGTTCACCGTGCCGGAGAGCACCGGGTCGCCGGGCTCGCGACGCACCGGCACGGACTCGCCGGTCATCGCCGCCTGATCGACGTCGGAGACACCGTCGACCACCTCGCCGTCGGCGCCGATGCGCTCGCCCGGGCGCACCAGGATGACGTCGTCGACCGCGAGACCGGCGGTGTCGACGGTCTCGAACTCCTCCGCGCCCGGGCCGGCCAGAACCCGCGTCGCCGTCTCTGGCGCGAGGGTGAGCAGCGACGACACGGAGTCCGCGGTGCGCTGCGTCACCAGGGCCTCCAGTGCGCCCGAGGTCGCGAAGATCACGATCAGCAGGGCGCCGTCGAAGACCTGGCCGATGGAGGCGGCGGCGATCGCGGCGACGATCATCAGCAGATCGACGTCGAGGGTCTTCTCGCGGAGCGCCTGGATGCCGGCCCACGCCGGCTCCCACCCGCCCGCCGCGTAGCAGGCGAGGTAGAGCGCCCACCACGCCCAGTCCGGTGCGCCCGCGAGCTGCAGCGGCCAGGCGAGCAGGAACAGCACGAGGGCGAGAGCGGCCCAACGCACCTCGGGCAGTCGCGCGCCGGTGCGGAGGATCGACGGCGGCTTCGCGAGCATCCGTCCGCCGGCGCGCACCGGGGCATCCGTGAGGGTGCCCGTCACGGTCCGGTCACCACCGGGCGCTCGGCGTCGGCGGCGCGGTGGTGGTGCGGGGTTCCCCCCAGGGAGTGCTCGGCCTGGAAGATCGCGTCCGCGACGAGCTGTTGCGCGTGCTCGTTCTCGAGCCGGTAGAAGATGCGGGTGCCGTCCTGCCGCGTCGACACGATGCGCGCCAGCCGCAGCTTGGCGAGGTGCTGCGAGACGGCGGCCGGCGACTTGTCGACGGTCTCCGCCAGGTGGTTCACCGACAGTTCGCCGGCGTCGCGCAGCGCCATGATGATGCGCACGCGGGTCGCATCCGCGAGCATCGAGAACACCTCCACCGCGAGTTCGACGTACTCGCTCTCCGGAAGGCGGCCGCATCTCGAGGTATCTGCATTCATACGCAGATTATCGCACCGATCCGCGGGACCTCCCCACCCGGGTCTAGCCGATCAGGGCGATCAGGATGCCCCCGGCGGCCCCCACGATGACGACGGCCCAGGCGGGCACCCGCCAGGCGATCAGGAGCACGAAGCAGATCAGCGCGAGTACGAAGGGCGCCGCGCCGGTGATGGCGGTGGTGAAGACGGGGTCGTAGAGCGCGGCGGCCAGGATGCCGACCACGGCGGCGTTGGCTCCGCGCATCAGGGCCTGGGCCCACGGCCGGGAGCGGAAGGCGTTCCAGAACGGGAGCACCCCGGTGAGGAGCAGGAACCCCGGCAGGAACACGCCGACGAGGGCGATCGCGGCTCCCGCCACGCCCCCGGGGCCGACGGTCGAGAGCGTGCCGAGATAGGCGGCGAAGGTGAAGAGCGGTCCGGGCACGGCCTGGGCGGCGCCGTAGCCCGCGAGGAACTGGTCGGGAGTGACCCAGCCGGTGTCGACCACGCCCGCCTGCAGCAGGGGGAGAACGACGTGGCCGCCGCCGAAGACCAGGGCGCCCGCGCGGTAGAAGGCGTCGAAGAGCTGCAGGGCCCCCCACTGCGTGGTCGTGGCCAGCACGGGCAGCCCCACCAGGAGCAGCACGAACAGGGTCAGGCAGATCACACCGGCTGTGCGCGCGACGGGGAAGCGGATCATCGCGGTGGCGGGCACGAGAGCGCTCCGGCAGAAGATCAGTCCTGCGATCGCGCCGATCACGATGGCGCCGATCTGCCCGACGGAGCCGGTGAGCAGGAGGGCGCAGGCGGCGGCGACCACCGCGATGGCGGCGCGCACCCGGTCGGGGGTCAGCGTTCTCGCCATGCCCCACACGGCCTGGGCGACGATCGCGACGGCGACGATCTTGAGGCCGGTGAGGATGCCGCCGCCCACGACGCCCTCGAACAGCGGAGCCCCGTAGGCGAACGCCACCATGAGGGCGGCCGAGGGCAGCGTGAAGGCGAGGAACGCGGCGATCGCGCCGGCGGGGCCGGCCCGGAAGAGGCCCAGGCCGAAGCCGACCTGGCTCGATGCGGGGCCGGGGAGGAACTGGCTGAGGGCGACGAGGTCGCCGTACTCGTTGTCGTCGAGCCAGCGGCGGCGCTGGATCAGCTCGTCGCGGAAGTAGCCGAGGTGGGCGATGGGGCCGCCGAAGGAGGTCACGCCCAGCTTCGAGAAGACCCGCAGCACCTCCCAGGCGGAACCCTGCCCGGCCACGGGGGGAGCGGTGCTGTCCTGGGTCATCGGCCGGTGCCTTCCTGGGTGGCGATGCGCATCCGTTCCCGAGCGACCACGGGTCCGGCGGGACGGCGATCGTTCACACTCTCGACGATACGGGTGAACGGGCGCTTAACGAGCCCGCGCCGCCACGGGGAAGCTGCACACGACGGCACCACCGGGGTGCGACTGGTCGATGGTGACGGTGCCGTCGTGGCGGCGGGCGATCTCCGAGACGATGGCGAGGCCCAGGCCGTAGTGACGGGTTCCGCCGCTCTCCGCGGGAGGATGCTTTCCCGCCCGGCTGCTGGCGAACCGTTCGAACGCGGTCGCGGCGATCTCGGGATCGAATCCGGGCCCGTCGTCGACGACGGTCAGCACGACTCTCGACGAGCCGGCCGTCACCGAGACGCCCACCCTCGTGCGCGCATGGTCGAGCGCGTTGGTGCACAGGGCGATGACCAGGCGCAGCAGCGCGGCCGACGACCCGGTGACGATCGCGGTCTCCGCGCCGGTGCGGGTGAGCTCGATCCGCCGGGCGGTGGCCTCGTCGGCGAGCAGGGCGACGGCCTGATCGGCGACGGCCACGAGGTCGACCGGCTCCTTCTTCGCGTCG
Organism: Herbiconiux sp. 11R-BC; assembly: GCF_049472555.1. Classification (NCBI taxonomy): domain Bacteria; kingdom Bacillati; phylum Actinomycetota; class Actinomycetes; order Micrococcales; family Microbacteriaceae; genus Herbiconiux; species Herbiconiux sp. 11R-BC. The sequence goes on along the minus strand of NZ_JBCEBO010000001.1, from coordinate 727,992 downwards.
CTCCGCGGGTCGGCGGCGATCAGGAGGTCCTCGAGGATCTCGGTCAGGGCGTTCGCGTCGGTGACGACGTCGTCGATGGAGGCGGTCACGTCGTCGGGCAGGCCGTCCCGGCTGCGGCGCCGGAGCATCTGCGCGCGCGTGCTGAGGAGGGTGAGCGGGGTGCGGAGCTCGTGGCTGGCGTCGGCGACGAAGCGGCGCTGGAGGGCGAGCGCGTCGGCGAGCGGGCGCATGGCGCGTCTGGCCATCAGGTACGACGCCGCGAAGGCGAGCACCACCGCGACGGCGCCGCCGAGCAGGAGCGCGGCGGCGAGCCGACCCAGCTCCTCCGCCCCCTCGTGGTGGTCGACGGCGACCTGCACCACGCGGTCGTGGCCGGGGTCGCCGGTGGCGGAGGTGGTGAGCAGCGAGTAGGTGTGGCCGTCGACCGTGCGCTCGGACCGCTCGTCGGCGCCTCCGGCCGCCACCGCCTGGAGGGCGGTCGTGTCGAGGAGCCCGTCGGGCAGGTCGCTCGGGGTGATGATCTTGCCGCCGGTGCGGCCGTCGACGATCGTGACGAAGGTGCCGGGTGTGGCATCCCGGCCCGAGTCGATCTGGGTGGCGGCGACCAGCTCGCGCTCGTTGGCCTCGGTGACGCTCTTGCTCACGATGGCGAAGACGATGACGCCGACGACGGCGAGCAGCACGAGCACGAGTGCCGTGAACTGCACGGTGAGCCGGAGCGACGCGCCCCGGAGGTTCTCGGGGTCGCGCCGCTTCGTCGCCGTCACCGGAGGGTCCCCAGCTGGTAGCCGATGCCGCGGACGGTCTTCACGCAGTCGCGGCCGAGCTTCTTGCGCAGATAGTGCACGTAGGTGTCGACCACGCCGGGGTCGTCGGCGTCGGGGAACACGCTGCCGAGCAGGTCGTCCCGCTCGAAGACCTGGCTGGGGCGGCGCGCGAGCCGCTCGAGCAGTTGGGATTCCCGCTCGGAGAGGGCGATGGTCTCCCCCTTGCGGGTGGTGACGGTGCGGTTGCTCGTGTCGAGGGTGCCGTCGGGCAGCGGGAGCGCGGGCACGGTGCTGCGGTGGCGCCGGAGCAGGGCCCGGATGCGGGCGAGCAGCTCATCGATGTCGAACGGCTTGCCGAGGTAGTCCTCCGCGCCCCGGTCCAGTCCTTCGACCCGGTCGGCCGGGTTGCTGAGGGCGGACAGGATGAGGGCGGGCGTCAGCACGCCGCGATCGCGCAGCCGGTTGAGCACGTCGAGGCCCTCGATGACGGGCAGGCCCCGGTCGAGCACGATGGCGTCGAACTCCTGGGTCAGCCCTTCGTGCAGGGCCCGTTGCCCGTCGCGGGCGAGAACGGTGTCGTAGCCCTCGGCGTGCAGCAGCTGCTCCAGCATGAGGGCCAGGCGCGCGTCGTCCTCGACGAGCAGTATCCGTGCGGGGTCCGGCATGTTCGCAGTATAGGCAGCGATGACCGTGCTCATGCGAGGATCAGGCCCGCGGCGGAGCGGAACCCAGGGGAGGCGGTGACGTCGCCCCGGTCGTCGACGAGGAGCACATCCACGTCGAAGCGGTCGAGCAGGTCGTCGCAGCGCTCCGGGCCGCCGGCCAGGAGCGCCGTCGCGAGCACGTCGGCGGTGACGATGTCGTCGGCGATGACCGAGACCTGCCGGTATGAGCGGCTGTCGGCCGCCGCTGCGGGCCTGCGCCAGACGTGCTCCCCGCGCTCGGCGGTGCCGGAGGTGGCCAGCGCCCGCCGTGCGCCGTCGAGCGCGACGGTGCAGAGCAGGGTTCCCCGCGCATCCGGGTCGACGATCCCGAGTCGCCACGGCATGCCGTCGACCGCGCCCCGCACGAGGATGTCGCCGCCGGCGTTGAGCATCCACGACGGTGCACCGCCGGCATCCAGGATGCGGCCGGCCGCCGCGATGGCGTCGGCCTTGACGAGGCCGGAGAGATCGAGCACGCCATCCGGGCGATGCGGGGTGAAGGCGCCCGCGGTGCTGTGGGACCACGTCATCGCCGCGGCGTAGGTGTCGCGCAGGATGCTGCCGGCGTGGTGCAGAGCGAGCTCGCCCCGGGCGACCCGGCTGAGCTCCGAGTCGTCGCGGTAGAGGCTGAACCGGCGGTCGAAGCCGGCGAAGGCCTCCTCGACCTCGCGCAGCACCTCGCCGCTCGGCGCGGGGCCGGCGGAGCGGATGCTCACGGTGGTGCCCATGGTGTCGAAGACGTGGGTCGGCACGGTCAGAGTCCTGCCTGGTCCAGGGCCGACTGCAGCGAGGTCAGGTACGCCTCGCTCGTGTAGGTGGCGCCGGAGACGCCCTGCACCTTCGCCGACTGGGCGGCGAGCACTTCCTGACGGAGCACCGGGGCGGCGCGGTTGCTGATCGACACCGAGCGGGAGTCCTGGTCGGTGAGCTGCAGCGCCGTGACGTCGGTGATGGTGCCGTTGCTGACGGTGATCTGCACCTGCACGTTGCCGTAGCGGGTGCTCGTGGAGGTTCCGGTGAACGTGCCCGAGGCGCCGGTCGCCGCGGGAGCCGCTGGGGCGGTGGTGGCCGCCGCCGAGCCGGAGTCGGTCGCCGTCGAGCTCGACGAGCCGCTGCCGGATGCGGCCGACGGGGTCGGGGTTGGCGTCGCCGTCGCCGTCGTTCCGGATTTCGTGCCCGTTCCGCTCGTCGCCGGCGCCGCGGCCGGCGCGGACGCGGCCGTGCTGGCCGACTGCTGCCCCTGGCTGCCGATCTGCCAGCCGACCGCGAGCACGGCGGTCGAGGACAGGACGCCGAGGACGACGGCGCGCGCCCTCACCAGTCGAACCTCTCGACGTGGATCTGCGACTCGGGCATGCCCGCGGCGCGGGCGTCCCGGATCACCAGATCGGTCCACGACTGCGGCCCGCAGACGTACAGATCGGAGCGCAGCAGCTCGGGCAGCGCCGAGGAGATCGTCACTCCCCGGGCGAGCGCCTCGGCCGACATCCAGGTGGCGAGGCCGGGCGGCCGGGCGCCGAGCATGGTGTACACGACGTTGCCGCGCATGCTGCGGAGCGCGGTGATCTCGTTCCACAGGTAGCTCTGGTCGGGGTCGGTGCCCCGGAGGATGACCGTGGCCTCGCCGGGGCGCAGTTGCGAGTGCTCGAGCAGCGACCGGATCGGCGTGATGCCGATGCCCGCCGCGATGACCGCGAGCTTCGGAGCGACCCGGTGCGCATCGGTGAAGACGCCGTACGGGCCCTCGATCGACACCCGGGTGCCGGGTCGCACCCGGCCGATCGCGGCACTGCCCCGGCCGAGATCGCGCACCGTGATGCGCGCCATCGTGTCGGTCGGCACCGCGGAGAAGGAGATCGGATGCGCGTGCCACCAGGTCGAGCCCGTCCAGAACCGCCAGATCGCGTACTGGCCGCCGGCCGTCTGCAGGCGGCCCAGCTCGCGGCCCGTGAGGTAGAGCGAGACGACGCCGGGGGCGACCTGCTCGACCCCGGCCACGCGGATGCCGTGCCGCGCGCTCCGGATCATCGGCACCAGGAAGCGGAACACGCCGATCGAGCCGAACGCGAGCACGTACAGGCCGAGCCAGTACACCCGCTGCACGCTGCCTCCGGCGAGCACACCACCGGTACTCAGCTGGTGGGGCACCGCGACCAGCACGGCGAGGTAGCTCAGTAGGTGGATCAGGTGCCAGGCCTCGTAGGAGAAGCGCCGGCGCACGGCGACCACCGAGCTGACGACGACAGCCACCAGCAGCGTGAGCGCGAGGTAGCCGAGCAGCAGGTCCTTGCTCTGAAGGAACCCGATCGTCTCGGCGACGACGTTCGACCCGTCGCTCATCGCGTAGCCGACGGTCAGCAGCACCGCGTGGGCGAGGATCAGGTAGAGGGCCGGCTTGCCGAGCTTCCGGTGGAACGCCATCGCCTTGTCCTGACCGATGACCCGGTCGATCGCGGGGATGCGCGCGGCGAGAACGAGCATCACCAGGATCAGGTCGGTGCCCACGAGCCCGGTCACGATGCCGAGCGCGGTGATCGCCGACGCGGGATCGGTGACCAGGTTCATCCCGCCGTAGGCGAGCCAGAGCGAGACGGCCAGGGCGACCGACAGCCAGACCGCGGCGACCATCAGGTCGGCTGCGCGCATCCGCCGCCGGGACCGGATGCGCCGCTCGCGCGCCACCGTGTCGACGGCGCGGCGAGCGCCCGCTCGGGGGGTGGGGGCTGTTCTCATCGTCATTCTCTGCTCGATTCGGGAGGAGTCGGGTCGATGGTTCCCACGATCCCCTCTCTTTCTTCCAGCATTCTTAGACCGGCGACGGGGAACGCTTAGGCTCACCAACGTTGCCGTGTCGGGCAGGCGCGTGTTTGAGTGTGCGCATGTCGACCGAGCTGCCCGGCGAGAGCCCCCAACCCCGATCCCACCCCGATGAGCCGCACCGCGGGGGGATCGCCCAGCGCCTGAACTGGCTGCGCGCGGGAGTCCTCGGGGCGAACGACGGCATCGTGTCCGTCGCCGCGATCGTGGTGGGCGTCGCCGGCGCGACGAGCGACTCCGGGCCCATCCTCACCGCCGGGATCGCCGGGCTCGTGGGTGGCGCGATCTCGATGGCCCTCGGCGAGTACGTCTCGGTCAGCAGCCAGAGCGACAGCGAGCGCGCCCTGATCGCGAAGGAGCGCCAGGAGCTGCGCGACATGCCCGAGGAGGAACTCGACGAGCTCACCGACCTCTACCGTGCCCGCGGGCTCAGCGAGGAGACCGCCCGGCAGGTCGCTGTGGAGCTGACCGCGCACGACGCCCTCTCGGCCCACCTCTCCGCCGAGCTCAACATCGACCAGGACGACGTCGTGAGCCCGTGGCACGCGGCGGCGGCGTCCGCGGCGGCGTTCACGATCGGGGCGATCCTCCCGCTGCTCGCGATCCTGCTCCCGCCGCCGGAGCTGCGCATCCCGGTCACCTTCGTGGCGGTGCTCCTCGCTCTCGCCATCACCGGAGGCGTGTCGGCCAGGATCGGCGGCAGCTCGCGCTCCCGGGCGGTCCTGCGCGTGGTCATCGGCGGCGCGCTCGCGCTCGCCGCCACTTACGGGGTGGGTGCGCTGCTCGGCGCGTCCGGGGTGGTCTGACGCGGCGCGAGGGCCGCGCCCTGAGGGCCGCCTCTGCGCGGGCCCTATCCTGAGCACGTGGCTGATGAGTGGACCCGGCGTGTGATCCTCGTGGAGGATCAGCCGCTCGTGCGCATGCTCGTCGCCGACACCCTCCGCCGCTCCGGGTTCGACGTCTCCGAGCACGCCGACGCGCACTCCGCCCTCGAGGCGGCCGACGGCTTCGACCCCGATGTGCTGGTGGCCGACATCGACCTCGGCAGCCGCCCCGACGGCATCGAGCTGGCGGTCATCCTCCGCTCGCGCCTGCCGCACCTGGGGGTGATGTTCCTCACCAACTTCCCGCGCGCCGCCTCCGCTCCCCGGCGGGCGGCCGTTCCGGGGGCGCAGTTCGTGTCGAAGGACGCGCTGGACTCCCCGCAGCACCTGGTCGAGCGGGTGGATGCCGCCACCCGGGCCGACCCGGCTGGGGCGGTCGGTGAACCGCTGGGCGCGCTGGCGTCGCTCAGTCGCGGGCAGCTCGAGGTGCTCGCGGCGCTCGCCGAGGGCTGTTCGAACGAGGAGATCGCCCGGCGCACGGGCCGCACGCTGCGGGCGGTGGAGCGGATGCTCGTGCGCACCTTCGATCGACTGGGCCTGAGCCATCGGCCCGAACTGAACCCGCGGGTGGTCGCGGTGAACCTCTACACCCGCGCGTTCGGGCATCCCGTGCGCCGATGAGACCGCTTGCCGGGCGCTGGGCGCGCGCCGCCGGGAGCGGGCACTTCTTCACCCGGTGGTCGTGGCTGCTGACCCTGCCGTTCGCGGTCACGCTGCTGGGCGGCTACGACGAGGCCCGCTCGGGGCAGGAGCGTCTCGCCGGCGTCGGGATCGCCCTCGCGGTGCACCTCGTGCTGGGGGCATTCGGGGTGCTCGCCGCCGCGGCCGAGCGGGGCGTGGCATCGGCCGGCTCGCGCCGGGCGGTCGTGGTGATCGCCCTCGCGGCCATCGCCATCGGCCGGCCGCTCCTGCTCTCCGCGTCGGCGCAGGCGCTCGGGCTCGAGCTGTTCACCGGTCCGCTCGCGGCGCGCGTGGCCACCAACCTGATCGTGGACACCGCCGCGCTCTCGCTCGTGGCGATGATGACCATCACCGTGCGCACGCACCGCGACGTCACGGGGCGCCTCCGTCTCGTGCTCGACGCCCTGGAGGTGCAGCGGGCTCACGACGTCGACGACGTGGCCGTGCTGTCGGGGCGCGTCTTGGAGAACGCCCGCGGTACGCTCCTCGCCGCGCTGCCGAGGGCCGCTGCGGGCCCGCTCGACCCGGAGCGGGCCGCGCTGCTCCTGCAGCGCTTCGCCCAGGAGGTCGTGCGCCCGCTCAGTCATCGGCTGTTCGATGATCGCCCCGCAGTCGGCGACCCCGACCCCGCCACCGCTGCCGGCACCCACCGCCCCGCGGCCGGTGACCCCGACCCCGCCACCGCTGCCGGCGGGCACCGCCCCGCGGCCGGTGACCCAGACCCCGCCACCGCTGCCGGCGCCCGATACCCCACCGTCGGCGGCGACGGGCGGCTCCTCGCGTCTCGGGAGTCGCGGACCACGCCGCCGCCGCGCACCCGGCCGCGCGCTCAGACCCGGACGCCACTCGCGCCCAGGTATCCCTTTCCGGCGCCCATCGACCGGGGCGCCCCGGTGTGGATCACGGTGGTGGCCTACGCCCTGCTCTGGGTGCCGTACCTCGTGGCGCACGCCTCGGCGGCCGCCGCTGCGACGGCCGTGCTCGCCGTGGTCGTGGTGGGAGCGTGCGGCAACCGGCTGGTCGCGGGTCGGGTCGCCCGGGCGGCGTCCAGTGCGGCGGCTCGCGCGACGGCCTCCGGTGCGGCGGTTCGCGAGGCGGCATCCGGTGGGGCGGCTCGCGCGGCGGCGTCCGGCGCGGCGGTTCGCGAGGCGGCATCCGGTGGGGTGGTTCGCGCGACGGCCTCCCGGCCAGCATCCGGCGCGGCGGCTCCGGTGGCAGCCTCGGTGGCAGCCCGCCCCGACGCCGGGACCCTCGCTCCGGCGGCAGCCCGTCCGGTGGCCGGCACCCTCGCTCCGGCCAGCACCCTCACTCCGGCCGCCGCCCTCCGTCCGGCCCCTGCCCTCCGTCCGGCCCCCGCCCTCGCCCCGGTGGCCACCCTCGCCTTGCAGTACGCCGTCGTCGGGGCGGTGATCGGGGCCGTCGCGGCGCTCTCGCCGGCCTTGTGGGGAGTGCCGCTCACCGCATCCGGTCTCGGCACCGCGGTTCTGCTGGGCGTCGTGGTGTACCCGGTCTTCGCCGTGCTGGTCGCCGGCGTCGGGGCGGGCTTCCGTCGGCTCGCGGCCGTCGAGGCGCAGCTGGCCGCCGCAGTCGACGAGGCCGCCGTGCTCGCCGCCTCGAGCCACAACAGCGCGACGATCGCCCGGCGCCGGGTGGCCCACCTGCTGCACAGCGAGGTGCAGGCCGAATGCGTGGCGGCGGCGCGCGAGCTGCGCGGCAGCCCGGTGGTCACCGAGGCGCAGTGGATGGCGGCGCTCGAACGTATCGAAGCGGCTCTCGCCCTTCCGCGTGCGGAGCCGACCGGCGCCGGCGCGCAGCAGACCGTCGAGACGATCGTCGGCGCCTGGCGGTTCGGTCTCGAGATCTCCCTGAGTGCAGACCCGGCGGCGTGGACCAGGCTCGACGCGGATGCCGCGCGGCTCGAGCTCGCCGTCGACACCATCGCGGAGGGCCTCACCAACACGATCCGGCACGGCTCCGAACCCCGTGCGCGGATCACGCTCGCCGCGGCCTCCCCGGGCCCGGGTGTCGTGGTCGACGTGGTGTCCGAGGGGCGGATCGTCGCCCGTGCCGGCCACGACGGCTACGGCCTGGCACAGCTCGGCGGGCGTGCCCGGCAGCTCACGCTGACGCAGGCGGGCTCGGCGGTGAGGCTGCGGGTCGAGCTCGCCTGAGCGGCGGTGTCGTGATACCCGAACATCCCGGATGCGCCTCGCGCGGGGGCCCGTAGCGTCGCGTCGGCGCACGCGGACGCGGTCGCCTCTCCCGACGGAAGGTTCGCTCCATGGAGCATCTCGAACAGCTGATCCCCATTGCCGCCGGAATCATGATCAGCCCGCTTCCGATCGCGGCGATCATCGCCATCCTGCTCTCCCCGCGGGCGAAGGCGAACGGCTTCGCCTACGTCGGCGCCTTCCTCCTCGTCTGCTTCGCCTTCACCCTGGTCGCGGCGCTCACCACGAAGGGTGCGGGCTCCGGCGGTTCGGGCGGCGACGAGGTGATCGTGCTGGTCCTCGGCATCCTGCTCACGCTCGGCTTCCTGGTGCTCGCCGTGGTGAGCTGGGTGACGCGGCCGAAGGGCGGCGCGGAGGCCACGATGCCGAGCTGGCTGGCGGCCGTCGACAGCCTCAGCGCGGCCAAGGCGTTCGGGCTCGGAGTGGTGATGGCCGTCACGAACGCCAAGAACATCCCGCTGGAGCTGAAAGCCGGCGCCCTGATCGGAGCCTCCGACCTCGCCCTTCCCGCCGCCGTCGGATTCGCGGCCCTGTTCGCGCTCGCCGCGTCGCTCGGCATCCTGCTCCCGACCCTCCTCGCCTCCACCGGCTCCCACGCCGTCACCCGCGCGCTGACCGCTCTGAAGGCGGAGCTGATCGCCCACAACGCGATCATCATGACCGTGCTGTTCGCCATCCTCGCGGCGGTGCAGCTCTCGCACGTCGTCGCAGCGCTCGCCAAGTAGCGACCCCGAATCGAAGGAGCACCGCCATGACCGAACTCACCCCCACCGCATCCGCCGTCCCCGCGGACCGCCTCGTGGTCCGCACCTCCGCCGGTCTCGTCCAGGGCGGCGAGAGCGACGGCGCCCTGTTCTGGAAGGGCCTGCGCTACGCCGAGGCGCCGGTCGGCCTCCTCCGCTGGCGGGCGCCGGTTCCCGTCGAGCCCTGGACGGGCGTCGTGGCGGCGACCGACTACGGGCCCGCCGCGCCGCAGATCAGCAACCCGGCCATCCCGCTCGGCCCTGACGTCGTGAAGGACGAGGACTGCCTGAGCCTCAACATCTGGCGTTCGGCGGCGAGCACCCGGCCGCTGCCCGTGATGGTCTGGATCCACGGCGGCGCCTACACCTTCGGTTCGTCGCGCCAGCCCCTCTTCGACGGCACCGCGTTCGTGTCGACGGGCGAGGTCGTCATCGTGACCGTCAACTATCGCATCGGCGCCCTCGGCTTCCTCGACCTCAGCTCGGTGGCCACCGAGGAGCAGCCGTTCGACTCGAACCTCGCGCTCCGCGACGTGCTCCTCGCCCTGGAATGGGTGCAGCAGAACATCGCCGCGTTCGGGGGCGACCCGGAGCGGGTGACCGTGTTCGGCGAATCCGCGGGCGGCGGTCTCATCACCACGCTCCTGACCGTGCCGAGCGCGGAGGGCCTCTTCCACCAGGCGATCGCCGAGAGCTCGCCCGTGTCATCCGTCTACGACTCGGTGCGCTCGGCGAAGGTCGCCCAGCGGATGCTCGATCAGCTCGGCGTGGCCGCCGGCGACCTCGCGCGACTGCGTGATCTCCCCGCGGTCGACATCGTGGCGGCCGGCATGGCCGTCTACGCGGCCGTCCCCTCCGAGGAGCCCGGAACGCTGGCCTTCGCGCCGGTGGTCGACGGCGAGCTGGTGCCGGAGCATCCGATCACCGTGCTGAGCGAGGGCCGCGGCCTGCCCGTGCCGCTCGTGATCGGCACCAACAAGGACGAAGCGGCGCTGTTCAAGTTCATGAAGTCGCCGCTGATGCCGATCGATGAGCAGAGCATCACCGAGATGCTCACCGAGATCGCCCGGGAGAACTCCGAGCTCGAGATGCCGACGCGCGACGAGATCCTCACGGCCTATACCGGTCTGCGCACCCACGCCATCGGGCTCGGCGTCGCCCGCGACGTCGGATTCCGGATGCCGACACTCTGGTCGGCCGAGGGTCACGCCACGGTGGCCCCGGTCTGGCTGTACCGCTTCGACCAGGCGACGCCGATGCTCCGGCTCGTCGGCGTCGGGGCGACGCACGCGACGGAGCTGCCCTACGTGTGGGGCAACCTCGACACCGACCCGAAGGACATCACCTTCAAGCTCGGTGGCCGCAAGACCGGCCGAGCGGTGTCGGAGCGGCTGCAGGCACGCTGGCGGGCCTTTGCGACCACCGGGTCTCCGCAGGGCGCGGCGGGCGACGTGGAGTGGGAGACGTTCCAGCCCGCGGGGGCCCGGAGCACCCTCGTCATCGACCGTCACGACGCGCTCGTGCCCGATCTCGACGGCGAGCTCCGCGCCGCGTGGGGAGACGCGGTGCTCACCTTCTCGTGAGGCGCACGGCCTCGCCCGGCCGGAGCGTCTAGGGTGTGGCCGTGAGCTTCGCGCTGCTGACCTTGGTCGTGCTGATCGGATTGCTCGGGCCGCTCCTCGCCGCCCCGGCGTCCTGGCGTGTGCCCGTCGTGGTCGGCGAGCTGCTGGGCGGCGTGCTGATCGGCACGACGGGACTGCGTCTCGTCGACCCGACGGCCGACGACTTCCAGCTGCTCGCCACCATCGGCTTCGGCTTGACGATGGTGATCGCCGGCTCGCACGTGCCCGTTCGCGACAAGGCGGTGCGGGCGGCGCTCGTGCAGGGAGCGTTCGGTGCCGCGGTGGTCGGGGTCGCCGCCGCCGTCATCGGCACGGTGATCGCCGTGTCGTTCGGAACGGGGCACGCCGTGCTCTACGCCGTGGTGATCGCCTCCTCCTCGGCGGCGCTCGTGCTGCCCATGCTGCAGTCCGTGGGGATCGGGCACGCCTCCGGAACGGTCATCCGCCTGGTCGCGCAGATCGCGATCGCGGATGTCGCCTGCATCGTGGCGTTGCCGCTCGTCATCGCGCCGGCGCAGGCGCTGTGGCCGGCCGTGGGAGCGGTGGTGATCGCCGTGCTCGCGGTGGCCCTCGCCTTCGTGCTGCGCTGGGCAGGCAGGAGAACGGATGCGCGTGCGCGCTTCCACGCGTACTCGGAGCGCCGCCGCTTCGCCCTGGAACTGCGCGTCAGCCTGCTCGTGCTGTTCGCGTTCGCGGCCGTCGCGCAGTTCGCGAGCCTGTCGATCATGCTCGCCGGCTTCGCCCTCGGCCTGGTGCTGGCGTCGGTGGGGGAGCCCCGGCGGCTGGCCCGTCAGCTGTTCGGGCTCACGGAGGGGTTCTTCGGGCCCTTGTTCTTCGTCTGGCTCGGGGCGTCGCTGGATTTCCGCACGGTGCTGGCGCATCCGCAGATGATCCTGCTCGGGGTCGCGCTGGGGCTCGGGGCGGCGCTGGCCCATCTCGCCGCGCGCCTGACCGGGCTGCCCGTGGTGCAGTCGTTCGCCGCCGCCGGACAGCTGGGGGTTCCCGTGGCCGCGGTCACGCTGGGTCTGCAGACGGGCATCCTCGCTCCCGGGGAGGACGGGGCGCTGATCGTCGGTGCCGCGATCACGATCGCGCTGGCGGCCTGGGCGACCGGCGCGATCGGGAGGCGTGGCATCCTGGAGGCCACCCGATCGTCTCGGTGAGGTGCGGCCGTGGCTGGATCACCTGAATCGCCCGTCTTGCCCACCTCGGTGCGCGACGCCATCGCGGTGTGCGACGCTCATCGCCGGTCTGGCGCGGGTGCTTCCGGTTCGGCCGTAGCGCCCGGAAAGACGCGCAGCGCGCGGTCGACCACTCGATGCAGCGCGGCGCGCGTCGCGCCGCTGGCGGCCTGCACCGCGATGCCGGTGGAGACCGTGCTGACGTACCGGGCCAGGTCGGCCGGATCCTCGCCGACGGGCAGGTCGCCTTCCTCGACGGCGCGGGCGAAGCGCTCGGCGAAGCGCTGCTCGCCGTCGGCCCGCCGGCCGGCCAGGTACTTCACGATCGGATCGTCATTCGGTGCGGCAGACAGGCCGCCCTGGATGGACAGGCATCCGGGCGGCTTCCCCGGCGTCGTGACGGCGTCGACGTTGTCGCGAAGGTAGCGGCTCACCACCTCGAACGCGGTCGGAGCCGAGAGTGCCCGATCGGCGTAGGCCATGTCGATCTCGGCGTAGCGGTCGACGGCGAGCTTGAAGGTCTGCTCCTTGTTGCCGAACGCCGCGTAGAGACTCGGGCGGTTGATGCCCATCGCCGCCGTCAGATCGCTCAGGCTCGTGCCCTCGTAGCCCTGCCGCCAGAAGACCTCGATCGCCTGATCGAGGGCCTGCTCGAGGTCGAAGCCACGTGGTCGCCCGCGGGTCGCCGTCATCTCGGCCTCCTTCGCCTCCATTTTAGTATCGACTCGGACAGAATCCGGCGACCCGGCGACCCGGCAACCGGACCGGATCTGCGCTCAGGCGAGCGTGAGCACGAGCTTGTCGTGGGTCTCGCCGGATGCCAGTCGGCGATGCGCCTCGGCCGCGTCTGCGACGGGGAGGGCCTGGTGCGCCTTGAGCCGCAGAGTGCCGTCGGCCAGCATCGGCATGGTCACGGCCAGGGCGTCGGGCGCGCGGTCGGGACCCGGATTCGACATCAGGGCTCCCGAGGCCGCGGCACCGGGGTGATCCGCCAGCGTGACCACGCGCGCGGGGTCTCCGGTCGCGGCGACCGCCTCGGTCAGCCCTCCGTGCCCGGCGACGTCGAGCACGGCGTCGACCCGATCGGTCAGCTCGGCCACCCGCTCGAACACGCCGTCGCCGTAGGGCACGAACTCGGCACCCAGCTCGTGGATGAGCCGCTCGTCGCGCGGGGAGGCCGCACCGATCACGCGCGCACCCCAGGAACGAGCGAGCTGCACTGCGATGACCCCGACCGATCCCGCGGCGCCGAGCACGACGATCGTGTCGCCATCGGCGACCCGCACCTCGCGGAGGGTGCCGAGGGCCGCCTCCGCCGACGCGGGCAGTGCCGCGGCCGCCTCCCAGCTCACCCCCTCGGGCTTGCCGAACCACACCGGAGCCGAGACGAGTTCGCCGTATCCGCCCTGCCGCGGCAGGTAGACGGCGACCGGGTCGCCGACGGCGACGCCCTGCACACCGGCGCCGAGCTCCTCGACCACGCCGGCGGCCTCGAAGCCCAGCACAGAGCCGGGGCCCTGGGGGAACACCGTCGCCAGGTGCCCCGCCCGGATGTTCAGATCGGTCGGTCCGACCCCCGCGGCCTTCACCCGAACGAGCACCTCGCCGGGCTCCGCGCGCGGGGTGGCCACCTCCTGCCAGCGCAGCACCTCGGGGCCGCCGAATTCCGTGAGAACGATCGCGTAGGACATGACTGTTGTCTCCTTCTCTTCTTGCGTGGTCAGATCTGGCTCGCGCCGCCGTCGATGTAGAACTCGGAGCCCGTCACATACGAGCTTCGCGCGCTTCCGAGGAAAAGCACCGCATCGGCGATCTCCTCCGGCGTGCCGAGCCGCTTCATCGGCACTCCGGCGGCGAGTCCGCCGAGCAGCGCCTCTGCCTGCTCGGGCTCGGCGGCGAGGCCGCTGAGCCCCGGAGTGGCGATGGGCCCCGGCGCGACCGCGTTCACCCGGATGCCTCGCCCGACGAGTTCGGCCGCCCAGCTTCGCGCGAAGCTGCGGATCGCTGCCTTCGAGGCCGCGTAGACGCTGAAGGCGGGGCTGCCCTTCACGTCGATGTTCGAGCTCGTCAGCACGATCGACGCGCCGGCATTGAGCACCGGAAGTGCCTTCTGCACCGTGAACACGGTTCCGCCCACGTTGGTCTCGAAGGTGTCGGTGAAGTGCTTCCAGGTGATCTCCTCGAGGGCGGCGAACTCCCCGCCGCCCGCGTTGGCGAACAGCACGTCGAGGCCCTGTCCGCGTCGGGCGATGGCGGCGAACACCGGGTCGAGCTCGTCGAGCACCGCGACGTCGGCGCGCACGGCGGTCACCGCCTCCCCGAATTCGGCGGAGACTGCCGCGAGCCTCTCCGCGTTCCGACCCGTCACGAAGACATGGGCCCCTTCGTCGGTGAACCGGCGCACCACCGCCAGCCCGATCCCTGATGTACCACCCGTGACCAGTGCCGTCTTACCTGCGAGTTCGTTCATGATGTTCTCTTCGACCTTTCTGTATCGACTGGTACAGAAGATAGATCCACTTCTCGCCGATGTCAAATTTACGTACCAATCGATACATAAATGGAGATCGCGGCGGATGCGCAGGAGGAAACGATCCGACCGCGATATCGTCGTCGAGTCCGTGATCGATCGAAGGCGAGAGAGAACACCGTGAACGCAGCGAACACCACTGCACCTGCCCCTGCGGGCGTGCCACCCGAGATCGCTCGATCCTGGCTCCTCGTCTCGGCCAACCGCACCGAGGAGTTCGATCAGGCGCAGCGCTCCCGGGCCGACCAGATCGTGCTCGACCTCGAAGACGCCATCGACCCGGCGCTGAAGTCCACCGCCCGTGAGGGCGTGGTCTCCTGGCTCTCGAACGGCGGGAGCGGCTGGGTGCGCATCAACGACCGCGCGAGCGACTTCTGGAGCGACGACGTCGACCAGCTCAAGGGCCTGCCGGGCCTTCGCGGCGTGATGCTCGCGAAGACCGAGGATGCCGCCCACGTCACCGAGACCTTCGACCGCCTCGGCGGCACCACCCCCGTGCTGGTGCTGATCGAGTCGGCCCTCGGCATCGAGGAATGCGTGTCGATCGCCCGCGCCCGCGGGGCGTTCCGCCTGGCGTTCGGCAGCGGCGACTACCGCCGCGACACCGGCACGAGCGCCGAGGACATCGCGATGGCCTACCCGCGCTCGCGCCTGGTGGTGGCGAGCCGTGTCGGCAACCTCCCGGGCCCCATCGACGGCCCCACGGTGTCGTCGAGCCATCCGGTGCTCCGCGAGCAGTCGGCCGTGGCGGTGGCGCTCGGCCTCACCGGCAAGCTCTGCCTCGACGTCGAGCAGCTGCCGGTCATCAACGAGGTCATCAGCCCCACCCAGTCGGATGTCACGTGGGCGCGCGACTTCCTCGACGACTTCGAGGCGCGGGGCCGGGTCATCCGCGACGGCAGCGACCTGCCGCGCCTCGGCCGAGCCGAGAAGATCGACAAGCTGGCCCGCGCCTTCGGCGTCGTGCCGCTGCCCTCGCACAACGCGCGCTAGGGCCGCCCCGGAAGGAGATCCGCGAACTGCCGCAGTCGCGGGGAACCGTGATCGATGACGGATGCGCTTCCAATGGCCGGCGGGTCCGCTTAGTCACGCGACGATCCGTGCGCAGACGCGACAAATCGTCACATTCTAACTACCCTGGTACTCATGTCGTCGCTAACGGTGATCAGTGCAAGTTCGAGTGGTACATTATTCGGTACCACTCGAGGAGGAAACGTGTCCGCCATCACCGCGACCGAAGCTCGGAAAGCCCTGTTCGGGCTCATCCAGCGGGTCAATGACGACCACACGGCGGTCGAGGTGGTCTCGAAGCATGGCAACGCGGTGATCATGTCGAAAGACGACTACGACGCGCTGACCGAGACGGCACACCTCCTGCGCAACCCCGCCAACGCCGAGCGGCTGCTCGAGTCGATCGAACGGGCCCGCCGCGGCGAGTTCGAACACCACGATCTTCTCGACGCTTGACTCGGACGGTCGCCTTCGATTCGAACGGGTGGGAGGACTACCTCCACTGGCAGACGCAGGATCGCAAGACGCTCAAGCGCATCAACTTGCTCATCGTCGACGCGCTGCGCGACCCGTTCAGCGGAACCGGCAAGCCCGAGCCGCTCAAGCACGTGCTCAGCGGCGCTTGGTCGCGCCGAATCGACGAGGTCAACCGCCTCGTCTATCTCGTGACGGATGATCACATCGTCATCCTGCAGGCCCGCGACCACTACTGACGCTCGAGCTCGCAGCTTCCACCGAGCGCCCAGGACCGGCGCGTGCGGAATCGTTAACGGAGGCGTACGTTCGATCGCGCCGCCGACGAAGCCCACGCATCCGCCTGTCGCTCGCTCGGCGAGACGGAGGTGCATGGTGGCTGTCGACACAAACGCGAAGGGCGGCGAGGCCAGGCCCAAGAGTGTGCGGAGCCTGGTTCCGGCCCGGATGGACCGGCTGCCGTGGACGAGGTTCCACTGGATGGTCGTGTTCGGCCTCGGGGTGTCGTGGATCCTCGACGGACTCGAGATCCAGATCATCGCCTCGAACGGCTTCCAGCAGTCACTCGGCATGGACTCGCAACAGGTGGGCCTGGCCGGCACCATCTACCTCGTCGGCCAGGTGGTCGGCGCACTCGTCTTCGGGCGCTTGAGTGACAAGTTCGGGCGCAAGAAGCTCTTCATCATCACCCTCGCGATCTACCTCGTGGGATCGGCGGCTGCCGGCTTCTCGCCGAACATGGAGTTCCTGTTCGCGATGCGGTTCGTGGCCGGCCTCGGCATCGGCGGCGAGTACGCGGCCATCAACTCCGCCATCGACGAGCTCATCCCGAGCCACTACCGCGGGCGCGTCGACATCGCCATCAACGGCACCTACTGGGGTGGTGCGGCTCTCGGATCCGTCGCCAACCTGTTCTTCCTGAACCCCGACAACTTCGCCGAGAACATCGGATGGCGCCTCGCCTTCTTCATCGGACCGATCCTCGGTCTCGTCATGATCTACATGCGCCGGCACATCCCGGAGAGCCCGCGCTGGCTGATGACGCACGGCAGGGAGCACGAGGCCGAGAAGACGGTCGACGACATCGAGGCCCGGGTGGAGAAGGAGTCGGGCAAGAAGCTCGACCCGGTTCCCGACGACCAGGCCATCGAGGTACAGGCGCTCGACCGCATCCCGTTCCGCAAGATCGCCAGCGTACTCATCCGCGACTACCCCAACCGCACGGTGGTGGGGCTCACGATGATGATCACGCAGTCGTTCCTCTACAACGCCATCTTCTTCACCTACGCGCTGGCGCTGCAGAACTTCTACGGCATCGCGAACGACGCCGTGCAGTACTTCTTCTTCCCCTTCGCCATCGGCAACCTGCTCGGGCCGCTCGTGCTCGGGCACCTGTTCGACACCATCGGCCGGCGCAAGATGATCCTCGCCACCTACGGCCTCTCGGGCATCATCCTCACCGTCTCCGGATTCCTCTTCCAGGCCGACGTGCTGACCGCCACCACCCAGACGATCTTCTGGTGCGTCGCGTTCTTCTTCGCGAGCGCGGGGGCGTCGAGCGCCTACCTCACGGTGAGCGAGCTGTTCCCGCTCGAGATGCGCTCGCAGGTCATCTCCTACTTCTTCTCGATCGGGCAGATCGTGGGCTCGGTCGCGCCCCTGCTGTTCGCGACGCTGATCGGCGAGGGCCAGGACCGCGGCCCGATCACGATCGGGTACATCGGCGCCGGGTTGCTCATGGTGGCGGGCGGCGTCGTGGCGTTCGTCTTCGGGGTGAACGCCGAGCGCAAACCGCTCGAGGCCATCACGAACCCGCTGTCGGCGGTCGACTCCGGCAAGCTGAAAGTCGAGGGCGAGCGCACCACGCGCGAGCGCGCGAAGCGCACCTGAGCCGCCATTGGGTTAGCGGATGCAGAAATAGCGAGGACCGACCCCGTATAGGGCGTCGGTCCCCGCTATTTATGCAGCGGCCGCCAGCAGCGTCCAAGAGCGTGCCGGCGGCCGAGGGGAGGCGCTACGACTCCGGCGTCGTTCCGGCGGCGCGCGTTGCAGCGCGACGGCGGCGGAGTAGGACGACTCCGGCGCCGAGCGCGACCGCGAGCAGGGCGAGGGCGAGCTGCGCCCACGCGAGGCTGGCGCCGGTGACGGCGAGGGTCGAGCCCACGGCAGCGGGGTCGGTCGCCGCCGCGCCGCTGACCGTCAGCGCGAGGCTCAGCGAGAGGCCCGAGTCGCGACCGGTGAGCACGAGCGCGTGACCGCCCACGGCCGTGTCGGCCGGGATGGTGGCGGTCGTGTTCACGCGGCCCTGCGCATCCGCGACCACGCTGCCGAGCGCGACCGGGGCGGAGTGGAGCACGACGTCGACGGTCTCTCCCGGGCGGAAGCCGCCGGCATCGATCGTGACGGGGGAGCCCGCGGCCACCGAGGTGGCCGAGAGTGTGCCGGCGAGGGTGCCGGTGCCGCCACCGTCGCCGGGCGTCGAGCCGCCCCCGGGCGTGGAACCGCCGCCACCCGGCGTCGTCGGCGCTGCGCCGACCTCCACGCTCGACTCCGCGCTCACGTTGCCGGCCGCATCGGTGGCCCGCACCCGCACCGAGACCGCCGCGTCGCCGAGCGGCACCCCGGCGCCGCCCGGATAGGCCGTCCACGCCCCGCCGCCGAGCGAGTACTCGACCGCGGCGACGCCCGAACCGGCGTCCGTCGCGGCCACCGTCAGCACCCGGTCACCGGATGCCGTGGCCGAGACCACCGGCGCGATGCTGTCGATCTTCACCGCGGCCGCCACCGGCTCCGAGGTGTTGCCGGCCGCATCCGTCGCCCGCGCCTCGAACGAGGAGACGCCCTCGCCGAGCAGCACCGGCGCCGTGTAGGGCGCCCAGGCCCCGCCGTTGACGCGGTACTCCACCGAGGCGACCGCGCTCTGCGCATCCGTCGCCGTCACCGTGGCCGAGGGGGCCGTGGTGAACCAGCCCGACGCCGGAGCCGCGGGCAGGGTCACCGTGACAGCCGGCGCCGCGGTGTCGGGCGACACCGCGTAGACCTGCGCCTCCACGATGCCCGCCGCCCACGCGGCATCGCTGCCGTTGTGGTCGTTGACCACGCGGCCGACGTCGACCTTCACATAGCGGTACGCCCCCGTCAACCCGTCGCTCGTGAAGCCCACCGTGGTGTTCGCCAGCCGGCTGACCAGCCGCGTCCAGGTGGTGCCGTCGACGCTGCCCGACACCGTGAAGGTGCTGTAGGTCTCCGAACCGTTGTAGCTGCGGAAGCTCAGGTCGATGCGGCTGAGGTCGCGCTGCTCACCGAGGTCGACGGACCAGGCGAACGGCACAGCCGAGGGCTGGTAGTAGTTCGTGTTGTCCCCGCTCGTGGCGAGGTTGTAGTCGATGCCGTCGTTCGCCGCGCCCGCTGCGGCTCCCGCGGAGGCCGCGGCGCTCGCGGTCACCGGCTTTCCCTCGGAGACGAGCTCTTCGAAGGGCAGCGTGACGGCGCCCGAGGCCGCGTCGAACGACCACTGCGGGTGGTAGTCCAGGCTCATCGCCGTGGGGTCGGTGGAGGCGGCGCCGGCGCCGGGGCCGGAGCCGGAGCCCGAGGTGCCGATCGACAGCGGCAGCCACACGTAGCTCGACGAGCCGAGCTTGTTCGGGTTCCACCGGTCGCCCATGTAGATGTACTCGCGGTGCCCGTCGGCGCCCTCCACCGTCATGATGTTCGTCGGCTGGCTCGAGAAGGTGGTGTTGTTGCCGAGCGGCTTGAGCGCCGACCAGCCGTTCGGGTCGGCGATGTCCTTCGTGTACGAGTACATCGCCTGGTTCGCGTACCAGCCCGACTGGCCCGAGGTGACGACGAAGTAGTAGTCACCCACCTTCACCACAGCGGGCGCCTCGCGACGCTGCCCGACGAACAGCGGGTAGGAGTTCGCCCAGTCCACGTCGGTGTAGTCGGCGCTCAGCTTGTAGACCCGCATGTTCTGGTCGTCCTGCGTCGACACCAGGTAGGCGTCGGCGCTGTCGGGGTCTTTGAACACCGTGAAGTCGCGCGACCCGTAGCCCCAGAGCTGGTCGGGGTTCGTGTACGTGGGGTCGCTCGCATTCGTCGTGACCGAGCCCGCGCCGGGGCGGAAGTCGCGCTGGTAGCGGTAGTCGCCGCCCACCGTCTTGCTCGTGGCCACCACGAGGTGCGAGGCGGCGTAGCTGTCGGCGGTCTCCCAGTGGCCCCAGAGCACGAAGGTGTCGGTCGCCGCGTTGTAGAGCAGCTTGGGCCGCTCGAGCTTCACGTTCGCGAGCTCGGGGGCGCTCGCGGTGGTGAGGATGTCGTTGACGAAGGTCCAGTTCTTCAGGTCCTGCGACTTGTAGAGGCTCACGGCCAGGAAGCTCGCGCTGTCGTGGCTCTTGTTCTCGCCCACCCAGTAGTACCAGCCGTCCTTCTGCAGGAAGCCGCCGCCGTGCGCCTGGACCGACTCACCGGTGCTGTCGTACCAGGTCTGCCCCACCGGCACCGAGCTGTAGCCGTCGGCCGGCACGGGCTCGATCGCGTAGACGGCCGAGGTCGCCGAGCTCGCGGTGCCGTTCTTCAGGGCCACCGCTTTCACTGTGGTGCTCGCGGCCACGGAGAAGGGGGCGTCGTACTTGGTGCCGTTGCTCTTCGAGGGCGTCGAACCGTCGGTGGTGTAGTAGATCGACGCGCCCGAGGTGGTGGTGCTCAGGGTCACGGTCTGCGCGGTCTTGTAGGAGCCGGCTGCCGGCGACACCGCGGGGGCGGCGACGACGAGCGGCGTGGTGTCGACCGCGACGGCTCCGGATGCGACGGCCAGCCAGCCGATCACCGGCGCCTCGCTGCCGGCCGCCAGGCTCACCTGGAGCTGGACCGTGCACGCGGCGGTGGTGGCGAAGGTTCCCGACACCATCTTGCTCTTCGAGGCGGCGGCCGAGCTCACGGTGACGTTCGGGGTGATGACCGTCGTGTCACCGCATCCGGATGCCGGAACGACCTGCACCTTCATCTGGCGCGGGCCCGACCACCACTCGCGGAAGCCCGCGGTGAGGGTGTAGGTGCCGGCGGCCGGGAGGGGGAGGTCGTAGACCACCTTCTTCGAGTTGCCGCCGCTGCCGAGGGCGTACCAGCCGGTCTCGTCCTTGTCGGCGGCGTTGGCGGAGGAGTGCGCGCCGAGCTGGCTGGCGTCGTAGCCCCAGCTGCCGGAGGAGACCGGCTTGTCGGCCACCTGGTTGAGCAGTCCCGGGATGAGGCTCTTGGCGCCCTCGAAGGCGGGGGAGGTGAAGGCGCCGGTGGTTCCGGAGCTGTCGATGAAGTAGAGCAGGCTCTGCGGCACGACCTCCACCTGGGCGCTCACGGCGAGGGTGCCTTCGACCGAGCCGGGCACGGTGAACGAGCGGTAGTGCTGGTCGAAGCTGAGGTCGCTGAGATCCCAGGTCACGGCGGCGGCGCGCGCCGGGCCGGCGGTGGTGGTGACCTGCACCTGGGCGGGCAGGTTCGGCGTGCCGCCCGGCACGGCGGCGGCGTAGACCGGGGCCGCGAGGGCCGTGGGGGAGTCGGCGGCGGCGAGGGCGCTCGCGCCCGCGGCGGATGCTGCGGCTCCGGCCGACGCAGACGCCGACGCCGACGCCGACGCCGACAGCGTGCTCGCTGAGGCGGCCCCGGCGACGGAGAGGGGGATGACGAGGGTGGCGACGAGCGCGAAAGCCCCCGTCAGAGCAGCCGCTCGGCGGGTGCGCGCCGGGCGAGGTGACATCGGTGTCATGCAGGAATCCGTCCTTGGACTCGAGGGATGGGGCGAGAACAAGGATGATTACGCAAACATCACTGTTCACGTAAACATTAGTGCACCGGCATCCGGATACTCAACGGGTGTGGGCCGCCGCACGGCAGGATGGACCCATGACCGAGACGATCCCCGATCACCGGCCCGACGGGCTGACCGCGGCCGAGGTGGCCGAGCTCACCGCATCCGGTCGCACCAACGCCTTCGTGCAGGACTCGAGCCGCAGCGTGTGGAGCATCGTTCGGGCGAACGTGCTCACCCTGTTCAACGCGATCATCCTCGCCTGCTTCCTCGTGCTGCTCGCGATCGGACGCTGGCAGGATGCGCTCTTCGGCTTCTCCGCGATCGCCAACGCCGTCATCGGCACGGTGCAGGAATACCGCGCGAAACGCGCCCTCGACAAGCTCGCGCTGCTCAACGCACCGAGTGCCCGCGTGCTCCGCGACGGTGCGGAGGCCGAGGTGGCGGTGGGCGCGGTCGTGCTCGGCGACACCCTCGTGCTCCGGGCGGGCGACCAGGTGGCCGCCGATGCCGTGACCCTCGACGGCGACGGGCTGCAGCTCGACGAGTCCATGCTCACGGGGGAGTCCGACCCGGTCGAGAAGGCCCCCGGCGACCGGGTGCTCTCCGGGTCGATCGTGGTGGGCGGGGAAGGCTCGGCCGTGGTCGACCGGGTGGGCGCCGACTCCTTCGCCAACAGCCTCGCGGCCGAGGCGAAGCGCTTCTCGCTCGTCGCCTCGGAGCTCCGCTCCTCGATCAACCGGGTGCTGAAGTGGGTGACCTGGTTCATCGGCCCGGTGGCGCTGCTCGTGCTGAACGCGCAGATGATCGCCCAAGGCGGCTGGGTCGAGGCCTCGCAGAGCGGGGCGTGGCGGGATGCCGCGGTCGCGACCATCGCCTCGGTGGTCGCCATGGTGCCGCTCGGCCTCGTGCTCATGACGAGCATCACCTTCGCGGTGGGCGCCGTGAAGCTCGCCCGCCAGCAGGTGCTCGTGCAGGAGCTGCCGGCGGTCGAGGGGCTCGCCCGGGTCGACCTGATCTGCCTCGACAAGACCGGAACGCTGACGCAGGGCGACATCGTGTTCGACGCCGCGCATCCGCTGACCGAGCGCCCCGGCTGGGAGCGGGTGCTCGCCTGGTACGGCGTGCAGAACGACGCGAACGCCACCGCGCGCAGCCTCGTCGGGCGGTTCACCGAGCAGCCCGCGGGCTCGCCCGTCGACCGCGTCGCGTTCTCGTCGGCCCGCAAGTGGAGTGCCGTCACCTTCGACGACGGCATGTGGGTGCTGGGTGGCCCGGAGATGGTGTTCCCCGCGCGCGCCGCCGGCGACGCCGTGCTCGAGGGTCTCGCCGCCCAGGCGGCCCAGCTCGCCGCCACCGGCAGCCGCACGCTCGTGCTCGCCCACGGCACCCCGACGCACGACGAGACGGTGCCGGCCGATGCGGTGCCGGTGGTGCTGCTGACCTTCCGCGAGAACATCCGCCCCGACGCCGCCGAGACCCTCGCCTACTTCGCCGCGCAAGGGGTGGGCGTGCGCATCATCTCGGGCGACAACCCGCAGACGGTCGCCGCCATCGCGCGCGGCGTGGGGCTGGATGCGCCGCACGGCTTCGACGCCCGCGAGCTGCCCGAGGACCAGGATGCCCTCATCCGGGTGCTCGACGAGAACATCGTGTTCGGCCGGGTGACGCCCGATCAGAAGAAGCGCATCGTGGTGGCGCTGAAGACCGCGGGGCACACGGTCGCGATGACGGGCGACGGGGTGAACGACGCCCTGGCCATCAAGGAGGCCGACATCGGGGTGGCGATGAACTCGGGGGCTGCGGCCACCAAGGCGGTGGCCCGGCTCGTGCTGCTCGACGGCAAGTTCTCGCACCTGCCGAGCGTCGTGGCCGAGGGGCGCCAGGTGATCGCCAACATCGAGCGGGTGTCGATGCTGTTCCTCACGAAGACCGCGTACGCCACCTTCCTCGCGATCGCCTTCGGCATCCTGCTGCTGCCGTTCCCGTTCCTGCCGCGGCAGCTCTCGGTGACCGACGGGCTCACGATCGGCATCCCCGCGTTCTTCCTCGCGCTGCTGCCGAACGCGCAGCGGTATGTTCCCGGGTTCCTGCGGCGTTCGCTCTCCTTCGCCGTGCCGGCCGGCGTCGTGGTGACGGTCGGCCTCGCGGCCTACGCGCGCCTGGCGGCGAACATGGCCATTCCGGAGGCCGAGATCCGCACGGGCTCGACGCTCATCCTCACCATCATCGGCCTGTGGATCCTCGTGGTGCTCTCCCGGCCGGTCACCCGGTTCAAGGGCGCGGTGATCGGCGCGATGATGATCGGGCTGGTGCTCGTCTACACCGTGCCGATCGTGCGCGACTTCCTGCAGCTGGTCGACCCGACGCTGCCGACGGCGCTGCTGGTGCTCGCGACCTCCGTGCTCTCGATCGCGCTGATCGAGATCGTGCGCTTCGCCCATCGCCGCATCGCCGTGCGCGACGTCGAGCGGGCGCTGAACGCCCGTGAGGCCCGCCGGCAGCGGGCGGCGGAGGCGCTCAGCGCGAAGTAGGCGCCGCCGGGGCGAAGTACCGTCGGCCCGGGCCGACCCAGAGCGGAACGATCACGAGCACGCACGCGATGAGCTGGGTGACGACTCCCGACCAGTCCCCGTCGCCGCCGATCGCGAGGTCGGCCAGGTCGAGCGCGAGCCCGGCGAGCAGCACGATCGTGGTGCCGAGCCGGGACGCCCGGCTGCCGCGGGCCACACCGGAGGCGAGCGCCACGAGGAACAGCCCGAACAGGATCGTGGCGGCCCCGAGCAGCGTGATCGGCAGCGTGAGCCCTGCGCTCGCGGTTTCGGGCAGGTAGCGGAGGAAGATCGTGAGCACGCCGAGCGCGATGTCGGCGATGCCGGCGATGTAGATCAGCACGACGGCGAGGGTCACGAGGCCGGGGCGGCGGCGCGCGGTCGTGTCGGTCATGCACCGAGCCTAACGCCGAGGAGCGCGCGAGCTGGGGAACCGGTCGCGCCCCTCGTCTGGGCGCGAGTGCGCGGAGCGCAGCCCAGCCGCCAGGTGGTCAGCGGATGCAGATATTTCGAGGACCGACCCCGTATACGGCGTCGGTCCTCGAAATTTCTGCATTTTCACACAGCGAGCACTACGCGGCCAGCGCCGCCTTCTCTGCGGCGACAAGCGCGTTGATGCGTGCGCGCTCGGCGCGGCCGTAGGTCTCGCGGGTCACGAGGATGGCGACGAGCCCCACGATCGCGGCGCTCAGGTAGAGCATCGACGCGCCCGGCCAGCCGACCCAGCCCACGAGGGCAGCGGCGAGCAGGGGCGCGAAGCCGCCGAGCGCGGCCGCGATCTGGTAGCCGAGCGAGGCGCCCGTGGTGCGGGTGGAGGTGCCGAACTGCTCGGTGAGCAGCGAGCCCTGGTTGCCGGTGAGGGTGGCGTGGATGAAGCCGATGCCGAACACGAACACGGCCACCACGAGGGCCGGCGTGCCGTCGTTCGTGAGCAGGTACATCGGGAACGCGAACAGGATGGCGGCGACGCAGGCCCCGATGTAGAGCGGCCGGCGGCCCACCCTGTCGGTCAGCGATCCGGCGAGGAAAGTGGTGAAGATCGCCAGGATGCTCGCCGCGGTGATGGCGCCGAGCGCGGTGGGCCGGATGTCGGGGAAGCGCGTCGTGAGGTAGTTCAGCAGGTAGGTGGCGGTGGAGTAGTAGGCGAACGACTCGACGATGCGCAGCCCGATGACCCGCAGGATGCTCCGCCAGTCGCGGCGGATGGTGGTGAGGAACGGGTTCTTCTCGATCTTGCCCTCGGCCTTGGCCTCGAGGAACTCCGGCGACTCCGAGAGGCGCGAGCGCACGACCAGGGCGACGATCACGAGCACCGCGCTCAGCAGGAACGGGATGCGCCAGCGCCAGTCGCCGTCGAGGTTCGCGCACACGAGGAACATGCCGCTCGCGAGCGCGATGCCGAGCGGGTTGCCCGACTGCGGGATGGCGGCGTACATGCCGCGCCGGTTCCAGGGGGCGTGCTCGTAGGCCATGGTGATGGCCCCGCCCCACTCCGCGCCGAAGGCCAGGCCCTGGATCATCCGGATGATCACCAGCAGCACGGGGGCGAGAACGCCGACGGTCGCGTATCCCGGCAGCAGCCCGATGACGAAGGTCGCGCTGCCCATCACGAGCATCGCACCCACCAGCACGGGCTTACGGCCGAACCTGTCGGCCAGGTAGCCGCCGATCGCGCCGCCCAGCGGGCGCATCAGGAAGCCCACGGCGAGCGTGGCGAAGGAGAGCAGGGTGCCCACGAAGCGGTCGCTCTCCGGAAAGAACACGGCGCTGAAGTAGAGCGCCGAGGCGGTGCCGTAGGCGATGAAGTCGTAGTTCTCGACGCTGGTGCCGAGCGCGGCGGCGATCGCCGTCTTGTTGCGGTCCTTCGAGCCCAGCGCAGAGGGCTGCGTGGCCGTCGTGGTGGTCGTGGTCACTGGTGGATCTCCTTTGATCAATGATGGATGAACGGTCAGATGGCGGTGGTGACGGATGCGGGCCGCAGCTCGTCGAGCGCGTTGAGCTTCTCGACACGGCGACGGGTGTCCTCGTCGTCGTCGAAGGTGGCGGCGAGGAATTCGGCGACGATGTCGTCGATGAAGGCGGGCGGCACGAGCCAGGCGCCGAGGGCGATGACGTTGGCGTCGTCGTGCTCGACCGCCTGGTGGGCGGAGTAGCTCTCGTTGGCCAGACCGCAGCGGATGCCGGGGATCTTGTTGGCGGCCATGATGGCTCCGGCCCCGGTTCCGCACACGAGCACCGCGCGGTCGGCGCTCCCGTCGAGCACCGGGGCGCAGGTGGCCTGGGTGATGTCGGGGAAGTCGACCGGGTCGGTGCTGTGCGTTCCGCGGTCGATGACGGTGTGGCCGAGCTTCTCGATGGCGGCGATCACTCGCTGCTTGATCGGGAAGCCGGCGTGATCGGCCCCGACGGCGACTCTCATACGGGGGTCCTTTCGGTGGTGCGGGCGAGCATCAGCTCGGCCTCGGCGAGGGTGGGGATGGACGAGGATGCGCCGGTGCGCGTCACGGTCACGGCCCCGGCGGCCCCGGCGAGAAGCAGGCGCTCGCCGAGAGGGAGGTGGGAGTGGGCGGCGAGGTAGCCCACGACGGTGTCGCCGGCGGCCGTGGTGTCGACGGCGAGCACCCGCGGCGACGCCACGCGGCCGGAGTCGGCGTCGGGGGCGCTGGTGTCGTCGCCGGTGCCGGTGCCGGTGGCTGTGCTGTCGGTGTCGCTAGCGCCGACGTAGACGGCGCCGTCGGAGCCGAGGGTGCAGACGGCCGCGGGGATGCGCGGGTGACCGGGTGGGGGCGCGAAGGCCGCTGCCGCGAGGGCCTTCGCGGTGCGCCGCAGCAGCGATTCGAGCCCGCCCGAGCCGGCCTGAGCATCCCTCGCCCCCGTCCCACCGACGCCATCGATGTCGCCGTCGCCGCCGTCGCCGCTGTCGCGATCGCCGACGCCGAGGAGCGCCGCGAGCTGGGCCAGCTCGTGTTCGTTGACGACGAGCAGGTCGATGTCGCCGACGATGTCGGCGGCGGTGGCCGGGGCCGGGGCGGCATTCCAGACCACCGTCGCGCCGGCGGCCCGGGCGAAGGTGGCTGCGGCGCGATTGGCGGCGGCCGGCACCTCGTTCTGCAGCACGAGCACGTCTTCCGCGCCGATACCCCGCAGGGAGGCTCCGACGGTCGCCGCGTCGAGCAGTTCGTTGGCCCCGGCGAGCACGATGATGGCGTTCTCGGCGCGGTCGTCGACGGCGACGACGGCTCGTCCGGTCGGCGTGCCGGGGCGCCTCGCGATGCGGGAGGTGTCGACGCCGCGAGCGCTGAGGGCGCCGAGCAGTGTCTCGGCCTCCGTGTCGTCGCCGACGAGGCCGATCATGCGGGTGGGCGCACCGGCGGCGGCGGAGGCGATGGCCTGGTTGGCCCCCTTGCCGCCGGGGGAGGTCTGGGCCGAGTGGGCCAGAACGGTCTCGCCGGGGTGGGGGAGGGCGTGCATCCGGTAGCTGGTGTCGGCGTTGAGGCTGCCGAAGACCCAGACCGTGCCGGTCGCGTTCGAGCGATCTTCGGGCATGAGCACCTCCTTGTGAACGTTTCCATGGAAACGATTCCACGGGCGATGCGACAATGATGCACCAGAATCCCCGGGGGTGCAAACCGGGAGTGAGCGGGTGGCTCAGAGACCCGAGCGGTCGACCAGTTCCATCTCGATGCGGCGGGAGGCCACCTGGCGGCCGGCGATCAGATCGATCAGCCCGCGCACGCCGAGCCGCCCGATCGAGGCCGCATCGTTGCGCACGGCGCTGATCGGGGGAGCCGTGAAGTCGAACCAGTCGAGGTCGTCGAAGGAGATCACCTCGATGGCGGAGGCCGCCGTCCGGCCCAGGCGGGCGTGCAGCGCACGCACGGCGCCGAGGGTGGTGGGGCCGTTGGTGCCGAACACCGCGGTCGGCCGCACTCCGCGGTCGAGGATGCGCGTCATCGCCGCGGCGGCGCCGTCGGGCAGGAAGTCGCCGGCGTCGAGGAAGGCGTCATCCAGAGTGATGCCGTGGGCGGCGCGGCCGGCCGTGTAGGCCTCGAGCCGCTCGGCGCCCGTCGAGATGCTCGGCGGCCCGCCCACGAAGGCCACGTCGCGATGGCCGCGCTGCTGCAGCCACTCCAGCACGAGCCCGACGCCCTGGGCGTTGTCGGTCTCGAACAGCGGTGCGGTGAGGCCCTCGGCATGGCGGTTGAGCAGCACCACCGGCATCCCCGAGGCGACCAGTGCGGTGAGCCGCGGAGTGACCGGCCCCTGCGGTGAGAGCAGCAGGCCGTCGATGCGCTGCGAGGCGAAGATGCCGAGGTATTCGTCGGCCTGCGCCTCGTCTTCGTTCGCGTTCGCGAGCAGCACCGTGTAGCCGAGCGTCAGCGCCTCGCGCTCGGCGGCGTGGGCGAGTTCGGAGAAGAAGGGGTTGCGGATGTCGGAGACGAGCAGCCCCAAGACGTCGGTGCGGGAGCGGCGGAGCGACCGGGCGGGCCCGTGGGCCACGTAGGCGAGCGCCTCGGCTGCCGCGGTGACGCGCGCACGAGACTCGGGGGAGGTGGCCGGGCTGCCGCTGAGCACGCGCGAGGCGGTGCCGATCGACACCCCTGCCCGCTCTGCGACGTCTTTGATCGTGGCCAAGCTCCAGCCCTCCGTGGAAACGATTCACCCGGGGTCGATTCTACGGCCGTGGTGCGTGAGGAACCATCACCATGAGCCTCGTCGACGACCCGGCAGCTTCCGTTCGGCGCCGTCCGACCGGGCCTCACCGGGGGCGACTGAACCGTGGGCTCGCGTCGGTCCTGTCACAGATGCCGGAGCCCGGCGTCTTTCTCTGTGAAGGTCACGGCCGCCGCTCATGCGTCACGTTCCGCGTTCCCCACCGCGGTGGCGGCTGTGGCCTTCCCCCGTTCGGCCTGGCTCCGGGTCCCCACCCGCCAGGCTCGGCGAGAGGGGTCTCGCCACGGACCGCTGCAGAGCGGTCCGGTGTGGCCGCCCGTGTAGGGCGGGTGGCCACACCATCTCCTGACCGCCGCCGCTGCACCGGATGCGCGCCCTCTCAGACCTCGAACAGGCCGAGGTACACGAGCCCGTTGAACAGCGCGCCGGGCTCCCGGATGCGCTGGGCCGGGTCGGCGTAGGCGAACGCGGCATTGGCGGTGGCGATGCCCCGCGCCGCACAGGCCTCAGCGATCCGGCGCCCCACCGCCTCCGACGCCGGCCGCGACTCCTCGATGAGCTCTCCCGCCGGAACCGTGGTCGGACGCCACGAGACCCACAGCAGCTCTTCGTCGTAGAGGAACCGCTCACCGAGATCGACGGAGAAAGCGCATCCGGTCACGTCGGCCGGCGCCCTCTCGATCTCGTCGACCTCGAGGCTCCAGTAGGCGGGGTCGTGATCGAAGTAGGAGCAGAACGCGGCTTCGTCGAGCCCGGTGGTGCCGATCCAGAAATGCGTCGCCGACGGCGGCGGCGGGTCCATGCCCCCGTGCTCGGCGACCCAGTCGAACAGGCTTCCCGCCCGCAGCCCATGGCGCCGTTCGAGCTCGGGGAAGCCACCGGGCGGGGTGCGGTTCAGCGCCTCATCGACCAGCGCCCGCTTGACGGCGTCGTCGTGTTGCACGGGGCTCGCTCACTCCGCCGCCGTGGCGGTCCAGAGGTGGTCGACGCCGCCCTTGATCGCCACCACCGCGACGTTCTGGGACAGATCGGACGCGTCGAACAGCTGCGTGGCGCAGGCGTGCACGCCGAATCGCTCGAAGAACCACTGGGAGAGCGGGCGGGTGCTCATGCCCTGCCAGGTGAAGAACACGCCCTGCTTCTTGTCACGCCCCTTGTAGGTGGCCTTCTCGTCGGCGCGGATCATCGCCTCGGGCAGCTCGAACTGCACTGCCCCGGCGATGGCGTCCAGATCGGGGGAGGTCGTAGCCGGGTTCCAGAACAGCCGTACGACGAAACCGGTTCCGGATCCTCCCGGAGCGCGCACGGCACGGTAGCCGCCGACGTACCGCTCGTCGGCTCCGTTCCACAGGGCGTAGGCCGCCTGGGCCTGCTTCTTGGCGCCGAAGACCTGTGGTTCGTCGCAGAGCGCGAGCATCTGCTCGGGGGAGTCGAGGGCGGAGGCGATGGCGGAGTAGTCAGGCACTGCGGTTTCCTTCTGGTCGGTGTGGGGTGAGGGGTGGAGCGGGTGATCGGGATGCGGCGCGGTCCCCGCGTGGGCGACGGCGCCGCATCCTGGTCTTCGGAGGCGATGCCTAGGCGGACTTGCGGCGCAGGAGGACGAGCGCGAGGCCGCCGGTGGCGAGCAGCAGGGCGATTCCGCTGATGGTCCAGGCAGCGACACCGGTCGAGGCCAGGGCGCCGCTGCCGCTCGTGCCCGACCCCAAGGATCCGGCCCCGGGGGCACCGGGAGCGCCGGGGGCGTTCGTCGCGGGCGCGGTCGGGTCGAGGGTCGCGGGCGTCGTCGGGGTGACTGTCACCGTGGGCGTGGGCGTGGGGGTGCCGGTCGTGACGACGGCGGCGGTGACGGTGACGGTGATGACCGCTCGCCCCGCGACGCCCTCGACGTTGGCTACCTGGTAGCTCACTGCTGCGGCGGTTCCGGTGAAGCCGGCGGTGGGGGTGAAGACGACGACGCCGCCGGACGCGGTGAAGGTCCCGCCGGCGACGCTGACCTGCGTCGCCGGGTCGCCTGCGGCGTCCAGCAGCGTCAGGCTGGCCGGGTCGAGGGCGGGTTCGCCGGGGAGTCCGTCATTGGCCAGCACATCGATGGTGACCGGAGTCGCGGCCGCGGTGGTCGCGGTGTCGTCGACGATCGCCGTGGGGTGAACCGCGGGCGCGAGGGACTGCTGCAGGATCGTCCCGCTGAACTGCCAGGCCGGGAACACGGGCCCCGGGTAACCCATCGCCCAGGTCACCGTGTTCGCGGCCGGCGCCGTGAAGATCCAGGATGCACTGTCGGCGGCGAGCACGAAGTCCGCGTCCCCGGTGACCTGCGTGATGATCGCGCCGTGGGGTTCGTGCAGCGGGTTCGTGGTGCTCGCACCGATGGCCACGGCCGCGAGCGTCAGGGTCTGGCCGGTCGCGTGCACCTGGTGGAGGGTCGGCAGTCCGCCCAGCGGGCTGAGGTCGGCGATGCGGTTGTCCTCGAGGGTCACGCCGTCCAACGCCGTCAGCGTTGCGAGCGGGGCGAGGTCGGAGATGGCGTTGTCGGCCAGATCGAGGCCGTAGAGCTTCGTCAGCCCCGACAGAGGGCTGAGGTCGGAGATCTGATTGCTCGTCGCACCGAAGTACGAGATCTGCGTCAAACCGCCGATCGGGCTGAGGTCGGTGACCTGGTTCTCCCGCACGGAGAGCCAGGTGAGCGCGGTGAGCGACGACAAGGGGGCGATGGTCGTGACCTGATTCTGGGTCAGGTTCAGCCAGGTCAGGTGCGTGAGGGAGCCCAGCGGGCTGAGGTCGGAGATCGAGTTGGCGAGAAGACCGAGCGCGGTGAGGGAGGTGAAGCTCTCGATGCCGCCCAGACTGGTGATTCCGGCGAAGTTGCAGCTCAGATCGGTCATCGCGGCAGCCTGGCCGGTCGAGACCGGGCTGGCCGCCGGCCGCCCGAGCTGCTGGTTGACGCAGGCCTGCAGGGCGGGGTCGGCGAACACGACGTCGGCGGCGTAGGCGGGAGAGGCGAGCAGGAGGGAGCCGGCGATCGCCGAAGCGACGATCGCTCCGGCGGCCAGGGAACGGGCATGCTTCATGGGCGATCGTCTCTTCTTTGTCGGCAACAGGGGTACGTGGAGGAAGACCGGCGCTCAGCGAAGGTGTGACAAAGAGGTTGTGGCGACTCGCTCGGGAGGGTCGGCTCGCGAGAGCGGGGGTGATCTTGAGGGTGATTTCCGTGTTCTCGTAGTGTCGGAAGGGGAAGTCGGTTGTTTCCCTGAGACAAGTGGTCGCGCGGGGTGACCGGGATGGCGGGGTAGCAGGTGATTCCGATGCGTTCGGAGCCGGTGGAGCGGTCGCAGCGGCACGCTTCTCTTGAAGCGATGATCTCCAGCGACCCGCAGCGCCTGCGGAGGCGCGCGATCTCGCTGGGCGTGCATCCCGAAGACGCCGACGACATCGCCCAGATCGCCGCCCTGCGGGCCTGGCGGTCGATCGACACCCTGCGGTCCTATGACGGCGGCCCGCTCTGCGCGTGGCTCGACGTGATCGCCCGCAACACCGTCATCGACGCCGGGAGGGCCCGATCCGCGCTCGTTCTGGCCGGTCTGGACGAGACCATCGCCGACGGGGTCGACGTCGTCGCCGACGTCGAGATCCGGGTGGCCCTCGAACACGCCCTCGACCGGATCGCGGCGCTCCCCGACGGCCTGCGGGTGCCGTTCGTGCTCAGCGTCGTCGACGGGCGGAGCGCGAAGGAGATCGCCGAACTGACGGGACTCACCCCGGTGAACGTGCGCCAGCGGATCACGCGGGCGCGACAGGCCCTGTCGCGCGATCGCTCCTAGCTCCCGCGCGCGGAGCCAGGCCTCCCGTCCGCGCGTCGCCGGGCCGTGCAGGAGACGCCCATGTCCGACCCGCGTGGCCGGGGCCCGGATCCCCTGCGGGATCGGCGAAGATGGGAGCGACGGAAGGAAACTCGTTGAACCGCATCGACGTCGTGGAACTGAGCATCGCCCAACTGCTCCAAGCCCTCGACGCGGGCGAGGTGACGAGCGTCGAGCTCGTCTGCGCCTACCTCAACCGCATCGCCTACTACGACCGCACCGGCCTGTGCCTGCACGCCGTCGCGGTGCTCGACCCCGGCTGCCTCGAGCAGGCCGCGGCCTCGGATGCGCGCCGCCGCGCCGGAAAGGCCGGCCCGCTGGAGGGCATCCCGTTCACCGTCAAGGACAGCTACAAGGTCAAGGGCCTCACGGTGGCCTCGGGCAGCCCGGCGCTCGCCGAGCTCGTGGCGACCGAGGATGCGGCATCCGTCGCCCAGCTGCGGGCTGCCGGCGCGGTGCTGCTCGGCAAGACGAACATGCCGCCGATGGCGGCCGGCGGCATGCAGCCGGGGGTCTACGACTACGCGCGCAGCCCCTACCACCCGCAATACCTCACGGCGGCCTACGGCTCGGGTTCGTCGAACGGCTCCGGCACCGCCACGGCGGCCAGCTTCTGCGCCTTCGGCATGGCCGAGGAGACCGTGTCGTCGGGGCGCGCGCCCGCCTCGAACAACAGCCTGGTGGCCTACACGCCGTCGCGGGGCGTGCTGTCGATCCGCGGCAACTGGCCGCTGCGGCCGAGCTGCGACGTCGTGGTGCCGCACACGCGCACGGTCTCCGACCTCCTGCTGCTGCTCGACGTGCTCGCGGTCGGCGACCCCGACCGCTCCGGCGACTTCTGGCGCCAGCAGAGCGCGGTCGAGCTGCCGGCCCCCGAGGAGGTGCTCCCGCATCCGGTCTCCCGGCCCCGCCCGGAGCGGCTCGACGGCCTGCGCATCGGGGTGCCGCGCCTCTACATCGGCGAGGACGCCGAGCCGATCGACCCGCCCGTCATCCGTCTGAGCGTGCGAGCACTGTGGGACCGGGCCGCCGACGACCTGCGGGCGCTCGGCGCCGAGGTGGTCGAGGTCGACTTCCCGGTGGTCTCGAACTACGAAGAAGACCGCCCGTCGGCCCAGGGGCTCGTCTCCCGCGGCCTCGTGCCGGCGAACTGGCGCGCACTCGAGGGTGGACCGATCACGGCGATGGCGCTCGACGCCTTCCTGCGCGACAACGGCGACCCGCAGCTCGACAGCTGGGCCGACGTCGACGGCGACACCGTGTTCCCCGTCGACGACGCTCCCGTGCCGGTCTGGATCACCCGCGCCCGCGGCGGTTTCGACTGGCAGCGCCTCGCCGAGCTCGTGAAGCAGGGGCTGCCGGCGTCGTACGACGAAGTGCCCGGTCTCGCCCAGCTGCTGACCGGTCTCGAGCGGGCGCGCCAGGAGGACTTCGAGGCCTGGCTGAGGGCCGAGGGCCTCGATCTCGTGGTGTTCCCCGCCGCCGGCGACGTGGGCCGGGTTGACCTGTTCACGCGGCCCGAGAGCCTCGAGGCGGCGTCGCGCAACGGCGTGGTCTACTCCAACGGCAACCGCGTCATCCGGCACCTCGGCATCCCCACCGTCACGGTGCCGATGGGCTTCATGGCCGACATCCAGATGCCCGTCGGGCTCACCTTCGCGGGGCCCGCCTACGGCGACGACGCCCTGCTCGACTCGGCCTCGGCCTACGAGCAGGCCACGAAGCGGCGGCAGCCCGCCTTCCTCACGCCGACGCTGCCGAGCAACCAGATCGACGCGGGCGTGGGGGCTCCGGATGCTCGCGACGACGCTCAGGATGCGCTCGCCGCCCCCGAGGCGACCGTCTCGATCGAGGCGCGGGGCCGCTCCTGGGAGGTGGAGGTGCGGCTGACCGCCGGTGCTGCGGCCGGCGCATCCGCGTCCGAGGCTCCTTTCGCCCAGGTCTGGGCCGACGGCCACATCATGCGCCCGGTCCCGGACGAGCCCGGCGTCTACCGCGGCGCCGTCTCGCTCGCCCGAAAGCGCCTCACCGACGAGATGATGATCGTGATCTCGGCCGGCGGCTCCGCAGCGTCGATGCAGCTCGTGCCTCTGCCACCCCGCACCGCGTAGGCACCCGCCGCCCGACTAGACCGGGCCCTCCTGGCCCGTCGTCCGGCGCGCGCGCCGGGCCGGGTCGGTCAGGCGGTGCATCAGCGTGGCGGTCGCGCGCCGGCTGATCAACCGCAGACCGAGGGCACCGGCGCGGTTGGCGGTGCCGTCGATCACGCTCGGACCGGGATCGCGGCTGTCGAGGTGGGCGAGGGCGGTGGCCACCACGTCGTCGGCCGTGCGCATCCGGGCTCCGGCGGTGGCGTCGTCGGTGCCGACGACGGCGTTGAACTCGGTGCTCGTCGCGCCGGGAGAGAGGGCGAAGACGGTGACTCCGGATGCGCGCAGCTCGGCCCACAACGACTCGGTGACGCTGAGGACGAAGGCCTTCGCCGCTCCGTACACGGCCATGCGCGGGGTGGGCGTGTAGGCCGCCGTGCTGGCGACATTGATGACGAAGCCCTGCCTGGCGGCCATCATGTCGGGCAGGAAGGCGGCGCTCAGCAACACGGGCGCGCTGACGTCGACCGCGATCTCCTGCGCGAGGCGCGCGGGGTCCTCGCCGACGAACGGCCCGAAGGTGCCGAATCCGGCGTTGTTGATGAGCCCCGTGATGCGGAGCCCGGCCGTCGTGACGGCGGAGTGCAGCTCCGCGGCGGCGGACGGCGATCCGAGGTCCTGCACCAGCGCCGTGGCCCGGATGCCGTGCGCGGCTTCGAGTTCGGCCGCGAGGGCATCGAGGCGCTCGCGGCGGCGGGCGACGAGCACGAGATCGCACCCGCGTGCGGCGAGAGCCCGGGCGAAGGAGGCGCCGATGCCCGACGACGCCCCCGTGATGAGAACGGTCTGGGCCGAGTAGTCGAGGGTGGGCATGGCGTCTCCGGGAATGTCGGTGGAGCGGGACGGAGCGCGGCGGGTCGCCGTGCCCGAACGAGCATCCGATGGTTTGTTCACGGTATGCCTGAGTGGCACTGAGTGTCAAGCGGGCATCTGGGTTACACTCGGCCCATGAGTTCCGAATCGTCGCTGTGGCAGCGTTCGCGCCAGGCGGCCTACGCCGAGATCACCGTCGTGGCGATGCGGCTGTTCCTCGAGCACGGCTTCGAGCAGACGACGATCGACCAGATCGCCTCGACGGCGGGGATCTCCCGCCGCTCGTTCTTTCGCTACTTCGGCACGAAGGAAGACATCGTCCTCGGCGATCTGGCGAGCCAGGGAGTGCTCGTGCGGGATGCGCTCGAGGCCGTTCCGCTGTCGGTCGGGCCCTGGGAGGCATTGCGCGAAGCGCTCGGCGCGGTCGATGCGCTCAAGGGCGAACCCGGTGCGACCCTGGCGATCGCCCGCATGATGTACGAGACGCCCTCACTGCGTGCCCGCAGCATCGAGAAGCACCTGCATTGGCAGGCGCTGCTGGTTCCGAACATGCGGATGCGCCTGGGACTCGCCCCCGACGATGTGACCGACCCGGCCCCCACCGCTCTCGTCGCGAGTGCGATCGCGTGCCTCGACGCCGCGGGTGAGCTGTGGACCCGCTCCGGCGGGGTGGGCGACCTCGCCGTGCTCTACGACCGGGCCGTCGAGGCGGTGCGCGCCGCATCCTGACCGTGTGCCGGAGCGCGTCGAGCGGCACCCGGCTCGGGCCCCGCCGGGAGCGGCCCAGGCTCAGAGGAAGTCGTAGTCCACGAAGTCGCCGAGGCCGGCGCCGGGGTCGTCGTCGGCCGCCGCCTCCGGCTCGTCGATCACGTCGAGGCGCACCGGGGTCGCCGGCGTGATGAGCACCTGGGGTGCCCGCTCCGAGCCCCCGACCCTCACGAACGCTCCGCCGGCGCGGGCGGCACGCTCGATGTCCGACCGCACCCGCGAGATCACCTCGTCGTCGCGCAGCACGAAGGAGTGGTTGTTCACCGACACGACGACGGGCATGCTGTGACCTCCTTCTCCCGCGTCCGACGCGGATGCCGTCAGCGAGGCCTGGGCCGACGCGAGCGAGCCTACCCCGTCACAGCCGGTTCGGGGGATGCGCGGAGCGCTCGCCCAGCCCGGCTTGCGAGACTGCGTCGATCATGATCCGCCTCCTCTCCGACACCGTCTTCGACGCCGAGCTCGCCTTCGCGGCGGTGCTCGCTGTCGTCGGCGTCGCCGGGCTCCTGCTGGCCGGCGGGGCGCGCATCCGTCGTGGCGCCGCCGCCGTGTTCGCGCTGGTGTGGCTGGTCAGTGTGCTCTACATGACGCTTCGCCCCGGTTCAGGGCTCGGCGTGCGGCTGAACCTCGTGCCGCTCGCCTTCGACGGCACGGGGTCGACGGTCGACGCCGTGCTCAACGTGTTCGTGTTCCTGCCGTTCGGGCTGCTGCTCGCCGCCGCGGGGGCGCGGTTCGTCCCTGCGTTCGCGAGCGGGCTCGCGTTGTCGCTGTTCATCGAGGTCACGCAGTACGTGTCCGACCTCGGGCGAACCGCCGACATCAACGACGTCATCACCAACTCCGCCGGCGCCGCGCTCGGCTGGGGGCTGGGCTTCCTGGTGGTGCACACGGCCGGCTGGGCGAGCCCCCGCATCCGCAGCGCGCGCATGCTGCAGGCTGCACCCTGACGGAGCGCCGGACGCTTCCGGCAGCCGCGGCCGGCTAGACCCCCTCGAGGATGACGGCGGCGCCCTGGCCGCCGCCTCCGCAGATTCCGGCGGCGCCGAGCGCGCCTGAGCCCACGATCCCGAGGCGGCGGGCGAGGGTGCCGACGATGCGCGCGCCGGAGGCGCCGATCGGGTGCCCCAGCGCGATCGCGCCGCCGTGGGCGTTGACGATCGCGGGATCGACGCCGAGCGCGCGGGTGGAGTGCACCGAGACGGCGGCGAAGGCCTCGTTGATCTCGACGGCGGCGAGTTCGGAGACGCCGTGCGCGGTCTTCGCGAGGGCCGCCGCGATGGCGTTCGACGGCTGGGCGTGCAGCGAGACGTCGGGCCCGCTCACGAAGGCGTGAGCCAGCACCCGGGCGACCGCCGGGATGCCGCGGGCCGCCGCCGCTTCCTCGCTCATCAGCACGAGGGCGGCGGCGCCATCCGTGATCTGGGAGGAGTTGCCGGCCGTGATGGTGCCGGAGGAGCCGAAGGCCGGTCGCAGGCCGCCGAGCGACTCGACGGTGGTGTCGGCCCGCAGCCCGTCATCCGCGGAGACCACGGTCGGCCCGCGTCGTCCGGGCACCTCGAACGGTTCGATCTCCCCGGCCTGGAACGCGGTCGAGGCGGCGAGGCGCTGATGCGATCCGGCGGCCCAGAGGTCCTGCGACGCGCGGTCGATCGCGAGTCCTGCGTTGCGCTCCTCGGTCGAGGAGCCCATCGACCGGTGCTCGAAGGCGTCGGTGAGGCCGTCGTGGTCGAGGGTGTCGATCAGCTCGATGGCGCCGTAGCGCTGTCCGGCCCGCGAGCCCGGCCAGACGTGGGGAGCGAGCGTCATCGACTCCTGGCCCACGGCCACGACGACGGATGCCTCGCCCGCGTCGATGAGGCGCGCCGCCGAGACCACGGCCTCCATGCCCGACAGGCACACGGCGTTCAGCGTGACAGCCGGCACCGTCAACGGGATGCCGGCGGCCACCGCGGACTGCCGTCCGGGGTTCTGGCCGCTGCCGCCCTGCAGCACCTGTCCCGCATAGACGAAATCGACGTCGTCGCCGTCGAGGCCGCACCGCTGCAGCGCCGAGCGGATGGCCGCGGCGCCGAGTCCGCTGGCGGGAACGCCGGCGAACTGCCCGGTGAACTTCACGAACGGGGTGCGGGCGTAGCCCACGATGACGGCGCTCACGCCGGCGCTCCGGCGGCAGCGGTGGCCGAGGGCGCCGAGGGCGCCGAGGCGGCGGGAGGCGCCGCCACCGCACTCGTCACGGTCGGGTCCAGCTCCATGGCGAAGGGGGCGCCCGTCTTGGTCCGCACCTCCTCGACCGTGACGCCGGGTGCGATCGCGCGCAGAACCAGCCCGCCGTTCTGCACGTCGAACACCGCGAGGTCGCTGATGATCCGGTCGACCACGCCGGCACCGGTGAGCGGCAGCTCGCACTCGGCCACGATCTTGGGCGTCCTGTCCTTGGAGACGTGGTCGGTGATCACGATCACGCGCGGGGTGCCGGCCACCAGATCCATCGCCCCGCCCATGCCCTTGACGAGCTTGCCGGGGATGGTCCAGTTCGCGAGGTCGCCGTTGGCCGCCACCTGCAGGGCACCGAGGATGGCCTTGGCCACATGGCCGCCGCGGATCATGCCGAAGCTCGTCGCGGAGTCGAAGTAGCTGCCGCCGGGCAGCAGGGTGACGGTCTGCTTGCCCGCGTTGATGAGGTCGGCGTCCTCCTCGCCCTCGAACGGGAACGGCCCCATGCCCAGCAGGCCGTTCTCGCTCAACAGCGTGACGCGCACGCCGGCGGGCAGATGGTTGGCCACCAGGGTGGGGATGCCGATCCCCAGGTTGACGTACTCGCCGTCGCGGAGTTCGGAGGCGGCGATGGCCGCCATCTCGTCGCGGGTCCAGCTCATGATGCGATCCTCACTGTGCGCTGCTCGATGTCCTTCACCCGCGGGAGGGCCGTCACGAGCCGCTCCACGAAGATGCCGGGAGTGATGATGCCGTTCGGGTCGAGGTAGTCGTCGACGACCTGCTCGGCCTCGGCGACGGTGATGCGGCCGGCCGCGGCGACGAGCGGGTTGAAGTTGCGGGCGGTGTGCCGGTAGATCAGGTTTCCCTCGCGGTCCGCGCGCCAGGCGTGCACGAGCGCCACGTCGGCGACGATGCCGCGCTCCAGCAGGTAGGTCTCGCCGTCGAACTCCGCCGTGGGCTTGCCCTCGG
Source organism: Herbiconiux sp. 11R-BC (assembly GCF_049472555.1). Lineage (NCBI taxonomy): Bacteria > Bacillati > Actinomycetota > Actinomycetes > Micrococcales > Microbacteriaceae > Herbiconiux > Herbiconiux sp. 11R-BC. Next base: position 688,547 of record NZ_JBCEBO010000001.1, on the reverse strand, counting down.
CCACCTGGGTTCCGACCCCGGTCCTCGTGTAGAAGCCGGCGATGCCCGCCCCGCCGGCCCGCAGCCGCTCGGCCAGCGTGCCCTGGGGTGCGAACTCCACCTCGAGCTCGCCGCTCAGGTACTGCTCGGCGAACAGCTTGTTCTCACCCACGTACGAGGCGATCACCTTCGCGACCTGCCGGTTCTCGAGCAGGAGGCCGAGGCCCTTGCCGTCGACGCCCATGTTGTTCGACACGATCGTGAGGCCTGTGGCCCCGGTGTCGCGCAGCGCCTCGATCAGGTCGCTCGGGTTGCCGCTCAGACCGAAGCCCCCGACGGCGATCGTCGCCCCGTCGGTCACGATCTCGCGCAGGGCCTCGGCGGCCCCCGGCCACAGTTTCGACATGCCTACTCCTTCGTATGTCACCCCGTCCACCAGGTGGGCGCGGTGCGGTGTCTTGCCCGACGCTAGGCCGCGGGCGAGAGGGAGTCAAAGGCCGCGATAGCGGATTCGAGGAGGATTATCGCCAGCTGGTCGACACCGGCGGGTATGCTCACAATATGGACAAGTCGGTGCACTTCCGTGGCTGAACCGATGCGCGGGGCCCAGCTGGTGTCGCGGGTGAGCCGCATCCTGAAAGCCGTCTCCGAGCATCCGGACGGCCTCACCGCGGCCGCCGCCGCACACGCCACCGGGCTCACCCGGCCCACCACCCACCGCCTGCTGGCCTCGCTCGCCGCCGAGGGCTTCGTCGACCACGACGTCGCTCGCGGCCGCTGGTTCCTCGGCCCCGAGCTGTACCTGCTCGGCTCGCTCGCGGCCGATCGCTACGACATCCGGGATGCGGCCCGCGAGAGCGTGCGCCTGCTCGCACGCGAGACCGGTGAGAGCGCCTTCTTCTCCGCCCGCCGCGGCGGCGAGACGGTCTGTCTGCTGCGGGAGGAGGGCAGCTTCCCGGTGCGGTCGTTCGTGCTGTACGAGGGGGTGCGCTTTCCGCTCGGCGTGGCATCGGCGGGGCTCGCCATCCTCTCGTTCCTGCCCGAGGAGGAGGTGGACGCCTACCTCGAGGAGGTCGACCTCGAACGGAAGTGGGGTCCCCAGCACGGCGAGGGGCCGTTGCGCGAGCGGATCGCGGCCACGCGGGAGACGGGCTACGCCGTGAACCCGGCTCTCATCCTCGAGGGCAGCTGGGGCATGGGAGCCGCGGTCTTCGACGGCGCCGGGCGGCCCGCGTGGGCGCTCTCGCTCACCGGAATCGAGTCGCGCTTCCGCCCCGAACGCCGCCCCGAGCTCGGGCGGCTCCTCCTCGAGCAGGCGCACGAGGTGTCCAGGGCGTTCGCCCCCTAGACATGCTCACGCGACTCCGAGCCGGGATGCCGGGAAGCCGACCGCCGCCTCGGTGACGGAGCGGCCGGAGCCGGCTCCTCAGACGGACAACTCGCTGACCGCCTGCCGGAACACGTCCCGCATCCAGCTGTGCTCCGGGTCGCGGCTGTGCACGGGATGCCACCAGAGCGCATTGAGGATGGGGGTCGCGTCGAACGGGAGCTCCATGGTGCGCACCCCGGGCATCGCGGCCACCATCGGTGCCAAGGCGGTCTGCAGCATTCCGATGCGGCGTGTCCCGGCGACGAAGTGCGGCAGGGCGAGGAAGCTCTCGACCACGACGTCGACGTGGGGTTCGATGCCCAGCTGCTGCATCTGCCGGCCGGCCGAGGTGAAGGCGGAGCGGGACTGGTAGGTGCTCACCCACGGGAGCGTGGCCAGGTTCTCCATGGTGAGGGCCTCGCCCACGGCGTCGTTGTCGTCGGCGACCACGGCGAGCCAGCGGTCCTGCCAGAGGTCGACGTAGGGCAGATCGGTGATGAAGCCGTGCGGGATGATCAAGCCGTCGGCCGCGCGGAGACGGAGCGCCGCGTCCTCCACGATGACGGGGTTGTGGAGCACGAAGCGGAAGCGCACCCCCGGTGCGGTCCGCGCCGCGATGTCGGAGGCGGTCTTCGCGATCGTGGCGAAGCCGTAGTCGGAGCCGAACACCGTGAACTCCCGGGTCGACCCGCTCGCGCTCCACGTCGTCTGGCTCTCGAACACCCGCCGGGAGGCTTCCAGCGCGATCGTCGTCAACTCGGTGAGGCGTGCGGCGAGCGGGGTCAGCTCGTAACTGTTGCCCTGGCGGGCCAGGAGCGGGTCGTCGAAGTGCGAGCGCAGCCGAGCCAGCGAGGCGCTCAGCGCCGGCTGGCTGAGGCGGAGACGCTCCGCCGCGCGCGTGACGCTGCGCTCGGTGAGGAGGGCGTCGAGCGACACCAGGAGGTTGAGGTCGAGGCGGGAGAGCAGGCGTTCATCGGTCACGGCGTTGTGATCCTCCGGCTAGGGGGTTGCCGTCATCATCGCATAAACCGCGTTTATGGCAACCATAGTCACACAGAGATTCCCTGATACCTGATCGGAGTGAATAGTGATCTCAGGGCCAAGGACGGCCACCAGAAAGGGTCAACGATGATCAAGCTGCTCTCCCACCTCTCCTACGTCGCGATCACCTCGCCGGATGTCGAGGCCTCCGTCGATTTCTACGAGAAGCAGGTGGGCCTCACCGTCGTCGACCGGGTCGACGGCGCGGTCTACCTCCGCTGCTGGGGCGACTACTACCGCTACAGCGTCGTCGTCCTTCCCGGCGACGAGCCGTCGTTGGCCACCATGGCCTGGCGCACGTCGAGCCCCGAGGCACTCGAGGAGGCCGTGAAGCGCATCGAGGCCTCTGGCGTGTCCGGGGAGTGGTTCGACGGCGTGTCGATCGGCCGGGCGTATCGCTTCACCGGCCCCTGGGGTCACAGCATGACGCTGCACTGGGAGGTCGAGCGGCACCAGGCTCCCGGCAACGTGGCATCCATCTTCCCCGACCGCCCCGAGAAGCGCTCGACCGTGGCGGGCGCTCCGCGCCAGCTCGACCACGTGACGGTCGCGACGAGCGACGTCGACGCCTTCGCGGCCTGGTACAACGAGGTGCTCGGATTCCGGATCATGGCACGCACCGTGCTCGACGAGGCCCCCATCTCGGTGTTCTCGGTGCTCACCACGAACGAGAAGTCCCACGACCTGGGAGTCGTGCTCGACGGCTCGAGCCGGGCCGGGCGCGTGAACCACTACGCCTTCTGGGTCGACACCCGCGAAGAGCTGCTGATCGCGGCCGACGTGCTGATGGAGCACGGGACGCCGATCGAGTACGGCCCGTCCATCCACGGCATCGGCGAGCAGAACTTCCTCTACTACCGCGAGCCGTCGAGCCTGCGCATCGAGCTCAACACGGGCGGCTACCGCAACTACGTGCCCGACTGGACCCCGAACACCTGGAAGCCGTCGCTCGGCTCGAACAACCTGTACCGCAACGGTGCGATGCCCCTGTCGATGACCGAGTCGTTCCCGCCGGCGGACGGCCCGAGCGCGACGGAGGAGGGCGTGCCGGACGAGATCAAGGACGCTCTGCTCAACCCCTACGCGGTGCAGGGTCGCGGCTGATGACGTTCGCCGAGCTTCCGTCCGCCCCCTTCTCTCTGGTGCGGATCGAGACCGGGGGCGGTGTGCGCACCGGTCTCGTGGTGGGGGAGAGGGTGCGCCTGCTCACCCCGGAGCAACTCGGGGCCGTCGACCTGAACGCCTTCCTCGCGTCGGCGGACTGGGACCGGTTGAGAGCGGTCGCCGAGTCGGACGGGGAGTGGATGCCGCTCGCCGGCGTGACCCTCACCGCACCGGTCACGCCCCGGCAGGTTCTGCAGACCGGCGCCAACTACCGCACCCACGTCATCGACCTCGTGGTGTCGGGCCTCGCGCCCGACGATCCGCGGACCCCGGAGGAGGCGCGGGCCTGGGCCGGGCAGATGATGGACGACCGGCGCGAGCACGGTGAGCCGTACTTCTTCATCGGTCTGCCCGCCTGTGTCGTCGGGGCCGGCGAGCCGCTCGCGCTGCCAGCGTACAGCCAGAAGCACGACTGGGAGCTCGAGCTCGCCGTGGTGATCGGCGCCGAGGCCTTCCGGGTGTCGCGCGAGGACGCCCTGAACCACGTCGCCGGCTACACGATCGTGAACGACATCACCACCCGCGACCTGGTGTTCCGCAAGGACATGAAGGAGATCGGCACCGACTGGTACCGCGCGAAGAACGCTCCGGGGTTCCTTCCGACCGGGCCCTTTCTGGTGCCGGCGCCGTTCGCCGACCCCGCGGCCCTCGGCATCCGGCTCGAGCTCAACGGCGAGACGATGCAGGATGCGTCGACGAGCGACCTGCTCTTCGATATCCCGGCACTGGTGTCGGGGGCCTCGCAGACGATGCCGCTGCTTCCCGGCGACCTGCTGCTCACGGGCAGCCCTGCGGGCAACGGGGCGCACTGGGGGCGGCTGCTGCGCGCCGGCGACGTGATGGTCGGCTCGATCGAGGGGCTCGGCAGTCAGACCGTCCGCTGCGTGGAGGAGGTGGCCGGATGACGCGGCCCACCGAGGATCCCGAGGAGCTGGACCGCGCCGATCCCGAAGGCGAGATCGCCCGCGCGGCCGAGGCCTATCGCAACTGGGGCCGCTGGGGCGCCGATGACCGGCTCGGCACACTCAATCTCATCGACCCGGCGAAGCGCCTCGAGGCCGCCGCCCTGGTTCGCGAGGGCGTCACCGTCTCGCTCGCGCAGAGCTTCGACATGAACGGGCCGCAGAAGGGATGGCGCCGGCGCACGAACCCCGTGCACACCATGCTCGACACCGGCACCGACGCGGAGCGCGGGAGTCAGGGATTCCCGCACGGGATCGGCGGGGCCGACGATGTGGTGGCCATGCCACTCCAATGCTCCACGCAGTGGGACGGACTGGGTCACATCTTCGACCACGGACGGGCGTGGAACGGGCGCGCCGCCGGCGACGTCGTGACGAGCGACGGCGACCTCGTGACGGGCATCGAGCACGCGTCATCCGCGATCGTCTCGCGAGGCGTGCTGCTCGATGTGGCGCGCTGGCTCGACCCGGAGCGCGGCGAGCTCCCCGACGGCTACGCCATCAGCACCGGCGAGCTCGAGGCGTGCATGGCCGCGCAGGGCGCGAGCAGCCACGTCGGACAGGGCGACATCGTGCTCGTCCGCACGGGCCGGCTCGCCCGGGCCCGGCGCGAGGGTTGGGGCGACTACGCCGGCGGCGACAGCCCAGGGCTCTCCTTCACGACGGCGGGCTGGCTGCACCGCACCGGCATCGCGGCGATCGCCACCGACACCTGGGGATTCGAGGTCCGGCCGAACGAGTTCGACCTCGCCTTCCAGCCCCTGCACCAGGTGGCCATTCCGAACATCGGTCTCACCATCGGCGAGATGTGGGACCTCGAGGAGCTCGCGCGGCGATGCCAGGAGCTCGCCCGCTACGACTTCCTGCTCAGTGCGCCGCCGCTGCCCATCACCGGAGCCGTCGGATCGCCGATCAACCCTGTCGCCGTCCTCTGACGACACCGCCCCACCCACCGGAACAGAGAGGTTCTGACAATGACCGAGGACACCAAGTGACCGCCGTGAACCGGGTGGCGATCGCCGGCGGCGGCGCAGCCGCCCTCGCGAGCGCCATCCTGCTCGCCGAAGGAGGCGTCGAGGTCGACGTCTACGAGCTGCGCCCGGAGCTGAGCGTGCTCGGCTCGGGAATCACCCTGCAGGGCAACGCGCTCCGCGTGCTCGACCGCCTGGGCGTGTGGAGCGAGGTGTGCGCACTCGGCTACCCGTTCGACGGCCTCTCGCTGAGGGCGCCCGGCCCTGGTGCGCCGGTGATCGCCGATCTCCCCGAGGTGAAGACCGGCGGACCGGGCTATCCCGCGGCCATGGGGATGTCCCGGCCGGATCTCGCCCGGGTGCTGCTCCGACGAGCGGAGTCCCTCGGTGTGCGGGTGCACTTCGGCGCTCCCGTGACAGGGCTCCAGGAGACCCCCGGGGGCGTCGAGGTGTTCGTCGCGTCGCAGTCGGCCGGCGTGTTCGATCTGCTGATCGGCGCGGATGGCGTCAATTCGGTCGTGCGGTCGTTGATCGGCATCGAGGCCGTTCCCCGGCCCACCGGCATGGGCATCTGGCGCACCTTCGTGTCGCGCCCGGCCGAGGTCGAGCACAGCGACCTCTACTACGGCGGACCGATGTACATCGCCGGTTACACGCCCACCGGTCAGGACACCATGTACGCGTTCCTCGTCGAGGAGGCCCAGGACCGCTCCGCCGTCACGGAGACCGAGGCGGTCGAGATCATGCGCGAGGCGTCGCTGGCCTACGGAGGCCCCTGGGAGTCGATCCGTGCCGACCTCGCGGCGGGCTCGCAGGTGAACTACACCTGGTTCACCGCGCACGTGGCGCCGGCGCCGTGGAATCGCGGCCGGGTCGTGATCATCGGCGATGCCGCCCACAGCTGCCCGCCCACGATCGCGCAGGGAGCGGCCCAGGCCCTGGAGGACGCCCTCGTGCTGAGCGAGGAGCTGCTCGCCGCCGAGGCGCTCGGCGACCCGGTGTGGGACGCGTTCCATGCACGCCGCATCCCCCGCGCGCAGGCGGTGGTCGAGGCATCCGTGCAGCTCGGCCAGTGGCAGCTCGATCATGACCGCGAGGCCGACGCCCCCGGGCTGCTCTTCGGTATCGCGCACCGGATGGCGGAGCCGGCATGACCACCGATGTGCACGCCCACCTGCTGCTGCCCGCCCTGCACGCCGCCGTCGAAGCTCGCGACCCGGGCGGGGCGGCGGAGGCTGCGGCCCTCGAACGTCGCCGAAACGGTGTGCCGAGCCTCGAGGCCTCGGGCCGGATGATCGGCGAACGCTTCGCGAGACTCACCGACCTCGGCGCCCGGCTGGCCGCGATGGACGACCAGGGGGTCGACCGCCAGTGGGTGAGCGCCTCGCCCAATCACTTCTATCCGTGGGCGGACGAAGCGCTCGCGGTCTGGATCGCATCCGAGGCGAACCGGCTGGTGGCGGAGCACGTGCGGGGAGCATCCGATCGGCTGGTGGGGCTCGGTCTCGTGCCGCTGCAACATCCTTCACGACTGGTGGAGCTGCTCGACGACGCTGTTCTCGCTCGCGGTCTGGCCGGGGTGGAGATCTCCTCGTTCGCGGGCGACGTGGAGCTCTCGGATGCGCGGCTCGAGCCGTTCTGGGCGCGCGCGGACGAACTCCGCGCCGTGGTGTTCCTCCACCCGTTCGGCTGCAGCCTCGATGAGCGGCTCGACCGCTTCTACCTCTCGAACACGGTGGGGCAGCCGGCGGAGAACGCGGTGGCGCTCTCGCATCTCATCTTCGCCGGGGTGCTCGACCGGCATCCGGGTCTGCGGGTGGTCGCGGCGCACGGCGGAGGCTACCTGCCCACGGTGATCGGTCGTTCCGACCGCGCGTGGCGGGTGCGACCCGAGGCCCGGCAGTGCGCCGAGACGCCGTCGGACTACCTCTCCAAGATCTGGTACGACACCGTCGTGCACGACGAGCGCACCCTGCGCGCTCTGATCGAGGTGGCTGGTGCTTCGCGGGTGCTCCTCGGCAGCGACTTCCCCTTCGACATGGGGCTCGAGGACCCTGTCGGCTTCGTGCGATCCGCGGGCCTCCCGGATGACGTCGTGCGGGCCGTTCTGGGCGGCAACGCCGACGCGCTCGTGCCTGCCGGGGAGTTCTCGTGAGGCTCGCGCGGTGGCGGCGCGGAGATCGAGTGGGAGAGGGGTTCGTGTTCGGCGACGGCGTGTGCGCGTTCCCCGGCGGAGCCACGATCGCCGAAGTGCTGACCGCGGGCCTGGATGCGGCGCGCGAGCTGGAGCGCGACGCAGCCGGCTCGCCGGTGATCCCCTTGGCCGAGGTGACACTGCTCGCGCCCCTCGTGCCCGCAGCGATCCGCGACTTCGTGGCGTTCGAGGAGCACGTCGAGGGCGTGAGCGCCTCCATCGACGGCAAGAGCGAGGTCGTTCCGGAGTGGTACGAAGCTCCCACCTTCTATTTCACGAACCCGCACACGGTGCGAGCCACCGGGGACACCGTGCGGCCGCCGCACTCCGGCCGACTCGATTTCGAGCTCGAGCTCGCCGCCGTCATCGGCGGAGTTCCCGGGCGTGCGGGTTCGGATCTGACGGCGGAGGAGGCGGCCGCGCACATCTTCGGCTACACCGTGATGAACGACTGGTCTGCCCGCGATCTCCAGGCGCGCGAGATGAAGGTGCGCCTCGGCCCGTGCAAGGGCAAGGACTTCGCCACCACCCTCGGGCCCTGGATCGTGAGCGCCGACGAGCTCGACCGCTACCTCGACGAGGACGGGTTCCTCGCGCTGCGCGCGGAGGTGTTCGTGAACGGCGAACGGATCGGCCACGACCTCACGTCGAACATGGGCTGGCCGTTCGCCGAACTGGTGTCCTATGCCGCGCGCGACTCGGCGATCATGCCGGGCGACGTGCTCGGCTCCGGCACCGTCGGCAACGGCGGGTGCCTCGCGGAATTGTGGGGTCGCGCCGGAGAGCTCTCGCCGTCGCCGCTCGGCGCCGGCGACCGTGTGCGCATGTCGATCGAGGGCATCGGTGAGATCGAGAACGTGGTCGGCGAGGCGGTCGCCCCTCCACCACTGCGTCGCGCGCGGGACCGCAGCCGGTCCCGTGCGCGCTGAGCGGCTGCGCGCCGGATGCAGATCGACGAGGCCCCCTCCACCGTGCGGTGGAGGGGGCCTCGTCGAATCCGGCGGGGTGCCGGGTACCCGAGAGCGGGGTCGGTCAGTGCGCCGCCGGCACGGGCGCGGAGGCGGAATCCGGAGACGCTGTGCTGCGCGCGAGCCCGAAGGCCAGGGCGACCGCGATCACCAGCGACGCGATCCCCAGTGCCCCGAGCGCCGCCGGCAGCGAGCCCAAGGGGGCCTGGAGGGCGAGCAGCACGAGCGGGCACGCGAACTGGCCGAAGAACAGGAATCCCGTCCAGAGTCCCGTGCCGCGGCCGCGCTGTTCGAAGGCCAGCCCCGAGACCGCCCAGGTGAGCAGGGTCGGCAGCAGGATGCCGTTGCCGAACGAGGTGATGACGGCCCCGATGATGGCCACCGGGATCGACGGCGCGAACCACACGATCACGAGCCCGACGCCGCCGAGCCCCAGAGCGAGCGGCAGCAGCCGCCGGGCCTGGAAGCGGGCGATCCAACGGAACAGGATGGCGCCGATGGCCGTGGCGAGCGAGGCCGCAGCCGTCACCGCGCCGATGGTCGACACCTCCGTCACGCCCAGTCCTGCGAGCACGTAGGGCAGCTCGACGATCAGCGAGTAGAACATGAGTCCGCCGAAGAGCGAGACGATGAGCGGCAGGGCGAGTGCGCGCCACGGGATCGGGGGAAGCTTGGCGCGGTCGGCGCCGGTCTTCTGCATCCTCGGCTGCCAGATGAGCAGTGCCACGGGAACGACGAGGAGCAGGCTCACGGCGTAGAGCCAGAACGGAGTGCGCCAGCCGTTCGCCCCCAGTGCGCCGCCGATCACGAAGAACGCCGTGGCGGCCAGCGAGGTGACGACCGTCTGGAGACCGAAGTACTTGTCCCGGCGAGCCCCGACGAAGTAGTCGGCGAGCAGCGTCGTGCAGCAGGTCATGATCGCGGCCTCGGTGATGCCGACGCCCACGCGGCTGAGCACGATGCCCGGGAGGGAATCCAGGTAGAGCGGCGCGGTGCCGAGAACGGCGTAGACGATCAGCGCCACGACGAGAAGCCGTTTGCGGCCCACCCGGTCGACGATCGCCCCGGCGAACGGGGCGATGAGCGCGATCATCAGGGCGGGGATGGTGACGATCAGAGGCACCAGGGCCTCGGATCCGGGCACCGAGGCGAAGACGCCGGTGAGCGTGGGCAGGATCGGAGCGAGGAGCACCGCGCCGAGCACCGGGAGGCAGCTCCCGATGAGCAGCAGAATGCCTTGCACGGAGCCGGCCGTGCGGCCGGTGACGGGATTGACCGCGGCGTCGCGCTCGATGCGCGGAGCGTCGGCGAGTGAAGCGCTGTTCGTCATTGAACACCCTTTCTTGGACTGTCCTCCGATGGTGGGGCCGGGGCGGGGCATCGGGGAAGTCGAATTCAGGGATGCAGCGGATAGACGCGGCTTATACTGCGGCTCCGCGGCCGGACGGTCGGCAGACCACTCTAGGTGTCGGTGGGCTCCTTGAGATGACGGGGGAGCCGCGACGGTCTCGCCGCTTTCTCCGCGTCGGCGGGGTCGGCGGTTTCGACGGGTTCGGCGGTGGAGTCCGACCGGGCATCCACGGAGCGCAAGGTCACGTAGGAGCGGCCGGCCGGGTGATCGCTGCTCTCGACATGGCGCTTGAAGCCGCCCAGGGCGACCCGCAGTGCGCGGTCGTCGGCGCCGAGAGCCGCCGCCGCGCGCTCGGCTGCGGTCGTCGGGTTCCAGGTGACGGTCAGGGTCACGGTGGTGCGCACGTCCGACGCGGCCTGGAACTCGGCGCGTCCCTCGAGTGCGAGGTCGCCGGTGATGGATCGCCAGCTGACCCGCTGCTCGGGCAGCTGCTCGACGATCTCCGCATCGAAGGACCGCGTCAGCCCTCCGATCGCGAGGGTCCACTGACTGTAGAAGTCGGATGACGTCGTGACGCTGCGTACCGCGGGCATGAAGCTCGGGAACGACCCGACGTCGAGCCAGTGCTGGTAGACGGCGGCGATCGGCGCGTCGATCGTCTCGGTGTGGTGCGCTTCGGTCATCGGTGGTGCCCTCTCGGTCGTGCGGGTCGGACGCTATTTGTCCTTGCCTTTTCCCTTGCCGTTTCCGTTCCCATCGCCGCTGTGCCCGTTCCCGTTCCCGGACTCGGCGGGCGGGTCGGTCGTCGTAGCCCCGGTCGGTGCTGCGGTCGTCGCCGGGATGGTCGTGTCCGACGGCGCCGGAGTCGTGACCGGGGCCGGCTGCAGGTCGGCGCGAACGAGATCGATGGCGTCCTGGATGCCGGCGGCCCGGGAAGCGGACACGTCGCCGGATTCGATGACGGCGTTCAGCTGCGCCTCGAGCGAGTCCAGGGTCGCGAGTGAACCCGCGGCATCGCCCGCTGCGGCCTGCCCGGCGGCGGCGATGATCGTCGACTGCATGAGCTCGCTCGTGCTCGCCGTGATGCCGGGCGAGGCCGGAGCGCATCCGCTCAGGCCGAGGGCCGTGGCGAGAACGATCGCGAGGGCGATCGCCGGTGCGGTCCGGTTCACCGGGTCACCGCATCCAGGAGCTGCTGCAGGTGGGTGCCCAGCGGATCGTCCAGCTGCGGGAGGGTCGGGGCAGGAGCCGCGCTCGAGGCGCTCAGCGTCCAGACCAGGATGCCCACGATCAGCACCACGACGACCAGCGCGATGACGGCGACGACCAGATGCCACCGCCGCCGGCGCTCCCGCCCACGCGCGGGCACCGCCCCCGCTCCCGCCCCCGCCGCAACCGTCCCGTCGCCGAGCACAGCGGTCGCGACATCCTGAACGAGCACGGCGGTCGGCGCTGAAGACGCGTCTGCAGCCTCGAGGATCTCGGTCGAAGCCACGGCAGCCCCGGCCGTCGAGGCGGCGGTCAACGCTCCCGGGTCGCGGGAATCGCCCACGGTCAGACCGCCCGCCGCCACCACGACGTCGAGCGCGCTCGGGCGCTGCTGCGGGTCGCGGGCGGTCATCGCCGTCAGCAGCGACTTCCACGGGTAGCCCAGCTCGCCGGGGATGCGGGGATCGCGGGTCAGCCGGGCCAGCGCTGCTTCGTGCGTGGACGTCTGCGGAAAGGCCCGTTCCCCGGTGAGTGCCTCCAGGAGCACCAGGCCGAGCGCATAGATGTCGGATGCCGGGGCCGGGTCGATGCCCCTGACCTGCTCCGGGCTGAGGTAGGCGGCGGTGCCGACGAGCGTTCCGGGGGTCGTGAGCCGGGTCGAGTCGACGAGGTAGGCGATGCCGAAGTCGGCGAGCTTGGCCCGGAACTCCTCGCCGGGCACGTGTGAGGGGCGCAGCAGCACGTTCGACGGCTTGATGTCGCGATGCACGATCCCGGCGTGATGCACCACGTGCAGGGCTTCGGCCAGATCGCGGGCCATGGTGGCGGTATCGCTCCGCCCGATCGGCCCTCCGGCGAGCCGCTCCCGCAGGGTGGGCCCCTCGACGTACTCCATCACCAGGTAGTTCGGGTGGCCGGAGGCGGTCTGCGCGTCGAACAGGGTGACGAGCGACGAGTGGTTGAGCGAGGCCAGCAGCCGGGTCTCCGAAGTACTCCGCGCTGCGTCGGCGGCGGACTCGCGGAAGACCTTCACCGCCACGATCCGGCCGAGCGCCTCGTCCCGTGCCCGGTAGACCACGCCCATGCCACCCGACCCGACCTCATCCTCGAGGAGGTAGCGCCCGTCGAGGAGCTCGCCGGTGCTCGGCGAGCCCCCGGGTTCGAGGCCGGACATCGTCACCGTGCTCAGACCAGCGGGTCGTTGCTGTCGCGCGTGCTCCGGGTGACCTGCTCGCCGCTGGCCGGGTCGACCGCGGTGCGGGTGGTGGCCACCGTCTGGCGGCGCCGCAGCGAGAAGATCAGGCTGATCAGGAAGACGACCACGCCGGCGCCCATCAGGATGTAGCCGATGAGCGAGAGGTTGACGACCCCACCGAGGTCGACGTTGACCGCGAACGCCAGGATGGCTCCGATCACGAACAGTGCGATGCCTGTGCCGATACCCATGATGTCCTCCGATTCCTGCGGCGAGATCTTCGCCGCGTCACGACGGCCGAGCCTGATAGTCACCTGATGATCAGTGGGCTCCGGTCGTCGTCTGGGGACATGCCTACCATGATTGAGTCAATAGCGATTGAGTCAAATTGGATGGGTGCGACGTCATGACCGATCTGAAGCGCCGAGTGGGCATCTTCGCCGCCCTCGCCGATCCGACCCGGCTCCGCATCGTGGATCTGCTCACCCTCGGCGACCTCTCGTCCTCGGAGATCGAGCTGCTGCTCGGTCTCCGCTCCAACCTCGTCGCCCACCACCTCCGCGTTCTGGAGAAGGCGGAGATCGTCACCCGCAGCCGCTCGGAGTTCGACAAGCGGCGCAGCTACATCGGGCTCCGCCCCGAGATCTTCGACACCCTCACACCCGGCGGCGTCGAGGTTCCCGAACGTGTGGTCTTCGTCTGCACCGCGAACTCCGCCCGCTCGCAGCTGGCCGAGGCGATCTGGCGCGACTCGAACCCGATCCCGGCGGCATCGGCCGGTGTGCGGCCGGGTGCTGTGATCAATCCCGGCGCGGTCGCTGCCGCAACCCGGCACGGCCTCCGCATCGAGGAGGGCCGGAGCCCGCAGCACGTGAGCGAGGTCCTGGCCGAGCACGATCTGGTCATCACCGTCTGCGACAGCGCCCACGAGCAGATGACCGGCAGAGACGACCTGCACTGGTCGATCCCCGACCCGGCGCCGATCGGCACCCCGGAGGCGTTCGACCGCGCCATCGCCCTGATCACGCAGCGCATCCGCGCGCTCTCCTTGCGGCTGAAGACCGGCCGTCCCGACTAGACCGCTCCTATGGGTGGATGCGGTCGCCGGCGCCTACAGTTGACGTCTATGCCTCCACAAGCACCGGCCCCCGGGGGGAGCCCCGTCGTCCGCATCGACACCCTCGCCGACCCCCGCCTGGCCGACTACGCCCACGCCACCGACGTGGCCCTCAAGAACGCGCGTCGCAGCGAGCCCGGGCGCGAGAACGGCCTCTACCTCGCGGAATCCCTGCTCGTGCTCCAACGGGCTCTGCGAGCCGGGCACGTGCCGCGCTCCGTGCTCGCGCTCGGCACGAGCGAGCGCGAGGCCGTCGAGACGCTCGCCGTGGCCGGGCACCCCGAGGTGCCGGTGTTCGTGGGGCCGGGCGAGCTGCTCGCCGAGCTCACCGGCTATCTCCTGCACCGCGGCCTGATCGCCGCGATGAACCGCCCGCCGCTCCCCGACCCGGCTGCGTTGCTCGAGCGCGCCCGCCGCGTCGTCGTGATCGAGAACGTCGTCGACCCCACCAACGTGGGCGCCATCTTCCGCTCCGCCGGGGCCATCGGGGCGGATGCGGTGCTCGTCACCCCGCGCTGCTCCGACCCCTTCTACCGCCGGGCCATCCGGGTGAGCATGGGCACCGTGCTGCAGGTGCCGTGGACCCGCACCGGCGAGTGGCCCGAGCTGTCGCCACTCCTGCGCGAGCACGGTTTCCACACAGCGGCTCTGGCCCTGACCCCGGATGCGGTGAGTCTCCGCGATTTCGAGACGCGCGTTCCCGAGCGGCTCGCCCTCGTGCTCGGCGCCGAGGGTGGCGGCCTCACCACCGAGGCGATCGCCGCCGCCGACACCGTGGTGCAGATCCCGATGCTGCACGGCATCGACTCGCTCAACGTCGCCGCCGCGAGCGCGGTCGCGCTGTGGGCGGTCTCCCGTTGACCGCCGGCTACTCGAGCCCGTCGAGGTAGCGCAGCAGGATGCCCTCGCGCAGCGCCCACGGCGACACCTCGAGCTCCTCCACGTCGTAGAGCTTCATCACCGAGTGCAGCACCACGGCGCCGGCCACGATCTGGAAGGTGCGGTCGGGCGTGATGCCGGGCAGCGCCTGGCGCGCCTCCGCGGGCAGCTGCCCGAGCCGCGGGATCCAGTCCTTGAGGTCGGCCCGCCGCAGCGTCACGGTCGGCTCGCCGGCTCCGGAGGCGTGCGGCCGGCTCGACCCCGCGAGTCGCGCGAGCGAGCGGATGGTCTTCGAGGAGCCGACCACGTGCTGGAACGGCGGCAGGTGCTCGAACAGCGGCAACGCATCCGCCCGCATCACCGCCCGCGAGTGCGCCCGCAGCTCGAGCATCTGCTCCGGAGTGGGCGGGTCGTCGGGAAAGAACTGCACGGTGGTGCGGCCCGCGCCGAGCGGCAGCGACACCGCCACCTCGGGGAATTCGTCGGATCCCGCCGCGATCTCGAGCGAGCCGCCGCCGATGTCGAAGAGCAGGATGTTGCCCGACGACCAGCCGTACCAGCGGCGGATGGCGAGAAACGTCAGTCGCCCCTCGTCCTCGCCCGTGAGCACGCGCAGCGCCACGCCGGTCTGCTCCTCGACGCGCGCGAGCACGGCCTCGCCGTTCGCCGCCTCGCGGAGCGCGGAGGTGGCCATCGGCAGCAGCTCGTCGATGCCCTCCCGGCGCGCCACCTCCATGGCCGCCGCGATGGCGCCGACGATCGCGGTCACGCCCTCCTCGCTGATGCTGCCGTCGGGCTCGAGGTAGCGCATCAGCCTCAGCACCGACTTGTGCGAGGCCTGCGGCACCGGCCGGGCCCCCGGATGCGCGTCGACGACGATCAGATGAACCGTGTTTGAACCCACATCGAGCACTCCGAGTCGCATCGTCCGACACTATCGCCTCCGCGGAGGGCGCCCGGCCGTCGGCGCCGGGCCATCGGCCCCGCCCGGCGGCCCTCGTCCGTAGACTGGAGCCGTGCCAGTGAATCCAGACCTCGTCGGCCGCGTCTTCGCGCCCACGAAGCCCTACCTGGTCGGCCGCGAGAAGGTGCGCGAGTTCGCCCGCGCCGTGTTCGCCTCCGACCCCAAGAACGTCGACGTCGATGCGGCGGCCGCAGCCGGCTATCCCGACGTGGTGGCGCCGCCGACCTTCGCGATCGTCGTGCAGGAGCTCACCCTCGCCCAGCTCCTCGCGCAGGACGACGCGGGCATCGAGCTCACCCACGTGGTGCACGGCGAGCAGCGCTTCGACTACAGCCGGCCCATCGTGGCGGGCGACGAGCTCACCGCGCAGCTGAACGTCACGAGCGTGAAGACGCTCGGCGGCAATGCGATGGTGACCGCCGAATCCGTGGTCACGGATGCCGCGGGCGAGCACGTGGTGACCGCCGTGTCGGTGCTGGTCGTGAGGGGGGACGCATGAGCGACGAGATCATCGTGCACGAGTACGCCGTCGGCGATGTCGTGGCCGAGGCCGCCTATCCGATCACGCGCGACTCGCTCGTGCGCTACGCGGGTGCCTCCGGCGACTTCAACGCCATCCACTACCGTGACGACGTGGCCGCCTCGGTGGGCCTGCCCGGCGTTCTCGCCCACGGGATGCTCACCATGGGTCTCGCGGTTCAGCCGGTCGTCGACTGGGTCGGCGACCCGGCCCGCGTCACCGACTACCAGGTGCGGTTCACCCGCCCCGTCGTGGTCGATCCGGTCGACGGCGCCGTCATCTCGGTGCTCGCGAAGATCGGCCAGCTCGACGAGGAGGCCGGCACGGCGCGCGTCGACCTCACCGCGACGGTGAACGGCGAGACGGTGCTCGGCAAAGCCCAGGTGCGCGTCCTGCTGCCATGACCGACCTCACCGGAGCAGGCCCGGAGCCCGTGCCGGCCGGCGGTGCGGCGCATCCGGAATCCGGCCCACGGCACGCCGAGGCAGCACCGGCGCCCGTCTTCGACGTGGACCTCGCGCCGTTCACCACCTTGCGGGTGGGCGGCCCCGCGGAGCGCCTGCTGACGGCCACCACCGAGCAGGAGCTGCTCGACGCCGCGCGCGAGACCTGGGCCGAGGGCGGCGAGTGGGCCGTGCTCGGCGGCGGGTCGAACGTGGTCGTGGCCGACGGGGGTGTCGAGGGCACCGTCATCCGCGCCGCCACCCGGGGCATCGCGCCGGTGATGGCGAAGCTCGGCCACGTGCGCCTGCGCGTGCAGGCCGGCGAGCCGTGGGACGAGCTCGTGCGCCACACCGTGGAGAACGGGTGGAGCGGCATCGAGGCGCTCTCGGGCATCCCGGGCTCCGTCGGCGCCGCGCCCATCCAGAACATCGGCGCCTACGGGCAGGAGGTGGCCTCGGCCATCGTCTCGCTCGACTTCCTCGACGCCGCCACCGGGCGGGTGCGCCGGATGCCGGTGGAGGAGCTCGAGCTCTCCTATCGCTCGAGCGTCTTCAAGCGGGGCCTGCGGGGCGTCGTGCTCTCGGTCACCTTCGAGCTCGACGACGCCCGGGGCGAGGGCGCGGGTTCCGTGGCCCTCAGCCGCCCGGTCGAGTACGCCCAGCTGGCGTCGGCCCTCGGCATCGAGGTCGGCGAGCGGTTGCCGCTCGCCGAGGTGCGGCGGGCCGTGCTCTGGCTGCGCTCGTCGAAGGGCATGCAGCTGGCTGACGACGATCCCGACTCCGTGAGTGCGGGCTCGTTCTTCACCAACCCCATCGTCACCGAGCACTTCGCCCGCACGCTGCCCGCGTCGGCGCCGCGCTGGCAGATCGAGCCCGAGGAGCCCGACACCGTGGTGGCGCTCGAGGACGGCATGGAGATCGCGCTCGACGGCGATCGCAGCCCCAAGGCCCGGCCCGCCGAGTATCGCGTGAAGCTCAGCGCCGCCTGGCTCATCGAGCACGCCGGCATCCGTCGCGGTTTCTCGCTGCCGGGTTCGACGGCCGCGGTCTCGTCGAAGCACACCCTGGCGCTCGTGAACACGGCGCCGGCCACGGGCGGCCTCGCCGCCGACGTGGCCGAACTCGCCCGCTACGTGCAGAACCGGGTGGCGGCGGAGTTCGGGGTGGTGCTCCAGCCGGAGCCGGTGTTCCTCGGTCACCAGCTCTGAGGGCGTGTCGGGCCCGAGCTGTGCCGGCCATCCGAACGGCTCAGCGCGCCGCGTCGATCTGCGCCCGGTAGCGCTGCGACTCCCGCACCATCTGCCAGCCGGCGTCGTCGTCGGGCGGGGTCCAGGCCGGATCGGCCTCGCCGGCGAACACGAGCCCACCGGCCTCGATCGTGGCGAGGTACTCGGCGGCCCAGCTGCGCTCGGTCTCGACGAGGCGCAGCTCGAGCTCGAGGCTGTGCGCCACGTGCGGGGGTGCGAAGCCCCGGGCCACGAAGGCGATGCGCTCCAGCAGGGCGGCGCTCGCCCGGCGGGCGTTGCCCTCGCGCTCGCGGAGCGCCTCCAGCATCTCGCTGCGGGCGAGCAGCGGTGAGAGGCTGAGCGCCACCCGAAAGCTCGAGGGTTGCATCGGCGCCACCGTCACCACCGCTTCGCGCAGCAGCCGGTGCAGCTCGGCGCTGCCCGCCTCGGCCATCGTGTACACGGCCACCGTGCGATCGCCGTCGCCCTCGGGCAGGTCGTGCCGCCGGATGAAGCCCTGCTTCACGAAGGTGCTCAGCATCGAGTACACCGAGCCGGGTTTGATGTTGGCCCATTCCTCCACGCCCCAGGAGAGCAGCTCGCGGCGCAGCTGGTAGCCGTTGGCAGGCTCGAACAGGCTCACCACTCCGAGCAGGAGGGCGCGAGTCGTCAGGGTCGCCATGAGCCGAGTATAGGAGCGCCGAGACCGGATGCGCGGGGGCTTGACACCGCGGTGTTCAAGTTTGAATAATGGAGGCTCCGCAACCGACCGAGGAGACCCGCGTGATTCATGCACGAGGCCTGGCACGCACCTTCGCGGGGCGCGGCAAAGGCACAGAGAAGGTCGAGGTGAAGGCCGTCGCCGGCGTCGACATCGACGTCGAGGCGGGTGAGATCGTCGGCTTCCTCGGCCCCAACGGCGCCGGCAAGACCACCACGCTCCGGATGCTCACCACCCTCCTCAAGCCCACCGCGGGCTCCGCGACGGTGGCCGGCTTCGACGTCGCCACGCAGTCGCAGCAGGTGCGCCGCAGCATCGGCTACGTCTCGCAGAGCGGTTCCACCTCGCCCGAGGCGCGCGCCGGCGAGGAGATCATGGATCACGGGATGCTCTACGGCATCAGCAAGCAGCAAGCCGAGGCCCGCGGTCGCGAGCTGTTCGAGCAGCTCGACCTCGAGGGGTTGTGGACGCGGGAGCCCCGCGCCATGTCCGGCGGCCAGCGTCGCCGGCTCGACATCGCGATGGGCCTCGTGCACGACCCCACCCTCGTGTTCCTCGACGAGCCCACGACCGGCCTCGACCCGCAGGCGCGCGCCAACCTCTGGACCCACATCTCCGAGCTCCGCACCAAGCGCGAGACCACGGTGTTCCTCACCACCCACTACCTCGACGAGGCCGACGCCCTGTGCGACCGCGTGCTCGTCATCGACCACGGCGTCATCGTGGCCAGCGACACCCCGGATGCGCTGAAGCGGCAGGTCTCGGGCGACCTGGTCGAGCTCGTGGTCGCGGATGCGTCCCGCTCGGCCGAGACCGCGGCGCTGCTGGAGCGCGTGGCCGACTCCGACCTGGGCATCGACGGCGCCACCGTGAGCGCGCGGGTGCGCGGCGCCGGCCACGAGGTGGCCGGGCTCATCCGCTCTCTCGACGCGGCCGGCATCGCCCTGGAGTCGATCGAGGTGCGGCGGCCCACCCTCGACGACGTCTTCCTCACCCTGACCGGCCGCAGCTTGAGAGAGGACGCCTAGGTCATGGCTCCTAACTCAGCGCCTACTGCGCGGCCCAGCTCGCAGCGGGCTGCCGCGTTGTCATCGTCGGCCGCACCGCCGGTGCGACCTCCTCTTCCGCCTTGCATCCCACTACGATCTGCGCCGCTCGCTACGGCGCTGAGTTAGGAGCCACGACCTGATGTTCTGGCGCGAGACCTTCATCGTGTTCCGCCGGCAGCTGCGCATGGCGCTGCGCAACCCGGCTTGGGTCATCATCGGGCTGGTGCAGCCCATCCTCTACCTCTGCCTGTTCGGCCCGCTGCTCGAGCCGCTCGCCGGCACGCTCGGCGCCGAGAACGCCTACACGCTGTTCGTGCCCGGCCTCTTGGTGCAGCTCGGCCTCTTCGGCGCGCTGTTCGCGGGCTTCGGCCTGATCGCGGAGTGGCGGGCCGGCGTGATCGAGGCCGAGCGCGTCACCCCGGCGAGCCGCACGGCGCTGCTGCTGGGGCGCATCCTGCGCGACGTGCTGCAGTTGTTCGTGCAGGGCATCGTGCTGATCGGCCTCGCGTTCCTGTTCGGGCTCACCGGATCGATCATCGGCATGGTCTTCGGCCTCATCCTCACAGTGCTGCTGGGTGCGGCCTGCGCCGCCGCCTCCAACGCCCTCGCCCTCACCACCAAGAGCGAAGACGTGATGGCGCCCGTCATCAACAGCATCGCGCTGCCAGTGCTGCTGCTCTCGGGCATCCTGCTGCCGATGACCATCGGCCCGCAGTGGCTCCAGGTGGTCTCCGACTTCATGCCCACGAAGTACATCGTGAACGCCATCCGCGAGCTGTTCACCGGCGACTTCTTCACCGTCACCACGATGTGGGGCGTCATCTGGACCCTCGTGCTGTTCGCCGCCGGCCTCTACGTCGGCACCCGCACCTTCCGCAAGGAGAACGCGTAACAGCCCTCAGCTGTCCTTCCGGATCCACCGGAAGGTGACCCGGCACACCACGAGCCCCACCACGAGCCAGACGCCGAGCACGATCGCCACGCCCGCCAGGTTCCACGAGCCGCCCTGCTCGGCGGCCGCGAACGACTCGGGGAGCAAGGCGGCGCGCATCCCCTGAGCGATCCACTTCAGCGGGAACACGCTCGCGACGTTCTGCAGCCAGTCGGGCAGCAGGGCGAAGTTGAGGTACACGCCAGAGATGAACTGCAGGATCAGCAGGGGCGGGATGATCACGGCCGACGCGCTCTTGCCGCTGCGGGGCAGCCGCGAGATCGCGATGCCGAGCACCGCCGCCGTGAAGATGCCCAGCAGGTACACCCAGACGAAGGTGATCCAGTGCTCCACGTCGCTCGGCAGTGCCACGCCGAACACCACGCGGGCGAGCAGCAGCAACAGCACCACCTGCGCGGCCGAGGTCACGAGAACCTGCCCCATCTTGCCGATGAAGTACGACAGCACCGGCAGCGGCGTTCCGGCCAGCCGCTTGAGCGTGCCGTCGCCGCGTTCGACGGCGATGTCCACCCCGAGGTTCTGCACGCCGCTCAGCAGGATGCCGGCGGCCACCATCCCGGGCAGGTAGTAGGCCGCCTGCGAGATGCCGCCCGTGCCGTCCGGGTTCGCACCCACATCACCGAGCCCGTCGAAGGCCACCGAGAAGATGGCGAGCAGCACCACGGGGAACAGGAAGGTGAAGAACACGGTGTCGCCCGCACGGAAGTACACGCGCGCTTCGTAGCCCACGCGGCCGATGCCCAGGCGGAGCGCGCGGCCCACACCGAACGAGGGGCTCCCGGATGCGCGGGGCCCGCCGCCGCTGCCTGCGCCGGTTCCGGATGCGGTCGCCGCGGTCATGCGCGCACCGCGGCATCCGCGCGGGCGGGCTGGGCCTCAGCGTCCGCCTCCGCCTCGGCCGCGGCCACGAGCTCGAGGTAGATGTCCTCGAGCGAGGGGCGGATCACCTCCAGCTCGGACGGCTCGCCACCCCGCGCGAGGAGGTCGGCCACGGCCCGCGCCGGTGCCGGGGTGCGCTGTTCGTGCCGGCCGTTCGCATCCGTCCACCGCACGATCGGGATGCGCGCCTCGGGCGAGCCGAGCTCGTCGACCGGCCCGATGTCCACGAGCCGCCCGCCCGCGATCACGGCCGCGCGGTCGCTCAGCTGGGCGGCCTCGTCGAGGTAGTGCGTCGTGAGCACGATCGTGGTGCCCTCGCGGGAGAGCGAGCGGATGAGCTCCCAGAACTGCCGGCGCGCCTCGGGGTCGAAGCCCGTGGTGGGCTCGTCGAGAAAGAGGAGTTCGGGGCGGCCGATGACGCCCAGGGCCACATCGACCCGGCGGCGCTGCCCGCCGGAGAGCGCCTTGATGCGCGTCTTCGCCTTGAGCTCGAGGCCCACGGCCGCGATCACCTCGTCGATGTCGCGTGGGTTCGGGTAGAGGCTCGCGAAGTGCGTGAGTTGCTCGCGCACGGTGACGTTGCCGCTTTCGCCGGTCTGCTGCAGCACGATGCCGATGCGGGCCTTCCAGGCGAGGTTCGCGTGCCGTGGGTCGGTGCCGAGCACGCGCACCTCGCCACCCGAGCGCTCGCGGTAGCCCTCGAGGATCTCGACCGTGGTGCTCTTGCCCGCCCCGTTGGGGCCGAGCAGCGCGAAGGTCTCGCCGGCTGCGATGTCGAAGCTGATGCCGTCGACCGCGGTGAAGTCGCCGTAGCTCTTGCGCAGCCCGATCACGCTGACGGCCGGAGGCGGAGTTGTCATGGCTCCATGCTGGCCGTGTTCGGGCGGTCATGCCAGCCGAGAACGGGTTATATTCCCCTGACATCGCCGGGCCACGCTGATGTATCCTCAGTTTTGGAGGAGGGGGTGGCCATGAAGCTCTTCAGTCGCTCAGCGCACGAGGTCGAGGTTCCGCGCCTGAATGTGGCGGTCGACGTGGGGGAGGGCCCCGTGGTCGTGCTGTTGCACGGCATCGCGTCGTCGTCGGCGAGCTGGCGTCTCCTGGTTCCGCTCCTGACGCCGCTCTACCGGGTGATCGCCATCGACGTGATGGGCTTCGGCGGCTCGGTGGCGCCGGAGGGCATCCGCTTCACGCTCGACGAGCACGTACTCGCCGTGCACAAGACCATTCGTTCGCTGCATCTGCGCGGGCGCTTCACGCTGATCGGCCACAGTCTCGGCGGTCTCATCGCGAGCCGCTACGCCGCCGTCCATCGCCGGGAGGTGTCGCACCTCGTGCTCGTCTCCCCGCCCATCTACCCCGAGCAGCGCTACATCGGCGAACTGGCCCACCGAATGCGCGTGGGCGGCTATCTGCGCTTCTACCGCTTCGTGCGCGACAACCGCCTCACCATCATCAGCAACGTGGGGCGCTTCTCGCGCTGGATGCCGGGTGGTTCGCTCAAGATCGACGATGCCTCCTGGGCGGCGTTCGCGAGTTCGATGGAGCACTGCATCGAGTCGCAGACCACCACCACCGATCTCGCGCAGGTCTCCGTGCCGGTCGATGTGGTCTACGGCTCCCGCGATCAGGTGATCGTGCCGGCCACCGTCGAGCGTCTCGGCCTGATGAGCCACGTGCAACTGCACGAGGTCCCCCGTGCCGATCACCTCATGCGCGAGCCCCTGGCCCGCGAGATCGCCCGGCTCGTGCGCTGAGCGCCTCGGCGGCGACCAGTTCGGCCTCGGCCGGCTGGGGCGCTTCGTCGGCCTCGCCCGGGTCGGGGCGGAACCGGAACCAGGCCCACACCCCCAGACTGAGCAGAGCGAAAACCGCGAAGGCGATGAACCACCCGGTGAGGTCGCCGCCCACCTGCGACCAGGCATCCGGCAGCGGCAGCAGTACGGCCGCGAAGACGAGCACGGCGAGGGAGTAAGCGACGCCCCAGAGCACGCGGGAGTGGGCGATCAGCGCGGAGCCGTCGAGGAATCGCAGCGGCAGCAGCCCCACGACCGGGCTGCTCAGAGCGCCGACGGCGATCGCCGTCAGGGCATCGAGCGCGGTGGCCCCGAGGAGGTCGGGATGCGCGAGCACACCGGGCGCGAGAGCGCTGCAGCCGAGCCAGGCGCCGAGGCCGGCGCACACGAGCACGGTGTTCGTCACGACCGTCAGGCGGGCATTGGCCGCCACGCGGGCCGTCGAGGCGAGCTGGATGCCGATGACCGCGCCGAACACGAACCCCGGCTCGAGACCGGCGAGCCGGGATGCCGCCACGCTCGCCGCAGCGAGCAGCACCGTCGACGGCTTCACGGCGAGCGTGGCCCGCTCACGCAGCCGGAGCTCGGAGTAGCGCGCCCCGAGGAGCGCCGTTCCGAGTCCGGTGACCGTCATCGCTGCGGCGAAGGCGAGGAACAACCGGATGCCCTCCCCATCGACCACGGCCCCCGGCGCCACGAAGACGCCGGCGGCGGCGCCCACGCCGATCGCGAGGGCGACCCGCGACCCGCGCGCCCGCGGAGCGCGGCCGGAACCATCGGCCGGGCGCCACCGTCGACCGCGGAGACGGTTCCACAGTGCACGCCCCGGCACGAGGCGCAGCGCGGCGCGGCGGATGCGGTCGTGATTCGCGTGCACCGTCGACTCCAGCAGCCCACCGGGCACGATCACGAGCAGCACCACTCCGGCCAGCAGCGCCGCAAGAAACCCCACCCCCGGCGCAGAGACATCCCCCGCCCGTCGAAGGCTCCGGCTGAACGCCGACACCCGATCGAGCCCGCCCATCACGGACAGCGCAGCGGCCTCTCCGGTTCCTGCAGCCCCCGTCGTCGCGTCCTCCGCCTCGGAGCTGGCCCCGGCGACCCCGGTTCCCGCTGTGCCGGCCTCCGCTGTGCCGGCCTCCTCTGTGCCGGCCTCCGCCGTGCCGCGGCCGGGCGCCCCTGGTGCCTTCGCCCCGCCCCGCTCTGTCTGCCCCGTGCTGCCCGCTCCGGCGCGCGGCACAGCCGGCGTCGACGGCGCCACACCCGTCGCTCCCGACGCTGCACGCCGGTCCGCGGCGCCCCTCTCGCCGTCGCCCCCAGCCGCCCTGCTTCCCGCCATCGAGCGGCCTCCCGCTGCGAACGCCTCGGCGCTGCCGGCTCCGCCTGTGGCACCAGAACCTCCGGCCCCCGTCGCTCCGGCCTCCGCACCGGCACCGTTGGCTCCGGTTCCCGGCGCTCCGGCCCCACCGCCGCTGCCGCCGGCTTCGCTGCCTCCTACGCCTGACCCGCCGCCCGAGCCCGCACCGCCGCCCGAGCCCGCACCGCCGCCCGAGCCCGCACCGCCTCCGCTTCCCACACCACTGCCGGCGCTGCCGCCGCTTCCCGTCCCGCTGCCGCCCACCCCGGTTCCGCCGCTGCCGCCGCTCGCCCCGGTTCCGCCGCCGCTTCCCGTCCCGCCGCCGCTCGCCCCGATCCCGCCGCTGCTACCGCCCGCCCCGCTACCGCTACCGCTTCCTGCCCCGCCGCCGCTTCCTGTCCCGGCTCCGCCACCTGATCCGGTCCCGCCGGAGCCGCCGCTTCCGGTCCCGCCAGAGGCGCCGCCGCTTCCGGTCCCGCCAGAGGCGCCGCCGCCCGTCCCGCCGCCGCCGGTCCCGCCGGAGCCGCCGCTTCCGGTTCCGCCGGTGCCAGCGCCGCCCGTCCCGGTACCGGTCCCGCCGCCACTTCCCGTCCCGGCACCCGCGCCGCCCCCGCTCCCGCCGCCGCCGGGCCCCACGATGTCGGTCGACCCCACCACGTAGTCCACCGGCTCCCCGTCGGCCCAGAATCCGGGCGCTCCCGCGAACGCCTCTCCCGCCGTGAGGGTGAACGGCCCCGCGCCGGCCGGCAGCGCGGTGAGTGCGCAGCTCCACGCTCCGCCCGCGCCGACCGTGCCGGAGCATCTGCTCCCGTCGCTCACGACCACCCGCAGAAGAGCCCCCGGAAATCCGGTGCCGGTGAGCACCTGCACCGGGTCGTCCACGGTCGCGGTGGACGTGATGGTGCCGGGGGCACCCGCATCCGTCGTGATGGTCGGCGCGTGCAGGACGCCCACATTCAGAATCACCGACTCGTGGCCGTTCGTCACCGTCACGGGCCCGGAGAAGTCATCGGCCGTGCCGGCTGACGACACCGTGCAGGCCCAGCTCAGATCGGCCTGTGCCGTCGCCGCACAGAGCGGGAAGGCCTCGCCGTTCCGGTGGATGCTCGCGGTGATCGCGTCGCCGGCGGAGCCCGACCCGGCCAGCTCGAACGCCACGACGCCCGCAGCCGGCCCGAGGACGATCGTCCCCCCTGGAGGGGACGAGCTCACCACGAGTGCGGCCGGCCCGCCGTCGCGGACAAGCGCCGGCGACAGCCTGGGGGAGGCCCAAGCGCGATCGCCTCCAGTGCCAGCCGCGGCGACGCCCCCGCAGAACGACGCCACGAGCACGGCGCAGGCGATCGCGCCGCGACGCCGTCGCTGGGAGCCTGCCCACGAGTACATGAGCAAAACTCTACGCCGAATCAGCCCCTAAGTGATGATTTCTCGGGAAACTATGACGCTACGAGAACAGCTTCTGCAGCCTCGCCACGCCCTCGGCCAGCGCGTCGTCGCCGAGCGCGTAGGAGAGCCGCAGGAAGCCGCTGGGCCCGAACGCCTCGCCCGGCACCGTCGCGACCTCCACCTGGTCGAGGATGAGGTCGGCGAGCTCGAGAGAGGTCGTGGGCGTGACACCGCCCCACTCGCGACCGAGCAGCCCCGTGACATCCGGGTACACGTAGAAGGCGCCCTCGGGGAGCGGGGTGTGCACGCCGGGGATCTTGTTCAGCTCCGCGACGATGAAACGCCGCCGCCGGTCGTATGTGGCGCGCATCACGTCGACCGTGTCCTGCGGGCCCGTCAGGGCGGCGATGGCCGCGCGCTGCGAGACGTTCGCGACGTTCGAGCTGAGGTGCGACTGCAGGTTCGAGGCGGCCTTGATGGCATCGAGCGGCCCGACCATCCAGCCCACGCGCCATCCGGTCATCGCGTAGGTCTTGGCCACGCCGTTCACGAGCAGCGTGCGGTCGGCCAGCGCCGGCACGGCCTCCACGATCGACTGCGCGCGCAGCCCGTCGTAGACCAGGTTCTGGTAGATCTCGTCGCTGACCACCCAGAGGCCGTTCTCGAGCGCCCACTCGCCGATCGCCTTCGTCTGCTCGGGCGAGTACACGGCACCGGTGGGGTTCGACGGCGACACGAACAGCAGCACCTTCGAACGTGGCGTGCGGGCGGCCTCGAGCTGCTCCACCGTCACCAGGTAGTCCTGGTCGCTGCCCGCGAACACCTGTACGGGAACACCGCCGGCGAGCGCGATGGCTTCGGGGTAGGTGGTCCAGAACGGGGTGGGCACGAGCACCTCGTCGCCCGGGTCGAGCAGGGTGGCGAACGCCTCGTAGACCGCCTGCTTGCCGCCGTTGGTCACGATGACCTGCGAGGGCTCCACGGCGAGACCGCTGTCGCGCAGGGTCTTCTCCGCGATCGCCGCGCGCAGCTCGGGGAGCCCGGCGGCGGGCGTGTAGCGGTGGTTCTTGGGGTCGCGCACGGCCACGGCCGCCGCCTCCACGATGTGCGCGGGCGTCGGGAAGTCGGGCTCCCCGGCGGCGTAGCTGACGACGGGCCGGCCGGCGGCCTGCAGCGCCTTCGCCTTGGCGTCGACCTTGAGGGTCGCGGATTCGGCGATGGCGGCGATACGGCGGGAGATGCGGGAGTGCTCGGTCACGGAAGTACAGCCTATCCGGCTCTACTTCGTCAGCACCGGGAATGCGTCGGAGAGTGCGCTGAGGATCGACTGCACCGCGATCGCGAGCAGCAGCAGCCCGAAGATCCGCGTCACGATGCTCATGCCGGTCGGCTTGACGATGCGCGCCACCTGCGGCGCGAAATACAGCGCCACCGCGATGATCGCCGAGATCACGAGGATCATCAGGATGCCCATGCCGTAGTCGAACAGGCTCGAGTACGTCTCCTGGAAGGTGATGATCAGGCTGATCGCCCCGGGCCCGGCGATCACCGGGATGGCGAGGGGCACGACCACCGGCGATTCCGCATCCGTCACCGTCACGATGTTCGTCTTGGCGGTGAGCATCGCCCAGCCGATCGTGGCCACGAGCAGGTTGCCCGCGATGCGGAACGAGGTGAGGTCGATGCCGAAGGCCTGCAGCACGAAGCTCCCGGCGATCAGCGACACGGTGAGCACGGCGAACACCGCCAGCCCCACCAGCAGCCCGAGCCGCTTCTGCCGCGCCGGCTCGTAGCCTTTCGTGAGGTTCAGGAAGATCGGCAGGCTGCCGATCGGGTTCGTGATGGTGAGCAGGCCGATGGCGCTCGTCACGAGGGTGGGCGTGGAGATGTCGGTCAACGGATGCCTCTCACAGCTCGGCCTGGCGCGGCACGATCACCTGTTTGATGATGATCAGCATCGACGCCACCACGGGCACGGCGATGAGCGCTCCGAGCACCCCGAGCAGCGTGCCGCCCACCAGGGCGCCGATCACCACCAGGATGCCGGGCACGTCCACTGCCTTGTTCATCACGCGCGGGCTGAAGACGTATGCCTCCACCTGCATGTAGACGAGGAAGTAGATGCCGATGAAGATCGCCGTGGTCGGCGAGACCGTGAGCGCGATGAAGGTCACGATGACGGCGCTGATGATGGTGCCGACCAGCGGGATGAGCGCGAGCAGGAAGCACACCACGGCCAGCGCCCCCGCATAGGGCACCCCGATCAGCACCATCGCGATGAAGCCGAACACGCCGTTGGTGCCCGCGAGGATGACCTGCCCGCTCACGTACTTGCCGATCGACTGCACGATCTGGTCGGTGATCGAGATCACCCCGGCCCGGCGCGACATCGGCACCAGCACGTAGAAGCTCGACTTCACGGCCTCGAGCGACCCGAGGAAGAACAGCGTGAGCACGAGCACGAGGATGGCGGCCGAGATGCCGTTCACCAGCGCGAGCCCGATCTTCAGCACGCCCCCGGTGAGGGTGGCCAGGTTGTTCGGGTCGGCCAGGTAGTTCTCCAGGTCCTGCACGAGCTTCTGCGTGTCGACCGAGTCGCCGAACACCTGGATGAACCATTGCTCGTGCGTCACCGACTTGACCGCGGCAGGCAGGTTCGTGATCAATTCGGTGGTCTGCGCGACCACCGCGGGGATCACGAGGAAGAACACCAGAACCGCGAACGCGATCACGATCACGAAGACGATCACGATCGACCAGCCCCGCGGAATGTGCCGCCGGGTCAGCCAGCGCACCAGCGGATCCAGGCCGAGCGCCAGGAAGAGCGAGGCCAGGATGCAGATCACCACGGTCGACAACTGGGTGAAGGCGAAGCCCAGTGCGATGGCGACGAGACCGCCGAGCGTCGCCACGAAGCCGATCCGGAATGCGTTCGTGCTCATGGTGTTCCCCGTTTCACTGGCTTTGCGGTGCTGCCCGATGTGACTTACACTGAGTGTCGGTAGTTGAAATCTGCCAAGCTTTTCTATGCCTATTTTCTGGCGCTTATTCCTTGAAGTGAGTGTAGCGAAGCCGCGCGATTTCTCTCTTTAGGGCGGTGGCTCAATTGGTAGAGCAGCGGTCTCCAAAACCGCAGGTTGCAGGTTCGAGTCCTGTCCGCCCTGCTCCTGTTCGTGAAAGGTACTGACACGGTGGCAAGAAAAGTGATCGACGAGCCTTCTGAAGACGTCGTCGAGAATGCCAAGAAAGATCGGGCGGCCAGGCGCAACCCGTTCGCCCGTATCGTCCTGTTCATCCGGCAGGTCTTCACCGAACTGAAGAAGGTCGTCACCCCGACCCGGCGTGAGCTCGTGAGCTACACGCTGGTCGTGCTGGTGTTCGTCATCATCATGATGGCCATCGTCGTGGGGCTCGACACCCTGTTCGGCTGGCTGGCACTCGTGGTGTTCGGCACGCCGGCCTGACGAGAGCGACCGATCGGTTCGCCGCATCCCGCGGCCCAAACAAGCTAAGAAGTGGAACGAATTCAGTGTCTGACGCAAAGCCCGAAGAAGCCGGTGTCCCGGCTGACCTCGACGCCCTCCTCGAGGCGATCGACGAGGCAGCCGACCCCGAAGCCGACGCGGTGGTCGACGACGCACTGAACATCGACGACTTCGACGAGGCCGCCGCTGTTCTCGAGGTGCTCGAAGACGACGAGGCCGAGGCCGCCGATGAGCCGGTCGCCGATGAGCCGGTCGAGGGTGAGGATGTCGCGGCCGAGCTGGCCGCCGACGCCGAGGCCTCCGACGAGGAGGTCGTGGTCGACCCCTACGACGCCTTCCGTGCCGAGCTGCGTGCGCTGCCCGGCAAGTGGTACGTCATCCACTCCTACGCCGGCTTCGAGAAGCGCGTGAAGTCGAACATCGAGAGCCGCAAGACCTCGATGGGCATGGAGGACTTCGTCTTCCAGGTCGAGGTTCCGATGGAAGACGTGGTCGAGATCAAGAACGGCCAGCGCAAGCTCGTGACCCGCGTGCGCATCCCGGGCTACGTGCTCGTGCGCATGTTCCTCAACGAGGACAGCTGGTCGGTCGTGCGTCACACGCCGGGCGTCACCGGCTTCGTGGGCAACTCGCACAACCCCACGCCGCTGCGCTTCGAAGAGGCGTTCAACATGCTGAAGAGCCTCGTCGAGGTCGCCGAAGTCCCCACCGCCAAGGCGTCGGGCGGCAAGGGCGGCAAAGCCGTCGCACGCTCCATCCCGGCCGAGGTCGACTTCGAGATCGGCGAGACCATCACCATCAAGGAGGGCTCGTTCGCCGGGCTCCCCGGTTCGATCAGCGAGATCAAGCCCGAGAGCGGCAAGCTCACCGTGCTCGTCTCGCTCTTCGAGCGCGAGACCCCGGTCGAGCTCTCGTTCGACCAGGTCACGAAACTCTAGATCGCGCCGCCGCCTCTGCGGCGCGAGTCGTCCGATTCGCGGCACGATGCGATCGCGCCGCGAATCGGCTAAGATCACAAGGTTGCTTTCGCAGCGTTTCACACCACCGCATCCGGGAATCGCTCGGCTGTGGGAGCGTCATCCATTCGGATGGCACGAAAGAGAAGAGAAGAAATGGCACCGAAAAAGAAGGTCACAGGTCTGATCAAGCTTCAGATCAACGCCGGCGCCGCCAACCCCGCACCGCCCATCGGGCCTGCGCTGGGTCAGCACGGCGTGAACATCATGGAGTTCTGCAAGGCGTACAACGCCGCGACCGAGTCGCAGCGCGGCAACGTCATCCCCGTGGAGATCACGGTCTACGAAGACCGCTCGTTCACCTTCATCCTGAAGACCCCGCCCGCCGCGGAGCTCATCAAGAAGGCCGCCGGAGTCGCCAAGGGCTCCTCCACCCCCCACACCGTCAAGGTCGCCAAGCTCACCAAAGAGCAGGTGCGTCAGATCGCCGAGCAGAAGCAGGCCGACCTGAACGCGAACGACGTCGACGCTGCAATGAAGATCATCGCCGGTACTGCCCGTTCCATGGGCATCACGGTCGAGGCATAAGGAGGAGGCTGGAAATGGCACAGAAGTCAAAGGCCTACCGGGCCGCGGCCGAGAAGATCGAAGCCGGCAAGTACTACACCCCGTCCGAAGCCGTGTCGCTCGCTCGCGAGACCGGCTCCGCCAAGTTCGACAGCACCGTCGAGGTCGCGCTCAAGCTCGGGGTCGACCCCCGCAAGGCCGACCAGATGGTTCGCGGAACCGTCATCCTGCCCCACGGCACCGGCAAGACCGCCCGCGTCATCGTGTTCGCGACGGGACCGGCCGCTGAGGCCGCGATCGCCGCGGGTGCCGACGAGGTCGGTGGCGACGAGCTGATCGAGAAGGTGGCCGGCGGCTACACCTCGTTCGACTCCGCCGTCTCGACCCCGGAGCTCATGGGCAAGGTCGGCCGTCTCGGAAAGGTGCTCGGCCCCCGTGGCCTCATGCCCAACCCGAAGACCGGCACCGTGACCCCCAACGTGGCCAAGGCCGTCGAGGAGATCAAGGGCGGAAAGATCGAATTCCGCGTCGACAAGCACGCCAACGTGCATTTCCCGGTGGGCAAGGCGGCGTTCACGCCCGAGCAGCTCAGCGAGAACATCAAGGCGGCGCTCGACGAGGTCATGCGCCTCAAGCCGTCCTCGTCGAAGGGCCGCTACGTGCAGAAGGGCGCCGTCTCGACGACCTTCGGCCCGGGCATCCCGCTCGACGTGAACTCGATCTGATCGTCTTCACCCGCACCACCTGAACACCCGGAAAGGGCTCGCCTCGCGGCGGGCCCTTTCTGCGTTCCCGGGCGCGGATGGCGGATGCGCGGATCGCGTCGCGTGAGTACCAAATGCTCATAACGCTGCCTGGCGCGTGCGGGTCACCCTGAGAAGATCCATCTCTCTTCTCGAAAAGGAACACCATGCCTGTGTCTCTATCCGCTCTCCGCACGACCGTTCTCGGGGGTGTTGCGGCCCTGCTGCTCGCGGCACCGATCGTGCCGGCTCTCTCCGCGCAGGCAGAGGAGGTCATCGTGCCGGGCGTCAGCTGCCCGCAGGCTGTGGCCGTCGTCGGATTCCCCATTGGGTTCGCGCAACTCGCCTCGGAGGGATCCACGATCGCCGTGACGGCCGGAGCGCTGCCTTCGGGTCTGACCATCAACCCCAGCGGGCCGGCGATCATCGGACAGCCGGGCACCGTGGAGACCGCCCATTTCACTCTGTCGGCGACCCGCCCCGGGAGCTCGGCGGCCGGGGGCGTCGATTGCACCATGACGGTGAAGAAGGCGCCGGCGGTCGCGCGCATCGCGGGGTCGGATCGATACGCGCAGGCCATCGCCGTCTCGAAGCTGAAGTTCACCAAGACGGACACGGTCTTCGTCGCGAGCGGCGAGAAGTACGCCGATGCCCTGAGTGCCACAGCGATCGCGGCCGCGAACGGGGGCCCCCTTCTCCTCACTGCGCAAGGATCGCTGCCCGCCGGACTTCTCGCAGAGATCACGCGCCTGGGCGCCAAGGACGTCGTGGTGGTCGGAGGTCCTGCTTCTGTCTCCGATGGTGTCGTCCAGGCCCTGACCGTGGGGAGCGGTGGCGCGCGAGTCAAGCGCATCGGCGGCGCCGATCGCTACGAGGTCTCCCGCAACCTCATCGCCGACGAGGACTTCGGCATCCAATCGGCGACAGGCCTCTACATCGCGACGGGGACGAACTTCCCTGATGCTCTGACGGCCTCGCCCGCTGCGGCGCAGCACAGCCAGCCGGTCCTGCTCGTCAACGGCACCGAGCCGACTCTGACCGCTTCGGAATCGAACCTCCTGATGTCGCTCGGCGTGCGCGACGTGTTCATCGCCGGTGGTCCCGTCTCGGTCAGCGCTCCCCTCGAGGCATCGCTGAAGAACACGTTCGCCGTCACTCGGTATGCCGGGACCGACCGCTACGAGGCCGGAGCATCGGTGAACCGCGCCTCGTTCCCGAACGGCGTCGGCAGCATCTATCTCGCCAGCGGAGCCGTCTTCCCCGACGCGCTGAGCGGGGGCGCGGCTGCTGGTGCGGAGAAGAGCCCGCTCTACGTCACCCAGCCCGACTGCCTGAGCTCCGCGGTGTACTTCGAGATCGGACGCGTGGCGCCCGACACCGTCTATGTGCTCGGCGGCACGAACACGCTCAGCCGGGACATCGAATCGCTGACCCCCTGCGGACTCGACTGACGGCATCCCGCTGCACCACCGAACCCCGAACGCCCCTCGAAGCCCAGACCGAGGGGCGTTCGGCTGTGGCCCGCGGCCCGAACGGGTGCCGCGGTTCTCGGGGGCCGCGTGTCCGAACGGGATTGCGGGTCTCAAACGCCTAGCGTGAAGACATGGTCACGAGAGTTCGCCGCGCACGCATCGAGGATGCAGGTATCGTCGCCGCGGTCGCCGCGGAGACGTTCGAACTCGCGTGTCCTCCGGGAACCGCGCCGGAGGCCATCGCCGCGTTCATCGCCGAGCACCTCTCCGAGCAGCGCTTCGCCGGCTACCTCGCGAGCCCGGAGCGCACCGTGCTGCTCGCCGACGTCGACGGAGAGATCGCGGGCTACTCCATGCTCGTCGCCGCCGACCCGGCCGACCCTGAGGTGGCCGCCGTCGTCACGGCCCGGCCCACGGCCGAGATCAGCAAGTGCTACGTGCGCGCGAACTTCCACGGCCTCGGCGTCTCGACCGCGCTCATGGAAGGATCCATCGCCGCCGCGGACGAGGCCGGAGCGATCACGGTGTGGTTGGGCGTGAACCAGCGCAACTCCCGCGCCATCCGCTTCTACGAGAAGTCCGGTTTCCGCCGGGTCGGCACCAAGCACTTCCTCGTGGGCGACGAGCTGCACGACGATTTCGTGCTCGAGCGCCCCCTGACAGCGGCTGAGTAGCAACTGCTCATAACGTCGGGGGAGTGCCCCCGGCGACGATGGACCCCCAGCCAGGGAGTTCCATGTTCCGCCTCCGCCGATCCGCCGCCTCGCTGAACGCTGCTGCGCTGGGGCTGGCCCTCGTCGTCGCCCTCGTGGCCGCACCGGAGACATCCCTCGCGGTGGTGGCACGGGGAGGCGGCGCACAGCCTGCGGCCCCGCTTCCGGCCCCCGCTCGCCTGGCCGGCGCCGACCGCTACGAGCAGGCGGTTCTCGCCGCGAAGGCGGCCTTCGGCACCTCCGCCACCGTGTTCCTGGCGAGCGGTGAGAAGTTCCCGGATGCGCTCAGCGCGGTCTCCGTCGCCGCGCAGAACGACGCGGCCCTGCTGCTCACCCCGGCCGCCGTGCTCCTGCCGACGGTGGGCGACGAGATCGCCGCCCTGCGCCCGAGCGTCGTCGTCGTGGTGGGCGGGCCGGCATCCGTGTCCGACGAGGTGCTCGAGCAGCTCTCCCGCCGGGTGCGCCAGGCCATCGTGCTGCGCATCGGGGGCGCGGACCGCTTCGCGGTGTCGCGCGCCCTGATCGCCGACGCGAGTGTGGGCTTCGGAACGGCAGACGAGATCTTCCTTGCGAACGGAGGCGGGTTCGCCGACGCGCTGACCGCCTCGCCGGCGGCCGCGGCCGGCGCACGCGTGCATCCGGTGCTCCTCGTCGACGGTGCCGAGCCGGCTCCTTCTGCGGAGGAGACCACGGTGATCACGGGGCTCGGTGCACGCTCAGCGCATCTCGTTGGCGGGCTCAACTCGATCGGCGCCGCCCTCGAGAGCTCGCTCCGGACAGGCGGGCTCGGTGGCCGGCGTTTCGCGGGCGCCGACCGGTTCGAGGTGGGGGTGCTGGTGAATCAGCAGGCCTTCGGCTCCGCCCGGGTCGTCTACCTCGCGAGCGGACTCGTGTTCCCGGATGCGCTGAGCGGTGGGGCCTTGGCCGCACACGAGAAGGCGCCGCTGTACGTGGTTCCGCAGAACTGCGTGCCGCAGCTGGTGCTCGACGAACTCGTGCGCCTGGCGCCGTCGAGGATCGTGGTGCTCGGCGGCCTCGCGACCCTCGGCCCCGGGGTCGACGCGCTGACGCCCTGCGCGTGACGATCGCGGCCAGATAGCCCAGACGGCCGAGACAGCAGAGCCGCTGGAGGCGCCGCAGCCGCGACCCCCCTAGAAGGGCAGATCGCCGATCTGCAGCACCAGCTTGCCCCGCGTGTGACCGCCCTCGATCGCGCGGTGCGCGGCGGCGGCCTCGGCCAGCGGGAACACCTCGTCGACGTGCACACGCACGTCTCCCGAGTCGATCAGCCGCGAGATGACGGCCAGTGTCGAGGCATCCGGCGCCACCTTGAAGGTCGTGGCGCGCATCCCGGCCGCCGCGGCCTCCTCCTCGAACCCCGGCCAGCTGCCGGTCGGTGCGTTGATGATGAGCCCACCCGGGCGCAGCACCTTCAGCGACCGCGACCCCGTCGAGGAGTGCACGTTGCCGACGAGGTCGATCACGACATCCAGGTCGGAGAGCTGCTCGTCGAAGGCCACGGCGGAGTAGTCGATGACGCTCGTGGCTCCCAGCTCGCGCAGCCAGCTCTGGTTGCGCGAGGAGCCCGTGGCCGTCACCCGGGCCCCGAAGTACGCCGCGAACTGCACCGCGAAGTGCCCGACGCCGCCCGAGGCCGCGTGGATGAGCATCCGCTGCCCTTCGTGCGCCTTGGCGAGGTCGACCACCATGCCCCAGGCCGTGAGCGCCGCGAGCGGCACGGCCGCCGCTTCGGTGAGCGAGAGGGTCTTGGGCTTTCGGGCCACCTGCAGGCTCGGCGCCGAGACGTACTCGGCGTACGAGCCGTCGCCGCGCGGCACCGACATCATGCCGTAGACCTCGTCGCCCACGCTGAGCGGGTGACCGGCGAACGGGGTCTCCACCACCACGCCCGCGAAGTCGTAGCCGAGGATGTAGGGGTAGCCCGGGATGGCGGCGGAGACGCCCTTGCCCGACCGCGTCTTCGCGTCGATCGGGTTGACCCCGGCGGCGGCGACCTTCACGAGCACCTCGGCATTGACGCGCAGCGGCGAGGCGACTTCGGCGACGGTGAGGACGTCCGGCGAACCGGTCTCGGCGATGACGGATGCGCGCATCGTCTTCGGGTGGGTCAGAGTGGGGCTCGATGTGCCCGACGATCCACTCCACTGCTCGATCATCGTGTGCCTTCCGTCGATCTTCAGAACACGCAGGAACGGGCTCGGGCATCCCGCCTCGCTGCGTAGCCTCTTCGGCTGCTCCACACGCTATGCGGTGAATAATTCACCGGTGTTACGGCGAGGTCACTGTGGTGCAAACTCGAAGGCCGCACGTTAACATTCAAAGATGCTGTCGCCGTGGCCCCGTGTGCGTTCGGGGATGCTGTGGCTCGCGGCTGCGGCCGCGGGCGCCGGTCTCGGGCTGATCTGGGTGGCGCGCCTCTCCGCGAGCCGTTTCCTCTACGTCAGCGAGCTCGGCGCCGACGGGGAGCCCACCGCGGCGACGTTCCGCTGGGCGCTCGTGCTGGTCTCGGTGGCCGCCGCCCTCGTGGCGCTGGCCGCCCCGCCGCTGACCCCGCGCATCCGCTGGCTCGCCGTGGTGCCGCCCGCGGTCGTGCTCGCGGGCGCCGCGGTCGCCTTCGGCATCGCTTCGCAGGTCACCTGCACCGCCTACTGCCCGCTGCCGGTGGGGCCTGCGTTCACCTGGCAGGACCTCATCCACACCCTCTCGGCGGTGCTCGGCTTCGCCGGGGCGGCCTTCGTGATGCTGCAGGTGGCCGCAGACAGGCGCTTCCGCCGGCTGGCGCGTTTCTCGCTCGGCTCGGCGATCGCGGTGGCGCTCATCTCGGCGACCGGCGGGATGCTCTCGGTGCTGCGCTTCGGCACCCAGGTGGGCGGGGTGCTCGAGTTCGTGGCCACCTCGATCGCACTGCTCTGGCTGGTCGGCCTCGCGATCGTGCTCGCGGTGGAGGCCTGGCGCTCTCGAAACGACGGATCCGTCAGGCAACACGCCGTCCCTGAGTCCGTCGTTTCTGGCATCCCGGTCTGAACTCCGTCGTTTCCGGGTGCGGGGATGCGGCGAGTGGCCCGACGGGCGACAGGCCGGGGCCGGACTAGCGGCGCTCGCCGCGCATCCAGGCCAGCAGCTCGTCGGCCCGCCGCACGAGCAGCTCGATCTCCGACTCGTCGCGCTCCACCCACTGGCACCGGGGTTCCTCGGCCACCGGCACGAAGTCGAGGTGCTGCTCCCACACCACGAGGGTGCGCTCGGCGCCGAGCACGTACTGCTGCCACCACACCTGCCGCAGGTAGCTGCGCGGGATGCGCGACCACGGCTTCGAGGTCGTCTTGATCTCGGCGAGCTCGACCGAGCCGTCATCGGCCACCCGGATGCCGTCGGGCGTGGCGAGGTGCCGTGCCTCACGAGCGGCGTGGAACAGCGCGACGCTCGGCTCGATCGCGTATTCGCGGCGCACCCACGCGGCGATCTCCGGCTCGCGGGCCCGGCCGTGATCGGTGAAGGCGTTGCCGCCGAAGCCGGTGCCGTGCAGTTTGTCCCACGCCACCGCGGCCACGGCGCGCGAGCTCGACAGGCGGGCGACGTCGGTGGCGGTCACGCCGCGGCTGCGGGCGCGCAGCCAGGCGACGCGATCGGTCGACTCGGCCACGATGCGCGCGAGATGCGGCGGCGGGGCGGGCTCCGCGGATGCCTCGTCCTCCTCCCAGGGGAAGAAGAGCATCGTGTCGGTCACCTCCCCATTCTCCCCTCCCGGGCCGACACCGCGGGATGAATCGCCGCCGCGTCGTCGCAGGCCGGATGTGTCGGGCGTGCCGGGGTGGTCAGCGGGTGCCGGAGGCGGCCCCTTCCGCCGTCGCCTGGGCGAAGAAGGCGTGCTCGTGCTCGCAGGAGCGCACGAACGCCGTGCGTATGGTCTCGCGCGCCCCCGGTGAGGCTGTGCGGGCCGCGCGGTCGGTGATGCGGACGGCCGTCTCGGTGGCCTCGGCGAACCCCGGGTCGCCGTAGCTCTGCAGCCAATCGTCGAAAGGATGTCCCGGGTGGCGCCGGGCGGCGAGTCGCCGGCCGAGGTCGACGTAGATCCAGAAGCAGGGGAGCAGCCCGGCGACCAGCGCGCCGTAGTCGCCGACGGCGGCGAGCGCGTGCAGATGGTTCACATAGGCCAGCGTCGTGGCGCTCGGCAGAGGGCTGCCGGCCCCGGCGCCGCGGGCGCGGTGCAGCCTCGCCTCTTCGGCCAGGGCGTCGGCGGCCGACCGCGCCCAGAAGACCTGCTCGTCGGAACTCGGCGCCAGCTGACTGGCGCGGGCCAGGCAGCGAGCGTATTCGGAGAGGTAGAGCAGGTCTTGCGTCAGGTAGTGCTCGAAGGCCGCCGGTTCGAGGGAGCCGTCTCCGAGGGCTCGCACGAAGTCGAGCTCGTCGATCTGCCCGCGGAGGGCGCGGGTCTGCGACCAGAGGCTCGCCGTGAACGACTCGGCATCGGCATCGGCATCGGTGCCGGCGGCGTCGTGCGGCCCGGATGCGCCGGTCCGCACGCGCGCGGCGGCGAGGGCCGCTCGCGTGGCGTGAGCATGATCGATCGGGCCGTTGCCGTGCCCGACGTCGAGCGCGTCGGCGCCCCGCAGTGCACCCGTCAGCCAGTCCTTGGCCTCGCGGAGGGCCGACGACCAGGGTTCCCCGTCCCCGTCCCCGTCGTTTCCGGTCCCGCCGCCGGCTCCCGTGCCCTGACCCGCCCCGCGGATGCCGCCCGTCTGCGCGCCGAGCGTGGCCAGAGCCGACGAGAGCGAGCATCCGGTGCCGTGGGTATTGCTCGTGAGCACCCGGGCGCCGTCGAGCTCGGTGACGGACGCCCGCCCCTCGCACACCCGCACGATCGCGTCGGGCGCGGAGTCGCCCGTCAGGTGGCCGCCCTTGACGAGCACGGCGACGCCGGTGCGACGGGCGAGCTCCTCGCCCTGGCGGAGCGCGGCCGCCCAGTCTGCGGCGGGAGCGGTGTCGAGCAGGGCGCCCAGCTCGGCGAGGTTCGGCGTGATCAGATCGGCTTGGGTGCACAGCCGGCGCATCGACTCCTCGCCCTCGGGGGTCAAGAGCCGGTCGCCGCTCGTCGACACGATCACGGGGTCGAGGACCACGAGAGGCGGCTTGGCCTCGGCGAGCCAGCGGGACACCTCGTCGGCGAGTTCGGCGGTGCCGAGCATCCCGATCTTCACCGCGTCGATCTCCACGTCGTCGGAGACCGCCTCGAGCTGCTCGCGCAGGAAGTCGACGGGGGAGAGGTGCACGGAGCGCACTCCGCGGGTGTTCTGCGCGACGAGCGCGGTGACCACGGCCATGCCGTAGCCGCCGAGGGCGGCGATCGACTTGAGATCGGCCTGGATGCCCGCACCCCCGGTGGGATCGGTCCCGGCGATGCTCAGCACGCGCGGCACGGCACGGCCGCGGGCGCCCAGAGGTCTCGCGAACAGGGCGCGGTCGGCGTGGGCCGCGGCGTCTGCGGACGTCGGGGGCGCGGATGCCGGCGGAGCGGTTGCGGGGCGCGCGGACGCCGGCGCGGAGGTCAGACGCGCGGATGCTGACGGCGCGGCGCTCGCCGCGGCCTCCCGCCAGCGGGCGGCGAAGCCGGCGGCGGCGGCGCGGGGCTGGGGCGCTGCGCAGATCGCCGAGACCACAGCGGTGCCTGCCGCCCCCGCGGCGACCAGAGCGGGCACGTCGGCTTCGACGATGCCGCCGATCGCCACGCAGGGAAGAGGGCTCCGGGCGGCGAACGCGGCGAAGCCGTCGATCCCGAGGGGTTCCGGATGATCGGCCTTGGTGCTGGTGGGGCGGATGACGCCCACGCCGAGGTAGTCCACCGTGCCGGCGGGCAGGGCCGTCGCGGCCTCGAGGTGCTCCCGGGTGTTCGCGGTGAGGCCGACGATCGCGCCGGGCCCGAGCAGGGCTCGGGCGGCCTCGACGGGCAGGTCGCTCTGGCCCAGGTGCACACCGTCGACGCGCGCCCCCGCCCGCCGGGCGGCGAGCACGACGTCGACGCGGTCGTCGACCACGAAGAGCGCCCGCCCGTCGATGACCGCCGAGAGCTCGATCGCCGCGGCGACGAGCGATGCGGCGTCGGCCGCCGGGTCGCGCAACTGCACGATCGTCGCTCCGCCGGTCACCGCCGCGTCGACCACCTCGGCCAGCGAACGGCCGTCAGCGTCTCCGCACTCCTCCGCGAGAGCGCGATCGGTCACGAGGTACACGCTCAGGTCGAGCACGCGCGCGGTCACGACAGGCGCGCCTCGGCGCGCACGGCCGGGGCGTCGAGTGCCGCGAGCGCGTCGAGCAGACCCACGGCGAAGCTCCCCGGCCCGGCGGCCGAACGGGCGGCGTGCTCCGCCGCGATGCCGTAGACGCTCGACGCGGCGACGGCGGCGTCGAGCGCCCGGGATGCGTGGGCCGGGCCATCCGTGTCGGGCCCGGATCCCGGCGAGGTCGCGATCGCGGTCGCGGTCGCCGCCCCGGCGAACGCGGCCATGACGGCGCCGAGCGCGCATCCGCCACCGGTCACGCGTGTCAGCAGGGCGTGCCCGTTCGCCACGCGCACCACGGTCGTGCCGTCGGTCACCAGATCCACGGGCCCGGAGACCGCGACGGCCCCTCCCGTGAGGAGGGCGAGCCCCCGCGCCGCCTCCTCGGCCGCCTCGGCGCTGTCGGTGGCGTCGACACCGCGCCCGCCGGCTCCGGCGCCGGCGAGGGCGAGGATCTCCGAGGCGTTCCCGCGCACGATCGTGGGCTTGTGCAGGAGGAGTTCCCGGGCGAGCGCGGTGCGCACCGGTAGGGCGCCGACGGCGACCGGATCGAGCACCCAGGGCACCGCCGCCTCGGCGGCAGCGGCCACCGCCTCCCGGGCCGCGTCGCGCTGCTCGCCGGTGGGGGTGCCGAGGTTCACCAGGAGGCCGGAGGCGATCCGGGCGAAACCGCCGGCCTCGCCGGGGATGTCGACCATCGCGGGCGAGGCCCCCAGCGCGAGCAGCACGTTGGCGGTGAACCCCGTCACCACGGCGTTCGTGATGCACTGCACGAGCGGTTCGCGCTCGCGCAGCAGGGTCAGCAGGTCGGACGGGTGGGCAGACGTGCGAAGGCTCATTCGCGACATCCCTTCGCTAGTACGAACTAGATCAGGTTCGACGGGTCTCATCTCAGCCCGCGAAGGGCACCCCGTGTCACTCCCGACGACAGTAGCAGCACTCGGTCGGCCCTCTCGAGGGGCGTCGGTGCCGGGTCTGTCAGGATTCTCAGGGTGCGCTTCGCCCGGTCATAGATTCCTCATAGGAAACTGCCAATACTGGAACTGTGACCATCGACGCCTCCCTCCTCTCCGGTGCCGGCAACGGCAACTCCTCCAATGCGGCCAAGCAGCCGCGGCTGCGACGCGCCGACGGCACGCCGGTGCGGGCGCTCGTCGTCGACGACGAGAACACCCTCACCGACCTGCTCTCGATGGCCCTGCGCTACGAGGGCTGGGAGGTCAAGACCGCGAGCGAGGGCCGCCAGGCCATCGCCGTGGCGCGCGAGTTCCGCCCCGACGTGATCGTGCTCGACGTGATGCTCCCCGACATCGACGGCCTGCAGGTGCTGCAGCGCGTGCGCGCCGACGGCCACGAGACCCCCGTGCTCTTCCTCACCGCGAAGGATGCGCTCGACGACCGCATCGCCGGCCTCACCGCCGGCGGCGACGACTACGTCACCAAGCCCTTCTCGCTCGAGGAGCTGGTCGCGCGCCTGCGCGGCCTCATCCGCCGTTCCACCCTGGTCGTGGCCGACGCCGACGACCCCATCGTCACGGTGGGCGACCTCGAACTCAACGAGGACAGCCACGAGGTGTTCCGCGACGGCGAGTCGATCGAGCTCACCGCGACCGAGTTCGAGCTGCTGCGCTACCTCATGCGCAACCCCCGCCGCGTGCTGAGCAAGGCGCAGATCCTCGACCGGGTGTGGAGCTACGACTTCGGCGGCAAGTCGAGCGTGGTGGAGATCTACATCTCCTACCTGCGTAAGAAGGTCGACGCCGGCCACCCCGCCATGATCCACACGGTGCGCGGCGCGGGCTACATGCTGAAGCCCGCACTATGACTCTGCGCCGCACGCTGATCCTGAGCGTGATCGGCCTCATCGCCGTCGCCGGCGCCATCATCGGCGTGCTCAGCACGGTGGCGCTCAACGGGTTCCTGGTCAACCAGCTCGATGCGCAGCTGCGTGAGGCCTCGAACCGCAGCATCCAGCAGGTTCTCCCGTCCGGCAACGGCGGCCCGCCCGGCTTCTCGCTCGGGCAGGCCTCCGGTACTTTGGTGGCCGCCGTCTCGAACGGCGTCGCCACGCAGGGCTTCGTGCTCGACTCGGCAGGGCAGGTGCAACGGCTCACCGCCGACGAGCTGGCCTCGCTGGACGCGGTCACCCCCTCGCGCGCACCGGTGACGATCACCGTCGCCTCCCTCGGCTCCTACCGGATCGAAGCGCCGACGGTCACCACGGCCGGAGACATCCTCGTCACCGGCCTCCCGCTCACCGACGTGACCGCCACGCTCTCGCAGCAGATCATCGTGATCGTGCTCGTGACCATCGGCGCCATGGTGCTCGCCGGAATCGCGGGGCTGCTCATCATCCGCCTCGCGCTGCGCCCGCTCGACCGCGTGACCGCCACGGCGACGCGCGTGGCCGAGCTGCCGCTGGACCGCGGCGACGTCGCGCTGGCGGAACGCGTGCCCGTCACCGACCCGCGCTCCGAGGTGGGCCGCATGGGCCTGGCCTTCAACCGGATGCTCGAGCACGTCGCCTCCGCCCTCACCTCTCGCCAGCGCAGCGAGAACAAGGTGCGCCAGTT
Source organism: Herbiconiux sp. 11R-BC (assembly GCF_049472555.1). Lineage (NCBI taxonomy): Bacteria > Bacillati > Actinomycetota > Actinomycetes > Micrococcales > Microbacteriaceae > Herbiconiux > Herbiconiux sp. 11R-BC. The sequence goes on along the minus strand of NZ_JBCEBO010000001.1, from coordinate 646,050 downwards.
CGTGGCGGATGCGAGCCACGAGCTGCGCACGCCGCTCGCCTCGATCCGCGGCTACGCCGAGCTCACGCGGCGCACGAGCACGGGCCTGCCTGACGACGTCACGCACTCCCTGGGGCGCATCGAGTCGGAGGCCACGCGCATGACGAGCCTCGTCGAGGACCTGCTGCTGCTGGCCCGCCTCGATGCGAAGCCGGAACTCGACACCACCGAGGTCGACCTCTCCCTCGTGCTCGTCGACGCCGTGAGCGATGCCCACGTGGCCGGCCCCGATCACGTGTGGGACCTCGACCTGCCCGAAGAGCCCGTGACCGTGGCCGGAGATCCGCACCGGCTGCATCAGGTGTTCGCCAACCTCCTCGCCAATGCGCGCGTGCACACGCCCGCAGGGAGCACGGTGCTCGTGTCGGCACGGCAGGCGACCGCGAAGGACGGAACCCCCTCGGCCGTCGTCACGATCGCCGACGACGGCCCCGGCATCGACTCCGAGCTCGTGCCCGCGCTGTTCGAGCGCTTCGTGCGCGGGGACAGCTCCCGCTCGCGGCACGCCGGCAGCACGGGGCTGGGCCTCGCGATCGTGAAAGCGGTGGTGGATGCCCACGGCGGCGAGGTGAGCGTCGACACCCGGCCCGGCCGCACGGCCTTCACCGTGGTGATCCCGCTCGCGCCGCAAGAAGCGGAGGCGGAGAAGTCCGCTTTACCCCCGATCGGGGTACGGTGAAAATCACGGCCCACAGGCCGGAGGGGTTCGTCCCCGCTTCCCCGAAAGGTATAGGAGCTCAGAATGAATCTTCTCCTCATCATCATCGCCGTGATCGCTGTCATCCTGCTGTTCACCGGCGGTTTCGTACAGACGCTGAACTTCCTGCTCTGGATCGGCCTGATCCTGCTGGTGTTCGCGGTGATCGTGTTCATCGTGCGCGCCATCACGGGTAACCGGCGGGTCTAGATCGCCGGATGTTCCCTCTGCGGCCCCCGTCGTCGATGCGATTTGCATCGGAGGCGGGGGTCGCTTAGTCTTGACGGAGCCAAAGACCGCCGGTTATCGGCGTGCGCGCAGTTCACGGACTGGGCATACGACGATCGAAGGTTCGCATGAGCGAAGACCTGCGCAGGTGTACGTAGTCAGTTTCAAGCGGTTCTACCGCTTCTTCTCGCTCCGGCCTCCTGCGCCGGAGCTTTTTTTGTGCGCATCCCGTACGACGGTCGTCCCGGCTGACGACAATCATCATTAGGAGCGCCATGGCGAACAAGGAAGCCTCGGTTGCCGAACTCACGGAACTTTTCCAGAGCTCGACCGCCGTTCTGCTGACCGAGTATCGCGGTCTCACGGTCGCCCAGCTCAAGCAGCTGCGCGGCAACATCCGTGAGCACGCGTCATACGCCGTGGTGAAGAACACGCTGACCAAGATCGCGGCGAACAACGCCGGCATCTCGTCGTTCGACGACGAGCTCGCCGGTCCTTCCGCGATCGCCTTCGTCCACGGAGACCCCGTGGCCGTCGCCAAGTCGTTGCGTGACTTCGCCAAGGCAAACCCTCTTCTGGTCGTGAAGGGCGGTTACTTCGACGGTAACCCTCTGACCGCCGCTGAGGTCACCAAGCTCGCCGATCTCGAATCCCGTGAAGTCCTGCTGGCGAAGCTCGCCGGTGCCTTCAAGGCTTCGCTCTTCGGTGCCGCATATCTCTTCAACGCCCCGCTGTCGAAGGCCGTTCGCACGGTCGATGCGCTGCGTGAGAAGCAGGAGTCCGCTTCCTGAGCTTCGGCTTCGGATGCGGTTGAACTAACTACCAAACAAGGAGAACAACATGGCTAAGCTTTCCACCGCGGAACTGCTTGACGCTTTCAAGGAGCTCACGCTCATCGAGCTCAGCGAGTTCGTCAAGGCATTCGAGGAGACCTTCGAGGTCACCGCCGCTGCCCCCGTCGCCGTCGCCGGCGTTGCCGGCCCGGCCGCCGCTGCCGAGGAGGTCGAGGAGCAGACCGCTTTCGACGTCATCCTCGAAGCCGCCGGCGAGAAGAAGATCCAGGTCATCAAGGAGGTGCGCGCCCTCACCAGCCTCGGCCTCGGTGAGGCGAAGGCTCTCGTTGACGGCGCCCCCAAGGCCGTGCTCGAGGGCGCGACCAAGGAGGCCGCCGAGAAGGCCAAGGCTCAGCTCGAAGAGGCTGGCGCCACCGTCACCCTCAAGTAGTCTTCTCTACTTCGCAACGGATGCCCCGGGCCACTGGCTCGGGGCATCCGCCGTTAAGGCGCGAGCAGTGCCCAGGCCGCGCGTGCCTGTGTGGCGGACTGCGCCCGCGACGGGGCGGGGTCGAGGCCGAGCAGCCGCCGCCGGTGCGGTTCGCCGAGGAGCAGGGTGTAGAGCGCGGAGGCCCGCTCTGCGTCGATGCCGAAGCGCTCGGCGAGCAGCCCGATCGAATGCCGCGGGCCGGCCGTGTAGAAGGCCTCGGCGAGCAACGGCTGGCGCACGGCCTCGGCGATCACGGCGCGGTGCAGCCCGATCGCCGCATCGGAGTGCAGCACGTGCACCAGCTCCGCAGCGACGTCGAGGGCGGAGTCGGTGACCGAGGCCGCATCGCGGATGCGCTGGTGCTCGCGTTCGACCGCGGCGGCGAAGAGGGCCGCCTTGTCGCCGACGTCGACGTAGAGGGTGCGCTTGGTGACTGCCGCCGCGTCGGCGATGTCGTCGAGGCTCGTGCGTTCGAATCCGGCGCGGCCGAACGCGGCGACGGCGGCGTCGAGGATGCGCGTGTGGCGCCGTTCGCGCTCGACCGCGGTCGGGCGGCCCCGCTTGGCGCGCGCGGTCGCGGTGCTGGCTGCGGGCATCCGCCCTCCTTCACGGGAATCGCTTAATGATACTATGAAGTGTCATTACTTGAAGGAAGGCTGCCGGATGACCCGCATCGCACACGTCGCCATCGTCGACGACTGGGAGTCGGCGCGCAATCTCGGGGAGTACGAGGTCTCGACGCGCGGCGTCAGCCTGGCCGATGCGGGCTTCGTGCACGCGGTCGCGCTCGACGGCGTGGGCGGGGTGCTCGACGAGTTCTACTCCGACATCCGCTTCGCGCTGCTGCTCGTGGTGCTCGACACGACGGCCCTCGCCGAAGCCGGCCTCGAGGTCACCGAGGAGACGCCGGGGTTCCCGCACGTGCACGGCCCCATCCCGACCGACGGCCCCGTGGTGGTCGCCGAGCTGCCGATCGAGCGCGCCGGCGGCGCGTTCGTGCTGCCCGACCTCACGCGCTTCGCCTGACGGCCGGCCCGCGGGCGCGTGGGCCTTCTCAGGTGCGCGGTCGCGGCGACGCCGTCGAGGAGCGCATCACCAGGCGTGCGGGGAGCACGGTGTGGCGGGCCGGGGGAGTCCAGCCGGGCTGCTCGAGCTGGCGGATGACCCAGTCCACCGCCTGCTCGCCCTGCAGGTCGGGCCGCTGCTCGATCGTGGTGAGCCCGAAGAGCTCGGCCAGGGGATGGTCGTCGATGCCGATCACCGAGAGCTCCTCGGGTACCGAGATGCCGAGTTCGCGGGCGGCCAGGATGACGCCGATCGCCACTTCGTCGGCCGCCGCGAAGATCGCCGTGGGGCGGCGCCGCGGATCGCCGAGGATCTGCTTGCCCACCCGGTAGCCGCCCGGGATGTCGAAGCGCGTCGCCACGTAGGAGTCGCGATCGTAGGGCACGCCGGCGCCGGTGAGGGCCTCCATGTAGCCCTTGAGGCGCTTGGAGTGCACGTGGAAGTCCATCTGCTCGTCGATGTCGCCGCCGACGTGCATGATGTCGCGATGGCCGAGCAGCAGCAGATGCTCCGTGGCGAGCCGGGCGGCGGCCACGTCGTCGATGCTCAAGGTCGGGATGCCTTCGAGTGGGCCGCCGATGCCGGCGATCGGCTTGCCGAGGGCGAGCAGCGTCTTGGTCTCCTCGGGCGTGATCTCGAGGGTGACGGCGATCACCGCGTCGACGCGTTTGCGCACCAGGAAGTACTCGAACACGCGGGTGCGCTCTTCGTGCGACTTGGTGAGGTTGTAGAGCATGAGGTCGTAGCCGCGCTCGAGCAGGGCGCGCTCGACGCCCTCGATGATGCTGCCGAAGAACCACTGGTTGATGACCGGGATGATCACGCCGACGTTGCTCGTGCGGCCCGTGACGAGGCTCGAGGCGCTGGAGGAGACGACGTAGCCGAGGCTCGCAGCGGCGGCCGAGACGCGCATCCGGGTCTCGGCGGAGACGTAGCCGCGGCCGCTCAGGGCGCGGGACACCGTGGCCTTGGAAACACCGGCAAGGCTGGCGACGTCCTCGATTCCCGACACAGAAGACCTCCTCGTCTGCAAACGCTTCCAGAATCCTAGCGCCTGGGGGCGTCGGGTGCGGAAGTCGACGATTCCGGCAGACCCCGCTCAATGCAAGATGAGAGCGCTCTCTGCAACCGAATCGTTACCTTTTCGACTCGCCTTGGATGCGGGTTGTGATTTCCTGAGAGTTATGGAAAGGTTTCCCTACACACGCCACCGAAGGCACCACGACGGGGGCGTCCTGTCCTAGTCCGATCGAGAGATCGGGCGTGGTCGGGCCGCAACGGCCCGAGTCACATCTACTCAATGAGGAGGAGAAATGCGGTCTTTCCTGCACCGCCGGGTCGCAGCACCCATCGCCATCGCGGCGGGCCTCGGGCTCGCCCTCGTCGGTTGTTCCGGTGGAGCCGGTGGCTCCAGCGGCGGAACCACGACCGTCGGCAAGGCCGACGGGGTCGTCACCGTCTACGGCACCATCGCCGACACCGAAGCGAAGCTTCTCGAGCAGTCCTGGGCTGACTGGGAGAAGGCGAACAACATCGACATCCAGTACGAGTCGTCGAAGGAGTTCGAGTCCCAGATCGGCATCCGCGCCCAGGGCGGCAACCCGCCCGACCTCGCGATCTTCCCGCAGCCGGGCCTGCTCGCCGACCTCGCCTCGCGCGGCTTCATCCAGCCCGCCCCCTCGGGCGTCGAGGCCAACGTCGACCAGTACTGGTCGAAGGACTGGAAGGCCTACGGCACGGTCGACAACACCTTCTACGGCGCTCCGCTGATGGCGAGCGTCAAGGGCTTCGTCTGGTACTCGCCGAAGCAGTTCGCCGACAACGGCTGGACGGTTCCGACCACCTGGCAGGAGCTGCTCGACCTCACCGCCAAGATGCAGACCACCCTCGGCAAGCAGCCGTGGTGCGCGGGCTTCGGCTCGGGCGACGCGACCGGCTGGCCGGGCACGGACTGGGTCGAAGACCTGGTGCTCCGCCAGGCGGGCCCGGATGTCTACGACCAGTGGGTCAAGAACGACGTGAAGTTCACCGACCCCAAGATCGCCGACGCCTTCACCGCCGTGGGCAAGATCCTGCAGAACCCGGCCTACGTCAACGCCGGCTACGGTGACGTCAAGTCGATCAACTCCACCGCCTTCGGCGACGTGGCGACCGGCATGGCACAGGGCACCTGCTCGCTCACCCACCAGGCCTCGTTCTTCGACGGCTTCCTCACCGACGCCGGAGCGACGGTCGGCCCCGACCAGCAGATCTGGGCCTTCGTGACCCCGCCGGTCACCAAGGGCGACACCGCCGTCACCGGTGGTGGCGAGATCGTCGGCGCGTTCTCGAACGACGCCGACACCGTCAAGGTGCAGGAGTACCTGTCGAGCCCCGAGTGGGCCAACAGCCGTGTGGCGCTCGGTGGCGTCATCTCCGCGAACAAGGGTCTCGACCCGGCCAACGCGAAGAGCCCGATCCTGCAGCAGGCCATCAAGATTCTCCAGGACCCGAAGACCACGTTCCGCTTCGACGCATCCGACCTGATGCCCGGAGCCGTGGGAGCGGGAACCTTCTGGAAGGGCATGGTCGACTGGATCAACGGCACCCCGCAAGACCAGGTGCTGACACAGATCGAAGCCGGATGGCCCAGCTCCTGAGCTGAGGCCCTCCTGCACCGAGGCCGCCCGGAGAGATTCGGGCGGCCTCCGTGCACCCCGGCTGCTACGGTGTCTCCACGACGCCCGGCGCGCCGGACCGGTCCTGAGTTCAGAGTTGCACTCGAAAGGTTGTCATGTCGGAATTCCTCCTCTGGGTGGGAGGGCTGCCACCACTGGCCCAGATCCCCATCGTCGTCATCGCGTTCGGCATCGTCGTCGCGTTGATCCTCTTCTTCGTGGAGATCGCGCCCCGCACGGGTCGCAAGTACACGATCATCCGCCTCGCCGTCTGCATCATCGCGCCGTTCCTGGTGCTCGTGCTGATCGGCTCCGTCTGGTGGGCCGCGTTGATCGCCGCCGCACTGGGCCTGCTGTTCTTCTGGCTCGACCGTCGGTCGAAGCAGGGAGCGGGCTACCTCTTCCAGCTCTTCGGGTTCCTCGCCCCGGCCGTCATCCTGCTCCTCGTCGGCCTGATCTACCCGACGGTCAAGACCTTCATCGACTCGTTCTTCTCCAGCCGGGGCAACTTCGTCGGCGTCGAGAACTTCGTGTGGGTGCTGACGAGCCCCCAGAACCTGCGGGTCATCCTCAACACCATCATCTGGGTGCTCGTGGTGCCGACGCTGTCGACGATCTTCGGCCTCGCCTACGCGGTGTTCATCGACAAGAGCCGCGGCGAGAAGTTCTTCAAGATCCTCGTCTTCATGCCGATGGCGATCTCCTTCGTCGGCGCCTCGATCATCTGGCGCTTCGTCTACACCTACCGCCCGGTCGACGAGACCCAGATCGGCCTGCTCAACCAGGTCGTGGTGTGGCTCGGCGGGCAGCCCGTGCAGTGGCTCCAGGAGTCGCCGTGGAACACCTTCTTCCTCATCGTGGTGCTGATCTGGATCCAGACCGGCTTCGCGATGGTCGTTCTCTCGGCCGCCATCAAGGGCGTTCCGACGGAGCAGCTGGAGGCCGCGGAGCTCGACGGGACCAATGCCTGGCAGCGGTTCATCAACGTCACCGTGCCGGGCATCCGCTCGTCGCTGGTCGTGGTGATCACCACGATCTCGATCGCCTCGCTCAAGGTGTTCGACATCGTGCGCACCATGACCGCCGGCGCGAACGACACGAGTGTTCTCGCGAACGAGATGTACACGCAGTTCAAGAACTTCGAATACGGGCGGTCGGCGGCCTTCGCCGTCATCCTGTTCATCCTGGTGATGCCGATCGTCATCTACAACGCCAGGCAGATCAAGAAGCAGAGGGAGATCCGATGAGCGCCGTGCAGCCGATCGACCTGCCGGTCGACCCAGAGTCCCGACGCCGCCTGCGCAGCGGCGAGAAGGAGATCGAGCGCGAGGAGACCGCAGTCAAGCGCACCAAGCGCCGCCTCACCAGCCGGGGTGCCACCATCGCGGCGCTCGTCATCGCGATCCTGTGGACCATCCCGACCTTCGGGCTGTTCATCTCCTCGTTCCGCGAGCGGAACGACATCCAGACCAGCGGCTGGTGGACGATCTTCAGCAACTGGGGCTTCACGCTCGACAACTACGCCTCGGTGCTGCAGGCCGGAAACTCCTCGGTGACGATCGCGTCGTCGTTCATCAACTCGATCGCCATCACCATCCCGGCCACGCTCATCCCGCTGGTCATCGCCTCGCTCGCGGCCTACGCCTTCGCGTGGATCGACTTCAAGGGCAAGGACTGGCTGTTCATCGGGGTGTTCGCCCTGCAGATCGTGCCCATCCAGATGGCGCTCGTGCCGCTCCTGTCGCTGTTCTCGCGCGGTATCGCGGTGGGGAACGACTGGATCTTCTCGGGTGTGCCCTCCGAGGGGACGTTCTCGCAGGTCTGGATCGCGCACACGATCTTCGCGCTGCCGTTGGCGATCTTCCTGCTGCACAACTTCGTGTCGGAGATCCCGCGCGAAGTGATCGAGGCGGCCCGCGTCGACGGTGCGGGTCACGGCCAGATCTTCTTCCGCATCATCCTGCCGCTCACCATGCCGGCGCTGGCCTCGTTCGCGATCTTCCAGTTCCTGTGGGTGTGGAACGACCTGCTGGTGGCGCTGATCTTCGCCGACGGCTCGGTGGCGCCGATCACCAAGCTGCTGGCCGAGATCACGGGCTCGCGCGGTCAGGACTGGTACCTGCTCACGGCGGGCGCGTTCGTGGCCATCGTGGTTCCGCTGATCGTGTTCTTCGCGCTGCAGCGCTTCTTCGTGCGCGGCCTCCTGGCCGGCTCGACGAAGGGGTAACCCGCCTCGCGAGTGCCGAAGAGCGCCCTGTTCGGTCTCGGACAGGGCGCTCTTCGGCGCGTCGGGCGCAGCCGGATTCCGCCGTCGGAGATACCGGGCCGGGGCGTCGGGAGCCGGGCGTAGGGTCGAGGCATGAGTGGAATGGGCGGCGGCCGGATGGCGGCGGTGGCCGCGGCCGGCGGTGGCGGGCGGGGCGGCGGCGGTGGTGGCGGCGGAGGCCGCGTGTCCGGCGGCGACGCGGCGGCCCAGCGTGCGGCGAACGCCGAGGCGCCCAAGATCCCGCACCTGCTCCGGCGCATCGCCACCCTGTTCGAGCCCTACCGCGCGGCGCTCGTGGTCACCGGCATCCTGGTGCTCATCGGCGCCGCCCTCACCGTCGTGCCGCCGCTGCTGACCCAGCAGGCCTTCGATCTCGGGCTCTTCCCGGCGGGCGGAACCCCGAACATCCCGGTGCTCCTCGAGCTCGTGGGCTTGATGGTGCTCATCTGGATCGTGTCGGCGGCCCTCGGCGTGTGGCAGACCTACCTCACGGCCAAGGTGGGCAACCGCGTGATGGGCGATCTGCGCATCCGGCTGTTCTCGCACCTGCAGCGCATGGAGCTGGCCTTCTTCACCCGCACGAAGACCGGCATCATCCAGTCGCGGTTGCAGAACGACGTCGGCGGCGTGGCGAGCGTACTGACCAACACGGTGTCGAGCGTGCTCGGCAACACCGTCACGGTGATCGCCGCGCTCGTGGCGATGCTGCTGCTGAGCTGGCAGCTCACGGTGGTGGCCGTGGTGCTCATGCCCCTCCTCGTGCTCGTGCAGCGGCGGGTGGGGCAGGTGCGGGCTCGCATCGCGTCGAAGACGCAGGAGTCGCTGTCCGACATGACGGCCATCACGCAGGAGGCTCTCAGCGTCTCGGGCATCCTGCTCGCCAAGAGCTTCAACCGCCAGGGCGCCGAGGTGGCGCGCTACTCCGACGAGAACGACAACCAGATCTCGCTGCAGGTGCGGCAGCAGATGAGCGGCCAGTGGTTCTTCGCCATCGTGCAGATCGTGCTCTCGATCGTGCCCGCCGTGGTCTACCTCGTGTCGGCCTACCTCATCCAGGGCGGCGTCGACATCACCGCCGGAACCATCGTGGCCTTCACGACCGTGCAGGCGCGGCTGATGTGGCCGCTGCTCGGGCTCATGCGCGTGGGCCTGGACCTGCAGACCTCGGGGGCGCTGTTCGCGCGCATCTTCGAGTACCTCGACCTCACGCCCTCGATCACCGACGCTCCGGATGCGGTGGCGCTGCCCGTTTCGACCCGCGCCGGCCGGGTGGAGTTCGACCACGTGAGCTTCGTGTACCCCGATGGCGAGCCCGAGCATCCGACGCTCGACGACGTGTCGTTCGTGGTGGAGCCCGGCCAGTTCGCCGCGTTCGTGGGGCCTTCGGGTGCGGGCAAGACCACGGTCTCGTATCTCGTCCCCCGCCTCTACGAGGCCAGCGCCGGCAGCGTGCGGGTCGACGGGCTCGACGTGCGCTCGGTGCGGCAGGACTCGCTGATCGCGCGGCTCGGCATCGTGAGCCAGGAGACCTACCTCTTCCACGCCACCATCGCCGAGAACCTGCGGTACGCGAAGCCGGATGCGACGGGCGCGGAGCTCGCCGAGGCGGCGCGCCGGGCGAACATCCACGAGCGCATCATGAGTTTTCCGGCCGGCTACGACACCGTGGTGGGGGAGCGGGGCTACCGCCTCTCCGGCGGCGAGAAGCAGCGCATCGCGATCGCCCGCGTGCTGCTGAAAGACCCGGCCGTACTCATCCTCGACGAGGCCACGAGCGCCCTCGACTCCATCTCGGAGCGCGTGGTGCAGCAGGCTCTCGACGCCGCCGCCGACGGGCGCACCACGATCGCCATCGCCCACCGGCTCTCCACCATCGTCAACGCCGACGTCATCTTCGTGGTCGACCACGGGCGCATCCTCGAGCGCGGCACACATGACGAACTGCTCGCCCTGGGCGGCGTCTACGCGGCGCTCTACGCCGAGCAGCTCTCGACCGTGTGAGAGAGGTGGTCTCCGGCACCGCCCGCCTGTGACTAGAGTTGTGCCGAGGCTCAGGATGGGGGAGCCGATTCCGGGGGGAAAACGTGACGGCAGTGCCGACAGACGCTTCGAGTTCGACCACCAGCACCGGCGCCGGAGACGGCGCGCCTCCGGCGCCCACGCCGGCGCGATCCGCCCGGCCTCCCCGGCGCCGACGGCGGAACGGGCTGAGCATCCAGTCGAAGCTGCTCATCATGCTGCTCTCGGTGAGCATCGGGAGCACTCTCGTGGTGGGTGCCGTGGGCTACGTCTCCGGCACCGACAGCCTGCGCAACGCGGCCTTCAGCGAACTCACCAATGTGCGCGAGTCGCGCACCCTGGCCTCGGAGACGCTGTTCAAGAACGTCACCAACACCCTCGTGCTCGAGAGCAAGGGCGCCACGGCGATCGGGGCGGCGAAGGACTTCACCGCCGGCTTCGACCAGCTCGCGAGCACGACCCCCACCACGGCGCAGACGGCGGCGGTGAAGGACTACTACGACAAGACCTTCGTGCCCACCTACGAGCAGCACACCGGTGAGACCACCACGGCCGACCTGTTCCTGCCGAAGAGCCCCGCCCAGACCTACCTCCAGTCGCAGTACACCGCGCCCTTCGACTCCTTCGACGCGGCCGCGGCGGTCGACGACGCGGGCGACGGCAGCGCGTGGAGCGCGGCCAACGCCGCCTACAACCCGTATTTCCGCGACGCGGCGACGCGCTACGGCTACGAGGACATCCTGATCCTCGACACCCACGGCAACGTGGTCTATTCCGTCTACAAGGGAGTCGACCTCGGCACGAACATCGAGACCGGGCCGTATGCGGGCAGCGGTCTCGCGAGCGCCTACTCCGGGGCCCTCAACGCGAACACCGTCGACTACGTGGGGCTGAGCGACTTCGAGCGCTACCAGCCCTCCTACAACGTGCCCACGGCCTGGGGCGTCTCGCCGCTGGGCTCGGGCGACGACGTGGTGGGCGTGCTCGCGGTGCAGTTCCCGATCACCTCGATCAACGACACGATGACCGCCGGCGGCAACTGGGAGCAGGAGGGTCTCGGCAACACCGGAGAGACCTACCTCGTGGGACCCGACCACCTGATGCGCTCGGTCTCCCGCGAACTGCTGCAGCATCCGGAGGACTACGCCGAAGAGGCCATCTCGGCCGGCACCCCGCCCGCGACGGCCCAGCGGATCGTCGACGTGAAGGGCACGGTTCTGCTGCAACCGGTGAACACCGACTCGGTCGACGCCGCCTTGAAGGGCGGGACGGGCACGGTGATCGAGAAGAACTACCTCGGTCACGAGGTGCTCACCGCCTACACGCCGGTGCCGATCGACGGCATCAACTGGGTGGTGATCTCGAGCATCGACACCTCGGAGGCCTTCGCCCCGGTGGCCGATTTCGCGCGCAACCTGGTGCTCACCATCGCGGGCATCCTGGTGCTCGTGTCGCTGCTGTCGCTCGTGCTCGCCCAGGTGTTCGCGCGGCCGGTCCGCGGCCTCGTGGGCGCGGTGCGCCGGGTGGCCGGCGGCGAGCTCGGAGTGGAGGTGCCGCAGGGCTCCCGCGACGAGTTCGGCGACCTCGCCTCGGCCTTCAACGACATGAGCCGAACCCTGCAGATCAAGCAGGACCTGCTCGACGAGCAGCGCAACGAGAACGAGAAGCTGCTGCGCACGGTGATGCCGGATGCCGTGGCCGCCCGGTACCGCGACGGCGAGGACAACATCGCCCAGGTGCACAACGACGTCGCCGTGGTGTTCGCCGACATCGTGGGTCTCGACGAGTTCTCGGGCACGCTCAGCCCCGACGCCGAGCTCCGGCACCTGAACGAGCTGCTGCGCGGCTTCGACGAGGCGGCCGAGCGCACGGGCATCGAGAAGGTGCGCACCCTGCGCGAGGGCTACCTCGCCAGCTGCGGCCTCGTGGTGCCGCGCGTCGACAACGTGCGCCGGGTGCTCGAGTTCACCCTCGAGATGCAGAAGGTGCTCGCGCGCTTCAACGCCACGAACGGCGCCGAGCTGTCGCTGCGCGCCGGCGTCGACGCCGGAACCGTGACGAGCGGCCTGGTGGGCCGGGCCAACATCGCCTACGACATGTGGGGCGAGGCGGTCAGCCTCGCGAACCGCGTGCAGGGTGTCGGCGGCCGGCCGGGCGTGTTCGTGACCGATCGCGTTCGCGAGGTGATGGCCGACGCGATGGCCTTCACCGAGTCGGGCAGCATCGAGACGAGGGCCGGCACCGAGACGGTCTGGGAACTCGTTCAGGGCTAGGAGACGACGATGCTCGAATTCTGGAAGGAACCCTGGTTCGTCGGAGCCGTCGTCGTGGCGATCGGCCTGCCGGTGCTGCTCGTGGTGCTCACCGAGATCCTCGGGGTGCTCGTGCGGCGGGGCAACCCGGCCGCGCAGCCCGTGCGGCTGCTGCGCAACCTCGTGCTGCCGGTCGGGGCGCTGCTCGCCCTGCTCTCGTTCGCCGACCACGTGACGGTGGAGTTCACCTGGGTGCGGGTGGTGGCGACGGTGTTCGGCTTCCTGCTGATCCTGCTGGTGCTCTCGGCGTTCAACGTGGTGCTCTTCGGCAACGCGAAGGCCGGCACCTGGCGCGACCGCCTGCCCTCGATCTTCATCGACCTGGCTCGCCTGCTGCTGATCGTGGTGGGCCTCGCGATGCTGTTCTCCTGGGTGTGGGGAGCGGATGTCGGGGGCCTGTTCGCCGCCATCGGCGTCACCTCCGTGGTCATCGGCTTCGCCCTGCAGAGTGCCGTGGGCTCGGTGGTGTCGGGCCTGCTGCTGCTGTTCGAGCAGCCGTTCCGCCTGGGCGACTGGCTCGACGCCGGGAGCGTGCGTGGCCGGGTCGTCGAGGTCAACTGGCGCGCGGTGCACATCGAGACCGACGAGGGCGTGCAGATCGTGCCCAACGCCTCGCTCGCGGGGAGCTCGTTCACGAACCTCTCCCGTACGCCCGGGCCCTACTACGCGACGGCCACGGTGGCCTTCGCTCAGGATGACGCCCCGCACGCCGTGATGGCGGTGCTGCGCCAGGTCGCGGGTGACCTTCCCTTCGCCGACCCGGCGGCCGCCCCCGCCATCTCGTACGCCGGCGGTGGCTCCTACTCGGTGGGCATCCCGGTGCTCGGGCCCGCCGCCTCCGACGACGCCCTCGCGGTGTTCGCCAGCTGGCTCTGGTACGCCGCCCGGCGCGCCGGGCTCACGCTCAACGGCTCGAAGACCGACCCGGCGAACACGCCCGAGGCCGTGCGGGCCTCGCTCGTGCGGGTGGCCTCGACCCTACGCATCCCGGTCGACGAGATCGAAGACCTCGTCCCGCGCTGCAGCATCGAGCGCTTCGCCGCCGGCGAGGTGGTGCAGCGCGAGGGCGAGATCGCGAAGGCCATCCGCCTGGTGATCGAGGGCCGCATCGGACTCTCGGTGATCGTGAGCGGGGGCGCCGTGCCGCTGGCCTCGCTCGAGCGCGGTGAATACGTGGGCCAGACCGCGCTCACCCGCGAGCGCACCCTCTCACGCGCCTCGGCGGAGACCCCGCTGACCGTGCTGCGGCTGCCGGTGGACGTGATCGACGCTCTGGTGCAGCAGCATCCCTCGCTCGCGAAGGAGATCGGCCAGACCATCGACCGCCGCCGCGCCGCAGCGAAGGCGGCGCTCGCGGAGAACGCGGTGGCCGCCGGCGTCTACAAGATCGCGCAGTAGGCCGAACCGCCGTCAGGCGGAGGCGGTCGACTCGCGCGGCACGAGCCGCACCGGCAGGCGGTGCAGTCCCGGGCGGGCCGCCTCGCCGCCGATGGCCGAGAAGAGCTCCCGTGCCGCCGCGCGGCCCAGGTCTTCGAGGTTCATGTCGATGCTCGTGAGCGGCGGGCGCGAGGCCGCGCTCAGCAGCTCCCAGTTGTCGAAGCCGATCACGGCGACGTCGTGCGGCGCCGAGCGCCCGCGCTCCCGCAGCTGGTCGAGCACGCCCCGGGCGATCTGGTCGCTCGCGGCGATGATCGCGTCGATCTCCGGATGCGCGTCGAGAAGCGTCTCGGTGCACTGCCGCCCCCAGCTCTCCGTCCACTGGCCGTAGAGCACGTCGCCACCGAGCAGGCTGAGGCCGTGGGCGGCGAGCCCGTCGCTCACGCCCTGGGCGCGGTCGCGCGCTGCCGCGTAGCTCGGCTCGCCGTTCACGAGCGCGATGCGCCGGCGCCCGCGCTCGACCAGATGGTCGGCGGCGAGGGTTCCCGCCATCACGTTGTCGGGGGTGAACGACGGGTCGGCCGGGTCTTCGGAGGGGGCGTAGGCGTAGACGACCGGAACCGGGATGCCGGCCGTGATCGACTGCCGCGGATTGGTGGTGCGGCCGAGGATGACGATGCCGTCGACCCGCTTCGCGATGAGCGTGCGGATGTGGTGCTGCTCGCGGATGGAGTCGCCGCGGGCGTCGCAGAGCAGCACCGAGGTCGAACCGGCGCCGAAGGCGTCTTCGGCGCCGAGCAGCACGGGCAGCACGAAGCGGTTGTCGAGGTCGGCGGTGAGCATGCCGATGGTGCCGGTGCGGGTGGAGTTCAAGGCCTGCGCGAAGGGGTTGGGCGTGAACGACAGGGCCCGCGCGGCCTCGAGAACACGCTCGCGCGTCTCGGCCTTCACCTGGGAGCGCCCGTTGAGCGCCTTCGACGCGGTGGCGAGGGAGACGCCGGCCTCGCGGGCCACGTCGGTCAGCGTCACCGTCGACTTCGTGCGCCGCCGCTGTTCTCGCTCCATGGTCTCCTCGCCCTGCTTTTCCATGATCATCGCACACGCGACCGAAAACCCGAAAACTTTTGGTGGCATGCTTGACGTGCTGTCCGTCCATCCATATCGTGAGAACGCAGAAAGTACTTTCGGTAACTTTCGGCACACTGATCGGGATCTCACGAAGACGGACATCCCGGTCCAACGCACCAGATGATTCCAAGGAAGGAATGTCCGTGATGACGAAGAAGCACATGCGGGGGATGGCCGCCGTGATCGTGGCCGCCGCAACGGCCGCGACCCTCGCCGGTTGCGCAACGGGAGGCACCACGAGCAGCAGCTCGACCTCCGCCGCCGGAGGCACCTACACGTTCTGGGACCCGTACCCCCAGTTCGACGCGACCTCGGCCTGGGCCAAGCGCATCGACAGCTGCGGCACCGAGGCGGGTGTGACCATCGAGCGCACCGGCTACGACACCACCGACCTCACCAACAAGGCGCTGCTCGCCGGCCAGCAGGGCTCCTCGCCCGACCTGCTGCTCGTCGACAACCCGGTGGTCTCCACGCTCGCCGACGCGGGCATCCTGAACACCACGAAGGACCTGGGGCTCGACACCAGCGCGTTCGAGGCGAACATCCTCGCGGCCGGCCAGATCGACGGCGACACCTTCGGCGTGCCGATCGGCGCGAACACCCTCGCCCTCTACTACAACAAGTCCGTGCTCAGCGCGGCCGGCGTCGACATCGCCTCGGTGAAGGACTGGTCGAGCCTCACGGATGCGCTCACCAAGGTCACCGCGGCCGGCAAGAAGGGCATCACCTTCTCCGCCATCGGAACCGAGGAAGGCAGCTTCCAGTTCCTGCCCTGGTTCTGGGGATCGGGCGCGAAGCTCACCGAGCTCAACTCCACGGCGGGCGTCGACGCGCTCACCCTGTGGACCGACTGGGTGAAGAACGGTCTGGCCCCGAACTCCGTGCTGAACAACACGCAGACCACCACCTGGCAGGAGTTCCTCACCGGCGAGTACGCCTTCGGTGAGAACGGCACCTGGCAGCTGCAGTCGGTGAAGGACTCCGGGATCGACTACGGCATCCTCACCATCCCGGCGAAGACGGGCGGCCCGGCTCCCGCGCCGACCGGTGGCGAGTTCCTCACCATCCCGGTGCAGAGCGACACCGCGCGCTACGACACCTCGGTGAAGATCGCGAACTGCCTCACCTCAACGGCGGCTCTGGTCGACACCGACAACACGCTCTCCTACGTCGCCCCGACCAAGGAGGCGCAGGCCGCTCAGGTGGCCAAGACGCCCGACCTGCAGCCGTGGGTCGACGCGGTGGCCTCGGCGAAGGGCCGCACGAGCGACAACCTGGGAACGAAGTACCCGCTGATCTCCGAGCAGCTCTGGGGCGCGGTGCAGCAGTCGCTGAGCGGGTCGCAGACTCCGCAGGCGGCGGCCGACCAGGCGCAGAGCGCCGCGGCGACCGCCACGAAGTAACCGCGCCGCACGGCGCGACCGGAAACGCATCAAGACAGGTCGGATAACGATGGCGACAACCGAAACACTCTCGAGGCGCTCCGCGGGGAACGCGGGCGGGGAGGCATCCACTCCTCCGCCCGCGCCCACCCGGCGCAAGCGCCGGCGGCCCTCCACCGGGCAGCTGGCTGCCTGGGGCTTCCTCGCCCCGCTCATCGTGTACCTGCTCGTCTTCTATGCCTATCCGCTCTACCGCAACATCGAACTGAGCCTGCACGACTACACCGTGCGCTCGTTCGTGCAGGGCGGGGCCGCCTTCGTCGGCTTCGACAACTACGTGTCGGTGTTCACCGACCCGACGTTCGGCCCCGCTCTGCTGCACACCGCCCTCTTCACCGTGATCTCGATCATCTTCCAGTTCTCGATCGGCATGGGGCTGGCGGTGTTCTTCCACCAGCACTTCAAGCTCTCCGCCACCCTGCGGGCCCTGTTCCTGGTGCCGTGGTTGCTGCCGCTGATCGTCTCGGCCTCGACCTGGGCCTGGATGCTCAACAGCGAGTCGGGCATCGTCAACTCGGTGATCGAGGGGCTCGGCGGCCAGCAGGTGAACTGGCTCACCTCGCCGCAGTGGGCGCTCACCTCGGTGATCATCGCCAACATCTGGATCGGCATCCCGTTCAACCTGGTGATCCTCTACAGCGGGCTGCAGAACATCCCGAACGACCTCTACGAAGCCGCCGCGCTCGACGGGGCGAACGGCTGGCAGAAGTTCTGGCGCATCACCTTCCCGCTGCTGCGCCCGGTGTCGGCCATCACCATCCTGCTCGGCCTGATCTACACCCTCAAGGTGTTCGACATCATCTGGATCATGACGCGCGGCGGGCCCGCCGACTCGTCGACGACGCTCGCGACCTGGTCGTACCAGATGGCGTTCGGCACCGCGCTGCCCGACTTCAGCCCGGCGGCGGCGGTGGGCAACGTGCTCATCATCATCGCGCTGATCTTCGGCTTCCTCTACATCGCCGCCCAACGCCGTCAGGAGAAGAACTCATGACCGCCCGCAAGACCTGGTGGAAGACCACGATCGGCGTCGTCCTGACCGCCGTGATGCTCTTCCCGGTGTACTGGATGATCAACGTCTCGCTCACGAAGACCGCCGACATGCGCAAGGACCCGCCGAACTGGTTCCCCTTCGACCCCACCTTCGACGGCTACCGGGCCGTGCTGAGCGAGCAACTCCCCTACCTCGGCACGAGCCTGATCGTCGGCTTCGGCACGGTGGCGCTGACCCTCGTGATCTCGGCGCCGGCCGCCTACTCGCTCGCGAAGCTGCGGCCGCGCGGCGGCACCCCGGTGAGCTTCGTGCTGCTGATCGCCCAGATGATCCCCGGGGTCATCATGGCGATGGGCTTCTACGCGATCTTCCTCAACATCGGGATGCTCAACTCGGTCTGGGGGCTCATCGTCGCCGACTCGACCATCGCGGTTCCGTTCGGCGTGCTGCTGTTCACCGCCTTCATGCAGGGCATCCCGAACGAGCTGATGAACGCCGCGACGATCGACGGCGCCGGCCGCTGGCGCACCTTCCGCTCGGTGGTGCTGCCGATCAGCCGCAACTCCATCGTGACGGTTTCTCTGTTCGCCTTCCTCTGGGCCTGGTCGGACTTCGTGTTCGCCTCCACGCTCGACGCCGGCGGCAAGCTGCAGCCCATCACCCTCGGCATCTACAAGTACATCGGCAACAACAACCAGGAGTGGAACTCGATCATGGCGACCGCCGTCATCGCTTCCATCCCGGCGGCCGTGCTGCTCGTCATCGCCCAGCGCTACGTCGCTGCCGGCGTGACCGCGGGCGCCGTCAAGGACTGAGACAGAAAGAACCGCACTGACGATGACACTCTCTTCCGACACCTCGACCGCGACCAGCCGCGGGGTCCGGCAGGCCGGCGCCCTGGGCGGCCCGGTCGTGCCGAGCACGAGCATCCTGCGCCCGCTCACGCAGCAGGAGATCTCGGTCACCGGCGGCTTCTGGGGACACCAGCAGCAGCTGAACGCCACCGTCGTGATCGAGCACTGCCTGAGCTGGATCGAACGCATCGGCTGGCTCGGCAACTTCGACCGCGCCGCCGCCGAGACGATCGGCTCCGATCACGCCGGCATCGAGTTCGTGGACTCCGAGGTCTACAAACTGCTCGAGGCGATGGCCTGGGAGCTCGGCCGGGAGCCGAACCCGGAGCTCGAGCAGAGCTACCGCACGGTGGTGGCCCGCGTGGCCGCGGCCCAGGAGGCCGACGGCTACCTGCACACGAGCTTCGGCCGATCCGGCCAGCCCCCGCGCTACTCGAACCTCGAGTTCGGTCACGAGCTCTACTCCTTCGGGCACCTGCTGCAGGCCGCCGTGGCGCGGCTGCGCACCGGCCACGACGACGAGCTGCCGGCGGTCGCGCGCCGGCTCGCCGACCATGTCTACCGCGAGTTCGGGCCCGACGGCCGGGTGGCCGTGTGCGGGCATCCGGAGATCGAGCCGGCGCTCGCCGAGCTCTCACGGGCGACCGGCGACGCCCGCTACCTCGAACTGGCCCGCCTGTTCGTGGAGCGGCGCGGCACGGGTACGCTCGCGCCGATCCCGTTCGGGGCCGAGTACTTCCAGGACGACGTTCCGGTGCGCGACGCCACCATCCTGCGCGGCCACGCCGTGCGGGCGCTCTACCTCGCCTCGGGCGCCCTCGACGTGGCGGTCGAGGACGGCGACGGGGAGTTGCGGGATGCGGTGGCCGAGCAGTGGGAGAACACGGTCGCCCGCCGCACCTACATCACGGGCGGCATGGGCTCCCACCATCTCGACGAGGCCTTCGGCGCCGACTACGAGCTGCCGAGCGACCGGGCCTACTCCGAGACCTGCGCGGGCATCGCCTCGGTGATGCTTGGCTGGCGCCTGCTGCTGGAGACCGGGGACGAGAAGTACGCCGAGCTGATGGAGCGCACGCTGCTCAACAACATCCTGGCCTCGCCGCGCGAGGACGGCCGCGCCTTCTTCTACACCAACACCCTGCACCAGCGGGTGGCCGGCGTCGAGCCCGACGAGAACGAGGTGAGCGTGCGCGCGCTGTCGAGCCTGCGTGCACCCTGGTTCGAGGTGTCGTGCTGCCCCACCAACGTGGCGCGCACGCTCGCGAGCGTCGACCTCTACTTCGCGACGGCCACGGATGCGGGGGTGCAGCTGCACCAGTACGGCGAGTACGCGCTCGACGTCGATCTCGCCTCGGGGGCCCGTATTCGGGCTCACCTGACCTCGGGCTATCCCTTCGACGGCGCCGTGACGGTGACCTTCGACGCCGACACGGCCGGGGAGATCGAGCTCGGGCTGCGCATCCCGGTCTGGGCCCGCCGCGGGGCGACGGTCACGGCCGGCGGTTCCACGACCCCGGCGACCCAGCCTGTGCACACGGTACGCGGCCGCTTCGCCGCCGGCGACTCGGTGCTGCTCGAGCTGCCGCTCGAGCCCCGGTTCACCACGGCCCACCCCCGGGTCGACGCGGTGCGCGGCCAGGTGGCCGTGGAGCGGGGGCCGCTCGTGCTCGCCGTGGAGTCGACCGACCTGCCCGGCGATCTCGACACCGAGCACGTCGTCGTCGACACCGAGGTCGCACCGGTCGCCACCGCGCGTGGCGCCCGGGTGAGGATGCTGCCCCGCGACGGGGCCGCCGACCAGGCGAGCTGGCCGTACGCCTCCGCCGTCGTGGAGGGCGAGGCAGCCGGCATCCACGTCGACTATCTGCCCTACCACGCCTGGGGCAACCGGGGCCCGTCGACCATGCGGGTCTGGGCCCCGCGCGCGAACGGCTGAAGCGGGCACGGGGGACGGATCATGGTCGGGTTCCAGGAGCGCAACGGAGCGCTCGAGGTGCGGCACCGCCACGAGGTGCTGCGCATCGAGGCGTGGGGTGACGACAGCGTCAGGGTGCGGGCGAGTCTGCACCGGCTGCCGATCGAGAGCGCCGGTGCGCTCGGCGATCGGCCGCCCGAGGGTCGGGCCGGTGTCGTGACCATCGTGTCGGCGACGCGGGCGACGCTCGACTCGGGTGACCTGCGAGTGGTCGTGGAGTTCGACACCACGGCGGCCTACCCGGAGCCGTTGCTCCGCTTCGAACGGCGCAGCACCGGGGAGACCCTGCTCGCCGAGAGCCGCGAGCACTTCTGGCTGCCGGGATCCCGGGTGTTCCTCGGCAACCGCTCCGGCGCCTACGAGGTGCACCAGCAGTTCGAGGCCTACCCGGGCGAGAAGCTCTTCGGTCTGGGCCAGCGCACGCACGGACGCCTCGACGTCAAGGGCCTGTCACTCGACCTCGTGCAGCGCAACGGCGAGGTGAACATCCCGTTCGTGCTCTCGAATCGGGGCTACGGGATGCTGTGGAACGTCCCCGCGCTCGGACGAGTGGAGTTCTCGGAGAACGTCACGCGCTGGCAGGCCGGTCAGGCCCGGGAGATCGACTACTGGTTCACCGCGGCGCCGAGCCCGGCCGGGATCCTCGGACGCTACGCCGACGCCACCGGCCACAGCCCGGAGCTGCCCGAGTGGGCGAGCGGGTTCTGGCAGTCGAAGCTGCGCTACCTCGATCAGGAGGAGCTCCTGGGCGTCGCTCGCGAATACAAGCGGCGGGAGCTGCCGCTCTCCGTGATCGTGACCGATTACTTCCACTGGTCGGCCATGGGCGACTTCCGATTCGACGAGGCCGAATGGCCCGACCCGCGCGCGATGGTCGACGAACTCCGAGAGCAGGGCGTCGAGCTCATGGTGTCGATCTGGCCCACCGTCTCGCCGCTCTCCGAGAACTTCGCCGACTACCGCGACCTCGGGTTGCTGGTGGGGGCCGACCAGGGCGTCGAGTTCCAGCAGACCATCCAGGACAAGCGGATGCCGGTGCCGATGCCGGTGGCGTTCTACGACCCCACCAACCCCGCCACCCGCGAGTACGTCTGGGGTCTGGTGCAGAACAACTACCTCGATCTCGGCATCCGCGTGTTCTGGCTCGACGCCTCGGAGCCGGAGCTCAACCCCGCGCATCCCTCGAATCTCGCCTTCTACGCCGGCCCGGGAGCCGAGGTGGCGAACGTCTACCCGCGCGAGAACGCTCGGCTCTTCGCCGAGGGGATGCGCGCGGCCGGGCAGCCGCCCACCGTGCTGCTCTGCCGCTCGGCCTGGGCCGGTTCGCAGAAGTACGGGGCCGCGGTCTGGTCGGGTGACATCCCGGCGACCTGGCTCTCGCTGACGCAGCAGATCCGGGCCGGCCAGGCCATCGCCGTCTCGGGCATCCCGTGGTGGACCACGGACATCGGCGGCTTCCACGGCGGCGACGCCCGCGACCCGGCGTACCGCGAGCTCATGATCCGCTGGTTCCAGTTCGGGGTGTTCTGCCCGCTGTTCCGGCTGCACGGCGACCGGGAGCCGCGAACGCCGACGAGCTCGGCGAAGACCGGCGGCCCGAACGAGGTCTGGTCGTTCGGCGCGGAGGCCTCCGACATCATCGCGGGGGTGCTACGGCTGCGGGAGAGACTGCGACCCTACATCCACGAGCAGATGCGCGTGGCGGCGGCACAGGGGCTGCCGCCTCTGCGGCCGGTGTTCGTCGATTTCCCCGACGACCCCGAGGCATGGACGAGCGAGGACCAGTTCCTGTTCGGGCCCGACCTGCTCGTGTGCCCGGTGTCGGCTCCCGGGGTCACGCAGTGTTCCGTGCACCTTCCGGCCGGCGCCCGCTGGGTCGATGCGGCGAGCGGTCGCACGTACGCGGGAGGCGCGTCGATCGTCGCGGACGCCCCGCTCGAGCGGATCCCGGTGTTCGTGCGCGAAGGGGCCGCGGTGCTGGGGGCGCTCGCCGCGTCCTGACCGACCGACCGGCCGGCCCCACCGACCGGCCGCACCGACCGGCCGCTCCGCCCTGCTTCCACCGTCCGACTTCCACCACCTGACTTCCACCACCAGCACCACCGAATCCGTCCGATGATGAAGGGACCGACCATGAAGACTGTCCACTCGAGCCGAGGGCTCGACCAGAGGCGGCACACCCGCCGGCGAGGAGCGTTCCGCGCGGCGGCTTCGGCCACCGTCGGGGCGGTCGTCGTCTCGCTCGCCCTCGCCGGAGCGGGCGTGGCCCATGCGGCGGCACCGGCATCCGGGGTTCCGGCTGCGGTGCCCGCGGTCATCCCCGACGGCAGCCTGCTCGCCCACTACGACTTCGACGGCGACCCGCTCACGAGCGGCACCGTCGTCGACCGCACGGGGCACGGCCTCGACGCGACCATCGTCAACACGGCGCAGGCGGCGCTCGAGCCGGGTTCGGCATCCGGATCGACCGCGCTCACGCTGCCCGGCGGGGCCTGGAACTCCAACGGCGCCTACGTCTCGCTGCCGAAGACGCTCATCGCCGGCAAGAGCGACATCACCGTGTCGGCCCGCGTGAAGCTGAACTCCTCCACGCAGGCCTGGCAGTGGCTGTTCGGCATCGGCACCAACACCACGCAGTACATCTTCACCACGCCCAAGAACAGCGACGGCTTCCTGCGTACGGCCGTCACCACGAACGGCCCCGGCGCCGAGGCGCAGGTCACCGGGTCTGCGGCGTTGCCGCTCGGCCAGTGGACCACCGTCACCGTGACGCTCGACAGCGCGGCGCACAGCCTCACCACCTACCTCGACGGCGTGGCGGTCGGCTCGGCCACGACGTCCGTCGACGCGACCCAGCTCATCGCGAACTCCGCGACCGTGGCGGGTTACATCGGCAAGTCGTTCTACAACGACCCCCTGTTCGCCGGTTCGATCGACGACTTCAGCGTCTACGGCATCGCCCTCTCGGCCGATCAGGTGACCGAGCTCGTCGACGGGGCCGTGCCCACCGTCGACGGCCTCGCGCAGACCGCGTTCGACGTGCGCACCACGGTCGGCACCGCTCCGGCGCTGCCCGCCACGGCCACCGCGCACTACTCCGACGGCTTCGATCGCCCGGTGCCCATCGCCTGGGACGCGGTCGACCCCGCGGCCTACGCCCAGCGAGGCAGCTTCACCGTGAACGGCACGGCGGCCGGGGAGGCCGTCACCGCCACGGTGAAGGTGATCGTGGCCGGCGAGCTGTCGATCGACCTCTCCAGCGACACCGGCGCCTTCCACGGCGGAGCCTCGGGAACGCTCTACGGCCTGTACGGCCCGGGCATCCCGAGCGACAACCTGATCGAGGGCATGGGGTTGCGCACCGTGGCGACCAAGGCGCAGGACGGCCCGCAGCATCCGGGCGCCGACGCCCTCGAGGTGGTGCAGCCGCTCGCGAACGCCACGAACGGCGACGTCTACATCTACATGACCGACATCAACCGCGGCTTCCCCTACGAGTGGGAGGGGGACACCCCGGCCGCCAAGCTCTCGGGCTACATGGACAAGATGGCCACCCAGGTCGACCAGGTGCTGCAGCTGCCGGCCGACCAGCAGGACAACATCGTGTTCGTTCCGTTCAACGAGCCCGAGGGCAACATGTTCGGCACCGGTCAGTGGAGCTACGACGGCGTCAGCTGGCTCGACAACCCCGCCGACTACTTCGCCGCGTGGGATGCCGCCTACCGCATGATCAAGCAGAAGATGCCGTCCGCGCGGATCGCCGGCCCGAACACGAGCGTGCTGTTCTCGCAGGTCGAGGGCTTCCTGCAGCACGCCGTGGCCGAGAACACGGTGCCCGACGTGATGACCTGGCACGAGCTCAGCAACCCGGCGAACATCCGCAACAACGTGCCGGTGTACCGCGCGATGGAGCAGCGCTCCTTCGCCGGGACCGCCTACGAGGGGCGGCAGCTGCCGATCAACATCGACGAGTACGCGTTCAACTACCACACCTCGGTTCCCGGGCAGATGATCCAGTGGATCTCGGCGATCGAGGACTCCAAGGTCGACGCCGACATCGCCTACTGGAACATCGACGGCAACCTCAGCGACTCCGCCGTGCAGTCCAACCGGGGCAACGGCCAGTGGTGGCTGCTCAACGCCTACTCGCAGATGAGCGGCCACACCGTGAGCGTCGACCCGCCCTCGCCCGACCAGAGCTACACCCTGCAGGGAGTGGCGACGCTGGACGAGTCGAAGGCCCAGGCGCGCGCGATCTTCGGCGGCGCATCCGGCAACGCCCTCGTGAGCTTCGACCACGTCGACCCGGCGGTCTTCGGCGACCGGGTGCACGCGTCGATCCAGCGCATCGACTGGAGCGGCCAGGTCGGCGACTCGGCCGGCCCCGCCGTGGTGTCGGAGACGGACGCCGTGGTCACAGGCGGCAGTGTCGACTTCGACTTCGGCGGCTCGCTGCCGGCGCTCGACGAGTCGTCGGCCTACGAGATCGTGCTGACCCCCGGAGCGAACGCCAGCGACCAGGCCGTCGCCCCGACGCTCTGGAAGGCCACGTACGAGGCTGAGGACGCGGCTCACACCGGCTCCGGCTACTCGAAGAACGGCGTCGAGGGCTCGCCCGCCGACGTCTCGAAGTTCTACACCTCGGGCGGCTACGACGTGGGAGGACTCCGAACCGGCTCGAACGTCACGCTCGACTTCCCGGTCGACGTGCCGCAGGCGGGCAGCTACGACCTCAGCGTGTTCGCGAACTCCCTGAACACCTACGGGCTCGTGGCCGACCAGGGGCCGACGAACGTGTTCCTCACGGTCGACGGCGGGGCCGAGCAGGAGATCTTCCTGCCGCTCGGCTACAAGTGGGTGGTGTGGGACCACACCGACACCACGGTCGACCTCACGGCCGGCGCCCACACCATCCGGCTCGCGGCGAAGAGCCTCGACGGAACCAAGGGCACCAAGGGCGACGCGATCGTCGACAAGATCGACCTCTCGCTGGCGAACCCCGCGGCGGCGGACCGGCTCTACGAGGCCGAGTACGCGAGCCTCGACGGCGCCACCACCGACTACTCGCACGCGGGGGTCTCGGCCTCCGGGGTGGCCTCCGTCGGCGCCGGGCAGTCGGCCACCTTCTGGGTGTACTCGGCCCGGGAGGGGGAATCGATCCTCGGCGTCGACACCCTCGGCGGCGGCACCGGCACCCTCACGGTGAACGGCAACGACGTGGCCACGGTCGGCGACAGCACGACCGCGACCGTCTTCCTCGACGGTGGCGTCAACAAGGTGACGGTCACGGGCACGGCGGGCAGCATCCTGCTCGACCGCCTGCGCGTGCAGCAGAGCGACGGAGCGCTCGCCTCCACCGAGTACGAGGCCGAGAGCGCCGTGCTCGCCGGCACCGCCACGGCCACACCGCTGTCGCTCGCGAGCGGCGGCCTGGCCGTCACCGGAGTGGGAGGGGCGCCCGGCAACGGCAACACCCTGACCTTCGACCACGTGACGGTCGACAAGGCCGGCACCTACGCGCTGACCGTGCGCTTCTCGAACCAGGAGCAGTCGCCCGCCACGCACTACAACCCCGACCCGCTGGCCCGGCCCGCGGACATCTCGGTCAACGGCGCGGCACCGGTGCGCGTGCTGTTCCCGCACTCGTTCCACCAGAACGACTTCTGGGAGCAGACCGTCGACGTGCAGCTGCAGGCCGGGGTCAACACCATCCGGTTCTCGTCGCAGGAGAAGACCAACTTCGACGGCACGAGCTACATCTCCGACACCTTCCCCGGGGTGCTGCTGCGCTCGCAGTACGCGCCGAACATCGACAAGATCCGGGTGACGCCGATCGTCGCGGACTCCACGCCGGAGCCGCAGCCGGTGGTGGTGGATCGGATCGCGGGTGCGGACCGGTTCGAGGTGGCGGTGAACACCTCGAAGGCGGGGTTCCCGGACGGGGCGTCGACCGTGTTCGTGGCGTCGGGTGCGGTGTTCCCGGATGCGCTCTCCGCGGCTCCCGCGGCGACCGTGGCGGATGCGCCCATCCTGCTCACCGCATCCGGATCATTGCCGGGCGTGGTGCGTGACGAGATCGTGCGGTTGCATCCGGACAAGATCGTGATCGTGGGTGGTGTGAACACCGTGAGCAGCACCGTCGAGACGGCGCTCGCCGCGCTCGCCCCGGTGTCGCGCATCGGTGGTGCCGACCGCTTCGAGGCGTCACGGAACATCGCCGCGGCGGCGTTCCCGAACGGTGCTCCGGTGGCCGTGCTGGCGGCCGGGGCGAACTTCCCCGACGCCCTCTCGGCGGGTGCCGCGGTGGCGGGACGCGGGCCGGTGATCCTCGTGAACGGCGGGGCCTCCGGGCTCGACGACGCCACGAAGGCTCTTCTCGGGCAGCTCGGCGTCACCGAGATCGCCATCGCCGGAGGGCCGAACTCGGTCTCGGACGGCATCCAGAGCGATGCCGCCGCGATCGCGGCGACGGTCCGCCTCGGTGGTGCCGACCGCTACGCGGCCTCGCGGGCCATCACGGCGCACTTCGCCACCACCGCAGACCGCGTGCTGCTGGCGACGGGGGAGAAGTTCCCGGATGCGCTGGCCGGTTCGGCGTTCGGCCCCAAGGTGGGCGCGCCCCTGCTCACGGTTCCGGGCACCTGCGTGCCGGCCGAGACGCTGGCGCAGATCACCGCGCTCGGTGCCACGAAGGTCACCCTCCTGGGCGGCCCAAACACTCTGGCTGAGGGGGTGGAGTCCCTCACCGCCTGCCGCTAGCCGCAGCCGCGGGGCATCGCGCCCGTCGGGAAGGCGTCCACTCCTTCGGGGGTGGACGCCTTCTCCGCGTCACTGGACCGGTCGCGACCCGGCCCGGGTGGGCTAGGCTGGGGGCGTGTTCGTGAATCCCTGTTGTCGCCGCTAGAGCGACCTTCTCCCTCAACAGTCGGATTCGCCACGCCCCAGCCGCCGCTCACGCAGCGCGCCGTGCGACACAGGCACGTGATCGCTGCGGGCCCCAGTCAAGGACACAAGACATGAAGTACGCGAACAGCGTCATCGACCTCGTCGGCAACACCCCGCTCGTCAAGCTCAACAGCGTGACCGACGGCATCCAGGCCACGGTCCTGGCCAAGATCGAATACCTGAACCCCGGTGGTTCGTCGAAAGACCGCATCGCCACCAACATCATCGACGCCGCCGAGCGCGAGGGCCTCTTGAAGCCCGGTGGCACGATCGTGGAGCCCACCTCGGGCAACACCGGCATCGGCCTCGCACTCGTGGCGCAGCAGCGCGGCTACCGCTGCATCTTCGTGCTGCCCGACAAGGTGGGCGAGGACAAGCGCAATGTGCTCACGGCCTACGGCGCCGAGATCGTCGTGACGCCCACCGCCGTGGCTCCTGAAGACCCCGACTCCTACTACTCGGTCTCCGACCGGCTGGCGCGCGAGATCCCGGGCGCCTTCAAGCCGAACCAGTACTCCAACCCCAACGGCCCGCTCAGCCACTACCAGACCACCGGCCCCGAGATCTGGCGCGACACCGAGGGCCTCATCACCCACTTCGTGGCGGGCGTCGGCACCGGCGGCACCATCAGCGGCACCGGCAAGTACCTCAAGGAGGTCTCCGACGGAGCCGTGCAGGTGATCGGCGCCGACCCCGAGGGCTCGGTCTACTCGGGCGGAACCGGCCGGCCCTACCTCGTGGAGGGCGTGGGCGAGGACTTCTGGCCCACCGCGTACGACCCCACCGTGGTCGACGAGATCATCGCCTCGACCGACGCCGAGTCGTTCGAGATGACCCGGCGGCTCGCCCGCGAAGAGGGCCTGCTCGTCGGCGGCTCGAGCGGCCTGGCCGTCTCCGTGGCCCTGAAGGCCGCGCGCGACCTCCCGGCCGACGCGGTGGTCGTGGTGCTCCTGCCCGACGGTGGCCGCGGCTATCTCGGCAAGATCTTCAACGACAAATGGATGCGCTCCTACGGCTTCGCCCCCGAGAGCGAGGGGTCGACCGTGCGCGAGCTCATCGGCGGCAAGAACGGGACCCTGCCGGCCCTCGTGCACGCGCATCCGAGCGACACCGTGCACGACGCCATCGACATCATGACCACCTACGGCGTCTCGCAGCTGCCCGTGCTCTCGGCCGAGCCGCCCGTGGTGATGGGCGAGGTGATCGGCTCGCTCGACGAGCAGACGCTGCTCGACCAGGTGTTCGGGGGCCGCGCCGCCATGACCGACAAGGTGGGCGACTTCGTCGCGCCGGCCCTGCCGCTGATCGGCATCAACGAGCCCGTGTCGGCGGCCCGCCAGGCCCTCACCACGGCGCCCGCGCTGCTCGTCTCCGACGACGGCAAGCCCGTCACCGTCATCACCCGTCAAGACCTCCTCACCTTCCTCAGCGAAGCGTGACCCCCGACCTCACGAAAGACACCATCATGGCTTCCAAGAAGAACGAGAGCTTCGAGACCCGCGCCATCCACGCCGGCCAGGAGTTCGACCCCACCACGGGCGCGATCATCCCGCCCGTCTACCTCACCAGCACCTTCGTGCAGGACGGCATCGGCGGCTTCCGCGGAGGCTACGAGTACGCCCGCGGCGGCAATCCCACCCGCACCTCGCTCGAGACGCTGATCGCCTCGCTCGAGGGCGCCAAGCACGGCCTCTCCTTCGCCTCCGGCCTCGCGGCCGAGGATGCGCTGCTGCGGGCCGTGCTCGAACCGGGCGACCGCATCGTGCTCGGCAACGACGTCTACGGGGGAACCCATCGCCTGATCAACCGCATCCACGGCAAGTGGGGCGTCGAGAACGTCGTGGTCGAGATGAGCGACCTCTCCGCGGTGGCGAAGGCCGTCGCCGGCGGCAAGACCAAGCTGCTCTGGCTCGAGACCCCTTCGAACCCGCTGATGAAGATCAGCGACGTGGCCGAGCTGGCCGAGATCGGCCACGCGGCCGGCGCCCTCGTGGTGGTGGACAACACCTTCGCGTCGCCCTACCTGCAGCAGCCGCTCTCGCTCGGCGCCGACATCGTGGTGCACTCCACCACCAAGTACCTCGGCGGCCACTCCGACGTGCTCGGCGGCGCCGTGGTGCTGAACGACGACGCGCTCGAGGAGAAGGTGCGCTTTCTGCAGTTCGCCTCCGGCGGCGTCTCGGGGCCGATGGATGCCTGGCTCACCGTGCGCGGCATCAAGACCCTCGCGGTGCGCATGGACCGGCACTCGAGCAACGCGCAGACGATCGCCGAGCACCTCGTGGGCCACCCGGCGCTCGACGCGGTGTACTACCCGGGCCTGCCTACGCATCCGGGGCACGAGCTCGCGAAGCGGCAGATGAAGTCGTTCGGCGGCATGATCTCGCTCGCTCTGAAGGGCGGCCCGAAGGCGGCCCGCAAGTTCGCGGAGTCGACCCAGCTGTTCCAGCTCGCCGAGTCGCTCGGCGGCGTCGAGTCGCTCATCGGCTACCCCTCGGAGATGACCCACGCCTCGGTGAAGGGAACGCCGCTCGAGGTGCCGGAGAACGTCATCCGTCTCTCGGTGGGCATCGAGGCGGTCGACGATCTGCTCGCCGACCTCGAGCGGGCACTCCCGCGCAAGTAGCGGAGCCGGCATGACCACTCGCGAGCAGCCCGACGAGGAGACCCTGCGCGGCCGAGCGGAGCGGCTGAAGGAACGCGTCTACGTCACCTTCACGAGCCTGGCCGTGGTGCTCGCTCTGAGCGCGCATCCGGAGGATACGACGGCCGGCGCTGCGGTGACGACCTTGCTCGTGGTGGTGCTCGGAACCCTGCTGGCCGTGTTCGTGGCCGACGTCATCTCCCACATCGCGGTGCACGCCGCGCTGCCGACGGGCGCGGAGTTCCGGCAGATGGTCGGCGTCACGGCCGGCGCGATCGGCGTGGTCGTGCTGCCGCTGGTCTTCCTCGGGCTCTCGGCCCTCGGGGTGTGGAGCCTGGCCGCGGGCCTGCGGGCGAGCTCGATCGCCCTCATCGCGGGGCTCGTGGTGATCGGCTACCTCGCAGCCCGGCGCGTGAATCTGCCCGGGTGGCAGCGGGCCATCGTGCTGCTCGCCGAAGCGGTGCTCGCCCTCGCGGTGATCGGCCTAGAACTGCTCGCGCACGGCTGAGTCCTGCTCGGGAGCCGGGGATGCGCCGCCCTCCGAGGGCAGCGGCTGCTGGATGCGCGCGGCGGCGATCGCCGCACGCCCCGACGGCAGCGCGATGGCGACCGTGATCACGAGCACCGTCGCGATGCCCGCGAGCACGAGCAGCAGCTGCACGCTCACGACGTCGGCCAGCGGCCCGAACACGGTCATGCCGATGGGGGTCGCGAGCGCCATCACGATGCTCACGTAGCTGAACACACGGCCGTGCATCTCGGGCTGCACGGTCTCCTGCACGAGCGTCATGAACGGCGTCGAGAACAGGGGAACCAGCAATCCGAACGCGAACATGAAGGCGTAGAACACCACGAGGTTCGGGCTCAGGCCGAGGCCCACGGTGAACACGGCGAAGCCGAAGGTCGACACCAGGATGAGGCCGATGCGGCTGCTCCTGGCCAGCACGGTCGACACGAGCACCCCGCCGAGCAGCATGCCCGCACTGAAGGCGAGTTCGAGCACGGTCACCATCCACACCTCGGGGCCGAAGGTGCGCGCCACCATGAGCGGCGTGATGAAGGAGGGCGCCACGGTGAGCAGGAACAGGATGGCGAAGACCACCAGCAGCCAGCGCACCACCCGATGGCCGCCGATGTAGCGCATCCCGGCGGCGAGGTCGGCGAAGTAGCCGCTGGTCCTCTCCGAGACGGCGGCGAGGGTGGGGACGCGCACGAAGAGCATCAGGCCGATGCCGATGGCCGCCGTGACCACGTCGATGAAGAACACCGGCACGATGCCGAAGAGACCGAACACCGCCCCGGCCGCCGCCGGGGCGAGCAGGGCCATCGCCGACTGCACCGTCTGGTACATGCCGTTCACCCGCATGAGCTGATCGGGCGGGGCGATCTGCGGGATCATCGCCTGCACCGCGGGGGTCTGGAAGCCCGCACCCACCGAGCGCACGCCGACGGCGAGCAGGATGATCCAGAGCTCGGTCACGCCGCTCAGCATCAGCAGGGCCAGTGCGAGGGTCACGATCGCGATGGTGCCGTCGGAAAGGATCACCAGTACCTTGCGGTTCATGCGGTCGGCGAGCGTGCCGCCGAAGATCGACACGATGCCCTGCGGGGCGAAGGCGGCGAGGGCGTAGAGGGCCACGGCGAAGCCCGACTTGGTCTCGAAGGTCACCCACCACATCACGGCGTACTGCACGACCATCGAGCCGAAGAGCGAGATGGTCTGGCCCGTCAGGAAGAGGCCCGCGTTGCGCTTCCAGTGCACAGGGCTCCTCTCGGGTGATCGCCGGGCGCGGATGTGAACAGCGTACACATCCCCGGTGTGGTGGTCGAGGTCGGGTCGTCGCTCAGTGGCCCGAGCCGAGCTCCACGAGGAGCACGCCCAGCATGATGAGGGCGATCCCACCCGCCATCACCAGGGTGAACGGCTCCTTGAAGAACACCCGGCTGAGCACGGCGGTGAGCGCCACCCCGACCGCGGCCCAGATGCCGTAGGCCACGCCGAGTGGGAGCCCCGTTCCGAGAGCGAGCGAGAGCAGGGCGAAGGCGGCGAGGTAGCCGGCCGCCACCGGAACGTACCAGAGCTTCGAGCCGTGCACGGAGGCGCGGAGCGACAGGGTGGCCGTGACCTCGGTGAGGATGGCGCCGGCGAGGAAGAGCCAGGCCATCAGAGGGCCCCGCTCTCGCCCGGAGGGGCGCCCTCGACCTCGGAGGCCGCCGTCTGCGCGGCGCGCCGCGCGGCGAGAGCGCGCTGCGAGCCGAGCTCGACGCACAGCACCCCGCCGATGATCACCAGGATGCCGAGCATCATCAGCGGGGTCAGCGGCTCGCCGAAGATCGCGGCGGCGAGCACCGCGGTCAGTGCCACGCCGAGCGCGCCCCAGATGCCGTAGGCCACGCCGAGCGACATGCCCGCGCGCAGCACCAGCGACAGGAACAGGAAGGCGGCGAGGTAGCCCACCACCACGAGCGCGTACCAGGCGGGATGCTCGAGGGCCGCCTTGAGCGAGAGCGACGCGGTGACCTCGCTCACGATGGCGCCGGCGAGCAGGAGCCAGGAAGTCATGCGTCGAATCTATCGCGCGGCGGGGATCCGCTCTTCTGCACGCGGGCCGCCGGGGGCGCGGGCGTGGGCCCGGCCGAGCATCACCCCGCCGAGCACGAGCGCGGTGCCCAGGGCCTGCGCCGGGCCGAAGACCTCGCCGGCCACGAGGGTGCCCAGCAGCACCCCGGTCACCGGGTTGAGCAGCCCGATCAGCCCCACCGTGGAGGCCGGCAGGTGGCGGAGGCCGGAGAACCAGGCGACGAAGGCGACCGCGGTCGCGACCACGGTGACGTAGGCGAAGCCGGCGACGGCGGGGGCATCCAGCGCGGGAGGGGCGCCCTCGACGAGGGCGGCGAACGGCAGCAGGAGCAGGCCGCCGGCCACGAGCTGCCACGAGGTGGTGGCGAGGGTGCTCTCGCCGCCGGTGCTCCACTTCTTGGACAGCACGAAACCCAGCGAGGAGAGCAGCATCGCCGCGAGGGAGGCCAGCACGCCGAGGGGCCGGATGCCGGCATCCGTGCCGGCGCTGCCGCCTCCGCCGAGCAGCATGACGCACACCCCGCCGAAACCCAGGGCGGCGCCGGCGATCGCGAACCCGCGTGGCCGCTCCGCGAGCAGCGGCCACGCGAGCAGCATCAGCGCGGCCGCCGAGCTCGCCATGATGGTCGAGGCCACGCTCGAGGGCAGGAGCTGCGAGGCCAGGTAGATCAGCACGAAGAACGCGCTCACGTTCAGTGCGCCGAGCGCGAGCGACTTCCACCACCAGGCCCCGCGGGGCCGCGAGCGTGCCACGGCGACGAGCAGGATGCCCGCGGGCAGCGCTCGCAAGGCGGCGCCCCAGAGCGGATGGTCCAGCGGCAGGAACTGGCGGGTGACGAAGTAGTTCGAGCCCCAGGCGATCGGTGCGATCGCGGTGACCAGCAGCCAGGGCCAGGTGCGCCGGGCTCGATTAGTTTCCATGGAAGCGACTATAGCTTCCAAGGAAGTTATAGTCGAGAGCATGGAGAATGCCGACCGGGTCGCCCGCATCCAGGAGGAATGGCGCCGCGAGCGCCCCGAGCTCGACGTGTCGCCGCAGGGCGTCATCGGCCGGCTGCATCGCCTGGCCGGCCATCTCACCGGCGAGCTCACGGAGGTCTACGCCCGGCACGGTCTCGGCGAGGGCGAGTTCGACGTGCTCGCCACCCTGCGGCGCTCCGGGCCGCCCTACGAGCGGGCGCCGGGCGAGCTCGCCGAACACACCATGGTCACCACCGGGGCCGTCACCAAACGGCTCGACCGGCTCGTGCAGGCCGGCCTCGTGACCCGCCGACCGGCCGGCGGCGACGGCCGGCGCCGAGTCGTCGCCCTCACGCCGAAGGGCGTGCAACTGATCGACGCCGCCTTCGCCGAGCACATGGCGAACGAGCGCCGGCTCGTGGAGCAGCTGAGCGCAGCCGACCGCGCCGCCCTCGAACGCATCCTCACCGGCTGGCTCGCCGCGTTCGAGGGCTGACGGCCCGCCCGGTCACTCCTCCAGTTCGCGGAGGTGACGGTACTTGCCCTTGAAGTAGAGCAGCGGCTCCTCCTTGTGCCAGGAGGCGGGGCTCATCTCGTTGACCTGGCCGATGACGATGTAGTGGTCGCCCGCTTCGTACTCGGCCCAGATGTCGCAGTCGAGCCACATCAGGGTGCCGTCGATCACGGGGTTGCCGGCATCCGTCGGGGTCCAGTCGATGCCGGCCCACTTGTCGGTGCCCTTGCGGGCGAACTGGTTCGACACGGTGTGCTGGTCGTGGGCGAGCACGTTGACGGCGAACCGGCCGGTCTCACGCACCCGCGGATAGGTGGTGGAGTTCGTCATCACGC
Source organism: Herbiconiux sp. 11R-BC (assembly GCF_049472555.1). Lineage (NCBI taxonomy): Bacteria > Bacillati > Actinomycetota > Actinomycetes > Micrococcales > Microbacteriaceae > Herbiconiux > Herbiconiux sp. 11R-BC. The sequence goes on along the minus strand of NZ_JBCEBO010000001.1, from coordinate 611,752 downwards.
TGAACGACACGAGCGGCGGCTCGGTGGAGACGGAGTAGAACGACTGGCAGGTGAAGCCGATCGGTCCGTCGTCGTCGACGCCGCTGATGATGGTGATGCCGGAGGCGTAGTGCCCCAGCGTGTCGCGGAAGACCCGGGGGTCGAACGCGGGGCCGGAGACGCGGGGTTCTTCGGGGGCGATGGTCATTGTCGTGAGCTCCTAGGTGCGGTTATGCAACCGGTGACGAGAAAGAGGCGAGGGCCCTGGTCGACGCGGCGACCGTGGCGAGGGCGGCGAGGTTGGCGGCGTACTCCGCGGCGGCCTGCTCGACGAGCTCGTCGAGGCGGTCCATCTGGCCGGCCACGAAGTAGAAGCCGCGGCCGGGCACGACCGCACCCAGCTCCACGAGCAGCGGTGCGAGGTTGACCGTCGGGCCCATCGCGTGGGTGAGGTCACCGCCCGTGTGCACCGGGATCGCCGTCACACCCGAGAGGCCGTTCGCCGGATACCGGTCGAGGAAGGCCTTCAGAAGGCCCGTGTAGGTGGCCTTGTAGGTGGGTGAGGCGAACACCGCGAGGTCGCTCTCCGCGACCCGGGCGTTCAGTGCCGCCATCTCCTCCGAGGGCCACGCGAAGATCTCGGCCGTGTGGTCGGCCAGATCGATGATCTCGAGCTCGTAGCTGCCCGGGGCGAGGAGTTTCTCGACCAGGGTCTCGGCGACCTTGAGTGTGCGCGACCTCGGCTTGGGATTGCCGACGACGATCGTCGTTTTCAGAACCATTGCTTCTCACTTCATACCGATTGACAGGAAATGAGGATGCCGTGGTCACCGCCCAGCACGACGAACGATCCGGAACCGCGAGCCGGGCATGGAGACAGCGACATCTCTCACACACCACCGAGATTTTTTGGCCCGGTGGGCCCGCAACGGCTTACGTTGCCTTTTCATTATGCGCGCCCGACGTTTCTCGCGTGTTACATGACGTCGAGTGACGGTATCTCGCGGCAAGCTGGCCGTTCTTCGCTTCACAGACCGGCGGGTGCGCGTCAGGCTGGGGTCATGTCCTCCGGCGGCTCGGTCGGGCTCGCCCAGGGGGCGGCCCTCTACGTCGCAGCCGTGCTCGGAACCGGCATCCTGGTGCTGCCGGCGCTCGCTGCCTCGGCTGCCGGCCCCGGCTCGATCATCGCCGTCCTGGCGCTCATCGTGCTCTCGGTGCCGCTCGCCGGCACCTTCGCCGCGCTCGCCGCCCGCTACCCGGATGCCGGGGGCGTCGCGACCTTCGTGCGGCGGGCGCTCGGCCCGACACCGGCTCGAATGGCCGGCTACTGGTTCTTCTTCGGCGTGAGCGTCGGAACACCCGTGGTCGCGCTCCTGGGAGCGGAGTACATCGTGGCGGTGCTCGGCGTCGACCCCGGGCTCGCCTTCGTGATCGCGCCGGCGCTGCTGGTGCCGCCCTTCGTGCTCAACCTCTTCGGCCTGCGCTTCTCGGGCCGGGTGCAGCTCGTGCTCTCGGGGCTGCTCGTGGCGATCGTGGTCGGCGTGGTCGTGGTGGCCGCCCCGGCGACGGATGCGCGGAACTTCGCTCCGCTGCTGCCGCACGGCTGGGCCGGCGTCGGCGTGGCCGTCAGCCTCTTCGTCTGGGCTTTCGCCGGCTGGGAGGCCGTCACCCATATCGCGGGCGAGTTCCGCCGGCCTCGCCGCACCATCCCGCTCGCCACGGCCATCGCGATCGTCGTGGTGGGCGCCTGCTACCTCGGTCTCCAGCTCGTCACCGTGGGAGTGCTCGGCGATCGGTCGGGGTCCAGCGCCGTTCCCCTGCTCGACCTCGTGGCCGCCACCGCGCCCGCCTGGGGCCGGTGGGCCGTCGCCTCCGTCGCCGGAGTGGTCGCCCTCGGGGTGCTGAACGCCTACGTGGCCGCCTTCGCCAAGCTCGGCGCCTCGCTCGGGCGCGACGGCGACCTGCCCCGGATGCTCGGGGCCGGCGCCGAAAGCGGCGGAACGCCCCGCCGGGCTCTCGGTCTCGTCGCCGTGCTGGCGGCCGTCTACTACGCGGCCATGGTGATGACCGGAGGAGCGCTCACGCCGTTCATCCTCATCCACACCTCCGACATGGTGGCGGTCTACGCGCTCGGGGTGGTGGCGGCGGTGCGGTTGCTGCCGCGCTTCGGTGCGGGGTGGTGGCTCGCGGTGGTCTCGGTGGTGCTCGTCGCCGGGCTCGTGGCGCTCGCCGGGGTGACGCTCGTGGTGCCGGCGGTGCTCGCGGTCGCCGCGGTCGCGGTCGGGCTGGTGCGGAGTGCCCGCGGCGCGCGACACGCCCGGCGCGTCTGATGTCGGTGGGTGGATTTATCCTCAGGTGAATCGGCCTCCACTCTCCACAGGGTGCTCGGGAAGGGCGGATTTCCGCCCTTCCGGCTGTGGATGGATTGGGGGCGGAGCTGTGCAGAGTTGTGGATTACCTGTGGATAATTACACGCGTGTAACACTTCATCTAGGGGTCCTCGATATCCCCGACAACTAGATGTAGTATTGAACTCCCGGCGCTGAGAAGCCCCTGAAAGTCTTTATCCACACCAGAAAGGTGCATTCCTTATGGCAATCACGGTCTACACGAAGCCCTCCTGTGTCCAGTGCACTGCGACCTACCGCGCTCTCGAGAACAAGGGGCTGGAGTTCGAGATCTTCGACCTCTCGGTCGACGAGAAGGCGCTCGAGACGGTCAAGGAGCTGGGCTACCTGCAGGCTCCCGTCGTCATGACCTCCGAGGGCGACCACTGGTCGGGCTTCCGCCCCGACAAGATCGCCGAGCTGGCCGCGCGCGCCGCGAGCTAAGGCGATGTCCGACGACCTCGTCTACTTCTCGAGCGTCTCCGGAAACACCCGCCGCTTCGTCGAGTCGCTCGGCCGACCGGCGTCGCGCATCCCGATCTACTCGCGAGAAGATCGGCTCACGGCCACCGAGCCCTACGTCCTCGTCCTCCCCACCTACGGCGGGGGCGGGATGGGCGGGGCCGTTCCCAAGCAAGTGATCCAGTTCCTCAACGATGAGCGGAACCGATCGCTCATCCGAGGCGTCATCGCCGCGGGCAACACCAATTTCGGCGAGGCCTACTGCCTTGCGGGCGACATCGTCGCGCGCAAATGCAAGGTCCCGCTGCTCTATCGATTCGAAGTATTCGGAACCCCGGATGACCGTGAGGCCGTCCAGATTGGATTGGACACACTGTGGAAGCAACTCTGATCGACGCGCCCACCGCCGCGCCGGCGCTCGACTACCACTCGCTCAACGCGATGCTGAACCTCTATGACGAGAACGGGCTGATCCAGTTCGACAAAGACAAAGAGGCCGCGAAGCAGTACTTCCTGCAGCACGTCAACCAGAACACCGTCTTCTTCCACAACCTGCGCGAGCGCCTCGACTACCTGGTCGAGAAGGAGTACTACGAGAAGGCCGTTCTCGACCAGTACTCGTTCGAGTTCATCCAGCAGCTCAACGACCTCGCCTACTCGAAGAAGTTCCGCTTCGACACCTTCCTCGGCGCTTTCAAGTACTACACGAGCTACACGCTGAAGACCTTCGACGGCAAGCGCTACCTCGAGCGCTTCGAGGACCGCGTGGTGATGACGGCCCTCGGGCTCGCCCAGGGCGACGAGAAGCTCGCCACCAACCTCGTCGAGGAGATCATCGGCGGCCGCTTCCAGCCGGCCACCCCCACCTTCCTCAACACGGGCAAGGCCCAGCGCGGCGAACTCGTCTCCTGCTTCCTGCTCCGCATCGAAGACAACATGGAGTCGATCGCCCGCGGTATCAACTCGGCGCTGCAGCTGTCCAAGCGCGGCGGCGGTGTGGCCCTGCTGCTGTCGAACATCCGCGAGGCCGGTGCCCCGATCAAGCAGATCGAGAACCAGTCCTCGGGCATCATCCCCGTGATGAAGCTGCTCGAAGACAGCTTCAGCTACGCCAACCAGCTCGGCGCCCGTCAGGGTGCGGGTGCGGTGTACCTGAGCGCGCACCACCCCGACATCATGAAGTTCCTCGACACCAAGCGCGAGAACGCGGATGAGAAGATCCGCATCAAGACGCTGTCGCTCGGCGTCGTCGTGCCCGACATCACCTTCGAGCTCGCCAAGAACGACGAGGACATGTACCTCTTCTCGCCCTACGACGTCGAGAAGGTCTACGGCCTGCCCTTCGGCGACATCTCGGTGACCGAGAAATACCGCGAGATGGTCGACGACCCGCGCATCCGCAAGACCAAGATCAAGGCCCGTGAGTTCTTCCAGACCCTCGCCGAGATCCAGTTCGAGTCGGGCTACCCGTACATCATGTACGAAGACACCGTCAACAAGGCGAACCCCATCAAGGGCCGCATCAACATGTCGAACCTGTGCTCGGAGATCCTGCAGGTCAACACGCCGACGACGTACAACGAAGACCTGTCGTACGACAACATCGGCAAGGACATCTCCTGCAACCTGGGTTCGCTGAACATCGCGCTCACCATGGACTCGCCCGACTTCGGCCGCACCGTCGAGACCGCCATCCGCGGCCTCACCTCGGTGTCGAACCAGTCGCACATCACCTCGGTGCGCTCGATCGAGGACGGCAACGACAAGTCGCACGCCATCGGCCTCGGCCAGATGAACCTGCACGGCTACCTCGCCCGGGAGCGCGTGTTCTACGGCTCGGAGGAGGGTGTCGACTTCACGAACATCTACTTCTACACCGTGCTGTTCCACGCGCTGCGGGCCTCGAACGCGATCGCGATCGAGCGCGGCGAGAAGTTCGACGGCTTCGAGGACTCGACGTACGCCTCCGGTGAGTTCTTCGACAAGTACACGGATGCCGAGTGGGCGCCCGCCACGGCCCGCGTCGCCGAGCTGTTCGAGACCTCGAACATCCACATCCCGACGCAGGCGGACTGGCAGGAGCTCAAGGCCTCCATCCAGGCCCACGGCATCTACAACCAGAACCTGCAGGCCGTTCCGCCCACCGGGTCGATCTCGTACATCAACAACTCGACCTCGTCGATTCACCCGGTGGCCTCGAAGATCGAGATCCGCAAAGAAGGCAAGATCGGTCGCGTCTACTACCCGGCGCCGTTCCTCACGAACGACAACCTCGAGTACTACGACGACGCCTACGAGATCGGCGCCGAGAAGATCATCGACACCTACGCCGCGGCCACGCAGCACGTCGACCAGGGCCTCTCGCTGACGCTGTTCTTCAAGGACACCGCCACCACGCGCGACATCAACAAGGCCCAGATCTACGCCTGGCGCAAGGGCATCAAGACCATCTACTACATCCGTCTCCGCCAGCTCGCCCTCGAGGGCACGGAGATCGATGGCTGCGTCAGCTGCATGCTGTAGCCGATCCCCGTTCCTTAGTTTTCTGAATCGAGAATGAGACGATGACCCCTCCTCCCTCCGAGCCGCTGAAGCTGCTCAACAAGGTGCAGGCGATCAACTGGAACCGCATCCAGGACGAGAAAGACGTCGAGGTGTGGAACCGGCTGGTCAACAACTTCTGGCTGCCCGAGAAGGTGCCGCTGTCGAACGACGTGCAGTCGTGGGCCACGCTCACGCCGGCCGAGCAGACGCTGACCATGCGCGTGTTCACGGGGCTCACGCTGCTCGACACGATCCAGGGCACGGTGGGCGCCGTCTCGCTGATTCCGGATGCGCTGACCCCGCACGAGGAGGCCGTGTACACGAACATCGCGTTCATGGAGTCGGTGCACGCCAAGTCGTACTCGTCGATCTTCTCGACGCTGTCGAACACCAAGGACATCGATGAGGCGTTCCGCTGGTCGACCGAGAACCCGAACCTGCAGAAGAAGGCCTCGATCGTTCTCGACTACTACCACGGCGACGACCCGCTGAAGCGGAAGGTGGCCTCGACCCTGCTCGAGAGCTTCCTGTTCTACTCGGGCTTCTACCTGCCGATGTACTGGTCGTCGCGGGCGAAGCTCACGAACACGGCCGACCTCATCCGCCTCATCATCCGGGATGAAGCGGTGCACGGCTACTACATCGGCTACAAGTTCCAGCGCGGGCTCGAGCTCGTCGACCAGGCGAAGCGCGACGAGATCAAGGACTACACCTTCTCGCTGCTCTACGACCTCTACGAGAACGAGGCTCAGTACACGCAGGACCTCTACGACGAGGTCGGTCTCACCGAAGACGTCAAGAAGTTCCTGCACTACAACGCGAACAAGGCCCTGATGAACCTCGGCTACGAGCCGATGTTCCCGAAGTCGGTGACGGACGTGAACCCCGCCATCCTCTCGGCCCTCTCGCCGAACGCCGACGAGAACCACGACTTCTTCTCGGGGTCGGGCTCGTCGTACGTCATCGGCAAGGCCGTGAACACCGAAGACGAGGACTGGGACTTCTAGGCCCTTCCGCTCGTCGTTCTTGCTCTTTCGGCGCCCTCCGCCGCCTGCCCGTCAGGTGTCGGAGGGCGCTGTTTATTTGAGTATGAGTACTTCGGGGTGGAGGACGTGACCTCTGCTATTTTCTGAGGTTATGTCACCTATGAATCGAAGGCTCGCCACCACCATCGCAGCGGGCGCCCTCCTCGCCGGAATCGTCGTCCCGCTCGGCGGGCAGAGCGCGCAGGCCCTGCCGCCGAACTGCACTATCGAAGAGACCTGGCACAACGGCACGTCCTATTACAGCGAGGACGACGACACATACGTCGAGACCGGCATCCATGCGACCAGGAAAGTAGTCTGCGGTCCGACCACCGATTGGACTCCGGGCGGCGATCCGTCGACCGGCGGTGGCCCGACGACGCCCCCGGGGGCACCCCCGGCGCCTCCCGGGCCGACACTCCCGAAGCCGCCCGACTCCGTTCCGCCGAGCGTCGCGCCACCCTGCGTCGACGGGGCGAACAATGACCCCACTCCGGGGAAAAGCCCCGGGGAGCCGACGGGAACGGGGGACACGCTGCTGGCCAACCTCGCAAAGCTCGCCGCCGACGGATACCTGAAGATCGACTCGACCGGGCCATCCCGCTTCGTGACCCTCGACATCCCGCTCAGCGACCCGGTCGGCAGGGAGGGCACCAACCCCTTCGCCGGGATGTCGCCGGAGGAGGCCACGCGAGCCATGTATTGGGAGAACGGGGTCGACCCCACTTACGCCGAAGTGGCCGGTGGGGCGAAGGCCGTGCTCAATCTGGTGAAGCTGGCGGTCAACGGCCTCAAGAGCCCGGCTGCCCGAGCGGAGTTCTACTGGGCCTACCGGCAACTGGATGCCGCTTCGCGGTCGGACGTCATCCTCAAGATCGGTCGAGTGGCCTATGAGATCGAGAAGGAGTGGAAGGGGAACATCCCGCCCGCGCTCAAGGGTGTGCTCGAGGACATCTACGCGCTGCTCGAGCAGCTCATCAACATGGCGAGTGCGGAACCTGCCGAGAAGACGTCGGCGGCGCTCTACGCGAGTGTCAGTGCTGCCCCGAAGGCAGGTGGACGTGACACCGGGAACACCGGGGTTTGCGGTCAACTCCAGCAAGCCACCGCGAGTGCCGGTACCGCACCGGCCGGACTGTCGGTTGCGGGGGACTGGGCGCACGTCACGCTCCAGGGAACGGTCGCGGGAACGCTGATCGCGAAGATCAAGGCACTCGCTCCCTCCCCTGTCACGTGTCCGACGGTCTCGATCGGCGTGACGGCCGGACCGAAGGAGCGCGTCAACGTGACCAGCGACTGTGAAGGAACGATCGTCGGAACGCGGGTGCTCACGCGCCAGGAGATCGGCGGTCTCTCGCCGATGGATCGGGCGACCCTGCTGGCGGGCAGCGAGTCCGACCCCTTCGTGACCGGGGCACTCGACTACTCCCCGAGTTCCGAGTTCGACTGGGCGACGCCGGATTCGACGTCGATGTTCTCCAACGCCGTCGCCTCCATGGCGGGCAGCAGCGCGGACGGAAGCCTCGAATACCAAGCTCCGGCGTATCGCGGCGGAAACAACGACGTGGTCGTGGTCGCAGCGATGGACGAAGCGGGCGTCGAGCATCCCTTCCTCGTCAAGGTCGCGGTGAAGTCACCTGCACGCTGCGACAACCTCACGAAGCCGGTCGGCCCGAGCACACCGACGTTCCGCGCGGTCATCCAGGATGGTGCGCTGCAGCTGGTGCGCAACGTTCCGTTCACCCTCAACCTGGGGTCGTTCTGCAGCACCGACATCCGCGACTCGTATCGCGTGATCATGGAGAAGGCGATTCCCGGAACGAAGGGCACCGTCAACGCCGACGGCACGATCACCTTCACCTGGACCGATCCGGACGTCGTCAGCGACCGGAAGGACGTTCTCACGCTGACCCCGTGGGACGAGACGACCGGGGCGCCGGGCGAGACCGTCGAGATCCCGGTGGTCGTGCGAGACGTCGCGGCATCCTGCGACGACCTGGAGGTCGATTACGACATGAAGACGCTCAAGGGCGCGCCGATGGAGATCCCGATGCAGTGCGGGATGGAGGGGGGACTGAAGGTGCTCGCACCGCCGTTCCTCGCCTTCAACGTGCCCGGCCCCGACCTCTCGACCCAGGTGGTCGACGGGGGGACGTTCAAGACCGACGGCACGACGCTGACGTTCACGCCGAGCGCGGCGGGTGCCGAGGTGTCCACGGCGCACGTCGTGCCCTGGACGGTCGATCCGGGCACCTACACGCCCTACAGGGTGCACGGCAAGGTGTTCGACATCGATGTGAGGATCTCGGACTGAGCACCGCGGGCTCCGCTCGGCCACACGGCCGGGCGGGGCCCGCGCTCTTGACAGGGGCGCCGTCGCGTGAGGGGATGGGCGCATGAGCCGTCGTGTCGTGATCGCGCCCGACTCGTTCAAGGGGAGCGCGAGCGCCGCGCAGGCGGCCGCCGCCATCGCCGCGGGGTGGCGGGAGGTGCATCCGGGCGACGAGGTGGTGTGCGTTCCGCTGGCTGACGGCGGGGAGGGGACGCTCGACGCGTTCGAAGCCGCGCACCCCGCGGCCGAGCGGATGCCGGTGCTCGTCACCGGACCGGACGACCGGGTCGTCGAGGCGTACTGGCTGCTGTTGCCGGCCGCGCCCGGAACCGGAGAGGGGGCGGGGCGCACCGCCGTCGTGGAGCTGGCGAACACGAGCGGCATCACCCTGCTGCATCCCCTGCGTCCGCTCGAGGCCCACACCCTCGGGTTCGGCCAAGCCGTGCGAGCGGCCCTCGACCACGGGGTCGGGCGGCTCGTGCTCGCCCTCGGCGGCAGCTCCTCGAGCGACGGCGGGGCCGGGCTGCTCACCGCGCTGGGGGCGCGATTCGTCGACGCGAGCGGCGCCTCCGTCGCCCCGGGCAACGGGGGCCTCGCACACGTGGTCGCGGCCGACGTCAGCGGGCTCACTTCCGTGCCCGCGGGCGGCGCGGTGGTGTTGAGCGACGTCACGAATCCGCTGCTCGGGCCCGACGGTGCCGTGGCGGTGTTCGGGGCGCAGAAGGGCGTCGAGCGCGCGCTCGCCCCGGTGGCCGAGGCGAACCTCGCCCGGTTCGCCCGACTGATGACGGAGGCCTTCGGCACTGACCCCGAGACGCCCGGCGCCGGCGCTGCCGGCGGCACCGGATTCGCGCTGCTGGCCTGGGGTGCCGAACTCGTCGCCGGGAGCGCGGCGATCGGAGCCGAGCTCGGGCTGCCGGGCATCGTGGCCGGCGCCGACCTCGTGATCACGGGGGAGGGACGCTACGACGACCAGTCCGAAGACGGCAAGGTGCCGGGGTACGTCCGCGGGGTGGCCGAGGCCGCCGGCGCGAGCACCGCGCTCGTGGCCGGGGCGATCGCCCGCCCGCCCGTGCTGTTCGGCGCATCCGTGTCGCTCACCGAACTCGCCGGCAGCAGCGAGTCGGCGCGCGGGGATGCGCCCCGCTGGCTCCGCGAGGCCGGCCGCCGGCTCGCGAGCGGCTGATGCCCGGCGGTCAGGGGTGCGCGAGGATCTCGGCGTTGAGCCGCCGCTGCCACGCCGCATCGGCCCACATCGGGTGGTGCGGCGCCGCGTTCGAGCACAGCACCATGCCCCACACCCCATGCTCGAGCGCCGTGCGGATGCCGTGCTCGGCGAGAGCGAGACCCCCCGGCCCCTCCTCGAAGCCGCCGTGCAGCGGGGTGTAGCCGATCCAGCCCTCGCCGACGACCGCCGGGATGCCCTTCCAGCGCGCCCACTCCGCCACCGCGATCACGCGCGACTCGATCTCGCGCCGCATGACCTCGCGATAGCCGTCGTAGTGGGCGTCGAGCCAGGCATCCCACGCGGAGGGGTCGAGCCAGTCGTAGCCGTAGATCATCTGATCGGTCACCACGGTGGCCTCGAACTTCCACGCCGCCGCCCGCCCGTAGGCGGCGACTGTCGGCGCATCCGGCCGCAGCAGGCTCCGCAGCATCGGGTTCGGGAAGTCGTCGCTGCCCTCCGAGCGGATGTCGATCAGCTTCTGCAGCGCATCCAGCACCCCGTAGCTGTAGATGTGGAACTGCGCGGCCCCGAAGCCCTCCGGCAGCTGATGCATGACGAGGTGCGGCGGCTTGCCGTAGCTGGCCGTCACGAGCAGATCGGGATGCGCCTGCCGCAGCCGCGCGAGCACCGCCGAGCCGCTCGGCTCGCCGGCCGGTCCGGCTTCGCCCAGAGCCGGGAGGATCGAGAAGTCGACCTCGTTGTGCAGTTCGACCAGGGCGATGCTCTCGCGGTGGCCGGCCTCGGTGAGGAAGTCGAGCATCCGGTTCCAGGATGCGCCCAGCACCGAATAGCGCTCGGCCAGAGGCACCGCGTCGATCGCGTCGAACCAGTCGCGGGCGCGCGCGAAGGCGGGCGACTGCTGATACTCCCAGCTCGCGAGGATGACCACGAGCCCGTGCCGCTCGGCCGACTCGAAGAGCTCGAGCAGGCGATCGCGCAGATCGACGCGGTAGCCGCCCGGGGTGTCGTACCAGCGCGTGCGCTGACCGAACCAGCCGCCGGCGGGTGACGCACCGAGGCCCTCGATCTCGAGCTCGGCGGCGAGCGAGGTCAGCGGGAAGCCCTGGTTGCTCAGGCCGCTGAACAGCAGCAGGGGAGCGGCGCAGATGCGGATGGCGTTGTAGCCGAGCGCGGCGGTGTCCGCGCAGGCGGCGTCGAGGTCGTCGTAGGGCCCGCCGGGTTCGGCGCGGGTGTACCAGGAGAAGTCCCAGAGGCTGATGGTGAGCCGTCGGGGGAGGTGCGGTGGGATGGGGCCGGTGAGCGCGGTGAGGTCCGGCCCCGGGGCGCTGCCGGAGCCGAGGTAGCGCGCGGTGGCGTCGTCGGGGTCGCTCACGCCGGGCCCTCCCCGCCGGTGCCGGCGGCGCCGCCGGCGGTTGTGGTGGTGGCGGCGCTCGCGGCGACACTCCTCGCGACGGAGATGCCGGAGCCGCCGTGGGCGCGGCCCTCGCGCGCCAGCGACCGCAGCTCGCGCGCCGCCGCCGTCCGCGCATCCGCGGTGTCGATGTCGAAGAGCAGCAGCTCGGGCAGCGAGGTGGCGAAGTAGTCGACCGCCGGCTTCTGCCGCTCGAGTTCGTCGGCACGCTCGTCGAGGGCGGCCCAGACCGCCTCGGCTCCGGCCGGCTCGCCGAGGCGCAGATGGGCGATGCCCACCCAGTAGTCGGCGGCCGCTGCGGGGCGCGGGGCCACGGCGAGCGGCCCAGCGCCGTCGCGGGCCTGCTGCCAGGCCTCGAGGGCGGCGGCGTCACCGGCGGCGTCGAGCGCGTCGCCGAGCAGAACGTAGCGTTCGGCCAGGCTGTCGGCGGGATGCCGCCCCTCGCCGAGGGTCTCCGGCACCGCGATCCCGGAGCGCAGCAGTTCGGCGGCGGCGCGCGCATCCGTCTCGAGCAGCCGGCGCGCGACGGCGAGCGTGGCCCGGTCGTAGAGCGCGATCGCCTGCCCTTCGCCGCCCTCGAAGGGCTGGAAGCGCCGGGTGGAGAGCACCTCGAGCGCCTCGTCGACCCGGCCCGTGGCGAGCAGCAGGTCGAGGCGGTGCAGGGCGAGGTCGTCGCGCGCCCAGCCGGCGTCGCCGTGGGACTCGATCGACGCCAGCCGCTCGGCGGCCGGGAGCCCGCGCATCGCCGAGAGCACGTCGCGTTCGAAGACCAGCCGCGGGTCGTGGGGGCTCAGCTCGAGGGCGCGAGCGAAGCATCCGTCGGCGCGTTCGGCGTCTCCGGTGGAGTTCATGATGGCGAGAGCGGCGTTCCGCCAGGCCACCGGATCGGCCGAGCCGAGCGCGAGGGCCGTCTCGAGTGCCCGACGCGCATCGTCCGGCCGTCCCGCGTCGAGCAGCCAGGCGCCGAGCAGCGCGGGGGCGGTCGCATCGGCGGGGTCGGCCGCGATCGCGGCGGTGAGGGCGTCGAACTCGTCGAGCCCGGCGGGGAAGGCGTGCCGGGCGTCGGTGGCGCGGGCGGCGGCGCGCTCGGCCGCGGCCGCGGCTCCGGCAGCGGTTGCCACCTCGGCACCGCCCTCGGCGTGCGTCTCCGCACCGGCGAGGGCCTCGAACCAGGTCGCGCGGAGGTAGTGGCGCAGCGGGTCGGGGTTGCCGAAGGCCGGGAGGCTGGTGCGAGGGGCGCCGGCCAGGGAACGGGCGGCCTCGGCGTCGCTGAGGGCGATCGCGGCGGCGAGCTCACCGGCCCGGGCGAGCCAGCAGGCCACCACGAGCGGGGTCTTCGGGTCGGCGGTGTCGAGCCGCCCGGCGAGGGCGAGCGCGATCGGGTCGAGCGGGTCGTGCCGCAGGGCGTCGTCGAGGGCGGAGGCCGCCGCGGCCTCCAGGCCGCCCTCAGCCGAGCGGGAGGCCCGGGGCGGTTTCGCCGTGCTCGACCGCTCGACCGCCGTCGGCGGGGCGGGTTCAGCGTGTTCACCGGGCGCGTCCAGTCGGCTCGGGACGCCCCGCGGAGCGGCGGCGGTGGCGCGCGCGATGTCGGCGGCGCGCTCCGCGGCCGCGAGGCGGCGCAGCGCCAGCACGCGCAGGGCCCGCGCCTCGGTGCTCGACGCATCCGTGCGCAGCGCCGCCTCGGCGTGCTCCAGCGCGGCACGCGCCTCCCCGGCGCGGAGGGCCAGGCGGGCGAGCGCGAGGCCGGCCGGATGCGCCCACGCGGCATCCCAGGCGGCCTTGGCGAAGCGCTCCCCGGCCTCGTCGAACCTGCCGAGCCGCTCCAGAACCAGCCCGAGACGGTAGCTCGCCTCCCCGCTCGCCGGGTTGAGGTTGCGCCGGGTCAGCCGTTCGAGGGCGGACTCGAACAGCATCCGGGCCTCCGCGTAACGGCCGTGCCGGTAGCGCTCGGCGCCGAGGGCGACCGCCGCGCGCGAGTCGTGCGGATCGCGCCGCAGCACCTCCTCGAAGTACGGCGCGGCCGACCGGGTGGGATGCCGGTACTGCGCCAGGTGCACGCCGGTGAGGTAGAGCTCGTCGGAGCTCGGGATGGCCGCCGGCAGCGGCGGCTCGGTGGCGACCCGCGGCTCGGCGCCCGCATCCGGCCGCCGCGGCGTCCACGAGATCAGTTCCCGGCCGTCCGCGACCACCCGCAGGGTGAAGTCGTGTGCGCCGAGTCCGGGCTCGGAGGCGGCGTCTCGGGGCGCAGCGACGCCGTCCGGGCCGGCCTCCGGGGTGACGTCGACGCTCTCGACGAACGGATGCCCCGGCGAGAGCGCGAGCTCCCACTCGGCCACGAGCTGCTCGCCCCGCGACAGCGCCACGGTGGCCCACTCGAAGACGGACGCGCTGGCGACCCCCACGCGCACCGAGAGCGCATCGCGACCGGCTCGGGAGCCGCCCGCCGCCCCGCCGCCCACCGGTCCGAGCGAGAGACTCACGGCCACCTCCGTCGTCGCCTGGTGCGCCGGCCCGATCTCGTGGATCGGGTACCAGTACTGGCTGAACCGCCGCGTCTCACCGGGCGCGAGATAGCTGAAATCGGGCTGGTTGTCGGTGAACACCCCGGCCATGAGCTCGATGTAGGGGCCGTCGCTGTCGGTGAGCTGCGCATCCCAGGCCCGGCCGATGGGGCCGTCACCCCAGGTCCACTGCTTCTTGCCGGGGGCGATGGTGTGCTCCGCCCAGTGCACGAAGCCGGCGCCGGCGCGGTGGTCGTAGCCGCCGAAGAAGTCGTCGCGGGTGTCGGTGATCATGTAGGAGGTGGGAACCGGGATGTTGCCGGCGAAGTCGAGCCGGTCGGCCCCGGGCCGCGACGCCGCCAGCGCCGGGTAGTCCACCCCGTAGTACGGCCGGTCGGCCCGGGGGAACGCCGTCACCGCCCGCCGCGCGTGATCGGCCACGTGCGTGACGTCGGTGGGGAAGAAGGACTGGTACTCGTCGTGCGATGCGGCGGCCACGTTCGCCCACCAGAGGAAGGTCTGCGGCTCATCGGTGCGGTTGTGCAGCCGGGCCGTGACCTCGACGAGCGCGCTGTCGCCGCGCATCCGGATGCCGTGCGTGCCCCGCATCCGCTGCAAGGGGTCGAGGTCGCTGTGCCAGACGGTCACGTCGTCGTCGGCCGCGCGCTCGATCACGGTCTCGACCGGCAGGAAGGTGGCCGGCCGGTGGTGCTGCGGCCAGTTGAACTCGACTCCGCCCGAGATCCACGGCCCGGCGAGCCCCACGAGCGCCGGCTTGATCACGTTGTTGCGGTAGAAGAAGTCGTAGCCGCGCACCTTGTCGAACCCGATGTGGATGCGGCCGCCGATCTCGGGCAGCAGCATCAGCCGCACGAAGGCGTTCTCGAGATGCACGGCCTGCCAGAGCCGCGGCGTCTTCTGGGCGGCGATGCGGTCGGTGAAGGGGATCGGGTACACCTTGCCGCTCGAGCCCTGGTAGACCCGGCGGTCGAGGAACAGCGGATAGCGGTCGGGCTCAGCGGGCTCGTAGGTGTCGATCGCCACGGGCTCGCTCCAGCAGGCGACACCGCCGGCGTCCAGGATGCGCTGCTGCGCGGGGGGCGCGGGAGGCAGGTCGATGCGGCTCTGGGCGTCTTCGGCGGTGCTCACGCATCGAGACTAGGCAGTGCCGCGCGCCGGATCCATGCTCGTATCGCCCGAGCGACCTGGACGATTCGCTGATCTGTGAGCGCGAGCAGTGCGTCGGCCGGCGGTCGAGACGGCGTCCCGCGCTCAGACGAGTGCGGTCGCCAGCACCGCCTGCCGCGCCGCGTACTGCTGCCGGATGACGGCGCGGTGGTCGGGCGCCGGGCTCGCCGCGAGCGAGAGCGGCCAGGCCGGTCGCGAGCCGCTGAGCGCCCACCCTGCCTGCACGGCGGCACCGTCGGCCACGTACTCGCCGGGCGTCGGGATGCTCACGGGTACGTCGAACACCTGCGCCGCAATGGCCTGCACGGCCGGGTTCAGCGCCGCTCCGCCGATGAGCAGGATGCGCCGCGGCGCCACGCCCACTCGGCGCACGGCGTCGAGGCCGTCGGCCAGTCCGCAGAGCAGTCCCTCGATCGCCGCCCGCGCGAGTCCCTCGCGCGTGGTCGAGGCGAGCGTCATGCCGAAGAGCGTGGCGGTGGCCTCCGGCAGGTTGGGGGTGCGCTCGCCTTCGAAGTACGGCTGGAGCACGAGCCCGCCGGCTCCGGCCGGGGCCGCGAGCGCGAGGCGGCCGAGGCCGTCGTGGTCCACGCCGAGCAGCGCGGCGGTGGCATCGAGGATGCGGGCGGCGTTCAGGGTGGCGACGAGCGGGAGGAACGCGCCCGAGGCATCCGCGAAGCCCGCCACCGTGCCGCTCTCGTCGGCCGACGGCTCCCCGGTCACGGCGAACACGGTGCCGCTCGTGCCGATCGACACCACGACGTCGCCCTCCGCCGCTCCGAGGCCCAGGGCGGCTCCTGCGTTGTCTCCCGCGCCGGCCGCGACGAGGATGCCCGCGGGCACGAGGACCGTGCCGCTCGCGTCGCGCACCTCGGCCGTCTCGCCCGCCGTCTCGGCCGGGCCGAGCACGCGGGGGAGCACGGCGTCGTGGCCGAGCGCGGCTGCGAGCAGTTCGCGGTCGTAGTCGCCGGTGCCGGGGTTCCAGTAGGAGGTGCCGCTCGCATCCGAGCGGTCGGTGGCCAGCGCATCGAGCTCGGGTCCGAGCGGGCCGTCCTCCCGCGACCCGAAGCCGCGCAGCCGCCAGCTCAGCCAGTCGTGCGGCAGGGCGACCGCCGCGACGCGTGCTGCGGCCTCGGGCTCGGCGTCCCGCAGCCAGCGCAGCTTGGTGGCGGTGAACGAGGCCACCGGCACCGAGCCGGTGCGTCGCGCGAGCGCGCCCGCACCGAACTCGGTGATGAGCTCCCGCGCGGCGGCCGCCGAACGGGTGTCGTTCCAGAGCAGGGCCGGCCGGATGACGCGACCCTGCGCATCCAGCACCACCATGCCGTGCTGCTGGCCCGCCACCGAGACGGCGGCGACCCCCTCGAGCCCGCCGGCGTCGGCGACCGCGGAGAGCAGGGCGTCCCACCAGGCCGCGGGGTCGACCTCGGTGCCCTCCGGATGCGCGGCGCGCCCCGAGCGCACGAGCGCGCCGGTCTCGAGCTCGCGCACGACGACCTTGCAGCTCTGGGTGGACGAATCGATGCCGGCGACAAGCGTCATTGGTGTCTCCCGAATACTGTGCGCAGCCGCACGGTGCGTAAAAGTTCTAGGTCACAACATATTCGATGAGTGCCCGGCTGCCAACCGGAACGGCCCGGCCGGGCCGCTCCGAAGAGCGATCCCGGCCGGGCCGTCGAGGTGGTGCGGTGGCTCAGGCGCGTCCCGCCGCCCGGCGCGAGCGGCGCGAGAGCGAGTCGATGATCACGGCGAGCACGAGCACGATGCCCGTGATCATGTAGCGCACCGAGGAGTCGAGGTTGAGCAGGGTCAGCCCCGAACTGATCGACTGGATCACGACGATGCCGAGCAGGGCCGAGAAGGCCGAGCCGCGGCCGCCGAAGAGGCTGGTTCCACCGATCACGGCGGCGGCGATGGCGTTCAGGTTGACGTCGCCGCCACCCGAGGACTGGTTCGCCGCCGCGAGCCGCGAGGCCGCCAGGATCCCGCCGATCACCGCGAGGGTCGAACAGAGCACGAACACCGAGATGAAGATGCGGTTCACCCGGATGCCCGAGCGCCGCGCCGCCTCCACGTTGCCACCCACCGCGAACACCGCACGGCCCCACTTCGTGCGGGTGAGCGCGTAGTTGATGATGAGCACGAGCGCGAGGAAGAACAGGAACATCGCACCCACGCCGCGCGTGAGGTTGAGGTACCAGGTGACGACCCCGAGCACCACGAGCAGCGCGATGCTGCGCACGAGGATGGAGCCGGTCGTCATGGCCGAGAGGCCGGCCTTCGCGCGGCGGCGGGCCTGCGAGACGAGCTGCCAGGCGAACACCGCGACCACGAGCACCACGAGCGTGTAGGAGGCCCACTGCGGCAGGAACCACTGCTGCGCGAACTGCACCAGGAAGGAGTCGAACGGCAGGTTGATCGAGCCGCTCGGGCCGAGCACCCACAGCTGCAGACCCAGGAATCCGAGCAGGCCCGCCAGCGTGATCACGAAGCTCGGCACGCCGAATCGCGTGTAGAGGAATCCGTACACCAGGCCGATGGCGGCGCCGACGGCCAGGGCGAGGACGATCGAGGCGATCGGGTTCCAGCCCAGGTTCACGAAGGTGACCGCGACGATGGCCGCGGCGAGACCGCTCACCGAACCCACCGACAGGTCGATCTCGCCGAGCAGCAGCACGAGCACGATGCCGATCGAGATCGTGCCCACCGCAGCGCACTGCATGGTGAGGTTCACGAGGTTCGTGGAGGAGAGGAAGTTCGGGTTGAGGATCTGGAACACCGCCCAGATCACGATCAGCCCGATGACCACCGGTAGCGAACCGAGATCGCCGCCGCGCACGCGGATGAAGAACGCGCGCACGGCGCCGCCGGCGCCGGAGCTCTGGATGAGCCGCTCGTCCTGCAGGTCGGTGGCGACGGTCGATGCCGTGGCGTCCTGAGTGGGCTCTGCTGATTTCGTGTCGCTCATTCGGAGACCTCCGTCACCATGGATGTCGCTGCGGTCTTGGCTGCGCGCCGGGTGACCGCGTTGTCGGATGCGCCGGTGATGGCGGCGATGATGGTCTCGCTCGTGACGTCGGCGACGCGGAAGTCGCCGTTGTTGCGGCCGAGACGGAGCACCATCACGCGGTCGGCGACCGCTTGCACGTCGGCGATGTTGTGGCTGATCAGCACCACGCCGAGGCCGCGTTCGCGCAGGCGCTCGATGAGGTTCAGCACCTCGGCCGTCTGGGCCACGCCGAGCGCGGCCGTCGGCTCGTCGAGGATGACGATGCTGGGCTCGCCGATGAGCGAGCGGGCGATGGCGACGGTCTGCCGCTGGCCGCCCGAGAGCGAGGCGATGGGGGTGCGCACCGAGGGGATCTTGGCGCTGAGCTCGCGGAGCAGGGTCCAGGAGCGCTTCTCCATCTCGACCTCGTCGAGGGAGCCGCCGTGGGTGAGCTCGCGGCCCAGCCACAGGTTCGCGACCACGTCGAGGTTGTCGCAGAGCGCGAGATCCTGGAACACCGTGGCGATGCCGAGCTCCTTGGAGTCGGCGGGGCTCACGATGTTCACCCGGTTGCCCTCGAACTCGATGGTGCCGCCGTCCGGCGGGTGCACACCGGCGAGGATCTTCACGAGCGTCGACTTGCCGGCGCCGTTGTCGCCGACGATCGCGACGACTTCACCCGCGTACACATCCATGTCGATGTCGGTCAGGGCTTGGATGGCACCGAACTTCTTACCGACTCCGCGGAGCGACAGCACGTGTGCTCCGGGGCGGTTCCGTTCGGTAGTGGGCGGTGACGTCAGCGTCATGTTCGTTCCCTTGTCGTAGTGAGGACGGTAGCACGCACGGGTGCTGACCGGAACAGGAGGTTCCGGCCAGCACCGTGCGTTCTACGTGGTGTTCGTTTCGGTAGCGGTGTCGCTGCTACTTGATGTTGTGCGCCGTGCACGCAGCGGCGTACTGGGTGGTGCAGATGTCGGAGACCTTGTAGAAGCCGTCCTTCACCACGGTGTCCATGATGTTGTCGACGGTCACGACGACCGGGGTGAGCAGGGTGGCCTGGGTTCCGCTGACGGTGGTGTCACCGGTCACGGTCTTGCCGCCGGCCAGGTCGACCGCGATCTCCGCGGCCTTCTCGGCCTCCTGCTTGATGGCCTTGTAGACGGTCATGTACTGGTCTCCCGCGACGATGCGCTGGATGCCCGCGAGCTCCGCGTCCTGACCGGTGATGATCGGCCACGGCGACACGTTCGCCGCCTTCAGTGCTGCCACGGCGCCACCGGCGGTGCCGTCGTTGGCGGCGTAGACGCCCGCGATCTGACCGGAGTACTGGGTGATCTGGCCGGCGACCCACTCCTGGGCCTTGTCGGGGCTCCAGTCGGGGGTGTCGAACTCGGCGAGCACCTTCACGCCCGAGGCGTCGATCTCCTTGTGGGCGCCTGACTTGAACAGGGCGGCGTTGCCGTCGGTGGGCGAGCCGTTGACCATCAGGATGCCGCCGCTCGCGCCGGTCTTCTTCAGCTCGTCGACGATCGCGGTGCCCTGGAGCTCCCCGACCTTCTCGTTGTCGAAGGAGATGTAGTAGGCGAGCTGCCCTCCGGCGACCAGACGGTCGTAGGAGATGACGGGCACGTTCTGCGCGTTCGCCTCGGACACGATGCTCACGGCCGCCTTGGCGTCGACCGGGTCGAGCACGAGCACCTTGGCGCCCGCGGTCAGCGCCGACTCAGCCTGCTGCTGCTGCTTCGATGCGTCCTGGTCGGCGTTGGAGTAGAGCACCTGTCCGCCGCCGAGGTCCTTGACCTTGGCCTCGAACAGCGGGCGGTCGAACTGCTCGTACCGGGCCGTCTTCGACTCGGGGAGGAGCAGGGCGATGGTTCCTCCGCTCGAGGCGGAATCGGTGCTGCTTGACGTTCCTGAGGAACCGCTCGAACACGCGGTCAGCGCTCCTGCCGCGACGAGGAGTCCGGCTGCCAGGAATGTGAGTTTCTTGGTGGTCTTCATTGATTTACCTCTCACTGGACCGCCCTCATTGGCGGTTTTGTCCGAGTGTGTCACTGGATTCACTTGGCGTCAACTCTTGAACTCAACAGAGGGTAGAAATGCAACCATGTCGTTACATCCCGAATTCAATGGGACGTTTCACTGAGCGGATTCGACAAGGCGGCCCTCGGCATCCAGGGCCACGTGGTCGATCGCGAGGGCGAGCGCGCCCATGAGCTCGGAGCGGTCGCCGAGGGTGGAGCGCATCACTTCGGGCGCCTCGGTGGTGCCGCCGAGGGCTGACCGTTCGAGGGCGTGGCGCAGCGGCGCGATGAGGATCTCGCCGCTCTGCGCGAGCTCGCCGCCGATGATGATGCGATCGGGATCGAGCAGGTTGCACAGGCTCGCGGCGGCGATGCCGATGTGGCGGCCCGCGTCCGCGATGACGCGGCTCGAGCTCGGATCGCCCTCCTCGGCGCGGATGATGAGGTCGCTCAGGCGCTGCACGCTCGGGTCGCTGCGGAACAGGTCGAGCAGCGCCCGCCCGCCCGCCAGGGTCTCGAGGCAGCCGCGGTTTCCGCAGCGGCAGATGGGGCCGTTCTCGTCGATCGTGATGTGGCCGATCTGTCCGGCCTTGCCGGTGACGCCGCGGAACGGCACGCCGTTCACCACGAGCCCCGCGCTGATCGTGTGGCCCACCCGGATGTAGGCGGCGACGCCCTCGATGCGCGAGAGATCCCCTCGGGTCTCGGAGATGGCGCCGAGGTTGGCCTCGCTGTCGACGAAGGTGGGGGCTCCCGTGCGGCGGGAGAGGCTCTCGGCGATGTCGACGCCCTCCCAGCTGCGCAGGAGCCCGAGTGGGGCGACGGTGCTGCTGCGGGTGTCGACCGGGGCCGGCAGGCCGACGCCGATGGCCAGGAGGTCGGAGAGGCTGGCGCCGAGCGACTCCGCCATGTCGGTGAGCAGCAGCGTGGCGCGATCGAGCTCGCTGTCGTGCCGGTGGTCGGCCGCGAGCGGCACGTGGGTCTCGGCCACGATCGTGCGGGCGGTGTCGGAGATGGCCACGCGCAGGTGCCGGCTCGAGAAGTGCAGCCCCGCCACGAGGCCGAGCTGGCGGGCGAGGGTGACCTGGATGGCGCGCCGCCCGCTGCGGGAGGTGGTGGAGGTGTGCAGCACCCCGGCCGCCGAGAGCTCCTTGACGATGTTCGACACCGTGGCGGGCGACAAGCCGGTGGCCCCCGCGAGCTCGACCTGGGTGAGACGGCCGTGGAACTTGAGGGCATCGACAATTCTCCCGCGATTGGCTTCGCGCAATGAACTCTGCGACCCCGGCGTCGGGTTGACGTGCACCACAGGGTCACCATACACGCGTCACCGCTCGGCACCCTCGCGAAAACCCGCTGTTCAACACTTGCGCTGCGCAAACTACTCGTGCGAGAGTAGTCGCGTGTCATCCATCCGTCTGTTCATCCTCGACGCCCTCGACAAGCGCGGCGACATGCACGGCCACCAGTTGCGCCTGCTCGCCGAGGAGGAGCACGTGCAGTTCTGGACCGACATCACCGTCGGCTCGCTCTACGGAGCCATCAAGCGCCTCGCCAACGAGGGCCTCATCGTCGAGGTGCGCACGGAGCGGGAGGGCGGCTACCCGGAGCGGCAGGTCTACGCCGTCTCCGCGAGCGGGCGCGCCGCGCTCGCGGTGCTGCGGGAGCAGGGTCTGGCCGACATCTCCTTCCGCCCCGACCCCTTCGACCTCGCCATCACGCGCCTCGACCCCGAGCGGCTCGACGAGCTCGGCGCAGCCCTCGGCCAGCGGCTCGCCACCCTGAGCACACGGCTGACCGAGCAGCAGGAGCGCAACCGGCGCGCCGATCCGTATCTCACCCTCGCCGAGCGCTGGGCGCTGCAGCACCGCGAAGACCGGCTCACGGCCGAGATCCGCTCGCACGAACGACTCCTCGACTCCCTCCCCGACATCATCGCCGACGAACAGGCACGAAAGGTCAACGGTCATGACTGACTCCCCGTCCCCCTCCTCCGGCGCGGCCACGGCCGGCGGGCCGCCGGCCGTCTCCCGCCGCGCCTGGCAGGCGCTCGTCGTGCTGCTCGCCGGCATGTTCATCGCCCTGCTCGACACCACCATCGTGAACGTGGCGCTGCCGAGCATCCGCACCAGCATCGACGCATCCGAGGCGACCCTGTCGTGGATCATCTCGGGCTACGCCCTCGCCTTCGGCCTCGCCCTCATCCCGGCCGGCCGCATCGGCGACCGCATCGGGCACAAATGGGTGTTCTTCACCGGCGTCGCGCTCTTCACCGTGGCGAGCCTGGCCTGCGGGATCTCGCAGAACGACGTGCAGCTCGTCGTGGCGCGGATCGTGCAGGGCCTCGCGGGCGGCATGTTCGTGCCGGCCGTGACCGCGTTCATCCAGCTGCTGTTCCCGCCGATGTCGCGCGGCAAGGCCTTCGCCATCATGGGCGCGGTCATCGGGGTCTCCTCGGCGCTCGGCCCGATCGTCGGCGGGCTCATCATCCAGGCGTTCGGTTCCGAGAACGGCTGGCGCCTGGTGTTCGGGGTGAACCTGCCGATCGGTGTCGCCACGCTCATCGCCGCGGCCATCCTGCTGCCGCACCGCGCTGAGACGGCGGCCGTCGCGGCGGCGGCATCCGGCCCGACGGCGGGGCGGGGAAGTCGCCCCGGTGGCGCCCCCGCGCCCGCGCCGGCGGCGAAGGCCGGGCTCGACTGGTTCGGCCTGGTGCTCATCACCGGCGCGCTCGTCGCCCTGCTGGTGCCCCTCATCCAGGGTCAGGACGAGGGCTGGCCGCTCTGGACCTACCTCTCGCTCGGCGGCGGAGTGCTGCTCCTGGTGGCCTTCGGCGCCTGGGAGGTGGCGTTCACCAAGCGGGGCCGCACGCCCCTCGTGCCGCCCCGGCTGTTCCGGCATCCGGCGTTCACGGGAGGCACCATCCTGGCGCTGGTGTACTTCGCGGCCTTCACGAGCATCTTCTTCACCATCTCGATCCTCTGGCAGGCGGGCCTCGGCCACACCGCGCTCGAGTCGGGGGTGGTCTCGATCCCCTTCGCCATCGGCAGCATCGTCGGCTCCTCGCAGAGCAACCGTCTGGCGCAGCGGCTCGGCCGCACCGTGCTCGTCATCGGAACGGCCGCCGTCGCGGTGGGCCTCGCCTGGGTCTGGCTCGTGCTGCTGCTCACGAACCCCTCGGATCTCACCAACTGGGAGCTGATCGCGCCCCTGCTCCTCGCCGGCCTCGGCAACGGGCTCTTCATCGCGCCCAACGCGCAGTTCATCGTGGCCACCGTCGACCGCAGCGAGGCAGGCGCGGCGAGCGGCGTGATCAGCGCCATGCAGCGCGTGGGCAGCGCCATCGGCATCGCGGTGATCGGCAGCGTCTTCTTCGGCTCGCTCGTCGTCAGCGGGCCCACTCCGGATGCGCTCGCCAGCGGTTTCGTGACCAGCGCGGCCGCCGCGATGGGTGTCAGCGTGGCCTTCGCCGTGGTGGCGTTCCTGCTGGTGTTCGCGCTGCCCAAGCGCACGGGGGCGCCCGGCGGCCACTGATCGCTGCCGGCTGATCGCCCATCGTCGATCGTGGCGGATGCTTGCGCTCGCGCGCGGGCATCCGCTACTGTCGGAGACCGCGACACACGGTCGTGAGGAGAAAGGGGAGGTGAGTTCCATGGTTCCGTTCATCGACATGGTGCTTCCCCCGGTCTCCCCCCTCGTCGCCTAGGCGTTCCGCCTGCTGCCGGGGCCGACCCCTGGGAAGCACCTCCACCCCGTTCGATCATCCGATCTTCGATGGAGAGAGTCTTCTCGTGTTCACCTCAGCTCTGCGCGCCCACGACGGCGCGCTCCTGCACTTCGTCAATCACGACCCGGTCTCCTGGGTCGATCCCGAGCAGTTTGGCCGCGGCATCGCGGCCGGGACGCACCGCCGCGAGTGGGTCTGGCTGGCCTTCGCCGACGAGGGCGCGAGCGAGCCTCTCGCCCGCGCCGTCTGGTGGGGGCCCGTCGGCTCCGTCCACCCCGTGGAGCTGCGGTGCCTGCTCGTGCACCCCTCGGTGCCGCACCCGGAGGTCTGGGCTGCCGCACTCATCCGCTCGGGGCACCGGGCGTTCGCGGAGGCGGGGGCCATCCTGGCTCCCGACCTGGTGGTGGAGGTCGCGGCCGCGCGCCGGGACCACCCCGCCGTGGAGCGGGCGCTCGCGTGGCGCCGGCTGGCCGCCGAGCAGGCCGGCCTGCCGGTCGTGACCGAGCGGATGCTGCCCGCCGGCAACCCCGCCCGAGCGGAGGGCGCGCTCGTCACCCGAGGCGCCGAGCCGGGGGGTGCGGCGGACGAGTTCCTTCGGGTCACCTACTCGGCGCGCCCGCTCGGCGCACCGAGCCGCCCGGCGCTCGCCGGCGCGGGGCGGTGACGCCTGCACCCGCCGCGCGGCCCGCGCGGCGCTCGTCGCGCCGGGCGTGCTCGTCCCGTCGGCGCACCCACGCTCGTCCCGCCGGGCCTGCTCGTCCCGTCGGGCGGGCTGGTCCGGCGGAGCTCGCGAGCGCGTCCGCGGGGTCCGGAGCGGGTAGCGTGTGAATCGTGACTGACGTGGCGGGCGAGGCTCCCGCGCCCCGCGCTGCCTTCCCCCGCTGGGGGCTCGTCGACGTGTTCGCCGGAGCGGTGGCCTTCCTGCTGCTCTCCTCGGCGGCGCAGCTCATCGCGCGGCTGCCGGCGGTGGCGGCGCAGCCGCAACTCGCGTTCTGGATCAACCAGGTGCTCGGGGGCTGGATCCCGCTCATCGCCGTCGTGCTCGTCGCCTCGCGCCGGCGCGGCCGCGGGCGCCTGCGCGCCGATTTCGGGTTGCGCCTCGAGCCGCTCGACCTCGCCATCGGGCTGCTCGCGGGCATCCTGCTGCGTTTCGCCTCGGTGGGCATCGCGGAACTCGTGCGCCTCCTGGCCGGAGCCCCGGCCACCCCGTTCGCCGGCGGCGTGGGCAGCGACCCGGTGTGGTTCGTGCTCACCGCCGTGGTGGCCGCCTCGATCGTGACGCCCGTGGTGGAGGAGCTGTACTTCCGTGGGCTCGCCCTGCGCGCCATCCAGAATGCGGTGCTCGGCGGTATGGGCCGCACGCGCTCGCGCGACTACGACCCGGCCCTGGCGCCGGCCGTCAGCCCCGCCCGCGCGACCGCGGCGGGAGTCGTGGCCGTGGCCGGATCGGCACTACTCTTCGTGGCGTTCCACCTCGACGGCGTGCCGGAGACCGCGGCCGCCGTCTCGCGCCTGATCAGCCTGCTGCTCGTCGGTCTCGTGCTCGGGATGCTCGCCCTGCTCACGAAGCGCCTCGGCCCCGCGATCGCGGCGCACGCCGTCTTCAACCTCTCGGTCGCGGTGCTCGACCTCGTGGCCGCCGCGTCCGCCCCCTCGGTCCCCACCCTCGGCTGACCCGGCACGCCCCCGGCCTCGTCATTTTCGGCTGAAAGGCCGGGTGGTTTGGCACCAGTAGTGACGAGGCTACCGGGGGTCAGGAGAGGGGTTCGCGGGAGGCGCCGGCCGAGGGCGTGACGACGAAGACATCCGGATGCGCGTAGCCGGCGTCGGCGAAGGCGCTCTCGACGGCGGCGCGCAGGGCGTCCACCTTCGAGCCGGCGATCACGGCGATGGCCGATCCGCCGAAACCGCCGCCGGTCATGCGGGCGCCCACGGCGCCCTGCAGCTGCGCGGTGCTGACGGCGAGGTCGAGCTCGGGCACCGAGATCTCGAAGTCGTCGCGCATCGACACGTGCGAGGCGTCGAGCAGCGGGCCGATGGCCGTGGCCCCGCGGTCGCGCAGGGTGCGCACCGTCTCGAGCACGCGCTCGTTCTCGGTGATGATGTGGCGCACGCGGCGGAACGTCTCGTCGTCGAGCTCCGCCTCGGCGCGGCCGAGGTCGTCGACGGTGAGGTCGCGCAGCGAGGTGACCCCGAGCAACCGGGCTCCGAGCTCGCACGAGGCGCGGCGGGCCGCGTAGCCGCCGGTGGCGTGCTCGTGGCTCACCCGGGTGTCGATCACGGCGATGACGAGGCCCGCATCCGCGAGTCCGAGCGGGATCACGGAGGCGTCGAGCGAACGGCAGTCGAGCAGCACCGCGGAGTCGCGGGCGCCGAGGAGCGACGCCGACTGGTCCATGATGCCGGTGGGCGCGCCCACGACCTGGTTCTCGTTGAACTGGCCGATGCGCGCGATGGTCTGGCGGTCGAAGCCGAGCCCCCAGAGCTCGGTGACCGCGAGGCCGAACACGCTCTCGAGCGCCGCCGAGGAGGAGAGACCCGCGCCGACGGGGATGTCGGACTCGAGGTAGGCGTCGAAGCCGGTCACGCCGTCCAGCGACGCCCCGAACTCGCGCGTTCCCCAGACCATGCCGAGCGGGTAGGCCGACCAGCCCGAGACGGTGTCGGGACCGATGGCGTCGATGGCGATCTCGACCGTGTCGGGCGCGAACGAGGTGGCGATGCGGATGACGCGGTCCTCGCGCATCCGCACGGCCATCAGGGTGCGGCGGTCGATGGCGAAGGGCAGCACGAAGCCGTCGTTGTAGTCGGTGTGCTCGCCGATGAGGTTCACCCGGCCGGGCGCCGACCAGAGCGAGTCGGGGGTCTTGCCGAAGCGGGCGGAGAAGCCCTCCAGCACGGTCTGTTCCAGGGTGGTCATCGTTCGCCTCCCGCGGCGGTCGTGGGGGTGGGGGCGGCGGTTTCTTCGGCGGCGGTCGCCAGATCGGCGCGCTCGAGCGCCTCGCGCAGCGCGGCGGCGCTCGTCTCGGGCGGCACGTCGCCGATGAAGGCGCCCATCGCCGACTCCGAGCCCGCCAGGAACTTGAGCTTGTCGACGGCCCGGCGCGGCGAGGTGATCTGCAGCATCAGCCGGATGTCGTCGCGGTGGGTGTGCACGGGCGCCTGGTGCCACGCCGAGATGTAGGGCGTGGGGGTGTCGTAGAGCGCGTCGAGACCGCGCAGGATGCGGCGGTACAGCACGGCGAGCTCGTCGCGTTCCTCGACGGTGGTCTCGGCGAAGTCGGGCACGTGCCGGTGCGGCAGCAGGTGGATCTCGATCGGCCAGCGCGCCGCGAACGGCACGAAGGCGGTGAAGTGCTCGCCGCGCAGGATGACGCGGTCGGACTCCTGCTCGAACGCCAGGATGTCGGCGAAGAGCGTGGGCCCGTAGCTGTCGATCGAGGCGATCAGCTTCTGGGTGCGCGGGGTGATGTAGGGGTAGGAGTAGATCTGCCCGTGCGGGTGGTGCAGCGTGACGCCGATGGCCTCGCCGCGGTTCTCGAACGGGAACACCTGCTGCACCCCGGGCAGCGCGGAGAGCGCGGCCGTGCGGTCGGCCCAGGCCTCCACCACGGTGCGGGCGCGCGATGCGGAGAGCGTGGCGAACGAGCCCTCGGTGGAGGGGCTGAAGCACACGACCTCGCAGCGCCCCACCGAGGGGCGGGTGCGGCCGAGGCCGATACGGGAGAGCTCCGCGAGGGTCTCGAGGTCGGCGGCGTCGGGGCCGGCGGTTCCGGATGCCCCGGTCGCCTCGGCGAGGTCGGGCCCGAACGAGGGCGACTTGTTCTCGAACACGGCGACGTCGTAGTTGCTCGGCACCTCGGTGAGGTTCTCGGGGCTCGAGGGCGCGAGCGGGTCGAGGTGCTTGGGCGGCAGCATCACGCGGTTCTGGCGCGCGGCGGCGATCGAGACCCACTCGCCGGTCAGCGGATCCTGCCGCATGGTGGCCACCGGGGGCCGCGGCACGGCGGGCCGGGAGTCGGGCGCCCGATCGGGGTCGAGGGTGGTGTCGGCGTCGTCGAAGTAGATGAGCTCGCGGCCGTCGGAGAGCCGGTGCGGGCGCTTCGCGATGCCGTGGGCGAGCACGGAGAGCTGGTTCACATCCCCGAGTAAGCCACTTTCGTTTGCACAAGTCAAGTCGAAAGTTGAGGGCGCGACTTACGGATTGACAAGAAACCCGAAGTGAACGAAGCTCGTGAGGTGACCAGCGAATCCGAGCAGTTGCCGGCGGCGGTGCGGCGCGAGCGCATCCTCTCCCGGGTCTCCGAGAACGGCTTCGTGCGTGTGGCCGACCTCAGCCGGGAGTTCGGAGTGTCGGAGGTCACCGTGCGCTCCGACCTCGACGCGATCGAACGCGAGAGCCCGATCGACCGGGTGCACGGCGGCGCCGTGCTGCGCGGCTCGCCGAGTCGCCGCGAGGAGCCCTTCGAGTCGGCGCTCACCACGGCCGCGCTCGACAAGCGGCTCATCGGCACGGCCGCCGCGCGGCTCGTGCAGAGCGGCATGAGCGTGATCCTCGACGTGGGCACCACTCCAGCCGCGGTGGCCGCGGCCCTGCTGGCCCGCGACGACCTCGACGACCTCGTGGTGGTGACGAGCAGCCTCACCACCGCGCTCGCGCTCGAACCCGCCATCCCGCGCTTCACCGTGGTGGTGACCGGCGGCACCCTACGGCCCCTGCAGCACTCGCTCGTGGCCCCGTTCGCCACGAAGGTGCTCGACGAGCTGCGGGTCGACGTGGCGTTCATCGGCGGCACCGGCGTGCATCCGCAGGGCGGGGTGACCAACGTCAACCTCGCCGAGACCGAGGTGAAGCGGGCGATGCTGCTCGCGGCCGACCGGGCCGTGGTGGTGGCGGATGCGTCGAAGCTCGGCCGCATCGACCTCGGCCGCATCGGGCGGCTCGACGAGTTCCGCACCCTGGTGACCGCGGGGGCCGACGCGGCCACCCAGGAGAGTTTCGCCCGCGCGGGCGTCGAGGTGATCTCGGTGTGAACCCGGCACCGTGAATCCCGCGGTGCCTCAGCTGTGAAAAGCTGTTAACCTCCAACAACCACCGGCGCCGTCGCCGCACATCAGCGGCAGCGCGCCCGCAGGAACAGCTCTTCGTGACCACAGTCCTCCACCCGGGCGATTCGCTCTCAGCCCGTCAGCGATTCGTCTACGTCATCATCCTCGGCGCCCTCACGGCTCTCGGCCCGTTCACGATCGACCTGTACCTGCCGGCGTTCCCGGTGCTGGAGGCCGATTTCGACGTGCCGGCCGCCGTCATCCAGCTCACCCTGAGCGGCACGACGATCGGCTTCGCGCTCGGCCAGCTGATCGTGGGCCCGTGGAGCGACCGGGTGGGCCGTCGCCTCCCGCTCATCGTGGCGACCACGGTGCACATCGTCGCGTGCGTGGGCGCGGCCGTGGCGCCCGACATCTGGAGCCTCGGCGCCTTCCGCGTGCTCCAGGGCATGGGCGCGGCCGCGGGCGGCGTGGTGGCGATGGCGATGGTGCGCGACCTCTTCGGCGGCCGGCGGCTCGTGGTGATGCTCTCGCGGCTCGCCCTCGTCTCGGGTCTCGCGCCGATCATCGCGCCCGTGATCGGCTCGCAGCTGCTGCTGATCGTCGACTGGCGGGGGATCTTCTGGGTGCTCGCCTGCTACGGCGCTCTCGTGGTCGCGGTGGTGGCTCTCTGGATCCGCGAGACCCTGCCGGTGGAACGGCGGCACGACAGCGGCCACACGACAGCGCGGCAGCGGTACCGGGCGGTACTCACCGACCCGGTGTTCGTGGGCGCGGCGATCATCGGCGGGATGACGTTCTCGGCGCTGTTCTGCTACCTCTCGGCGAGCTCTTTCTTGTTCCAGCAGGTCTACGGCTTCGACGCGCAGCAGTACGGGCTGCTGTTCGCCATCAACTCCCTCGCCGTGGTCGGCGGCTCGCAGGCGGCCGCGCGCCTCACGAAGGTCATCGGGCCGCAGTGGATCCTCGCGGGCTCGACCGCGGCCATCCTGATCTTCGCCGTGCTCATCATCGTGTTCGAGAGGCTCGGCTTCGGGCTCTGGGGCACGCTCATCCCGCTCTGGTTCTTCATCGCCGCGTGCGGCTTCACCTTCCCCTGCGTGCAGGTGCTCGCGCTGAACGGGCACGGGCACGAAGCCGGCACGGCGGCGTCGCTGCTCGGAGCGGCGAACTCCGGATTCGCCGGGCTCATCTCGCCGCTGGTGGGCGTGTTCGGCATCGGCAGCGCCGTGCCGATGGCCGCGGTGATGTCGGGGGCGGCGGTGGTGGGCATCCTCTCGCTCTGGTTCGTGGTGCGACCGCGGCGGGTTCCGGCCCTGGCGCGGTAGAGCTCCCGCGCCGGCTCGCGATGAGGGCTCTCACCCGGAGGCCCTCACCCGGTAACGTCGACTCATGAGAATTCTCCTTGTGGGCGCCGGCGGAGTCGGCGACGCCATCGCGAAGATCGCAGCGCGGCGATCCTTCTTCGAACTGCTCGTCGTGACCGACTACGACCTCTCCCGGGCCGAGCGCACGGTCGCCTGGATCGCGGCGAAGCACGGCGCGGACGTGGCCGCCCGCTTCGCGACCGACCGCATCGACGCCTCCGACCCCGACGACGTGGCCGCCGTCGCGGGACGGCACGGCGCCACCCACGTGATGAACGCGGTGGAGCCGAAGTTCGTGCCCACCATCTTCGCCGGGGCGCTCGCCGCGGGAGCCGACTACCTCGACATGGCGATGAGCCTCTCGGAGCCGCACCCCACGCATCCGTACACCCAGACCGGCGTGAAGCTCGGCGACGACCAGTTCGCGCAGTCGGCCGACTGGGAGACCGCCGGCCGGCTCGCCCTCGTGGGCATGGGCGTCGAGCCGGGGCTGTCGGACGTCTTCGCCCGCTACGCCGCCGACCACCTGTTCAGCGAGATCGACGAGCTGGGCACCCGCGACGGCGCGAACCTCGTGGTGCGCGACTCCGACGGCAACGAGATCTTCGCGCCCTCCTTCAGCATCTGGACCACGATCGAGGAGTGCCTCAACCCGCCCGTGATCTGGGAGAAGGACACGGGCTGGTACACGACGCCGCCGTTCTCGGAGCCCGAGACCTTCCTCTTCCCGGAGGGCATCGGCGAGGTCGAGTGCGTCAACGTGGAGCACGAGGAGGTGCTGCTGATGCCCCGCTGGGTGGACGCGAAGCGCGTCACCTTCAAGTACGGGCTCGGCAACGAGTTCATCGGCATCCTGAAGACCCTGCACCAGCTCGGCCTCGACAAGACCACGCCGCTTCGGGTGCGCTCGGCGAACGGCCCGGTCGAGGTCGCGCCGCGCGACGTGGTGGCGGCGGGCCTGCCCGACCCGGCCACGCTCGGCCCGTTCATGACCGGCAAGACCTGCGCGGGCCTCTGGGTCACGGGCACGGGCCCCGACGGCGAGCCGCGCGAGGTCTACCTCTACCACGTCAGTGACAACGAGTGGACGATGGCCGAGTACGAGGCCCAGTGCGTGGTGTGGCAGACGGCGCTCAACCCCGTCATCGCGCTCGAGCTGCTGGCCACCGGCGTCTGGTCGGGAATCGGCGTCCTCGGGCCGGAGGCCTTCGACGCGCAGGCCTTCCTCGACCTGATGGCTGCGCCCGAGTCGGGCGGGGGCTACGGCCAGGCCTGGGGACTCGAAGACCGGCTGGCCTGAGCCATGACCACCACGGCGCCGATCCACACGAGCGGCTCCGCGCTGCCCGTGACCGTCGAAGCGGTCGAGCTGCACCGCATCGCGATGCCGCTCGTGCGGCCCTTCGAGACGAGCTTCGGCCGGCAGACCGACCGCGAGGTGCTGCTCGTGCGGGTGCTGACGGATGCGGGGGAGGGCTGGGGCGAGTGCGTCGCCATGAGCGAGCCCGTGTACTCGAGCGAGTACGTCGACGGGTGCGACGACGTCATCCGGCACTACCTGGCTCCGGCGCTGCTCGACGCGGCGACCGTTCGCGCGTCGGACGTGGCCGGGGTCTTCGGCTTCGTCGTGGGGCACCGGATGGCGAAGGCCGCCGTGGAGACCGCGGTTCTCGACGCGCAGCTGCGCGCCTCCGGGCAGAGCTTCGGCGAGTACTTCGGCGCCGTGCGGCCCGAGGTCGACTGCGGCGTCTCGGTGGGGATCTCGCCCGATCTCGACACGCTGCTCGAGGAGGTCTCGGGCTACGTCGAGGCCGGCTACCGCCGGATCAAGCTCAAGATCAAGCCGGGCTGGGACCTCGAGCCGGTGGCCGCGGTGCGCGCCCTGATCGGGGATCTGCCGCTGCAGGTCGACGCGAACACCGCCTACACGCTCGCCCACATCGACCACCTGCGTGAGCTCGACGAGTTCGGGCTGCTGCTGATCGAGCAGCCCTTCCCCGAGGACGACATCGCCGCCCATGTGCGGCTCGCTCGCGCGATCGACACCCCGGTGTGCCTGGACGAGTCGATCACCGGGGTGGGCGTGGCGATCGACGCGATCGAGCGCGACGCGACCTCGGTGGTGAACATCAAGGCGGGCCGGATGGGCGGCTACCTCGAGGCGGTGCGCGTGCACGACGCCTGCCGCGACCGCGACGTGCCGGTGTGGTGCGGTGGCATGCTCGAGACCGGCCTCGGCCGGGCGGCGAACGTGGCGCTCGCGGCGCTGCCGGGCTTCACGCTGCCGGGCGACACCTCGGCGAGCGATCGGTACTTCGCCGAAGACCTCACGGAGTCGTTCGTGCTCGTCGACGGCCGCCTCGCGGTTCCGACCGGCCCGGGCTCCGGTGTGACCGTGCGCACCGAGCTCGTCGAGGCCTGGGCGGTGCGGCCGGCCGAATTCATCACCCGTGCCTGAGCGCCGCCGCGAGCCGGGGCTGCGTGTGCGGCCCTTCGATCCCGCCCGGGAGGCCGACCGCGCGGCGATCCTCGACATCTGCCTGCGCACGGGCGACGCCGGGGGCGACGCGAGCGCCCTCCACCCCGACCCGCGCGAGCTGACCGACCGCTACGCCACCCCGTACCTCGACGAGGCGCCGGAGTGGTGCTTCGTGGCCGAGAGCGCCGACGCCGGAACCGCTGCGCGTGTGGTGGGATACATCCTCGGGGTGCCCGACACCGCTGCCTTCGCGGCGGCGACGGGGCTGCGGCTCCCCGCGGTCGCGGGCCACCCCGCCCACCTGCACGTCGACCTGCTGCCGGAGGCCCAGGGCCAGGGCGGCGGCCGGATGCTCATGGACGCCCTGCTCGCCCGCCTCACCGCCGCCGGCATCCCGGGCGTGCACCTGGTCGTCGACCCGCGCAACACCGGCGCCCTCGCCTTCTACCCCCGCCTCGGCTTCACCGAACTCGCCCGCACCCC
Organism: Herbiconiux sp. 11R-BC; assembly: GCF_049472555.1. Classification (NCBI taxonomy): domain Bacteria; kingdom Bacillati; phylum Actinomycetota; class Actinomycetes; order Micrococcales; family Microbacteriaceae; genus Herbiconiux; species Herbiconiux sp. 11R-BC. Next base: position 578,616 of record NZ_JBCEBO010000001.1, on the reverse strand, counting down.
CACCGGCGTCATCTTCGCCCGCCCCCTCCCACACCCCCAACCTCCGAGCTAGCCCCCCGGCACCCGCGGCCCCGCGACCCCCCCACTACGTCGCCTTTGCCCGCACCGTGCCGCAGCCCGAGCCTTCGAGCTAGTCCCCTCCCCGAGTGCAGGCTGCAGGCCGCGCTCGACGACCCAGGGTGAGCGCGCGGCCGCGAAGCGACCGCCCGCGAACATGTCGCGCGGCGCCGGGCAAGGACCGGCGACGCCCGCGTGGGCCGCGCGCAGCACGGCCTACGCGGCAACCAGCACAGCGGGCGACATCAGCGCGATCAGAGCGAGCGCCAGCAGCGAGATCGCCCCCGCGACACACAGGCCGCCCACCCAGGGCCAGCGCTCGAACCAGTAGAGCAGCTCCGGTGACTCGGCGCGCAGCTGCGCCGCCGTGACAGGGTCGGGGAGGTGGCGGATCGGCACGTCGAACGCCGTCGCCACGCGGTCGAGGTCGGCGTCGGTCCAGAACTCGCCGCGCATGCGCAGCAGCAGCTCGCCGCCCGAGTCGAGCAGGAACAGCTGCCGGTTCGTCTCGGTGGAGACGCCCCGGTAGACGTCGACGAGGTAGGCCGTGGCGATGCGCTTGGCCGGGATGCGGTTGTCGTGGAAGAAGAAGCCGCGCTCGATCAGGCCGCCGCTCGTGAAACGGATGCTCACCTGCCGAAGCAGGAAGGCGCCGGCCAGATACAGGGCCAGCACGAACAGGAACGCGATGATGACGCGCGGCCAGGTTCCCCGGGGCAGGGCGAACCACAGCATGGCCGCGAACACCGGCAGGATGAGGGCGCCGGCCACGAGCCGGGTCTGCCCGAGAACCTGGGACCGCGGCCGCACGAGCGAAGCCCCGGGGTTCTGGGCGAGGCCCACGGTGGCGGCACGGGGGGTGGCGGCACGGGGGGTGGCGGCACGGGGCGAGGCGGCACTGGGGGAGGTGGTACTGCGGGTGACGGTACTGCGGCGGAGCGGCATCCGGTCTCGAATCTGCTGGGGGCTGGCGACGGACAGCCCTCGGTGGTCGGTTCCCTGTGCCGATGCTAGAGCCGCGCGCGCCGCCCGGACAGAGGCCGTCCGGGGGACAAAACCGACCCCGCTCCCAGGATTCTCCCAGAGCGGGGCCGGTTCGGTCGGGCCGCGCGGTGCGGACGTGACCCGGTGCTGTGCGGTGCCTCAGCCGATGTAGCCCTGCAGGGTCGCGTAGAGCGCATCCGACACCGTGTTCGGGCCGCCCAGCACCACGATCTTCGCCGGGTTCAGCCGGTTCAGTTCGGCCGCGACGGCGGCCGGGATGCTGTCGGCCGTGACGAGTAGCACGGGGCCGCCCTTCACGATCGCGGCGGCCGATCCGGAGAGGGCGTCGGGGAAGACGGCTCCGGAGGCGATGTAGACGTAGGGCACGCCCGGCGAGAAGGTGGCCGCCGAGACCGCCGCGGAGACCTCGTAGCGATCGGCGCCCGCGATCCGCGAGGTGGGGGCGATGCTCTGCAGCTGCGCCTTCACCGCGTCCGACACGGTGGCCGTGCCGCCCAGCACCACGATCTTCGCGGGGTTCAGCCGGTGCAGCTCGGTGGCGACCGTCGCCGGCACGCCATCCTTCGAGACCAGAAGCACGGGACCGCCGAGCTTGCCGGCGGCCGCCGACCCGGAGAGCGCGTCGGGGAAGACGGCTCCGGAGGCGACGTAGGCCACCGGCACGTTCGGCGAGAACGCGTCGGCCGAGACCGCCGCCGAGACCGCGAAGCGGTCGGCGCCGCCGATCCTCGTGGTGGGCGCGGTGGCCTGCAGGGCGGTCAGCACGGCATCCGACACCGTGTTGGTTCCGCCGAGCACCACGATCTTGTGCGGCATCAGGCGGGCGAGCTCGGTGGCGATGACCGAGGGGATGCCGTCCTTCGAGACCAGCAGCACCGGTCCGCCGAGCTTGCCGGCGGCCGCCGACCCGGAGAGCGCGTCGGGGAAGACGGCTCCGGAGGCGACGTAGGCCACGGCGACGCCGGGCGAGAAGGTGCTCGCCGAGACCGCGGCCGAGACCGCGTAGCGGTCGGCCCCGCCGAAGCGGAAGACGGTCGCGTCCGGGGCGATCACCGCCGCCGTGGGCGCGGAGGTCGCCGAGAGCGGATCGTAGCCTGTCTTCGTGCCCGAGGCCGTGAAGGTGATGGTCTTGCCGACGTCGGCGGCGACCGGGGTGTAGGTGAGACCGGTTGCTCCGGCGATCGCCGTGCCTCCGGCGGACCACTGGTAGGTCAGCGTCACCGGCGCCGGGGCCCAGGGTGCGACGGTCGCGGTGAGCAGTTGGCCCACCTGAGCCGTGCCCGCCACCGTCGGAGCCACGGGGCTGAGCGCGAGCAGCGGGGCGCCGTTGCTGTCGTACATCGCGTAGTCGTCGGTGGTCAGCTCGCCGTTCGCGGTGATGTTGAGGCCGAAGCTGATGCCCGTGATGTCGACGGGGATGGCGGGAGTGGTGAAGTCCGCCTGCGTGTAGATGCTCGCGGGCGGGAACAGCGGGCTCGAGGTCCAGTAGCTCCACACGCCCACGGTGTTGCGGGTGTAGATGGCGAACTGGGTGTTCGCCGTCGACATGTAGAACGCTCTCAAGGAGTAGGTGGCGCCCGGTGTCACGCTGGGTGAGCATCCGGATTCATCGAACAGGGCGAGCAGCTTCGCATCGCCGCTCACGTAATTCGTCATGGTGACCTTCGACGCCGTCGCTCCCGTGTGCCCCGGTGTGACCGTGGTGAACGTCGGGGTGTTCGTGCCGAAGCTCGATCCCCACCAGCACTGCGGGATGTTCGTGACGGTGCCGGGGGTCTCCAGGCTCGGGTTCTGCACGCCGTTCACGCCCGGGCCCGGAGGCGGGGTGAGGGGCGGGCCCTGCACGAGGGGCTTCACGGCTCCGCCGACGACCTGGTTCACGGTCTGCACGGTGCCGTTGCCGGCGGTCTGCCAGTCGGCGAGCCAGGTGGTGAACTGGTCGAACAGGGCGGCGTCGATGGTGGCGTTCGCCGGACTCGTGTCGCACGTGGTGGCACAGATGTGGTGGAAGGTGAACTGCACCCAGCCGTGGTCGACCGCCGCGGCCTGCGTGACGCGGGACTCCAGGGCGGCGAGGTCCCACGTGCTGTCGACCTGGTCGGCGGCGACCGTCATGAACGGGTCGGCCGGCGGGATGGTCTCGGCGACGCCGCAGTCCGGGCATCCGGAGCCGGGCGGGGTCTTCAGGTCGCCGAGCGAGCGGGCGCTGTTGTAGCCGCAATCCGCGACGGCCTGCTCGACGGCGGCGTTGGAGGAGGCGAAGGGATACGCGAAGTCGGTGATGGGGTAGCCCCAGTTGGTGAGGTTCACCCGGTCGTTGCAGATCTCGCGCTTCACGTCGTCGGCACTGAGTGTCGTGAGGTCGGGGTGGTGGACGGTGTGGCCGGCGATCTCGTTGCCGGAGGCGTAGAGCGTCGCGAGGTTGGCCTGGGTCATGTAGTCGGGGGCTCCGACGTAGCCGGAGATGATGAAGAAGGTGCCCTTGAGGCCCTTCGCGTTGAGCGTCGACGCGGCCGCCATCTGGTCGGCGTTGCCGTCGTCGAAGGTGAGCGAGACCACGGTGTTGCCGGCCGCGTGCGCGGGCTCTGCGACGGCGAGCACAGCGACCGCGCCGAACGAGGCCATGAGGGCGGCCACGGTGGCCACGGCGAGCCGCCGGAGGCGGGAGGGATGCGGCGAGGGCCCGGTGCGGGCTCGGGTCGTGGCAACGGCGCTCTCGTACATCAGGTACCCCCTACAGTCGGTTCGCCAGGCGCGATCGAGCGATCCGCCTGGCCGGGTCAGGGAAGTCGAGTCACTTCCTGGGGGGAAGTTAGCAGCGGCCCGGATGCTGGGCCCAGGTCGTTTCCCGCACGATTTCCTTGCGGGCAACCGCGCGGTTTTCCGCACCGCGGCGGGGCGTGGGCGGACATAGGGTGTCGGGGTGGGCAGACCGTCCCGCCGGCCGTCGGGACGCCACCGGCGCCGTCGGGACTTCACCGGATGGACTCCCCGCGCGGGCCCTTAGGCCCTAGGCGCGCGCCACCCGCCTACCTATGCTGAGCCCATGACGACCACATCGGGTTCGGTTCCACTCGCCGCCGTCGACGCCTGGTGGCGTGCGGCCAACTACCTCTCCGTGGGGCAGATCTACCTGCAGGGCGACGCGCTGCTGCAGCATCCGCTCACCGTCGACGACGTGAAGCCGCGCCTGCTCGGGCACTGGGGCACCACGCCGGCTCTCAACCTGGTGTGGGCGCACCTCAACAAGCTCATCGTCGAACGCTCCACGAACGTGGTCTACATCGCCGGGCCCGGCCACGGCGGCCCCGGCGTGGTGGCCAACGCCTGGCTCGACGGCACCTACTCGGAGCTGTTCCACACCATCCCGCTCGACGGCACCGGCATGCAGCGGCTGTTCCGCCAGTTCTCATTCCCCGGCGGCATCCCCTCGCACGCGGCTCCCGAGACGCCCGGCTCCATCAACGAGGGCGGCGAGCTCGGCTACTCGCTCGTGCACGCCTACGGGGCCGTGCTCGACACCCCCTCGCTCGTCACGGCCTGCGTGGTGGGCGACGGCGAGGCCGAGACCGCCACGCTCGCAGCGAGCTGGCACCTGAACAAGTTCCTCAACCCGGCCACGGACGGCGCGGTGCTGCCGATCCTCAACCTCAACGGCTACAAGATCGCGAACCCCACGCTGCTCGCGCGCATCCCGGAGCGCGAGCTGCTCGCCCTCTTCACCGGCTACGGCTACTCGCCGCGCATCGTCGCGGGCGGTTTCGACGGGGAGGACCCGATGCTCGTGCACGAGCGATTCGCCGCCGCGCTCGCCGCGGCTCTCGACGACATCGAGGTGATCCAGGATGCGGCGCGCCGCCCCGAGCATCCCGTCACCGAGCGCCCGGCCTGGCCGATGATCGTGCTCAAGACCCCCAAGGGCTGGACGGGCCCGAAGGTGGTCGACGGCCTGCCGGTGGAGAACACCTGGCGGGCGCACCAGGTGCCGCTCTCGGGCGTGCGCGACAACCCCGCGCACCTGGCGCAGCTCGAGGAGTGGATGCGGAGCTACCGGCCCGAGGAGCTGTTCGACGACGCCGGCCGGCCCGTCCCGTGGCTCGACGCCAACCGCCCCGACGGAGAGCTGCGGATGAGCGCCAACCCGCACGCGAACGGCGGGCTGCTGCTGCGTTCGCTCTCGCTCCCGCCGCTCGAACCGCACGCGGTCGACGTCTCGGCGGAGCGGGGCGCCGTGGTGGAACCCACCCGGATGCTCGGCCGCTGGCTTCGCGACCTCATCGCCCTGAACCCCGACAACTTCCGCATCTTCGGGCCCGACGAGGTGGCGTCGAACCGCCTCGACGACGTCTACGAGGTCACGGCCAAGGCCTGGCAGGGCGAGGTGCTCGCCACCGATGAGCACCTCGCGCACGAGGGCCGGGTGATCGAGGTGCTCAACGAGAACCTCGCGCAGGGGCTGCTGGAGGGCTACCTGCTCACGGGGCGGCACGGGCTGTTCACCTCCTACGAGGCCTTCATCCACATCGTCGACTCGATGTTCAACCAGTACGCGAAGTGGCTCGAGTCCAGCGCCCACGTGGAGTGGCGGCGGCCGGTGGCCTCGTTCACCTATCTGCTGTCCTCCCACGTCTGGCGGCAGGACCACAACGGCTTCTCGCACCAGGACCCGGGCTTCCTCGACCACGTGGTGAACAAGAAGGCGAGCGTCGTGCGGGTGTATCTGCCGCCGGACGCGAACACCCTGCTGGTGACCGCCGAGCACTGCTTCGGCACGCGCGACTATGTGAACGTGATCGTGGCCGGCAAGCAGCCGACCGCCACCCTGCTCTCGCTCGACGAGGCGCGGGCGCACGGCGCGCGCGGGCTCAGCGTGTGGGAGTGGGCCGGGACCGAGCGGGAGGGGTCGGAGCCGGACGTGGTGGTGGCGTGCGCGGGCGACATCCCGACGGTCGAGGCGATGGCGGCGGTGCAGATCCTCGCGCGCGAGATCCCGTCGCTCGCGGTGCGCTTCGTCAACGTGGTCGACCTGATGCGCCTGCAGGACAGCTCGGAGCATCCGCACGGCCTCGATTCGGACGACTTCGATGCGGTGTTCACCCGGGACAAGCCGGTGATCTTCGCGTTCCACGGCTACCCCTCGCTCATCCACCGGCTGACCTACCGGCGCACGAACCACGCGAACATCCACGTGCGCGGCTTCAAGGAGATGGGCACCACGACCACGCCGTTCGACATGCTGATGCTCAACGACCTCGACCGGTTCCGGCTCGTGATGGACGTCGTCAACCGGGTACCGGCGCTCCGCGTGGCCTACGCCGGGCTCTCGCAGCGGATGGACGACGAGCGCGTCGCCCACCGGGCGTACACCCGGGCCCACGGCGAAGACATGCCCGACGTCGTCGGCAGCGCCGGCCTCCCCTTCGCCCCCGGGGGAACGGATGCTGCTGCCGCGGCCGACACGGGCGACGACAACGCCCGCTAGACCGGCTCGATCCTCCCGATCGGCTCGCGCTTCTCCGCCTGGAAGCGGTCCTCGGTGCGCCCGAGGGCCCAGTAGCCCGAGAGGGAGAGCTGGTCGCGGGCGACGCCGCGGGCGGAGAACAGGGCGCGCAGGGCCTTCATCGACTCGCGCTCGCCGTGGGCGAAGATCTGGGGGCGGCCTTCGGGCCAGGGCTCCTCGGCCAGGGCTCTCGCGAGGTCTCCGGTGGGGTCGGGGCCCTCGGCGGCATCCGCCGCGTCGCGGACGAGCCAGTTCACGGTGACGCCCTCGGGGGCGTCGAGCGGGATGACGTCGTCGTCGTTCTCGACGGTGACGAACGCGAGGCCGGTGGCGTGGGCGGGCAAGGCCTCGAGGGCGGAGGCGATGGCCGGGAGCGCGGAGAGGTCGCCGGCGAAGAGGTGCCAGTCGGCGTCCGCGTCGGGGGCGTAGGCGCCGCCCGGGCCGCGGAAGGTGATGCGGTCGCCGGGCTCGGCGGAGCGCGCCCAGGGCGCGGCGAGCCCCTCGTCGCCGTGCACCACGAAGTCGAGCGAGATGGTGCGGGCCACCGTGTCGACCGAGCGCACGGTGTAGGTGCGGGTCACCGGGAGGTCGGCCGGGTCGAGGGTCTCCCGGAGCGCCTCCAGGTCGTAGGGCGGCTCGAGACCGAGCTCGGGCTTGGCGAAGAAGAGCTTCACGTACCTGTCGGTGAAGGGGCTGCCGGCCACGGCGTCGAAGGCGGGGCCGTCGAAGTCGCCGCCGCCCAGCACGAGCCGCACGAGGTGCGGGCTGAGGCTCTGCCGTTCGATCACCTGCACGGTGGTCTGCGGCCGGGTGGGACGGGTGAGGTTGGTCGTCATGGTGAGGGCAGCCTAACCCACGGGTCGCACCGTTGCCTGAGGTGGGGTGCGGCGCCGGGTGGCCGTACGATCGGAGCATGAGCAGCACGAATCTCCTCGGACTCCCGGAAACCCTTCTGCCCGACGAGCCGGAGGTGAAGGAGGCTCTCTCCCGCGCCATCGGCTTCGACGTCGACGAGGTGCTCGAGGCCACGGTGAAGGACTTCCCCACCTCCTCGCTCGCCTGGGCCACCCTGGCCGACCGTGCCTGGTACCGCGGCGAGATCGTCGCGTCGTACGCCTACGCGCGCGTGGGCTATCACCGCGGCCTCGACGCCCTCCGCAAGGCGGGCTGGCGCGGCCAGGGCCCGGTGCCGTGGTCGCACGAGGGCAACCACGGCGTGCTTCTCGCGCTCTACATGCTGCGCCGGGCCGCCGAGGGCATCGGCGAGAGCGCCGAGGTGGTGCGCCTCACCGAGTTCCTCGAGGGCGCCGACCCCGCCGCCATCCCCGCCATCGAGGCGGGCGGCCGCTAGCGCTCCCCGAGCGCCCGCCGGACGCCGAAGGCCCGGCCAGGGCGTGCTGCCCCGGCCGGGCCCTCAGAGCGTGCTCTAGTGCGGGCGGGAGGCCGTGCGGCGTCGCCGGACGGCGAGCAGCAGGGCCGAGCCGAGCAGCAGGGTCGCGGCGGTCGCGGCGAGCGGCAGGCGCGCATCCGGAGCCCCGGTCGCGGCGAGAGTGCCTGTTCCGCCACCGCTACCGGTACCCGAGGAGGAGCCGGTGAGGCCGATGCCGGTCGAGCCCGCCGGGACGGAGGAGCCGCCGGTGTCGCCAACGGTTCCGCTGGTGTCGCCACCGGTTCCGGAGCCGCCGGTTCCGCCGCCACCCGATCCGCCGCCGCCGGGCCCCGTGGTGGGCGGCGTCGTCGGCGTGGTGGTGGGTGGCGGGCTGGTCGGCGGTGTGGTGGCGCAGTCGCTGCCGGTGAACACGTTGTTCTGCAGCGTCACCGCCCCGTTCCGCGCGAGGGCGCGGCCGTCGACGGTGGCTCCGCTGTCGAGCGAGATCGAGGTGAGCGCCATGATGGTGCCCACGAACGAGGTTCCCGTGCCGAGCGTGGCCGTGCTGCCGATCTGCCAGAACACGTTGCAGCTGCGGGCGCCGTTGAGGGGCACGACGCTCGACGAGGTGGCTGTGGTGAGGGCCGAGCCGATCTGGAAGACGAACACCGCGTTCGGGTCGCCCTGCGCATCCAGGGTCAGCGGGCCGGTGAGGCCGATCGAGCTCGCTGCGGTGTAGACGCCCGGCGTCAGTGTGAGGCCCCCGAGGTCGCCGGCCACGCTCGCGTCGCTGGCCTGTCCGGCCGCGGCGTTGTAGGCGGTGGTGAGATCGCTTTGGGCCTGCAGAGCGGCCGCGTCGGCGGAGTGGCTCGCGCCGAGCACGATGCCGGGCGGGAAGCCGCTGATGGCGGACCCCGGACTCACTCCGATTCCGCGCGAGAGCACGCTCGGGCCCGTATTGGTGACGGCCTGGCCACCGAGCACCGAGTAGGCCGCGGCTGTGCCGAGACCCACGGTGGTGCCGATGGCTCCGGCGGGCGGCGCTGCCAGCGCCACGATGGCGAACGCGGCGATACCGGTCACGGTTCCGGCACCCAGCCGGACAGTGATGGATCGTCGACGGTTCGGGTTGTTGTTGTGGCTTTGCATGAAAGCCCCCCTGAATCTCCGTTGCACGGAGCCGCTCTCACAAGGTGCGAGTCTGTCTAACCGTACGCGCAGGCGCGCGCGTTAACTATGCTGATCGGCACATTGGCAGGCTCAGGTGTTAGCCTGCACACCAAGTGGACCGACTCCCAGACGATGAGTCAGCCTGAACAGGCACGTGGAGGTTCGGATGCACGAGGGGGAATTGTCGAGGCTCGCGCTCTCGGCCGGTCACGAAGATCTCCGCTTGCCGGAGCTCAGCACGGCCGAGCTCGAGAGCCTGTCGGTGCGGGTCTCGGCGCTGGCGACCGACCCGGCCATGGCGCCCGACGGCGCTCTCGCCCTGCGCTTCGAGTGGCTGCAGCCGATGATCGACGCCGAGCTGCGCACCCGCGACGCCACGGCCGGCTGACGACGAACCGGGCCGCCCTCCGAGGAGGACGACCCGGCGCCGGTGTTGCGGAACACGCGGCTCAGACGGTGAGTGTGACGTCCGCTTCGCCCTCGCGGTTCAGGCCCGCGGCGTTCGGCGGGGCCGCCGCCGCGTCGATGCCGCCGGCGGAGACGATGGCCTCCACGCGCTCGCCGAGCGTCTGGTCGACGTTCTTCCAGTACTGGATGGCGCGCGCCTTGATCTCGGACACCGTCACCTGCCCGACGTGCCCGGCGATGTTGTTCACCAGACGCTCCCGCGCGGCGTCGTCGAGCACCTCGCGCACGAGCGTGCCGGCCTGACCGAAGTCGTCGTCCTCGGCGTGCAGGGTGGCGGCGGTGCGCTGCAGCTCGCCGTCGTTCTGCCAGCCGGGGGTGTCGCCCGCGGCCTCGGCGGAGGCCGCGGGGCCGCCCACCGAGTTCGGGGCGTACACCGGCGTCGACGGCGGGTTGAAGGCGTAACGGGAGGCGCCGTCCTTCGAGTAGCTGTGCACCTCGGCCGCGTGCGGCGCGTTCACCGGCAGCTGCGCGTGGTTCGTGCCCACGCGGTAGCGGTGCGCATCCGCGTAGCTGAAGATGCGGGCCAGCAGCATCTTGTCGGGCGACGCCGCGATGCCGGGAACGAAGTTCGACGGCGCGAAGGTGGCCTGCTCGATCTCGGCGAAGTAGTTCTGCGGGTTGCGGTCGAGCGTGAGGGTGCCGACGCGGTGCAGCGGGTAGTCGCCGTGCGGCCACACCTTCGTGAGGTCGAAGGGGTTGAAGCGGTAGCTCTTCGCGTCCTCGTAGGGCATGATCTGCACCGACAGGGTCCAGCTCGGGAAGTCGCCGCGGTCGATCGCCTCGCCGAGGTCGCGGATGTGGAAGTCGGCGTCCTCCCCGGCGATCTGGTTGGCCTGTTCCTGGCTGAGGATCTCGATGCCCTGGTTGGTCTTGAAGTGGTACTTCACCCAGAATCGCTCACCCGCGGCGTTGATCCACTGGTAGGTGTGCGAGCCGAAGCCGTCCATGTGGCGCCAGGATGCCGGCAGCCCGCGGTCGCCCATCAGCCACGTCACCTGGTGGGCGCTCTCGGGGCTGAGCGACCAGAAGTCCCACTGCATGTCGTTGTTGCGCAGGTGCGAACCCGGCAGGCGCTTCTGCGAGTGGATGAAGTCGGGGAACTTGATGCCGTCGCGGATGAAGAACACCGGGGTGTTGTTGCCGACCAGGTCGTAGTTGCCCTCGGTGGTGTAGAACTTCAGGGCGAAGCCGCGGGGGTCGCGCCAGGTGTCGGGCGAGCCCTGCTCGCCCGCGACGGTGGAGAAGCGCGCGAGCGCCTCGGTGGTCACGCCGGGCTGGAAGAGCGCTGCGCGGGTGTAGGCCGACACGTCGTCGGTGATCTCGAGGGTGCCGAAGGCGCCGCCGCCCTTGGCGTGCACGATGCGCTCCGGCACCTTCTCGCGGTTGAACTGGGCGAGCTTTTCGACCAGGTAGTGGTCGTGCAGGGGGATGACGCCGTCGGCGCCGACGCTCTGCGAGTGGTCGTCGCTCGCGACGGGGGCGCCGGAGTTCGTGGTGGTGTAGTCGGTCATGCTCGTGTCTGTCTCCTCGGTTTCGTGTGCGTGCTTCTGGTCGGATGGGTCTCAGGCGTTCTGGCAGGCCGGGCAGAGCCCCCAGAAGGTGACCTCGGCGGTCTGGATGGCGAAGCCGGCCGCGTCGGAGGGGTGCAGGCAGGGCGCGTGCCCGACCACGCAGTCGACGTCCTGCACGGCGCCGCAGCGGGAGCAGATCGCGTGGTGGTGGTTGTCGCCGATGCGGCGCTCGTAGAGTGCGGGCGAGCCGGCCGGCTCGATGCGGCGGATGAGACCCGCCTCGGTGAGTGCGCCGAGCACCACGTACACCGACTGCAGCGTGATGTCGGGCAACGTGCGGCGGACGGCCCGATGTACCGCCTCGGTGTCGGCGTGCGGCATCCCGTCGAGGGCCTCGAGCACCGCGAGCCGCTGCGCGGTCACCCGGAGCCCGGCGGTTCGGATGCTCTCGGCGGGCTCGGGCGTCATCCTCCGACGCTAGTCGTTATTACGAACAATTCACAATAAGCCCGGTCACCCGGGCGATTCGCGAGCTGCTCCGGGCGGCCCGCATCCGGCCCGCGATCAGAGCAGTTCGTCGTTCTGCGGCACGGCGACCGCCCGCAGGTACGCCTCGCGGAGGTAGGGTTCCGCACCCGCCTGGCGGGCGCGCCAGCGGGGGAGTGCGGCCTCGAGATACGCGGCGGCCTCGAGGCGGAACTCGGCCAGCAGCATCCGCTCGTCGAGGAGGGTGGAGCGCCCGTCCTGCAGCACGCGGCGGCCGTCGACCCAGACCTCGTGCAGCGAGCTGCCGTTCTCGGCGAACACGAGCTGCTGGGCGGCGTCGTTGAGCGGCGTGAAGGCGGTCGTGGCGGTGAGGTCGAACACCAGCAGGTCGGCGGCTCGTCCCGGGCCGAGGGATCCGGCGCGGTCGCCCCAGCCGGCGGCGCGCGCCCCGGCGACGGTGGCGGCGTGCAGCACCTCCGACACGAGCGGCCAGCGCCGGTAGTCGGGTTCGGTGATCGTGTGCAGCAGGGCGGCAGACTTCAGCACCTCGAGCATGCTCAGCGAGTCGTTGCTCGAGGCGCCGTCGGTGCCGAGCGCCACCCGCACGCCGGCGTCGTGCAGGGCGCGCCAGCCGAGAAGCCCCGAGCCCAGCTTGAGGTTCGAGAGCGGGTTGTGCACCACCGTGGCGCCCGAGTGGGCGAGCAGGTGCAGATCGCCCGCGGTGAGCCAGACGCCGTGCGCCGCGGTGAGGCTCGCGCCGAGTACGCCGAGCACACCCAGGTCGGCGAGATGCTCCACCACGGTGCGCCCGTGGTACCGGCCGCGCGCGAGCACCTCCTGCATCCGTGTCTCGAGCAGATGCGTGTGCATGATCTCGCCGTTCCGGGCGGCGTCGGCCGCGATGCGGGTGAGGAGGCCGTCGTTCACGCGCTGCGGGGCGCTCGGGGAGGGCGCGAACCGGATGCGCGGGCGGGTCTCCGCCAGCCGTCGCGCGTCGGCCGTCAGGGCGCGGTAGGCGCTCTCGATCTCGCCCGACGGCGGAAGGGCGGCGCGACTGGCCGCGAGGATCCCGGCCGGCAGCACCTCGTCGGCGAACGGGAGCCGGTCGACCAGCGGCACATCCACCACCGAGGCCGCACAGGTGGCCCGGAGCCCGGCGTCGTCGTAGGCCCGCATCACCTGGGCGAGCGACTCCGCGGTCACCGCCGGAACCTCGCCCACGTCGTCGAGAACGGTGGTCGCCCCGCCGCGGAGCGACTCGATCGCGGCCACCATCGTGCGGAGGTAGACCAGGCGGTCGGATGCCGGTGGGGCGTCGGCGGGCGGATAGCTGAGCAGAGTCCACATCTCGAGCGGCAGCGGGGCGCTGGTGCCGCGGAGCAGGATCTCCCAGGAGTGCGTGTGCGCGTTGACGAGGCCCGGGGTGAGCAGGAGCCCGGTGGCGTCGATGACGGTGAGGTCGTCATCCGGAGTCCCGGTCGGAGCTCCGGCCGGACGGCGAGCGTCGCGGTCGGTGACCGACACGATGTCCGTGCCGTCGACGAGCAGGTCGCCGCGGAAGGGTCGGGCGCCGTGCCGCTCGTCCATCGCGATGATGAGGGCGTTGTTCCAGAGGGTCGCCATGGTGTCGCCGCCCCTAACGCAGCCGGGCGATGCGGGAGGTGAGTTCGGCGTAGAACGCGTCGGCGTCGACATCCCGCGCGTAGAGCACGTTGCGGGGAAGCTCCGTGATCTGCCAGTAGTCGGCCACGAGCATCCCCATGGTCAGCTCGCTGCCCGTCTCGACGCGCGCATTGATCAGCCGGCACCGGAACAGCTCGGGCCGCAGCAGGTAGAGCGGCACAACCGGGCCGTGCAGGGGAGCGCCCTCCCAGCCGTACTTGGCGAGATCGAAGGTCTCCGAGAAGGTGAGGAGGGCGTCGACCGCGCGACCGCACTCCGTGCCGAGGGCCGAGAAGGCGTCGAGGCGTTCGCGCGTGTTCCGCAACTGATGGGTGACGTCCAGCGGCAGCATGACGAGGGGGATGCCGGACTCCAGCACGATGGCGGCCGCGTGCGGGTCGACGTAGATGTTGAACTCGGCGGCCGGAGTGATGTTGCCGACCTCGAAGTAGGCACCGGCCATCATCACGACTTCGTCGATGTGGTCGGCGATGTCGGGCGCTTCGGTGAGGGCGACGGCGAGCGTCGTCATGCTCGAGAACTGTGCGATCGTCACCGAGCGCGGCGGGGCGGCGCGGCAGAGGCGGATGATCGCGGCGACGCCGGTCTCGCTCTCGGCCTCGCCCTGCACAGGCGGGAAGTCGTAGCCGTCGAGCCCCGTCTCGCCGTGCACGTGCGCGGCCGTGACGAGGGGACGCAGAAGGGGCTGCGCCACACCGCGGTGCACCGGCACCTCCGTCGCGCCGGCGAGCTCGAGCACGGCGAACACGTTGCGCACGGTGTTGTCGAGGCTGGTGTTGCCGGCGCTCGCGACGACGGCGAGCATCCGGAACTCCTCGGGTGAGGCGAGGATCGTCCAGAGGGCGACGGCCTGTTCCTGGCCGGGGTCGGTGATGCAGATGAGGTCGCGCATCCTGACGCCTTTCTGTGTCGGGAGGAGGGGGACGGGGGCGCCGGCGCCGGAGACTCGGTCCCCGGCGCCGGCGAGGCCTGGTCAGGGCGCCGAGGGCGTCTCGATGGTGATGGAACCGGCGATGATGCCGGCCTTGATGGTGTCGAGTTCACCCTGGAGCGCCGGATCGACCTTCGAGGCGAAGTCGTGGAACGGGCTCATCAGCACGCCGCCGTTGTCGAGCGTGCCGACGTAGGTGGTGTTGTCGAAGGTGCCGCCGGCCGAGGCCTGGATGACCTCGGAGATCGACTTGGGCATGTCGCGGGCGATCGAGGTGAACCAGATGTCGTCGTACTGCGGGTCGCTCACGTACATGTCGGTGTCGACGCCCACGAGGGCGATCGGGCGGGTCGCCTCACGGATGGCCTGCGCGGCACCCTGGTAGATCGGGCCGCCGACGGGGACGATGATGTCGGCGCCCTGGTCGAGGATGCCCTGGGACACCACCTTCGCCGCGTTGATGTCGCTGAAGTTGCCGGTGAACTGGCCCTCCTGGGTGTCGGGGTTCCAGCCGATCACCTGCACGTCGGCGCCCTTCTGCGCGTTGTAGTACTCGACGCCGCGGGCGAAGCCGTCCATGTAGAGCGTGACGGGCGGGATCTTCGCGCCGCCGTAGGTGCCCACCTTGCCGGCCTTGGAGTAGCTCGCCGAGGCGTAGCCCACGAGGAACCCGGCCTGCCCGGTGTCCCAAGCCACGCCCTTCACGTTCGGGGCCGAGATGGAGGTGTCGTCCACCATGATGAAGTGCACGTCGGGGTTCGCGGCCGCCGCCTCCTTGGTGGCCGAGGCGAGCAGATAGCCCATGGTGACGACGGTCGTGCAGCCCTGGTCGATGAGGCTCGCGATGTTGGGCGCGTAGTCGCTCTCGCTCGCGGACTGGACGTCGATGTGCTTCACGCCCAGGGTCTTCGCCGCGTCGGTGATGCCCTGCAGGCCGAGCTGGTTGAACGACTGGTCGTTGAAGCCGCCCTGGTCGCTGACGATGCAGGGGAGGAACCCGTTCGCGGCGGCCGTGGAGCCGGCCGTGGAGCCGGTCGTGTCGCTCGGTGCCGACGCGCAGCTCGCGAGGGTGAGGCCGCCGGCGAGCACCAGGGCGGTGGCGGCGGCGACGCGCCGGGTGCGGGTGGAGGTGGGAGGGACGTTCATGATGCTCCTGTCGTGGTCGGGTGGTGCGGGGGAGGGGGTGGATGGTGCGGGTGCGGGTGCGGGTGCGGGTGCGGGTGATGCGTGGTGCTGGTGGAACCTGGTGCAGGTGGTGCGGGTGGTGCAGGTGGTGCGGGTGTGGTGGTCAGCGGGGCTCGGCGACCCAGGCGTAGATCTCCCAGATGTAGCCGTCGGGGTCGACGAAGTAGCTCGACCGGGCTCCCCACTCGAAGTCGGCCGGCGGCCCCGACGCCACGAGGCCGCGGCCGACCAGCTCGGCGTGCAGCCGGTCGACCTCGTCGCCGCTGTCGAGCTCGACGGCGAGCATGAGGTGCCCACCTGCGTGCCCGAAGCCGTCGAGCGGAAGGGCGTCGACGGCCACGAGCACGAGCTCCGTGCCGCCGGCGTCGAAGGTGCTCCCGGTGCGGGCGAACCCGAGACGCTCGAGGAAGGCCGCGGTGCGATCGGGGTCGCCGACCACGATCTCGACGCGGCTGACTCTCGAATGCGCGGTCTCGCCCGCCACGAGCTCGAGGGCGAAGCCGTCGGGGTCGACCACCGAGACGCCGCCGGCGGCATCCCGCCGGGCGCCGGGCACGCGGCCCGCCACGTCGGCGACCATCTGCGCCGGCACCTGGATCGTCAGCCGGAACGGCAGTCCGGCCGCCGCCGGGTAGCCGGCCCCGACGGTCTCGGCGATGCTCGGGCGCATCCACATGGCCAGCCGCGGGCCCGTGGTGAAGACGAAGTCGGCGAAGCGCACGTTGCGCATGCGCCGCTCGAATCCGAGCAGCTCGCGATAGAAGTCGTCGCTCACCGCCACGTTCGTGTTGACGAGGCAGATGTCATCCAGTTTCATGGCTCTCCGAAGGTCGGGACGGGAGGGGGAGGGCGCGCCGGAGGAGCGCTCGTGGCGGGTGCACGAACGCGCGGCGGAGCCGGGGTGGGCGAGTGAGGAGGCGTGCGCCGCACGATCGGCCGACGAGGGGGCGCTCGCCGCGGGCCGCGTGGATGCAGCCTCGCGCCGAGCGCGCCGGGGTGCCGGTGAGGGCAGCGCGCGCCCGCTTCTCAGGCGGAGGCGGCTCGCAGTCGGCGCACTCCTCCCCGGAAGCGGGGCGGGGTCACGAGTTGAAGGAGAAGACAGAGGTGTTGTGGCGGCCGCTCTGGCGGCGCAGGCAGAACCACTGGCAGAAACCAGCTGATTCGTGCGACATCCTCATGACTCCGAAACTACGCCAGGCGTGTGACGCGCGTGTTTCCTGATGCGAACATCTGGATGACGGCGGGCCGGGTCAGAGCCAGCCGTTCTCCTCCGCGATGCGGGCGGCGTCGGCCCGGTTGCGGCCCGCGGTCTTGCCGATCGCGCTCGAGAGGTGGTTGCGCACCGTTCCTTCCGAGAGGTGCAGGATGCGCGCGATGTCGGCGATCGAGCCGCCCGTTCGCGCGGCCTCCAGCACGTCGGTCTCGCGCTCGGTCAGCGGGGAGTCGCCGTGCGCGAGAGACTCGGCGGCCAGCGTCGGGTCGACGACGCGCAGGCCCTGCTGCACGCGGCGCACCGCATCCGCGAGCTGGGCGGCCGGGGTGTCCTTCACCACGAAGCCGGACGCACCGGCCTGCATCGCCCGGCGGAGGTAGCCGGGCCGGCCGAACGTGGTGACGATGATCACGCGGCAGCCCGGGAGGGCGGCGCGCAGCTGGGCGGCGGCCGCGATGCCGTCGATGCCGGGCATCTCGATGTCGAGCAGCGCCACGTCGGCGCGAGCCGCGACCGCCGCGTCCTGCACCTCGTCGCCGCGGCCCACCTCGGCCACGACCTCGATGTCGGGTTCGAGGCCGAGCAGGGCGGAGAGCGCCCCGCGCACGAGGGCCTGGTCGTCGGCGATGAGCAGACGGATGGGGGCGCGGCCGGGGGCCGGAGCGGCGCCGCTGCCCTCGCCGGCGCCGCTCACAGCATCACCTTCAGGCTGAAGCCGCCC
Organism: Herbiconiux sp. 11R-BC; assembly: GCF_049472555.1. Classification (NCBI taxonomy): domain Bacteria; kingdom Bacillati; phylum Actinomycetota; class Actinomycetes; order Micrococcales; family Microbacteriaceae; genus Herbiconiux; species Herbiconiux sp. 11R-BC. The sequence goes on along the minus strand of NZ_JBCEBO010000001.1, from coordinate 561,317 downwards.
AGATCGCTGCGGCCGACGCTCATCCGGGCTCCCGAGCTCTCGACACGCTCGCGCAGGCCGGCGAGACCGCTGGAGCTCGCGGCCGCGGCCGAGGGGCCGACGCCGTCGTCGGCCACCTCGATCTCCCGCGGCCGGAACACGATCCGGCAGAGCGTCGCGCCGGAGTGCCGCACCACGTTCGTGACGCCCTCGCGCACCACCCAGCCGGCCAGCTCGCGGCGGTCGGCCGGCACGACGTCGGTCGACGAGGGGAGGTCTGCGGCGATCCCCGCCGCGTCCAACGCCGATCGGGCGGCGGCGAGCTCCCCGCTCACGTTGACGCCGCGGAAGCCGGCGGCCGTTGCGCGCACATCGGCCAGCGCCCCCCGCGCCAGCTCCTCGACCTCGGCGATCTCGGTGCGCGCCCGTGCCGGATCGACGTCGAGCAGCCGCCCGGCGAGCTCGGCCTTGACGGTGATGACCGTGAGCGAGTGGCCCAGGATGTCGTGCAGATCCCGCCCGAGGCGGTTGCGCTCGCGCTCGACGGCGAGTGCCTCGAGTTGCGCCTGCGTGTTGCGCAGCTGTGTCATCGCCGCGGTCGTGCGCCCGAACGCGGCCATCATCAGCGAGATCGACACGATGATCGCGGGCAGCAAGAGGATGTCCGAGGTCCAGCCCCAGGTGGCGCCCGCGGCGACGAGGGCCGCGGCTCCGAGCCCGATGATCGCCGAGAACGCCACTCTCCAGCTGAGGATGCTCATGCCCACCAGCACGCCGACGTAGGTCCAGCTCGCGATGACGTTCCAGCCGACCCAGGGGAAGAGGCTGAACGAGAGGGCGAGCAGGGCCGCCGGCACCAGCATCCTGAACCGCCGGGGCGTCGCCCATGACAGGGGCACGCTCACCAGGAAGGCGAGCGCGAAGACGACGATGAGGGCGATGCCGGCCACGGCGGAAGCGGCCGAGTCCGACTTCTCGACGACGTCCTGCCCGATGTTGAGCAGCCAGATCAGCGAGATCACCGCCCCGAAGTACCAGCGGCGGGCGCTCTGCGAGAGCAGGATGCCGGGGCCCGTCGGCCGGGAGGGTGCAGCATCCATGCCAGCCACTCTAGGCCGGGCCGCCGCCCTGGGCGGGGTTGCCGCTCTGGGCCGGGCTGCCGGTCTGGGCGGGGTCGCGGCCACCGACGTCACTGGCTCCGGCACGGTCACACCCGCTGGGTGTCGCGACGGAACGCCCAGGCGGTACCGGCCACGAAGAGCGCGAGCCAGGCGAGTGCGTTGACGACCCAGAGCAGGTCGAGGCCCTCGCCGGTCAGCGGCGCACGGGCGATCTGGCTGATGCCGTACACCGGGGTGAACGCCGCGATCGACTGCATGAAGTCGGGCATCGAGCTCACCGGGTAGAAGAGGCCGCCGAGGAAGGCGAGCAGCACGATGGCGAGGCTCGTGATCTGGGCGGCGTTCTCGCCGGGGACGAGGTAGCCGACCATCAGGCCGAGGGCGGTGAAGACGGCGGCGGCCAGGATCCAGCCGCTGAGGCCGGTGCCGATCCACTGCACGGCCGAGAGCTGCACGCCGCTGAACGCGCCCGCCGCGAAGGTGGCTGCGACGGCGAAGAGGCCCAGCAGCATGCCGGCGATCATCTTGATGATCACGTTCACGAGCGGGTTCAGGGGGGTCAGGCGCAGTTGACGGCTCCAGCCCTGCGCGCGCTCGACGCCCACGGCCGCGCCGGTCTGGGTGGCCGACATCATCGCGCCGTACATCGCCATCGACACCATGATGTAGGCGGCGACCGAGGGGCCGCCCTGCGCGATGGGCGTCGCGGTGAGCGGCGTGTCCACCTGCGGCACCCCGATGATGACGTAGAGCGCGATCGGGAACACGATCGTGAAGATCAGCGTGCGGCGGTTGCGCAGCTTACGCATCAGCTCGATGCGCAGATAGGTGAGGTTGAAGCCGCCGAGGGGCGGCACGCGGCGGTCGAGGGTGACGCGGTCGGATGCGGGTGCGGTGGTCATGAACGGGCTCTTTCGGAGGCGGAGGCGGATGCGGTTGCCGCGACGGATGCGGTTGCCGCGACGGATGAGGCCGCCGTGCGGTCTGCTGCGTCGTCGGAGGTGAGGGCGATGAAGACGCTCTCGAGGTTCTGGGCGGTGATCTCGACGTCGTGCGCCGCGGTCTGCGTGAGCAGGAACCGGGCGACGGCATCCGAGTCCCGCGTGTGCACGGCGATGCGGTCGCCCTTGGCCTCGACGTCGTCGACGCCGGGCAGCGCGGCGATCGCCACCGGGTCGGCGCCCGGCAGCGTGGCGTGCACGATCCGGCCCGAGACCAGGTTCTTGATCTCCGTGGTGGTTCCGTCGGCGACGATGCGGCCGCGGCTCATCAGCACGATGCGGTCGGCGTATTCGTCGGCCTCCTCGAGGTAGTGCGTGGCGAACAGCACCGTGCGACCGCGGGCGGCGTCGGCCCGGATGGCGTTCCAGAACGAGCGGCGGCCCTCCACGTCCATGCCGGTGGTCGGCTCGTCGAGGATGAGCAGCCCGGGGTCGGAGAGCAGGGCCATCGCGAAGCGCAGCCGCTGCTGCTGGCCGCCGGAGCAGACGCCGACGCGGCGGTCGGCGATCTCGGCGATGCCGGCGCGCTGCAGCACCTCCTCCACCGGGCGGGTGTCGGCGAAGAGGCTGGCGGTGAGGTCGAGGGTCTCGCGCACGGTGATGTCCTTGAGCAGGCCGCCGGTCTGCAGCACGGCGGAGACGAGCCCGTGCGCGATCGCGCCGCGTGGCGACTCGCCGAACACCTGCACGGAGCCGGCGTCGGGGGTGGCGAGGCCGAGCAGCATGTCGATGGTGCTGGTCTTGCCGGCGCCGTTCGGGCCGAGGAAGGCGACGATCTCGCCCTGCCGGATGTGCAGGTCGACGCCGTCGACCGCGCGCACGCTGCCGAAAGACTTGACGAGCCCGGTCGCGGCGACGGCGGGGGCGCTCTGGATGGTGGAGGTCGTGATGTCCATGTCCCCAGCGTGCTCGCTCGGAGCAGCGGATGCGCCCCACGGCCGTCACGATCCGCCCATGACATCCGTCACGGGTGGGGGGAGGGGGGCTGTGGGTGCTTGCGCGCACCCACAGCGCTGGTGTCTGGCGGAGGATGGGGGATTCGAACCCCGGCTGTGGGTGCTTGCGCGCACCCACAGCGCTGGTGTCTGGCGGAGRATGGGGGATTCGAACCCCGGCTGTGGGTGCTTGCGCGCACCCACAGCGCTGGTGTCTGGCGGAGAATGGGGGATTCGAACCCCGGCTGTGGGTGCTTGCGCGCACCCACAGCGCTGGTGTTGTGTGTCTGGCGGAGAATGGGGGATTCGAACCCCCGAGGGCTTTCACCCAACACGCTTTCCAAGCGTGCGCCATAGGCCACTAGGCGAATTCTCCAGAGCAGTCACCCTCGCGGGCGAATGACCACGGAACATCCTACCCGTACCCGGCGCGCCCTCGCGACCGCGCTCGTCGGGCCGCCCGCGTCAGGCGAGCGAGCGCAGCGCCTCCGCGATCGGGGTGGAGCCCGAGATCGCCTCGAACTGCGCGCCGCTGCCCGCGCCCGTGGTGAGCAGCTGCGCCACGATCCAGGCCACGTCGGCCCGCGGGATGCTGCCCCTCCCGGTCGAGGCGGCCAGGGTCACCAGCCCGGTCGCGGGCTCGTCGGTGAGCGCACCCGGCCGCACGATCGTGTAGTCGAGGTCGGAGGCGCGCACCGCGGCATCCGCTTCGCTCTTCGCGCGCAGGTAGATCTGGAACACGTCGTCGCTCGCCGGGTCGAAGGAGTCGGCGGCCATCGCGGAGACGAGCACGTAGCGGGTGGCGCCGGCCCGCCAGGCGGCGTCGGCGAGCAGCACGGCGCCGTCGCGGTCGACGGTGAACTTGCGTTCCGCGGTCGATCCCGGGCCGGCGCCGGCCGCGAAGACCACGGCGTCGATCTCCCGCGAGGAGAGCTCGGCGGCGAGCGTCTCGGAGTCCGACTGCTCGAGGTCGAGCACGAGCGCCTGTCCTCCGGCGGCCTCGATGTCGGCGGAGTGCGCGGGGTTACGGGTGATGCCCCACACCTCGTGACCGGATGCGGCGAGCAGCTTGGTGGTGAGCAGGGCGATCTGGCCGTGCCCACCGGCGATGGCGATCTTCATGTCACCAGCTAACGCCCCTCGGCCCCGCCGCTCAAGCTGCGAGCACCCGGCGCGGCTTGCTACACTGGTCGTCGGCTCCCCGTGTGGCGCCATCCAGGCCAACTCCCCCAGGGCGGAAACGCAGCAAGGGTAACCGGGCTCTGGCGGGTGCGCGGGGGGTCCTTTCTCGTTAACGGGTCTCTCGTCGGCCGAACCTGCGTCAGCCGATCGTGACGTGGCCGACCGGGTTCTGGCCCCTGTTCCGCGGCGATCATGGCAGCATCGTCTTCGACAGGTGTTTGCGAGTGCGACGCCGAGAAGGTGGGCAGAGATGCGTCGGCGGATGAACACGGTGACCAGCGCCACGATCGCGATCGCGGTCGCCCTGCTGGCCGGCGGATGCACTGCTCCGGCCCCGAGCCCCACGCCCACCCTCGCGAGTCCCACCCCGACGCCGACCGCCACCGCTGCCCCCACCGCGACCGCGAGCCCCGCCCCGACCCCGTCGGCGACTCCGGCCTCCCCGGCGGCCGCCGCTCCCGATCCGGCCGACCCCTCCACCTGGCTCATCGACTTCGCCGGCATCGGCCCGATGACGATCGGCACCCCGCTCGCCGAGGTGCAGGCCGCCATCGCGCTGCCCGTGGACCAGTGCCTCCCCAACACCGCGTGGTACTCCGTGGAGGGCGGCGCCGACGTGGCGGCGACGGCCGCCGACGGGGGCCTGGTCTCCGCGGCCCTGGTGGAGGGCGGCGGTTCCCCGGCAGCGGGGCATTCGCCCACCACCGCCGAGGGCATCGGCGCCGGCTCGACCCTCGCCGAGCTGCAGTCCGCCTACCCGGGCATCGGAACGCATCCGAGTTCCGTCGGCGACTACTGGTTCGTCACCGACGGAACCACCTTCATCAACTTCCGGGTCTCCGACACGGGTGTCGTGGGGGCGATCGCGGTCAGCACCTTCGAGGTGCCTCCGAAGGAGGTGTGCGGGTGATGCCCGCGGACGTTCCGGGACGCGGGCTGCAGATCATCCCGGTGCGCGCGGGCGGCGGCGTGGCCTCGGAGTACTGCGGCGCCTGAGCCGGGGACCTTCGTCCCAGGCACCGCGAAGCCCTTCGATCTAGGATTGAGCACGGACTAGCGAAGAGGATTCCGTGCCGTCACCCGAACAGACCCCAGCCGCCGCCGTCAAGAGCATCTACATCACCTCCGCCGAGGGCCATTCCGGCAAATCGACGGTCGCGCTCGGAGTGCTCGACACCCTCCGCCGCTCCGTGCAGCGCGTGGGCGTCTTCCGCCCGGTCGCCCGCTCCGTGAGCCGCCGCGACTACGTGCTCGAGATGCTGCTCGCCCACGACGGCATCGACATCGGCTACGAGCAGGCCATCGGCGTGACGTACGACGACGTGCACGACGACCCGGATGCCGCCCTCTCGCGCATCGTCGAGCGCTTCAAAGCGGTGGAGCGCGAGTGCGACGCCGTGGTCATCCTCGGCTCCGACTACACCGACGTCGGCAGCCCCACCGAGCTCACCTACAACGCGCGCATCGCCGCGAACCTCGGCGCCCCCGTGTTGCTCGTGCTCGGCGGGCGCAAGGGCCAGGGCTCCGACGAGCTGCTCGGCGCCTCCGAGGCGCGCACCGCCGACGAGATGCGGCAGATCACCGAGCTCGCCCTCGTGGAGCTGAAGAGCGCGCACGCCACCCTCGTGGGCATCGTGTCGAACCGCTCCGACCCGCAGAACCTCGAGAAGATCCGCGACGCCATCGGTGTGGCCGCGCGCGAGGCCGTCGCGGGGCTCGCCGCTGCGGCCGCCGCTCCGGCCCGGGATGCGACGGCTCCGGATGCGCCGGTGCCGGCCCCCACGCAGCCCCGCCGCATCCCCGTCTGGGCCATCCCCGAAGACCGCGTGCTCGTGGCGCCGAGCGTGCAGAGCATCCTGGAGTCCACCGACGGCACCCTCATCTCGGGCGATCCGCGTCTGCTCGCGCGTGAGGCGCTCGGAGTGGTGGTGGCCGCGATGTCGATGCGCAACGTGCTGCCGCGCCTCACCGAGGGCGCCGTGGTGGTGGTGCCCGGCGACCGCGAGGACGTGCTGCTCGCGGTGCTGATGGCGAACGCCTCCGGAACCTTCCCCTCGCTCTCGGGCATCGTGCTGAACGGCGGTTTCGACATCGCCGAGCCGGTGCGGCGGCTGCTCGACGGGCTCGACCCGCGCATCCCGATCATCACCACCCCGCTCGGCACCTACGAGACGGCGCTGCGCATCACCTCGACCCGCGGCCGGCTCGCCGCCGACTCCCCGGTGAAGCACGACAACGCGCTCGGCCTCTTCGAGCAGTACGTCGACGGCAGGCAGCTGCTCGAGCTGCTCGACGTCACGAAGTCCGACGTGGTGACCCCGCTGATGTTCGAGTACGGCCTGCTCGACCGTGCCCGCTCGCTCGACCGGCACATCGTGCTGCCCGAGGGGAGCGACGACCGCATCCTGCAGGCCGCCGGCACCGTGCTGAAGCGCGGGGTGGCCCGGCTCACGATCCTCGGCGAGGAGGACGCGGTGCGCGGCCGTGCCACCGAGCTCGGCGTCGACATCGACGCCGCGGCGGTCGTGAGCCCCTTCGACCCGGAGCTGCGGCAGCGCTTCGCGGAGGCCTACCAGCAGCTCCGCGCGCACAAGGGCATCTCCTTCGACATGGCCTACGACACCATCACCGACGTGTCCTACTTCGGCACGATGATGGTGCAGCAGGGCCTGGCCGACGGCATGGTGTCGGGGGCCGCCCACACGACGGCCCACACCATCCGGCCGGCCTTCGAGGTCATCAAGACCCGGCCGGGCGTCTCGGTGGTGTCGAGCGTGTTCCTGATGGCGCTCGCCGACCGGGTGCTCGTCTACGGCGACTGCGCCGTGGTCCCCGACCCCACGAGCGAGCAGCTGGCCGACATCGCCATCTCCTCCTCGGAGACGGCGCTGCAGTTCGGCATCGAGCCGCGGGTGGCGATGCTGTCGTACTCCACGGGCTCCTCGGGCTCGGGCGCCGACGTCGAGAAGGTGCGCGCCGCGACCGCCCTCGTGCGCGCGCAGCGGCCTTCGCTGCTGGTCGAGGGGCCGATCCAATACGATGCAGCGGCGGATGCGGTGGTCGCCGCGGCGAAGATGCCCGACTCGCAGGTGGCAGGTCGTGCCACAGTGTTCATCTTCCCGGACTTGAACACGGGCAACAACACCTACAAGGCTGTTCAGCGGAGCGCGGGAGCCGTGGCCGTCGGCCCGGTTCTGCAGGGGCTCAACAAGCCGATCAACGACCTTTCCCGAGGAGCACTGGTGCAGGACATCGTGAACACCATCGCCATCACGGCCATCCAGTCGGAGGGGGCCCGCGCATGACCACGATCCTCGTTGTGAACAGCGGCTCGTCGTCGTTCAAGTACCAGCTGATCGAGGTGGAGTCGGAGCAGGTGCTGGCCTCGGGCCTCGTGGAGCGCATCGGCGAGGAGTCGGGGCACACCCGGCACACCACGCAGGTCGGGCTGTGGGAGCGCGAGCTGCCGATCGCCGATCACACCGCCGGCTTCGAGGCGATGCTGCAGGCGTTCCGCGACCACGGGCCGAGCTTCGACACGCATCCGCTGGCCGCGGTGGGGCATCGCGTGGTGCACGGCGGCAAGCGGTTCCACGAGGCCACCGTGGTCACCGAGCTCGTGAAGATCAACATCGAAGACCTCTCGGAGCTCGCGCCGCTGCACAACCCGGCGAACCTGCAGGGCATCGTGGCGGCGGAGAAGGCCTTCCCCGACGTGCCACAGGTGGCGGTGTTCGACACGGCGTTCCACCAGACGCTGCCGGAGGAGGCCTACACCTACGCGATCGACGCCGCCCTCGCCGAGCGGCAGCGGGTGCGGCGTTACGGGTTCCACGGCACCTCGCACCAGTACGTCGCGGGCGCGACCGCGGCCTTCCTGGGCAAGCCGCTCGAGTCGCTCAAGCTGATCGTGCTGCACCTCGGCAACGGCGCCTCCGTCACGGCCATCGACGGCGGGCGCTCGGTGGAGACCTCGATGGGCATGACGCCGCTCGAGGGGCTCGTGATGGGCACGCGCTCGGGCGACATCGACGCCGGGGTGCTGTTCCACCTGCACCGCAAGACGGGCATGGGCTTCGGGGAGCTCGACGAGCTGCTGAACCGGAGTTCCGGACTTCTGGGCCTGTCCGGGCGCGGAGACATGCGCGACGTGCAGAAGGCGGCGGCGGGCGGCGACCCTGCCGCGGTGCTGGCGCTCGACGTGTACCTGCACCGCATCAAGGGCTACGTCGGGGCGTACTACGCCCAGCTCGGCCACGTCGACGCGGTGGTGTTCACGGCCGGCGTGGGGGAGAACAACCCGCTCGTGCGGGCTCGCTCGCTCGCGGGGCTGTCGGAGCTCGGCATCACGGTCTCGCCGGCGCTGAACGGCGTGGAGAGCCGCGCGGCGCGGTACATCTCGCCCGCCGACTCGCGCGTCGCCGTGCTCGTGGTGCCGACCAACGAGGAGCTCGAGATCGCCCGCCAGTCCCTGGCGGCCGTCTCTCGGTAACCTGCCCCCGTCCCCACTCGCCCCCGTCCCCCCTCGCCCCGTCCCCCCTCGCCACCTCCCCCCTCTGATCTCCCAACACCGCTCTCTTCCAAAAACAAGGAGATCTCCGGCGGCACGCCGGAGTCGACCGGCCGTGCCTCGGGGTTTCGGCCCTCAGCTCCTTGTTTTTGGGAGGGGGTGGCGAGTTCCGGGAGGCGGCGGGTGGGCCGGAGGGTCGCGGATGAACCGGGTCAGGCGTCGGGGATGAGCCGCTTGCCGTAGCTCGCGGCGGCGTCTCGTGAGTAGCCGATGGCGTCGTAGAATGCGGCCGCCGCCGTGTTGCCGTCGCGCAGCTGCAGGTTGAGCTTCGGGCAGCCCCGCTCGGCGAGAGCCCGTTCGGCCTCGGCCATGATCGTTCGCCCGACTCCGCGGCCCTGCAGCCCGGGCTCGACGGCGAGGTAATTCACCCACCCGCGGTGTCCGTCGTAACCGACCATGGCGGTGCCCACCACCCGAGGAGCGGCGCCGGATGCGGCTTCGCCCGCGCCCACGGCGGCCATGCCTGAGTTCGGGCCACCGGCGGCTAGGGCTTCGCCCGCGCCCGCTGCGCCCGCGCCCGCTTCGCCCGCGCCCGCTTCGCCCGCGCCCGCGGCGGCCCCGCCTGCGCTCGATCCCGGGGCGGCCCACACCTCCGCCGGATCCAGCTCGGCCACCAGGAAGAGCTCGGGCTGCACCGCGAGCTTGCGCGCGATGTCCTTGCGCGGGTCGTTCCAGGGTCGCACGAGTCCGGCAGCCTCCCAGAGCGCGACCACCGCATCCGTGTCGCCCCCCTCGAACGCCCGGATGCGCATCCCGCCCTCTCCCGCACCGCTCGCCTCGCCCGAGGTCGCAGCGGATGCTCCTGCCGCGCTGCTCCGCGCGCCTTCGCGCGCCGCCGGCGTGCCCAGGGCGCGGGTGACCGCATCCGTCACCGCCTGGCGCTGGGCGGCGGGGGAGTAGGTCTCACGGTCGGCGGTGCTCAGGCTGCTGAGTCCCTCGGTGAGGGCCACGAGGCCGAGCGCCTCGGTGCGGGCGCGCCCGGCCGGCCACTCGGGACGGCAGGCGCCCACGAGCCGGGTGATCCGCTCGACGAAGCGGCGGTTCTGCTCGACGTGCCGGGCGGCCAGGGCGGGGTCGGCGAGGGCGGCGGCGAGGAAGGTGATCCACACCCGGGCCTCGTCGTCGCTCGACGTGTCGAGGGCCAGCGCGTTGTGCAGCACGGAGAGCAGGGCGCCCTCCGGGTCGGCGGGGTCGGCTGCTGCCTCTGCGCCGTCGGCTGAGGCGGCCGTGCGGGCGTGCAGCTGATCGCGTGCGTGCAGCAGCAGCGACTCCTTGGTGGGGAAGGCGTGCATCACGAGGCCGGTCGTGCATCCTGCTCTTTCGGCGACGGCGCGGATGGTGAGTCCGGAGAGACCGCACTCGGTGAGCACCGACCAGGTGGCCTCGGAGAGCCGCTGCTGCTGGGCGTCGAGATTTCGGGTTCTGGCCATCCGGGAAGCATAACAAGTGTTACCGTAATGACCGTTACGAAATCCGGGACTGCCGGTGGAAGTGGAGAACCATGCCCGAGAAGGTCGCCGTCACCATCGCCCGCGAGCACTTCGACTCGCCTGACGCCGCCGCCCTGCGGCAGGCCCAGCGCGACGAGCTCGACGAGCGCTACGGCCGCGACGACCACGAGCCGGGGGAGAAGCCCACGGCGGCGAGCGTGCCGGTCTTCCTGGTCGCCCGCACGGCCGACGGAGCGGCGGTCGGATGCGGTGGCCTGCGCCCGCTCTCCGGCGGCGGCGCCGAGATCAAGCGGATGTTCGTGCACCCTTCCGTGCGCGGCACGGGCGTCGCGGTGGCCCTGCTCCGGGCGATCGAGGACGAGGCCCGCGCGATGGGGCTGGACCGCCTGCTGCTCGAGACCGGCACGGGCCAGCCCGACGCCATCCGCTTCTACGAGCGCGAGGGCTACACCCCCATCCCTCTCTTCGGCCCCTACGTGGGGTCGGGACTCTCCCTCTGCTACGCCCGCCCCCTCTAACCTGCCCCCTAAACCCCCTGCCCCTGACCCCCTGCCCCCCTAAACCCCCTGCCCCTGACCCCCTGCCCCCCTAAACCCCCTGCCCCTGACCCCCCGCCCCCTAAACCCCCTGCCCCAGCCCCCCAGCCTCGTCGCTTTCGGCTCGAAAACCGCCGTCGTTCGAGCCACAAGTGACGAGCCTGCAGAAGTCGGGGCCGGCAGCGGCACTGTCGGCGGTCGCGGGTAGTCTTACTTCGTGGTCACCGCCCTGTATCGCCGTTACCGGCCAGAGAACTTCGCCGAGATGATCGGGCAGTCCCAGGTGACCGATCCGCTGATGACGGCGCTGCGCACGAACCGCGTCAACCACGCCTATCTGTTCAGCGGCCCGCGCGGCTGCGGCAAGACCACGTCGGCGCGCATCCTGGCCCGCTGCCTCAACTGCGCCGAGGGCCCCACCGACACCCCCTGCGGCGTCTGCCCGAGCTGCGTCGAGCTCGGCCGCGACGGCCCGGGCTCGCTCGACGTCGTCGAGATCGACGCCGCCAGCCACAACGGTGTCGACGACGCGCGCGACCTGCGCGAGCGCGCGGTGTTCGCCCCGGCGCGCGACCGCTTCAAGATCTTCATCCTCGACGAGGCGCACATGGTCACGCCGCAGGGCTTCAACGCCCTGCTCAAGATCGTCGAGGAGCCGCCGGAGCACATCAAGTTCATCTTCGCCACGACTGAGCCCGACAAGGTCATCGGCACCATCCGCTCGCGCACCCACCACTACCCCTTCCGGCTCATCCCGCCGGCGCAGCTGCTCGAGTACGTGCAGCACCTCTGCGACGTCGAGGGCATCGACGTGGCTCCCGGGGTGCTGCCGCTCGTGGTGCGGGCCGGAGGCGGTTCGGCACGCGACACGCTCTCCATCCTCGATCAGCTCATCGCCGGCTCCGAGAACAACCACGTCGACTACGAGCGCGCGGTCGCGCTGCTCGGCTACACCCACGGCGCCCTGCTCTCCGAGGCCATAGACGCGCTCGGCACCCACGACGGCGCGGCGGCCTTCGACGCGGTCGACCGCGTCATCCAGACCGGGCAAGACCCGCGCCGCTTCGTCGAAGACCTGCTCGAGCGCCTGCGCGACATCATCGTCGTGTCGGCGACGCGGGAGCAGGCATCCTCCGTCCTCCGCGGAGTCCCGGCCGACGAGATCGAGGTGATGCGCCGCCAGGCCACCCTCTTCGGGCACGCCGAGCTCTCCCGGGTGGCCGACATCGTGAACGCCGCCCTCTCGGAGATGACCGGCGCCACCTCGCCGCGCCTGCACCTCGAGCTCATGATCGCGCGGGCCCTCGTGCCCGACTCCGACGACTCGCAGCGCGGTGCCCTCGCCCGCGTGGAGCGGCTCGAGCGCCGCATCGGCGTCGACGCTCCGGATGCCGCAGCCGGCGCCGCGCGCGCGGCCGCGGTGGGTGCGTGGCCGGTCGCGGCGCCGCCCGTGGCCACCGGGCAGGCTGCGGCCGCGGCACCTGCGGCACCTGCTGCGCCGCGCGCGAGTGCCTCCACACCCGGGGATGGGCCGGTTCCGGATGCGCCGCTCACCGTCTCACCGGCCGCGGCCGCCCCGGTCTCCTCTCCGCGCGAAGCCGCCCCGGATGCCGCGCGCCCGGCCCCTGAGACCACCTCCGTCGACCCGAACCGCCGCACCGATGCCCCCGCGGGCTCCGGCACACGCGGCGTGCCCGCGCAGGGCGGCGCAGCATCCGTTGCCCCGGCGCCCGGCGCGCCGATCGCGCCGGCGCCCGAGGGTGCCGTCCCGGGCGGCACCGCCTCCACTCCTTCGCCCAGCCGGGTGGCCGCCGCAGCGGGGGAGGTCTCGCTGCAGCAGTTGAAGGACGCCTGGCCCGAGATCCTCGAGGTCGTGCAGAAGGCCAAGATGACGGCCTGGCTCGTGGTCTACACCGCTCAGGTGCGGGCGCTCGACGGCGACGTGCTCACGCTCGCGTTCCCGAGCGAGAACGACGTGGCGAGCTTCAAGGAACGCTCGGCGCCCGGCCAGGGCGTGAGCGAATTCCTGCGCGAGGCCATCGTCGACGTGCTCGGCCTGCGCGTGAAGTACATCGCCCGCGTCGACACCTCGCTGCGCCCCCACGACGACCGCCCGGCCGCGACGCCGTCCGCCTCTGCGGGTGCGGGTGCGGGTGCCATGGCTTCCGCGCCGGTGCCGGCGGAGACGCCCACTGCCGGCACTCCGGCCACGCCCGCTCGGGCAGCGTCGCCAGCATCCGCCGACGCACTGACCGACGCTGGGGAGCCGGCCGAGCCCGACGACGACGACTTCGACCCCGACGAGCCCGACGAGGAACCGCCCGTCGAGGCCGAGCTCCCGCCCGAGCCCCGTGCCGTGGTCGACCCCTCGGGCTGGGCCGTGCCCGGCCTCACCGAGAACTCCCCCTCGCTCGACGCCCCCGCGCCCCGCACCCCCGAGAGCGACGCGGCAGAGGTCGCCCGCATGCGTGAGCAGATCGCCTCCCTCACCGCGAACAACCGCCCGTCGGGTGCCTCGCAGCCCACCAGTCCGGCGGCATCCGCCCCGCCCGCGAACGCCCCCCGCATTGCGTCGTCGGCGTCTCGCCCCGCTCCGGATGCGTCCGCCCCGGTCGCGGGTGCTCCTAGTACTGCCCCGTCGGCGCCTCGTCCGGTCCCGGATGCTGTCGGCTCGGGTGCGAGTGCCCCGCGCACTGCTCCGCAGGCTTCCCGCCCCGGCCCCGATGCGCGCCCGCAGCGCCCGGCTCCGGCTCCCACGACCTCGTGGGACGTCGTCGCCATCCCCACCTCCTCCGACGACGACGAGCCGCCCGCCTTCGATGAGCCGATGCCGAGCGACGAGCCCGAGCTGCCCGCCGACCGTGCCGACGCGTTCCCTTCGGTGCCGGCTTCCGCTCCCCGGGCATCCGGACCGGCTTCCGCTCCCCCGGCATCCGGCCCTGTCGCATCCGCGCCTGCCGCTACCGGCAGCGTCGCCGCACCCGGCTCCGGGCGCACATCCGCACCAGCCGCACCGTCCGCACCCGCAGGCCGCGCTCCCTCCTCCGGCGGTGACCCCGCGGCACGCCCCGGGGCGCTCCGCTTCGAGTCGCAGCCCTCGAGCGAGCCCGCCGGCGCCCCCGCTGCGTCCACGCCCACCGCCCCGAGCCCGGCCCCCACGACCGGCGGTCGCGCCCGCTACGGGGAGGCCGTGGTGCGCGAGATCCTCGGCGCGAACTTCATCGAAGAGCAGCCCCTCCCGGGCCGCGACTAGCCGCACCGGCACCGGAAACGGCAGCAGCGGGAGCAGGAGAACACCATGTACGAAGGCATCGTCCAGGAACTCATCGACGAACTCGGCCGCCTGCCCGGAATCGGACCGAAGTCGGCCCAGCGCATCGCGTTCCACATCGTGCAGACCGAGTCCTTCGATGTGTCGCGGCTGGCCGAGATCCTCACCGACGTGCGCGAGAAGGTGCACTTCTGCCAGATCTGCGGCAACGTCTCCGAGCAGGAGACCTGCGGCATCTGCCGCGACCCGCGCCGCGCCCAGAACCTCATCTGCGTGGTCGAGGAGGCCAAGGACGTCGTCGCCATCGAGCGCACCCGCGAGTTCCGCGGCCTCTACCACGTGCTCGGCGGCGCCATCAGCCCCATCGACGGCATCGGCCCCGACAACCTCCGCATCCGCGAGCTCATGCAGCGCCTCGCGAGCGGCGAGGTCACCGAGGTCATCATCGCCACCGACCCCAACCTCGAGGGCGAGGCCACGGCCACCTATCTCTCGCGCCTCTTGACCACGCTCGAGATCCGCGTCACCCGCCTGGCCTCGGGCCTGCCCGTCGGCGGCGACCTCGAATACGCCGACGAGGTCACCCTCGGCCGCGCCTTCGAAGGCCGGCGCCTCGTCGAGAGCTAGCACCACGCCTGCCCGCGCTCGCGCCACGCCTGCCCGCGCTCGCGCCCGTCTCACTGGCACCGGCCCCGGCGCTGCCCTCGGCCACGGCTTCGCCCTCGAGACGACCACCGGATGCTCGGCTCGGACGGCCCACTCGACACCCGGTGATGACTTACTACCAGAATTCGTCGGACCGACCCCGTATAGGGCACCACTCCCTCGCATTCTGGTAGTTACTGCCCACCACCTCACCCGCATGAGCCGCACCGGGTGCGCGCCGTGACCCCGTTCGTGATCGTCGCGGATGCGCCCGGAGACCGCGTGCAACTCCTCGACGCCGACGACAGCGGCCTGGTCATCGCCTTCGTGGAGGTCGAGGCGGCCGAGTTCCCGGCGGCCGTCGCCCGGCGCGAGCCGGCGCATCCGCGCTGGGTCTGGGACGACACCGCCCGCTGGTACCCGCGCCTCCTCGCCGCCGGCGTGCGGCTCGAACGCTGCATCGACCTGCGCCTGTGCCACACCATCCTCCGCACCTCCTCGCTCACGGAGAGTTCCGCCCTCGCGAGAGGTCCGGCCACCGCCTGGGATGCGCCGTCCCCCACCTCCGCCGCCGTCTCGCTCGCTCTCGCCCAAGCCCAGGCCGGAGTCGCCGGAACATCCGGCACCCGTCCCGAGCCGGACGCCCTCACCCTCTTCGACTTCCTGGCCGACGACGCCGCCGGCTCCGCCCCCACTCAAGCGGGAGCACCCGACCGCACAGGTGAGTCGTACTCCGGTGAAGGGTCGCGCCGCGCATCCGCATCCGCGCCGGGGGAGCTTTCCGGCGCGACCCGCAGGGCAGCGCTGACGCACGCGGGTGTGGCGGCAACCGGCGTCCGCGCAGGGTCAGGATCCGAGCTCGCCGAGCGCACCGATCGCGCCGATCGCGCGGAGCCGGTCGAGCGTGCCGCGCCCGCGGGGCCCCCCGAGCGCACCGAGCGCGCGGAGTCCGCCGAGCCCGTCGAGCGTGCGGAGCCGGTCGAGCGTGCGGAGTCAGTCGAGCGTGCGGAGCCGGTCGAGCGTGCGGAGTCAGTCGAGCGTGCGGAGCCGGTCGAGCGTGCGGAGTCAGTCGAGCGTGCGGAGCCGGTCGAGCGTGCGGAGTCCGCCGAGCGTGCCGAGTCCGCCGAGCCCGCCGAGAACCTCGGGGCGCCCGCGCGCCCCGAGCGCCCCGAGCCCGCTGAGAACCCCGGTGCGCCCGAACGCCCCGAACCCCCCGAGGCCACCGAGCTCCGGGCGCAGCGCCACGCTGTGCGCACCGCCTCCGACCCCAGCCGCATCGCGCTCCTGCTCGCCGCCGAGTCGGCGGGCGCCCTCGTGGCGGCCGAGATGCAGCACGCCGGCATCCCGTGGCGCGCCGACGCCCATGACCGGCTGCTCGAGAGCCTGCTCGGCCCGCGCCCGGCGACCCCGGGCATCCGCCCCGCCCGGCTCGAGCAGCTGCACCAGCGCATCCGCGACGAGCTCGACGACCCCGCGGCGAACCCCGACTCGCCCGTCGAGCTCGTGAAGTCGCTCCGCCGCGCCGGCCTCAGCGTCACGAGCACCCGCTCCTGGGAGCTCAAGACCATCGAGCATCCCGTCATCCCGCCCCTGCTCGAATACAAGAAGCTCGCGCGCCTCGCCTCCGCCAACGGCTGGAACTGGCTCGACACCTGGGTGCGCGACGGCCGCTTCCACCCCAACTACATCCCGGGCGGCGTGGTCACGGGCCGCTGGGCCTCGGAGGGCGGCGGCGCCCTGCAGCTGCCGAAGCAGGTGCGCGGCGCCGTGATCGCCGACCCCGGCTGGAAGCTCGTGGTCGCCGACGCGGCCCAGCTCGAGCCGCGCATCCTCGCCGCCCTCGCCGGCGATCGCGCCATGGCCGCAGCGGGCCGCGACCGCGACCTCTACGACGGCATCGTCTCCTCCGGTGCCGTCGACACCCGCGCCCACGCGAAGGTCGGGATGCTCGGCGCCATGTACGGCGGCACCACCGGCGAGAGCGGCCGGATGCTGCCCCGCCTCGCCCGCGCCTTCCCGGTGGCGATCGGCTTCGTCGAGGACGCCGCCCGCGCCGGCGAGGCGGGCGCCGTGGTCACCACGCGCCTCGGCCGCACCTCCCCGCGCCCGAGCGATGCCTGGCTCGACGTGCAGGACGCGGCGGGCGCCGACGACGCAACGGATGCCGCCCGCAGCCGGGCCCGATCGGCCGCCCGCAGCTGGGGCCGGTTCACCCGCAACTTCGTGGTGCAGGGCACCGCGGCGGAGTGGGCGCTGTGCTGGATCTCCTCGGTGCGCCGCCGCCTGTGGAGCCTCGATGCCCCGGATGCTCGTGGGCGCCTGGAAACGCGTCCTCACCTGGCATTCTTCCTCCACGACGAGGTCATGGTGCACACGCCTGAGGCTCAGGCCGACGCCGTCGCCGCCGAACTCCGCGCCGCCGCGACCGAGGCCGGGCGCCTCATTTTCGGCGACGCCCCCGTGCAGTTCCCGGTCACCGTCGCCATCGTCGACAGCTACGACCAGGCCAAGTAGCCTGCGCCTGCCCCGGACCCGCCTCCGGCCCCACCCCCAGCCGCGGGGAGCCGCTCAGGCCAGCGCGTCGACGAGCTCGTCGAACAGCGCGGTGCCCGAGTCGGGCGTGATCGTGCCGGCTTCGATGCCGGTGACGATGTTGTGGTACTCAAGGCGCCGTGCAGCGACGTCCGCGGTCACCGGGCGCATCGCCGTGTCGAACGCGATGTCGGCGCGAAGCCGGGCTTTCAGGGCCTTCTTGGTCCACTTGGTGCTGCTCACCCGGCGACGCTAACGCGGCCGCATGAATGGCTCGTGAACGGGTGCCGCGAATCCGCCGTCAGGATGCGGGGAACCGGTGCAGATCCGGCGCCGCGCCAGATCGCCGGCGCAGAGCGCCGAGCCAGACCGCCGGCCCAGAACGCCGAGCCAGACCGCCGGCCCAGAACGCCGAGCCAGGCCGCCGCGCCTAAGCGCCCGGAGTCAGCCCTCGCACGAGCACGTCGAGGTCGGCCGCGTCGAGCGCCACCGGCGTGCCCGAGTCCACCATCCTCTCGAAGCCCCCGTCGTCGGCCATCACGGTGATCGTGTAGAGCCGCTCGGTGTCGGAGGTGTTGACGATCCGGTGCTCCGAGCCCGGCTGCAGCGTCAGCACGTCGCCCGCGACGAGCGGCACCGTGGCCTCGTCCGAGTGCGCGAGCGCCGTCCCCGCGAGCACGATGAAGATCTCGGCCGAGTCCGCGTGCGAGTTGAGCGGCTGGGCCCCGCCGGGTTCCCAGATCTCGAGGAACACGCTCGCTCCGGAGCCCTGCGAGGGCCCGGAGAGTGGAGCGAGCCGCACGGTGTCCTGCGGGCTGATGAGAAAGGCGGGCAGCTCGGCGAGCTTCCTGACGCGGGGTGCTTCTCCGCTCATGCGGCGACCTCCAGACGGTGACGGGAACAGTGACGCGGCGGTGACGGCGACGAAGGCGCGTGACGCACATCCCGCCACCGGGCGCATCCCGCCACCCTACGCATCCCGTGTGACGCGGAGGTTTCGCCGCACGCGCCCGCGATATAGTAGGCAGTCGGGTTTTCCGCAACCCGCGAGAACCGAACCACCCGGGAGTCCCACGTGAGCTTGATCGTGCAGAAGTACGGCGGATCATCCGTCGCCGACGCGGAGAGCATCAAGCGGGTCGCCAAGCGCATCGTCGAGACGCGCAAGGCCGGCAACGAGGTCGTCGTGGCGGTGAGCGCCATGGGCGACACCACCGACGAGCTGCTCGACCTCGCCCACGAGGTGGCGCCCATCCCGGCGCCGCGCGAGATGGACATGCTCCTCTCGGCCGGCGAGCGCATCTCCATGGCCCTCCTCGCCTTGGCCATCGAAAGCCTCGGCCACGACGCCCGCAGCTTCACCGGCAGCCAGGCCGGCATGATCACGGATGCGAAGCACGGCTCCGCCCGCATCGTCGACGTCACCCCGGTGCGGCTCCGCGAGGCGCTCGACGAGGGCGCGATCGTGATCGTGGCGGGCTTCCAGGGCTTCAACCGCGACACCCGCGACATCACCACCCTCGGCCGCGGCGGATCCGACACCACCGCCGTCGCCCTCGCCGCGGCCCTCGACGCCGACATCTGCGAGATCTACACCGACGTCGACGGCATCTTCACCGCCGACCCGCGCGTGGTACCCAAGGCCTCGAAGATCGACCGCATCACGAGCGAGGAAATGCTCGAGCTCGCGGCCAACGGCGCGAAGGTGCTCTACATCCGCGCCGTCGAGTACGCCCGGCGCCACGGCGTCACCCTGCACGTGCGCTCGAGCTTCAACAACAACGAGGGCACCATCGTCTACAACCCGTCGGAGACCCTCGACGCGGCCACCCTCGTGGCGCGGGCGCGGGCGACCTCCAACACGAACACCAAGACCGGAAGCGAGTCCGCTGTGGAAGAGCCCCTGATCGCCGGAGTGGCCACCGACCTCTCCGAAGCGAAGATCACCGTGGTCGGCGTGCCCGACATCCCGGGCAAGGCCGCCCAGATCTTCACCCTCGTCGCCAAGACCGGCGCGAACATCGACATGATCGTGCAGAACGTGTCGGCCGCGTCGACCGGCCGCACCGACATCTCGTTTACGCTGCCGAAGAGCGAGGGCCAGACCGTGCTCACGGCGCTCCGCGCAGACCAGGCCGAGGTCGGCTTCCTGGGCCTGCAGTACGACGACCAGATCGGCAAGCTCGCTCTCGTCGGGGCCGGGATGCGCACCAATGCGGGCGTGTCGGCCAAGCTCTTCACGGCTCTGTTCGAGGCGGGCATCAACATCGAGATGATCTCGACCTCGGAGATCCGCATCTCGGTGGTCACCCGCGCCGACACCATCAACGACGCCCTCCGCGTGGTGCACACCGCCTTCGGCCTCGACTCCGACGACGTGGCCGTCGTGCACGCCGGCACCGGCCGCTAACCCACCCCACCCCGCCTCCTCCGCGCGACTCGCCGAAATCCGCCCTAAAATCGAGGTCTTAGGGCGAATTTTGGCGGGTCGCGAGGAGTTGTGATCCACATGAACGAAGGAAACACCGTGAGCAAGGCACTGAACGTCGGCGTCGTCGGCGCCACCGGCCAGGTCGGCAAGGTCATGCGCCGCCTCCTCGAGGAGCGCGACTTCCCGATCGAGTCGATCCGCTTCTTCGCCACCGCCCGCTCCGCCGGCACGGTGCTGCCGTTCAAGGGGCAGGACGTCGTCGTCGAAGACGTCGAGACCGCCGACCCCACGGGCCTCGACATCGCGCTGTTCTCCGCCGGCGCCACCGGTTCCCGCGCCCAGGCCCCCCGCTTCGCGGCGGCCGGCGTGACGGTGATCGACAACTCCAGCGCCTGGCGCATGGACCCGGATGTGCCCCTCGTCGTCTCCGAGGTCAACCCGCACGCCATCCGCGAGGCCCGCAAGGGCATCATCGCCAACCCGAACTGCACCACCATGGCGGCCATGCCCGTGCTCAAGGTGCTGCACCAGGAGGCGGGCCTCGAGCGTCTCATCGTGAGCACCTACCAGGCGGTCTCGGGCTCCGGCCTCGCCGGCGCCGAGGAGCTCGCGAACCAGGCCATCGCGGCCACCGCCGACCCCGAGGCGCTCCTCAACCTCGTGCACGACGGTGCGAGCGTCACCTTCCCGGCGCCGAACAAGTACGTGGCGCCCATCGCCTTCGACGTCATCCCGCTCGCCGGCTCCATCGTCGACGACGGCGAGCTCGAGACCGACGAGGAGAAGAAGCTCCGCAACGAGAGCCGCAAGATCCTCGAGCTGCCCGAGCTGCGCGTGGCGGGCACCTGCGTGCGCGTGCCCGTGTTCACGGGTCACTCGCTGAGCATCAACGCCGAGTTCGCGAACGACATCACGCCCGAGCGTGCCTACGAACTGCTGGCGGATGCCCCGGGCGTGCAGATCGCCGACGTCCCGACCCCGCTGCAGGCCGCCGGTACCGACCCCAGCTACGTGGGCCGCATCCGTCAAGACCAGTCCGCCCCCGGCAAGAAGGGCCTCGTGCTCTTCATCAGCAACGACAACCTGCGCAAGGGTGCCGCCCTGAACGCCGTGCAGATCGCCGAGGTCATCGCGGCCGACGCCGACGCGCTCACTCCCGCTCGCTAGCCATCCGATCGGGGCTCGCCTCCGAATACGAGGTGTGGTGAAGATGATGCGCGCGATGATTCTCGCGGTGGGGTTCGTCGCCGCGGTCACGGCCGGCCTCGCCGCACTGTCGGTGATCGCGCCCGGCGCGCACCGCTCCGGCGACGCGCCCGCCCGGCCCGTCGCATCCGGAGGCCTCTTTTCGGCGCTCCCGGCACCGGCCACTCCCGCCCCCACCGTTCCCGGTGCGCCCGGCGCCCCGGTCGTGGCCTTCTACGGCGACTCGTACACGCTCGGCACCGGCGCCTCCGACCCGTCGAAGCGCTGGTCGAGCATCGTCTGCGCCGAGCGCGGCTGGGCCGAGGTCAACCCGAGCGTCAACGGTCGCGGCTTCGTGAACAACCGCCCGAGCACGCCGCCGGACTACCTCGCGAGCGACGAGATCCCGCTCGTCGTCGCCGCGCATCCCGACATCGTGTTCGTCACGATGGGCCTCAACGACACCTTCTCGATGCCGGCGCGCGCCGAAGCCGTGCACGCCGCCATCGTCACCGATCTGGCCACCCTCCGGCGTGAGCTCCCGGATGCGCGGCTCATCGTGGTGGAGCCCTTCTGGTACACGGATGAGCGCCCCGCCTCGGTGCCGCAGGTCATCACCTGGGTGCGCGAGGCCGCCACGGCGCTCGGCGCCGACTACGTCTCCGGCGCCTCGCACTGGATCGAGGGGCATCCCGAGTGGATGGCTCCCGACGGCCTGCACCCGAACGATGCCGGCTACGCCGCCATGGCGGCCCGGATGTCCACCTCCCTCACCGCCCTCGGCCTCTGACCGCTCGCGAGAGCCGAGAGCCGCGAGCCGAGAGCCGAGAGCCGAGAGCCGAGAGCCGAGCGTCGGCCGCGGCCGGGCCTGTAGCTAAACTCTGCTCATGGTGAATGCGCGGCAGCTCGACGCACGGAAGGCGAACCAGCTCGTGGCCTTCGTCCTCGTGGCGTTCGCGGTCGCGACCGCCGTGGCCGGCATCGTCGCCGGACTCCTCGACCGGCCGCCGAGCTGGGTGGGCTGCGTGATCTTCCTGCTGAGCGTGGGTGTGACGGCCGTCTTCCAGATGCCGATCGGCCGCATCCCGGGCCTGCCGCCCATCGGGGTGGCCAGCGGTCTGCTCGCCGTCGCCGTGATCGGCGAGAACCCCGTCCTCGACGTGGGCCTCTGGGTGATGGCCTACTTCTTCTCCCGCGCCTGGGGCTCCCGCTCGATCTGGGTCACCGCGCAGTGGACCGGTGTCGCCGCCCTGGGGGCCATCGCGCTCGTCGCGAGCTCGCGGGCGCTGCTCGCCGCTGGCCTGTTCGCGCCGCTCGGGCTGCTGGTGGGCGTCATCGCCTACCTCGTCGTCGTGGTCGCCATCGAGTTCGCCCGTGAACGCGGTCTCTGGAACAGCGATCATTCCTTCGGCCTCAGCGGGCTGAGCGCCTGGCGCCTCGTCACCATCGTCGGGCTCTGCTGGTTGGTCTCGGTTCTGGTGTGGGCCTCGTCGACCGGTGTGCTCGCCTTCGTCGACGGCCCGCAGGAGCAGTTGCAGCTCGCGCGCGACACCATCCCGCTGCTCGTCGTGGCGCTCGTCTTCTACGCCATCGCGAAGCGCCGGCAGACCCGCGACAGCGAGCGGCGCCTGAGCGGAGTGGTGGATGCGGCTCGCGCACTGCCGTGGGACGTGCTGCAGGACCCCAAAGAGACGATGGTGGAGTTCGCCAAGCGCGCGATCGACGCCACGGAGTTCGAGATCCGCCGCAACCCTCCGGCCCGCAACGAGATCGGCACCCGCTTCTCGGCCATCTCCAACGCCGACCCGCAGCTCGAGCCCGACTCGATCGCCTCCGACGACGACGGCGTCTCGGCCGAGCACCGCGAAGACGCCGTCGAGCCCACCGAGTTCCTCGTGGCGAGCCGCAGAACCGGCGGAGCCCCGTTCACCCCCGAAGACGAGCGGGCCTTGGATGCGATCGGCCACATCGCCTCGGAGACCGCGCGGGTGCGCGGCGCCTACGACACCCTGCTCGACCGGGTCGACCGCGACTCCCTCACGGGCCTGCCGAACTACAACGCCTTCCAGCGCTCCCTCGCCCGGCTGAACGAGGACCGCACATACGCCTCCGGCATCGCCGTGCTCTTCCTCGACCTCGACCAGTTCAAGCGGCTCAACGACACCGAGGGACACCACATCGGCGACGAGGTGCTCTCCACCGTCGCCACGCGCCTGCGGGCGAGCGTGCGGCCGCACGACTTCGTGGCGCGGGTGGGCGGCGACGAGTTCGTCATCATCCTCACCAAGCTGCAGTCGCTCGCCGAGTCGAAGGCCGTGGCCGACCACATCGTGGCGAACGTGGGCGCCCCCGCGACCCTGGGCGGCCGCGAGTACCGCCCGCTCGTGAGCGTGGGGCTGGCCTACTCCGCCACGCAGGAGACCGATCCCCAGTCGATCGTGGTCGACGCCGACCACAGCATGCTCGCCATCAAGAAGTCCCGCCGCCAGGGCGGACCGGCGTTCGAGTCGTCGATCGGCATCTCGCCGCACCGCTCCAGCCGCATCAACGAGATCGTGGCGAAGGCCATCGACGACGGCGTGCTGAACGTGGTCTACCAGCCGATCGTCAACACGGTCGAGGACAAGATCTGGGCCTTCGAGTCGCTCGTGCGCTACACGCATCCGGAGCTCGGCCGCATCAGCACCTCCTCGCTGATCGAGAAGGCCAAGGGCCTCGGCCGCATGGACCTGCTCACGAAGCAGGTCATCGCCGCCTCGCTGAAGTCGGCCCGCGAGTTCCGCAAGGTCGTGCCGGGCATCACGGTGATGACCATCAACCTCGAGGTCGAGCAGATCCGCGACGAGCACGTGGGGGCGTTCCTGAAGGACATCGTGCCCCGCTACCCCGACGTGTCGCTCTGCCTCGAGCTGAACGAGCGTTCCACGAAGGACATCGACGACGACCTGCGCGCCCAGGCCGAGCACTTCCGCGAGCTCGGGATGCTGATCGCGCTCGACGACTACGGATCCGAGGCGTCCAGCGTGGGCGCCCTGGTGCGCATCCCGATGGACATCCTGAAGATCGACCGCTCCCTCGTCGACAACCTCGACGACACCCGCCAGCGCGAGGTGGTGCGGGCACTGCAGGGCTTCGGCGACGCCTTCGACTACTCCACCGTGGTCGAGGGCATCGAGACCCAGGATGCCGTCGACGTGCTCGTGGGCATCGGCGTGCGTCACGCGCAGGGCTTCTTCTACGGCCGCCCGGTGCCGTTCGCGCAGACCATGGCCCGGCTCAAGGCCTACGGCGCCGCGGGCACCGTGAGTCGCGCGGTCCCGGTGGCGCGCGCCGCCTCAGCATCCTGAAAGCCGGCTCCGCCTAGAGTGGACACAACGGTAGGGGGAGGATCACGGTGAGCAACGTGCTGCAGCGCATCGGTCTCGGAGTCGCCATCGTCGCCATCGTCGGCGTTCTGGCGGCGATGGTGGTGGGTGTGAGCGGAATCCTCGCCCAGGGCGGCATCGCCCCGGACAACCCCTTCGCCGGCAAGACCCTGTTCACCGACCCCGGGTCGAAGGCCGCCACGGCCACGACCACGGCGACGGATGCTGGCGACACGGCCGACGCCACCACTTTCGGCAGGATCGCCGCGGTGCCCACGGCCATCTGGCTCACGCCGGAGAAGCACCCGACGGGCGAGATCGGCGGCTACGTGCAGGGCCTCGTGACCGAGGCGTCCAAGCTCGGGCAGACTCCCGTCTTCACCGTCTACGGGGTGCCGAACCGCGACTGCGGCAATCACTCCGCGGGCGGTCTGTCGACCGCTGAATACCCGGTCTGGGTGAAGGAGATCGCCGCCGGCCTCCAGGGCAGCGGTTCGGTCGTCATTCTGGAACCGGATGCGCTGGCCCTGGCCAGCGAGTGCGACAACGTCGACGAGAGGCTCACCGAGGTCGGTACCTCCGTCGACACCCTCGCCGCCGCGGGACTCGTGGTCTACATCGACGCCGGCCACTCGAACTGGGGCCCGGCCGCCGACATGGCCGCCCTGCTGAATCGTGCCGGAGTCAGCCGGGCCCGCGGTTTCTCCACGAACGTCTCGAACTACAACGCGACCGATCTCGAGCAGAAGTACGCGAACGAGATCTCGAGCCTCACGAACGGCGCGCACTACGTCATCGACACCTCACGCAACGGCAACGGTTCCACGGGGGAGTGGTGCAACCCGCCCGGCCGCGCGCTCGGAGCGATGCCGGCCGCCACGAAGTCCGGGTCGGCGCAGGATGCGAACCTCTGGGTGAAGCCTCCGGGGGAGAGCGACGGCACCTGCAACGGTGGCCCCGCGGCGGGCGAATGGTGGAATCAGAGCGCGCTCGATCTCGCGGCCGGCGCGGGCTGGTAACTCGCGCCCCTCGCTAGGGGCGTAGCGGCAGCCCGGCGGCTCCGCGCACCATCTCGGCCACGAGTCCCATCGGAACCGACTTGTCGAGCACGCAGAACGCGCCGGAGGAGACCGCGTGCTGCACGTCGTCGCCGCTGTCCGCGGCGGTCATCACGATCACCGTGGTGCCCGCCGCCCGGATGGTGCGCACGCGCGACTCGATCGAGTTGCGTCGGCTCGACCCGGCGTCGAGCACCACCACGTCGGTGGGGAACTCCGGCGCGTGCAGCAGGTCGCCCCAGCTCGTGGCGGTGAGCACCACCTCGAGTGCCGTGTCGTGCTCGCGGAGCCAGGCGGTCACGGCGTCGCTGAAGGCCTCGTCCTTGCTGACCACGGCCACCGTCGCGCCCTCTCTCGCGGAAAGACTCATCGGATTCCCCAACCGTTGGTAGCATCAAGGCAATGGACACTAATGCGGAACGACGCGTCGCGGTGATCATCGAGGATGATGCTGACATCCGCCACCTGCTGGAGACAGTGCTCACCCAGGCAGGATTCGAGGTCATCGCCACCGGCAATGGCCTCGACGGGGTGCAAGCGGTCCGTGCCTACGATCCCATGGTCACCACGCTCGACGTGAGCATGCCGGGCATAGACGGTTTCGAGGCGGCCAAGCGCATCCGGGCCTTCAGCAACACCTACCTGGTGATGCTCACGGCTCGCGACGAGGAGATCGACACGCTGCAGGGCCTCGAGGCCGGCGCCGACGACTACCTCACCAAGCCGTTCCGTCCGCGCGAGCTGCGTGCTCGCGTCGAGGCGATGATGCGGCGCCCGCGCCAGGTTCTCGCGGCCGACGGCTCCGGCCCGGTCGCTCCCGTGCCGGTCGCCGCGGCTCCGGTGGCTGCTGCTCCCGTGGCCGCCGCGGTTCCGGTCGCCGCGCCCGCGCCGGTGGCGGCGCAGCCCGTGGCCGCGCAGCCGGTCGCGGCTCCGCTGGCAGCAGCGGAGCCGGTCGTTCCCGAGAGCGTCGGACCCAAGGTCTACGACAAGGAGGACGGCTGGATCGAGCACAACGCCCTCTTCGTGAACTCCGAGATGCGCCTCGCCGAGAAAGACGGCAAGGCCATCGACCTCACCCGCAGCGAGTTCGACCTGCTGAACGCCCTGATGGAGAGCCAGCGCCGGGTGCGCAGCAAGGCCGACCTCGCGCTGCTGCTCCGCGGCGAGAGCTACGTCACCGCCCACTTCGTGAGCGAGGCCGACAAGCGCGCCATCGAGGTGCACATGGCGAACCTGCGCCGTAAGCTCGCCGACAGCATCACGACGCCGCGCTGGATCGAGACCGTGCGCGGTGTCGGCTACCGCCTCGCCGCTTCCGAAGACGACTGAGCCGCTCACATCGTCGGTGCCGCTGAGGGCGTCTGCACGAGGAGAACGAGTTCACGGCAGGTGTTCGCGCCCACTTCGTGGAGCCGCGCCAGGTGCGACATGCTGCGGGGCAGATCGGCGTCTTTGACAGCAGAATGCACCATGCCGGCGATGGCCTCGAGAGGCCACGCGCCGAGCATGGTGCTGCTGGACCGGATGCTGAGAAGCACGACGTCCGCGTCCTCGTAGTCCTGGCTGCCCAGAGCTTTCATCAACCTCTGGGATCGGGTCTCCCAGAGGTTGATGAAGTCGTGCACGAACCGGCTCTGCTGTTCCTCTCCTCCCAGAGCGGAGAGGAGAGAGAACAGCGCGGCCTGATCGACGAATCTCGATGGGGTCAAACCTTGTACCCCCGGTAGCGGCGGAGCACCTTCGCGAACATCTCGACGGTCTGCAGGATGGTGATGACTCCGAGGATCGGCCAGCCGATCCAGAGGATGGTCGACTGCATGAAGGGGTCGAGCTGGAACCAGCCGAGCACTAGAACCGCGATCACGAGCACGAAGATGACGAGCGGCACGAGGTAGCCGTTGCCGCGGCCGCGTTCGGCCTTGGCTTGGGCGGCCCAGTTGTCGGTCTGCTTGCGGCTGAGGAACTTGGTCCACGCCCGGAGGAAGTGGCCGAGTCTCACCCACATGTAGATCTCCGCCGGGAAGAGCAGCAGGGCGAAGGCGACGTCGCGGTTGCTCCGGTTCTTCATCGAGAGCGCGGTGCGGAGGTTGAGCAGGATGGCGATCGCCGGCGGGATGGCCCAGACCCAGGAGAACACGAAGGCGCCGATCGACAGCGATGCGAACAGCAGCAGCACGAACATCACGCGGGTGACGAGGTTGACGAGCATCGAGAAGTTCTCGAACCAGCGCAGGCGCAGGTTCGGGTGGAAGGGCTGGCCCTTCGTGTCGCCGCGCTGACCGGGCCACATGAGCTCGATGGCGCCGAAGTTCCATTTCACCTGCTGGGCGTCGAGACCGCGGAGGGTGGTCATGCCGCCCACGTCGGCTCGGGCCTGGGCCGAGATCTTGGTGAGGTAGCCGGCGCTCTTGATCTGCAGCGAGAGGAGCGAGTCCTCCACCTCGGAGTCCTTCACCCAGGGGGTGTCCTGGTGGTTCTCCACCATGATCTGGCGCAGCGCCTTGGTGCTGAAGATCGAGAACTGACCGCCGAGCACCGCCATGTTGCGGCCCTTGAGCATGTTCTGCATGTTGAAGGCGGCGAACTGGAAGCGCTGGCCGGTGATGAGGAACTTCGCGATGAAGCCCTTGATCGGGGCCTCGTCGATCGAGAAGATCGCCGAGATGCCGCCGATGCGCGAGTCCGAGGTGATCTCCTCGGCGAGGCGCTCGACCGCATCCGGAGCAGCGGTGGTGTCGCCGTCGACGCCGAGGAGGAAGTCGCAGCCCTCGACCAGCTGGTAGCCGTAGTTGAGGGCGCCGACCTTCTTGTCCTTGTTCTTGCCGATGTCGTGAACGTAGACCTCGGTGAACTGCTCGATGCCGTCCACCTCTTTCAGGTGCGGACCGGCGTACTGCGCGGCGATCTTGACGGTGTCGTCGGTGGTGTTGTTCACGACCACGTGGATGACGTCGGGGAGGCGGGTCTGAGTCAGGAGCGACTCGAGCACCTCGCCGATGGACTCGGCCTCGTTGTACGCCGGGATGATGCATCCGATGGTCGGACGGTACGAGGGGAGGGATTCCACCGATTCGATGAAGTCGTTCCCGAACTCGCCCTCGGACTCACCGAGGTCGGTGCGGTCCGTCACGTAGGGGTTGATGCTCTCTGCCATGACTCCAGTGTGGAGCACCACCCACAGCGTTCCCCCGCCAATGCGCTAGGGTCGCCTCAAGATCGGCTTAAGATTGGGTCAGGGCCAGAGGAAGGGTGTTCTCGATGGCAGGAATTCGTCGATCGGGGGCCCGTCGGGCCGCCAGATCCGTGGCCGTCGCGGCCCTCGCTTTCGCCGCAATCGCGGGCCTCAGCGGCTGTGGGACGGCGCCGTGGGACCAGACGCAGTTCAACACCTCTGCGGCCACGCCGTCGCGCACCCCGGTGCCCACGCCCACCGCCACGATCACCCCGGTCATCAACGAGCTGGCCACCGGATCGGCCCGGCACGAGCTGCAGGCCGGCGACATCGGCCTCACCATCAACTACTACTCCACGCTGAGCATGGACCAGTGGACGGCCTCGGCCAACAAGCCGGTGAGCTTCTCGATGACGGGCAAGCTCGGCACCGACCAGGGCCAGAGCTTCTACCTCTCGCGTGTCACGGTGACCCCCGCGGTCCTGGGCCCCACCGGCGCGCTGCCGGCGCCGCCGGCGAACACCGACCAGGCGAGCGTTGCTCCCGGCTACTACATCAAAGACCCCTACAGCTACAGCCAGACCTTCATCATCCCGGCGCTCGACCCCGCGGCCACCTCGATCACGCTCTCGTTCACCTACGAGATCCTGCTGCAGACGGCTCCCGGCTCCTCCGACTACGCCAAGCAGACGGCCTCCGACCAGCTCACGATCGCGATCGCCCAGCCCTAGCGGGCGCTCCGGTCGGTGAAAGGGCCTCCAACCGTGACGGTTGAAGGCCCTTTCGCTCTCGTGCGTGTCGTTATGGGGCGAGGTAGCCCTTCAGGGCGTTGAACACGTCCTCGGAGATCGTGTTCGGGCCGCCCAGCACGACGATGTGCCGTGGCTTGATCCGCCGCAGTTCCGCGGCCACCGAGTCGGGCACGCTCGTCGACGTCACGAGCAACACCGGCGCCCTGCTCGCGATCGCGGCCGCCGACCCCGACAGCGCATCGGGAAACACCATGCCCGAGGCGACATAGACGGTCGACGTCCCGGCCCCGAACGCCGCCGCGGACACATTCGCCGACACCTCGAACCGATCCGTGCCCCCGATCCGACTCGTCGGCGCCGTGGCTTGGAGCGCTGTGACGACTCCTTCGGACACGGTGTTGGCCCCGCCGAGTACGACGATCTTCGCAGGGGCAAGCCTTGCCAACTCAGCCGCGATGCTCGCCGGAATGCTGTCCTTCCCCACGAGGAGCACGGGTCCGCTCTGCAATCCGGCCGCCGCCGACCCCGAGAGCGCGTCTGGATACACGGCCCCGGAGGCGACATATGCCACAGGCGCGCCGGGGGAGTATTGCCTCGAGATTGCCGCGGACACGGCATAGCGGTCGCTTCCAGCGAGCCTCGTGACCGGATTGCTCGCGTAAGCGGTCAAGGCCGCCTCGACGCCCGCCGATATCGTCGCCTCGCCACCGACGAGGACGATTCTCTGCGGCTTCAGACGCGTGAGCTCCGTGGCGACCGCCGTCGGGATGCTGTTCCTGGTAACCAGGAGAATTGGCGCATGCTGGCTTCCGGCGATTGCGGATCCGGAGAGAGCGTCGGGGAACACTTCGCCCGAGGAGACGTACACAGTGGTGACGCCCGATTTGAATTGAGACAAGGATATCGCCGCCGACACCTCGTATCGATCAGTTCCGCCGACACGGTCGACGGACGCGGGGTCTCTCGAATCGCGCACATACACCTGGGAGAAACTTGAATCACCGACAGGAGAGAGATTGGCCGCAAGTGACGCGTATGTAACGCGCGTTCCATCCCCCGACAGGACCGGGTTACTCGAATCCGCCGCGCCCGCGACCGTCGGAGAGCCCTCGCTACTAATGAGAATGGAGTTCCCGGTCGCCAGTTCGGTTTTATAGACCTGGGCAACTCCTGGGGGGAAGGAGGCGCCGTCGCTCACGATATGTCTATCGTTGGATACGAAGGTGAGCAGGGTGCCGTCTGGCGAAAGCGTCGGGCTAGTGCCTCCCGCCAAAGCAGAATGTGTGACGTCGAGCGAACCGGCCTTCGTGGTGCCTGCCTGAAGATCTCGAACAAAGACTCCTTGGACCCCGCCGTTGTTGGCAGGGGCGACGACCGCGTCGCTTGCCCCGCTTGAAAAGGCGAGGTATCGACCACTTCCCGACAGGGTCGGGTTCATGGCATCGTGGTCTAATCCAGCCGTGCCCGTGGCGTTCGTGCTTGCCAATTCAAGGGTATCGCGAGCTCGGTCACGGATGTAGATCCCGAGATGCGCGTTTGGAGTGGCTGTGAGTTGTGCGAGCGTGATGAAGGCTATCGCTTTGCCGTCGCCTGAGATTGTCGGGCTGACCGCATTCCACCCTGATCCGGCGACAGGCGTGACGGTGTTGTCCCGACTGGCGAGGGTTGTGGATCGCGTGACGAGATCGCGCACGAACACTTGAAGGACTCCCCAGGTCTTCTCTGGAGTGAGGTTCGTGGAATCACTACTCCAGGCGACGGTTTTCCCATCTGCGGATAGTACGGCGGTGGCTGCGCCGCCGTTCTCCATTTGTGGCGCTGAGTCATTCGTCACGCTCACGACCTCGGTCGTGCCCGTGATCGCTGACCAGAGCAGTACTTGGCTGGTGCTACCTGAGGCAGGATACAGATTCGTGGCCTGGGAGACGAAAGCGACAAGGCTGCCGTCGGCCGAGATGGACGGCGACGAGGAAGGTCCGTCTCCGGCGATTCCCGCGCGCGTGGCGCTCAGCAATCGGGTCGTGCCCGTCACCGTGTCGCGCAGGTAGACCTGGCGCACGCGGTCGGGACTGATGCTGGTGAGGTTCGAGGCCTTGGAGGCGAAGGCGATGTAGCGGCCGTCAGCTGAGATCGAGGGCTGGTCGGAGACGTTGTCGCCCGGAACGGGCGGAGTCGTGTTCGAGATGCTGACGAGCTGGTTCTCGCCCGGGGCCGGCGCTGCGGCTGGAGCGACGGCTCCGGTGGCGGGCGCCGCGGTGGCCGGCGCGAGCGGCGCGGACAGGAGCACCGCCGCCAGAGCAACCGTGGCCGCGGAGGCGAACAGAGGGGACTTTCTCATCGGGTACTCCGTATGATTCGATGTCGGGGCGGCCCACACAGAGGGCCGTAAGTGACATTTTATCAGTTCGGGAGCGAGAAGGCACGGGAAAGCGAGAAAGCCTCGAGGTTCAGTCCAGCGCGAGCGGCGCGGGGCGGCCGACGACGATGCGGTTGCCGCCCTCGTCGCGGGCCGTGAGGGTGGCGTCGTCGAGGGCGCGGCGGAGGGCCGGCAGGCTGTAGCCGAAGGCGTCGGTGTCGACCACGCCGAAGCTCGCCGTGGCGCGCAGCGACTGTTGCGGGTCGATCGGCTCGTCGACGAGGGCGGTCTGCAGCCGGATGGCCAGCTGCTCGGCGTCGGCCGCGTTCGAGGTGACCACCACGATCACGAAGCGCCCGGCGCCGGTGTGGCCGAGCAGCGAGGTGGTGGGGGCGTAGTGCCGCACGATCTGCGCCACGGAGCGGATGGCGGCGTCGCCGAAGGTGCGCCCGAAGGCGGTGTTCATCTGGGGCAGGTTGTCGACGTCCATCGAGATCATCGCCAGCCGGTCGCCGTGGAACGAGGCGCGTTCCACCCAGTCGGCCCACTGCTGCATGAACGAGGCGGCCGAGAGCACGCCCACCACCGAGTGCACGCCCACCGTCACGTCGCCGAGCGCGCGGGCGCCGGAGCGTTCGGCCTGCAGGATCGACATCGAGATGCAGCCGACCAGCACGAGCAGGATGGTGAGGATGGTGGTGTTCGACGAGCCGAAGTAGGTCACGAACACGTTGCTGTCGGGCCCGAGGGTCACGAAGATCGACGAACGCAGCACGTAGTAGGCGCAGACGATCCACAGGCAGAAGCTGAGGATCCGCGCGTTCAGGTTGCGGCGCATCCGGGATCGCATGGTCTCGGCCCCGCCGAGGCCCGCGAACACCGCGATGCCGATGAAGAGCCCCGTCGACCCGGTCCACACCCCGGAGTCCGGCCCCTCGACGCCGGTCAGGATCGCCACGACCACACCGGCGGCCAGGGGGATCCAGATGTGGGAGCGGCGCCCGTTGAACACGCGCGATCCGGCCCAGATGGCCCCGATGGAAATGACGTAGGCCGCGTTGCCCACCATGAGCACCCACCACAGGTGGGGAGCGACGCCCCAGACCGAGAACGAGAGCGCGGTGAGCATCCCGGCGATGAAGGAGATGCTCCACAGCCGGCCGGAGGCGTCGTTGCGCCGCATGGCCGTGTTCAGGATGAACGAGATGCCGCAGAGGATGATGACGAGCCCGCTGACGAGCAGCAGGGTCGGCTGGTCGAGCACCATCAGGCCCACCCCCTCGAATCGATCGCTGAGTCGGAGTTTAGCGCGAGCGGGGGATGCGCGCGGTGAAGGTCGTGCCCACGCCGAGCGTGCTCGTGACCGTCAGGTCGCCGCCGTGCCGGCGCACGATGTCGCGGCTGATGGTGAGACCGAGCCCGGAGCCGTGGATCGACGACTGCCGCACCCCCTCGGCACGGAAGTAGCGGTCGAAGAGCTTGGTCTGCTCGAGCTCGCTGAGCCCGATCCCGGTGTCCTGCACCGTCAGCTCGACGTCGTTCCCGGTGGCGCGCACGTCCACGGCGACCCGGCCGTTCTCGGTGTTGTACTTGATGGCGTTGGTGAGCAGGTTGTCCACTACCTGCCGCAGCCGGAAGCCGTCGGCCTCGAGCAGCACGGGCCCGGATGCGCCGTTCTCGAGCGTGATGCCGCGCTCGCCGGCGGCGAGGCTCTGCGCCTCGATCGACTGCCCCACGATCTCGGCGAGGTCGCACTGGCTGAACGACATCACGATCTGCTGGTCCTTCTCGCTCGCCGCCGTGAGGAGGTCGGCCACGAGGGCGAGCAGCCGGTCGGCGTTCGACGACGCCACCTCGAGCATCGACCGGGTCGAGGCGTCCAGGGTCTCGTCGTCGAGGGCGAGTTCGAGGTAGCCGAGGATGGAGGTGAGCGGGGTGCGCAGCTCGTGCGACACCGAGGCGACGAGGTCGTCGCGGGCCTGGATGGCGTTGATCTCGGCCGTCACG
Source organism: Herbiconiux sp. 11R-BC (assembly GCF_049472555.1). Classification (NCBI taxonomy): domain Bacteria; kingdom Bacillati; phylum Actinomycetota; class Actinomycetes; order Micrococcales; family Microbacteriaceae; genus Herbiconiux; species Herbiconiux sp. 11R-BC. Next base: position 527,768 of record NZ_JBCEBO010000001.1, on the reverse strand, counting down.
TCGCGCGAGACCATCACGCCGCCGTCGAGTTCGCCGTCGGGCGAGAGCAGCGGACGCGAGCTCACGGACAGCGCGATGCGGTGCTCGCCCGGCTCGCCGAGCCACACCACCACGTCATCGAGCCGCTCGCCCTGCACGGCACGGGCCAGGGGGCGATCGCCGGGGTCGTAGGGCGTGGTGCGGTCGGCCTTGTACATCGTGGTGCTGCCGACCTGGCCGTCGTCATGGCCGAACTGCGCCTGCAGTTCCCGCTGCCCACGGTTGACGATGCTGAGGGTGCCGTCCCGGCCGAACGCCACCACGGCGAAGGTCACGGCGTTGAGCACCTCGTCGAGGGTCTGCTCCTGCCGCCGGGCACGGCGCAGGGCTACCTCGAGCAGGTCGGCCTGCTGGCGGAGCAGTCCCCGTTGCGCTGCGGTGCGGCTCGAGGTGGTGAGCGTCGTGGTGGCGATGAACACGAGGGTGATGGGGAGCACGAGCAATCCCGGCAGGCTCGCCAGAGTCAGGGGACCTCCGGTGACTGCGGCGCTGGCCCAGAGCAGCAGCGACGACGTCGCCACGCTCGCCACGGCCCCGCCGAGCCCGAAGTAGCTCGACAGCCAGATGACGGGGAACACCAGCAGCAGCCCCGCGCCCAGTACGGAGTTGCCGTTGCGGATGGCGATGATGGCGATGATGTCGATCAGCGGCACCACCGCGATCGCCCACCGTGGCAGGCGCGACCACGGCATCAGCGCGGCCGTGCCGGTGAGCACGAAGACCACGGCCACGCCGGTGAAGAAGCGCACGTCGAGCACCGAGGTGGGGGCGAAGATGTAGGCCGCGCAGACCAGCAGGAGCAGCGCCGCCGCGAGCAGGAGCTGCGATTGGAACACGGCTCGGTCGACACGGGAGCGTCGTTCCGCCTCCGTCGCGTCGCTCCCCGGGCTCATGTGTTGAGATTACAGCCAAGCGGATGCCCGCCCGCGGTCCCACGCACCGGATTGGACGGAGCATCTGCCCCGCGGATATCCTCGAACGGGGGGAAATCCGTGAATCTCAGCGTCACCGCTCGAACAGAGCAGCAGCGCACGGTCGGTATCGTCGACGACCACGAACTCATCCTCGACGGCCTCGCCGGCTGGATCGGGGCGAACGCGCCCGATCTCGAGGTCGTCGTCCGCGCCACCTCGTGGATCGAGATGGCCCGCCACACGCAGTTCCCGCCCGAGCTGGTGATCATGGATCTGCAGCTCAAGGAGCCCATCTCGGTCGAGGCGCGCATCCGCATCTGTCGCTCCGTCGGCGCCGCCGTGGTGGTGATGAGCGCGCTCGACTCGCCCGAGACGGTGAAGCGGGTTCAGGATGCCGGCGCCGCGGCCTTCGTGTCGAAGGCGCGGCCCGCGAGCGAGCTCGTCGACACCGTGCGCAGCGTGCTCGGCGCGGCCCGCGCTCCCCACGGGGTGGCGTGGGACGACGCCCCGCGTCTGTCCCCGCGCGTGACCGGGTCGAGCATCCGCTTCACCGAGGACGAGGAGGAGACGTTGCGTCTCTATGCCTCGGGCCACAGCCCGGTGGAGGTGGCGATGATCCTCGGCACGAACATCCAGGCCGTGAAGAACGGTCTCGAGCGCATCCGCCAGCAGTACGCCTCGGAGGGACGCGTGGCCGACAAGAAGCAGGACCTCATGCTCCGCGCGGCCGAGGACGGCTACCTGGCCTGAGCCCGGGGCTTTCGTCGGGCGCGTGTCGCCTATCATGGGGCAGGGTGGGCGGCCGCTCTTCGTGGGAGCGCGCGGCCGAAAGGGTGCGGGTGACACTTCAGATTGCGGCAGACGTCGGCGGCGTCGCCACGAGTCGCGCTCTCGGCAAGGCCGGCGTCTGGTTGGCGTGCGTGTTCGTCGGCGCCACAGCGCTCATCGCGGCGCTCCTCATTCCCGTCACCGGGCACGTCGAGATCCTGTTCGGCGTCGGCGCACTGCTCGTGTGCGCGGCCGGCGTGGTGCTCGCGCTCCTCACGCCCGCCTTCACGAGAGCCGTCATCTTCACCCTGGTGGCCTGCGCCGGTCTCTACGGCTTCGCCCTCGTCGCGGCCGAGGTCGCGGTGGCGGTGCCGGGCCCCACGCCCTCGAGCGACTTCGTGCTGCTCTCGATGCCCGAGTTCGCGGTGCTCGTGGTGGGCATCTCACGGCGTTCGCTGGCCACGTCGCTCACGCTCGGCGCGCTCGGGTTCGTGGCCGGCCCGGGGCTGGTGCAGCTGGCGGCCTGGCAGGCGGGCATGCCGCTCGCGCCCGACGTGCCGGTGCTGGCCTCCTTCGCGGCGCTCAACCTCTTCGTGACGGCGCTCTGGATGGGGCGGCGTGATGCCGCGCGCGGCACGGCGCTGATGTCGGGTGCGGCGCTCGCCGAGGAGAAGGACGTGGCTCTCGGGCGCTTCTCCCACCGGGCGGCGACCTGGGTGCACGACACGGTGCTCAACGATCTGCGGGTCATCGCGGCCGGGGAGCCGGGCCCGCTCGACGAGCGCCAGCTGCTTGCCATCGACCGCGACCTCGCGAACCTCGCCGACACCCGGCTCATCCTCGAGGTCCCCGGCGCGAGCGGGTCCGCGACGCGTGCGCTGGCCACCGTTCCGATGCTCGTCGCCGTGGTTCGCGGCGCCGAGCAGGCGGGGCTGCAGCTGCGGGTGAGCGGCGACATCCAGGCCGTGAACGCCTTGTCGGCGTCCGCGCTGCGCAGCCTCGAGCGCGCCATCGCGGAGTGCCTCGACAACGTGGTGCAGCATTCCGGGGTTCGTGAGGCCGAGATCTCGGTGATGTCGAGTCCGCCCGAGCTGAGCGTGATGGTGTCGGATGCGGGGGTCGGTTTCGACGTGAACGAGACCGGGGTCGACACGGTCGGCCTTCGCATGACGGTGGTCGACGCGATCGTCGAGATCGGCGGGTCGGTGCAGATCTGGTCGCGGCCCGGCGCCGGCACCGCGGTGTTCATGACCGTTCCCGGGGTCGCGCAATGAGCCGCGCCCGTGATCTGCGTCCCCCGCGCGGAACGACCGCGCTCGAGCTCGACCCGCTCGCCGCCATCAGCGCGCGGGGCTTCCTGATCGTGGTGGCCGTCGTCTCGCTGATCTGCGCGGTGGGGCTCACCCTCGCCACGCGCGAGCAGATCTCGTCGTGGCCGATGGCGATCGCCGCCGTCGTCGCCCTGGCGGGCGGCTATGCCTGGTTCGCGCGGAGCGCCTTCCGTGGGGGAGCCGGAGTCACGAGCGACCGCTTCGCGCTCGCCTTCGCCCTGATCGCTCTCGGCACCGTGCTCAACTCCCTGAGCTGCCTCGGCACCAACGTGGCCATCCGTGACGACTGGGGGCTCGTCACCATCGGCCTCGCCCTGATGGCGGCGGCTCCGTTCCGCACCTCCTCCGAGCTCGGCGTCTACGCCGCCATCTCGGTGGCGCTGGCCGCGCTGCTCGCGGTGGTGCACATCATCCTGAGCTTCACCGACGGACTGCCACCGCTCATCGTCGTGACCGTCGCGGTGGCACCGGCTCTGGCCTTCGGGCTCGCCTCCGCGGCCTACGCCCGCGAGCTGCTCGCCGGCATCTACGCCGAGCGGCTGATGCAGGCCGAGGAGCGCAACCAGCAGTTCGACCGGTTGCGGCAGGACTTCGTCGACGACGACGTGGTGGGGGAGATCGGCGGGTTGAGGGCCGAGGTGGTGCCGTTCCTCGCCCGCATCCGTCAATCCGGCGTCGTCACGGCCAAGGACCGTGCCCTGGCCGGGCGGCTCGCCCAGAACCTGCAGGCAGCCGTCACCGATTCGCGCCACGTCGACTCCCTCGGCGACCACGCGGGCCGGCTGATCGACGAGAGCGGGCTCTCGCCGCGGCTGCACGAAGACGATCGGGCCACCATCCGGGCCCTGCTCATCGGTCTCGAGACCTCGCCGCTCACGGTGCCGGGCTCGATCGTGGTGGAGTTCATCGAAGGGGAATCCGACCGTTTCGGCATGGTGCGCTGCGCGAGCGACGACGTGCGGGCGCTGCGGGCCGAGGTGCTGCCGTTCCTGCGCATGGTGCGGCTGATGTTCCGCACGGCGAGCGAGCAGGTGAGCGGGCGCGAGCTGCTCGTGCAGTTCGACATCGAGCGGCTGGCCTGAGGCCGGGCCGCGCGTTGCCGCGGATGCTCGTGCGGCTTGCCGCATCGTTCGCGCATTCTTGATCGGCGGCCCGTTCGGCGGGTTCGCCTGCTGTTAGCGTCGTGCCACGTCGAGGTGGTCGCCTCGATGGTGACGAGGGAGTGCCCGATGTTCCTGTGCGACGCAGTCCTGCTGGGCACCCGTGCCCGGGCCGGACACGCGGGCAGCGCGGCTCCGGCGCGGGGCGTTCCGCACGCGGTTCGGTGCACTCCCGGGTCCTCGGCAGCGGCGGTGAGCGCCGCCGGTTCACCCCACCCCGCGGCGCACCACACCGCTGCCGAGCTCACTGCGGCGACCTCACGAGCAGCTCCATCCGCTCGTGGGGTCGTCGCGCCAGACGCGGCGTCCCGCACCACCCCGGTCGTGCAGATCGTGTGCAAGGCCCCAGGGCGGCGTTCGGGTCCGCCGCGATGGCGGCGTCACGGCACGGCCCCGGGTGGTGCGGGGCGTCGCCCCTGTCCGTAGCGGCCAGGCGAAAGGCGCGGCGCGGCGCGGATTCTCCGTCTCGCCCTAGGCGACCGAGCGGATGCGCGGCTTCAGCATGCTCGCGGCCCGGGCGAGCGTGAGAGCCTGCCCGGCCTCGACCGCGCGATCGTAACGGCGGCCGGAGAGCGCCACGTAGACACCGCCGGTGCGCTCGATGTAGCCCAGGAACTGCTCGCCGGAGACGACCTCGTAGACGCCCGCCTCGCGCCGTTGCACACGGAAGGCCTCGCCGTTCGAGATGAGCGTGATGCTGTTCATCGGCTGTCTTCTCCTCACGTGTCGGTAACGATTGCGAACCTACTCAGCATTTCTCCCGGGCGCGTGGGGTTGACTCGAGGAGGCCGCCGAGCTACGCGGCTGTGATTTACTACAGGTGAACGTATCGGCGTGGCCTGGTGGGAGCGCCACGTCTTGGGTTTGGGGGTTGCACGATGGCCGATCCCATCGCTGCCGCAGAAGCGCAGCAGAGACGATCGCGCATCCGGGCGTCCGAGGTGCGCCGGCGGGTTCTGGATGTCGCACTCGACCGGGTGGGCGGAATCGGCCTCACGATCGGCTTCGAGCACATCGTGATGGACGACCTCATCCGCGAGGCCGGGGTGCCGCGCAGCTCCACCTACCGGCTGTGGGACTCGAAGGAGGCGTTCGTCGCCGACCTCCTGATCGAGATCGCGGCCGAGACCTCGACGAGGCTCGCCGACGACGAGACGCTCGCGCTGAGCGAGCGCATCCTGTTCGACAACCTCGAGCTGCTCACCTCGCCGAGCGACCGGCAGCGGGTGATGTACGAGGTCATCCGGGTGGCGCTCGAGCACAACTACCGCGCGGTTATCGCGTCGGTGGCGTGGCAGTCCTACGTGGGGCTGTCCGCCACTCTGCTCAGCCACATGGAGTCCTCGGCGCGGGAGGAGATCGAGCTCGCGCTCCGCAACGGCAGCGACGCGTTCATCGAGCGCATGGCCGAGTTCCACAAGTGGTTCTCGACGATTCTCGGTTACCGCATGCGGGCCGAGTGGAACGACGACTACCGGCCCTACGCCGTGGTCATCTCGGCCGTCGTGGAGGGGCTCGGGCTCCGGCACCTCGGCAACCCCGGCATCGTGGATGCGAGCTACCACGGGCCCGCCACCATCACCTCCGACGACGCCGAGTGGGCGTTGCCGGCCATCGCGCTCGTGGCCATTCTCGAGCGGTTCCTCGAGCAGGATCCCGACTTCGACGCCGAGGCGACCGTGGCGGAGCTGCGGGCGATGAAGGCGGCGAGGGAGGCCGGCGAGGATGGCGAGGGCGATGACGGCGACGGCAGCGGCGCCGATGCCGACGGGGTCGCCGAGGCTGCTGCCGAGGCGTCTGCCGGCGGTGCGGGCGCCGACGCCGGGGCGGCGGGCCCGTCGGGCGGTTAGGCCCGCTGCGCGGTCAGGCCTGGCCCGAGGCTCTGCCGAGACGCACGTCGAGGTCGTGGGCGAGCGCATCCGTCGCCGTGGCGATCGCGCGGTGCAGCCGATCCGACGCCGGGTGCCGCCCCGACCCCTGCCCCGGCTCCGCCGCAGGCCGTGACGCCGGCACCGGCACCACTGCGAAGCTCGGCGCGGAGGCGTCTTCGAGCGGTGCGGTGCGGGCGTAGTCGGTGCGCATGAGCTCGGCGAGTCCGCTGGCGGCGGCGAGCGCGTCTCCGGGGTCGGTTCCCGGGCGGGAGAACAGCAGCGCTGCGAAACGGTCGTCGGGCAGGCGGCCGAGCAGGGCGTCATCCGGGATCCGGTCGATCATGGCCTGCGTGAGCGAGCGCGTGACGTCTTTGGCGTGGGCCACGCCGAAGGCGCCGCGGAGGGTCGCGATGAGGTCGACGGTGCCGAGCACGAGCACAGCCTCGGGTCGTCGCGCCAGGCCTTCGGCGGCGAGCCGCTCGAAGGTGCGCGGGTCCTCGACGCGGCGGCGGTGGCCGTCGGCGCTGTAGCGGGTGAGCTCGCGGCGGGCGGATTGCAGCCGGATGGCGATGATGGAGGCACCGCCCGTGATCACGAGCAGGATGTTCATGAGCGTGGTGGCCCGGGTGCTGAAGACGGCCTCGTAGATCGCGCTGCTCGGGCCCGAGGTGAGGTACACGGCGGAGCGCGCGATCACGAACACGGCTTGCGCCGCCAGGGTGGCGGCGAGAACCCAGGCGCCCGGGTAGCTGCGGAGCGGGCTGCGCAAGCACTCGATCACGGCGAGCACGGAGAACAGGGCGAGGGCGGCCATCTTCTCGGCGGCGCCCGCCCAGGTGGTGCCGCCGGAGGACGGGAGCGCGGAGGCGACGCCGACCACCGCGGAGAGCAGCACGACGGCGAGCACGTACGTGCGGCGGCGGTTGAAGGCGCGGCTGCCCATCCAGATGGCGCCCACGGTGAACGTCATGGTCGCGTTGCCGGCCGCCACCGCCCACCAGATGCCGTCGCTCTGCCCGCTCACGAAATAGGCCACCGAGCACAGCAGTGCCGACACGAACACGAGCGCCCAGTACCGGCCGGCGCTTCGCGCGGGGGAGCGCAGCTTGTCGACGAAATAGACGGCGGCGAGCGGCACCATCACGAAGCTCATGGCGACGAGCGCAGTGGAATACTCCAGCTCCATGGGCCCCTCCCGCGCCCATTCAACCATGTGCCCCGAACGGAATGAGATTCGGGCCGAATCGGCTGATTTCGTCGATGACATGCCCGATTCTCATTCCGTTCGGGCCGCTCCGCGCGGCCACAGGTGCTCGCGCCGGCGCACCAAGTCGAGGATGGTGGTCTCGCAGGCGTCCCACGAGTACGTCACTTGCTCGTAACTCAGGCGCAACAGGGTGTAGCCGAGGCGCGCGAGTTCGAGGCCTCGCCGCCGGTCTTCGTTGAAGTCCTTCTTCTTCGAATGCCAGGCGTAGCCATCGAGTTCCAGTACCAGACGCTCTCCGATCAGGAGGTCGACGTGCCCCACCCCAGGAATCTCGACCTGGCTCCTCGTTCTCAGCCCCCGCCCTTGCAGCCGGACGCGGGCCTTCGTCTCCAGCCCTGACTGCGATGCGGGGTCGACGAGCCCGAGGTAGGCGCGGTATTTCGCGGGCAGCGGCGCGAGCACATCGGCGAGCGAGCTCGGCGACACCAAGCCGAGCGCCAGCGCAGAGTCGAGCGTGACGATCGCGTCGAGCTGCGGCTGGCAGACGGTTGCGCAGGCCAGTGCGACCGCGATGTCGTCGACAGCCGAGCGCGACGGCCGTGCCCACGAAGGCCGGTGCACCACGACCGGGTGGCGTGGACTGAGCGCCGCCGACGGTCGAGCGGCGACGCCAGGTGCGAGATGTTCGGCGGGACTCGCACGTGCATACGGCCGTCGGTCAGGCACCACAGGCCCTCACGACCCAGGGCCGAGACGCAACTCAGGGCGCCCCCCACGCGCACCGCCCCAGCGACATCCCGGTCGGCGTTCGGCACCGCGACCCACCCCTGTCGCAGCCGCACCAGGTCGCCGCGCTCCACGGCCGCGCGCACCGAGGCGGCGCTCACCCCGTGCGAGTGCAATTCGCTCGTGGACGTGACGCCGTCGAGGGCGTCCAGCACAGAGAGCAGCATGGGAAGATCGTGCCGCGCCGGCAGCATCCGTGGCCCGACGCCTGCGGTATCTGTGGAGAATCCCGCTCGTCGCCGGCCTGGGGAGAACAGTGCGCAAGCGGATGCGCGCGGCCGGTAGCGTAGAGGGGTGGCCGCCTTCTCCGTACTCACCGTGTGCTCCGGCAACATCTGCCGCTCCCCCCTGGCGGAGCAGATCCTGCGGGCACGGCTCGCCGACATCCCCGACTTCGCGTTCTCGAGCGCGGGCACCTTCGCCGGCGACGGCGACCGGATGCCCGAGGAGGCCGCGGCGCTCTCGCTGCGGTTCGGGGGCGACCCGTCGCAGCACAGCGCCCGCTACATCACCGAGACGATGGTGGCCGACGCCGACCTCGTGTTCGCCATGGCGCGCAGCCACCGCCGCGAGATCGTGGAACTCGTTCCGCGCAAGGTGGCCGTGACCTTCACGCTGCGCGAGTTCGCGCGCCTCTCGCGCGAGCTGAGCGACGCCGAGATCGCGGCGGTCGCCTCCGGTGCTCCCGCCACGCGCGCCGGCATCGCCGAGGTCGTGGCCTACGTGGCCTCACGCAAGGGCCAGGTGGGTTTCCCGTCGTCGACGGGCGACGACGACGTGCTCGACCCCTACCGCCGCGGCGACGAGGCCTACGAGCAGGCCGCGGCCCAGCTCGTTCCCGCCGCCGACGAGGTGGCCCGGGTGCTGCGCGTCGCAGCCTCGGTCGCGCACTGACCCGGGCCACCTCGTCGGCCGCCGGCCTACAGCCCGTTCACCCGCGCGAGCAGTCGCCCGCGCACGAGCACGAGAACCCCCGTGGCGATGCCGAGCAGACTCACGATGAACACCACGTTCGGCCCCACCCGGTAGTTGTGCACGATCTGCGGACCGAACGCGTCGCCGTCGACGTCGTAGGTGCAGTCGATGCCGAGCGGGAGGATGCTCCGCTCACCCGACATCCGAGTGCCCTCGGCGAACGGCCCCCCGAGCTCGGGCACCGGCGCCGAGATGCACTGGCTGTAGGGCGAACCGATGCCGTCGATGATCCACCCCACGTTGATCATCACGATCGCCACCACCGCGCAGAACGCGATCACGACCCATCCGACCACTCTGTGCGCCCTCACCGACATGCGCCCAGCCTCTCACGTGCCGGCGACCTTCTTGCACAGGCGTCGAACGAGTGATGCGGTGGGGACATGAGCTCCTTCCCCGCCGGCGGGGCCGCCCGACCTCGTGATGCCGTGGCCCGAGCTCGCCATCCCGGAGTCGCGCACGGTGATGTCGGGCGAGGGCGTGCGCGAGCTGGCGGCCGGCGTGCGGCGCCTCGGGGGCTAGGGGGTGTCTTCCCACCGGATGCCTGTCGCGCGGCCGGCGCCGGAGCCGAACGACCGCAGCTCTCTGCGCACCGCCCCCGCGGCATCCGCCACCACGATCGAGACCCGCAGCTCGCCCGCCGTCGCCCCCAGGGTCATCCGCGCGGTCACCGACCCCGGGCCCGCTCCCCACTCCGGGCCGGCCGGCCGCGCCTCCGCCGGGGCGAAGCCCGCGTCAGCGTCAGCGGCAGCCGCGGCTGTGGCCTGCGCCAGCCACTCCGCCACGGCGCCGCGCGCTCCCTCGGGGAGCGGCGCTCCCTGGGTGTCGTCCAGCAGCAGCACCTCGACCCCGCGCAGCCGTGCCTCGCGCACCGCCGACACCGCCGGTTCGGCGCAGAAGCCGCGTCCGCGGATGCGATCGCGCAACGCCCCCTCGAGCGCCGCATACCCGGCGCGCTCCGCGGCGCTCGCCGGCGTGCCGCTCGCGATGGCGCGAAGGCTCTCGCCGACCTCGGCTGCCAGAGACTGCACGTGCCTCTCCCGCACCTCGAGCGCGGTCACGCCGGCGGCGATCTCGGCGGCGCGCGCTGCTTCGAGGGCGTCGAGCCGCTCCCGGTCGCGCAGGAGCCGCCGCAGCAGCAGCGCGAACAGCGACCCCGCGAACAGCGCGATCGACTCCCGCTCCACGAGCATCAGCCCGAACGCGGGCCCGGCGCCGTCGGCGGTGGTCCAGACCATGCACACCGCGGTGAGCAGCCCAAAGCCGATCCAGGCCAGAGCGATGCGCCCCCGCACCGCGAGCGCGAGCAGCAGCAGGGTGGCGGCGAGGATGTGCCAGGCCGCATACCCCGGCCACCCGCTTCCGTCGAGCCCCGCCGTGAGCAGGATGCTCACCGCCGTCGTGCCCACCACGGCCGCCACGGCGCGCGGAAGAGCCAGCGGGTAGGCGCCCGGTGCGAACAGGATGCCCGCCGTCGCGACCGTCGCCGCGAGCGCACCGAGCCCGAACCAGCTCTGCATCACCGGTCCGCCGGCCGTGACGGCGAGCGTCGCGACGCTGACGAGCCCCAGCGCGAGCAGCGCGTACGCGCCGGCGCTCGGGATGCCCACGAGCCGTCCCGGATCGGCAGACCGGCGGATGCCGCTCCCGGTTCCCTTCCGCCCCGCACCCCCGCCGCGCCACCCTTCGGCACCGCCGCCGACGTGGGTGGCCGATCCCGTGCCGCCCGTGCCGTCCGTGCCGCCCCTGCCGACCGTGCCGACCGTGCCGACCGGGCTGGCCGTGCCGCCCGGGCCGGCCGTGCCGGCCGCGCCCGCGGCACTCGCCGCAGCCCTGCGCTCGGCCTCAGCCCCGCGCGTCTGGTGCCTCCCGAGTCCAGAGCAGAACCACCCGCGTGCCCGCCCCCGGAGCCGAGTGCACGGACGCCGACCCGCCGGGAACCGCCTCCATGCGCTGCAGGATGCTGCGGCTCAGTCCCAGCCGATTCGGCGCGACGCGAGTGGGGTCGAACCCGACGCCGTCGTCGAGCACCAGCACGCGCAGCTGCCGCGCGCCGAACTCCACCGCGACGGCGCGCGTGACGTCCTCGTCGCCGGACGCGCCAGACCCGTCGGACTCGCCAGACCCGCCCGACAAGTCGGACCCGCCGGCCGCCGACATGCCAGTGACCGACCTGCGAGTGTCCGGCCTGCGAGTGTCCGGCCTGCCGATGGCCACCCCGCCAGCCCCGGGCCCACCGGCCCCACCGCGCCGCCCGGCGTGCTGCACGCTGTTCCGCAGCGCCTCGGAGGCGGCCTGCACGACGGTGTCGACCACATCCGAGGGGATCGTCACCCGTGCCGCATCGCCCACGGCCGTGAACTGGGCGAACGGCGCGAGCTCACCCGTGGCCTCGCGCAGCGCCTGCTCCAGCTCCGCACCGCCGACCTCGCGCACGTCACGCAGGTCGCGCATCTCGCTGAAGCGTGCGATCTCGTCGAGTGCCCGCCGAGCCAGCTCCGGGGCCTGCGCCCGTGCCCCCACCTGCGCCCGTGCCCCCACCTGCGCCCGCGCAGACGTCACCGCACCGCCCGTCGCATCTCCGTCTCCGTCCCCGTCCCGGTCGATGTCGCCATCCCCGCCCCCGCCATCCCCGCCCCCGCCATCCGTCCCGACACGCCCGCCCCCGCCGGCCCGGCTCGCCACCAGCAGAGTCGCCAGCACGTTGTCGTGAATGAGCGCATCCGCGCGCGCCTGCTCCTGCACCCGGGCCCCGATGCGGGCGGCGGCCACGAGGTCGTCGCGCGCAGAGGTGGCAGCGGCGTCGAGCGAGCGCGCCCCGCGCAGGCTGGCGACGGCGAGCCCCACGAACACGAGCTGCAGCAGCAGCCCGACGAGGGCGTCCTGGAGGGCGACGTCGAGGATCGACCCCGGATAGGCGGCGATGCGGTCTGCGGCCAGCAGCCCGGCGAGCACCAGCGAATACGCCCAGGAGGCCGCCGCGGGCATCACGAGAACCGCCGCCGTGGCGGGGATGGGCGTGAGCCCGAGCATCCATGGCGCCCCCAGGTCCGGCGGCAACGAGCCCGAGCTCAGCGCGGGCAGCAGCGCGATCATCATCAGCGGAAAGCCCACCACGAGGGCGGCAGCCCCGATGCGCACCGCCGTCCCCGTGGTGAAGAGCGCGAGAACCGCGCTGACGACCGGGATGCCCACGGCCGTCACGACAGCGCCGGCCGTCCACCACGAGGCGAGCAGCGCCGCCTGTCCCGCGATCGAGCCGCCGACGACAGCCGCGGCCCCGGCCGACGCCACGCCCAGGCAGATCGTGACGCTCCGCACCAGCCGCGCCTGTGCGCTGTCGGCCCGCCGCATCCGCGTGCTCGCGAGCCGACGCCGCGGCCGGGTCGCACGCGCGAGTCGAGGCGTCTCGCCGGCCACGATCCCGGGGCCGGGCCCCGCTCCCGAGCTCACAGATCGGCCCCCGGCACCGGCAGCAGTCCGTCCTCGAGCGCCCGCTTGTAGAGGTCGATCTTGGTGTGCGCGGGTCGCCCCGACGACGAGTACTTCGACCGGATGCGCCGCACGTAGTCCTCGACCGTGCCGGTCGCGATCCCCAGCTCGCTCGCCACCACCTGCGTCTTCAGCCCGTCGGCGAACAGCTCGAGCACGCGCTGCTCCTGCGGGCTGAGCCGGGCGTCGGTGATCTCGGGGTCGGAGTGGATGGCGGCGGCGAGATCGGCCGACATGACCGCCTGCCCGGCCGCGGCCGCGAGCAGCGCCTCGCGCAGCGCGGCGACCGGCTCCGACTTGCGTACGAGCGCAGTGATGCCGCTGCGCGCCGCCAGCCGGATGAGATACGGATGCTCGCCGGAGGTGTACGCCACCACCACGGCTCCGGTGGCCTCCCGCACACGCTCGGCGTTGCGCGCGGGCGACGAGCCGTCGCGCAGCCGCAGGTCGAGCATCACGACGTCGAGCGCCTCCGCCCCCGCCCCGTCGCTTGCAGCGGGCGCCTCGGATGCCGTCGCCAGCATCTCGTCGACCGTCGCCGCATCCGTCACCACGTCGATCGCGGGGTCACCCGCGAAGGCCTGCCGCACCCCGACCCGGATCGCCTCGTGATCGTCGACCACCGCGATGCGAATCGCCCGTGATTCTGCGCTGTCGCCCATGGACCCACCCCTTGCCCGCCCGTGCGACAAGTGTAGAGGCGTGGGCAAAACCTGCGGGCCCGCCGGTCACCCCCACTTCGGGGTCGTCGTCCCCCCTACGAGCGCGGCGGCAGGGGCGGCGGCGTGCCGTGCGTGCGGTCGAACTCGGCGACCTTGCGGCGCGACGACAGGATGCGCTCGACCCCGAGCACGAGGATCACCGCGAGGAAGACGGTCACGAGCCACGAGGCCACGTCGCTGCCGCTGCCGAGCACGAACAGGGCGATGCGCAGCGCGAGGCCGAGACCGGCGAAGGCGATCATCACGATGCCGACGACACGCTGCCGCCGGAGACTCTGGCGCTGCTGAAGGAGTGAGGGTTCCACGATGCATCCAGTACACCCGAATGCGGCCGCTCACGCGAATCGACGGCTCGGCCCCGCGAACCCCGCCGCAGGCATCCGGCCACCGCGCATCCGCCCCGGGGCAGTGCGGGCCGGGAAATCCCCACCCGCCGGCCCGCCACGCCCGGTTGATCGGATCGCTGTTCCAGACGTGCGCCCACGCGCCTTCCGGGGGAAAGGTGCGCACGCGACTTCACTCCCCATTGAGTGCGTGGTCGCCCTCTTGCGGGTTCGGGCGAACGCTCCGATGCTACTCAGCCCAGTGCCCCAGGGGAAGAGCCGATGCGTGCAAAGGCATGCAAACCGTGGTCAGGCGCTCTGCAGCGGAGCCTTCGACGCCTGCGAGACCAGGTTCGTCAGCACGAGCATGATCGTCTCGGTGCTGGCCTGCGAAGAGAGGTGCGCAGCGGCGTGCGGCCACCGCTCCGCGAGCCGCCCGGTCACCGGATGCGCCACATCGATGGCCACGAGCAGCCCGACCTCCGAGGCGATCGCGTCGATCTCCACGTCGTGGTTGTGGTCGGCATCCGTCGAATCCACGAACACCACGGCGAGATCGATGGCCGGATGCACCGGCAGCGGTCCGTGCGAGCTCGACGAGCGCACGGCGACCTCGAACTCGGAGGGCCGTCGGTCGAGGGCGTTGACCAGCGCGGGCGCGGGATGCCGGCGGCGTGAGGCAGGCGGACGCCGGTCGATCAGGGCAACTCGTGCGCGCTTCATCCGTCGCTCCACTCGTGCGGTTCGGGGCGTCGTCGGCGCCCTCGAGACCAGTGCCGGCAACCGCCGGTGAGGCGATCGTATCGAGCGCTTCTTGGAGCAACATGTCAGGCGGGTTACGACTGTGAGAAATTCAGTCGTTCGTCTGGCGAAAGCTGCGGTGCTCTCGGTGCCGCGGCGCGCCTCCGGCCCGGCGGAGCCGCCTCAGAGAATGACGCCGCGGCTCGCCGCGATCACGAGCAGAATCGCCGTGAGGGCGATGAGCCCGGTGACGCCGAACACCTTGACGGCGAGGTTCGAGCGGAGCTTCTCGCCCTTCGAATACAGCTCCGGCCGGTAGAAACGGCCCTTCGGATGCGACGGGCCGGCCTTCGGCTCGGCCTCGCGAGCGGTCTGGATGCGCTCGACGTCGATGATGAACTCGTCGCCTCCGCCACCCGGTGGGGTGGGGGAGACGGTTCGATCGTCGTTGGCCATGTCGCTACTGTACCCCGAAGGGGGTACTTCGACCCAGACGGCGACTCAGTCGGCTCTGTAGATCGGGTACGGGATGTCGCCCGCGGGCGTGAAGAGCACCGGGAACCAGGGGAATGTGATCGATGCAGTGCCGACAGAGCAGCTGAACATCGACCAGGGCACCGTGTTGGTGGTGTCGACCACGGTGAAGTCGACCTGGGAGTACGCGAGATCCCAGGCGTCTCCCACAGCCGTCTTGAGGGGCCCCATGCTCACGTCGTCGGGCATGTTGGGCGGGAAGGGGGAAGGCCCGAACTCGTCGATCAGATCGGTGGCCGAGATGTCGATCCCCGGTAAGGCGAACTTTCCCATCCAGCTGTTGGTGATCGTCACCCATGAGTTGAAGGGAGGTTGGCACGGCAAGGCGGCCCAGGCGTACTCCTCGTCGAAGCTGTCGCCGAACGAGGCGCTCTCGACCTCGACCGCCTTGCCGTTCCCCGTGAACAGCGAATCTGAGACGAACACGACGTTCCATTGCCCCACGTCGATGGCTGTGGAGAGATTGCGGAAGACCACTCCGCTGATCGTTGCTTCGGCTCGGTTCTCTGTGGCCGGATCTCGGTCGTGGAAGGCGATCGCGACGGAACCGGAAGGCCCGCCGCCACCGTCGTGACCGACGTTCGTATCGCCCTCGATGGCGTCATCCTCCAGGGATGTGAAGATCACGGGATCGTCATCCGTGCCCTGCACATCGAGTGACGCGCCGGGCAACACCGACAGCGTCCCGTTCTTGAAGACGGTGCCTGGGTTGACGTGGAGGGTTCCGGCGATGGTGAGTGCATCGGTGAAGATGGCTCCGCTATCGGACCCTATCGTCCACTCGGTGCCGGGCTGCACGGTGGAGAATGTGAACGAGACCAGGCGGGATTGGGCGTCGCCCACGAAGCGGTTTGCGTCGGTGCCGGCGAGCGCCACGCCCGTGATGTCTGCTCGTTCGAGCTGCAGGGCCGGGGTGGCAATAAGCGGCAGGCGGGGGCCCCACGAGTAGGGCCGGATGTCGAAGGTGTTGCGCACGATCTCCACCTCGCCCTCGAAGTCGCGCAAGAAGACGCGACCCCGCGAACTCGAATCCGCGATCCGAAGACGGGACCCCTCCGTGGAGACGCCTGGAGCGGTCACGTTCGCTGCCACCATGCTCACGCTCCAGTCCACTGTCGCGTGCTCGATGTCGATGGTGCTGTGGGGCCCGCGGAACTCGAAGAGAGGGAAATCGGTGGAGACGTTGCTGGTCGGCTGAACCGGTAGCCCATCGCTGTCTCCGCCGGCCGTGTCATCGAGGAGGCTCGTGAAGATCACCGGACGTGCTGCGGTTCCGTTCACGTCCACGGTGCCGCCGTCCATGACCATGAACCGCGAATCCTTGAAGATGGTGCCGGGCTCCACGGTGAGGGTGCCGCTGACTGCTGTCTCGAGCGTGAAGAGCGCATTGCTGTCGGGCGAGAGCCTCCACTCGGTACCCTCCGGCACGAAGCTCGACCCGCCTGCGACGAACACATTGGTTCGGCCGCTCCCGATGAACGTGTTCATGTCGGGCCCATCGAGGATGATGCCGTCCAACCGACCGGACGACACCTCCAGTGCCGGGGAGACGGTCTGATCCGGATCGGCCGGCACATCGAACACGGTTCTGGTGATGGAGACAGTCGCCTGCTGTGCCGAGACCCGAATCTGCCCGCGAGTGATGGAGTCGCTGATGCGGAGACGTGAACCCTGCTGAGCCTCGGCTTCGTGCCAGTAGACGGCGTTGCCGTGGTCGAAGGTGGCATGGTCCACCGTGACGACTGCAGGCGATGTGAGCGCTGCTGCCTCGATGAACGAATGACCACGCATCTCGGCGTCGGGGATCGGCACTGCGCCGGCCCCATCGCTGTCGCCCGCGATGCTGTCGTCGTAGTAGCTGGTGAAGTGAACCGGGTCGGCCTGTGTGCCCTCGACCGACAGCGAGCCCTCTGTGACCTCGAAGTGTCCGCCTTTGAAGATGCTCCCCTTCGCCACCGTGACATGGCCGCTCACGCCGATGGTTCCGGTGAAGACCGCCCCACCGTCCGAAGCGAGTGCATACGACTCGCCTTCGGGCACGGTCCCGCCCAGGCTCACCACTCGTGCGGCACCGATCCCGGCGAAGGAGTTGCGGGTGCTCCCCGTGAACGAGACCCCGGTCAGGTCCGTGTCCCACACCGATAGGGGCTGAGCGATCCCGCCGAACGAACTGCTTCGCACTTCGACGTCACTGCACCGTTGTGAGATCAACCGAGATCGATCGAAAGTGGTGGACACCGCGGACAACGAGACACAGCTGGTGAGCTCGAGGTCGAGGCCACGAACGGTGGCTCCGTCAAGACGCAGAGTGCCGCTCCCGGTGAGCTGAGCACGCCCACTCCCAGCAGCACGAATGACCGCGCTGTCACTCCCGCGCGCAGTGACGAGGCTGCCCGCAACCCCGATCCCGCGGCCAGCGGGGATGATCACGTCTGCACTGCCGGTGAGAGTGACGGTGGCACCCTCCGCTACCGTGACGTCGCAGGCGAGAGTGACCTTCGACGCCCACGTCTCGTCGCGCGAGATCGTGCCACAGGTCGTGGGCGTCGGTGGCACAGTGGGTGGGACCACGAACCGCGCGAGCTGCTCCTCCACCCCGGTCGAGACACTGTTCGGGCCTCCCAGAATCACGATCCGCCCCGGATTGAGTCGTTCGAGCTCGGCGATGATCGGTGCCGGGATGCTCGTGCCCGGCACCAGCAAGACGGGTCCCCTGGTGATGCCGGCCACCGGCGCTCCGGAGAGCGCATCGGCGAACGTCGCGCCCGTCGCGATGTATGCCACCGGCACACCCTCGGCGAACGTGCTGCGGGAGATGAGCGCGGAGACGTCGTAGCGATCCGCGCCGGAGATTCTGGTCACCGCACCATCGGTGTACGGGTCGAGGGAGGCTTCGACTGATGTCGAGACGCTATTCGGGCCGCCCAGGATGACGATCCGACCCGGATTCAACCGGTCGAGCTCTGCGGCGATGGATGCCGGAATCAGGGTGCCCGGCACCAGCAGCACAGGCCCCCGCGAGATCGCCGCCGCCGGCGCCCCCGAGAGCGCATCCGCGAAAGTCGCTCCGGTCGCCAGATAGGCCACAGCCACACCGCTCTCAAAGGAGCGTCTGGATATCTCCGCAGACACCTCGTAACGATCCGCTCCCGCAATCCGCTCGACCGAGCCGCTGGTCAATCGTCGCAATTCGGCTTCAACGTCCGTCGAGACGCTGTTCGCCCCGCCGAGAATGACTATGCGCTGAGGCTTCAGCCTCTTCAGTTCGGTGAGGATCGCGTCGGGCACCCGATCCTTCGTGACCAGCAGCACCGGGCCCCCGGCAGCTCCCGCCGCCGGTGCACCCGAGAGCGCGTCGGCAAAGGTCGCACCGGTCGCAACGTACGCCACGGCGACATTCGGCGTGAAGTTCTTTGCCGAGATCAGCGCGGAGACCTCGTATCGATCCGCTCCGGCCAGCCGTTGCACAGGTGACTCGGCCGCCTGAGCGGGGAGGAACGCAAGAAGAGTGGACAGAGCGAGCGCCACTGCGGCCGCGAAGACCGCCGACAGACGACGAGACACGTGATTCCCCTGGTCGGTGTGTGGGTGTCGCAGCACGGACGAAGCAGATCCCCGCCCCTCCCCTGCGGCTCGTGCCAAGCGTGGCAACTCCGCCACCGACCGCGCAAGGAGAGGCATCTGGGCTAGGAAGCGCAGGCGGTGAGCGACTCCACCGCGGTGGTGAGCGTCGCCGTGCCGCCGAGCAGCGTGACGTGCGTCACGCCCTGGGCGCTCATCGCCGAGAGGGTCGCCTGCGGCACGCAGCTGCTGTTCACCACGTAGAGCGGGGCGCCGATCGCGCCCGCCCAGGCGGAGCCGGCCAGGGCATCCGGGAACTTCAGGCCGGTCGCGAGGAACGCCCGGCCGGCCGTCGGGAACGCCCGGTTGTTGATGTTGGCCGAGGCGGCGAAGCGGTCGGCGCCGCCGTCGCGTACCACCGAGGTGATGCCGGCGACGGAGGCCAGGGAGGCTTCGACGCCCGGGCTGACCGAGTTCGGCCCTCCGGCGATCACGACGTTCTTCACGCCGAGGGTCGCGAGGGTGGCGATAGTGGCCGCATCGAGGCTGCCCGCGCTGCCGTTCACGAGCACCACCGGGCCGTAGGAGTTCGCGGCGGCCGCGCCGGCGCTCAGGGCGTCGGGGAAGTTCGCGCCGGTGGCCACGTAGGCGGTCTCGGTGTGGCTGCCGAAGGCGTACTCGCTCAGCTTGCGCGAGACCTCGAAGCGGTCGGCGCCGTCGATGCGCTCGGTGTTCGACTGGATGCTCTTCAGCTGGTCGAAGACGACGCCCGACACGGAGTTGGCGCCGCCGACCACCACGATGCGACCCGGCTGCAGGCGTTCGATCTCGGTGCGCACACTGCTCGGGAGCGCATCGGAGGGAGTGAGCAGCAGGGGTGCGTTGAACCGCGCAGCGGCCGGCCCGGCGGAGAGGGCGTCGGGGTAGTTCGCGCCGGTGGCGACGAACACGGTGAAGGCGCCGCTCGGGTAGGCGCGCTTCGAGATGTTCACGGCCACCTCGAAGCGGTCGGCACCGGCCACGCGGTCGGGCCCGGCGGGCGGGGTGAGCACGGCCGAGGCGAAGAGGTCGTCGCCGCCACCGCATCCGACGGGCCCGGATGACGGGTCGCATCCGGTGCTCGTGTACAGAGCGATGACGAGCGGGTCGGCCCGGTTGATCGTGTAGCTCTGTGTGAAGTGGCCGCTCTGCTTGGTCGCGGAGGTGGCATCGAGGCCGAGGGCGGGTTCGTCGTAGAGCAGGGGCGGCCCGCCGATGACGGGAGCCGGCCGAACCGGCGTCGAGGCGTTGCCGTAGTCGACCAGCAGGGTGACCAGCCCGCCGTAGAACAGGTTCGGAATGGTGGGGCTCGGCACGGAGGCGTAGTCGAAATCGACCGTGAACCCGTCGCTCGTCGCGGTGATCGCGAGGTTCTGCACCTCGGGCCCGTTCCAGTCGCGCGGCCCCAGCGTCGGGGGAGTGGCGTAGCGGATCGACAGCGGCCCGTTCGAGTCCGCGAGCTGCGGCGTCGCGGTCGTCGCGGCACCGGCACTGGCACCGGCGACAGCGGCACCGGCGACACCGGCGGCCGAGGCCGAGGCCGGCGCGATCAGAGCGAGGGCGATCACGGCGATGGCCGAAGCGGCGACGGATGCGGTGGTTCTGAACACAGACGGGTTCCTCTCGAGGAGCGACACGGGCCGCCCTCACGCTATCGAGCGCATCCGCTCGCCTGCTGCCCACACTTTCAGGGGCACCTCGTGCGGAACCGGCCGCTTGGCGTGTCCGCCTCGCATGCGCTACTACTGGATATTCGAACATATGTTCGATTCGATGTTCGAGCGGGAGAGAGCGGGAGTCCGATGAATCAGGCAGTCCAGACGGACGAGATCACCCTGTGGCAAGACCACTCCGGCATCCCGCTGCGCATGATCTGGCGCGGTCGTCGCTGGCGCGTCTCCGACACGCCCACCGAGCCCGAGGGCTTCTACTGGACCACGCATCTCCCGCCGATGCAGTCGTGGCGATTCCAGGCCACCGCCGACGACGGAGGCTCCCTGGTCTTCGACATCGTCGAGCGGGCGGGCACGTGGCACGTCGTGCACACCTACGGCGACTCCGACTGAGCGCCGAAGACCGGAGCGGCCCCTGGCCACGCGAGTCGCGTGACGAGGGGCCGCCGGCAGTGGGCAGTCGCCAGTCGTCAGTCGGCAGGCTACGAGGCGCAGGGCTTCAAGGCCGCGACATCCGGAGTCAACGACGCCGGCCCGCCCAGCAGGGTGACCCGGTGCACGTTCTTGGCCGCAATGTAGTCGAGCACGCCTTGCGGCACGCAATCGCTCGGCACGACGAAGAGCGGCGCTCCGACGCTGCCGGCGAAGGCGCCGCCGGCCAGCGCATCGGGGAACTTGTAGCCGGTGGCGAGGAACACCCGTCCGGCCGTCGGGAAGGCGTCGGCGTTGATGGCGAGCGATGCGGCGAAGCGATCGGCGCCACCGAAGCGATGCACGGTCTGATCCTGGGCGAGCTCGGCCTCGATCCCGGTCGACACCGAGTTGGGACCTCCGGCGATGTTCACCGTCGGCACGCTCAGGTCGGTCTTCAGTATCTGGGCCGACGGCGCGTCGAGGGTGGGCGCCGCACCGTTCACCAGCACCACCGCCGCTCCGGCCTGGCCGGCTGCCGGCCCCGCCGACAGCGCGTCGGGGAAGTTCGCGCCGGTGGCGACGTAGGCGACGGATGCCGCGGAGGCGCCCGAGAAGTAGGCCAGGTTGCGCGACGCCTCGTACCGGTCGGCTCCCGAGATCCGGGTCACGGATGCCTGCGGGATCTCGCTCAGCAGCGCGGCTTTCACGTCGTCCGACACCGAGTTGGGTCCGCCGACGATGACGAGGTCCGTCGCCCCGAGGCGTTTGATCTCCGCCAGCACCGCGGGCGGAAGAGTGTCCGTCTGGGTCAGCAGGAGCGGGCCGCCCAGCTTCACCGCGGCCGGCACTGCGCTCAGCGCGTCGGGAAAGTTCGCTCCGGTGGTGATGAACGCCGTCGACGAACCTGACGAGTACGCCTGCAGGGAGATGTTGACCGCCACTTCGAATCGGTCTGCCCCCTCGATGCGGTCGACGACCAGCGCCGGCGGCGCCCCCTGCGCCGAGCTCGGGCTCTGCGAGAGCAGCGCCCCGAACGCGAGCATGAAGACGATGAACCCGAGGAACGCGGTTCTCCACCTCCGCGTCACGGCCTGCTCCTGCGGCGAGACGGATGAATCGGGTCTTGTCAGCATGTTTCCCCCAGTGAATCGGTGCTGCGGCGGGCATGGTGCCCGACCGCATCCGCTGCGACGCCTGTAGGCAGCGCGGCCTGGCTTCCGACACTAGGTGTGCGGTTGTCGGAGGAACACCCGCCACTTCAGGTGCCCACGGTTCCGGGGGCGGCCGGCCGGATGCGGCGCTACGGGGTCGATTCGGCGTCGCGCGCCACCTCGTCACGCAGCGCCGAGGCCTCCGGATCGGCGGGCGAGAGCTCGACGACGCGGTCGAGAGTGGCGAGCTCGCCGATCAGATCGCCGGCGGCATCCTGCGACGAGGCCAGTGCTCGCAGCGCGGGGAGGGAGTCGGGCGTGACGGCGAGCGCCCGACGTGCCCATGCCTCGGCGAGCGGAGCTGCACCGGGAACGCCTTGCACGGCCGTGCTCGAGAGCGTCTGTGCGGCGATCGACGCGACGTCCGCATCCCACGGTCGCAGGTTCTGGGTGGTCTCGAACGCGGCCTGCGCGCCCGCGATCGAGCCGCGCTGTGCCAGCACGAACGCCTGTGAGAACGGGATCTCGGCGGCGGCCGAGACCACGAGCCAGAGGGCCCACGCGCCGAGGAGTCCGGTGAGCGCGAGGCGGCGCATCCGCGGCGGCGGGGCACCGGGCTCCGCCGCCACCAGCGCTCCGACCACGAGACAGGCGAGAACGGCCGTCGCGGGCACCGTGAACGAGGTGAGCAGCGCGACGGCGATCGCGGCCAGCGCGGCGATGCCGCCTGCGAGCAGATTCGCGCGCCCGACGACCACCGGGGGAGTCGCCGGCCGTGCCCGCCCCTTCGCCGCCGCGGGCCTGATCGAGGCCGCGACCGCGCCGCGCCACCGCCGCACGCCACCCCACAGCACCGCCGATCCGGCGGCCAGCAGCACCAGGGGCAGCACGATCCCGCCCCCGAGGGCGGCCTGCAGCAGCACGTTGTGAGGAGAGTCGAGCACCGTCTGCGAACCGACCACGCGGTACCAGGTGGCGTCATGGATGCGCGGCGCGGCATCCACGAACCCGCTCGGCCCGACGCCCACCAGCGGTCGCTGTGCGACGAGGATGAGGGCTTCCTGCCAGATGGTGAATCGGTCGGAGATCGTGCGGAACGACAACGGGCTGAACCCCAGCAGCCGGTCACGCGTCAGCGGCACGGCCAGCGCGATGCCGGCCACGACGACGAGCATCGCGCCCGCGACGAGGGCGGCGCGCACCGAGCCGCGTGACGATGGGGTCGAGCCGGATGCGCGACCGCGTGCCCGTGCCTGCACGAGCAGCAGCGCGGCCAGCACCACGACGGCCACGCCGGCGGCGAGGAACGCCGCCCGTGATGCCGAGACGATCACGGCGGAGAGGCCGCCAGCGAGGCCCCCGCCCATCAGCAGCACTCGTCGGATGCGGGCGCGGCCGCCGAGCCATTCGCCGAAGACCGCGATGCCGGGCGGAACCAGCAGGGCGAAGAGTGCCGCCCCCACGATGCCTTGGTCGGTGGCGTTGCCGAGCAGGGCGCCGGCGCGGTCGAGGTTCGTGGCGATGGGGCTGAGTCCGAGCGCCTCGAGCACGCTGACGGCCCCGAGGGCGATGGCGGCCGTCGAGACGGCCGACCACCACGAGATCAGTCGTCGTTCTCCGGCCGATGGTCCGAGAAGCCGGGCGCCCGACCACACGGCAACCGCATAGACAGAGAGGGAGACGATTCCTTCATAGCGCGGCCATCGCCCCCAGAGCGCCGCCCACGGGCTGGCCGAGAAGGCGACCCCCACCGCGAGCAGCGCGACGGTCATCCCCATGGCCACGAGCATCCACCGCGGCAGCCGCCCCTTCGCCACCGACGCGGATGCGACGACAGCGGCCACGGCGAGCATCGCGTCTTTGGGCAGGAACCACCGGAAGAGCCCCTCGGGCAGAAAGACGATCACCGCCCCGACGGCCACCCAGATCGCCACCCGCGCGATCGTCTCCGATCGGGCGGAAGGTCCGACCCGCACGACCGTCTCCGTTCGCGCGGCACTTCTCGGCATTCGCACTCTGCATCCCCCGCGAGCGCTCTCGCTCCCCCCGAATTCTCACTCCCGCCGCGCTTGGTCGACAGCCCCTCACCGGGTGCCTACAGAACCAGGGGCACCCGCCGCTTGCGGAGAAGCAGAGCGCTGTCTGCAGGGATGGCGGTGGTTCAGCCTCCCAGGTACCGCCGCAAGATGATCTCGTGCGTCTGGAACCGCCACCGAACCCGCACCATCGTGATGCCTTCGTCGCGCATCTCCTGCGCGGTCTCCTCGGTGAGGTTGATCTTCGAACCGACGGGCTGCCATCCGCCTGCACCGGCGTAGACGCCGGTGATCTGAGGTGTGGCGGTGGCCTTGCCGAACTTGTGTTGCGCGTAGTTGGAAACAGCGTTGGATGGCACGAGTGGCTCCGGCATCGGGTCATTGGCTGGAGGTCTCGGCTACGACGCCTCGGCATCGCTTTGGCGACGTAGCCGAGGTATCGGGGAGGGCCCCGGGTGGGGTTGGGGCCCGTCGATGAGTTAAGGGTATGTCGCGGCGCTCGATGCATACGCATCAGAACCACCCCCAGAACAGGGCACCCCGGAAACGCGGGCGCGAGGTTCTGAAAGGACCGACCCGGTGCACCGTTCGGTGGGGCGTTCGGCGCACCGGATCCCTCTCAAGCTACGCGACTATCCGTCATCTGTTGCTCCCCCAGTACGGGGCACGTGAGGCATTGCAACACCCTCGTTTGTCGAGAGAATCCGGCGCGGGATGCGTTGATCTCGACCTGAGGTGGGTGGTGCGCGGAATCATCGGATGGTTCGGGTTCTCGCGTGCGGCAGGGGCAACGATGAGCGGCATCTGGTGGCCGATCAGCCAGGCGGCGGATCGGCGTCGCGCTGTGGACGAGACGGCAGTGGAGGGGCGGAGAACCGCTCGGGCAGCCACGGGCGGATCCGCCGGTCGGAGGCGCGCCCGGGCGGCCCGGATGATCCGAGAGCTGCAGCCGCTACGGCGGACGCGCTCGCCAGCCCGGGCATCATCGTGCGTCGGCGAGTGCACGCGATCGGAGTCTGGCGCGGGTCGACGAAGGCCGGTGGCACCAAGTGCGGCACACCGTCATCCATCACCAGCTTCCAGCTCGATTTGTGGAGCCGAGCGTGGTGGAACGCGCACACGAGCGCGAGGTTGTCGATGTCGGTTCGCCCGGGTTCGTAGGCCGCGGATTTCCAGGCGTCGACGTGGTGGGCCTCGCAGTAGGCCGGTGGCCGATCACAGCCCAGCCAGACGCATCCGCCGTCGCGCGCGGTGGCCGCGCGAACTTGCGCCGCGGTGAACAGCCGGCGGGCCTTGCCGTGGTGGAGAACCGCGCCGCGGCCGCTGAACACGGTGCCGACGAGGGGAGAGTGGCACAGCATCCGCTCGACGACCGAGGGCGCCAGCGGCTCGTCGATGCCGTCGGCCCAGCCGGCTCCGTGGCCCCGGTCGTCGTCGGTGGCGACGGTGTGAACCTGCACGAGCGTTTCGGAGCCGGCCACGCGCGACATGTCGGATGCGCGAGCGGCGCGGGTGATGAGTTCGGTGAAGGCGTCGCACCGCTTCTGAGTGGCCGTGCGGTCGTCGGCCACGAGCATCCCGTCGACGAACTCGTCTTCGCCGGCTGCGCTGCCGGTGCCGGCGCCGGCGCCAGCCCCGGCATCCGCTTCGGCCCGCGGAAAACGCGGCCCGGTTCGCGGGCTGTTGATCGCGCGTTCGGCCGCGATCCAGACCGCCGCCTGGTCGGGCGGAAGCAGCCCGACCACCCGGTACATGCCGTCGCGGGTGTGGGTGATGCTCATCGACCGGCGCAGCTGCTGACGCTCCTCACGCGGTTCGGCGCCGTCGGGGTCGAGGTGGGCCCGGATGCGGCAGGCAGCTCGAGCCACGTCGTCGGCCCCGAGCATCGGCTGACGCGCGACGTCGACGAGCACCCTCTCGGCGTCGGCGACGAGTTCCGCGCACGCGCCACCCTGCGCCAGCGTCCCGCACTCCTTCGTGATGACCCGGGCCGCACCGACGTCGATGTCGCCGTGAGCCAACGCTTCAGCCACGGCAGGAAACGGCTCGGCACCGGGCATCCCACCGAGAAGCTCCCGCCGCCGAAGTGCCTGCCCCACCTCGAGCCGCTGCTTCGCGTCGTGGGCGCTCGCTCCGGTGAGCGCCACCACCAACTTCACCGGGCTCGTGAAATTCTCCGCCCGGCTCAGCCCCTCATCACCCAGTTCTGACCGCGATCGATACCCGACCTCCCCGGCAGCCGCCACCTCGATCGCCTCGCCCAACCGCCGGATCTTCGCCCCCTCGGCCAAGCGCCGCATCAGCTCGTCGTCGGTCGACCCGCTCGTGGGCGCGCCGACGAGGGAGAGAAGACCATCAATGATCTCCCCCACGCTGAGCGGCGACGTTTCCATGTCTTCATCCCATCACCAACGACTGACATTCACTCACTTCCCGAAGTGAACCCTTCGATAGGTGGCTAAACCATCCAGTCCGACGCCGCGCCACCAGCAACGCCTGACCAGGCCCCACCCCGAGCTCGGACTTCGCGCCCCCTATATAAGGAGTATCGAGATCCGGTCTCTACCCGTGCTCAGGACACCCGTCCTTGATCCACAACTCGTCCGCGCAATCCTCCGAGCATGCACGCGCCCAGTAGACCATCTCGTCACGCGGAACCCGGATGCCGCAGTGCCGGCACCGCCGCAGCCGCCCGTTGAATCGAGTGGCGATTGTAGTCATCTCTGCTCCCTCATCTCGACCGTGTTCTCGCTTGCTTCGCGGAACGATGCATAGTGCTTCATGGCATCGCTGATGACAGCCTCGGGCGACTGCTCAAAGCGAAGCGCAACCGCTGCCACGAGTTCGCACACTGCACCCTCCAAGCGAATCTCGGGAGGTGTCATGCACCAATTCTAGTAGGTGCAACACACCTTCGCAAGAGATCCTCATGTCACTATTGGTGCATGCCAAATCAGCCGAAGACCCCGACGCGAGCGTTCCGGATCTCCGACGAAACCTATTCGGCCATCGTCGAGTTGGCCCGCGCCCGCAACCTCACCGTCAGTGACGTCGTCCGCGAAGCTCTCGAGAAGTATTTGCGAGACGAACTCTGGGAAAGCAGATAGCCCTCGCTGAGCTTCGCGTTATGACTGTACGGAAGCTTTAGCCCCACGCCTACCAACGATCGCGAACATCGCCGTCCGCCACGCACCCATACGCTTCTCGGATATCAAGAAGAGCGGGTATGTCGCGGCAACTGCTATCGCCGCAGTTGCGTAGATCATCACTAGCAGCAGTGGGGGTGGTGCATCGGGCAGGAGCAACGCGAACAGCTTCACGATAGGAAGATGGAAAACGTAGATGGAGAACGACCACTCGCCTATCCAAGCGAGGGACATGAACAGCCTTCTTGACCGTCGTGGCGCTGGGTCAGTGAGCGCGAGTATTCCGATGAGGGGTGCTGTCGTTAGCCCGATGATCGCGAACTTGATCGGCTCTACCACGTGCAAGAACGACGGCGCCACTATGCCGACTAGTGCGAGCGCGAGCGCAAGTGTGATCGCCATCGCACGGTGCTGAATCGATCGGGACCGCATCGAGACGACGGCTGCGACGCCGACACCCACAAGCCAAGCTGGTATGAGCGCGAGTAGCTCAATTCCAAACAACAAGACGCACGCTAAGCCAACTGCCGTGGCGATTGCGCCGGCAAGCCATTTTTTGCGGAGGAAGAAGCTGCCGCCGACCGCGACAGCTGCGAAAAGGATGTAGAACCAGAACTCATAGCCG
This sequence comes from Herbiconiux sp. 11R-BC, assembly GCF_049472555.1. Taxonomy (NCBI): domain Bacteria; kingdom Bacillati; phylum Actinomycetota; class Actinomycetes; order Micrococcales; family Microbacteriaceae; genus Herbiconiux; species Herbiconiux sp. 11R-BC. The sequence continues at coordinate 500,260 of NZ_JBCEBO010000001.1, read as the reverse complement.
AGTGACCATAGCGATTCGTCGGTGCCATACGCAAGACAACGTGTGGGCATGAGGAATGCGGCATTGCACAGTGCCGTCAGAGGGTTGTCGTCAGCGATATCCAGAAGACGAAGGTTTCCTGGCAATATCGACCTAATAACGATGTCAAACGCGGCGGTGAAGATCAGCCCCGGAATAAGGACGGACCAGAGTCTTGAGAGCCGCTTGACGCCATAATCGACTGCATCAAATTTCCCAGCTTTCACAAGCCGAACCACTTGGCCACCCACAAGAAAACCGCTTAGCACGAAGAAGATCGCGACGGCTTCTCGGCCGAAGCCCGTCGGGGCCAGCAGCAACTGTGCCCAGGATGGCAACGAATTCAGCGGTGTTCCTGTCGCTGTGAGGCTGTACAAGCGAGCGTGACTGACGACGACGAGAAGTGCGGCCACGCCGCGAACGACGTCGAGACTGTGGTTGATGTGCCGAACCTGGCGTATTCCCGCAGTAGTCAAAGTGTGGATCCCCCATAGATCAGATCGCACCGGCGTTCGGTGCTCGATTCCACGGCGAACCATGTAGATCGTATGCGGGCGCCCACCTAGTCACATGACGCGCCGGTTACGGCTGTGAAAAAACTCCGCGCGCAGGGCGACCTGATTGCCTGTCGTTTCTCGCTAGGACTCAAAGCAAGTCATCAGGAAACCGTAGCGCCGACGAAATGTGGTGGTAGCGGAGCATCGAATGCCATGTGAGACGATTGTCGCGACACATCTGTGATCTCGGTGCGTTTCGTTATTGGGGAGAGGGCACACCTGCGTGGAACTACGTGACTACTTAAGAGTTTTGCGCAAGGGATGGATCTTCATCGTCGCGTTGACCCTTCTCGGTGTCGCAGTCGGATCGATCTATTCGATCCTCAAGCAGCCCGAGTATCAGGCGACGTCGAAAGTCTTTGTCTCGGTGCAGTCATCGGGCTCCATCAGCGAACTGACTCAGGGGAGCAGCTTTGCTCAGGGGCAGGTCAAGTCGTATGCCGACATCGTCACGACACCGGTGGTCTTGCAGCCTGTCATCGCGTCCCTCGGTCTGAATCTGGATGTGCAGCAGTTGGCGGCGAGGGTTTCGGCGACGTCACCTCTGGATACGGTCATCGTTGAGATCACAGCGACGGACCCCAACGCCAGGACCGCGTCAGAGATCGCAAATGCAGTTGCATCCAGTTTTCAGAGCACGGTTGCTAACCTGGTGCCCGCACCGACCGATGGAGTTCCGCCGGTAAAGATCACGGTTCTTCAGCAGGCTTTGATCCCAGCAGCTCCATACACGCCGAACGTCCCGCTGAACATCGGGATCGGGGCTCTCATCGGGCTGCTTCTGGGTGTGGGCGTGGCGATCCTTCGTGAAGCACTGGACACCCGCATCCGAAACGAACACGACGTCGAGGCGATCACCGACGCGCCGATCCTCGGTGGCATAGCCTTCGATGCGCGCACTCCGCAGAACCCGCTCGTTGTGAAGGACGATCCGCGAAGCCCCCGGGCAGAGTCGTTCCGAACGTTGAGGACGAACTTGCAGTTCCTCAACGTGGGCGACACCGAGCGGAGCTTCGTGATCACCTCCTCCGTGCCAGGAGAGGGAAAGAGCACCTCCGCGGCGAACCTCGCGATCGTCATGGCCTTGTCAGGGCAGAAGGTCTTGATCATCGACGCAGATCTCCGAAAGCCGAAGCTCGGGAGTTACCTCGGCCTCGAGGGTGGAGCAGGTCTCACGGACATACTCGTCGGGCGCGCTCAACCCAATGAGGTCATCCAGCGTTGGGGTGAGACGAACCTTTATGTCCTACTTGCAGGAAAGATCCCGCCGAACCCGAGCGAGTTGCTGGGATCAAAAGCCATGGTCAACCTCATCTCCGCATTGGAGAACACCTTCGACACCGTCTTGTTCGACGCTCCGCCCTTGCTTCCCGTAACGGATGCTGCTGTGCTCGCGAGGAACACCGGCGGGGCACTCCTGATGGTCGCAGCAGGACGCGCCCACAAGTCGCAGTTGCGAGGCGCGGTCACTGCACTCACGAATGTCGGGGCCAAGACGGCCGGAATTGTGATCACTATGCTGCCTACTCGAGGCCCGGATTCGTACGGCTACAGCCGGTACGGGTACGGGTATGGCTACGGGTACGGGTACTCATCTGTCGATGACACGGAGCCCGCGACATCGAAGCCTAAGAAGCGGGTGCGGTGAGTCGGAATCGCGGTGGCAGAGGGGGTCGTGTCGCGGCCCCACTCCTCGTCTGCGTTTTGGCTGTCGCCGCGTTTCTTCTCGTGGTGTATGCGCTCCGCAGTCCCGTTGTCCCGGGTAGTGGGGAGCTACCAGGACCTGCACCCACGTGGGGTGGGCAAGACACGTCGACCTCGACGGCTCTAGCCCCTACTCCGACTCCGACGGCGGAGCTGACGGCGGTGGGGCAGACGACGACGTTCCTGGAGATGTACGACGGCAATCTGGGAGCGAGAGCGACGGCGGGGTCATGCTCGGGAATCAGCGCCACTCTCGAACTGACGGCCGACGGCGGCTCCACGTGGGTTCCTGTGAGTTTCGGAGCGACAGTGGTCAGGAACGTGCTGTCCTTGACCTTTGTGAGTGACACCCAATTGGACGTCGTCGCCAAGGTGGGAACGGCATGTTCTCCCGCTGTCGTCACCTCCTACACCTCGGGTCAGTTCTGGCAGGCCTACCCCGACCGTCTGGCTGGATCGACGTACGTTGATCCGTCTGCCCCGTCGAGCATTTCGCTCCAGGGCGTGCCGATTGCCTCCCCGTGCGCGCAGGTCTTGCAACTCGAACCACTGGGCGATCAGGTCGTCGCCCGATGCGCTGAAGGTCTTTTTCTCTCTGGTGGTGGTACGTGGACCCACGTGACTCTGGACCCGACGATCGCGATTGCGGTCGACCAAACCACTGGCCGTCTCTTCGGAGCCACGGTCGGCGGTGCTGACTGCGACGGGGTTCTGATACGAAACTATTCGCCGACTGCGGACGGTGCCCAGATAACGGACACCGGATGCGTCTCAGTTGCCGAGCCCATAGCCGACCCTGCGATCGAATGGGTTGGGACGACCGCATGGTTCTGGAACAAGGGAGTGCTGCACACCTCGACTGATTCGGGGGCGACGTGGAGAACGATTCCGTGAAAAACAGTCTCCACGGATTCGCTATTGTGAAAAACGAACGCTGACGTTCTCGCACGGGGCTTATTGATGGGGGAATGATGGTCAGCGACACGGGTAAGGCAACTGTTCGCGAACGAGCAGAGTTCGAACAGATTCATTGGCGCAGGCTGTTCGCGCGGCGGCTGCTCGTAACCGACCTGCTCGTGCTGATCTGGGTGGTCTTCGGGGTGCAGATCGCCTGGTTTGGTGTCGATTCGGCCGATGTGTCGTTGCGCCAGGACCTCGGAGGACTGGCGGTCAGCTACACCACTATCTCGATCGTCATTCTGGTGAGTTGGCTTGTCGTGCTCCAGATCTACGGCACCCGCGGCTACCGGGTCATCGGCACGGGGACGCAGGAATACCGCCTCCTCGCGGACGCGACGCTGAGGCTCTTCGGCCTCGTCGCCATCGTTGCGTTCATCTTCAAGATCGATTTTGCTCGCGGTTACGTCTTGATCGCGCTCCCGCTCGGTCTACTGGTCCTGATCTTCTCGAGATGGATGTGGAGGCAGTGGCTCAACGTGAAGCGGCTGCAGGGGTCGTACACCTCGCGTGTTCTTCTGGTCGGATCTGCGGAATCCGCCGTGCACATTGCGCACGAGCTGAATCGTCAACCTGAGGCCGGCTACATGGTCGTCGGAGCGTGTGTCCCGACGTCGCTCGTCGGTGATGAGCTGCCGGGAACGTCGATCCCGATCTATGGGAATCTCGATCGGGTGATGAGAGCTTTGGAAGTGACGGGCGCCGACACGGTTGTGATTACCAGCGCCGACGAGCTTTCGCCGCAGCGGGTCCGGGAACTCAGCTGGGGGCTTGAGCCCGGACGGCAGCACCTCGTCGTTGCGCCGAGTCTGATAGACATCGGCGGCCCTCGAATTCATACGCGCCCCGTGGCAGGGCTCCCTCTCATCCACGTAGAGACGCCACGCTACGAAGGCGGCAAACGGTTCGCCAAGCGAACGTTCGATGTCATGGCAGCGAGTATCGGAATCCTCCTGCTCTCTCCCATCCTCGCGCTTATCGCAATGATCGTGCGTCTGAGTACGCCTGGGCCGGTCTTGTTCAGGCAGGAGCGTATCGGCTATCACGGCGAGAGATTCAACATGCTGAAGTTCCGGTCGATGGTGGTTGATGCTGAACAGCGACTGGTGGGACTGCAGGACGAGAAGCGCGATGAGGGCAACACAGTGTTGTTCAAAATGAAGGATGATCCGCGAGTGACTCCCGTGGGCAAATTCCTGCGTCGATACAGCCTCGACGAACTGCCCCAGCTCTTCAACGTATTCGGCGGAACGATGTCGCTGGTCGGACCCCGTCCGCCACTCGAGCGCGAGGTCGTGCAGTACGAGACCCATGTTCATCGCAGATTCCTTGTGAAGCCGGGCATCACCGGACTCTGGCAGGTCAGCGGGCGCTCGAACCTCTCGTGGGAGGATACCGTCCGCCTGGATCTGTACTACGTGGAGAACTGGTCGCTGACCGGGGACATCGTTATTCTGTGGAGGACGGCGAAAGCAGTCCTGGGTAGCGATGGGGCCTACTAGCTTGATGAGCTGCATCGGAGATCCTTGCCGAGCCCGAGCAGGGGAGTGTCATCGTGTCGACTAATCTGGCGGCGGCTGGCGCGCGCGGCGGACTGGTGACGATTTTCTCGCAGGTGCTGTCGCTCATCACGCGCATGGTGGGTCTGATCTTCTTGGCCCGGCTCCTTCCGCCCGAAGTCTTCGGACTCGCCGCCATCGTGGTCGCGATCACCACGTTTGCGTCTGCAGTCATCTTCCTCGGGCTTCCCATGGCGACGGTCCAGGCCACCACACTCAGCCAGCGCGCAAAGTCGAGCCTGTTCGTCATCAACACTGGGTTGGGTGTCGGTCTAGGGCTCATCTTGTTCTTCTCCGCGGGATTGATTGCGAGCTACTACGGAGATGACCGCCTTGTGCCAATGGTGCAGTGGCTGGCCCTCGTGCCGACCTTGAGCGGAATCCAGTCGCAATTCCGCCTACAGTTGGTGCGAAATCTTGAGTTCACGGGGCTCGCGGCGAGCGAGGTCGTTTCACAGCTCCTCGGCACGTGCAGCGCGATCGTGCTCGCTCTGATGGGCAAGACCTATGAAGCGATCATCGCCCAAAGTGTCGTGCAGTCTCTTTCGCAACTCCTGATCGTCACGATCCTGTCGAGGTGGTTGCCCACCATCCCAGGAGCATGGGCGACAGAGGTCAAGGAGCTCTTGATCATCGGCCTTCGGATCTTCGGAACGAATCTCCTGCGGGACGGCTCCCGAAGCATAGTGGTGCCGATCATGGCGGTGTTCAATTCGCCAGCGGCGATCGGAAATTACGATCGCGCCCAGCAACTCGCCATTGTCCCGATCAATCTGACCGTGGATCAGTTGCAGCGGGTGGCGATTCCGATCCTCTCGCAGTTCAGGGATGCTCCGGCGCGGATGCTCGCCTATATGCGCCGAGCTCAACTCGCTGCCGCCTATGGGACCGCAACCGGCTTTCTCGTTGGCGCGGCGCTCGCACAGCCGTTGCTCACGTTCCTTTTAGGACCAGACTGGACTCTCGCAGGCACGATCCTGCAAGCCTTGGCCATCGGCGCCGTGTTCAGGACTCTAGGTCAATCCATGCAGTGGATTTTCATCTCTGCAGGCGCGACCAAGCAAGGATTCACCTTCAGCCTCTGGTCGCAGCCCGCGATCGTGCTCATTTCTCTCGCCGGCCTCCCGTGGGGCGTCTTGGGTGTGGCCATCGCGAATGCCATCGCGTGGTCTCTGTATTGGCCTGCCGCCACGATCGTGGCGTCCAGGGCCGCTGGGTTTGCGTCCGCGCCTTTGATCACGGACGCTCTGAGGGCCTTCTCCTGCTTCGGAATACCCGTGGGTCTCGCCGCCCTCATCGCGAGGTTCCTCGGGCTCGACGATCTCCCGACGATTCTGGTGGGCATCGGCTTCGCGGTGGTCATGGCGGCGCTCCTAGCCATTCTGATTCGACCGATCAGAAACGATCTCTTGGCGCTCCTCGACGTATTGAAACTTGCACTGCAGAAGCGTTAGCCCTCTGTAGCCGTCCCCAATAGTGACTCCAACCAGCCAGATAGGAACTGAATTGAACGAGCGCAGCCCGAGTGTCCTGTTGATTGGCGCATATGAGCGTGAGAACTTTGGCGACCTACTCTTTCTCCTACGCACGCGCGCGTACCTCGGTGACTCCGAGACCACTGCATCCGCACCCTTTAGCGGCGAGATGCTGGAACTTCTAGGTGAGCGGATTCCTGCCTACTCTGAAGCGCTCGCGGAGCGCCCGCACGATGCGGTCTGGGTCGTCGGCGGGGAAGTCGGGGGCACTACGGTCTCTGACGCTTATCGTATGTCGGCTACGGACGAAGAGTGGACGCAGTATCAGCAATCGCCGCAGAAGGAACGCTGGGCGCGACTGGAGCAGGTGTCGGGGATGCGTGTCGCTGCTTCTCCCTACTTGCCCCGGATGTCGGCATTTCCCCAGACGTATGGCTCCGCTCTCGTCGTGAATTCTGTGGGGCTCAGCGGAATGCGCCGACTGCTGGGAGACCGGCGGGACGAGACTCTGGGAGCCGTGCGAGAGGCGGCATTCGTGTCGGTCCGTGACAGGCAATCCAGCGATCTGCTTCGTCAGCTCAGCATCACGCATACCTTGGCGCCGGATCTGGTCCACACCTTGACTATCGACGAGCCGGGAATCGCCGACAAGCAGTCCGATCTGGCATTAGTCCAGGTGAAGGGCAACGTCCTTTCTCGATACGGGGCAGCTGAACTTGCGCGCGTCCTCGCGACGAGCCGGAATCTTGCGGACTACCGGATCCGGCTCTTCAGCGCTGGCTCAGCGCGTGGGCATGATTCGTTCGAGCTCTACCAAGACGTGGTCGACGAATTCAGGAAGATGGCTCCGGGCCGTCAGATTGACATCTCGACCCAGATGCGGCCGATGGACAAGGCCGCCGAGATCGCCAGCGCGGGTCTCTGGTTGGGTACGTCGCTCCACGGTCTCATCATCTCCACGGCATACGACGTGCCGCGGGTCGCCCTCGAACTCGACAAACTCGTGAGGTATGCCGAGACGTGGGAAGAGACAATGCCCTTCGGTGTTGCGCTCGATGATATCGATGCTGCAGTCGATTCCGCCTTGGCTGCGTCGGAGGCGTCGGTCAAATCGAAAAGATCGCTCGATCTCGCGCAACAGGCGCAATCCAGTATTCGTGAAGCGGTTTCCGCCGCGGCATCGGGGTTGTCGCAGGCGGACTTGAGCGCCCGACGGGAGCGCATCGCCCGCCGAGTCGATCGTCGCCGCAAGTCTCCGGTCAACGCTCTCGTCCGAGCTGTGAGGCCCGGAATCTAGGGTTTCTTTGCGATCGAGGTCTCGATCGCGCGAGCGAATGACGGAGAGATACTCGTCACCGCGAAAATTTCGAGGGCGCGACGACGCATCTCAGCACCCAACTTCGCTCGCACCGATGGGTCTTTGAGCAGTAGCAGCTGTTCCGCCATCGCCTCGGCATCTTCATGGGGTACTACGACCCCTAGTTCTCCAACGGCCCAGGGCAGAGGATCGACGTCGGTCACCACGACGGCGCGTTCCAGCATCATCGCGTCCACAAGCTTCACCGGCAGTTGCCCGATTGAGTTCGCGTTCCGCTTGCTCGGAATCGCGACGATGTCGGACTCCGAGACGATCTGAAGCCCGCGCTCGAACGGGACGTTTCCGATCCAGTTCTCCCAGGGAGCAGCGTCTGCGGGAGCCTCATCGGTGATCGTCAGGGTGAATCCCTCGTCTGCGACCGCTTTGGTGGCCTCGCGAAGAACGTCGATACCCTTGTGCGCGCGGGCGGTCCCGACGAACGCAATCGTCGGAGTGTCCGACGTGTGGGCGTGGATGGCGATGTCATCGAGCCGGGCGTGCGGCACAATGATTCCGCCATACCTCGCCTCAAGGGTTGGGTTGCTCACCATGATCGTGGCTCGACGGGCCAATCGCCCTTTGCCGCGAACCGAGGTCCAGAATCGGAAATAGCGAAGTCGCCACAAGAGCGCCCGCCACAACGGCTTCCAGGCCAGGCGAGCTTCAAGGTCTGGGTCATCGATATCCACGACGAGTGGGAAAGGTCTCTTCTTGAGGGCGCTCAAGGCGAGCCCGAGTGACTGCCTGAGTGGTTTCACCGCGACGACCGCGTCGTACTTTTGCGCTTCTTCGAGGAGGTAATCAACCTGCGCGCTTCGACTTGTCAGTCGGACGCGATGACATGCCGCGGCGAATTCTGTTCCGCTTAGCGGGCCCCAGACGTCCTCACCGTGGAAGGAGATCACGGTCGCGTCCCACCCCAGCGATTTTGCCAGCAGCCACAAGGAATAGGTTCGTCCCGTGGAGTTATCGTCAAGAAAAGGCGTGAGAAACAGGACAGAGCGAACCGGCGCTGTGGTGTCCAATCAATGGCTCCCTGGTTTTCATCGTACGGGGGCTGAAGCGGAACTTTCGGTGTCGGACCCGATTGTTCTTGCAGTCTAGTTGTGAATCAGGACGGTCTCGAATAGAGGTACGTTATAGCTGGGGATCACGGATGGATTCAACCAATCGTGACAGTTCACCATTGTTATGCGCTCCCACCAATCCACACTTCATGTGCCGACTGAGAGAGACAGAATCTAATGGCAATTGCGTCGAACGTCGAATGGGGCGGACTGCGGTTTACCGCTGCGAACGTTGACACTGCGGCTGACATGGTGTTGAAGATGGCGGCGGAGAGCTCGTCCGGTCATGTCCATCTCTGCAACTCTTGGACGGTCGTCGTAGCCAACGATGAGCCCGCCGTCATGGAGGTGTTGAAAGACGCCGGAGCCGTAAACCTCGTCGATGGCGTGCCTCTCGCCAAGGTGCTCTCGGCCAAATCGGGATCGGAATTCTCCACCTCGCGGGGCCCGAGCCTGTTCGAGACAGCCGTGCCGCGAATTGCGAACGCAGGGCTAAAACAGCTGTTCCTCGGGTCGACTCCAGAGGTACTTGCGCGAATCGAAGGACGTCTCGGCGGCCTGGGCCTCGATCCCAGCCTCTTCGCCTTCAATTCCCCGCCATACGCACCGGTAACACCGGAGAGCACCGCTGCGATAGTCGAGATCGTGTCCGATGCCCGGCCGGACATCGTATGGGTGGGTCTCGGAACACCTAAGCAGGACTTGATTGCCCGTAACATCAGTGAGGAACTCGGCATTCCGGCGATCTGTGTCGGCGCCGCATTCGACTTCTACGCGGGATCTGTCAAGGAAGCGCCCAAGTGGGTGCAGGGGTCAGGCTTCGAGTGGCTGTACCGGTTCGCCGCAGAACCTCGCAGACTATGGCGGCGATACACCTACGGAAACGTCAAGTTCGTCCGCCTAGCTCGAACCGTCAAGTAGACGATGGCAGCGAAGCCGAGGGTCCTTCTCTTCGCCTACGCGTGCGATCCTCGTCGCGGCAGTGAGCCGGGTGCGGGTGCGACTGTCGCGGGGGTGGTCTCCGAGATAGCCGAAAGCGTCGTCGTGATCACGAGGATCGAGGCGGATCTGCCCCCAGAGGAACTGCAGAAGCAGTTGGGCTCGAACGTCCGCGTCATCACAACGGGACCGCGAACCGGTGGCATGCCAACCTACCTCCGCTACTTCCTCTGGATTCTCGCGGCGTCGAAGGTGGCTCGCAAGCTCCGCTCCGAGAGTCAATTCGACGTTCTTCATCATGCGACCTACGCCACCGATTGGTTCGTGAACCCCTTCGTCTTCCTTCGGAAGCTCGCCACCGAAGTCTGGGTCTGGGGACCTGCCGGAGGTGCCAGTTACGCGCCCGCCGCCGTCTCCCGCATCGTTCTCGAGTCAGCGGCTCTCAGTGAGCGTGTGCGTACTTGGTCTACCAACAGCATCAGGGCCGTCGTGCACAGGCTCTTGCGGGCGAAGGTAGACACCGCCATAGCGTTGAACCTGGATTCTGAGAGGAGCTTCGTTCGTGGAAAGTTCGCAAAGGTACTCACGCACTCGAATGCGGTGCTCGACTACGAAAACTTGCCGGTTCGCGGTGTTCCCGATGAGCGCGTCTTGGTCTACGCGGGGCGTGGGGTGTCCTGGAAAGGTCTCACGATTGCGATCAAGGCAATGGCTTTCCTCCCCGATTGGAAGTTGAAGATCGCGGGTCCGGGAACCAACTCCGACTCCTATCGGGCGATGGCGCGCGAGATCGGCGACCGAATCGAGTTTCTCGGGGCTCTCGATAGAGCGAGTACATTGTCGCTCTTCGCGAGTGCAACGGCGATGGCGTTGCCGAGCTTGCATGACTCGGCGCCGTGGGCGGCGGGTGAAGCCGCCGGAATCGGAACTCCGGTTGTGTGCCTAGACCTCGGGGGAGTGGCGACGATGGCAGGTTCGATGGCGGTGGTGGTTCCGACCGGCTCGGACGGCGATCTCCTCCAGAAGTTCGCGAGTGCAGTCAGAACAACTCCTCATATGGACGCTGCGCCCGACCGATCGCACACCAAGCTTGCGCTAGCCGAGACCTTCGTCAACGCATATCGGAGGTCGCCCCGGTGAAGGTGCTGATGCTGTACAACGACTACCTTCAGGCGGGTGGCGAGCGGGTCTCTGTGGCGACGGAGTTTGAGGCTCTTCGTGCCGCCGGCGTCGATGTCCAGATGCTCTCCGTCAGCAACGAAGACCTCGCTGCTTCCGGCGCGATCGGAAAGATCAAGGCGACCTTCCCCCGAGAGCAAGCACGCACACAAGTGGCCGCCGCGATCGCGGAATTCGAGCCCGACTTAGTACATGCACAGAATCTCTTTCCGCAGCTCGGAGCTGGCGCAGTGCGCGCGATTCGCGACGCAGGCTTGCCTTGGGTGAGAACGATTCGAAACTACCGCAAGGGTTGCATTGCCGGCACTCTGGTGCGAGACGGACAACCATGCACGGACTGTGCTGGGTCTCTGGGACGACTCCCGGGTGTCATCCACGGTTGTTACCAAGGAAGTCGAGCAGCTTCGGTCGGCGCGACGAACTATGCGTATTGGGACGCGGCCGCTGAGAACGAGCACCCGCCCGCTTCGTACATTCTCATCAGCCAAGCGATGTGCGAGAACATCGAGTGGGCCCTGAACGCGACCCCGAATGTCACAATCTCACACAATGCGGTTTCTGCAGAGGACAGAAAGCGGCGGCGAATGGAAGAGCGCCGGTACGACATTGCATTCATCGGGCGACTGACTCGAGAAAAGGGCGTCCATATCGCGCTTGAGATGGCGCGAATTCAACGATCTCGGCGCTTCATCTTTGTGGGTAGCGGACCGATGCTTGGAGAAGTGGAAGCGGCCGCAGTTGAGCTGGAGAATGTCGAATGCCGTGGGGTACTCAGCCCCCATGAAACAGCCGAGGTAATGGAGAACTCTCGGTTGGTGATCGTGCCGTCGATGTGGGAGGAACCGTTCGGGCGCGTTGCGGCGGAGGCCCTCGCGTACGGCGCAGTTCCTGTCGTCTCGTCGCTCGGGGGCCTTCCGGAGATTGCTGAGCCGCTTGATCCGGCGCTAGTCGTTAGGTCCTCGGAAGCGAAAGATTGGTCAAGGACGGCTGAACGTATCCTTTGTGCATCATCGATCGAGCTGCAAGATCGGTCAGATGCGGCTAACGATCGCTGGCGCTTGCACTTTTCGCCAGGGTCACTTGCGACGCGTCTCGCCGCGATCTACTCTGCAGCCCTTTCGCTCTAACCGTTGGACTCGGCCACGCGCTGTGGCAACGCGTTGGATCGGCTCACTTGTGCCTGGGTGCGAGGGTCGGCCTGATCGATACCTCGTTGAGATGCCAACGCGATGGCGAGGGCCATCGTCATGTATCCGAAGGGGGATTCGAGGATCACTCCTGCTGAGGCTGCTGAGAGCAGCCCGATAGCCAGTCCCAGACCGATCGAATTCAGCCCTCGATACTTGATCGCTCGGCGAATTGCCAAACCGAGCCAGCCGGCGAATGCGACGATGGCCAGGCACAACCCGACAAGGCCCACCATTGCGAACCATGTCACCCAGTTGTCGTGTGCAGCTCGAACAGATGGATCGCCCGACAGATAGCGGACCGCTCCACTGTTGAGTACTGGGTTCGCTCCGAACCCGAAGCCCAGCCAAGCGGTGCTTCCGTGATCAATTGAATAGTTGATCAGCAGAGCCCATGCATCCAGGCGGGCCGTCCAAGTGTTTTGCCCGGACTGGTAGACCGAGCTGCTGTTAGGCACCAGTTTCTGGAGTGCTACAGCCCATTCGGGAGGGGCGCTAGTTACGGCGACCACAATCAGAAGCAGTGGGGCCGCTGCGAGAGCCGTAACCGCCAATCGAATGGGGCCCTTTTTCGCGTCCGAGAATGGGCGTTCCAGCAGGGCCACAACCGCTATTAGGACGACAGCGGAGATCAAGCCAGCGCGACTACCGTTGAAAAGGATCGCCGCCGACCCAACAAGGCACAGTGCGCCTCGCAGAAGTGACGGCATGCGCCTGTCCATAGCTATGACGACCACTGTCAGGCCGCCGATGAGGAGATCGAAATCGCCGCGAGGCTGAAAAGCCGCCGTGCCCCCGATGAGCGGGATGGTAACGGACGGCAGAATTTTGAACACCGCTGGAGCAAACCAGAGAAGGTGAAGAAGCAGGGCGTTCCGAAGCCACCGGAACGCGCGCTCCCGGCCCAAGGACTCAATCGCGCGGTAGAACACAGGGATCAGAAGGAAGTAGACGAACGGAAGAGAATCGCGAATAGCGAAGATCGAGAAACCCGGACTTCTGAGTGCGCCAATCAAGAAGATGGCTCCGGCACAGAATGATCCAACCAACAGCGCTCGTGGGATCGGTGGAGGTGACATTCGTAGAGCCGCTGAGCGAGTATCGAGCCGCGATAGCAGAACGAAGAGAACGCCGAGGAATACCGACAGATCTGAAAAGTAGATCGGTACGCCGGGCAGGCCGAGATAGCTTCCCCACCGCCCGCCTGCCACGGCGATCAGCGGACCGATGACGATCATCCGTAGACCGATGTGATGGAGGTCAAGCAGCCGGGAACCGCTGCGAGGCAGCGAAGCGACGCTTTTCTCCGACATTAAGGGTTTCCTCACCGACATCGGGTGGCTGACGTGTGTGCAGTACTTTTCGTTGAGTCTATTCAAACCACAACCACGGTCGAGCCGATTCGGCCAAAGGCCCGGCTCTATGACGTAACTGGCATGAATCGGTCACAGGCACGCAATCAGATCGTAATGTTCTGCCCATTAGGCTTGGATCACACGGCGACTGGGGCTCTCGCCTCGTGGCTGCATCAATCATGGGGAGAGACTTGGGCAAGCGCGCGTTCATCACAGGAATCACGGGTCAGGATGGCTCATATCTCGCAGAGTTGCTCCTGCGCAAGGGCTACGAGGTCCACGGACTGATCCGCAGGGCTTCGACCTTCAACACCGCTCGGATTGATCACCTCTATGTGGATCCGCATGACCCTAAGGCGCGGCTCTTCTTGCATTACGGCGACCTCAGCGACGGGGCGCGCCTAGTGACGCTGCTGTCCGAGATCAAGCCTGACGAGGTCTACAACCTGGCCGCTCAGTCTCACGTGCGCGTGTCGTTCGATGAACCGGAGCACACCGCGGACACAACCGGTACGGGCACTATCCGCCTCCTGGAAGCCGTGAGGCTGGCGGGCATCGAGACGCGCTTCTACCAGGCGTCTTCTTCGGAGTTGTACGGGGCAACCCCGCCGCCGCAGAATGAGGAGACGCCCTTCTACCCGCGCTCGCCCTATGGCGCCGCCAAGCTCTACAGCTTCTGGATCACGAAGAACTACCGCGAGGCGTACGGAATGTTCGCAGTGAACGGCATCCTCTTCAACCATGAGTCTCCGCGACGCGGTGAGACGTTCGTGACCCGCAAGATCACCCGGGCGGTCGCGGCCATCAAGGCCGGCACTCAGGATGCGGTCTATCTGGGAAACCTCGACGCGATTCGCGACTGGGGCTACGCAGCCGAGTACGTCGAGGGAATGTGGCGCATGCTTCAGGCCGATGAGCCCGATGACTACGTTCTGGCGACCGGGGGTAACTTCACTGTGCGTACCTTCCTCGAAACCGCGTTCTCCCACGTCGGCCTCAACTGGGAGGACCACGTCCGATTCGACGAGCGTTACCTGCGACCGACTGAGGTGGACGCCTTGATTGGAGACGCCACGAAGGCCAAGGTGAAACTGGGTTGGGAGGCGACTGTGGACACGGCCGAGCTCGCCAGGATCATGGTCGACGCTGATGTCGCTGCGCTGGAACACTCCGGCAAGCCGTGGATCGACTCGGTGAAGCTGGCTAGCTGGGGGACGGCATGACGATCTCAGATGATGTCGCGTACTCGCCAGCGCCACTGGACCGTTCGGCACTGATTTACGTCGCTGGTCATCGAGGCCTTGTCGGATCGGCGATCTGGCGAAATCTCGAAGCCGAGGGCTTCACCAATCTCATCGGGCGTTCATCCGCTGAGCTCGATCTGAAGGATCGCGACGCCGTCTTCGCCTTCTTCCGTGAGCACAAGCCGGATTACGTCATCCTTGCTGCGGCCAAGGTCGGTGGCATCCTGGCCAACAGCACATACCCCGTCGACTTCTTGAGCGAAAATCTGCGGATCCAGGTCAACGTGATGGATGCCTCACTTGAGGCCGACGTAGAGCGCCTACTATTCCTGGGCTCCTCGTGCATCTATCCGAAATTCGCGGCCCAGCCTATTCGCGAGGACTCCCTGCTGACGGGGCACCTCGAAGAGACCAATGATGCCTATGCGATCGCCAAGATCTCGGGCATTCTTCAGATTCAGGCCGTGCGGCGGCAGTACGGCAAGCCATGGATCTCCGCCATGCCCACGAATCTCTACGGGCCAGGCGACAACTTCTCGCCGAAGGGGTCCCATGTGCTTCCCGCGCTCATTCGTCGCTACGACGAGGCTGTGAGTAACGGCGAGTCCGTGGTGACGAATTGGGGTACAGGTACTCCGAGGCGCGAATTCCTCCATGTTGATGACATGGCGGCAGCATGCCTGCACCTGCTCGAGAATTACGACGGCCCGGAGCAGGTCAATGTCGGTACAGGTAGCGACGTCACCATCAAGGAGATATCCGAGGTGATCGCCAAGGTCGTTGGTTTCGAGGGCGTCACGGAGTGGGACACCGATAAGCCGGACGGTACGCCCCAGAAGCTTCTCGACGTATCCAAGCTCGCGGGTGCTGGATGGACCTCCAAAATCGGCCTGGAAGATGGATTGCGCTCGACGGTGGACTGGTACCACGAGCACATCGATTCCATCCGCCAGTAGATACGCAGCGACACGCGACGCCTGGCTGGGATTCGTCAGCCGAACCAGAACCACGTTAGGAAAAGATGAAGATCTCTGTTGTCGGTTGCGGATACTTAGGGGCCGTTCATGCGGCGGCGATGGCGGAATTGGGTCATGACGTCGTCGGCATTGACGTCGATACGGCCAAGATCGAGTTGCTCGCTAGCGGGCGGGCGCCGTTCTTCGAACCCGGGCTACCTGAAATCCTCACTTCCGCCCGAGACTCGGGTCGGCTGCGATTTACAACGGACATGTCCGAGGCTCGAGGGTCGTCCGTGCACTTCATCGCTGTGGGCACTCCGCAGAAGAAGGGTGAGTACGCCGCGGACTTGACGTATGTCAATTCGGCTGTGGATGCTCTGATCCCGTTCTTGACCGACGGCGATCTAGTGGTCGGGAAGTCGACGGTTCCCGTGGGAACCGCCGCCGACCTCGCCGTTCGGGTGTCCAGCGGGGCCCCCGGCGCGATGCTCGCCTGGAACCCGGAATTCCTCCGAGAGGGCTTCGCTGTCAAGGATACGATCTCGCCGGACAGGCTCGTCTACGGAGTCAGTTCGGATCACGATGGCGCTGTCGCCAAAGAGATGTTGGACGAGGTTTACGCCAAGGCCCTGTCGGAAAATACACCACTCGTCGTGACGGACTATGCGACCGCGGAGCTGGTCAAGGTCTCTGCGAATGCCTTCCTGGCGACCAAGATCTCGTTCATCAACGCCATGGCGGAGATCGCGGAGGTCGCGGGGGCGGACGTCACCCAGCTCGCGGACGCGATCGGATATGACGCCAGGATCGGGCGTCGGTTTTTGAACGCAGGCGTGGGATTCGGAGGTGGTTGCCTCCCGAAGGACATCCGGGCTTTCTCGGCGAGAGCTGAAGAGCTTGGTCGCGGTGAGTCAGTCGCTTTCCTGAAGGAGGTCGACGCCATCAACCTTCGCCGTCGGCAGCGCGTTGTGGACATGGTTCGTGAATCCCTGGGTGGTGAGGTGTACCAGAAGAAGGTCGCCGTTCTCGGTCTTGCCTTCAAGCCAGATTCGGACGACGTTCGCGACTCGCCTGCACTTGACGTCGCGGTTAACCTCCACGGCCTTGGAGCAGACGTCGTGGCCATGGACCCGCAGGCGATCGAGAACTCCAAGCGTCTGCATCC
Organism: Herbiconiux sp. 11R-BC; assembly: GCF_049472555.1. Classification (NCBI taxonomy): domain Bacteria; kingdom Bacillati; phylum Actinomycetota; class Actinomycetes; order Micrococcales; family Microbacteriaceae; genus Herbiconiux; species Herbiconiux sp. 11R-BC. The sequence continues at coordinate 483,538 of NZ_JBCEBO010000001.1, read as the reverse complement.
CCAACTGCTTTTCACCGAGAGCGTCGAAGCTGCACTTCGTCACGCGGACGCCGTCGTGATTGTCACCGAATGGAAGGAATTTCGGGAGCTTGATCCTGTAGCCGTCAAGGCGTTGGTCAAGTCTCCCGTGATCATCGACGGCCGAAACTGTTTGGACGCCATCGCGTGGCGAGAGGCTGGCTGGACATATAGGGGAATGGGGCGACCCTAGTTCTCAGGCATCCTCTGATTGAATGGTGCCCGTGACGGACGAGGCTGGTGACCTGGAGCGTAGGTGGGCGGATTCTGAAGCTTCGCCTCGGCGCTCGAGCGGGCGTGGTCACTCATCATCAGGCCGTCGGCGTGGAAGCAGACGCCGGAGACAGCGCAATCGTCGCATTGTCATCTGGAGTGTTGTCGGAGCACTCGTGCTTCTGGCGCTCGTCGCTGGGTGGGTTGGAACCCGAGCCTGGTTGGCAAAGGGGGAACTCGAGGCGGCTGTGCCGTTGGCTTCGACCATTCAATCGGAGGTCGGATCCGGCAAGGTCGACGAAGCCCGCGCGACAGCCGATGAGCTTCGCAGACATGCCCAGTCCGCCGCGTCGCTGACGGATGATCCGATCTGGCGTTCTGTGGAACTTCTCCCCTGGGCCGGAAGCAATCTCACTGCGTTCCGCGAAGCGGCCGCCGTGACCAACGATGTTGCCAGTAACGCTGTCTGGCCGCTGGTGTCCAACGTGGCCCAGCTGGGAGTGGGCAGCTTCCAGCCGGTCAATGGCACGATCGACCTTGCAGCGCTTGCATCGGCGGAGGCCAGCGTCACGAGCGCTGCAAGTGCGCTGGACCGAGCCGCTGTCGACGTGAATGCCATCGACACCTCAGCGACCATCGTGCCGGTGACTCAAGCAGTTGGTCAGTTGCAGGCCACTGTGCAGCGCGTCGACGATCTCATGGCCGGAGTGAGTAAGGCGGTCACGCTGATTCCGCGGATGCTCGGGGCAGAAGGCCCACGGAATTACCTTCTCCTGTTCCAGAACCCTGCTGAGCTGCGGGCGGGCGGAGGAATCACCAGCGCGCTCGCCTTGGTCTCGACGCAAGATGGGTCCGTGCGTCTAGCCAGCCAGGCCTCCTCGAGTAGCTTCCCGGTGTTCCCGAGCCCGGTGCTCGCCCTCCCGGACGAGACCCGCGGGCTCTACACGGATCGTGTATCCCGTTATGTGCAGAACACGACGCTGACACCAGACTTCGATCTCTCGGGCCAGATCGCGTCGACGATGTGGACAGATCGATTTGGTGGATCGGTCGACGGCGTGATCTCCTTTGATCCCGTTGCGCTGAGCTACCTCCTGAAGGCCACCGGCCCGGTCGTGCTGCCTTCGGGAGACAAGCTCACGGCTGAGAATGCCGTCAAATTCTTACTCAGCGACGTGTACACGCTCTACCCGGAGCCGGTTGTTCAAGATGCCGTTTTCGCATCGGCGGCGAAGGCGGTGTTCGATCGCGTGGCTGGTGGTGACATCGATCCCAAGACCCTCATCGACGCACTCGTTCAATCGGGTCAAGAAGGCCGCTTCAAAATCTGGAGTTCTCACAGCGACGACCAGGCACTCTTGGCTGGGACTACGCTCGCCGGAGGTATTCCCGGTAATGCCGGCGACAGCACTGGCATAGGCGTCTATTTCAACGACGCTACGGGCGCGAAGATGGACTACTACCTAACAACTGCGGTCGATGCTCAGTCGGAAGTGTGCAGAGCGGATGGGCGGCCGGCGATCCGGGTTCGAGTGACGCTCACGAACACTGCACCGGCCGATGCAGCAACATCCTTGCCGGCCTACGTCACCGGCGGCGGCGGATTCGGCATTGCACCCGGCAACATCAAGACCCTGGTTTACGTGTACGGGCCGCACAGCTCTGGTGAGATGAATGACGCCACGATCGTCACGAGCGTCGATCCCGGAATCCCCGGTGGGACCTACCGGGCTGCCCTCGATCAGGGGTACCTGGTTGCCGAAGTGCCAGTCGAATTGGCGCCGGGAGAAACGCGAACGGTCACGGTTGACTACCTCGCGCAGCCGGGGGACTCCTTGCTGCTCAACGCGCAGATAACCCCTACGATCAACCCAACTGTTTACTCAACCGAAATAAACACGGGTTTCTCAGGCTGCCCTATCCGCTAGCATGGTGAAAGATTCATCTGCAACACGACAGCGTCGGTCGTCAGACTCGACGCTGTTTTTACGCGCTGAACCTTAAACAACAAAGGGTGGGGAACCTCAATCATGATGAAAAAAGCACTGGCCGTCGCGGCTCTCGCGATCGTCGCCATCTTCGCAGTACCGACCGCAGCCAACGCTTACGTGCCGCCGTCGAACATCTCGTCTCCGGGCTCTCTCGCTCCGGGTGAAACGGGAACCGTCAGCTTCGCTCCGGGCTCGTTCACTCCGGGTGAGCCTGTCTCGTTCACGCTCACCGGTGAGAACGCATCCGGTGCCACGCTCGCTTCCGTGGTGAGCGCAGTCGACTCGCAGTCGATCACCAAGTCGGCGGATGCCAGCGGCTCCGCAGCACTCTCCGTTACTCTTCCGCTCAACGCTTCCGGCGCTTACAGCATTACGGCGACGGGCCTTGAGTCCGGTCGCATCGCGACTGTCGCGATCTCCACGGGTGCCCCCAGCGATAGTGGAACCGGGACCACCAGTGGCACCGGCTCTTCGTCGGGCAGCCTGCCCAACACGGGTGCCATGGACCCGACGCTCGGCATCTGGGCCGGTGGCGGACTGCTCGCCCTCGGCGCGGCGTTCGTGATCGTTCTCACGATCGTCCGTCGCCAGAAGTCCTCGGTCAACTCCTAGTAGCCGCGAACATCCCATACCCGATGCCCGGGGCCCTCGCCGAAAGGCGGGGGCTTCGGCATTTAACCCGAGCGTCACCAGTGCAGTGGCGGCGGCTTGTATACAACCGGCGTAAACTCTCCTCGTGAGCACAAAGAATGTCGACGTCGCATTGATTGGCGGTGGCATCATGAGTGCCACCCTCGGCACCATGATCAAGCAGCTGCAGCCCGACTGGTCGATCATGATCTTCGAGCGCCTGAGCGACGTGGGGCAGGAGAGCTCGAACCCCTGGAACAACGCCGGCACGGGCCACGCCGCCCTCGCCGAGCTCAACTACATGCCCGAGGCCGCCGACGGCAGCATCGAGCCCACCCGGGCCGTGAAGATCAACGAGCAGTTCCAGGTGAGCCGCCAGTTCTGGGCCTCACTGGTGGAGCAGGGCATTCTGCCCCACCCCACCTCCTTCATCAACCCGACCCCGCACATGACCTTCGTGCGCGGGGAGGACAACGTCGACTACCTGCGCCGCCGCTACGAGCTGCTGAAGAACGAGCCCCTGTTCGCGGGCATCGAGTTCAGCGACGACCCGAAGGTGGTCTACCAGTGGGCGCCGCTGCTGGTGCGCGACCGCCAGAAAGGCGAGAAGATCGCCGCCACCCGCGTGCCCTCGGGCACCGATGTCGACTTCGGCTCGCTCACCCACGAACTCTTCGACTACCTCGTGGCCAACGGCGCCACGCTGCGACTCGACACCGACGTCAAGAAGCTCAAGAAGCAGAAAGACGGCAGCTGGAACGTCTCGGTGCGCGAGCGCATCGGCAACACCCCCTACACCGTGAACGCCAAGTTCGTGTTCGTGGGCGCCGGCGGGCACGCGCTCCCGCTGCTGCAGAAGTCCGGCATCCCTGAGATCAAGGGCTTCGGCGGCTTTCCGATCAGCGGCAAGTTCTTCCGCACCGACAACCCCGCCGTCGTCGCCGAGCACCACGCCAAGGTCTATGGCAAGGCCGCCGTCGGCGCCCCGCCCATGTCGGTGCCGCACCTCGACACCCGCGTGGTCGACGGTCAGTCGTCGCTGCTCTTCGGCCCCTACGCCGGGTTCAGCCCCAAGTTCCTCAAGTCGAGCTCGTGGCTCGACCTGCCGGCCAGCATCCGGGCGCACAACATCGGGCCGATGCTCGCCGTGGCGCGCGACAACGGCGACCTGATGAAGTACCTCATCGGGGAACTGCTCGCCTCGCGCAAGAAGAAGCTCGCCGCTCTGCGCGAGTTCATGCCCACCGCCGACCCCAAGGACTGGTACCTCATCACCGCTGGCCAGCGGGTGCAGGTGATGAAGAAGGATGCGAAGAAGGGTGGAGTGCTGCAGTTCGGCACCGAGGTCATCACCGCCGCCGACGGATCCATCTCGGGGCTCCTCGGGGCCTCGCCCGGCGCATCCACGGCCGTGCCGATCATGCTCGACCTTCTCGCGAAGTGCTTTCCCGAGGAGTACCCGGCGTGGGAGAAGCAGCTCGGCAAGCTCATCCCCTCGCTCGGCACCCAGCTCAATGAGCACAAGCGCCAGGCCGAGAAGACCCTCGAGTCGACCGCAGAAGTGCTGGAACTGACCCGCGGATGAGTTCTCCCCCGGGAGAGGCCAGCGCCCTTCCCGGGCCGGATGCTGCTGCCGCGGCCGGGCCGGGCCGCATCGTCGGGCTCGACCTGGCGCGGTTCGTGGCTATTGCGGGCATGATCGCCACGCACACCTGGCTCTACGCCGACATGCCGTCGGGGGAGCGCATCGCGGGGAGCGCTCTGTTCGACGGGCGCGCATCCGCTCTGTTCGCCGTGCTCGCGGGGGTGGGCATCGTGCTCTCGACGCGGGTCGCGGTGGCCTCCGGGCGCGTGGGCTCGGCGCGGATGATGCTGCTCGGGCGGGGAGCTGCGCTCATCGCGCTGGGGCTCACGCTCGACCTCGTCGACGTGCGGCTGCTCGTGATCCTCGTGTACTACGGCGTGATGTTCTGGCTGATCGCGCCGCTGCTGACGGTGCCGACGTGGGTGCTGGCGGTGGTCACGGGGGTGGTGGCCGTGGGGGCGCCGGTGCTCGCGTGGCTGGTGGCGTTGTGGAGTGCACCGTCGATCGGCGCTGCCCGGGCGGCGGGGGAGCACGTGGTGAGCGGCAACGTCTCGTGGGCCGACCTCGGCGACCCTGTGGGGGTGCTGCGCGAAGTGTTGTTCACCGGGTCGTATCCAGCCATCATCTGGCTGGCATATGGGCTCGGCGGTGTGCTGATCGGGCGGGCTGTGGTGCGCATCCGGTCGGTGGCGGCGCTGCGGTCGGTGGGGGTGCGTGTCGCGCTGGCGGGGGGTGCGGTGTGGGTGCTCGGGATCGTGGTCAGCCTGCTCGTACTCGGGCCCGTGGGGGCCGCGGCCGGCGTGGCGGCGGATGCGCGCATCCCGGCCTCGCAGGGTCTCGGCCTGCTGCTGCAGTCGGGCAGCGGGCATCCTTCGGCCAGCAGCGCCTGGTATCTGCTGACGCCGGCGGCGCACACCGGGTCGACGGTCGACCTGCTGCTGACCGGCGGGTTCGCGGTGACGGCCGTCGGGGTGCTGATGCTGGTGGGAAGCGTGCTCGGGCTTCTCGCGCAGCGCATCCTGACGCCGGTGATCGGGGCGGGGCGAGCGCCGCTCACGAGCTACACGGCGCACGTGCTGCTGGTGGCGGTGGTGACGGGGCTGCTGCTGCCGGCGCCGTGGTCGTCGCTGAGCTACGCCGACTACGTGGCGCTGGGAACGCCGTGGTATCTGTCTAGCTTCGGGATGTTCGCGCTCAACCTCGGGCTGGTGCTGGTGATCGGCACGGTGCTGGTGCTGCTGGGGCGGCGGGGGCCGCTCGAGTTCTGCGTGACCTGGGCGGGGCGGGCTGCCGGCGGGTTGGTGAAGGCGCGGCGGTAGTGGTTTGGGAGTGGGGGGTCTCGCGCCTTCCGGCCTAGGCTGAATGAAAGTAAGGAGATCGATGCGTTCATCTACTCCGATGCCGGGCAATCCGTGGCCGCACGACATGCAGCTCACGATCGAGAACTCGCCGCACGCGCTCCACGAGCTTCTCTGGATTCGAGAAGCGTGGGGCTTGCAACCCGAGGGGGAGGATCTCCCGCCTCTGCTCTCGGACACCCCCGCTGCGGTTGAGGGCGATCGCCCTGGCGCCTGGACGGACTGGCAGGAGGCGTGGCCGGAGCTGTGGGGGGCGTGCGTGGCGCACGCGGGAATCCCGGCCGACCCGACCATCTTCGACCGGCTCACGGCTGCGACGGTCGGGTCATCGGAACGGGCCGAGCTGCTCGCGCAGCTGGTGGGACCGTCTTGGCGTGAGCGATTCGGCGACGACGCGTTGACGACGGAGTTCAACGACTGGGAGGCGGCGCGATTCGAGGAGCTTCGCTCGCAGGTGCACACACCGGCTGCGGAATCTCCCGAGTGGAAGGCGCTGGACGCCCTGGTTCCGGCCTGGCGGGCGGGGCTCACCAAGCTGGTTCTCATCCCGTGCCGCGGGTCGTACACGCGGCCGATCGGTTCGGCGGGCCTGCTGCTCACCGAGGAGACGCGGAACGATCCTGCGCGCTACCAGGCGGCCCTGCGAAGCCGGTAGGTGTGCGGCCCGACGCGCGGCTCTCGACGCGGTCGTTCGCCTCGACGAACAGTTCAGCGAGCGCGCTTCGCGCGCGATGTCGCCAGACGGTAGCCGCCCCAGAACGCGAGGGCGGCCAGCCCGAGCACGGCGACGACGGCGCCCGCGACCGCACCCCGACCGACGACGAGGGCGGCATGGGGAGTGAAGACCGTGCCGGAGAGCGGGGCGTAGGCGAACCATCCGAAGGATGCGTCCTGAGACGTGGAGATCACGATCGCGATGACCCCTGCCACCATCAGCACGACGGCGGCAACGGGGAGAACGAACAGGGTGCTGCGACGAGTCGGGGCCATGTATCCACGCTAACTTCTGCGCTCGCAGACGACTAGGCGCGGACGGACGGCGCGGCCGGGTCAGCGCCGGGTCAGCGGCCGAAGAAGTCGTCGAGGCCGGGGAGGGTGAACCCGGATGCGAGACCGCTCACCTGGTCGCCGAGACCGCTCACCTGGTCACCCAGGCCGGCAACCGACTCGCCTGCGCCCGTCGCCAGTTCGCCGACCCCGCCGGCGACGCCATCGAGTCCGCCCGTGAGGCCCTCGAGATCGAGGGAGCCGGCCAGGGCGTCGAAGTCGACGCCGAACGAGGCGGCCTGCTCCAGGAGCGGGCCGGCCACCGAGCTGACGACGGCGCCTCCGGCGACCGCGGCGAGCACGCCGCCCGCCGCAAGACCGGCACCCGCGACGGCGCCGGCGCCGGCGCCGCCGGCGAGCGCACCCCGGCCGATTCCGCTTCCGTTGCGGTAGCCGCCACCACCGGGTCCTGCCGCGACGCCGGCGCGGGCCAGCAGGCCGCGGAGGGCTCCAGGCCGCGACGCCTCCGTGCGGGTGGCTGCTCGTGCGAGGTCGTCGGGCCCGGATGACCGAGGGTGTTCCGATCCGGGCAGTTCGGCGCGCATCCGATCCTCGATCTGGGCGCGCTGGGCTGGGGTCAGCCGCGCGAAGGCCTCCCGATGGACCTGTTCGATCTGGTGGGGGTCGGCGGTCTGCAGGAGGTAGTCGTAGCGGGCGATCGCCGCCCGGTCGGCCTGGGTGGCCGGGGCGGAGGGGGCCCCACGGCCGGCTGGGGCCGTGTGCGGGGAGGGGGAGGCGGCCGAGGTGCGCCCGGTCTGCGCGCCAGGGGCGGCGGAACGCCCCTCGCCCGTCAGCGCATCCGCCGCGCTGCGCACGACTGAGCGCCAATCGGGCTGCCCGGATGCGCCACCAGGAGTGGAGCCTGACCCGGACCCGGAGCCGTCGAGAGCCTTCTTGGCCAGATCGCCGAGTTTCGAGAACATGCTCACTTGGAGGCATCCTTTCGCTCGAGAGACGAGGCAGAGGATGAGGGAGGCGTCGCCGCGGCGACCGGTTCGCGCCGCCCGTCGGCCCGCGTCTTCAGCAGGCTCGCGGTCGTCGCGACGGCGATCGTGGCTCCGATGAACAGCAACGAGAACCAGATCGGGATCTCGGGCACCCACAGAACGGGCTCACCGCCGTTGATGAACGGCAACTCGTTGACGTGCAGGGCGTGGAACACGAGCTTGACCCCGATGAACGCCAGGATGACGGCGAGCCCCTGCGAGAGGTACACGAGGCGTTCGAGCAAGCCTCCGATGAGGAAGAACAGCTGCCGGAGCCCCATCAGCGCGAACGCGTTCGCCGTGAACACGATGTACGCCTCGTTGGTGAGGCCGTAGATGGCGGGGATGGAGTCGACCGCGAAGATCAGGTCGATGAAGCCGATGGCGATGATGGTGAGCAGCATCGGCGTGACGAAGCGCTTGCCGCTCTTCACCACGGTGAGCTTGTCGCCGTCGTACTCGTCGCTGACGGGCAGGATGCGGCGCACGAGACCCATGAAGCGACCGTTCGCCGGATCGGACTCGTGGTTCGAGAAGGCCTGCCGGTACGCGAGGAAGAGCAGGAGAGCGCCGAAGAGGTAGAAGATCCACGAGAGGTTCTCGATCAGCGTCGCACCGACCGCGATGAACCCGCCGCGCAGGATGAGCGCGATGACGATGCCGATCATCAGCACCTTCTGCTGATAGGCCTTCGGCACCGCGAACGCCGACATCACGAGCAGGAAGACGAAGAGGTTGTCGATCGACAGGGCCTTCTCGGTGAGGTAGCCGGCGAAGTACTCGCCGCCGTAGTTCCAGCCGGAGACGGCGCCGATCCCCACCCCGAAGAGCAGTGCGAGGCCGATGTAGAACGCCGACCAGCGTGCGGACTCGGCGATGGTGGGCTCGTGCGGCTTTCGCACATGGGCGAAGAACTCGTAGACGAAGAAGGCGATCGTGACGAGGATCGTGATGATCCAGATCAGCGGGGTGACCTGCATGGGTGTACTCCAAAGGGAATCGGCGTGAACGATGACGCCAAGGTCTCCTCCGCCCCGATCGAGATCGGAACCTGTGGCCCGGGACGCTTCGACGCATCCGTATTGACGGGCTCACCGCAGACGGGAGTACTCCCCTTGTTGCCTCCACGATACCGCACGCCGCCCGGAGACGCGACTCGGAGCGCGATCGGCCGGTGGCGGGCGAGCGGCTGCGAGAATCAGGTGTGAGCTCGGACTCGGCGACAGCGGCGGAACGTCTCCTACGGCGCGGGCGCGCACTGGAGATCGCGACACTCGCCTGGAACGTGGTGGGGGTCGTCGTGCTCGCGGTGCTCGCCGTGAGCGCTTCATCGGTCGCGCTGCTCGGCTTCGGGCTCGACAGCCTGATCGAGATCGGCGCGAGCACGGTGGTGCTGTGGGAGCTCTCCGGCACCGGCGAAGCGCGCCAGCGGCGGGCCCTGCGCTTGATCGGCATCGCCTTCGTGCTGCTGGCGGCCTACCTGTTCGTGCAGTCGTCGCTGGCCTTGCTCACGGCGCATCACGCCTCGCCGAGCACCGCGGGGATCGTGTGGACGGGGGTGACCGCACTGGTCATGTTCGCCCTCGCCTTCGGCAAGGCGCGCACCGGGCGGGCGCTCGGCAATCCGGTGCTGATCACCGAAGGCCGGGTCACGCTCATCGACGGCGTGCTGGCCATGACCGTGCTGCTGGGCATCGCCGCGGACGCCGCACTCGGCTGGTGGTGGGCCGACCCGGTGGCCAGCTTCGTGATCGTGTACTACGCCGTCCGCGAGGCCGTGCACATCTTCAGACCGGCGCCGGCGTGACGACCCGGATGCGCCGGCTCAGTCGGCGCGACGGCGCAGCCACGCCCGCGCCAGCAGGGCCCCGACGAGAGCGCCGAGGGTGTTCGCGATGACGTCGTCGACGGTGCCGTAGCGGCCGGGGAGCAAGAAGAACTGGGCGGTCTCGATGAGCGACGACACCCCGAAGCAGATGAGGACGGCGAAGCCCCAGCGGTGCCGGCCGAACAGCACGCCGATGAGCAGACCGAGCGGCACGAACATCGCCACGTTCGCGAGGAACTCCACCTGCGCGTAGTTGATGAACATGAGCACGTGCAGTTTGTGCACGGCCCGGAGCAGCGCCAGCAGCGTCGAGTGCGAAGGGGCGTCGACAGGCGTCGGCCACGCCACGATGAGCAGCACCACGAGCGAGTAGGCGATGAGCAGCCCGGCCGCGATGGGCCGCGCGTGCCGGCGTGACGGAGTGGGGGAGGAAGGCTTCGGCGACGGCCGTGGCGACGACGCCGTCGGCATGGTCAGGGCGTCTCGCTCTCGAGCGACAGGGGCAGCAGCAGTCGCTGCGTACCCGGCTCGGGCACTCCGCCCGCGCCGCCGCTCTCGCGCACCCGGTCGAGCTCGCTCGTGAGCGGCACCACCACGACGGTGTCGCGCAGCAGACCGTCGACGTCGGCGGCGCCGAGCCCGGCCAACAGCGTTCGCCACAACGCCTTCAGCTCGCGACGGCTGTCAGCGGCCTGCAGCCCGCGGTTCTCGGCCTCGAACAGGCCCAGGCTGGCGTTCAGGATGATGCCGGTCGCCGCGCTCACCTCGGTCGCGTCCGGCAGCTGGCCGAGCCGCACGGCCTCGTTCAGCTGTGTTCGCGCCGAGGCCCGCCATCCGAAGGCCCCCGGCGGCAGCTCGAGGCCGTTCGACTGCCGCTCGAGCAGCAGCCGCAGTGCCGCCAGGCCCAGCGGGTTCTCGCGAGCGTCGAGCGCGGCCGTCAGCAGCAGGCTCAGCAGCCGGGGCACGCCGGGCCGCACGCCGTTCTGCACGGCGACCCGCAGCTCTTCCCAGCGCGCGTTCTGCAAGTGCACGACGGCTGCCGCGAGCTCTTCTTTCGAGCGGAACTGGTGGTAACCCAGCGCCGACTTCGGCCGGCCCATCGCCTCGGCGATCGACGCGAAGCTCGTGCCCCGGTAGCCGTGCACGCCGAACTCCTGCGCGGCGGCCTGGATGATCTGCGCGCGGGTCTCGGCTTTCTGCTCGTGTCGCGTCGGCATCGCCCCAGCGTACCGGGCGCACCCGGGAGCCCGATCCACGACGAGAGGGCGGTGCGCCGACACCGGGCGTTTTCGCTATACGATCGCCTTGTGGCGAACGTCGGGGGGATCCCGAGCATGCAGGCGGGGCTCGCTCCGGCCATCCTGGCGCGCGCCGTTCTCGTGACCGGCACTTGTGTCGATGTGGTGTCGGATCCCGGCACGCGGGCCACCTCCGAGACCTGGGAGTTCCGGCTGCACCTCGGCGACGGTGACGGCCTGGTCGTGGCCGTCGACCGCGTCGCGCTGCCCTCGCCGACCACGGCCGAGGTGCTGCACGAGGCCGCCCGGGCCATCTACGAGCCGCACGGCCTCACCATCGCCCACATCTCCGCGCGCCCCCGCCTCGGCGTCTTCACCGCTCAGGTGCATCGGGCGCCCCCGCCCTCGTAGGCTTGTTCCAGGGGGAGACGATGACACTGGGGATGCCGCACGGCTCGGGCGCGGAGAGCGCGGCGAACGCCCTCTCCCGCGCCACCCTCGCGCTCGGCTCGAGCGCCCTCATCCTGGCCGCCGCCCTCGTGGCCCTGCGCAGCATCAACGCGCACGGGCCGGGGCCCTGGCCGGCGCTGCTCCTGCTGATCCCGATCGCGGCGCTGATGGTGACCACCTTCGTGCGCCGCGACCTCCCGAGCATGATCGCGTATCTCCTGCTCGGCAGCGCGAGCATCGGCGTCTACACGGCCGTCATCCTGCACGACGCCACGAACACGATCGCCGACTCGCCCTACATCCTCGCCCTGCCGCAGATCGCCTTCATCTACACCATCGCCCCCACCGTTCTGGGTGCGCGGGCGCTCGCGTTCATCGTCGCGGCCTACGTCGCCGGCCAGGCTGCCACCCTTCTCGCCGCGCTGAACGCCGGCGTCGCCCTCTCCTTCGACTTCATGACCGCTGCGGCCGCCGTCGTGATCACCGTCACCTCGGGTGTCAGTCTGCTGCTCGACCGCCGCAACGGCCGCGAGCTGCGCACCGTCGAACGCGCGCTGCGGGACACGAGCGCGATGAGCTATCAGCAGGAGATCGAGAGCCAAGTCGTGGCCCTCTTCCACGACACCGTGCTGAGCGAGCTCACGGTGCTCTCCCACCAGCAACCCGGGCCCCTGACCCCGGCGCAGCAGGCCGCGCTGCGCCGAGACCTCGCGATGATCGCCGACGGCGCCTGGTGGCCCGACGACGAGGCCGCAGCCTCGCCCGACGACGGCATCCCGCCCCGCGTCGCCGCCGTCTTGGCCGAGACCCGCGCCGGCGGGTTCAGCGTCGACGTCGCCGGAGACCTCGCCTCACTGCACCGGCTCACGCCGGCCGTGGCCACCGCGGTGTCGCTCGCGCTGCGGCAGGCGCTCGTGAACGCGCGGCAGCATTCCGGCGTGCAGCGCGCCGAGGTCGTGGTCGACGGGGCTCCGGATGCGGTGGTCGTCATGGTCTCCGACGCCGGCCGCGGCTTCGACCCGGCCGCGGTGCCGCCCGACCGTCTCGGGGTCGCCCAGTCGGTGCTCGCGCGCATCCGCGACGCCGGCGGCGAGGTGCAGCTCTGGACCGCGCCCGGCAACGGCACCGCCTACATGTTCACCCTGCCGGTGGCGCCCGAGCACGCCTGGGAGGCCGAGGAATGAGAGGGTTCCTGTTCTGGCGCGGGGTGCCGCAGCGGTCCGATCCGGTGACCGCCCGGTCGCTCTACCCCCTGATCGTCTGCGCGGGCGTGGGGGCGCTCGCCTACGCCCTCGTGCGGACGGTCGGCGAGGTCGACGCCATCACCGACCCGTTCTTCGCCCTGACGGCGCTGTTCTTCGTGATCGCCGCCACGGTGCTGCTGATCGTGGTGACCGACCCGGTGAACACTCCCGTGCGCTTTCTCGGCTTCGGCGTGGTCATCGCGGCGGCGAACCTCGCCAGCGTCGCCGCGAGCCTCGGGACCTGGGGCGTACCCGGCCACTTCTGGCAGAACTGGGGCCCGCTCGTGATCGGGGTGTTCATCCTCGCGTTCTCCGAGTTCCGGCCCGGGCGCGACCTCGCGCTCGCCACCGTCGTCTCCTGCTTCGTGGTGGGGGCGATGGCGGGCCTGCAGACCGCACTCGGCCCGGCGGACGGGGTGCTGCCGTTCTCGTCGTCGATCATCGCCGTGATCCCGGTGGTGCTCTTCGGCGTGGGCGCCTCGGTGTTCTCCTACCGGCTGAGTCTCGGGCTCTCCCGGGTGGCCGAGACCGCTGCCCGGGAGCAGAGCGGACTGAGCCGGCGGGTGCGCATCCGGCTGCGGGAGCTGCTGAGGGAGTCGGGGCGCGAGGCCCTGTCGGTGGAGCTGGTGCCCTTCCTCGAGGGGGTGCTGGAGCGGGGCGAGGTCACCGAGGCCGACGCTGCCCGGGCCCGCCGCATCTCTGCGCTGCTGCGCTCGGTGATCATCACCGACATGGGGCTGCCCTGGCTCGAACGGCTGGCCCGCGCGCATCCGGGCGACCTCGTGGTGCACGACGACACCGCGCTCGCCGACCGCTTCACGATGGAGCAGAAGGTGGCGCTCAGGGCTCTTCTGGCAGCCCTTCTCGCGGCCCGCGCCGAGCAGCTCGGATCGGCGCCGGGCGAGGCCCCCGAGGCCCCCGGTGCTGCCGGTGCTGCCGCCAGGGCCGCAGCGGCCGCCTTGGAGCCGCCCCACGTGCGCGTGAACGGGGTGGGGCGTCACCGCAGCGTGTTCGTTCGTGCGCCGTTCGACGGCGGCGACACCGCCGTGCGCTCGCAGTTCGGCACCGCCATCACGGTCATGAACTCGGTCTTCGGGCGCGCCAACGTCACCGTCGGCGGCGGCGAACTCCGGATGCTGTTCGCCTACGAACCCGAGTCGTCGATTCCGTCGTAGTCGCGGCTGCGCGGCTGCACCACCGGCATCTCGTCGATACCCGAGCTGAGGCGGGCGATGGCCGCTTCGGCGTCGTAGTTGGGGTCGGGCACGATGAACGCCATGATGATGGCGTGGTAGGAGATCGCCGCGAGCGACACCTCCGCCGGCCGGCCCTCGTTGTCGACGTTGTAGCGCGCCTCGACGAGGTCCGGGATGGTGGTCCGCGAGATTCCGAGGCCCTCGATGATGGCCGCGGCCGCCACCACCAGGGGGCGGTAGTCGTCGTTGAGGTCGGGGCGCAGGCGGTAGCCCACCGCGGGAACGATGTTGCGGTAGAACACCTCCATCTGGTCGAGGAAGGCCAGCTCGCTGTTGCGCAGCGCCTCGATGATGCGCTCGCGCACGCGCGTGTCGGGATAGGAGAGCGCGGTCGACGAGAGGGCGACGTAGGTGCGCCACTGCACCGAGGAGGTGACCGATTCGAAGTTCTGCTCGGCGGCGATACCGGTGACGTCGACGAGGATGCGGCGGCGGCCCTCGGCGGTGCGCAGCTCGTCGGCGCGGAAGCCGAGGTACTCCCAGGTGGCGACGAGCGATTCCTCGTCGGCCCGGCCCGGAGAGACCTGGTTGGCCACTTCGCTGAGGAGCTCTTCGAAGAACGCCTCCTTCGACTCCCAGATCCGGTACACGGAACTGCGCGGAACCCCGGCCTCCTTGATGAGGTCGTCCATCAGCAGGTGCTCAAAACCGACCGTGAGGCCGTTGGCCTGCACGAGGGACATCGCCGTGTCGAGCAGCTTCGTGCGCACTTCGTCTTTGGGCACCCGGGTGCGGCCGGCTCCGGACTTCGTCCAGCTGTTTTCAGACATAGTTGCCCCTTCTCAGCACCATTTTGAGACATAACGTCCCAAGTTGCAAACGAATTGCCGCGCTTCTATGCTCGGGACAACGGCAGCGTGCTTCGCGCGGACACGCCGGACGGCCATCCACTCCTTGATTACGGAGGATCTGAAGTGCTCCGGTTGATGACTGATGTGATGGCAAAGGCTCGGAAGCTGACCGGTGTCGCGAATTGATCGTTCGGTAACCAACGCGGAGGTCATACCGGTCATCGCCGATTCCGCCGCGTTCGCGGCCGACCCCGAGGCTCGCCTCGCGACGGGGATCATCGGCATCAACGGTGTCGCGCTCCCCGGTTTCGAGACGGCCTACCGGGAGCACTTCGAGTTCCGGCGGCGCGTCTACGTGGATCAGACCGGCCAGCTCGCGCCGTCCGACCTCTCCTCCGACGGCACCGACCGCGACGACGACGACGCCCGCTCCATCACCTTCGGTGTGCTCGAGAACGCGCCCGACGGCGTGCGCGTGGTGGGCGTGGCCCGCACCATCATCAAGGGGAACGACGGTACCGACCGGCCCCTGCCGGTGGAGGAGTTCTGCCCCGAGCTGTTCGCCGACGACCCGCTCGACCTCGGCAGCGTCGAGGTCTCGCGCGTGATCGCGCGGCACGAGCGCGTGGCCATGCAGGAGCTCATCCAGTGGCACCTGTTCGCCCTCATGTCGGCCTACTTCTCTGGCCACGACGTGGGCCGCACCTTCGCCATCATCGAGCCGTGGCTCGAACGCCACCTCGCGGGCTGGCTCGCCATCTCGCGCATCGGTGAGCCCCGGTACATCGAGCACTACCTCGACTACAACCTGCCGGTCGAGTTCGACCTCGCCGGATCGGCCGCGCGCATCACCGAGCGCAACGCCACCATCCTCGGCACGCTGATGGCGGCCGACGGCGAGCTGGAGTACTTCGGTCGGGTCTCGCGGGCGCAGCGCGAGGCAGCGGCCGCACCCGCGCCCGTCGCGGAGTTCGCCGCGACGGCGGCGGAGCCGGCGACGGCCGTCGACGGCGGATGAAATCGCTCGGCTCCCCGGAGTTCGCCCGCAACTACGGGTTCTGGAACGAGGCGGAGCAGCAGGCCCTGATGGGCGCCCGGGTGGCCATCGCCGGCGTGGGCGGCGTCGGCTTCCAGGTGGGCCTCAAGCTCGCGCGCATGGGCGTGGCGAGCTTCAGCATCGCCGACCCCGAGGACTTCGAGCCGCAGAACGCCAACCGGGTGCCCGGAGCGACCACGGCGACCTACGGTCGTGCGAAGGCGGAGGTGTTCCGCGAGCAGGTGCGCGAGATCAACCCGGCCGCGGTCGTGCACATCTACCGCGACGGCGTGACGGTCGAGAACGTCGGCGAGTTCCTCGACGGGGCGACGCTCGTGTTCGACGAGTCCGAGACCACGCATCCTGAGATCGGCACCACCATCGCGCGCACCGCGCGGCTGCTCGGCATCCCCGACCTGCTCGTGGTGAACGTGGGGTTCGCCGCGCAGGTGACGGCGTTCCATCCGCGCAGCCGCTTCACCTTCGAGCGCTTCATGGGGCTCCCGGCGGAGGCTTCACTCGAGGAGATCGCGGCCTCCACCGTGGACTACTCCAGGTTCCTGCCCTACATCCCGCCCTACAGCGACCTGCGGGGCCTGGTGGCCATGACCACGGATGCGCCCGACGGCTCCCGCATCTCGCTTCCGTCGATCTCGCCCGGCGTCGACCTCGCGAGCGCCATCGGCACCACGCAGGCGTTCCTGCACCTCACGGCGGCGGCCGGGGTGGACAACCGCCGCCGCAAGCCCATCTGGGCTCCCCGGCTGGCCTACCTCGACGCCTACTCGCTGCGCGGGCGCGTGCTGCGTGCGGGCCGCGTCGCCCACCTCCGGCACGTTCTGCGCGCCGCCGTGCGCGACCGTTTCGGCCGCAACCCCCGCGCGGCCTACAGCCACGACGACATCGCGCGCCGCGCCTCCGGCTCCGAGTAGCGGCAGCGCGGGTTGAGGAGGAGCGACGCGGGCTGTTAGTGTCGTGGGGCTATGAAGAGATGACGCCCCTCCGTCCCGCGCCCGAGGCCGGCTGATCGCGATCGCGGTCGCCAGCGCCCGGCGGGATCCCTCGTTCTTCGAGAAGGGCGGCCTCCGTGGCCCACCGCGACAACTCTGCCTCTGCGCCCGCAATCGGGCCTCTGCACCACACCACCGGCGGCCCGGAGCATCTGCGCGCCGACGGCGTCTCGCACGCGTACGGCGATCTTCCAGTGCTCTCCGGCGTGAGCATCGTGGTCGACCCCGCCGAGCGTCTGGGCCTGATCGGCGAGAACGGGGCCGGCAAGTCGACCCTGCTGCGCATCCTGGCCGGCGTCGAGGTCCCGGATGCGGGACTCGTCTCGCGTCCGGCATCCGTGGGCCTGCTCTGGCAGGAGCTGCCGGCGCCCGACTCGCAGACCATCGGCGCCCTGCTCGACGACGCACTCGCTCCGGCCCGCGCCGCCGTACGCGAGCTCGAGGAGGCGGCTCTCGCGCTCGCCGGGCCTCCGGCGGGCGAGGATGCCGGGACCGGGGCCGGGGCGACGGGGGACACCGCGGCGCGCTACGCGAACGCGCTCGAACGCGCCGAGCGGCTCGACGTGTGGGCCGCCGAGGCGCGACGCGACGAGGTGCTCGCCGGGCTCGGCCTCGCGGCGCTGTCGTTCGAGCGCCGCCTCGGCGAGGTGAGCGGGGGCCAGCGATCCCGCCTCGCGCTCGCCGCCCTGCTGCTTCGCGCCCCCACGGCGCTCGTGCTCGACGAACCCACGAACCACCTGGACGACGACGCCGTCGACTACCTGCGCCGCGCCGTCGTGAACTGGCGCGGCCCCGTGGTGTTCGCGAGTCACGACCGGGCCTTCCTCGACGACGTCGCCACCACGGTGGTCGACATCGACCCGGGCGCCACGAGCCCGGCCCGCCGCTACGGCGGCGGCTTCAGCGACTACCTCGCGGTGAAGGCGGCCGAGCGCGGCCGCTGGCAGCAGCACTACGAGGCCGAGCAGCAGGAGCTGGTGCGCCTCCGTGCGGCGGTGGACATCACCAGCCGCCAGGTCTCGCACGCGGCCCCGCGTCGCGACAACGAGAAGATGAACTACGGCACCACCGGCAATCGCGTGCAGGCGCAGATCGGCCGGAGGGTGCGCGACGCCCGCGGCCGACTCGACGCGCTCACCGCGTCGCAGACCCCGAAGCCGCCGGCCCCGCTCTCGTTCGCGGGCATGCCGCACGGCGCGCATCCGCTGCCCGACGACGCGGGGCCGCTGCTGGTGCTCGACGGCGCCCGCATCGACGGCCGCCTCGCCTCCGTGAGCATCGCCGTGGAGCCGCGCTCGCGCATCCTCGTCACCGGAGCGAACGGCGCCGGCAAGTCGACGCTGCTCGGGGTGCTCGCGGGCAGGGGTGCGGGAGGCGGTGCGAACCCGGGCGCGGGCGTCGGGCTGGAGACCGTCGACAGCGGCACGGTGTCACGCCGCCGGGGACTGCGGGTCGGCCTGCTCACCCAGGACGTGCGCTTTGCCGACCCGGATGCCTCACCCCGCGTCCTCTACCGGCGGGCTCTGGGCGAGGCGGCCGCCGAGCGCATCCCGCTCGCCTCCCTCGGGCTGTTGGCCCCGCGCGACCTCGACCGCGCTGCGGGCGCGCTCTCGGTAGGACAGCAGCGCCGGCTCGCCCTCGCCATCATCGTGGCGAAGCCGCCGCACCTCTTTCTGCTCGACGAGCCCACGAACCACCTCTCGCTCGGCCTCGCGGGCGAACTGGAAGACGCGTTCGGCGACTATCCGGGCGCGGTCGTGGTCGCGAGCCACGACCGGTGGCTGCGCCGGCGCTGGAACGGTGAGGTGCTGGCGCTGCGAGGCGCGTCAGCCGTCGAGGCGCCTCAGACCGCGAGACGCGGGATGGGCCCGGTCGCCTCGACCGGCGTGTAGTTCTCGGCCGCGTCGGCGGGCGAGGCGTACGGCCCCGACCACGCGAACCGGTCGTGCCGGTGCGTCAGCTTCATGTGCCAGCCGTCTTTCAGCAGATAGACGGTGGCCAGCGGCGTGCTGGTCTCCGGGTCGTCGCCCGCCCGCCCGAGCGTGGCGATGGTGCCCGTCTGCGCGAAGATCACAATGTCGTTCACGATTCCCCCGATCGATTCCCCTGTTCTCATTATCGAGCGTATCCACCCCGTATTGACACTGTGTTACGAGAATAATAAGAATCCGAGACGCCGCCGAGGGTGCGACGACAGGCTTCTGTCAACCCGCTTCCGTGAACCGCCCGACCGTGTAATGTGAGGCCAACGGGGACGTCTGAGGCGGGCCTGGATCATGGCCGTAAGGGTAACGGCTCAACATGGCAGGTCCGTTGGCGTCTCCTTGCGGGATGAGAGTATCGGGTCCTCTCATCCCGCTAAATTCTTTAAGCCCGCTCGGTGGTCCGGCCCGCTACGGTGTCTGGGTGAGACTGAATCGCGTGCACCACATCGCCGTCATCGCCACCGACTACGAGCGGTCGAAGGCCTTCTACCTCGACATCCTGGGGTGCACCCTCCTCAGTGAGGTCTACCGGGCCGAGCGCGACTCGTGGATGGGCGACCTCGCCCTGAACGGCGAGTACCTCATCGAGCTGTTCTCCTTTCCCGATCCGGCCGTGCGCCCGAGCTGGCCCGAGGCCACGGGCCTGCGCCACCTCGCCTTCGAGGTGGACTCGGTGGCGGAAGCGCGGGCCGAGCTCCTGGCGGCGGGAGTGCCCTGCGAGGAGCTGCGCACAGACCCGCACACGGGGCGCGCGATGATGTTCTTCACCGACCCCGACGGGCAGCCGCTCGAACTCTACGAAGCGGCCCCCGCTCTCTGAGCGCGGCCGCCGCCGGCCGCGGCGCGGTCAGGATGCGGGCAGCGCGCAGCGGTAGAGCGTCGACGCCCCGAGGATGAACAGGTCTCGCCGGTGATCGACCCCGTCGGGGTTCGCCGGGTCGAGCAACCACTCGAGCGTGGCCACGTCCTCGTCGTTCAGATACTGCCGGGTGTCGCCCGTGAGGTGGTGCTGCAGCGTGGAGCGGATGTGCGCGCGGGCCTCGTCGGAGACCGGCGCCGGGACATCCCAGAGAAAGCTCTTCGTCTCCTCCACCACGAGCCCGGCGCTCTCGAGCACGACGTTCCAGCCGTAGCGCGAGGTCACCGGATGCTCCAGCTCGCGTCGCATGCCCGTGAACCGCGCCGACTCCGCGGCTTCCAGTCGCGACATGAGGCCCGGGCGGCCGTGCCCGAGCTCGAAGGGCAGGCAACTGGTGGGCAGGCCGCCCTCGCCGACGATCAGGCGGCCTCTCGGCGAGAGCCGGGCGGCGAGCATCCGGAGCCCCTCGACCTGGTCGGGGAGGTGGTGGGCCATCTTGCGGGCGATCACGAGATCGAACGGGCCGGGCTGGCTCCCCGGATCGAGCGCGTCGCCGTGCTCCACGAGCACGCGGTCGCCGAGCTCGAGCGAGGCCACGAGCGAGCGAGCGGCGTCGAGGGACTCGTCGTCGTGGTCGGCGCCCACGATGTGCGTGCGCGGGGCCGCGTCGGCCAGATAGGGGAGCAGGCCGCCCGGGCCGCAGCCGATGTCGAGCACGGTGGCGTGGGCGGCCGGGTCGATCCACGCGGTCATCGCCTCGTAGAGCGCGGCGGAGAGGCGATCGGTCGCCTGGATCTGCGGAACCCAGCTGTGTTCGTGGGCCATGGTGTCCACCGTTCTCGTGTTCTGCTCGCTCGCGCCGGACGCGCTCTGATCATTGTGCACCTTGACGCCCGTTCGAATATCTGTTCGAATGTCGGCATGCGTTGGACCGGCCAGACCCTCGACTCGGAAGCACCGTCCACCCTGCCCGGGTTGGCGCGTTTGAACAACCTCGTGCGCTCGGTGCAGACACCCGAGTTCGCGGGGATGACCTTTCACGAGGTGCTCGCCAAGAGCGCGCTCAACCATGTTCCGGGCGCCAGCAAGGTCATGCCGTTCGCGTGGACCGTCAATCCCTACCGGGGCTGCTCGCACGCCTGCGTCTACTGCTTCGCCCGGCCCACGCACAGCTATCTCGAGCTCGACGCCGGCAAAGACTTCGACCAGCAGATCGTGGTGAAGCTGAACGTGGGCGAGGTGCTCAAGCGCGAGCTCGGCAAGAAGTCGTGGGAGCGGCATCCGGTGGCCCTCGGCACCAACACCGACCCCTATCAGCGCGCGGAGGGGCGTTACGCCCTCATGCCCGGCATCATCGACGCCTTCGTGAGCTCGGGCACGCCGTTCTCGGTGCTCACCAAGGGGTCGTTGATGCGCCGCGACCTCGAGCTGATCGCCTCGGCGGCCGAGGTGGTGCCCGTGAGCCTCGCGATGTCGATCGCGATCTACGACGACGAGCTGCAGCAGTCGATCGAGCCGGGCACCCCGAGCACGAAGGCGCGGCTCGCCACGGTGACGGCCGTGCGCGAGATGGGCCTGGAGTGCCAGGTGTTCCTCATGCCGATCTTGCCGCTGCTCACCGACACGAACGAGCACCTCGACCGGGCACTCGGCCTGGCGGCCGCGGCCGGGGCGTCGAGCGTGGTCTATTCGGCCCTGCACCTCAAGCCGGGGGTGAAGCAGTGGTACTTCGCGTGGCTCAGCCGCGAGCATCCCGAGCTGGTCGCGCCCTACGCGCGTATCTACGCCAAGGGAACGTATGCGCCCAAGGAGTACCGCGATTGGCTCGCCGCCCGAATCAAGCCCCTCGTGCGCAAGCACGGATTGCAGCGCGGGCGTCCGTCGGAGGTCACCGGGGGAGTGGCGCCCGGGGTGCCGCTCGCCCGGCCCGGCCGCGCCGATGCGCTCACCGTGCCGAGCTTCGGGCCGGTGGGCGACGCGCAGCCGATGCTGTTCTGAGGGCGACGCCGGATGCGCTTGAAGACGCCGAAGAGGCTTCCCGTCGAAGGCCGCCCGTTAAAGAAGGGCGGCCGGCCGCAGGATGGGGAACCGAGCGGCCGGCCGAGTCGATCGGCCATTGAGGATGGGGAATCTTCGGCCGATCTGCAATTCGGGTGAACTGATGAATCAATGGTGCGCTCCGAAACCGGGAGTTGACCGCATAACAGGGGTCAATTCACCCTCGGAGTCACCCTCGAATGAGGGCATAGGGTGTTCGAGTGGCGAAACTGTACTTCCGATTCGGGGCGATGAACAGCGGCAAGAGCACCGCGATGCTCCAGGCCGCCTTCAACTACGAGGAGCGCGGCCAGCAGGTGCTGCTCGCGAAGCCCGCGATCGACACCAAAGGCGACGTGCAGATCGTCTCCCGGCTCGGCGTAACCCGTGACGTCGACTTCCTCATCGCACCCGACACGGAGGTGCGGGTGGAGTTCGCCGCCCGCCGCGAGCAGGTGCTGACCGAGACCGGGGTCGACGTGAGCTGCCTGCTCATCGACGAGGCCCAGTTCCTCAGCCCCGCCCAGGTCGACGACGTCTTGCGCATCGCGATCATGGACGGCGTGCCGGTGCTGGCCTACGGCATCCGGAGCGATTTCCAGACGGCCGGCTTCCCGGGGAGCATCCGCCTGCTCGAGATCGCCCACAGCCTCGAAGAGCTGAAGACCATCTGCCGCTGCGGCCGCAAGGCCATCTTCAACGCCCGCAAGGTGGGCGACTGGTATCTCTTCGACGGCGCGCAGGTGGCCATCGACGGGGAAGACGTGACCTACGAGTCGCTCTGCGGGGCCTGCTACCTCGAGGAGTCGCACGGGGTGCTCGGCCGCGCCTGAGCGCCGCCGGGGCGGAACGGGCCCCGAATGCTACCTTTAGCCGTTGGAATCGAACACCAGGGGGCAGCAATGCAGAACACATCGACCCGGATCCTCGCCGCCGCCGCGCTGGCCGCGGCCGCTGCACTGGGTCTCGCTGCCTGCTCTTCGGGCTCCGGCGACAGCGGAGCGGCGACACCGACCGCGGTGGCGCCGTCGAGCAGCGCCTCGAGCACGGCGGGCTCCGCCGGCATGCTCCCGCCCATCATCGTGAACGTCGCCGACATCGACGGCACCACGGTCGACGTTCCGCTCGGCAACACCATCGACCTCGTGACGGCGAGCGGCGAAGACCCCACGGTCTGGACCGCCAAGATCGCCGACCCCGCGATCGCGGAGTTCGTGCCGGGAAAGAACGACGGCAGCGCCACCTTCAACCCGGGCATCACGCCGCTCGCGGTCGGCTCGACCGACGTGGTGCTGTCGAACCCCACCACCGACGCGCGGGTGTCGTTCACGGTGAACGTCACCGCCGCGAAGTAGCTGCGGGGCGGCGTCGGTGACCGAGCCCGTTCCGCCGGGCGCCGGTGAGGCGCATCCCGTTCCGAACGGCCGGCGTCCGCTGCCTCCGCTGAACCCGGTGCCCGGCGAGAGGGCCCCGGCTCCACGCGCTCAGCGCGACCCCCTGATCGAGCGAGTGGCGGCGCGCGTCGAGGGCCGGCATCCGGGCTGGGTGGTCGAGCACTCCTTCGCCGCCGGCTGGATCTGGTTCCTGGCCTGGTCGCTGCTGCTCGTGCCGGCCTGGTTCCTGCAGTGGCACGCGGCGGTGTTCATGGCGATCGGCGCCGTGGCGAGCCTGCCCACGGTCGTGGCCAGTTCGATCTGCCTCTGGCGTACGCCGGAGTCGCACCTTCGGCGGGAGTCGTCGGTGCTCGGGCACTTCCTCTCCCGGTTCTTCGCCTACGTGTTCGGCTTCGGAGTGTGGACCCTCTCCGTGGTGGTCAGCACCGTGCTCGCACTCGTGCTGCCCTCGCTCGACCGCCACAGCGACGCGAGGGCGATCGCGAACGGCTTCGACATCCTCGTGGCGTCCATTC
Source organism: Herbiconiux sp. 11R-BC (assembly GCF_049472555.1). Lineage (NCBI taxonomy): Bacteria > Bacillati > Actinomycetota > Actinomycetes > Micrococcales > Microbacteriaceae > Herbiconiux > Herbiconiux sp. 11R-BC. Next base: position 460,067 of record NZ_JBCEBO010000001.1, on the reverse strand, counting down.
CGCTCGTGGCCTCGCTGCTGCTCGTCATCCTGACCGTGCGGTGCGCCTACTTCCTGTTGCGGCTGCGCGGGCTGGCGCGCCGCCCGAGCCACACGCGGATGCCCGAGCACTTCCTGAGCGAGAGCCCGCGCACGCACCGCCTGCTGATCGGCCTCGCGCATCCGCTTCTGCTCCTCGCGGGAGGGGGGCTCACCTCGCTGATCATCGTCGTCGCCACGGTGATCGACATCACGCTGCGCTTCGTCTCGCAGGTCTGAGCGCACCGCGCGCCGCGCCCGGGAACCGCTGCCGGGGTTGCTGGTCGAGGGCCTCGGGGGCAGGGTTGAGGACATGAAGAGTGTCTCGTATGCCGGTCTGACCTTTCAGACCGCCGATGCCATCGCCGATGCACTCCTCCAGCTCGCCGCGGCGCTCGGGCAGAACGAGCGCGCCGAGACCGTGGACATCCCGGTGATCGACGACAGCGGGAGGCCCACGTCGGTGCAGCTCGTGATCGGCCCGGCGAGCCAGTTCATCAGCCGCCCGGTGGAGTCGCCGTTCGACGATCCGCAGGGCGAGGAGATCATCGACTACCTGCAGCGGCGCACCCGGCTGCTCGACCTGCCCCGCGCAGCCGCGATGTCGGTGAGCGAGTTCGACCGCTTTGATCTCGACACCCCGAGCTGACGGAGCTCCTGGCGCCGCGGCGTGACGGGAGACGCAAGAAGCCGGTCAGAGAGTGATTCTCTGACCGGCTTCTTTCTGTCGGGGTAGCGGGATTCGAACCCACGACCTCCTCGTCCCGAACGAGGCGCGCTACCAAGCTGCGCCACACCCCGAAGTGGTTCGCCGTGTCTGGAAGACCCGGCTGAGGCCTCAATAAGGATAGCCGATATTCTCGCGCTCCGGGACCGCCCCGCTCAGCGGGAACGCGCCGTGAGGGTGAGCAGGCTCGCCTCGGGCGGGCAGGCGAAGCGGACGGGGGCGTAGATCGAGGTGCCGAGCCCGGCCGACACGTTGAGGAACGCCGAGTGGAAGCCGTGGCGCCAGAGGCTCAGGCCCTTCACCTGCCTGCGCGGGATGTCGCAGTTGGTGACGAGCGCGCCGTAGCCGGGCACGCAGACCTGCCCGCCGTGGGTGTGCCCCGCGAAGATCAGCTCCGCGCCGTGGGTGACGAAGGAGTTGAGCACGTACTGGTAGGGCGCGTGCGCCACGCCCACCGTGAGCCGGGGACCGCGGTCGTCTTCTTCGCGCAGCTCGTCGAGCGCGCCCGGGATGCGGTCGAGTCGGTCGAAGTGCCGGTGCGGGTCGTCGACGCCGAAGAAGTCGATGATGGTGCCGTCGATCTCGACGGTGGCGGCCGCGTTGTTGAGGCCCTGCCAGCCGAGCGAGGCGAAGTAGCTCTCGAGCGCTGCGGTATCGAGCCGTTCGGCTTCGTGGGCGTGCTTCGATGGGCCCATGAAGTAGCGGAGAGGGTTCTTGAACGTGGGCCCGAAGTAATCGTTCGAGCCGTTCACGTAGACCCCCGGCACGCCGTGGAACACGTCGAGGGCCGCCTGCACGCCGCGCAGTCCGTCGCGGTGGCCGAGGTTGTCCCCGGTGTCGACGATGAGATGCGGGTCGAAGCGCGCCAGGGCCCGCACCCAGGCCTGCTTGTCACGCTGCCATGGGGCCATGTGCAGGTCGGAGAGGTGCAGCACGCGGATGTCGGCGGCGCCCGGCGGGAGCACGGGCACCGTCGCGGTGCGTAGCGTGTAGCGCTTCCGCTCGACCGCGGCGCCGTAGGCGAAGGCGCCGAGGCCGGCCGTGGCCGCTACTCCCAGAGCGGCGGCCACGGCCCGCGACGTGCGTGTCACTTTGTGGTGATGCGGAGTTGGTCGGTTCCGTACCGGATCACGCTGCCGCCACCGGGGTTGGTGCCGGTGACGATCGAGTTGTCGTTGTTCGGGCCCTGCACGATGATCTGGTTCGCTTCGATGCCTGCGCCGGTGATGGCGGCCTTGGCATCTTTCAGGGACTTGTTGTTGACATCCGGAACCGTGCGGAGCTGCCCGTTCGAGGTGTAGACCACCACGGTCGAGCCCTTGTTCGTCTGGCCCTCCGGATTGCTGCTCGCGACCGTGCCGGCCGCGGCGGTGCCGTCGACCTGACCGCCGTCCTGGAAGTCGAAGCCGGCGGCCGTGACGGCGGCCTTGGCCTGGTCGATGGTCATGCCTGCGAGGTTCGGGATGGCCACCTTGACGCCGTTGAGCAGGGTCTGATCGGGCGCCGGGAAGGCGTCGCCGCCGTACTTCCCGTCGGCATCGGTCATGTACTGCTTCCAGATGTAATGGCGAACGTTGCCGCCGGAGTTCCCGGCGATCGTGGTGTTGCGGATCGAGACCTTGCCCACCACGTTGCCCACCCAGACGGCGGTGGCGAGGGTCGTGCTGCCGCCCACGAACCAGGTGTCCTTCTCGGAGTCGGTGGTTCCGGTCTTGCCGAAGTGGGGGATGCCGTCGTTCGGGTTCGACAGCGTCGCCGTTCCGCCGTTGATCACACCCTGCAGCGCCGTCAGCATGGTGGAGGCCACGTTCGCGGGAACCGCCTGCGAACAGGTGGACGTGGGCGCAGGGAGCTCTGCGCCGTTCGCGTCGAGGATCTTCGAGATGGCGATCGGGGTGCAGAAGTTACCGTCGGCCGCGACGCCGGCGAAGGCGGCGGCCATCGTGAGGGGCGCGACCTCGTTGGTTCCGAGCACGTCGGACGGGAACTCGGTGAGCGCACTTCCGTCGGCGCGATGCACTCCGAACGACTCGGCCGTCTTGCGGATCTCGCACTGGTCGAGCTTCTGCGCCATGCGGAGGAACGCGAGGTTCACCGAGTTGGCCGTCGCTTGCATGACCGTGACGTTGCCGGGGTTCGAGCCGCCATCGTTGACCACGGCGTACGGGCCGGAGTTCGGGTCGTTCAGGCAGCTGTCCTTGAACTGCGCGAGGTTCAGCGTGCCGGCGTTGCCGTTGATCACGTCGTTCAGCGAGTGACCCGTCTTCAGCCACTCGGCGAGCGTGAAGATCTTGTAGGTCGACCCCACCTGGAAGCCGGTCGATCCGCCGTAGTCGAAGTCGGTGCTGTAGTTGATGGCGGTGGCGCCGTCGTTGGTGGCCGTGACGTCGGGGTCGGCGCTGAAGTCCTTGTTCTGCACCATCGCGAGCACCTTGCCGGTGCCCGGCTGCACGGTGACGAGCGAGGAGCCGAGGTCGAAACCGGCCTCGGCCTTCGACTTCGGTACGTAGCTGTTCATCGCCGCCATGGCCGCGTTCTGCAGGTCCATGTCGAGCGTGGTGTAGATCTGGTAGCCGCCGGTCTTGAAGTTGTTCCAGCGGGTGTCCTCGTCGGCGCCGAACGCGGGATCGTTCTTCACGATGTGCGTGACGTAGTCGCAGAAGAAGCCGGCCGCGTAGTCGTTGGCGGTCTGGCATCCGGTGGACGGCTGCGAGATCTTCGGGGTCACCGGGGTGGCGATGGCCTCGTCGTACTGCGCCTGCGTGATGGTGTGCTCCTTGAGCATCGACGGCAGGACGTCTTTGTCGCGACGGGCCTGGTTGTCGGCCACGTTGGCGGGGTTGTCGATGTTCAGGTCGTTGGGCGCGTTCACCGTGGCCACGAGGCTCGCGGCCTGGGCGATGGTGAGGTCGGAGGCGTTGACACTGAAGTAGTACTGCGCGGCCGACTGGATGCCGTAGACGCGGCCGCCGAAGGGAGCGATGTTGAGGTAGCCGAGCAGGATGTCGTCTTTGGAGTACGACTTCTCGAGGCCGATCGCGAGCTTCATCTCTTTGAGCTTGCGGTCGATGGAGGTCTTGGTGGCCTCGGCGTAGGCGGCGTCGCGCTGCGCCGGGTCCTGGATGGCCTCGGCCTTCTGCACCTGGATGTTGCGCACATACTGCATCGAGATGGTCGACGCGCCGCTGGCCGAGGTGCCGGCGGCGTTGCCGGCCGCCGCACGGAGGCTCGACGCCACGTCGACGCCGCCGTGGGTGTAGAAACGCGGGTCTTCGGTGGAGACGACGGCGTCTTTCACGTACTGGGAGATCTGGTCCCAGCCCACCTCTTCGCGGTCCTGCTCGAACACCGAGGCGAGCAGCACCGGGGTGCCGTCGCTCTTGGTGGCGAAGATGTTGGTCTTCTGCGCGAGGGTGTCGGGCTTGATGTAGCTCGGCAGGTTCTCGAACATACCGATGGAGTTGTTCGCGGCAATGCCGGTGACAGCGAGTGCGGGCGTGACCATGGCTGTGACGAGGATGCCCGCGATTGCGCTCATACCGACGATGCCCAGAATGGCTCCGACCACACCGCTAGCCGAGGCTTTTGGGGCAGACATAGGATCAAGGGTAAGTGACAAACCTGCGATTAGCCGTGAAAGGGGCCCCGTGCCTGCCTGGGAATACGTTACGACGCCACTGATGATCCACAACACCGCCGCGATTCTCAACACCTGGGGTTCTGACGGCTGGGAGCTGGTGCAGATCGTGACCGGGCCCGAGGGAGGGCTCGTCGCCTACCTCAAGCGGCCCGCCGCGACCGCCGGGGCGGGTGCCTGATGTCCGAGCTGAGCATCCGTCTCTCCGAACTCGGCGTCGAGATCCCCACCGTCTCCGCACCGGCAGGGGCCTACGTGCCCGCCGTGGTCACGGGGAACCTCGTCTACACCGCCGGCCAGCTGCCGTTCGTGGGGGGAGTGCTTCCCGCCGTGGGCAAGGTGGGCGAACTCCCCGGCCTGGTCACGCCCTCCGAGGCCAAGGCGCTCGCGCAGACCGCCGCGCTCAACGCGCTGGCCGCCGTGCAGAGCGCCATCGGCTCGCTCGACCGGGTGACCCGCATCGTGAAGGTCGTCGGGTTCGTGTCGTCCGACCCGTCGTTCTCCGGGCAGCCCGGGGTCATCAACGGCGCATCCGAGTTCCTGGTCGACGTGTTCGGCGAGATCGGCGTGCACGCCCGCTCGGCCGTGGGCGTCGCGGTGCTGCCGCTCGACTCGCCCGTCGAGGTGGAGCTCATCGTCGAGTTCGCGTAGCGCTCCGGTCCTCCTCGCGAGTCGCCAAAAAACGCCCTAAAGCCTGCGGCTTAGGGCGTTTTTTGGCGACTCGCGAGGAGGACTACTTCATGGTGTCGGTGATGGCCGACATCACCATGGTGTCAGCCAGGGTGGTGGTGTCGCCGACCTCGCGGCCCTCGGCGACATCGCGGAGCAGGCGCCGCATGATCTTGCCCGAGCGCGTCTTCGGCAGCTCGTTCACGATGAAGATCTGGCGAGGGCGCGCGATGGCGCCGATCTGCTGCGCCACGTGGGCCCGCAGCACGCTCGCCGCGTTGTCGGCGTGGGCGGCATCCGCGTGGCTGGCCCGCGTGATGACGAACGCGACGACGGCCTGGCCCGTGGTCTCGTCGCTCGCGCCGACCACCGCCGCCTCGGCGACCATCGGATGCGAGACCAGGCTCGACTCGATCTCCGCGGTGCTCAGGCGGTGGCCTGACACATTCATCACGTCGTCGACCCGGCCGAGCAGCCAGATGTCGCCGTCCTTGTCTCGCCGCGCGCCGTCGCCGGCGAAGTAGGTGGTGGGCCCGAACTTCGACCAGTAGGTCTCGATGAAGCGCTCGGGGTCGCCCCAGATGCCGCGGAGCATGCTCGGCCAGGGCTGCGTGATGACGAGCAGGCCGCCTTCGTCGGCGCCGGTGGAGTGGAACCGCTCGTCGACCACGTCGATCTCCACGCCCGGCACCGGCACCTGGGCGCTGCCCGGCTTCAGGGTGATGACGCCGGGGAGGGCCGAGATCATGATGGCGCCCGTCTCGGTCTGCCACCAGGTGTCGACGACGGGGGTGGTGCCGCCGCCGATGACGTCGCGGTACCAGACCCAGGCCTCGGGGTTGATGGGCTCGCCCACGCTGCCGAGGAGTCGGAGGCTCGACAGGTCGAACTGCTGCGGGATCTGACGGCCGAGCTTCATGAAGGTGCGGATGGCGGTGGGTGCGGCGTAGAGGATCGTCACCTTGTGCTTCTGGATGATCTCCCACCAGCGCCCGGGGTGCGGGGTCTCGGGGGTGCCCTCGTAGAGCACCTGGGTGGCGCCGTTCGCGAGCGGGCCGTAGACGACGTAGCTGTGGCCGGTGATCCAGCCGACGTCGGCGGTCGACCAGTAGACATCCGTCTCCGGTTTGAGATCGAAGACGTTCTTGTGGGTGTAGGCCACCTGGGTGAGGTAGCCGCCGCTCGTGTGCAGGATGCCCTTGGGCTTTCCCGTGGTGCCGCTCGTGTAGAGGATGAAGAGGGGGTTCTCGGCCGGGAAGGCCTTGGCCACGTGCTCGGTGTCGACCTGCGCGATCTCGTCGTGCCACCAGAGGTCGCGGCCCGGAGTCCAGTCGACGTCGTTGCCGCCGCGCTTCACGACGAGCACGTTCTGCACCGTGCTCGGGGTGATCTCGCCCTCCATGGCGAGGGCGGCGTCGACCGCGGGCTTCAGCGGGAAGACCTTGCCCTTGCGGTAGCCGCCGTCGGCGGTGATGACGAGCTTCGCGCTCGCGTCGTCGATGCGGGCGCGCAGGCTCTCGGCGCTGAAGCCGCCGAACACCACGGAGTGCACGGCGCCGATGCGCGCCACGGCGAGCATGGCGATGACGGCTTCGGGGATGAGTGGGAGGTAGATGGCCACGCGGTCGCCCTGACGGATGCCCAGGGCCGTGAGCAGGTTCGCCGCCTTCTTCACCTCGGCGGTGAGCTCCGCGTAGGTGAAGGTCGTGCTGTCGCCGGGCTCGCCCTCCCAGTTCAGGGCCACGCGGTCTCCGTTGCCGGCCAGCACGTGGCGGTCGAGGCAGTTGTAGGCCACGTTGAGCTCGCCGTCGTCGAACCAGGTCGCGAAGGGCGGGTTCGACCAGTCGAGGGTGCGGGTGAAGGGCTTGTGCCAGTGCAAGGACCTGGCCTGCTCGGCCCAGAAGGCGAGCCGGTCTTCGGATGCCCGGGCGTAGATCTCGGGCTGGGCGACGGCCTGTTCGGCGAACTCCTCCGCCGGCGGGAACCGCCGCGATTCGTGCAGCAGGTTGTCGATGTTGTTCACCGTCATGCGGATAGTCGCTCCTTCGCGAGTCACAGAACCTCTTCGACGATACTGCACCCGGTGCGGGGCGGGGTTGCAGAGTGTTGCCTGCTGTGACGGGGGCGGGGTGGGGCGGGGCCGGTGTCTGGGTCTGGTCGGTCTCTGGGCCTGGCCGGGGGCAGGGCCGGTGTCTGGTCGGGCCTGAGGCGGGTCTGGGTCGGAATCGCTGAGAATTCGCTGGAGCGATTTGCGTGAATGTTTCGGGCGGGTAAACTCGTTCCTACCAGACCTCGTGTCTGGATGCAGCGCAACAGTGATTCCCCCCAATCCAGCGTTGCTGCGGCGGCACCCTTCCCCCCATTGGGTGCCGCCCCTCTCTCTTTAAGCGGTGTGCTCGGCGATGCCGGTAGCTCTTCTCCCGTCGGTCGGTCGTTCTCCACAGGGCGAGCCGGCGCCGTCTTCTCCACAGATCGGGCAGCTGCCCCTCGGATCCCGGATGCCAGACCGTAGCGTCGGCGCATGACCAACCGGCCCCGTGCATCCGCCGACTCCTTCGGCCCACTCTCGCCCTATCTCGACGATCCGCGCGTCACCGACCTGTTCGTGAACGGCCACGAGAGGCTCTGGGTCGACCGGGGCGGGGGAGCGGAGCGCGAGGCGTCGTGGTCGTGCCCGAGCGAGGCGCGGCTGCGGGAGTTCGCGGTGCGCCTGGTGTCGAAGGGCGGGCGGCACATCGACGAGGCCGCGCCGTGCGTCGACGTGCGGGTGGAGGGGTTCCGGGTGCACGTGGTGCTGCCGCCCGTGGCGACGGCGGGCACGCTCATCTCGGTGCGGGTTCCGCAGCGCGGATGGCCGAGTCTCGACGAGCTCGCCGCCCGGGGGCTCTTCGGTGCGGGTGTCGCGGCCGACCGGCGGCGGGAGGTGGTCGAGCGGGCCGTGCGGTCACGCACGAACGTGCTGGTCACGGGTGCCGGGGGCAGCGGCAAGACGACGTTCCTCTCGGCCTTCCTGGCGGCGGCCTCTCCGGCCGACCGCATCGTGGTGATCGAAGACGTGGCGGAGCTGCGCATCGCGCATCCGCACGTGGTGGCGCTCGAGGCGCGCCAGCCCAACCTCGAAGGAGCGGGCGGCATCGGCCTGGCCGAACTGGTGCGGCAGGCGCTGCGCATGCGGCCCGACCGCCTCGTGCTCGGGGAGTGCCGGGGCGCCGAGCTGCGCGAGCTGCTGGCTGCGCTCAACACCGGCCACGACGGCGGGGCCGGAACACTGCACGCGAACGCCATCGCCGATGTCCCGGCACGGCTCGAAGCGCTCGGAGCCCTGGCCGGGCTCGACGCCACGGCCGTGGCGCGGCAGGCGGTGAGTGCCATCGGCCTCGTCTGCCATCTGCGGCAATCGGGGCGGCGGCGTGGGATCGAGGAATTCGGGCGGTTCGCGCTCGACGGGCGCGATCGCCTGAGGGTGGTGCCGTTGTCGGGGTTGCTAGAGGCGCCTGAGGTGTCTGACGTGTCTGAGGTGCCGGGTGTTGTGGGGTGCGCGGTGCCGCGTCTTGTGGGGTGCGCGGTGCCGGGCGCAGGCGTGCGGGGGGAGGTGCTGTCGGTGCCGGTGCCGGTGCCGGAGCCGGTCCTGGTGCCGGAGCCGGCGCGCGCGGAGTCGCCGGGGGTGAGTGCGCCTGCCGGGGTGCCGGGCGGTGGTGCGGTCGGCGCCCGTCTGCCGCGAGGGATGCCGCACGTGATGTTCGCTGCTGCCTCGAGCGCGGTTTCGGAGCCGGCGATCGCGTGCGCTGGCGCCCCGGGCAGGGAGCCGTGATGCGCGCGGGCCGGCGGCCGGCCAGCGAAGAGCTCGGGGCCACCGTGGAGAAGCTCGCCGTTCTCGTGGGAGTCGGGATCTCGCCGGCGCAGGCGTGGCGCTATCTCGCGGAAGCGGGCGAAGAACCGGCGGCCACGGAGGTCGTGCGCATGCTCGACCGAGGGGCATCGGTGCCGGAGGCGGTGGCCCGCATGGCCGGTGCGGGTGTGGCGGCCGGACGGCCTTCCCGCCGCGGCACCTCGCGGACGGAGCACGGTGCGGTGGCGTCGACCCGAAGGGCTTGGGCCGTGCTCGCCACCGCCTGGGCCGTGGCGATCGAGGCCGGTGCGCCGCTCGCCCGGTGCCTCGGCGACATCTCCGACGCTCTGCGCGCGGCCGGGAGGGTCGAGCGCGACATCACGGCGGCGCTCGCGGGGCCGACGGCCACCACGAGGCTGGTCGTCGCACTGCCGCTCGTGTCGCTCGCCGCGGGCGCACTGATGGGGCTCGACACCCTCGGTGCGCTCCTCGGATCGGCCGCGGGCATCATCTGCCTGCTGTTCGGACTCGCGCTCGTCGTGGTCGGCCGGCTCTGGAGCGGGTGGTTGCTCCGCCGCGCCCGCACGACTGAGCCCGTCGCCGGTGTCGCGCTCGATCTGGTCGCGGTCGCGCTCTCGGGCGGCGGATCGCTCGAGGCGGCGACGGCGCTGGTTCACGAGCGCTGCGGGGCCCACGGGCTCGCCGCCGAGAACGATATCCCGGCGATGCGCTCCGTACTGGTGCTCGCCGCCCGGGCGGGGGCGCCGCCGGGCGAGCTACTCCGTCACGAGGCCGCCCGAATCCGGCGCGACGCCGTGAGTGCGGCCACCGAGCGGGCCGCCGCCCTCGGTGTGTGGCTGATGGTGCCGCTCGGCGTGTGCATCCTGCCGGCGTTCTTCCTGCTCGCGGTGGCTCCGGTACTGCTCGGGGTGCTCGCCTCGACGGCCTGGGGGTGATCGCCCGGTCAGAACACACCGTCGTTCGGCGACGCCTCTCTCGCTCATTCGTGCCCATCGAAAGGAAAACCCATGACCACCGCCCAGAACACGCTCGTGACGCCTCGAGTCCTCCGAGATCCGGCCGGACGGTCGGCCGTGCGCCGGCTGGCTCGCGCCCTGGCCGACGAATCCGGCGCCGCCACGGCCGAGTACGCGATAGCCACGCTCGCCGCGGTCGGACTCGCGGGCCTGCTCGTCGTCGTCCTGCGCGGCGACGACGTCAAAGGCCTGCTCGTCGACCTCATCCACCGTGCGCTCACTTCGGCGGGCTGAGCGGTGGCGATCGGGCCCGGGGAGATCGGGCTCGGGGAGATCGGCCCCGGGGAGATCGACCCCGGGGAGATCGGCTCTGGGGAGATCGGCCCCGCGGCGATCGGGTCCGGCCCGGCCGGCGCCCGGGCGGTCGGAGTCGGCCCCGTGGCGGTCGGAGTCGATCCCGGCGGGCCCGTGGTGGTCGGCGTGGCGATCGGCGTCGGCCGCGACGGGCTCGTGGCGATCGGAGTCGGGGTCGGTCACCGCGGAGTTCGCCATGATCCTGCCCGCGATCGGGCTCGTCCTCGCTGTCGGGCTCGGGGCTGCGCAACTCGGAGTCGTGCAGGTGCGGCTCACGGATGCGGCGGCCGACGCGGCGCGGATGCTGGGCCGCGGCGAAGGGCCGGGAGCCGCATCCGCGCGCATCTCCCAAGCGCAGCCCGCCGCCGCGATGGCGATCGCCCACTCGGGCGAGCTGGTCTGCGTCACCGCGTCGGCGCAGCCCTCGCTCGGGCTGCTCGGCGCGCTGTTCGCGGTCTCGGGCACAGGCTGTGCGCTCGACGATGCCGACGATGCCGACGATGTCGGCGGTGCCGAATCCGGGTGACGCTCGCTCGGACGTTCGCGTCGCGCCGCACACCCTCACGGCTGAGGCCGACGCCGGCCGACCGCACTGCGCTCGCCGGCGAGGAGGGAAGCGGCAGCGTCGCCGGGGTGGGAGTGCTGCTCGCCGTGTGCGCGGTCCTGCTTGCGCTCGCGCCCCTGGGGGCTGCCGTCGCCGCCCGCCAGCGGCTCGTCGGTGCGGCCGACTCCGCGGCACTCGCGGCCGCCGATGCGAGCTCTGGGCGACGACCGGACTCACCGTGCGGCATCGCCGCCGCTGTCGCTGCGGCAGACGGGGCGCACCTGACCGCCTGCGCGGTCGATCCGGCGGGTGTCGCGGCCGTCACCGTCTCGACCACCGTGGTGGGCTGGCCGATCACGGCCGCGGCGCGCGCCGGACCTCCCCCCGGTCAGTCGACGATGGCCTCCACGTAGCGGTACTCCACCGCGCTCGGCCGGTCGGAGTCGGCGAACTCGAGGCCGGCGGACCGCCGGTAGAGGTAGGTCTTCTGATTCGCCGCCGCCGGGATGCTCAGGCGCGCCTGCGGTTCACCTGCATCCGTGAAATCGGTGCGGACGGTCTTGCCTTCGAGCGGACCGTCGGTGAGTTTGGCGGTGTAGGAGGTGTTCTCCAGAGCCATCGGTTGTGCCCCTCTCCATTGATGTGGACACCCCCATTCTGCGCCGTTACGCCGTGGGCGCAATGGGCGTCGTTTCCTCCTCGGCGAACCCGGAGATTAGGTTCCTGCGGGGATGGTGTGTGTATGGTGTGCCTGATGGACCAGCGGGTCCGTCATCGGCCGGGAGCGTGCACGGAGCGTTCCGACGCCCCTCGGCCGCGAGTGACATATATAAGGAGAACAGTTGCCCGGCCAGAGAAAGCTCGTCATCGTCGAGTCCCCGACGAAGGTGAAGTCGATCGCCCAGTACCTGGGCGAGGGCTTCGACGTGATGGCTTCCGTCGGGCACATCCGAGACCTCGTCGAGCCCAAGAACCTGCCGGCCGAGCTCAAGAAGGGGTCGCTCGGCAAGTTCTCGGTCGACGTCGAGAATCGCTTCGAGCCCTACTACGTGGTGTCGGATGCGAAGAAGAAGACGGTCGCCGACCTCAAGAAGGCGCTCGCCGGCGCCGACGAGCTCTACCTCGCCACTGATGAAGACCGCGAAGGCGAAGCCATCGCGTGGCACCTCCTGCAGGTGCTGAAGCCCAAGGTGCCGGTGCGCCGGATGGTGTTCCACGAGATCACCAAGGAGGCCATCGAGCAGGCCCGCGACAACACCCGGCAGATCGACGACGCCCTCGTCGACGCCCAGGAGACGCGCCGCATCCTCGACCGTCTCTACGGCTACGAGGTGTCGCCCGTGCTCTGGCGCAAGGTAGGCCCCGGGCTCTCCGCCGGCCGTGTGCAGTCAGCCGCCACCCGCCTGGTGGTCGACCGCGAGCGCGAACGCCTCGCGTTCACCAGTGCCAACTACTGGGACCTCACGGCCCAGCTCGCCCCAGACGCCGCCACCCCCGAGATCGACGCCTTCGAGGCGCGCCTCGTGCGGCTCAACGGTGAACGGGTCGCCTCCGGCCGCGACTTCGACGAGTCGGGAAAGCTGAAGAGCAAGGCGGTGGCGCTCGCCGAGCCCGCCGCATCCGCCCTCAAGGCCGCGCTCTCCGCCCCCGGCGTCGAGATCGCCGTCACGAGCCTCGAGTCGAAGCCCTACACCCGCAAGCCCGCCGCGCCGTTCACCACGTCGACGCTGCAGCAGGAGGCCGCGCGCAAGCTGCGGTTCTCGGCACGGCAGACCATGAGCGTGGCCCAGTCGCTCTACGAGAACGGCTACATCACCTACATGCGAACCGACTCCCCGTCGCTCTCGCAGCAGGCCATCAACGCCGCCCGCGCCCAGGCCACCACGCTCTACGGTGCCGACACCATCCCCGAGAAGCCGCGCCTCTACACCGGCAAGGGCAAGAACGCCCAGGAGGCCCACGAGGCCGTGCGCCCCGCCGGCGAGGTGTTCAAGACCCCGTCGGAGCTGAGCGGCGTGCTGCGCGGCAACGACTTCCGCCTCTACGAACTCATCTGGAAGCGCACGGTCGCCTCGCAGATGGCCGACGCGAAGGGCTCAACGGCCTCCGTCACCATCAGCGCCGGCCCCGTGACCGTCGACGAGCTGGGCGGCGCGACCACCGCCGAGTTCTCGGCCTCCGGAACCGTCATCACCTTCCGCGGATTCCTGCACGCCTATGAGGAGGGCCGCGACGAGGAGCGCAACGCGACCGCGGAGCCCAGCGAGGCGAAGCTGCCGCCGCTGAAGGAGGGTCAGGCGCTCGCCGCCGTCGAGATCGACGCGGCCGGCCACGACACCACCCCGCCGCCCCGTTACACCGAGGCCAGCCTCGTGAAGGCTCTCGACGAGCTCGGCATCGGCCGCCCGTCGACCTACGCCTCGATCATCTCCACCATCATCGACCGCGGGTACGTGACCCCCCGCGGCCAGGCCCTGGTGCCGAGCTGGACCGCGTTCTCCGTGGTGCGCCTGCTCGAGGACTTCTTCGCCGACCTCGTCGACTACGACTTCACCGCGGCGCTCGAGGCCGACCTCGACAAGATCGCCGACGGCGAGGAAGACCGTGTCGACTGGCTCAACGGCTTCTACTTCGGCAGCGAGGGCCACCCCGGCCTCCGCAACGTGATCGACAACATGGGCGAGATCGACGCCCGCGCCGTGAACTCGGTCACCATCACCGACGACATCACCCTCCGCATCGGCAAGTACGGCCCCTACCTCGAGGTGCTCGACCCCTCGGGCGACCTCGACGCGCCCCCGCGCCGGGTGAACCTGCCGCAGGAGCTCGCGCCCGACGAACTCACCCCCGAGAAGGCGCGCGAACTCGTCGACGCTCCTGTGGTGACCGACCGCGTGATCGGCGTCAACCCTGCCAACGGCAAGGAGATCGTGGCGAAGGACGGGCGCTTCGGTCCGTACGTGACCGAGCTCGAGCCGGCCCCCACCGAGGCGGAGGCCGCGACCGAGGCCGCAGCTGCCGCCGCCGTTCCGGCCGCCGAGACCACCGAGGCCGGCGCGAGCGCCGCGCCCGCGAAGAAGGCCCCGGCGAAGAAGGCTCCCGCCAAGAAGGCGGCGGCCGCCGTGAAGCCGCGCACCGCATCCCTGTTCAAGTCGATGGACCTGGCGACCATCGACCTCGACACCGCGCTGCGCCTGCTCGACCTGCCCCGCACCGTCGGCGAAGACCCGGAGTCGGGCGAGCCGATCACCGCCCAGGGCGGCAAGTTCGGGCCCTACCTCAAGAAGGGCACCGACACCCGCTCGCTCGAGAGCGAAGACCTCATCTTCGAGATCGACCTGCCGGGCGCCCTCGAGCTGTTCGCCCAGCCGAAGTACGGCGCGCGTCGCGCCTCCAGCGCCCTCAAAGAGTTCGAGGCCGACCCCGAGAGCGGCAAGCCGATCCGGGTGAAGGACGGCCGCTTCGGGCCCTACGTGACCGACGGCGTGACCAACGCGACCATCCCGCGCGGTGAGACGGTCGAGGAGATCGACTTCGAGCGCGCGGTGCAGCTGCTCGCCGACAAGCGCGCCAAGGGCCCAGCCAAGCCGCGCGCGAAAGCCGCCACCACGGCCGCGAAGAAGCCGGCGGCCCGTAAGGCTCCCGCACGGAAGGCCGCCCCGAAGAAGTGAACGGCGTGTTCATCACGCTCGAGGGCGGTGACGGCTCCGGCAAGTCGACGCAGGCGGCCCTGCTCGAGGAGTGGCTCACCGCTCGCGGGCGCACGGTCGTGCGCACGCGCGAGCCCGGCGGGACCGATTTCGGCAACGAGGTGCGCGAGATCGTGCTGCACAGCCGCGGCCACATCTCTCCGCGCGCCGAGGCGCTGCTCTACGCCGCCGACCGCGCCCACCACATCGAAACGAAGGTGCGCCCCGCGCTCGCCCGCGGCGAGATCGTGGTGCAGGATCGCTACCTCGACTCCTCGGTCGCCTACCAGGGCGCCGGCCGCGTCCTCGACGGCGACGAGATCCGCTCCTTGTCCCTCTGGGCCGCCGAGGGGCTGCTGCCGCAGCTGACGATCCTGCTCGATCTCGACGAGGCCACCGCGCGGGCCCGGCTCGACGGGGCCAACAAACGCTTCGACCGGCTCGAGGCCGAGAAGAGCGACTTCCATCGCCGGGTGCGCGCCGCCTTCCTCGAGCTCGCCGCCCGCGAGCCCGATCGCTTCCTGGTGGTCGACGCGGCGCTCCAGCCCGAGGAGATCGCCGCCGCCATCCGAGCCCGGGTCGAGCCGCTGCTCGCCGAGTGATGCTGCGGACAGCCGCCTGGGAACTGTCAGCGGCGGACGATAGGTTGAACACATGAGTGTGTGGGACGACCTCACCGGCCAGTCGGCCGCCATCGAGGTGTTCCGTGCTGCCGCGAATTCCGCGGGCCCGGCGGGCTCGACGCCCGCCTCCGCATCCCCGGGCGCGGCCACCGCCCCCGATTCCATGACGCACTCCTGGCTAGTCACCGGCCCTCCCGGTTCGGGTCGCTCCAACCTCGCCTACGCCTTCGCCTCGGCCCTGCTGTGCCGCAACGGCGGATGCGGGGTGTGCGCCGACTGCCGCCAGGTCGCGGCCCGCACGCATCCCGACCTCGCCATCCTCGCCACCGACCGCGTGATCATCTCGATCGACGAGGTGCGCCGGCTGGTGTCCTCGAGCCAGTTCTCGCCCTCGGTGTCGCGCTACCGCGTGGTCGTGATCGAAGACGCCGACCGCATGGCCGAGCGCACCTCGAACGTGCTGCTGAAAGCGCTCGAGGAGCCGCCCGAGCGCACGGTATGGATCCTCTGCGCGCCGAGCGAGGCCGACCTGCTGCCCACCATCCGCTCCCGCGTGCGCTCGGTGCGCCTGCGAGTTCCGAGCACGGCCGACGTCGCCGCCCTGCTCGTGAAGCGCGACGGCGTCGACGAGGCCACCGCCCTGCGCGCGGCCCGGGAGTCGCAGAGCCACATCGGCATGGCCCACCGCCTCGCCACCAACGACGAGGCCCGCGCCCGCCGGGCCGAGACCATCCAGCTCGCGCTCTCGGTGCGCTCGGTGGGCGACGCCGTGCGCGGGGCCGCCCGACTGCTCGACATCGCGGGCGCCGACGCGCAGGCCATCACCGAGGAGCGGGATGCCGAGGAGCGGGCCGCCGCACTCCGCTCGCTCGGCATTGAACCCGGCCAGGCCATCCCGCCGGCGCTCCGCTCGCAGATCAAGAACCTCGAAGACGACCAGAAGCGGCGGGCGACCCGCAGCCTCCGCGACGGCATCGACCGCATCCTCACCGACCTGCTCTCGCTCTACCGCGACGTCCTGCTCGTTCAGCTCGGGGCGCAGATCGAACTCGTGAACGAGGCCATCTCGGCGCGCGTGCGGGCGCTCGCCGAGGGTAACGATTCGTCATCGACTCTCGCGGCGATGGACGCGATCGCCGACGCCCGGCGCAGGATCTCGGCTAACGTCGCACCAGCGCTCGCCCTCGAGGCCCTGCTCGTCACGGTCGCCGCGGCGAACAGCTCCGCTCCACGAAAGGTGCCCCAGTGACCCGTCGTTCTTCTCGCACCCCTGCTCGCGCCCGCACCCGCGCCGTCGGTCTCGTCGCGATGGCCGCCGCGGCCGCCCTCGCGCTCAGCGGATGCGTCTCGTGGTTCGCCGGGCAGAACGGCGCGAGCGTCGCCCCCACAGCATCCACCTCGAGCCCCACCGGCGAGAACGTGCCCGCCGCCCTCCAGCAGTTCTACGGCCAGGTGCTCGACTGGCAGCCCTGCGGCGGCAGCTTCGTCTGCGCCGACGCCACGGCCCCGCTCGACTGGGCGAACCCGGGCAGCGCAACCGTGAAGCTCGCCCTCATCAAGAAGCCCACCACCTCGTCGAACAAGCTCGGCACGCTCTTCGTGAACCCGGGCGGCCCGGGCGGCTCGGCCTACGACTTCGTGCAGCAGTCGGCCGACTACGCCGCCCACCCCAGCCTGCAGGCGCAATACGACCTCATCGGCTACGACCCGCGCGGCACCGGCCACTCCGACGCCGTGCACTGCCTCACCGACGCCGAGCGCGACGCCTACCTCTACGACATCATCCCGGGCACCCGCGGTTCGCAGCAGTGGATCGACGCCTACACCGCCACCTCGAAGGACTTCGCACAGAAGTGCGCCGCCAACACCGGGCCGCTGCTGCAGTTCATCGACACGGCGAGCACCACGCACGACCTCGACATGCTGCGTGCGGTGGTCGGCGACCCCAAGCTCAACTATCTCGGCTACTCCTACGGCACCTTCCTCGGGGCCGAGTACGCGAACAACTTCCCCGACAAGGTCGGCCGCATGGTGCTCGACGGCGCCGAAGACCCCACCTCGAGCGGCTTCGACGTCAGCATCTCGCAGGCCGTCGGTTTCGAGCAGGCCCTCAAGAACTATCTGAGCGATTGCGTGAGCCGATCCGGATGCTGGTACACCGGCACCGCAGACGCCGCGCTCACCGAGATCCAGCGTCTCCTGGCGCAGGTCGACGCGAGCCCGATCCGCGCCTCCGACGGCCGCGAGCTCGGCTCGACGAACCTGCTCACCGCGATCTTCTACCCGCTCTACAACAAGGGCAACTGGCCGAGACTCGACGACCTGTTCACTTCCGTCGAGGCCGGCCAGGCCGACTACGCCTTCCAGCTCGCGGATGCCTACAACAGCCGCAACCCCGACGGCAGCTACGCCGACAACCTGATCGAGTCGTTCAACGCGATCTCCTGCGCCGACTACCCGGCCACCACCGACCCGGCCGTCATCGCGCAGCAGAACGCCCAGATCGTCGCCGCCTCGCCGACCGTCGGCCCCTACTGGACCTACGGCGACATCCCCTGCGCCCAGTGGCCCTACCCCTCCACCCGGGTTCCGGCCGCCGTCACCGCGGCGGGCTCCGACCCCATCCTCGTGGTCGGCACGACCGGCGACCCGGCCACCCCGTACAAGTGGGCCGAGGCGCTCGCGAGCCAGCTCGAGAACGGCCACCTCGTCACCTTCCAGGGTGACGGCCACACCGCCTACAACTCCTCGAGCTGCGTGGCCGCCACGGTCGACGCCTACTTCCTGCAGGGCACGGTCCCCTCCGCCGATCCGAAGTGCGCCGCATGACGAGCGGGGGAGAGGGCGCGAACACCGCTGCGGGCGCGGTGGCCGGCCGCGACAGCGAGGAGCTCGGACTGCGCGAGCGCAAGCGGAGGGCCACCCGCCGCAACATCCAGCTCGCCGTGCTTCGGCTCACCGCCGAGCGCGGTCTCGACCAGGTGACCGTCGACGACATCAGCGGAGCGGCGGGCGTCTCGCCCCGCACCTTCTTCAACTACTTCCCCACGAAGGAGGCCTCGCTCGCCGGCGACGCGCCCTTCATGCTCACCGAGGCAGTCACCACCGCCTTCGAGGCCGCCGGGCCCGACGGCGATCCGCTCGAAGACCTCATCGCCATCATGGCGGCGCAGGCGACGGAGGAAGACGCGCTCGACCCCGAGCTGCACCAGCTGCGCCGCGCCGTGATGAGCGACTACCCGCAGATCGTGGCGGTGAAGATCGACCGGATGCGCGAGTTCGAGGCCGAGCTCGCCGCCTCGGTGGTGCGCCGGCTCGAGATCGACGCCGAGAAGCGCGGCACCGGCTTCGACCCGGCCGACGCCGCCGAGCGTGCGCGCCTGATCGCTCTGCTCTCGCTCACCATCGCCCGCGCCGCCTGGATCTCGTGGGCCGCGCATCCCGACACCGAGCTGTTGCCCGAGCTCGTGATGCGCAGCTACGAGCGGCTGCGCGAGGTCGTGGGAGTGCCCGTGCGCCTCTGATCCGGTGTCACGGGAGGCCCCACGGATCGGCTATGCTTTGTTGCTGTGCCGCGCACCGAGTGCCGGCCAGGCCGCCTTAGCTCAGTCGGCAGAGCGATTCACTCGTAATGAATAGGTCCCGGGTTCGATTCCCGGAGGCGGCCCCAGTTCTGCTCCACCGCGGTACCCACCTCTGCCCGAACGGGAGACATCGATGTCAGAATCCATTCGCTGGGGAATCCTCGGCACCGGCTGGATCGCCGAGACCTTCGTGACCGACCTTCTCGCCGCCGGACTCTCGGTGACGGCCGTCGGCTCGCGCAGCCAGGAGTCGGCGGATGCCTTCGCCTCGCGCTTCGGCATCGCGACGGCCCATCCGAGCTACGAGGCCCTCGCGGCCGACCCCGAGGTCGACGTGGTCTACGTGGCCACCCCGCATCCGCTGCACGCCGAGAACGCCCTCCTGGCGATCGCCGGCGGCAAGCACGTGCTGGTGGAGAAGCCCTTCACGCTCAACGCGGCCGAAGCGCAGCAGGTCGCCGACGCGGCCGCCGCGGCCGGGGTCGTGGTGATGGAGGCGATGTGGACGCGCTTCCTGCCGCACATGGCCCGGCTGCGCGAGATCATCGCCGCCGGCACCCTCGGCGAGGTGCGTACCGTCATCGCCGACCACGACCAGAAGCTGCCGAGCGACCCGGCGCACCGCATCAACAACCTCGCCCTCGGTGGAGGCGGTCTGCTCGACCTCGCGATCTACCCGGTGTCGTTCGCGGTCGACGTGCTCGGGCTGCCCACGCGCATCCTCGCCCACGCCACGATGAGCGCCACCGGTGTCGACCGGCAGACCGCGCTCATCTTCGAGCACGAGGGCGGCCGGCAGTCGATCTCGCACAGCGCCATCGACGCCTCGGGGCCGGTGCGCGCGGCGGTCATCGGCACCGACGCCTGGATCGACATCGAGCGCTGGTGGTACAACCCGACGCCGTTCACGGTGTTCAGTGCGGAGGGCGAAGTGCTCGAACGCTTCGACCAGCCGGTGGAGTCCCGCGGGATGCAGTTCCAGGCCATCGAGCTGGAGCGCGTCATCCGCGCCGGCGAGAGCGAGAGCCCGCTGCTGCCGATCGCCGAGACGGTGGCCATCATGGCGGTGCTCGACGAGGTGCGCGAGCAGATCGGACTCCGTTTCCCGTCGGAGTGATGAGGGACGCGGGACGCGTGGCGAAGGGCTCGTCACGAGGGGCTCGCAGCGACGGCGAGTGACCGGTGACGGCGCCGAGGGGGTGCGGGTACCATGGCTGGGATGTCCGACGACCAGGTGCCTCTGACGCGGCGTGAGCTGCGAGAAGCCGAAGCGCGCGCTGCTGCGGCCGCTTCGGCCGACGAGCAGGTGACCGGCGACACCCTTCCCACTGCGCGATTGCCGAAGGTCGGCAGCGGGGCCGCGCCTACGCTCGTGGTGCCCGCCGCCATCCCGCCCTCGGTCGCCGCGATGGCCCTCGACGACGATGCGGCGACGGCGACGGCGGCGACGGGCGGTGCCGCGGCAGGCCGCGGGGCCGGTGGTGGCTTCTGGGCGCTGGTGCGCCGTCATCCGCGGATCTGGGGCGGATCGACCGCCGCCGTCGCCCTGCTCGTGCTGGGCGGCGGAGCGTTCGCCGCGGGCGCCGCCGTGGCGGGCGGCTCGAGCGCGCCGGTGGCCGTCGTCGACAGCGCGACCGCCACGCCCACCCCGAGCGCCACGGCCACGCCGACCCCCTCGGTGACGGCCCGGGCGCAGCCGCAGGCGGCCGGGGCGCCGTCGCCCATCCGAACCTGCTCGGTCGCCGACCTCGCCACCGACTCGCGCCTCGGCACCTTCCTCGGCAGCGTGCGCAACGCCGCCACCGGCGAGGTGCTCTTCGACCGCAGCGCGAACACCTACGCCCGCACCGCCAGCGTGATGAAGGTGCTCACGAGCTCGGCCGCACTGGCGGTTCTCGGCCCCGACTACCGCGTTCCCACCACCGTGGTGAAGGGGGCGAACCCGGGCGAGGTCGTGCTCGTCGGGAGCGGCGACATCACTCTCGCGAGCACCGGGTCGAACATCTACCAGGATGCCGCGAGCCTGCCCGAGCTCGCCGCGCAGGTGAAGGCCGCCTGGGCCGCCGACCCCTCCACCGCCGGCACGCCCATCACCTCGATCGTGCTCGACGCCTCCGCTTTCTCGGGCGACCGCTGGCAGCCCTCGTGGAACCGCAAGGAACTCTACGACGGCTACTCCTCCGAGGTCACGGCGCTGCAGGTCGACGGCGACCGCGACGACCCTTCGGCCAACGTCTCTGCCCGCAGTGAGAACGCGGTGCTCCGGGCCGGCCAGAGCTTCGCCATCTCGCTCGGCGTGCCGAACGCGACCCTCGCGGAAGGCACGGCATCGGCGGGCGCCGCGCAGCTCGGCCAGGTGCTCTCGGCGCCGGTGTCGACGATGATCCCGGATGCGCTGCTGCGCTCCGACAACACCGAAGCCGAGATGCTCGCCCGGCTGGTGGCCGTGAAGCTCGGCGTCGGCAGCGATTTCGGCGCCCTGCAGAAGGCCATTCCGCAGGCTCTCGCCACCTACGGCCTCGACACGAGCGGTCTCACCATCGTCGACGGATCGGGCCTCAGCGACGACAACGGGGTGTCGCCGAACTTCCTCAGCCAGCTCTTCATCAAGATCGACGACCGCGAGGGCAATCTCGGCATCATCGCCGACGGCCTGCCGGTCGCGGGCCGCTCGGGAACGCTCGCCGGCCGGTTCAACGGCACGCCCGCGGCGGGCAACGTCATCGCCAAGACCGGCTGGATCGACACCGGCTACACGCTCTCCGGCATCATCGATGCCGCCGACGGCTCGGTGCTCACCTTCGCCTTCTTCGCCCTCGACGACGTCGACGACAGTGCGAAGACGGCCATCGACGCCCTCACGAACGGTGTCTACGCCTGCGGGAACAACCTCGCCAACACCTGAGCGCCCGGGTCGTCAGGGCCTGTGCGGCCGTAGAATCGATCCAGAACGGTTCGACGGATTCGGGAGTCAACGATGTCCAAAGCCCTCTTCATCATCGACGTGCAGAACGACTTCATCGAGGGCGGGGCCCTCGGGGTGGAAGGGGGCACCGCGGTCGCGAACGGCATCTCGCGACTGCTGGCGGAGCATCCGGACACCTATCAATTCGTGATCGCCTCGCGGGACTGGCACGACCCCGACAACGACAACGGCGGCCACTTCGCCACCGATGCCGAGCCCGATTTCGTCACCACCTGGCCGGTGCACTGCGTGGCCGGAACGTACGGCGCCGAGTACCATGACGAGCTCACCACGCGGTCGATCGACCACCACGTGCGCAAGGGGCAGGGGCAGCCGGCGTACTCGATCTACGAGGGCACCACCGAAGAGGGCGGCACCGTGCACGAACTGCTCGACGCGAACGGGGTGACCGAGGTCGACGTGGCCGGGCTCGCCACCGACTACTGCGTGCGCGCATCCGCCCTCGACGCGATCGAGCACGGCCGGCACGTGCGCATCATCACCGACCTCGTGGCGGGGGTGTCTCCTGAGGCGTCACGCGCGGCCATCGCCGAGCTCGCGCACGCGGGAGCCGACCTGGTGACCTCGGAGCTCGTGGATCGCTGAGCTGCCGGCGGCTTCGGCGCGCGGCTGGGGCTGCGGGGCTCGCTGCGCGCCGCTGCGAGAGGTGAATGGGCGCGTGCGGGTCAGCGCGCAGCCGAGACGGAACCGGCCTGCAGCAGCACCCAGAGCTCGGCTCGGTCGGCGAAGCGGTCGACGTCGAGGTCGAGGAGCTCGCCGAGTTCGGTCATCCGGGCCTTGAGGCTGTGGCGGTGCAGCCCCAGTTCGCGCGCCGCGGGCTCCCAGGCGCCGTTGTGCCGGAGCCACACCTCGGCCTGCCGAAGCAGCCCGGGGCCGTCAGGGCGAGCCTGCACCGGTGTCAGGCGAGCGCGGGCGAGGCTGCCGAGCGCTCCTCCGGGCATGCCGGTGCCGGTGCCGTCGTCGGCGTCTCCGCCGCCCCCGCTCGAGGTGCTCAGAGCGCCGAGGAGGCCTAGCAGCCCGCCGGGCACCGTGTCGGCGAAGTCGGTGACGCCGGTGTGGGCGTCGGCACCGCCCGCTGCGCGGAAGGCGCCGGCGCTCAGGGCGGCGGCCGACTGCGTGAGCCCGGTGTCGAGCTCGCTCCAACCGAGGCGTCCGGAGGCTCCGGCCGTGGCGCCGCGCCGCTCGAGCAGCCGGCGCAGGCGGGGCCAGCGCTGCTCGTCGACGAGCAGCACGAGGTGGGATGCGCGCCGCACCACGAAGACACCGCTCGCCGCGGAGGCGGCCTGCCGCTCGATCCAGTCGACGAGAAGCGGAGGCTGATCGGCCTCGATCATGCTCACGACCACGAAGTGCTCCTCGGGCAGCGACACCGGGAGCGCGGCTGTGGCCTTGCGCACCGCGCCGAGCTGACCGTCGAGCAGCAGCTCGAAGAGCTGCTCGGAAAGCGCACGAAGGCTCTCGCGCACGAACTGGGCCTGCTCGAGCGAGACCTCGGCCAGGGCGGCGAGGGTCGTGAGCACCGAGAGATCGGCCCGGTCGAACGTGTGATCGCGGCGCGCGACGAGCACACCGCGGAGCCGGCCCGTGCCACCGAGGGTCTGGAGCACCGCGTGGCCGCCACCCGCCGTTGCGGCGTCACCGCTCGGGCCGGCGAGGCCGGGGTTCTTCATGGTCTCGGCGGCGATCGTCGGCTCCTCGTCGCGGGCGCCGCTGCCGTGCCGCGGCCCGCCGGGCGCCGGGGCGCCGTCCGGAGACACGCCCGTGGCCGGGTCGTCGGCGCCGAGGGCGATCCGGGCGCGACGGCCGGCACGCAGCAGCCTCCGCACCTGGGGCAGCAGCTCGGCGAACGGGGCCGCCGCGCGCGCATCCGCCGCCGGGTCGCCGGCCGCGATCACCTCGCCGTCGGGGTCGAACACCGCCACCCGGCACGCCAGTCGCTCGGCCGCCCGGGCCGCCGCCGCGCCGAGGCCGCCGTTGCCGAGGATGGCGAGCGAGAGCTGACGCTGCGACTCGAGCGCCGCATCCAGACGCGCTCGTTCCTCGGCGGCGTTCGCCTCGGCGACCCACCGGGCGAGAGCGATGAACGGGGTGCGGTAGGGAACCTCGAAGAGCGGCATGGCGTGGGCGCGGCACGCGCGTTCGAGTTCGAGCGGCGTGCCGTCGCGCACCACCTCGGTGCCGAAGCCGAGCGCCACCACGCCGAGCTCGCTTAGGCGCCGCACGTAGTCGTCGAAGCGCGCGGCCGGCCAGTCCCCGAACTGCCGGCCCGTCGTGAGCAGCAGCTGGCCGGCAGCGAGGAAGGGAGTGGGGTCGTCGAGGTCGGATCCGTGGGCCCAGGAGATCGCGACGGCGGGCGGATGCGCGGGGCCGAGCGGGCGCAGCCCGAACGTCGGCTGCGCCAGGAGCTCGGCGAGGGTGGCGGCCATGCGACGAGCCTACGAGAGAATGCCGGATCGGCACAGCCGTGCATCCGAATTGCCACAATGGCAGCAACGGTGGAGTCCGCTCGGGCATAGTTTCGAGAGCGGGGCCTGCCGACCGTGCCCGGCCCGCGAAAGGACCACGATATGAGCGCCGCATCCGAATCCGAGCTCCTCGCCACGGTTCCCGACCGCTTGTTCATCGGCGGAGAATGGGTCTCCGGCTCGGGCGGCGGAAGCATCGACGTGCGCGACCCGGCCACCGGCGCGGTGCTCAAGACCATCGCCGACGCGACCCCGGCCGACGGCCTCGCCGCCCTCGACGCGGCCGTCGCCGCCGCCGACTCCTGGGCCGCCACGGCGCCCCGGCAGCGCGGCGAGATCCTGCGTGGAGCATTCGACCTTCTGCAGGAGCGGCGCGACGACGTGGCCCTCCTGATGACTCTGGAGATGGGCAAGCCGCTCGCCGAAGCCGCCGGCGAGGTGAGCTACGGGGGAGAGTTCCTGCGCTGGTTCAGCGAGGAGGCGGTGCGCATCTCGGGGCGCTACGGGCGCAACCCCGAGGGCACCGGCCAGATGGTGGTCTCGCAGCGCCCGGTGGGGCCGTGCTACCTCATCACGCCGTGGAACTTCCCGCTCGCCATGGCGACGCGCAAGATCGCACCGGCGCTCGCGGCCGGCTGCACGGTCGTGGTGAAGCCCGCCGAACTCACGCCGCTCACCACGCTCTACGTGGCGCGCCTGCTCGAAGAGGCCGGCCTGCCCGCCGGAGTGCTGAACGTCATCACCACCTCCACCTCGGGGGCGGTGTCGGAGCCGATCATCGCCGACCCGCGGCTGCGCAAGCTCAGCTTCACCGGCTCGACGCCGGTGGGCCGCACGCTCATGAAGCAGGCCGCCCAGAACGTGCTGCGCACCTCGATGGAGCTCGGCGGCAACGCGCCCTTCGTGGTGTTCGGCGACGCCGACCTCGACAAGGCCGTCGAGGGTGCTCTGCTCGCGAAGTTCCGCAACATCGGCCAGGCATGCACGGCTGCGAACCGCTTCATCGTGCACCGCTCGGTGGCGGCGGAGTTCTCGCGTCGCGTGGCGGAGCGCGTCGGCGCGATGCGCATCGGGCGGGGCACCGAGGAGGGCGTGGCGATCGGTCCGCTCATCGACGACCGGGCCGTCGACAAGGCCGACGAGCTGGTTCAGGATGCCGTCTCCCGCGGCGCCACCCTCGTGGCCGGCGGGCACCGGGTCGACGGGCCGGGCTCGTTCTACGAGCCCACCGTGGTGACCGCGGTGCCGCTGGACAGCGAGATCCTCCGCGAGGAGATCTTCGGCCCGGTGGTGTCGGTCGTCGAGTTCGACGACGAGGAGGAGGCCGTGCGGCTGGCGAACGACACCGAGTACGGGCTGGTCTCCTACGTGTTCACCGAGAACCTCGCGCGCGGCCAGCGGATGATCGACAAGCTCGACACCGGCATGATGGGCCTCAACGTGGGCGTGCTCTCGAACGCGGCGGCGCCGTTCGGCGGGGTGAAGCAGTCGGGACTCGGCCGCGAGGGTGGCCTCGAGGGCATCCACGAGTACCTCTCGACCAAGTACACGCTCATCCCGAACGGCTGATCCTCCTCGCGACTCGCCAAAAAACGCCCCAAACCTCAGGTTTTGGGGCGTTTTTTGGCGAGTCGCGAGGAGGTCACCAGCCGAAGGTGAGCACCTCGTCGAGGGTGTCGGCGAAGAAGTCGGCGCTGGCGATGGTGAGGGTCATCGGCGGCTTGATCTTGAGAACGCATTGGCGGTCGGAGGTGGGCTGCACGATGACGCCGAGTTCGAGCATCCGCTCGCACAGGGCCGCCGTCTCCTCGGTGGCCGGTTCGCGGGTCTCGCGGTCGCGCACGAGCTCGACCCCCAGGTAGAGCCCGCGGCCGTGCACGGCGCCGATCAGCGGATGCCGCTCGCCGAGCTCCTCGAGTCGCCGCTTGAGGTGGGCGCCCACCTCGCGGGCGTTCTGCTGCAGGCCCTCGTCGGCGAGGATGTCGAGCACTGTGAGCCCCACCACCGAGCTCACCGGGCTGCCGCCCGCGGAGGAGAAGAAGTAGCCCTGCGAGCGGTACTCGTCGGCCACCTCGCGCCGGGTCACGACGGCGCCGAGCGGATGCCCGTTGCCCATCGCCTTGGCGATCGTGACGATGTCGGGCACCACGCCTTGCAGCTCGAAGCCCCAGAAGACGTCGCCGAGGCGGCCGTAGCCCACCTGCACCTCGTCGGCGATGCAGAGGCCGCCGTGCGCGCGGACCGCCTCGTAGACTGCGGGGAGGTAGCCGTCGGGGAGCGGCATCCCGCCCGCGTTGCCGTAGAAGGCCTCGGCGATGAAGGTGGCCGGCGGGCGGCCGGCCGCGGCCAGCCGTTCGATCTCGGCGACGGCCTCGGGGGCGTAGTGCCGGGCTTCGTCGCCCCGGTGTCGTCCGCGGTAGGCGTTCGGCGCGTCGAGGGTGTGCACCCACTCGGGGCGGGTCTCGAGCGCGTTCGGATTGTCGGCCACGGAGGTCGAGACGGCGTCGCTCGCGTCGGACCAGCCGTGGTAGGCCTCGCGCACAGCGACGACGTCGCGGCGCTTCGACCAGGCCCACGAGATGCGCAGCGCCAGATCGACCGCCTCGGTGCCGCTGTTCACGAGGAAGACGGTGTCGAGCGGGTCGGGGAGCAGGACGGTGAGGCGCTCGGAGAGCTCGACGATCGCCTCGTAGTTGAATCGGGAATTGGAGTTGAACAGGCGCAGCTGACGGTCGACGGCGTCGGCGATGCGCGGATGCGCGTGGCCGACCGCGGCGACGTTGTTCACCATGTCGAGGTAGGGGCGGGCCTCGGTGTCGAAGAGGTTGTGCCGCCAGCCGCGCTCGATGCGGGGCGGATGCGCGTAATAGTGCTCCTGCACCTCGGCGAGCGAGCGCTCGCGGCGCGCGAGTAGGGCATCGGTGCCCTCGGAGACGCCCGCGTCGGAGGAGGGCGCGGCGACGCTCTCGCGCCCGCCACGCTCGGAGGCGACGGCTGCCGTCGTGCGGGATGCCGGGGTTTCCGGAGCGGTGGAGGGCGCGGCGATCAGCGGGGTGGGGTCGAGGGCGATGCTGCGCCAGCCCGGTGCCAGCTCGGCAGTGGCGAACCACGGTACCGCCGCGGGGTCGGTGCCGGCGGCGAGGAGCCGCACACCGAGCCGCTGCCCGGCTGTCGTGTGGCCGAGCGCGGCGCCGGCGGGCACGGCGGCAGCGGCGGGCGTCGAGGGTTCCACCCCGGTGAGCTCGAGCGTCGATTCCGCGCCGATCAGCAGCAGGCGGTCGCCGTCGCGGCGGAGCGTGCCGGGCCAGGGGGCGAGGACCGGGGTGGAGGAAGCGGTCCACAGCTCGACGCCGAGCGCCACGCACGGGTGCGCCTCGCGTGACTCGCGGAAGGAGCGGGTGAGGCGGCGCTCGCCGAAGCGGGTGAGGACGACCGCGGCCCCGGCGGCCAGGGCCTCCGCCGCCAGGAGCGCCTCGACGTCGGGGTGTGTGAAGCGGCCGTCGTCGAGAGCCCGGCTCGTCGACGAGAGGTCGAGCGTCACGATGCCGTGGGCGTCCGGTCGCCCGGCGCCGGCAGTGGCGGCTCCGGCGCCGGGCGTCGCAAGCGGCACGGCCAGCAGCGCGTGGGTGGCCGTCGGGGGCGTGATCCGGGGGCCGGTGGGCGCGTCGGGGGTCGCCCTCCCGGCGGCGCTGCCACCCGCCCTCGCACTCCCGGCGGCGCTGCCACCCGCCCTCGCACCTCCGGCGGCGCTGCCACCCGCCTTCGCGCTCCCGGCGGCTCCGGCGGCATCCGCGGCACGGGCGGCATCCGCCGTCGTCGCCGCGTGAGCCGTCGCGGCCCGGGCGCGGGCCGCATGTCCGGTCGCGTCGAGCACGAGCCGGGTCATCACCGCGAGCGGCACGCTCGTGGCCACGTCGAACACCCGGTGCTCGTGCTCGGCGTTCTCCCGCGTGTAGTCGTTGGCCGGGTCGATCGCGGCGGCGTGATGCGCGCTCACCACGAGTGTCGCTGCTCGCGCCACCACGAGGGGCCAGAGCACCTCGGCCTCGGCGCCCGAGAGTGGGCGCAGGGAGTGGAAGGCGCGCACCGCCGGCAGGATCGACGCCGGCCGCGCGCGATGGTGGTGCTGCAGCGAGGAGCAGGTCACCGCGAGCTCCGCCACCGCCCAGCTGCGCATCACGTCGCCGAAGTCGATGATGCCCACCGGATCGAGCCGGCCCGCCGCGGTGCGCCGGCCCACCACGTTGTCGTCGGTGAGGTCACCGTGGACGGCCTGCAGCGGCAGCTCCTCCTCTTCGAGCGCGGCCAGGGCATCCTGCGCTGCGCGACCGGCCGAACGGATGCGCGCGGCCAGCCCCGCATCGCCGACGAACGGGAGCAGCTCGGTCACGAGCCGCCCGGCGTTCCGCAGGTCCCACTCCAGGTCGCGCTCGATGCCCGGATGCTCGAAGCCGGCGAGCGCCCGCACCGATCGCGCGGCCAGGGCGCCGAGGGTCGCCGCTGTTGCGGCGTCGATGGTCTGCGGCCCCGAGAGCGGGGTTCCTTCCACGAAGCTCAGCGCCCGCACGAGCATCGGCGTGCCGCCGACGTCGACCTGCTGCACGAGCTCTCCGTCGGCACCCGGGATCGTGCGGGGAACGAGGATGCCGGGCTCGGCGCGGCCGAGTCGCTCCGCGGCGAGCGACTGGGCCACCAGTTCCTCGGCGGTCGTGACCGGGTTCGCGAACTTCAGCAGCATCCGCTCGCCCGCGCCGCCCGGCTCGGGTTCGAGCACGAAGTTGGCGTCGTGCTGGCTGCCGAGAGCGCGCACCGCGCCGACCGTCGCGTCCGTGCATCCGAAGCGCTCGCGGGCCACCCTGGCCGCCTCGGCTCGGGAGACCGCCGGAGCGGCGGTCACCGTCTCGGCGAAGGAACGTCGGCTCCGGGGTTCCGAGGGGCTCATGCGCTCCATCATCCCAGAGGGCCCGGGGCTTGACACAGGGCTTCCAGCCTGATTGGTTAGTTACATGACTAATGAACCAACAAGGTGGTGCGGCCGTGGATGAGTCACGGCCGATCTTCGTTCAGATCGCCGAGCTGATCGAGAACGACATCATCGCGGGGGCTCTGCCCGAGGAGTCCCAGGTTCCGTCGACCAACGAGTTCGCCGCGTTCCATCGCATCAACCCGGCCACCGCCGGCAAAGGCGTCAACCTGCTGGTCGACGAGGGAATCCTCTACAAGAAACGGGGCATCGGAATGTTCGTCGCCACAGGCGCCCGCGACACGCTCGTCGCGAAGCGCCGCGATCGCTTTCAGAACGAATTCGTGCGACCGCTCGTCACGGAGGCCGGCAAGCTCGGCATCACGCAGGCGCAGCTGGTCGAGATGATCAGAAGGGAAGACTCCGAATGAGCGCCGTCGTGGAGGTTCAGAACCTCTCCAAGCACTTCAAGAACGTCAAGGCCGTCGACGACGTGACCTTCTGTGTCGAGGAGAACACCATCTACGGTCTCCTCGGCCGCAACGGCGCCGGCAAGACCACGGTGATGCAATTGCTCACCGGGCAGGACTTCGCGTCGGGCGGCAGCATCCGCGTGTTCGGCGAGTCGCCCGTCGAGAACGCACGGGTGCTGCAGAACATCAGCTTCATCAAGGAGAGCCAGAAGTACCCCGACGAGTTCCAGCCGAAGCACGTGTTCCGCAGCGCCCCCTGGTTCTTCCCGAACTGGGACGCCGCGTTCGCCGAGCGGCTGATCGACGACTTCCGGCTGCCGCTGAACCGCCGCATCAAGAAGCTCTCCCGCGGGCAGCTCTCGGCCATCGGCGTGATCGTCGGCCTCGCCTCGCGGGCGCCGCTCACCTTCTTCGACGAGCCGTACCTCGGCCTGGATGCGGTGGCCCGGCAGATCTTCTACGACCGCCTCCTCGAGGACTACGGCGAGCATCCGCGCACCGTCATCCTCTCCACGCACCTGATCGACGAGGTCTCGAACCTGCTCGAGCACGTGCTCGTGATCGACGAGGGCCGCATCATCATCGACGAGGAGGCGGAGGCGCTGCGCGGCTCGGCCACCACCGTGGTGGGAACCCGCGCGGCCGTCGACGCCTTCACCGCCCCTCGCGAGGTGCTGCACTCCGAGTACCTCGGCGGACTCGCCTCCGTCACCGTCGGCCGGCTCAGCCCGGGCGAGCGCGTCGAGGCGGCGGAGGCCGGCCTCGAGCTCTCGCCGGTGTCGCTGCAGCAGCTGGTCGTCCGCCGCACCAACGTCTCCCAGAAGGAATTCGAGCAGAGCGCATGAGCACCGTCACCGGAATCGGAAACGAACCCCTCGAGCCCGCCGTCCCCCGTACGGCGCGCGCCGCCGGCCGCATCCTGCCGGTGTTCCGCCTGCAGTTCGTGAACCGCTGGAGCGCCTTCGTCATCCCGTGGCTGGTGCTGGCGTTCATCTTCCTGGTGAACTTCGCGATCTGGCTCATCATCGTCGCGAACGTGCAGAACCCTGCAGACCGGGCGGATGCGCAGAGCGGGCTGCAGTTCAGCGGAGCCTCGTTCTACGTCTTCGTCTACCTCGGGATCTTCGCGGCGCAGGCCATCGCGTTCACCTTCCCGTTCGCGCTCGGCTACAGCACCACCCGGCGCGAGTACTACCTCGGCACCGCCCTGGCTTTCGCCGGCATGGCGGCCCTCTACGCCGTGGCGCTCACGGTGCTCTCGGTGATCGAGACCGCGACGGGCGGCTGGGGCGTGGGAGGCCAGATGTTCTCGGCCGTCTACTTCGGCGGTCCGGATGCGCCCTGGTGGGTGAGGCTGTTCATCTTCTTCTCGGCCTTCGCCTTCTTCTTGTTTCTCGGTTCCACCATCGCCGCGGTGTACATGCGGTGGCGCAACAACGGCATGCTGATCTTCTTCGCCGCCGCCGCCCTCATCGTGCTGGGTCTCGTCGCGCTCGCCACGTTCACGAACAGCTGGCCGCTCGTGGGGGAGTGGTTCGTGGCGAACGGGGCCCCCGGTGTCGCCGCCTGGCTGTTCGCGCCCACCGTGCTCTCGGCGCTGGCCGGCTATCTCGTGCTGAGCCGGGCCACGCCGAAGAACTGATGTCAGGCCGGCGCGCGCAGCGCCTGCACCGCCTCGGTCACGATCTCGCCGACCGGGGCGGCGACGTCGATGTCGACGCCCGCCTCGTCGGCCTCCAGGGGCTCGAAAGCGGCCAGCTGCGATTCGAGCAGGGAGGCCGGCATGAAGTGGTCGTGGCGAGCGGCGATGCGGGCCGAGAGCAGCTCGCGCGATCCCGAGAGCGTGATGAAGCGCACCCCGGGGGCGACGGCGCGGATCGTGTCGCGATAGCTCCGGCGCAGGGCCGAGCAGGCCATCACGATGCCGCTGTCGCGGTGCTCGGCGATCACCTCGCCGATGCGCACCAGCCAGGGCGCCCGGTCGTCGTCGGTCAGCGGGGTGCCCGCCGCCATCTTGGCCACGTTGGCCTCCGGATGCAGCGAGTCGGCATCGACGAACGGCACATCCAGGCGCAGGGCGAGCGCGGCGCCCACGGTCGACTTGCCCGAGCCGGAGACGCCGCCCACGACGACGAGCTCGCGCATCAGAGCCGGCCCTGCCGCACCGTTCCGGCGGGGATCGGAGCCAGGCGGGTGACCTCCGGCGGCGAGGCGAGCATGCCCACGAGCGAGGCATCCATCGTCGCCACCCGTTCGCCCGCGGCGTGCGCGTCGAGCTCCGCCGCCGTCGTCCACTTCTCGAGCATCACGATGGTGCCGTCGGGGGCGTCGTGGATGGCGTAGAGCTCGCAGCCGTCCTCCTCGTGAATGCGGGCGATGCCGGCCGAGAGTGCCGCGACGACGGCATCGTGCGCGCCGGCTGCGGGGCGGAAGGTGACGGTGACGACGACGGGGTCGGACATGGGAGCTCCAGGATGTTCTCGGTGACGGATGTCGGTGATGGTGACGAGGATCGAGCGGGCGGCCGGCCCGGGGGGCGGGCGGCCGTCACCGCCCCGGCGGCGCGCTGCTGCTCCGAGGCACGAACTCGGCCTGCACCGCGACCGTGCGCGGGCCCACCGGCATCCTGCCCTGCATCCGGCCGAGCACCAGGTCGACCGAGTGGCGCGCGAGCATGTCGATCGGCTGGCGCACGACGCTGAGCGGCGGCGTGACCAGCTCGGTCCACGGATTGTCGTCGAACACGACCACGGAGAGCTCGCCCGGGATGTCGATGCCGGTCTGGTAGAGCCGGCGCATGCTGCTCTGCACCTGCGCCGTGTTGGCGACGATCAGGGCGGTCGGGCGCTCGGGCAGGGCCAGCAGGGCTGCGACCGCGTCCGCCCCGGCGTCGCCTCGGAACGGAACCCCGCGGATCAGTTCGGGGTCGGACGGCACGCCGGCCGCGGCCAGCGCGGCCTGGTAGCCGGCGATGCGGGCCTGGCCGGTGGAGGTGGTCACGGGCCCGGAGATGAGGGCGATGCGCGTGTGTCCGAGGGCCAGGAGGTGCTCGGTGGCGGTCGCCGCCGACTCGTCGTTCTGGATGCTCACCACGTCGGTGTTCTCGAGCGCGGCGATCGAGCGGTCGACGAACACGAGATCGACGCCCAGCTCCTGCAGGCGCACCCACTGCTCGATGTTCGCACCCGTCGGTGTGGCGATGACGCCGCCCACGGAGCGGTCGAGCAGCGTCACGAGCGACTCCGCCTCGACGTGCGAATCCTCCTGCGTGGTCATCAACACCACGGGCACGCCGCGGGCGCGCGCCTCCCAGACGATGCGATCGGCGAGCCGGGCGAAGAAGGGATTGGTGAGGTCGGCGAGCACCAGGCCGATGGTGAGGGCGTTTCCGTTGAGCTCTCGCGCGGCGGCGCGCGGCCGGAAGCCGAGCTCGGCGATGGCGGCGACCACCTTCTCCCGGGTGGCGACGGCGACCGGCCCCGAGCCGTCGTTGAGGACGCGGGAGACGACCGAGACCGAGACCCCCGCCGTGGCGGCGACATCCCGGATCGTGGGTGCTTTCTTCACGTGACCCCCTCGTCGTGATCGTGACCCGTTCCCGTCGGCACATCCTATTCCGGGCCCCGAAATGCGGGATCCGGGGGTGCCGTTGACACATCGTATCAGCCGGTGGTACAAAAGTGGTACCGGTTCCACCGGGTCGAATCCATACCGACGAACACCGCGACGAGGGAGTTGCGAGGCACGCGCCTCTGCTCCGGATCGAACGGATCAGAGAGGTCACCGTGAATCTGCACAAACTGCTCGAAGGCCGAGAGCGCGAGGGGCGCCCCGTCCGCGTGGGGCTGATCGGCGCCGGGCGCTTCGGCACCATGTACCTGTCCCAGGCACGCAACATCCCCGGCGTGCACGTGGTCGCCATCGCCGACATCAACGTCGAGCGCGCCAAGGGCGCCTTCGCCCTCGTCGACTGGCCGGCCGATCAGATGGCCGGCGACATCGCCGAGGCGCTGGCGAACCGCACCACCACGATCGTGGCCGACGCCGCCGCGCTTTTCGACGCCGACATCGACGTGATCGTGGAGGCCACCGGCAACCCCATCGTCGGCATCCGTCACGCCCTCGCGGCGATCGAGACCGGCAAGCACATCATCATGGTGACGGTCGAAGCGGATGCGCTCGCCGGCCCCGCGCTCGCCAAGCGTGCCGAGAAGGCGGGCGTGGTGTATTCGATGGCCTACGGCGACCAGCCCGCGCTCATCATGGAGCTCGTCGACTGGGCCCGCACGAGCGGTTTCGACGTGGTCTGCGCCGGCAAGGGCGCCAAATACCTCGAGCACTACCACCAGATGAACCCCGACAACGTCTGGGAGAACTGGGAGTTCTCGAAGGAGCTCACCGACTCGGGGCAGCTGAACCCCTACATGCACACGAGCTTCCGCGACGGCACGAAGGCGGCGATCGAGATGGCTGCGGTCGCCAACGCGGCCGGCCTCGTGCCCTCCGACAACGGGCTGACCTTCACCCCCGGAGACGTCGAGGAGATCGCCACGATCAGCCGCCCGAGCTCCCTCGGCGGTGCCCTCGATCACGAGGGCACGGTCGACGTGATGTCGAGCGTCAACCGCGACGGATCCTGGATCCCTCACAACACCCAGGAAGGCGTCTACGTCGTCGTGAAGGCGACCAACGCCTACGTCTCCACCTGCTTCGACGAGTACCCCTGGCACCCCGACCCCACCAAGCAGTACGCGGCGCTCTACCGCCCCTACCACTACGTGGGCCTCGAGCTGAACGTCTCGATCGCCAACGCCGCCCTCCGGGGCATCTCGACCGGGCACCCCGACGGGTTCTACGGCGACGTGGTCGCCACGGCGAAGAAGGACCTCAAGGCCGGCGAGTTCCTCGACGGCGAGGGCGGCTACACCGTCTACGGCAAGCTCGTGTCGGCCCGGCACTCGGTCGCGACCGGCGCGCTGCCGGTGGCCCTCGCGCACCACGTCGAGCTCCGCAACGACATCGCCCAGGGGGCGACCGTCGGCTGGGACGACGTGATCATCGACGACTCCCTCGCCGAAGCGCTCGAGCTGCGCCGCGAGACCGAGGCGCTGCTCGCCGCCGAGCCGGTGCACGCCGGCTGATCCCCTTCCCCGGGATCATCCTCCCTCCGAGCCGCACCGGATGCGCCTGCGAGAATCGAATCGAGCAGGCGGCGCGCGGCTGAACACAGCACGACAGAAACCTTCCAATGAAGAAAGGCTCCTCATGAAGAACCGCACCTTGGGCGTCGCCCTGGCCGGTGGCGCCGCCATCGTCCTCCTCGCCGGATGCTCGGCGACCGCCGACGGCTCCCCGTCGGGAACGGGGGCTGCCAGCTCCCTCGTCTCGCTCGTCGACAGCTCGGCGAAGATCGACGTCGACACCCTCACCGCCTCGCTCGGAGCGCCGACCGCACCGGCCGGCGCGAAGCTCTGCTACGTCACCCGCACCCTCTCCAACGAGTTCTGGGGCTTCGAGCGCGACGGCTTCGAGAGCCGCGCCAAGGAGCTCGGCGTGAGCTACCAGACCTTCGACGTGACCGACGAATCGTCGATCACCGAGCAGCTCGACAAGGCCAAGAGCGCGATGAACCAGGGGTGCACCGCCCTCCTGGCCTCGCCGATCTCCGCCACCGGCCTCGACACGGTGTTCCAGGATGCCCTGGACCAGGGCATCCCCGCCATCGTTCTGAACGACGCCAAGAGCAGCGTTCCCGGCGTGGTCTACGTGGGGCCCGACGCCACCACGATCGGCGCCACCGCGGCGGACTACATCGCGGGGAAGCTGCCGAACGGCGGGAAGGTCGCGATGATCGAGGGCGACCCCGGCTCCTCGAACGCGATCAACCGCGGGGACGGCTTCACGGCTCAGCTCGCGACGCACCCGAACCTGCAGCTCGTCGCCTCGCAGACGGCGTCGTGGGACCAGACCAAGGCGCAGGAGATCGCCACCACGATGCTCACCGCGAACCCCGACATCAAGGCGTTCTACTCCCAGAACGACGGGATGGCGCTCGGCGTGCAGGCGGCCATCGCCGCGAAGGGCCTGACCGGCCAGGTGCTGCTCGTCGGCACCGACGGCATCCCGCAGGCGAAGAAGCAGATCGCCGACGGCGGCATGACCGCGACCGTGAGCGAGCGGCCCACCACCGAGGGCGCGACGGGCGTCGACGTGGCCCTGTGGCTCCTCGCCGGCAAGAGCGTGCCCGGCTGGGTCGACGTTCCCGCCTTCGTGATCGACTCCGCGAACGTCGCCCAGTACCCCACCGGGATGCCGTAGACCGATCGACCGGTGGGCGCCTCCTGCGGGGGCGCCCACCCCTCTTCATCCACTCGAACCAACCCGACGAAAAGGAAGGTGCGCCATGACCGAGCCTCTGCTCCTGGTGCGCGACATCGCCAAGTCGTTCCCCGGGGTGCGCGCCCTCGACGGCGTGAGCTTCACCCTCGAACGCGGCGAGATCCGCACCCTGGCCGGCGAGAACGGAGCCGGAAAGAGCACGCTGCTGTCGATCCTGGGCGGTGCCCTCCGGCCCGACCGCGGCTCGATCTACATCGACGGCGTGCGCCGGATGGAGTACACGTCCCGCCGGGCCCTCGCCGAAGGTGTGCGCATCGCCCAGCAGGAGCCCGCCATCGTGCCGCAGCTCACCGTGGTGCAGAACCTCCTGCTCGGGATCGGCCGGCGGCAGCGCGCCACCGCGGCCGCCGACATCGAGCAGGCCCTGAAGGACGTGGCCCAGATGGGGTTCCCGATGGCGGCCCGCACCCCGGTGTCGCGACTCAGCCCGGCCCAGCGGCACGCGCTCACCATCGCCCGGGCCTTCGCGTTCGGCGCCAAGATCGTCGCGCTCGACGAACCCACCACGAGCATGCTCGAGCACAACGTCGCCGAGGTGCTCGCGCGGGTGCGGGAGATCGCGCACGGCCGGGGAGTGGGCGTCATCTACGTGTCGCACAAGATGCCCGAGGTGATGAGCGTCTCCGACACCGTGGTGGTGCTGCGTGACGGCAAGCCCGCC
This sequence comes from Herbiconiux sp. 11R-BC, assembly GCF_049472555.1. Lineage (NCBI taxonomy): Bacteria > Bacillati > Actinomycetota > Actinomycetes > Micrococcales > Microbacteriaceae > Herbiconiux > Herbiconiux sp. 11R-BC. The sequence continues at coordinate 423,470 of NZ_JBCEBO010000001.1, read as the reverse complement.
TTCGACCGGCCCATCAGCGACACCTCCTCGGAGGAGATCGTGCGCCGGATGGTCGGCCGCGAGCTGCTCTCCTTCGAACGCCGGCATCCTGTTCAGGACTCCGCCCCCGTGCACTTCGAAGCGACCGGCGTCACCCACCCCACCGGCGTCGGGCCCCTGTCGATCTCCGTGCGCGCCGGCGAGGTGGTCGGCATCGCCGGCCTCGTCGGCTCCGGGCGGACCGAGTTCCTCCGCGCGCTGATCCGGGCCGACGAGGGCACCCGCAGCACCGTGTCGATCGACGGGAAGAAGGTGCGCATCCGCTCGCCCCGCGACAGCAGGTCGGCCGGCATCGCCTTCATCCCCGAAGACCGGAAGGCCCAGGGACTGGTGCTGCAGACGCCCGCCTACGCGAACGTCGCCCTCACGGCCGACCACCAGCTCAACGCCTTCGGCCCCTTCATCAGCCGGGCGAAGCAGATCGCGACGGCGAAGGCGATGGGCGAGCGCATGTCGCTCCGGCCGGCGAACGTGCGGCTCAACGCCCGTCAGTTCTCGGGCGGCAACCAGCAGAAGATCGTGATCGCCAAGTGGATCTGGCTCGGCGCATCCGTCTACCTCTTCGACGAGCCCACCAAGGGCGTCGACGTCGGCGGCAAGGTCGAGATCTACGAACTCATCGACCAGCTGGCCTCCGAAGGCAACGCCGTCATCGTCGTCTCCAGCGATCTTCCCGAGATCATCTCGGTGAGCGACCGCGTGCTGGTGATGAAGGCCGGACGTTTCGTCTCCGAGCACACCGGGGACCAGATCAACGAACACAGCATCGTGGCGAACGCCATGGGTGTCGCCACCGAGGCCGACGCCGTCGGCGCAGCGAAAGGAACATCATGAGCAGCGGCAAGCCAGACGGGGTCGCCACGGCGCCCCGGCGGCAGATCAACTTCCAGGCACTCGGCATCTACATCGCCGCGATCGTGCTCTTCATCATCTTGGGCGTGCTGAACCCCAACTTCCTCACTCCGGGCAACCTCCGCGACGTCGCGGTCTCCGCCAGCGTGAACGCCATCATCGGCATCGGACTGACCTTCGTGATCATCACGGGCGGCATCGACCTGTCGGTCGGCGCCGTGGCCAGTTTCGTCGGCATCGTGAGCTCGACGCTGATGGTGAACGGCGGCATCCCGCCGCTCCTGGGCCTGCTGGCCGGCCTCGTGCTCGGCATCGTCTGCGGCGCCGTCAACGGCCTGCTCGTCACCAAACTGCGGCTCCCTCCGTTCATCGCCACCCTGGGAACGATGAGCGTCTTCCAGGGATGCGCCTACGTGGCCACGAACGGCAAGCCGGTCTACGACGTGCCCAAGGAGTTCGTGCTGATGCTCAACAGCTACGTGCTCGGCATCCCGGTGGTCGTCATCATCGTCGCCGTCGTCGGGATCGGCGCCGGGCTGCTGCTGCGCAAGACCGTGTTCGGCCAGAACGTCATCGCCGTCGGCGGCAGCGAGGAGACGGCCTGGCTCTCCGGAGTGCGGGTGCACCGCGTGAAGATCGCCGTGTACTGCATCGCCGGTGGTCTCTCGGCCCTCGCGGGCCTCGTGATCGTGGCACGCATCAACGCCGCGCAACCCGATGCCGGGGCACCGTATCAGCTCACCGCCATCGCCGCGGCCGTGATCGGCGGAGCGAACCTGATGGGCGGGGAGGGGCGCATCGCCGGAACCCTCGTCGGCGCCGTCATCCTCGGAGCCCTCACCAACGGTCTCGTGCTGCTCAACGTGCCGAGCTTCTACGAGCAGATCGTGACCGGACTGGTGGTGCTCATCGCCGTGTCGCTCGATCAGGGCAGCAAGGGCTGGCCGATGCTGAAACGGGCCGGCAAGAAGGACAAGGACACCACGGCCGCACCGCCCACCGCCTCGACCTCGGCCGTGGCATGACCGGATCGGGTCCGGGCGGCTCGTTCGACTCGCTCTCCGGCGTCTCGGTGCTGGTGACCGGCGGGGCCGGCCTGATCGGGCGGGCGGCGGTGACCGCGCTGCTCGCCGAAGGAGCGCGGGTCACCGTGTTCGACCGCGGCGGCCTCGCGCCGGCGAGCCGGGTCGATCCGGCGGCGGCCTTCGTGGCCGGCGACGTCACCGACCCCCTCGCCGTGCGGCAGGCGCTCGCCGGAGCCGACGCCGTCGTGCACCTCGGCGGGTTCGCCGGGCTCGGCCTGGCCGACGCGGCGGAGACCTACCGGGTCAACGCCGGCGGGACCTTCACCGTTCTGGCGGAGGCCGCTTCGGCCGGTGTGCGCAAGGTCGTCTACGCCTCCAGCATCAACGCCAACGGCTATCCGCTCGGTGCGGCCGCCGTGCTGCCCCCGGTCTTCCCCTACGACGAGGATGCCCCGCCCCGGATCTCCGACGAGTACTCCCTGTCGAAGCAGGCCGGAGAAGACGCCGCACGCGCGGTGCATTCCCGGTGGGGCATGTCTCTCACCGGCCTGCGCTTTCCTCTCGTGCGGGAGATCGGAGTCGACGGCGGGCGCGTGTTCGGAGCACATCTCCGCGATGCCCTTGCCGGCGACCCGCGTCGCCAGGCCGCGGAGGGCTGGAGCTACCTCGACGTCGCCGACGCCGCGCGCGCCATCGTCCTCGCGCTCCTGCGCGAGACGCCGCCGGCCCCGGGCATCCTGGTCGCGGCCCCACTCACCTACCTGAGCACGCCCACCGAGCAGGCACTCGAGCTGTTCGCACCCGAGGTGCCGCGGCGGCCTCTCGCCGGCCGCTCGGTCGGGCTTGACCTCGGGCGTTCGGCCGAGCTGCTCGGCTTCGCGGCCGCGGTGCTGCTCGATGACGTGGCCCCGGAGCAGCTCGTCGACGTCACGGCGATGGCGCACGGAGCCGGCAGGGGGGTGCCCCGGTGAACGGGACGCCCGCATCCGGATCGGTCTCGCTGCTCGGCCTCGGCCCGATGGGCGCGCCGATGGCGGAGAACCTGCTGACGGGTCTGGGTTCGCTGACAGGTCTGGGTTCGCTGACGGTCTGGAACCGCACGGCCGCGAAGGCGCACGCGCTCGCTGCGCGAGGAGCGGTCGTCGCCGCGACGCCCCGGGAGGCGGCGGCGGAGGTGACCCTCACGGTTCTGCCCGACCTGCTCCAGGTGGAGTCGCTGCTCGGAGGCGACGACGGGCTGCTGGCCGGCTGGGCCGAACGCGGCATCGCGCATCCGGTGCTGGTGATCCATGGAACGGTCTCTCCGGTGGCGGTGGCCGCCTTCGCCGCCAGGATGCGCGACGAGCACGGAGTCGTGGTGGTGGATGCGCCCGTGAGCGGCGGAACGGCCGGCGCCCAGTCGGGCGGCCTCAGCATCATGGTGGGCGGCGACCCCGCGGTGATGCCCCGGCTGCTTCCGCTCTTCGCCCTGCTCGGCAGCACGGTGCGGGTGCTCGGGCCGAGCGGTGCCGGAGAGCTGGCGAAGGCCTGCAACCAGATCGTCGTGGCCGGCGTGGTGTCGGCCGTGTCGGAGGCGATGCTGCTGGCGCGCACGGCCGGGCTCGACCTCGAGACGCTGCGTGAACTCCTGCAAGGTGGCCTTGCGGCGACGGCCGTGCTCGAGCAGAAGGGCGCGAAGTGGATCGACGAGGACTTCGCCGCCGGGGGCAGCGCCAAGAACCAGTTGAAAGACCTCGGCTTCATCGCCGAGGCGGCCGCGGAACGGCAGCTGAGCCTGCCCGTGACCGCGACGGTCACCGGGCTCTTCCAGGCGATGGTCGACGCGGGGGACGGCGAACTCGACCACACCGGCGTCTACCGTACGATCGAGCGTCGGAGAAGGGATCCTGACCGTGGCTGAACTCGAGATCATCGACGCCCACCACCACCTCGCCGATCTGAGCCGCTCCTATCCCTGGCTCGAGGGCCCGGCGGAGCCGTTCCGCTACCACGGCGACGACCGCCCGCTGCGCCGCTCCTACTTCCTCGACGACTACCTCGCCGACACCCGGGGCTACGCCCTGATCGGCTCGGTGCACATCGAGAACGGCGCGGCCGATCCGCTCGCGGAGACGCGCTGGATCGATGAGGTGGCCCGTGCGCACGCCCTGCCGAGCGCGCACGTGGCGAAGGTGTCGCTGCTGCACCCGGATGCGCCGGCCCGCCTGCGCGAGCAGGCCGGCTTCGGCCTCGTGCGGGGCATCCGCGACATCCTGAACTGGCACCCCGATCCGGTGCTGACCCATCGCGACCGCGGCGACATCATGGCCGACCCGGTCTGGCGGGCGAACTTCGCGCTCCTCGAAGAGCTCGGCCTGTCCTTCGATCTGCAGGTGTTCCCGTCGCAGCTCGAGGAGGCGGCGCGACTCGCGGGCGAGCATCCCGGGGTGCGCATCATCCTCGACCACGCGGGGATGCCGATCGGCCGTGACGCCGGCTCGCGCGCGGAATGGGCGAGGGGGATGCGCGCGCTGGCCGGCCATCCGAACGTGGTCACGAAGGTCTCGGCCCTCGGCACGAACGACCACCACTGGACCCGGGAGTCGATCGCCCCGTTCGTTCTCGAGACCATCGACATCTTCACCCCGCAGCGCACGATGTTCGGCAGCAACTTCCCGGTCGACAGTCTCTACTCGAGCTTCGGTGAGCTGTTCGCGGCCTTCGATGCGCTCACCGCCGACCTCGACCAGGCCGACCGCCGGGCGTTGTTCGTGGGCACCGCGGCGCGCGCCTACCGTCTGTGACGACGGCGGCTCGTGAAGGGGCTTGACGGCACCAAGTCAAGTCCCTGCAGAGAATTCGTCGCTCTGGGAGAATACGAACGACCCGAATGCCTGAACGACCAAGAAGGGCTCCGATGGGAAAGCTGCTCTACGGCCCCCAGCAGCGTGCGCTCGAGATCGACGACCGCCTGCTCGCGCACCTCAAGATCGTCATCCTCACCAAGCTCCGGCGCGGCGAGAGCTTCGCGTTCTCCTGGGAGAACGAGGTCGCCGAGGGCGGCGGGCGCGGCACCATCTGGCTGAATCCCGGCATCCCGATCGAGTTCACCTTCTACGGCGGCCGGCGGCCGGCGATCAATCGCGCGTGGCTGCAGGCGCTCACCGCCACGGTCGAGCGCGGCGAGCTGCACGCGATGCCGGAGATCGAGGAGACGGGCTCGGCGAGCCCCTCGAACCAAGCGCGCTGGTAAGGCGGGGCTGCATCGCTCAGAGCGGATCAGGGTATCCGGGTCGCTCGGCGACCACGGGCCGGGCGGTGTTCGACGGCGTGCGCGCGAGCATCCCGAGCCGCTCGACCAGCGCATCGTCGACCGGCTCGGCGACCGCGGGCCCGGTGCCGGCATCCACCGGCTCGATGACGAGCTGACTGGCCGGCCCGATGAGGAAGGATGCGCCGACCCGCGATCCCGTCTCGGTCACCACCGGCACCTCGACGATGGCGGCGTCGCCGGCGCGGGCGAGGGCTTGGGCGTAGTGCAGCAGCGCCTCGGCGATGGCCGTGCCGCTGAGGAAGGATCGTCCCGCGTAGTGGATGAGGTGCATGCTTCCGGCCTACCGCCCTCCATCGCCCCGAGCAGGGGCCTTGACAGACCGCGCGAAACGCCTTCTGAGACGTCGAGGGAGCGTCGTGAAGCGCTTCATGTAGACTTCACGCGAGCCGATCGAGCGGAGGACGAGTGAAGAGCACGGACGAGCGATCGCCGAAGCGGAGATCGTCCGTGACCATCAGTGACGTGGCCGCGCACGCCGGCGTGTCGATGGGAACCGTCTCCAATGTGCTGAACCGGCCGGGCAACGTCGCCCCCGAGCTCGTGAAGCGCGTGCAGCGCTCGATCGCCGAGCTCGGCTACGTGCGCAACAGCGCCGCCCGGTCGCTCGCGGCCGGCAACAGCAACTCGGTGGCCTTCGTTCTCGTCGACCTCGCGAACTCGCTCTTCGTCGACATGGCGCGTGGGGCCGAATCCGTCGGCCAGGCAGCCGGAATGTACCTGCTGCTCGCCAACAGCGATGTGGACGCCGAGAAACAGCGCGCCTACCTCGACCACTTCTCGCAGGAGCAGGTCGCGGGAACTCTCCTGACCCTCGTGGGCGACGATCTCTCCGGGCTCGAGGAGGCCACGCGGGCGGGTCAGCACGTCGTCATCCTCGACGCCGATCCGCGCCTCGTGGATTGCTGTGTCGTGAGCACCGACTACGAACTCGCGGGGTATCTCGCCACCCGGCACCTGATCGAACTCGGCCGTTCGAAGCTGGTGTTCGCCGGTGGCCCGCTCCGCTCGACCGCCATCGGCGACCGGTACCGCGGTGCGCAGCGGGCCGTCGCCGAGGCGGGCGCGGCTGTCCGTCTCACGCATCTCGACAGTGCCGACATCCGCGTCGAGGACGGGCGCCGCATCGGGGAGGCGATCCTCGCTCAGCCCGTCGCCGATCGGCCCGACGGCTTCGTGGCCGCCGCCGACCTGGTGGCGCTCGGCGCGATGCAGGCCCTGGCCGTCGCCGGGGTCACCTTCCCCGGCGACATCGCGTTGATCGCCTGCGACGACAACAAGTCGGCCTACGGCAGCGTGGTGCCGATCAGCACCATCGACCTGCCGGGCTACGAGATGGGTCGCTCCGGCATGCAGCTTCTGCTCGACGAGGTGAGCGCCCCCGACGACCACGTGCACCGGAAGGTCACCATCCTGCCGCGGCTGACGGCGCGCGAGAGCACCGTCGGCCGCAGCGAGCTGCGCTAGGCGGCCGCTGCCCGGTCGGCTGCGAGGTGTACGTCGACGAGGAATTCGTGGGTCCCCGATCCGACCTCGAGCACGGTGCCCGCGGCATCCGGAAGCACGATCTCCGCCGAGGCGCCGACGGGAACCTCGACGTCGAGGCGCAGTCGTCCCTCGGCCAGGCTCCAGTCCGCTGACGCGATGCCGTACGGGGTTCGGTGGCGGGCGCTCGCCCGGGTGAAGACTCCGCCCGGCTGCGGCGCCACCCGGAAGGTGCGGTAGCCGGGTGCGGTCGGTGCCAGGCCCGCCACCGTGCGGTGGAGGAAGTCGACCACGGCGCCCAGCGCATAGTGGTTGAACGAGGTCATCTCGCCCGGGTTCACCGATCCGTCGGGGAGCATGCTGTCCCAGCGCTCCCAGATCGTGGTCGCCCCCTGCGTGACCGGGTAGAGCCAGGAGGGGCACTCCCGCTCGAGCAGCAGAGCGTAGGCGTCGTCGAGATTGCCGGTCGAGGCGAGGGCGTCGCAGATCACGGGGGTTCCCACGAAGCCGGTCTGCACGCGGTAGCCGCCCTCGCGCACCAGCTCGGCGAGCCTCCGGCCCGCCCGCAGCCGCTGTGACGGCTCGTGCACGAGGCCGAACACCAGGGCGAGCGAGAGCGAGGTCGGGGTCTCGTTGACCATGCGCCCGGATGCCGTCACGTACTCCTGGCGGAAAGCCGTCGCCGTCGCCTCGGCGAGAGCCGTGTATCGCTCGGCGAGTTCGTCGAGCCCGAGCACCGCCGCCGCGTGCGCGGTGAGGCGTGAGGAGTGCGCGAGGTAGGCCGAGGCGACGAGGTACTTGTCGGTGATGCCCGCGCCCGGGTCCTCCGGCGGGGCGGCCGGGTCGAGCCAGTCGCCCAGCTGCATCCCCTCGCGGATGAGGCCGCTCGAGTCCGCCATGCCCGCCAGGTGGTCGACCCACGCACGCATGCTCGGGAACTGGACCTCCAGCACGCCGAGGTCGCCGCCGCGCAGGTACAGGGTCCAGGGCACGATCACCGCTGCGTCGCCCCAGGCCGCGGACGAAGCCTCGGGGAAGCCGCAGGCGATCCACGGGACGAAGTTCGGCACGGCTCCCTCGGCCGACTGCTCTGCGCCGAGGTCGCGGAGCCAGCTCGCGATCGTGCCGGCGCTGTCGAACAAGAAGCTCGCCGCCGGGGCGAAGACCTGGATGTCGCCGGTCCAGCCGAGCCGCTCGTCGCGCTGCGGGCAGTCGGTGGGCAGATCGACGAAGTTGTCGCGCATGCTCCACACAGTGTTCTCGTGCAGGCGGTCGACGAGCGGCTCGCTCGAGTCGAACCATCCGGTGCGCTCCATGTCGGAGTGCACCACGAGCGCCTCCACCGCGGTGGCGTCGAAGGCTCCCGGCCAGCCTTCGAGCTCGGCGTACCGGAATCCGTGCACGGTGAAGCGCGGGCTCCACTCCTCGCCCGCCGGATCTCCCTTGAGCACGTAGCGGTCGACGGAGGGCGCCGAGCGGAGCGGGCGGATGGCGAGTTCGTCGTTCTCCAGCACCTCGGCGTGGTGCAGCACCACCTCGGTGCCGGCTTCTCCCCGCGGACGGATGCGCAGACGCCCGGCGATGTTCTGCCCGAAGTCGAGCCGGATGCGGCCGTCGGCCCGGTGCTCGACGGCGACCGGCGAGAGCGATTCGATCACACGCACCGGAACGCCGACCGGGGCTTCGAGCGCCGCGGGGAACGTCGTGCGCTCGAGCAGTGTCGGGGTGGCCCAGCCGCTGTCGTCGAACCCCGGGCTCGACCAGCCCTCGGGCACCAGTCGCGCGTCGTAGTGCTCGCCGTCGTAGAGACTCGCGGCGACGACCGGGCCGGAGGAGGTGCGCCAACGGTGGTCGAGGGGAACGATCCGCAGCGATCCGTCCTGCAGCGTCAACTCGAGCTGCAGGAGAAGCGAGAGGTCGGAGCCGTAGTTGTCCCAGAGGCCGCCGTGAAAGCCGATGCGGCCGCGGTACCAGCCGTCGCTGAGCTCGGCGCCGAGGGCGTTCGGGCCCTGGCGCAGCAGCTCGGTGACGTCATAGCTCTGGTAGCGCAGCCGGTGCCGATAGCTCGTCCACCCGGGTGCGAGCTCCTGGTCGCCGACGCGCCTGCCGTTCAGCTCGAGCGTGTAGAGGCCGTGAGCGGTCGCGTGGATCCGAGCGGCCCGGACGGCCGTCCCGGCATCCAGATCGAACTCGGCCCGCAGGAGGTGTCCCGGCCGCACTCCCTCCGGGGCGGCCTCGACGGAGGGGGAGACGAATTCCGCAGCCCAATCCTCCGGGTGCAGCAGCGCCACCTCGATCGGGAGGGGGGCGCTCCATCCGGAGACGCTCGCGTCGGATGCCCAGACCCGTACTCGCGCGGTGACCGCTTCCCGCGAGCTCAGCGGCGCGAACGGCCAGCGCACGAAGACCTGCTCGGTGCTGTCGACCCGTCCGGTCGACTCCACCGAGGCATCCGGATGCACGATCTCGATCTCGTAGGCCGTCTGCGTGAGTCCGGGGGCATCCGAGCCGATCGTCCAGGAGAGCCGGGGGATGGGCGTGCCGATGCCGAAGGCCTCCGGGCGGTACTCGGCCTGCAGTCGTGTGACGTGCACGGTCATCCTTTCACCGAGCCTGCGGTGAGGCCCTTCATGATCTGCTTGTTGAGGAAGAGGTAGATGAGCAGCGTTCCGAGCACGCTCACGGCGATGCCCGCGAACGTCGGGCCGTACTGCACGGCGCCGTACTGGCCGGTGAAGTTGAGCAGACCGGCCTGGATGGTGCGCAGGCCCTGCGAGTTCGTGAAGGTGAGGGAGATCAGCAGGTCGTTCCAGAGGAAGAAGAACTGCACGAGCCCGATCGTGAACAGGGCGTTGCGCACCAACGGGAGGCCGATCGACCAGAACAGCCGGAAGATCCCGGCGCCGTCGATCGTCGCGGCCTCGAAGACGTCTCGGGGCACCGCGCGGAAGAAGGTCGCCATCATGAACACGGTCAGGGGCAGTCCCAGACCGACATAGGTGATGAACAGCGGCCAGAGGGTGCCGCTCAGGTGGAGGCGGAAGTAGATCGTGAACAGCGGCAGGAGGATCATCTGCGCCGGAACCATCACGCCGGCGAGGAAGGTGAGCAGCACCGCACCGCGTCCGCGCCACACCATCACCTCGAGCACGAAGCCCGCGGCCGTTCCGAGCAGCAGGATCGCTGCGAGGGAGGGGAAGACCACGATGACGCTGTTGAGGATGTAGCGCCCGAGACCTCCGGTCACGAAGGCGTCGGTGTAGTTCTGCAGCCCGAAGCTCTCGGGAAGCGCCCAGAAGGGGGAATTGAGGAATTCGAGCTGCGACTTGAACGAGCTGAGCACGAGCCAGAGGATCGGGTAGATCACGGCCACGAGCAGCAGGGCGATCACGATGTTCAGCGGCAGGCGGGCGAAGAAGCGCCGCACGGAGCGGGCGCGGCGCGAGGGGGCGGTTCGCATGGTCGTCATCCTTTGGTCAGGTCGCGACGGGTCGAGCGGAAGATCGCGACGGTCACCAGCAGACAGAGGATGGTGAGCACCATCGCGATCGTGCTGCCGTAGCCGTATTCCCCGTAGCTGAACGAGGTCTGGAACATGTACAGGGTCAATGGCGTGGTGGCGTTGCCCGGGCCGCCGTTGGTGAGCGCGACCACGGTGTCGAACACCTTGAGGGTGCCGTTGATGCTGAAGATCAGCGACGACAGCAGAACCGGCAGCGACAGGGGGAGGATGATGTTCTTCAGCAGCTTCAGGCCCGAGGCGCCGTCGATGCGGGCCGACTCGAGCAGTTCGTCGGGGATGTCGACGAGCCCGGCGTAGAGAAGGATCGCGTAGAAGCCCATCGAGCGCCACAGGTCGAGCAGGATGATCACCCAGAACGAGGTGTCCGCGTGCCCGAACCAGTCGACCGAGGCCATGCCGAAGAAGTTCAGGATGCCGTTCACCGGGCCGGTCGTGGGCGCCGCCTCGAAGATCTTCTGGAACAGCAGGCCCACGCCGACCGTCGGGAGCACCACCGGGAAGAAGATGATGGTGCGGATGAACGACGAGGCGTGCTTGATGCGGAACGTGTACAGCAGCGCGAGCAGGTAGCCGAAACCGACCTGGGCGATCGTCAGGATGATCGCGTAGCGGAGGGTGAACCACACCGCGTCCCACGCCGCCGGGTCTTGCGCGAACTTCACGAAGTTGTCGAAGCCGACGAAGGTGAAGCCGGTGAGGATGCCGCCGTCGAAGACGGTGTAGCCCATCGACCAGAAGATCGGCACGAGCATCACGATCGAGTAGACGAGCAGCGCAGGCCCGAGCAGCACGAGGATCGCCCGGCGGTCGCCGAGTACTTTGTTCATGGTTCGCTTTCCGGTGGAGCGGGGCTCCGGGCGGTGCGCCCGGAGCCCCGCATCAGTGGGGGGAGGATGCGTCGGCCGCGGGGTCTCAGCCCTTGTTCGCGTCCTGCACGAGCTTCATGAACTGCTCGCCCGTGAGCGTGCCGTTCGCGAGGCCGCCGCCGTTCGACTGGCTCACGGTGGTGGCCTGAGGACTCATCAGCGCCTCGAACCACAGAACGCTCGACGGGGCGTTGGCGATGGTGTCCTGCACCAGCTTGGTGGTGGCCGGCAGGTCGGCCGGCGGGTTGTCGATGGCGAAGCCGGAGACGACACCGCTGTCCTTCAGCACCACGTCACCGTAGTTGGAGACGATGCACTTCAGCCACGCCTTGTCGGCGTCGCCGAAGTCGTTGCTCGCGAACATGGTCGGGATGCCGACGTTGGCGGGCACCTGGTCGGAGCTGCCCTTGCCGCCGGCCACGTCGGGGAACGGCACGAAACCGATGTCGTCGGCGCCGATGAGGTTCTGGGTGGGGTCGTTGAACGCGGTGAGCGCCCAGCTGCCCATGTAGAAGAAGGCTGCCTTGCCGGTGAGGAACAGGTTCATCGAGGTGTTGTAGTCGATGGAGGTGGGGGCGTCACCGAAGTACCCGGCGGATCCCAGCGCGGCCACCGCATCCGCGGCCTTCACGTACTCGGGGTCGGTGAGCGAGGCCGAGCCGTCGGCGACCTTCTGCAGGGCGTCGGGGCCGAGGTCGCGGAAGAGGTAGTTGCCGACGAGCCGGGTGAGCGGCCAGCCCTGCTCTCCGGAGGCGGAGAACGGCTGGATGCCGGCGGCCTTGAGCTTCGCGGCATCGGCGACCAGCTCGTCCCACGTGGTGGGCGGGGTGATGCCGTTCTGCTCGAGGAGGCTCTTGTTGTACCAGAAGCCCTCGATGTTGAACTCGGTGGGAAGCGCGTAGATGTCGTCGGTGCCGTGCAGGGCCTCGATGGTCGACTTGGCTGCGGGGAGGATCTTGTCTTCGAGCCCGTCGGCCGCGAGCTCCTTCGAGATGTCGACCACCTGGCCGGCGTCGATGAACTGCTTCATCAGGGCGGGGGTGCCGGCAGCCATCGAGAAGTTGGACAGGCCGTTCTGGCCGGCCAGCAACTGGAGCTGCTGGTCCCAGGTGGTGCCCGGAATCGAGTCCGGCGTGAGCGTCGCGGCGGCGTTCTCCGCCGAGCACTGATCGGTCGAGAGGGTCTTGAGGGTGTCGACGATCGTCGTGTTCTCGTTCTGTCCGAGATAGGTGAACGTGCCTGATCCCGTCGAGCCCGAGCCACCGCCGTCGGCGCACGCGGTGAGCGCGAGGGCCCCGACGCCGAGCAGGGCGAGGGCGGGCAGGGCGCGCCTTCTCAGGCGTCTGGTTGCTGTGTTCACAATTCCTCCTTGAATGTGGCGCCGTCATGAAGCGCTTCATGGAGAAGATAGGCAAACGGACGTCCTTTGTCAAACCTATCGCATCACCTTCGAGTTCATTGGCCGAAACAGGGCGCTCCAGGGCGTGGAATTTGGCGCTTGACAGAATGAAGCGCTTCACGGCACACTGACACCCGTCGATCGATCTAATGGAGGATCACCATGCGCTTGCCGCGAAGAATGCGACTCATGACCGTGGCGGTTGCCGCGACCGGCGCCCTCGTGGCCGTCTCGGCTGTCGCCGGGATCACCGCCACGGCGTCCGCCTCGACCGGCGCGGGCGGAAAGGTCGACGTGGTCTACAGCGGCTACAACGAGGCCGCCGCGAGCTACCGGCTCTCGCCGCAGACGCCCACCGTGCTCAGTCCCGTGTCGGACGCCCAGGCGGCCCTTCCCACCATCGCGCTCGACCCGTCGATCACCTACCAGACCTGGGACGGCTTCGGCGGCTCGCTCGAGGACACGAGCGTCTACAACCTCAGCCAGCTGTCGTCGTCGAACCGCGCATCCGCTCTCTCGGCGCTCTTCGACCCGAGCACGGGCAACGGCTTCAACCTCATGCGCCTGCCGATCGGCTGCGCCGACTTCTGCCGGGACGCACCCGCCTACTGGACCTACGACGACAACGGCGGCTCGGCAGACCCGACGCTCGCGAACTTCTCCATCCAGAAGGACGTCGACAACGGCCTGATCGCGATGCTCCAGCAGATCCTCACCCTCAACCCGCAGGCGAAGTTCTACTCCTCGATGTGGTCGGCGCCGGCCTGGATGAAGACCACGAACAGCATCATCGGCCCGGCCTCCGGCGGCCTCTGCCCCACCGACGGCACCGAGCCGCGCGTGCACCACGGCGCGTCGACCGGCTCGAGCGTCGACTACTACCCGGTGCTCGCGCAGTACTACGTGAAGTACATCCAGGCCTACCAGGCGCAGGGCATCCCGATCTACGCGGTCACCCTGCAGAACGAACCGAACATCACGATGCCCTACCCCGCCACCTGCTTCAGCCCGGCCCAGCTCGCCGACTTCGCCGTGGTGCTGAAGGCGGCATTCACCTCAGCCGGCATCGGCACGAAGATCTGGGGCCTCGACGACAACGAGAACAACTCCTTCCCCTACACGGATGCGCTGCTCGCGAATCCCGGCGCGAATGCCGCCGTCGACGGGCTGGGCTGGCACAACTACGCCGGCACCGAGGTCTGGCAGCCGAGCGCCGTCGAGGCGCTCTACCCGGCCAAGACCGCGCACATCACCGAGATCACGAACGGCGCCGACCGGCTGGTGGAGTACTTCCGCCACAACGTGTCGAGCTACTCCTACTGGGTGACGCAGTACCAGTTCATGCCGGGCCCGGGACCGGGCTACTGGCAGAACTCCTCGAGCACGAACTCCGACTTCTACACGCCCTCCGTCGTCTCGTTCGGTTCGGGTGGCACCAGCACCTTCCAGCTCAACGCCTGGTACTACTCCTTCGGACAGTTCTCGCGCTACATCCAGCCCGGCGCGGTGCGCATCGACAGCACCGACCGCCTGAACGGCAACATCACCAACGTGGCCTTCCAGAACCCCGACGGGACCATCGTCACGGTGGTGGTCAACCGCATCCCCACCTCCACGAACAGCGCGGTGCAGAACACGCCGGCTGCCACCATCCGGGTGGTCACGCCCGACGGTCAGTTCACCGACACGATCCCGGGCGACACCGTCGCCACCTACGTGTACACCCCGACCACCGGCAGCGCCGTGTCCACGGCCGGCGCCACGGCGACGGCCTCGGCGTCGAAGGCCGGCTACGGCGCCACCCAAGCCCTCGACGGCAGCACGGGCACGGTCTGGACCTCGGGGGCGGATGAGGCCGCCGGCCAGACCTTCACGGTCGACCTCGGCGCGGCGAAGACCTTCGACCAGCTCACGCTGAACGCGGGAAGCCTGGCGTCGGATGCGCCGGCGGGCTACCAGGTGCAGCTCTCGAACGACGGCACCACCTGGGGTTCCGCCGTCGCGACGGGGTCGGGTACGGCGGCGGTGACCAATGTCGCGTTCGCGTCGCAGACCGCGCGCTTCGTGCGGGTGACGCAGACCGGCACCGCGTCGCACTGGTGGAGCATCGCCTCGTTCTCTCTCTACGACTCCACACGAGGGCTGCTGCCGATCGTCGGCGCCACCGTGACGGGCTCGCCGTCGTCGACGACGGACACCGCAGCCAAGGCCGTCGACGGCATCCAGTCGACCCGGTGGTCGACCGGGGTGGCTCAAGCTCCCGGCCAGAGCTTCACCGTCGACCTCGGCTCCGCGCGGTCGGTGAACGCGCTCGAGCTCGACAACGCGGGCAGCCCGGGCGACCAGCCGCGCGGCTACTCCGTCGCCACCTCGACGAACGGAACCGCGTGGAGCGCGGCCGTCGCAGTGGGAGCAGGGTTCTCGACCACGACGAAGATCGCCTTCCCCACGACCACCGCGCGATACCTGCGCGTCACCCAGACCGGCACCGCGCCGGCGAACTACTGGAGCATCGCGGAGCTGCGCGTCTACAACCTGAGCCCCGTCGTGCTGGACCGCACCGGATGGACCGCCACGTCGTCGACCGGGAGCGGCGCCGCGAACGTGCTCGACGGCAGCGCGTCGACCCGCTTCACCACCGGCTCGGCGCAGGCCTCGGGGCAGTGGTTGCAGCTCGACCTCGGGCGGAGCATCCAGACGACCGGCGCCGACCTGGACGCCACGACGTCGACCGGCGACTACGCGCGGAGCTACACCGCCGCGGTCTCGCTCGACGGCACGAACTGGACGACCGTGGCGCAGGGCGCCGGCCAAGGGGCGGACGTTCGAGCGCAGTGGCCGACGCGTGACGCGCGCTTCGTGCGCATCACCCTCGGGGCCGCGGCCACGGCGTCGTGGTCGGTCGGGGAGTTGAACGTGTGGGGCGCGCCGACGACGGCCGCCCCCGGCACGCCCCTCTCGCGCACCGGCTGGTCGGCGACCGCCTCGGCCTCGGCGGCGGCCTCGCCGGCCTCCGCCGCGATCGACGGCCTGCTCGACACCCGGTGGAGCGACGGCTCCGCCCAGGCCGGCGGGGAGTGGTTCCAGCTCGACCTCGGCTCGGCGCAGACGTTCTCGAAGGTGCAGCTCATCGCCGCGGGCGGGCTCGACAACGCCGACGGCGACTACCCCCGTGGCTACGAGCTCTACCTTCCCGACGGCAGCGGCTGGAAGCTCGTGGCCGCCGGCAGCGCATCCACCAATGCCGTGACCATCACGGTGCCCACCCAGAGCGCACGCTACCTGAACATCCACCAGACCGGGACGGATGCCGGTCACTGGTGGTCGATCGCCGAGATCCAGGTGCTGCAGTGACCTTCGCCCACCCCTCCATCCACCATGATCAAGACAACAGAGAGAACGAGAACGATTCGATGACGACCCTGCAGAACTCCATCCGGCCCGGCCAGGTCTGGCTCGACACCGCCGGCAACCGCATCCAGGCCCACGGCGGCTCGATCATCACGGTCGACGGCGTCTTCTACTGGTACGGCGAGAACAAGGAGTTCACCACCCCCGGCAGCGACATCTGGCACTGGGGGGTGCGCTGCTACTCGTCGACCGACCTGGTGAACTGGGACGACCGGGGTCTCATCATCCCGCCCGACGAGAACGACACCGAGTCGCCGCTGCACCCGACGAAGTACGCCGACCGGCCGCACATCATCTTCAACGAACGCACCCGCAAGTTCGTGTGCTGGATCAAGGTGATGACGAAGGGCTCGGTTCAGCGCTCCACAGTTCTCGAGGCCGATTCGATCCTCGGCCCCTACGAGATCGCGCGCACCTGGCTGCGTCCGCTCGGCATGAGCGCGGGCGATTTCGACCTCGTGGTCGACCCGCACGACGGCAAGGGCTACTACTACTTCGAGCGCGTGCACTCGGAGCTGATCTGCGCCGACCTCACCGACGACTTCACCGACGTCACCGGCTACTACTCGACGCACTTCCCGCAGCCGCAGCCGCCGTTCGTGCGCGAGGCACCGGCCTACTTCCACCGCAACCGCCAGCACTACCTGCTGACCTCGGGAACCACCGGCTACTACCCGAACCCCTCCGAGTCGGCCGTGGCGCGGAGCTTCCACGGACCGTTCGAGGTGCTCGGAGATCTGCATCCGACGGATGCGTCGCGCACCTCGTTCCACTCGCAGATCTCGTCGGTGTTCGAGCACCCGACGAAGCGCGACCTCTACATCGCGCTCGGCGACCGCTGGCTGCCCGGCTACCTCGACCACGGCTCGCGGGCGCAGGAGGCCTTCGCCGAGCACTTCGCGCCGGGCCGCGACAGCGACCTTCCGATGGAGGAGTTCGCCGAGGTGAACACCTCCATCGCGGACTACGTGTGGCTGCCGCTGCGTTTCGACGGCGACCGGCCGGTGATCGAGTGGCGCGACGAGTGGAGCCCCGAGGAGTTCGCCGACCGCTGAGCCGCAGCGGCCTAGACCAGCAGCTGGTGCTTCGCCAGCTCGCGGTAGAGCGGGGTGGAGGCCACGAGCTCGCTGTGGGTGCCCACGCCCACGACCCGGCCGTGGTCGAGCACCACGATCTGGTCGGAATCCACCACCGTCGAGAGGCGGTGCGCGATCACGATCAGTGAGCGGTTCTCGGCCACGGCGTCGATCGCGCCGCGGAGCATCTGCTCGTTGAGGCCGTCGAGCGAGGAGGTCGACTCGTCGAGCAGCAGCACCGGGGGAGCGGCCAGCAGCGCGCGGGCGATGGCGAGGCGCTGACGCTCGCCGCCGGAGAGCATCACGCCGTCCTCGCCCACGGCGGCCGACAGCCCCTCGGGGGAGCGCGAGAGCACCTCGCCGAGGTTGACCGCCTGCAGGACGGCGACGCACTCCTCGTCGGTGGCGTCGGGCGAGGCGAGCAGCAGGTTCTGGCGGATGCTTCCGGCGAGCACGGGGGCGTCCTGCTCCACATAGCCGATCTGCGAGCGCAGCTCGACGCGGTCGAGCTGACGCACGTCGACGCCGCCGAAGCGCACGGAGCCGGCGTCGGCGTCGTAGAAGCGCTCGATCAGGGCGAGCACGGTGGACTTGCCGGCTCCCGAGGGGCCGACGATGGCCGTGCGCTTGCCGCGGGCGGCGGCGAAGCTGACGCCGTGCAGCACGCCGGCCTCGGGGTCGGCAGCGGTGTCGGAGGCCTCGGCTCCGTTCGCGTCGGTGGTGGCGTCGGGGGTGCGCGCCGCGCCGTAGGAGAAGTGCACGCCCACGAACTCGATGGCGGGCGCCTCCGCCGACGCCGAGCCCGGTGCCGCCAGGGCGGCGATGGCGCGGTCGTCCTCGCCCTCCACCGGCAGGTCGATGATCTCCTGGATGCGGCCGAGGGCCCCGAGCGCCTGGTTCACCGAGTTGAGCGCGCCGAAGGCCTGCCCGAGCGGCATGATCATCATGAACAGGAACAGGATGAACGACACCAGGCTCGCGATGGTGATCGCTCCCGAGGCCACCCGGAAGCCGCCCACGCCGAGCACCACGAGCAGCGAGACCTGCAGGGCGATGCCGGCGATCGGCACCACGAGGGCCGAGATCTTCGCGACCTGAACGCCCATCTCCCACGCGCCCCGCGCATCCGTCTCCACCGCCGCGATCTCACGGTCGGTGGCGTTCGAGGCGCGCACCGTGCGGATGGCGCTGATCGAGCGCTCGACCGCGGCGGCCAGGTCGCCGACCTTCTCCTGCTGCTTGCGGCTGGCGACCCGCACGCGGCCCGAGATGGCGACGACGGTGATCACCGAGACCGCGATGACGAGCACCGTGAGGCCGAGCAGCACCGGGTCGATGATGAGCATCGCGACGAGGGCGCCGACGAACACCAGGGAGCCGCCGACGGCATCCACGAGCCCCTGGGTGATGACGGCGTAGAGCAGGGTGGTGTCTGAGCCCACGCGCGAGACGAGATCGCCGGTGCGGCGGGTGTCGAACTGGCTGATCGGCAGGCGCAGCATGCGCCGCACCAGTTGCTGCCGGGCCGAGAGCACCACGCTCGTGCCGGTGCGCTGCAGCAGGTAGTGCTGGAAGCCGCTGATGATGCCCGACACCACGACGAGTGCCACGAGCGCCCACACGAGCATGTCGAGCGGCCGCCCGGCCTGCACCACCGTGATGACCTGGCTCACGAGCAGCGGCTGAGCGAGGCTCGCCGCCGCGCCCACGATGCTCAGGGCGATGACGACCGCGAGCACCTTCTTATGCTCGGCCAGAAAGGGGAGCAGCTGGCTGAACTTCGCGCGCGGCCCGTCGTCGGGCTTGCGTCCGCGGCCGAACGGGCTTCTCGAGCGCGACGAGGTGGTGCTGGTGCTCATGCTCTTCTTCCTTCGATTCCGAGACGGATGCGCGGACGGCTCAGCTCGGGCGGCTCAGCTCAGACGGTCGGCGAAGTCGACGTCGTCGGCCTTCTGCGGCTTGCTGATCAGCAGGGCCGCGAGGGTGATCAGCGCCATCAGCGACAGGTAGTTGCCCACGAGCGCCGTGCTGCCGTTCGCGGCCTGCCAGAGCGCCACCGCGATGAACGGCGCCACGGCCGCGCCGAGGATGGAGGCCACGTTGTAGCTGATGGCGGATCCGGTGTAGCGCACGTTGGCGGGGAAGAGCTCGGGCAGTTCGGAGCCCATCGGCCCGAAGGTGAGCCCCATCAGCGTGAAGCCGATGATGAGCAGGGCCATCACGCCCACGAAGCCGCCGGCGAAGAGCGGCACGAAGAGCAGGCCGAAGGCGGCGATGCCGATCGTCGTCCAGATGAGCGCGTTGCGGCGGCCGACCTTCTCGGCCAGCGGGCCGGAGACCAGCGTGAAGATGCCGAAGAACACGCAGCCGACCACGAGCATGATCAGGAAGTCGTTGCGGCTGTAGCCGAGGCCCGGCACCGCCGCATCCGTCTTCGTGGTGCCGAAGGTGAGGGTGAAGGTCGTCATCAGGTAGAACAGCACGTAGGTGGCCAGCATGATGAAGGTGCCCAGGATGAGCGGGCGCCAGCTGGTCTTGAACACGCGCGCGAGCGGCAGCTTGGCCACCTCGCCCTTCTCCACGACCTTCTGGAACGTCGGCGTCTCCACCAGGCGCACCCGCACGTACAGACCCACGATCACGAGGATCGCCGAGACGAGGAACGGAACCCGCCAGCCCCACGCGAGGAACGCATCCGGCGCGAGGGTGGTGCTCAGGATGAGGAACACGACGTTCGCGATGATGAAGCCGATCGGCGCGCCCAGCTGCGGGAAGGTGCCGTAGATCGACCGCTTGCCCTTGGGCGCGTTCTCGGTGGCCAGCAGCGCGGCGCCCGACCACTCGCCGCCGAGGCCGAGTCCCTGGCAGAAGCGGAGCAGCACGAGGAAGGCGGGGGCCAGGATGCCCCAGCCCGGCGTGAGGCCGGTGGGGAGCGCACCGATGAGCACGGTCGCGATGCCCATGGTGAGCAGCGAGGCCACGAGGGTGCGCTTGCGGCCGATGCGGTCGCCGAAGTGGCCGAACAGGATCGAGCCGATCGGGCGGGCCACGAAGGCGACACCGAAGACGGCGAACGACTGCAGCAGCGAGATGGTGGGGTCGGAGTTCGCGAAGAACAGCGTCGGGAACACCAGCACCGCGGCGGTGGCGTAGACGTAGAAGTCGTAGAACTCGATCGAGGTGCCGATGAGGCTCGCGAGGATGACGCGGCCGCGGGTGTTGGCAGGAGCAGCGGGCGGCGCGTCGAGGACAGTGGCAGACATGAAGGGCTTTCAGGGGATACGGATGAGGGTGGTGCCCGGAGGAAGGCGGCACCGGTCGGGCATCGCGGGGCACCGGCGTTGGCGTGTGGCGAGGATCGCTCGCAAACCGCCAGTTTACGCCTCTGGGACACGCCCGGGCGCCCACTGGGACGGATCCGTGAGCCCGGCAGGGCGCATCCGCTCGCCCTAGGATGCTGTGGGTACGTTTCGAAGGAGTTGTCGCCGTGGGTGCTGTCGTCGTGGTCGGTTCACTGAACATCGATTCGACGGTGGCGGTGGAGCGGCATCCGCAGCCCGGCGAGACCCTGCTCGGCGGAGACCTGGTGAAGAACTTCGGCGGCAAGGGAGCGAACCAGGCGATCGCCGCGGCCCGTGCCGGAGCCAAGGTGGGCTTCGTCGGCCGTGTCGGCGACGACCCCGACGGTGATGCGTACCTGCGCCGGCTCGCGGGCTACGGCATCGACACCACGCACGTCGCGCGCACCACCGGCGTGCCGACGGGGCACGCGGCCATCGCCGTCGACGCCCGCGGGGAGAACACCATCATCGTCTCGCCCGGCGCGAACGGCCGGCTGACGGTGGGCGACCTGGCGCCCCTCACGGGGCTCGCGCCCGGCGACGTGCTGCTGGCCTCGCTCGAGGTGGCGACCGACGTGGTGGCCGAGGCCGCGCGCATCGCCGCCGCCCGCGGGGCCCGCGTCATCCTGAACCTCGCGCCCTACGCGGGTCTGCCGGGGGACGTGCTCGAGCTGGCCGACCCGGTCGTGGTGAACGAGCACGAGAACGAGCTGCTCGCCGCCGACGGCTACGCGCCGCGCTCGGTGCTCGTCACCCTCGGCTCGCAGGGCTCGCGCTGGGGTGCGGAGACGGTCCCGGTGGGGACGGTCACGACCGTGCTCGACACCACCGGCGCCGGCGACACCTATTGCGGCACCCTCGCGGCGGGCCTGGCCGCCGGCCTCGCGCCGCGCGACGCGATGGAGGCGGCCTCGACCGCCGCCGCCCTCTCGGTCGGCTGGGTCGGCGCCCAGCCCTGAGCGACTAGCCCCTGATCGTCCGCAGCGTGAGCGCGGTCGCGATGGCGGCCTCGGCCGCCTCGGCGCCCTTGTCCTCCTTCGAGCCGGGCAGGCCCGCGCGGTCGAGGCCCTGCTGCTCGGTGTCGAGGGTGAGCACGCCGAAGCCCACGGGCTTGCCGGTGAGGATGCTCACCTGCGTGAGCCCGCTGGTCGCGGCGTCCGAGACGTACTCGAAGTGGGGGGTGCCGCCGCGGATGATGACGCCGAGCGCCACCACCGCGTCCGCCCCGGCCTCGAGGGCGGCGCGCGAGACGACGGGCAGCTCGAAGCTGCCGGCCACGCGAACCTCGGAGACGGTCACGTTGGCGGCGGCGAGGGCGCGGCGGGCGCCCTCGAGCAGTCCGTTGGTGATCTCCTCGTGCCAGGTTCCGGCGACGATGGTGATGTTCAGGCCGGTGCCGTCGACCTTGTCGAGCGACGGGGCTCCTGCTCCGCTCATGGCGAGTCCTTTCGGGGTTCTCTGTTGGGAAGGAAGGGTCAGTGGCCGCTGGGCAGCAGGTGCCCCATGCGGTCGCGCTTGGTGTCGAGGTAGCCCTGGTTGAACACCGAGGCCCCCACGAGGAGCGGCACCTGCTCGGCCACGGTGATGCCGTGGTCCTCGAGCTGGCGCACCTTCTCGGGGTTGTTGGTGAGCAGCCGGATGCGCGTGGCGCCGAGATCGGCGAGGATCGCGACGGCCGCGCCGTAGTCGCGCGCATCCGCCGGGAGCCCGAGGGCGACGTTCGCGTCGACGGTGTCGAGCCCGTCCTCCTGCAGCCGGTAGGCGCGCAGCTTGTTGACGAGGCCGATGCCGCGGCCCTCGTGGCCGCGCAGGTAGACCACCGCTCCGCCGTGCTCGGCGATGAGGTCGAGCGAGGTGTCGAGCTGGGGCCCGCACTCGCACTTCAGCGAGCCGAAGGCCTCGCCGGTGAGGCACTCGGAGTGCACGCGCACGAGGGAGGTGGCCGCGGCCGGGTCGCCGGAGAGGATGGCGACGTGGTCGGCGCCCGTGAGCAGGTCGCGGTAGGCGCGCATCCGCAGCGGGCCGTGCGTGGTGGGCACCGTGGTCTCCACCTCGAAGTGCACGCGGGGCACCTCGGGCTCGGCCGGGGTGGCCGCTGCGGAGGCGTCGGTGGCGGAGTCGGCGTCGGCGTCGGCGTCGGCGTCGGCGTCGGAGGAGGAGACGCCCGCGGCGACGCCCGTCGCGGCCGCGAGCCGGGCATCCGTCGCCGTCTGCGCATCCGGCGTCTCGTCCTGCTCGTTCAGCCACTCGATCAGCAGCTCGATCGTCGTGATCGGCAGTCCTTCGCGCGCCGCCGTGGCGTGCAGCTCCTCCAGGCGCATCGCGGAGCCGTCGTCGGCGATCATCTCGCCGATCACGCCCACCGGTGAGAGCCCGGCGGCGCGCATCAGCTCCACCGCGGCCTCGGTGTGGCCGGGGCGGTCGCGCACGCCGCCGTCGACCGCCCGCACGGGCAGGATGTGCCCGGGCCGGATGAAGGTCACCGGCGTCGACGCGGGGTCGGCCAGCAGGTTGAGGGTGCGCGCGCGGTCGTGGGCGTTGATGCCCGTGGTGATGCCGGTGGCCGCGTCGGCGCTGATCGTGTAGGCGGTGCGCCGGGTGTCCTCGTTGTTCACGACCATGGGGGGCAGCGCCAGCCGGTCGGCGAGCTCGCCCGGCATGGGGGCGCAGAGGTAGCCGGAGGTGTTGCGCACCATCCAGGCGATCCACTCGGGGGTCGCGAGCGCGGCCGAGAGGATGGCGTCGCCCTCGTTCTCGCGGTCGGCCGCGTCGGAGACGAGCACGGGCTTGCCGGCGCGCAGCGCGTCGAGCACCTCGGACATGGGGGAGAACGTGGTCGTCATGAGTGGCTCCTCTCGGCGCCGGGCAGGGCGCTCCCGACCAGACCGAGCGACACGAGCCGCTCGACGTGCCGGGCCAGGATGTCGGTCTCGAGGTTCACCCGGTCGCCGACGGCGAGGCCGCCGAGCGTGGTGGCCGCGAGCGTCTCGGGGATGAGCGACACCTCGAACCAGTGCGAGCCGTCGGCCTCGTCGCCGAGGCCCGAGACCGTGAGCGAGACGCCGGAGACCGAGATGGAGCCCTTGTCCACAACGAGCGGCGCGAGTTCGTCCCCGAGGCTGAAGCGCAGCACGCTCCAGGCCTCGCCGGGCGTCACGCTCAGCACCCGGGCGGTGCCGTCGACGTGGCCCTGCACGATGTGGCCGCCGAGGCGGTCGCCCACCCGGGCGGCGCGCTCGAGGTTCACGCGGTCGCCCGGCGCGAGGCTGCCGATGGTCGACATGCTGAGTGTCTGCTTCATCACGTCCGCGGTGAAGGTGTCGTCGGTCTGGCCGATGACGGTGAGGCACACGCCCTGCACCGAGATCGAGTCGCCGTGGCGCGCGTCGCTCACCGCGAGAGGCGCGCGGACCGTGATGACGGCCGCGTCGGCGGTCTCGTCGAGGGCGAGCACTTCGCCGAGCTCTTCGATGATTCCCGTGAACACCGCTACTCCTTCGTGGGCGCCCAGGCGCCCGGTCGTGGTCGTGCGACGAGGCGGATGTCGTCGCCCAGTCTGCTGAGGTCTGTGATGGTGAGACGGCGCTGCGCCTCGATGGTGCCGACGCCGAGTTCGGTGAGGGCCGTGCGGGGGCCGCCGAGCAAGGTCGGGGCCAGGTAGACGAGCACCTCGTCGGCGAGGCCGGCGGCGAGGAACGCGCTCGCCAGCGTGGGCCCGCCCTCCACGAACACCGAGCGCACCTCGTCGGCGTAGAGCGCGTCGAGCACGTCGGCGAGTTCGTGCGTGGCGTAGTGACGGAGGGGCAGCGGATGCTCGCGCAGCCGCGACCCGGAGGGCACGGCCCGCGTGCCGATCACCACGGGCGCGGGCTGATGGGGGAACAGTGCGCCGTCGGCGTCGGGGTCGCGCGCCGTCAGCGCCGGGTCGTCGGCGAGGACGGTGCCGGTGCCCACCACGATCGCGTCGGCCTCGGCGCGACGCCGGTGCACGTCGGCGCGGGCTTCCGGGCCCGTGATCCACTGGCTCGTGCCGTCGGCCGCGGCGGCACGACCGTCGAGGCTCGACGCCCACTTCACCGTCACGAAGGGCCGGTGCAGGCGCACGCTGGTCAGCCACGGGCGGATGAACTCCTCCGCCGCTTCGGCGAGCAGGCCCTGCTGCACGTCGACGCCGGCCGCGCGCATCCGTTCGGCGCCGCCCGCGGAGCGCACACCCGGATCGGCGATCGCGAACACGACGCGGGCGACCCCGGCCTCGATCAGGGCGATGCTGCACGGGCCGGTGCGGCCCTGGTGGTTGCACGGCTCCAGGGTGACGACGGCGGTGGCTCCTGCGGCGAGCGCCGGGTCGGTCAGCGCGCTCAGCGCGTCCACCTCGGCGTGCGGCGTGCCGGCGCCGCGGTGCCAGCCCTCGGCGAGCACCTCGCCGGCGGGGGAGAGCAGAACACAGCCGACCTGCGGGTTCACGCCGTGGCGCGGGCCGCGCGACGCGAGTTCGAGCGCGCGGGCCATGGCCTCGGCCTCACTCAGAACTGCGCTCATCTCGTCCTCGGTCTCGTCATCGACGGACTCCGGGGTTGCGCTGAAGCAGCGCCCGCGGGTCGCCAGGAACGACGGAACCCGCGCGTGCATCCTCCCATCCGGACTGAGGCTGGTCTTCCGACCTGCCATAACCGTCGGTCTCGGAATTCCACCGAATCAACCTCCGGCGCCCTGTCACCAGGTCGCCGTCAGCTCGCGGACTGTCACCGCCGGTTCAGAATCTCACTGACCCCGGAGCACGTTGCTTACATCTCTTTATAGCTCAACGCGCGGGCCGGACGCATATTCCCGGTCACTTCACGACGCATTCGGATGCGGGAAAGACCGTGACCGTCTCGTGACCTTCTCGAATCGCCGCTTCGGAATCAGTCAGGGTATCGTGAAATCGTTCGGGTTCGCGATGTGGCGCTGAAAGGGTCATTGGCGTCTTCTGTTCGGTTTCCCCAGCTACGCTCAGCATTCCCCTGGAAGATACGACAAGTCCTCTTCTTGTATTCGTACGTCAGAATCGGTTGATCATCCATGAGCAGTGCCTCTCTTACACGGACCCGTGTCCGCATTCTGGCAACGGAATTCATTCGCTTCGGTCTTGTGGGTGGCCTCGGATTCATCGTCGACTTCGGCGTCTTCAACCTCTTGCGCGCCACGGTCTTCGACCCCGCGGTCGTGCACGGCGGTTCGGTCATGGCCAAGATCGTGTCGACGGTGCTGGCGATCCTCGTCAACTGGCTGGGCAACCGCTACTGGGCCTTCAAGGAGCGCCGTCGGGCCGACATGGCCCGCGAGAGCTTCGAGTTCTTCTTCGTGAGCCTGCTGGGCATGGGCATCGGCCTCGGCGTGCTGTGGGTGTCCCACTACGGCCTGCACTTCACCTCGCTCTTCGCCGACAACGTGGCCAACGTCATCGGCCTCGTGCTCGGCGCCGTCTTCCGCTTCGCGCTCTACCGCCTCTGGGTGTTCGCACCG
This sequence comes from Herbiconiux sp. 11R-BC, assembly GCF_049472555.1. Taxonomy (NCBI): domain Bacteria; kingdom Bacillati; phylum Actinomycetota; class Actinomycetes; order Micrococcales; family Microbacteriaceae; genus Herbiconiux; species Herbiconiux sp. 11R-BC. The sequence goes on along the minus strand of NZ_JBCEBO010000001.1, from coordinate 397,635 downwards.
GGCCGCTCGAGCGCGGGTGCCGCGGCCACCGCGGCTGCGGCGGCGGCCGCCAAGGTGGAGTCGGTGGGCAAGACCACCTCGATGTCCTGAGCTCGCTCCCCGTTCGCCGCTGAACTGCCGGCGGGCGCCCCTCTGGCGCCGCACCTGTCGATGAGGTAGGTTCGGGCCCATCGAACACGCCTTCGTGTCACGGCGGGAGAGTCCTCCCGAGAACCGTCGGGCAGGCGCCGTAGGAGCAATTCCTCTCCGGGAAACTCTCAGGCCCCCGCACCGCCGTGGCCGGCCCTGACTGCCACCGGCAGGCGGAGCCGGGCGACTCTGAAGAGCGAGCCGAGTGGCGCATCCGCAGCACCCGGCTCCACCGAAGGGGCAAGCGGCCACCGCCGCGGAATCTCTCAGGTCAGGGACAGAGTGGAGAGGCAGAACCGGCGTCGCATCGGCGACCCCGGCCGCCTCGGCAGGAGTCCCCATGACACTCAGCGTCTTCGACCTCTTCTCGGTGGGCATCGGCCCGTCGAGCTCGCACACCGTGGGGCCGATGCGGGCGGCCGCGTCGTTCGTCGCGGGCATCCGGTCGCTCGTCGACGACGTGGCGTCGTTGCGGGTCGACCTCTACGGATCACTGGCGGCCACCGGAGTCGGGCACGGCACACCGATGGCGGTGCTGCTCGGGCTGGAGGGCTACCGGCCCGAGACGGTGACGCCCGAGGAGGTGGATGCGCGGCGCGCTGCCCACGAGCGCGGCGAGCCCGTGCTGCTCGGGGGAACGCATCCGGTGCCGTTCGGGCCTGAATCGCTCGTCATGCATCCGCTCACCGTGCTGCCGCGGCACACCAACGCGGTGCGGCTGACGGCCTTCGACGCCCAGGGGGAGGCGCTCGCCACGGAGACGTACTACTCCGTCGGTGGAGGATTCGTAGAGCGCGACGGTGGGGATGATGCGCCGGAGGCATCCGGTGCGGTCGTCCCGTACCCGTTCCGCACCGCGTCCGAGCTGGTGGGCCACGCCCGGTCCACCGGTCTCGGCTTCGGCGGAGTGATGCTCGCGAACGAGGTGGCGCTCGGCGGCGATCGCGACTCCGAGCGGCGGCCCGGCGCCGTCGGTGACGCCGTCGACGAGGTGCGGGCGCGGCTGCTCGCCATCCGTGACGTCATGGATGCCTGTGTGCAGACGAGCCTGGCGCGCACCGGCGTGCTGCCCGGAGGCCTCGGCGTGCGGCGCCGTGCGCCCGAGTGGCGCGAGCGACTGCGCCGGGAAGACCCCGAGCGCGCGCCCGAGTTCTGGCAGGAGTGGGTCAACCTCGTCGCACTCGCCGTGAACGAGGAGAACGCCACCGGGGGCCGCGTGGTCACCGCCCCCACGAACGGCGCGGCCGGTATCGTGCCGGCGGTGCTGCACTACGCCCGGCGCTACCTCGCCGTGGGGCTCTCCGACGACGAGGTGTGCGTCCGGTTCCTGCTCGCCGCCGCGGCCGTCGGCGTGCTCTACAAGGAGCAGGCCTCGATCTCCGGGGCAGAAGTGGGCTGTCAGGGCGAAGTCGGCTCGGCCTCGTCGATGGCGGCCGCCGGGCTCGCCGAGGTGATGGGCGGCACGCCCGAGCAGGTGGAGAACGCGGCCGAGATCGCGATGGAGCACAACCTCGGGCTCACCTGCGACCCGATCGGCGGGCTGGTACAGATCCCCTGCATCGAGCGCAATGCGATCGCCGCGTCGAAGGCCATCAACGCGGCCAAGATGGCGCTCTGGGGCGACGGCAGCCATCACGTGAGTCTCGACCAGGTGATCGCGACCATGCGGGAGACCGGGCGCGACATGAGCTCGAAGTACAAGGAGACCTCGCTCGGCGGCCTCGCCGTGAACGTGGTGGAGTGCTGACGGCCGGGTGCTGACGGCCGGGTGCTGACGGTTACTGTGGAGTGGTGACGTCGAACGCCGGTTCTGCTCGCTGGGCGAGTCTCGCCCGGGCCTCCCTCGCGCCGGCGCGCGCCTTCCAGGCCTCGGCCCGCACGCCGCTGCTGCAGGTGCTGAAGACCGCCGCGGCCGCCGTCATCGCCTGGATCGTCTGCTCGCTCATCGCGCCGGGGCAGCCGCCCGTGTTCGGTGCGATCGCCGCGATCATCGTGGTGCAGCCGAGTGTGAACCAGTCGTTCAGCCGGGCCGTCGAGCGGTCCATCGGCGTGATCGTCGGCGTCGTGGTGGCCTACCTCGTGGCGCTCGTGTTCGGGGCGCCGAGCTGGCTCATCCTGGCCGCCATCGTCATCTCGCTGCTGATCGGCTGGGCGCTGCGGTTCCCGCAGTCGTCGACCGTGCAGATCCCGATCAGCGCGATGCTCGTGCTCTCGATCGGTGCGAACACGCCGGGCTACGCGGTGGAGCGCATCATCGAGACCATCATCGGCGCGGTGCTGGGCGTCATCGTGAACTGGCTGATCGTGCCGCCCGTGGCCATCCGCCCGGCCCACGAGGCCGTCGCGGCGCTCGGCCGCGAGGTGGCCGAGACTCTGGACGGTCTCGCGGTGGTGCTGAGCTCGCCCACCGACGAGAAGTACCGCGTGCAGCTCCTGGTGGAGGGCCGGCTGCTGCGGCCGATGCAGGCGAAGGCGCAGGCCGCCATCGACACCGCGCTCGAGAGCCTCAAGTTCAATCCTCGGCGCAACACCCACCGTCAGGTGCTCACGACCGACGCGGAGCTGCTCACCATGCTCGGCATCGTCGTGACCCGCGTGCTCGGCATGGCGCGGGCGCTCAACGACCACTTCGACGAGGCCCTGCACGAGGAGCCCCTGGCGACGGCGATCGCCGAGGAGATCCGCCGGGCCGCCCACGATCTCCGGCTCGTGATGGTGAACGCGGCGCTGCCCGTCGGCGAAGCCGAGACGCTCGCCGACGAGGTGCCCGCGCTCACCTCACCGCTGCAGGCGGTCGTGCCCGACCCGAGTCACTGGATCCTGATCGGGTCGCTGCTCGAAGACCTGCGCCGGGTGCGCGAGGAGATCGTGGGCGCGAGCGACGAGGCCCGCTGAGGGCGCGCCGCCCTCAGCGGTGGCGGCGCAACGGCGGCAGGAAGCCGACGCGGTCGTAGACCGTGGCGAGCGTCTGCTCGGCGACCGCGTTGGCCTTCTCGGCGTTGGCGGCGAGGATGCGATCGAGCTCCGCCGGGTCTTCGAGCAGTTCGAGGGTGCGGGTGCGGATGGGCTCCACCGTCTCGACCACGATCGCCGCGAGGGCCTTCTTGAGCGTGCCGTAGCCGCCGCCCGCGAACTCCTCGACCACCGATTCGATGCTGCGGTTGCCGAGGATCGCGAACAGCGTGAGCAGGTTGGCCAGCCCCGGCTTCGCCTCGCGGTCGAAGCGCACCTCGCCGTCGGCATCCGTTACTGCGCGCATAATCTTCTTCTCGGTGACCTTCGGCTCGTCGAGCAGCCAGATCAGCCCGGTCGGCGACTCGGCCGACTTCGACATCTTCGCGCCGGGGTTCTGCAGGTCGAAGATCTTCGCGGTGTCTTTGAGGATGTAGGGCTTCGGCACGGTGAAGGTGTCGCCGAAGCGCGAGTTGAAGCGGGTCGCGAGGTCGCGGGTGAGCTCGATGTGCTGCCGCTGGTCTTCACCCACGGGCACGTCGACCGCCTGGTAGAGCAGGATGTCACCGGCCTGGAGGATGGGGTAGGTGAACAGGCCCACAGAGGCGGCCTCCTGCCCCTGCTTGGCGGCCTTGTCTTTGAACTGGGTCATCCGTGCGGCCTCGCCGAAACCGGTGAGGGTGTTCAGAACCCAGGCGAGCTCGGCGTGGGCGGGCACGTGCGACTGCACGAAGAGGGTGGACTTCGCGGGGTCGATGCCGGCGGCGATGTACTGCGCCATGGTGCGGCGGGTGTTGGCGCGCAGCTCGGCCGGGTCCTGCGGCACGGTGATGGCGTGCAGGTCGGCCAGGAAGAAGAAGGCGTCGTGCGTCTCCTGCAGGGCCTTCCAGCTGAGCAGGGCGCCGATGTAGTTGCCGAGGTGGAGCGAGTCGGCGGAGGGCTGCATGCCCGAGAGCAGGCGGGGGCGTTCGATGTCGGGGCGTTCGATGTCGGTCAGGGGGCTGTCAAGCGGCATTGTGCTGTCAATCGGCATTGTGCTGTCAATCGGTGAGTAGAGCTGCGGGGTGGGTAAGGTCAGAGCGCGTAGTCGACCACGACGGGGGCGTGGTCGCTCCACCGGGTGTCCCACGACGGGGCGCGGTCGATCGCGTAGTCCGTGACGGTGGCGGCGAGCTCGGCGGTGGCGAGCTGGTAGTCGATGCGCCAGCCGGTGTCGGTGTCGAAGGCCTTGCCACGCTGAGACCACCAGGTGTACGGCCCCTCGACCTCGCCCGCCCAGCGGCGGCCCACGTCGACGAAGCCGAGACCGGCGCCCTTGTTGTAGTCGGGGTCGTCTTCGGCGCCGAGGAACTTGTCGAAGTAGGCGCGCTCCTCAGGCAGGAATCCGGCGCGCTTCTGGTTGCCGCGCCAGTTCTTGATGTCGAGGCGGCGGTGGCCCACGTTGAGGTCGCCCATCACGACCGCGAGCGGGTTGTGCTCCTGCAGCAGCGGAAGGTGCACGAGCATGGCGTCGAGGAACTTGTACTTCTCGACCTGCTTGGGGGTGTCGGCCTCGCCGGAGTGCACGTAGGTCGACACCACGGTCACGAGCTTGTCGCCCCACTCGTAGTCGGCCTCGAGCCAGCGGCCTGCGCTGTCGAAGTCGTCGGGCCCGAAGGTGACGCGGTGGATGCGTGCGGGGGCTCGGCTCAGAAGCGCGACTCCCGCCCGGCCCTTGGCGGTGGCCGGATCGTGGAGGATGCTCCACTCGGTGCCCACGAGCGCCTCGATGTCCGAGGTCTCGGCCCGCACCTCCTGCACGGCGACGATGTCGACCTCCCGCGACTCCAGCCACTCGCCCATGCCCTTGCGGAACGCGGCACGGATGCCGTTCACGTTGACGGAGGCGATACGCAGAGGCTTCGACGGCATGCCTCTACTGTACCGGCGACCCCCGACGGCCGGCCGACCCGGGTCAGCGCTTCTGGAGCCGCACGGCCTCGGCCTGCTCGAGCTCGCCGAGCTTCGCGAGCTCCTTGGTGAGTCGCCGTCGGCGGAAGCCCTTCGACCCCTCGAGTTCGCCCTCGAGTCGCGCTCGTTCCGCCGAGACGAGCACGTCGCGAGCGTCGGCCACTCTGCGCTCCCGCTCGGCCGCGAGCTCCTCGGGTGACAGGTGACGCACGTCGATGCCCGCGTCGTCGAGCCCCACGGCGATCCAGGTGGCGGAGATCAGGATGACGCGGCACACCAGGTTCAGGAAGATCATGATTCCGATGATCACCGCGAACGACGCCAGCAGCGGGTTCGAGGTGGCGCCGCCGAGCAGCGCGCTCCCGAGGAACTTCAGCACCCCGAGCGCTGCGCCACCGATCGCCGACCCCACCACGAGCCGTCGGAGCGGGATCCTCACTCCCGACAGCACCCGGAACGCCAGCGCCAGAACGATGGTGTCGAACACGAACACGATCAGGATGCCCAGAGCCTGGCCGGCGAACAGGGCGAACGGCGACTCGTTGTCCACTCCCGCGAGGCTGAACACGAGCGACAGGCCCTGACTGCTCGCGAGGGTCACGGCGGAGGAGATCACGATGGCGACGCCGAAGCCGAGCGCGAGCCCGAAGTCCTTGAGCTTCAGCAGTACGAAGTTCGTCTTAGGCGGCTCGAGGTGGAAGATGCGGCGGATGGCGTCCCGCGTGGTCGCCAGCCAGCCGACGGCGGTCAGCACCAACCCGACGAGCGCGATCGCGCCCGTCCAGCCGAAGATGCGGGCCTGGGAGAGAGCCGCCGGGTTGAGGGCTCCACCGTCGCCGATGAGTCCCGGGATGGCGTTGCTCAGCTGCTTCACCACGGCGTCCATGAGGTCCTGGTTGCCGGCGAGCACGATGCCGAAGATGGAGAAGCCCACCCAGATGCCGGCGAAGATCGCGAAGACGGCCTGGAACGACATCCCCGAGGCCATCAGCTCGCCACCGGTCGCTCCGAAGCGCAGGAACACCCGCACCGGCCGCAGCCCCATCACCCACGCGATCAGCTTGGCGATCCCGGTCTTGGGCTTCGAGGCCGCGTCGTCGCCGGCTCCGCCCGTACCGGCCTTCGCCGCGCGCGATCCCGCCTGAGGAGTGCCCGCCTCTGTGTTCACTGCGCGCGTTCCGGCCTTCGTCTCGGCGTCGACTGCCGTCGCCGATCCACCGGCGTCGCCGGTCGCGACCGTCGAATCGCGTCGCGCGGTGCCGGCGGTGGCGCCATCGGCCTTCGCCGGCATGCCGTCAGCGGCGCCCGCCCCCGCCTTCTGCCGCACATCGCTCATGCCCCCAAGCCTAGGCACGATCACCCCCGCCCCGCCCGCACACCAGCTGCCCGCTCGGCGCCCCGCCCGCCCATTCGCCTCCCCGCCCCGCCCGCTCGGCGCCCCGCCCCGCCCGCTCGGCGCCCCGCCCCGCCCGCTCGGCGCCCCGCCCCGCCCGCTCGGCGCCCCGCCCCGCCCATTCGCCTCCCGGCCCGCCCCCTGCCCGCTTCCACCACCCCCGCTCTCCTCCGAAACGACGGAGGTGGCGGTCGCAACACCGAAACGACGGACTCTGAGGCCGACGCGGGCGATGTATTCCGTCGTTTCGGGCTGGGCCAGGCCGGGGCGCGGCGGGCCGCGGCGGCGGTCAGCGGGCGCACAGGGCGGCGCGGATGGCGGCGAGGCAGGCGGGCCAGTCGTAGAGCACCTGGGCGTAGCTGAAGCGGAGCACGCGATAGCCGCGGCGGGTCAGCTCGGCGTCGCGACGGCGGTCCTTCTCGAACGTGGACTCGGTGTCGTGGAACTCCTTGCTGTCGAGCTCGACGACCAGGCGCCCGGAGATCAGCAGATCCACACGGTGCACGCCGATCTTCACCTGCAACGCGGCCTCGATGCCCGCGCTCCGCAGACGCTCCCGGGCCACCGATTCCGTTCCCGACTCCGCACGCGCGTCGAGGTGACGGAGCGCCTTGGCCAGGCGTGGTGCGGTCTCGAACTCGGTACTGAGCTCCCACGTGGTGCAGAGACCCTTGCGGACGGCGGAGTCGAGAGTCGCGACGGCGAACGCCGGATCGAGGTCGGTGGGGAGGTGCCGGAGGGCGCGGGGAAAGGCGACGATGCCGCGGGGCGCGCGGGGCGCGCCGGGCGCGCCGGTCGCGGAGGCCGTGGCGTTCTTCCAGTGGACGACGACGTCGCTTCGCGGCACCAACGGCCCGCCCGAGTCGGGATCGCGGAGGGCGCGGGCATGAGCGGCGACCGCCACGTGCAGGCGCTCGTCGTCAGGGGGACACCATGCTCCCCATTCCTGCACCGCGGAGAACGAGGTCAGCGCGCCTCCCAGTCGCACGGCGCGGGTCGGCTGAGCACGGGCATCCGGGCGGGCGTAGACGCCGTGCCGCACGCGCACGAGCGCCCCGGTGCGATGCAGCGACCGGATGCCCTCCTCGGTGAAACCCAGTCGCCGCAGCGACGGCGTCGTCGAGAACTCGGGAAGGGGAGAGGCAGGCACTCGCCCACCTTGCCCCGGCGAAGGCACGGCAGAGGGCCCCGGCGCCGACTCTGTGGACAAGCCGTCGCACCGGCTCAGGTGTGGAGAAGTGGAAGCGCTCAGTCCGGGTGCTCGTAGCGACGGAGAAACGCCGCACAACCCGGAAACGACGGAGGGTCGGCCCGCAATCGGGCCGACCCTCCGTCGTTTCGCGGCAGCGGCGCGTGCCGCGTGCCGCGTGCCGCGTGCCGCGTGCCGCGTGCCGCGTGCCGCGAGCAGCAGGAGCCTAAGGCTTGCCGCGCATGATGGCCTGCTTGACCTCGGCGATGGCCTGCGTGACCTGGATGCCGCGGGGGCAGGCATCCGTGCAGTTGAAGGTGGTGCGGCAGCGCCACACGCCCTCTTTGTCGTTCAGGATGTCGAGACGGGTCTGGGCCGCCTCGTCGCGCGAGTCGAAGATGAAGCGGTGCGCGTTCACGATCGCGGCGGGCCCGAAGTACTGCCCGTCGGTCCAGAACACGGGGCACGACGAGGTACACGCGGCGCAGAGGATGCACTTGGTGGTGTCGTCGAAGCGGGCGCGGTCGGCGACCGACTGGATGCGCTCCTTGTCCTTCGGCGGCGCCGTGTTCGACTGCAGGAACGGCTGCACCTCGCGGAAGGACTCGAAGAACGGGTCCATGTCGACGATGAGGTCCTTCTCGAGCGGCAGGCCCTTGATGGCCTCCACGTAGATGGGCTTCGTGATGTCGAGGTCTTTGATGAGCGTCTTGCAGGCCAGGCGGTTGCGGCCGTTGATGCGCATCGCATCCGAGCCGCAGATGCCGTGCGCGCACGAGCGGCGGAACGTGAGCGACCCGTCCTGCTCCCACTTGATCTTGTGCAGGGCGTCGAGGATGCGGTCGGTCGCGAACATCTGCACGTCGAAGTCCTGCCAGCGCGGCTCGTCGTCGACGTCGGGGTCGAAGCGGCGGATGATCAGCGTCACGGTGAACGCCTCGATCGGCGCCTCGGGGGCGGGGCCCGATGCGGGCGCGTCGGCTAAGAGTGTCATCAGTACTTCCTCTCCATCGGCTGGTAGCGCGTGATCACCACGGGCTTCCAGTCGAGCCGGATGTGGTCGGCGGCGTCACTCGAGTGCGGGTCTCCGGAGAGATACGCCATCGTGTGCTTCATGTAGGTCTCGTCGTCGCGCTTCGGGTAGTCGTCGCGCATGTGGCCGCCGCGCGACTCCTGGCGGTTGCGGGCGGAGTAGACCACCACTTCGGCCAGGTCGAGCAGGAAGCCCAGCTCGATGGCCTCGAGCAGGTCGGTGTTGAAGCGCTTGCCCTTGTCCTGCACCTGGATGTTGCGGTAGCGGTCGCGCAGCCGGTGGATGGTCGCCGTCACGGCCGCGAGCGACTCGTCGGTGCGGAACACCTGGGCGTTCTTGTCCATCTCGTCCTGCAGCTCCTTGCGGATCGACGAGATGCGCTCGGTGCCGGTTCCGTTGCGGAGGGAGGCGACGAGCGACACGATCGCACCGGCCGGGTTCTCGGGCAGCGGCGTGAAGTCGACCGTCTTGACGTAGGCGGCGGCGTTGTTGCCGCTCCGCTTGCCGAAGACGTTGATGTCGAGCAGCGAGTTGGTGCCCAGGCGGTTCGAGCCGTGCACCGACACGCAGGCGCACTCGCCGGCGGCGTAGAGGCCGGGGACGACGGTGTCGTTGTCGCTCAGCACCTCGGCCTTGATGTTGGTGGGGATGCCGCCCATCGCGTAGTGGGCCGTGGGCATCACGGGCACCGGCTCGACCACCGGGTCGACGCCCAGGTAGGTGCGGGCGAACTCGGTGATGTCGGGGAGCTTCGTCTCGAGCACCTCGGCGCCGAGGTGCGTGCAGTCGAGCAGCACGTAGTCCTTGTGCGGGCCGGCGCCCCGGCCCTCGGCCACCTCCTGAACCATGCACCGGGCGACGATGTCACGCGGTGCGAGGTCTTTGATGGTGGGGGCGTAGCGTTCCATGAAGCGCTCGCCGGAGGCGTTGCGCAGGATGGCGCCCTCACCGCGCGCCCCCTCGGTGAGGAGGATGCCGAGGCCTGCCAGCCCGGTGGGGTGGAACTGGAAGAACTCCATGTCCTCCAGCGGCAGCCCCTTGCGCCAGATGATGCCGACGCCGTCGCCCGTGAGGGTGTGCGCGTTGGAGGTGGTCTTGTAGATCTTTCCGAAGCCGCCGGTGGCGAAGATGACCGCCTTCGCCTGGAAGACGTGGATCTCGCCGGTGGACAGCTCGTAGGCCACGACGCCCGAGGGCTTGTCGACACCATCGACCGAGGTCATCACGAGGTCGAGTACGTAGTACTCGTTGAAGAAGTTGATGCCCAGCCGCACGCAGTTCTGGAACAGCGTCTGCAGGATCATGTGGCCCGTGCGGTCGGCCGCGTAGCAGGCCCGGCGCACCGGCGCCTTGCCGTGGTCACGGGTGTGGCCGCCGAAGCGCCGCTGGTCGATCTTGCCCTCCGGCGTGCGGTTGAAGGGCAGACCCATGTTCTCGAGGTCGATGACCGCGTCGATGGCCTCCTTCGCGAGGATCTCGGCCGCATCCTGGTCGACCAGGTAGTCGCCGCCCTTCACCGTGTCGAAGGTGTGCCACTCCCAGTTGTCCTCCTCGACGTTCGCGAGCGCCGCGGCCATGCCGCCCTGCGCCGCTCCGGTGTGCGAGCGGGTGGGGTAGAGCTTCGAGATGACCGCGGTCTTGGCCTGCGGCCCCGCCTCGATCGCCGCGCGCATCCCGGCGCCGCCGGCGCCCACGATCACGATGTCGAACTGGTGGTAGTGCACGCCGTCGATCACGGCGCCGTCTTCGTATTCAGCCAAAGGAAGGACTCACTTCGTGGTAGATCGGGCCGGCTAGACGACCGGGCAGAACGAGGGCAGCACGTCGGCGGGGGAACCCGCGGGGCAGGGGTCGAAGCCGAAGATCACCCAGGTGCCGAGGATGATCTCCGCGACGACCGAGACGAGGATGGCGCCCAGCAGGATCTTGCGCGTGAGCGGCCGGGTGGCGTAGTCGTTCACGATGGTGCGCATGCCGTTGCCGCCATGGATGAACGCCAGCCACAGCATCAGCAGGTCCCAGACCTGCCAGAACGGGCTCGCCCACTTGCCGGCGACGAAGGCGAAGTCGATGCCCTTGACGCCGTCGCCCATGACGAGGTTGACGAACAGGTGCCCGAAGATCAGCACGATCAGCACGACGCCCGAGGCGCGCATGTAGATCCAGCCCCACTTCTCCCAGTTCACGCCGCGCTTGCGGGGAACGGAGTAGGGGGCGCGGGGGGAGTCGATCGTGGTCGCCATCAGCCGGACACCTCACTCAGGATCACCATGATCTGGCGCGGCGCGAAGCCGAGCATCAGCACGACCCAGAGGCCGATGACCACGTAGAACATCACCCGCTGGTACTTCGCGCCCTTCGACCAGAGGTCGATCAGGATGATGCGGATGCCGTTGAACGCGTGGAACGCGATGGCGCCCACCAGGGCCAGCTCGCCGAGTCCCATGATGGGGTTCTTGTAGGTGCCGATCACGGCGTTGTACGCCTCGGGGGCGACTGCGACCATCGACGTGTCGAGCACGTGGACGAGCAGGAAGAAGAAAATCGCGACTCCGGTGATGCGGTGCAGAACCCACGACCACATGCCTTCGCGGCCGCGATAGAGGGTTCCGGCTGGCCGCCTCGGCGTCATCGTCCCTGCCGAATTCTCAGGCATGAACAACCCTCCTTGGCTTCGGTTGAGTTCGTGTCCGCCGCACCGCGTTCGATGCGCACTCAGCCCACGATCGGAATCAGTCTACGCTCAGCGGGAGGCCTTCGCTTGTAAGGCACGCCTTATTTGTATACAAGGGCACCCGGATGCGACTCCCGCGCAAACACAGGGAAGAAACGCCTCTGAATACCCAGTTGTATTCAGGCGTGTGAGCCAACCGTGGCCCGTTTGCGGGCTTTCGACACCGTCGCCACCGAGGCGTAGTGGCCGAGCAGCTCGTCGCAGAGAGCCTGCCACGACTTGCCGATCACCGCCCGCCGGCCGGCCTCGCCCATGCGCATCCGCAGCGCCGGGTCGTCGACCAGCGAGCCCACGCGCATCCGGAAGTCGGCGGCGTCGGACGGGTCGAAGAGGTAGCCGTTCTCGCCGTGCCGCACGAGGTCGATCGGTCCGCCGGCGCGCGGCGCGATCACCGGGAGGCCGGAGGCGTGCGCCTCCTGGAGGGTCTGCCCGAAGGTCTCCTCGGTGCCGGTGTGGGCGAACACGTCGAAGCTCGCGTACGCGTCGGCGAGGTCGGCGCCGGACAGCCGGCCCAGGAAGGTGGCCGGCATGCCGTGCAGCAGGGAGCGGATGTGGCCGTCGCTCGGCCCGTCGCCCACGACGGCGAGGTGGAGACCCGGCATTCCGCGGAGGGCGGCGAGGCGCTCGAGCCCCTTCTCCGGCGCCACGCGCCCGACGTAGCCCACGACGGTGTCCCCGGCGGGGTTGCCGGTGGCTCCGGCGAGCACGGCGTGCAGGGCCTGGGCCGTGGGGCGCATCCGGTTGTTCGGGTGGTAGCGGGTGAGGTCGACGCCTCGCCCCCAGAGGGCGATGCGCTCGACGCCCGCACTCTCGAGGTCGTGCCGGGAGGCCTCGGAGGGCACGAGGGTGAGGTCGGCGCCGTCGTGGATCCACTTCACGAAGCGCCAGGCGAGCTTCGATGCGGAGCCGAGGCGGTTGCGCTTGGCGTACCCGGCCACATCCGTCTGGAAGACCGCCACCGAGGGGATGCCGAGCCGGTTCGCCGAGGCGATGCCCTGGGCGCCCAGTAGGAACGGCGAGGCGGCGTGCAGCACGTCGGGGTCGAACTTGGCGATCAGCCGCGCCACCAGCGGGCTCGGGATGCCCACCGGGAACTGGCGGTACGCGACCGCCGGCACCTGATGCACGGGGAAGCCCCGGTAGCTCGCGGGCGAACCCGCGGCCGGGGCGATGACGATGGCGTCGTGACCGTTGTCGGCCAGGTGGTCGAGCACCTTGCAGACGCTGTTGGTGACTCCGTTGACGGTGGGTAGGAAACTCTCACTGATGATCGCTACGCGCATGACGTGCCTCCGCAGTCGCCGTGCGGCCTCATCCGGCCACGTTCCGAAGCTACGAAGGCCAGGTGGACCGGTGGTGACCCCGAGGTGGCGGCTCGGTGAGCGTCGGGCCACGATCCGGCGTCGGGGCCCCTGTCCGACGGGTGTCGTCTTCGTGACCGGTCGGTCATCTGCGGTCGGTAGGGTGGCCCTATGGAATCGTCTCGCTCCGCCCTCGAACGGCTGTACAACGTCATCCCGGCCGGCGGGATCGGATCCCGCCTCTGGCCGCTCTCGCGTGCCGATGCGCCGAAGTTCCTGCATGATCTCAGCGGCTCCGGCCAGAGTCTGCTACGAGACACCTGGGACCGCCTGGCCCCCTTGGCCGGCGAGCAGCGGATCATGGTGGTCACCGGCCGTGCGCACCGCGCCGCCGTGGAGGAGCAGCTGCCCGACCTCGCCGACGAGAACGTCGTGCTCGAGAGCGAGCCGCGCGACTCGACCGCCGCGATCGCCCTCGCCGCCGCCATCCTGGAGCACCGTGAGCCGGGCGTGATCATCGGCTCCTTCGCGGCCGACCACGTCATCACGAACCCCGAGCGCTTCCGCGCCGCCGTGGCGGAGGCCGTCATCGCGGCCGACGCGGGCTACATCGCCACCATCGGCATCACCCCCACGGATGCGGCGGTCGGCTTCGGCTACATCCGCTGCGGCGAGGAGCTCGCCATCGAGGGCGCCCCGCGCGCCCTGCGGGTCGACAACTTCGTCGAGAAGCCCGACCTGGCCACTGCGAAGCGCTACCTCAAGGCCGGCAACTACCTCTGGAACGCCGGCATGTTCATCACCCGCGCCGACAAGCTGCTCGAGCACCTCGGCGCCTCGGAGCCCGAGCTGCTCGCCGGCGTGCTCGAGCTCGCCGAGGCGTGGGACACCCCGCGCCGAGGTGAGGTGGTCGACAAGGTCTGGCCCACGCTCAAGAAGATCGCCATCGACTACTCGGTGGCTGAGCCCGCGGCCGCGGCCGGCGCGCTCGCCGTCATTCCGGGCGACTTCGACTGGGACGACGTGGGCGACTTCGCCTCGATCGCCAAGCTGCACTCCTCCGGCCGCGGCACCGACCTCGCCATCCTCGGCAAGAACGCCCGGGTGCTCGCCGACTCCTCCTCGGGCATCGTCGTGTCGCAGTCCAAGCGCGTGATCAGCCTCATCGGGGTGCACGACATCGTCGTGGTCGACACCCCCGACGCCCTCCTGGTGACCACGAGCGAGCACGCCCAGCGCGTGAAGTCGGTCGTCGACGCCCTCCGCGCCGGCGGCTCGGGCGACGTCCTCTAGAAGTCGAGCTGCAGAAGGAGAGATCAGGATGCGCGGAGCGCTGCTGAAGACCGGGATCCTCGCCGGGGCGGTCGCCCTGGCCCTCACCGCCTGCGCTCCGGCGCCCAGCTCGACGACCGGGGCATCCGCCAGCCCGGCCGCGAACGGCTACTGCGCGCGCATGGTGACGAACTCGGGCGGCCTCGACGACCGCTCCTTCAACCAGTCGAGCTGGGAGGGCCTGCAGAAGGCCCAGCAGCAGTTCGGCATCGACGCGCAGGTGCTCGTGTCGACCGGCGAGACCGACCTCGCACCGAACGTCACCCAGGCGGTGGACAGCGGATGCGCGTTCGTGCTCACGGTGGGCTACGAGCTCGCCGACGCCACGCTCGCCTCGGCCACCGCGAGCCCGTCGACGCACTTCGCGATCGTCGACGAGACCGTCACGGCGCCGAACGTGAAGCCCATCCTGTTCGACACGGCCCAGGCCTCCTACCTGGCCGGCTACCTCGCCGCCGGAACCTCCAAGACCGGCAAGGTGGCGACCTTCGGTGGCGGCAACCAGCCCCCGGTCACGCTGTTCATGGACGGCTTCGTCGACGGCGTGGCCAAGTACAACGCCGTGCACGGCACGGGCGTGGTGGTGCTCGGCTGGGACAAGGCGGCCCAGGACGGCTCGTTCACCGGCGACTTCGAAGACATCAACAAGGGCAAGACCCTCACCCAGAGCTTCATCGACCAGGGCGCCGACGTCATCCTGCCGGTGGCCGGCCAGGTGGGGGAGGGGGCGGCCTCGGCCGCGCTGGAGCACGACGGGGTGTCGATCATCTGGGTCGACAACGACGGCTACGACACCCTTCCCGCGCAGTACCGGCCCATCCTGCTCACGAGCGTCATGAAGAACACCGGCGACGCGGTGGTGCAGATCGTGGGCGACGACATCGGCGGTTCGTTCAGTGCAGACCCCTTCGTGGGCACGCTCGCCAACGGCGGCGTCGCGCTCGCGCCGTTCCACGACCGGGCGGATTCGGTGCCGGCCGCCCTCAGTGCGGAGCTGGATGCGCTGAAGGCCGACATCTCCGCCGGCACGATCGTGGTGCAGTCGCCCAGCACCCCCTAGCGGCGTGCCCGGGGGGCTTCGCGCAGCTCTTCGGCGTTTTCGCTGATCGCGATGGACATTTCGCGCAGATTACGGCGTGATCGCGGCTTTGTAACGCTTACGCGGCGAAGTCACCCCACCCCTGTCCTGGGGCGTCACATTAGGTAACGTGTGTAGTCACACAGCCCCTGCGCACCATTGCAGGGCAGCATCTTGGAGGACATCTTGAGCATCAATCTGCGCCGCGCCAGCCTGGCCGGCTTCGCCACCCTGGGTGTGGCGGCTCTTCTGGCCGGGTGTGCGTCGGCACCGTCGACGAGCAGCTCGTCTTCGGCCACCGCCGCCGCCAGCGACTTCATCCCCTGCATGGTCTCCGACTCGGGCGGATTCGACGACAAGTCGTTCAACC
Source organism: Herbiconiux sp. 11R-BC (assembly GCF_049472555.1). Classification (NCBI taxonomy): domain Bacteria; kingdom Bacillati; phylum Actinomycetota; class Actinomycetes; order Micrococcales; family Microbacteriaceae; genus Herbiconiux; species Herbiconiux sp. 11R-BC. The sequence goes on along the minus strand of NZ_JBCEBO010000001.1, from coordinate 382,174 downwards.
AGGCCGGCTACGAGGGCATCCTCGAGGCCTCCGCCGCTCTCGGCGTGACCCCGGTGACCGTCCAGTCGAACGCCGACACCGACTTCACCCCGAACATCGACCAGCTGGTCTCGCAGAACTGCAACCTGATCATCTCCGTCGGCTTCCTCCTCGCCGACGCCACCAAGGCCGCCGCCACGGCGAACCCCTCGGTGAACTTCTCGATCATCGACGACTCGTCGATCAGCCTGCCGAACGTCAAGCCGATCGTGTTCGACACGGCTCAGGCCGCGTTCCTCGCCGGCTACACCGCCGCGAGCTACAGCAAGTCGGGCATCGTCGGAACCTTCGGCGGCATGCAGATCCCGTCGGTCACCATCTTCATGGACGGCTTCGTCGACGGCGTGAACTACTACAACCAGCAGAAGGGCACGACCGTCAAGCCCATCGGCTGGGACGTCGCCGCTCAGACCGGTTCGTTCACGGGTGGCTTCGCCGCCGGTGTCGAGGCCAAGACCGCCGCTCAGGGTCTCATCGACCAGGGCGCCGACGTCATCATGCCCGTCGGTGGACCGATCTTCCTCTCCGCTGGTGAGGCGATCAAGGACTCCGGCAAGGACATCGCCATGATCGGCGTCGACTCCGACAACTACCTCACCGCTCCCGACATCAAGTCGCTGTTCCTGACCTCGGTCATGAAGGGCGTCAAGGCGGGCACGGAAGACGTGGTCAACTCGGCCGCTGCGGGCAAGTTCGACGCCACCCCGTTCATCGGGACGCTCAAGAACGACGGAGTGGGCATCGCCCCGTTCCACGACTTCGAGAGCAAGGTCGCTTCGACCCTGCAGGGTGAGCTCGACAAGATCAAGGCCGGCATCATCGACGGCAGCATCACGGTCACGTCGCCCTCGACCCCGAAGTAGGGTTCTCGCGTCGCCGACGCGGATCCGGTCGGGGGGACCAGCTTGCTGGTTCCCCCGACCTATTTACTTAATGGACCCACAACGGGGAATAGGTAGATTGACTCTATGAAGCTCGAACTCCGGGGCATCACGAAGCGATTCGGTGCCCTCACCGCGAACGACCACATCGACCTCACGGTCGAGCCGGGCGAGATCCATTGCCTCCTGGGCGAGAACGGCGCCGGCAAATCGACACTCATGAACGTGCTCTACGGCCTCTACCAGGCCGATGAAGGCGAGATCGTGCTCGACGACGTCGTCCAGCACTTCGCCGGCCCGGGCGACGCCATGGCCGCCGGCATCGGCATGGTGCACCAGCACTTCATGCTCATCCCCGTGTTCACCGTGGCCGAGAACGTCATGCTCGGCCACGAGCAGACCGGCTTCGCCGGGAGCCTCGATCTGAACGCCGCCCGCAAGCGGGTGCGCGAGATCAGCAACCGCTTCGGCTTCGACGTCGACCCGGATGCGCTGGTCGACGACCTCCCCGTCGGCGTGCAGCAGCGCGTGGAGATCATCAAGGCGCTCTCCCGTGACGCCCGCGTGCTCGTGTTCGACGAGCCGACCGCCGTGCTCACGCCGCAGGAGACCGACGAGCTGATGGCGATCATGCGCCAGCTCCGCGACTCCGGAACCTCCATCGTCTTCATCACCCACAAGCTCCGCGAGGTGCGCGAGGTGGCCGACCGCATCACCGTCATCCGGCTCGGCAAGGTCGTGGGCGAGGCATCCCCCACCGCGACCAACGCCGAACTCGCCTCGCTCATGGTGGGCCGTGCGGTGGAGCTCACCGTGCACAAGGAGCCGGCGAAGCCCGGCGCTCCCGCTCTCGTGGTGCAGAACCTCACGGTGCTGGATGCACGGGGCCAGGTGATCGTGAACGACGTGTCGTTCGACGTGAAGGCGGGCGAGATCCTCGCCATCGCCGGCGTGCAGGGCAACGGCCAGACGGAGCTCACCGAGGCGCTCCTGGGTCTCCAGGACCGCGTAACCGGCGAGGTGTCGCTCGACGGCAAGTCGCTCGTCGGCCTCAGCGTGCGCAAGGTGCTCAACTCGGGCGTGGGCTTCGTGCCGGAAGACCGCAAGGAGGACGGCCTGGTGGGCGAATTCACGATCGCCGAGAACCTCATGCTCGACCGCGCCGACGGCGCCCCCTTCGTGAAGGGCGGCGGGGTGCAGCGCGCCTACCTGAACGCCTTCGCCGAGGAGAAGTCGAAGGAGTTCGACGTGCGCTCGCAGGGCATCCTGACCGAGGTCGGCCGTCTCTCCGGCGGAAACCAGCAGAAGGTCGTGCTCGCTCGCGAACTCAGCCGCGAGCTGCGGCTGTTCGTGGCGGCGCAGCCCACCCGCGGCATCGACGTGGGCTCGATCGAGTTCGTGCACAAGCGCATCGTCGCCACGCGCGACGAGGGGATCCCGGTCATCGTGGTCTCCACCGAGCTCGACGAGGTCGTCGCGCTCGCCGACCGCATCGCGGTGATGTACCGCGGCGGGATCGTGGGCATCGTGCCGGGCAACACCCCGCGAGACATCCTGGGCCTCATGATGGCGGGCGAGAACCCGCCGGCCGAGCTGCCGATCGACCCGACCGCCCCCGCCGACATCGAAGGGATCATCGCGTGAGCGACGAGAACCAGACGCCCGCGGCTCCCGCCGCGGCATCCGCGGCCCCGGCCGCTGCACCGGCGACGCCGCCTCTCGAGGTCGAGCCGCCCTCGCGCTGGCGGGTGACCTTCAACGAGATCATCGGCGGAAGCGTGATGATCTCGGTGCTCGCCGTCGTGCTCGCGATGGTGGCCGGCGGCATCCTGATCGCCGTCACCGACCCCGACGTGCAGAAGGCGGCGGGCTACTTCTTCGCCCGCCCCGGCGACACCTTCGTGGAGATCTGGAAGTCGGTGTCGGGCGCCTACGTGGCGCTGTTCCAGGGCTCGGTCTTCAACCCGACACGGCCCGACTTCGTGGCCCAGATCAAGCCGATCACCGAGACCCTCACCTTCGCCACCCCGCTGATCGCGGCCGGTCTCGGCGTGGGCCTGGCGTTCCGTGTGGGCATGTTCAACATCGGCGGCCGCGGGCAGATGCTCATCGCCGCCGCCTGTGCCGGCTGGGTGGGCTTCACCCTGCACCTGCCCTGGGGCATCCACATGATCGTGGCCGTGCTCGCCGGCCTCATCGGCGGTGGCATCTGGGGCGGCATCGCGGGTCTGCTGAAGGCCCGCACGGGAGCGCACGAGGTGATCGTGACGATCATGCTCAACTACGTGGCGTTCTACCTCGTCTCGTTCCTGCTGCGCACCCCGATCCTGCAGGCACCGGGCTCGAACAACCCGAAGTCGCCGCCGATCGACTCGACCGCCGTGTTCCCCGACCTGCTCGGGCCGCAGTTCAACCTGCACTTCGGCTTCATCTTCGTGATCGCGGCCACGGTGTTCGTGTGGTGGCTGCTCAACCGCTCCTCGCTCGGCTTCAAGTTCCGGGCCGTGGGCATCAACCCCAACGCCGCCCGGGTGGCGGGCATCGACGTGAAGAACATGTACGTCTACGCGATGCTCATCTCTGGTGCGCTCGTCGGCCTCGCCGGTGTGGCCCAGGTGCTCGGCACCGTGCAGACCGGCTTCAGCTCGGGCATCGACGCAGGCATCGGCTTCGACGCCATCACGGTGGCGCTGCTCGGCCGCTCCAAGCCGTGGGGCATCTTCATCGCCGGCATCCTGTTCGGCGCGCTCAAGGCCGGCGGCTTCGCCATGCAGGCCTCGCAAGGCATCCCGATCGACATCGTGCTCGTGGTGCAGTCGCTGATCGTGCTCTTCATCGCGGCCCCGCCGCTCGTGCGCACCGTGTTCCGGCTGCCCGATCCTGCGAATCCCAAGAAGCCGAAGGCGCGCAAAGCGACCCCGGCATCCACCACGACCGGTGAGGCGGTGACGGCCAAGTGAGCGACTCCTTGCCTTCGAGCAACGTGACCACCAACAACCTGGCGCCCACCGGCAGCCTGCCGCCCACCGAGCACAACCACCCGGATGCGCCGCTCGGCGCCCCGGCGCGCGTGGTCGTGAAGAGCTGGAAGGCCCCCATCGCCTTCGGCGTCTTCGCCATCGGGGCGATCCTGCTCTTCGTGGCGTTCGGGCGCGACGGCGACAGCACCTTCCCGCTCTCGACCGACAGCGACCTCATCCAGCTGCCCGCCGTGGTGCTGCCGACCCGGGCGACCGGCATCGTCATCGCCGTGCTGCTCGTGCTCCTCGCCGCCGTCAGCGCGTGGATGGTGGCCTCGGCCCGCAAGATCCCGCTCTGGTTCATGGCCGTGTTCGCGGTGCTGTTCCTGGTCGGCTTCCTCACCTGGGCGTCGGCGGGGCAGTCGATCCCGATCCCTGGGCTGCTCATCGGAACGGTGTCGCTCAGCGTGCCGCTCATCTTCGGTGCCCTCGGCGGCGTCATCTCCGAGCGCGTCGGCGTGGTGAACGTCGCGATCGAGGGTCAGCTGCTGGCCGGCGCCTTCGTGTCGGCGGTGGTCGCCTCGGTCACCGGCAACCCCTTCGTGGGGCTCATCGGCGCCGTCGTGGCGGGCGGCCTGGTGTCGTTCGTGCTCGCCGCCTTCTCGATCAAGTACCTGGTCGACCAGGTGATCGTGGGCGTCGTGCTCAACGTGCTGGTGACCGGGCTCACCTCGTTCCTCTACTCCCAGGTGCTCACGAACAACGCGACGGTGCTCAACTCGCCGCCGCGCTTCGACCGTCTGCCGATCCCGCTGCTCTCCGAGATCCCCATCATCGGCCCCACCCTGTTCCGGCAGACCATCGTGGTGTACTTCATGTACGTCGCCGTGGCGCTCGTGTTCTGGGGGCTGTTCAAGACCAAGTGGGGCCTGCGCGTGCGGGCCGTGGGCGAGCATCCCCAGGCCGCCGACACCGTGGGCATCAAGGTGAACCCCACCCGCTTCTGGAACGTCATGCTCGCGGGAGCCATCACCGGCCTCGGTGGGGCGTACTTCACGCTCGGCTCGGTGGGCGCGTTCAACAAGGAGATGACGGCGGGTGCCGGTTATATCGCGCTGGCCGCTGTGATCTTCGGGCGGTGGGACCCCATCCGGGCCACTCTCGCGGCGCTGCTGTTCGGTTTCGCGTCGAACCTGCAGTACGTGCTCGGGGCCATCGGTTCGCCGGTGCCGTCGGAGTTCCTGCTGATGCTGCCCTATGTGGTGACGATCTTCGCGGTCGCCGGCCTGGTGGGTCGGGTTCGCGGGCCGGCCGCATCCGGTAAACCATACGTGTCGTCCTAGGAGGAGTGTCATGACCGACATCGATTGGGACGCGCTGCGCGCGGTGGCCCTCGAGGCGATGGAGAAGGCCTACGTGCCCTACTCCAAGTTCCCCGTGGGCGTCGCCGCGATCGTCGACGACGGGCGCGTGATCGCGGGCTGCAACGTGGAGAACGCCTCCTACGGGCTCACCCTGTGCGCCGAATGCACGCTCGTTTCGGCGCTCACCATGACCGGCGGCGGCAAGCTCGTGGCCTTCACCTGCGTCGACGGGCACGGCAACGCGCTGATGCCCTGCGGCCGCTGCCGTCAGCTGCTGTTCGAGCACTCGGCCGAGGGCATGTTGCTCGAGACCGTGTCGGGCATCAAGACGATCGACGAGGTGATCCCGGATGCGTTCGGGCCGCGTACCCTCGTCGAGTACCGCGCCGCCTCCAACGCCGAATAGTCCCCATCCGTTCCACCCGGCTCACCCGGTTCCACCCAGTCAGGAAGCACCACCATGGCCACCGAGCAGTTCGACGTCGTCGACCTCATCCGAACCAAGCGCGACCACGGGGTGCTCAGCACGCCCGAGATCGACTGGCTGATCGACGCCTACACCCGCGGCTTCGTGGGCGACGAGCAGATGGCGGCGCTCGCCATGGCCATCCTGCTGAACGGGATGTCGCGGCAGGAGATCCGCGACCTCACGCTCGCCATGATCGCCTCGGGGGAGCGGATGAGCTTCGCCGGGCTCGGCAAGGTCACCGTCGACAAGCACTCCACCGGCGGGGTGGGCGACAAGATCACCCTGCCGCTGATGCCTCTCGTGGCCTCGTTCGGTGTTGCGGTTCCGCAGCTCTCGGGGCGCGGGCTCGGCCACACCGGAGGCACCCTCGACAAGCTCGAGAGCATCCCCGGGTGGCGCGCCTCGCTCTCGATCGAGGAGATGTTCGCGCAGCTGCGGGACGTCGGCGGCGTCATCTGCGCGGCCGGCTCCGGCCTCGCCCCGGCCGACAAGAAGCTCTACGCCCTGCGCGACATCACCGGCACCGTCGAGGCCATCCCGCTCATCGCCTCGTCGATCATGTCGAAGAAGATCGCCGAGGGCACCGACTCGCTCGTGCTCGACGTGAAGTTCGGCTCGGGCGCCTTCATGCAGGACATCGCGCGCTCGCGGGAGCTGGCCCAGACCATGGTCGACCTCGGCAACGACGCGGGGGTGGCGACAACGGCGCTCCTCACCGACATGAACGTTCCGCTCGGGCTCGCCATCGGCAACGCCAACGAGGTGCGCGAGTCGGTGGAGGTGCTGGCCGGGGGCGGACCCGCGGATGTGGTGGAACTGACGCTCGCACTGGCATCCGAGATGCTGCGGCTCGCCGGGCAGCCGGATGCCGACGTGGCCGAGGCCCTCCGCGACGGGCGGGCGATGGACACCTGGAACCGCGTCATCCGGGCCCAGGGCGGCGACCCCACGGCGCCGCTGCCGGTGGCGCGCGAGACGCACACCGTGGTGGCGGCCTCGTCCGGCGTGCTGCTGCGGCAGGAGGCCCTGCCCTTCGGCATCGCCGCCTGGCGCCTCGGCGCCGGCCGTGCGCGCGCCCAGGATGCGGTGCAGCACGCCGCGGGCATCGACCTGCACGCGAAGCCCGGCGACACCGTGACGGCGGGCCAGCCGCTGTTCACCCTCTCGGCCGACGAGCCGTCCCGCTTCGCGCGCGCCCTCGAGTCGCTCGAGGGCGCCTACGAGATCGGCGCCGCGAGCGACTTCGTCGCGCGCGGCCCCCTCGTCGCCGAGCGCATCTCCTGACCCCCAACCCCTCTCCCCGGCGCCCGGCGCCCGCAAACGACGGAGCTTCGGGCTTCTGACGGACTGAGGCTCCGCCGGTTCTGTGCTGGCGGCTGATCCTCCGTCGTCTCGGGCAGGAGATCTGGCGGCTGGGTTCGGGGAGTTGGCAGGAAGTCGGGCCGGGGTGTCCGGAAGGCGGTGGAGCGGGGCCACGTGCGCGCCGTAGGGTGGCGGCATGGCGATTGTTCCCGACACCAAGAACTGGACCTGGGTTCTCGAGCGCGAGTGCTCCGAGTGCGGTTTTGACTCCTCGGTCACCGCGGCCGAGGAGGTGCCGGCGCTGCTCCGCGCGAACGCGGCGGCCTGGCCGGCGGTGCTGGGCCGTGACGACGTGGCCGTCCGGCCCGACGACACCACCTGGTCGGCCCTCGAGTACGCCGCGCACGTGCGCGACGTCTTCCGCATCTTCCGCGTGCGACTCGCGCTCATGCTCGAGAACGACGGCCCCGAGTTCGCGAACTGGGACCAGGACGCGACCGCCGTCGAGGAGCGCTACAACGAGCAGGATCCCGCCGTCGTCTCCGCCGAGCTGACCGGGGCCGCCGAGGCGTTCGCCGCCGCCATCGAGGCCGTGCCCGATGACGCCTGGGAGCGCACCGGCTTCCGCAGCGACGGCTCGTACTTCACGGTCGACACGCTCGTGCGGTACTTCATCCACGACCCGGTCCATCACCTGCACGACGTGCGGGGCTAGAGCCGGGCCGGCTCCTCTCAGGCCGGGGCGGGCTCGCCGATGCGCTCCAGCGCGTCGACGATGAGCGCCCAGAACTTCGCGTGGTCGAGCTCGACCGCCACCTGCGTGGTGCACGATTCCGGTGCGGGCGCGCGGAAGTCGGCCACCGTCATTCCGAGCGTCAGGGCTCCGGAGAGCTCGACGTCGAGCGGTGTGCGCCGCACGGTCATCACGGAGGGGTCGATCACCCGCGCCACCGCGCAGGGGTCGTGCACGGGCGGATGCTCGAAGCCCTGCGCCGCGAGGTAGGTGGTGCCGAAGAACTCGAGCAGCTCCACCACGAACTGCGCGGGGGAGGTGCCGATCGAGCGGATGCGCTCCACCACATCCGGGGTCGCGAGGGCCTGGTGGGTGAGGTCGAGCCCAACCATGGTGAGCGGCCACGACTCGTTGAACACGATGTGGGCGGCCTCGGGGTCGATGATGATGTTGAACTCGCTCGTGGCGCTCCAGTTTCCGCCGTGGTAGCCGCCACCCATGAGCACCACCTCCTTCACGCGTGGCACGATGCGCGGCTCCTTGCGGGCGGCGAGGGCGATGTTCGTGAGGCCGCCGGTGGGCACCAGGGTGACCGTGCCGGGCTCGTGCGCCATGATCGTGTCGACGATGAGGTCGACGGCGTGGCGCTCGTCGAGCTGGAGCACGGGTTCGGGCAGCTCGGGGCCGTCGAGCCCGGATTCGCCGTGGATGTCGGGGGCCACCTCGACCGTGCGCACGAGCGGCCGCGCGCAGCCGGCGGCGAAGGGGATGCCCGTGATGCCGGCCACCCGCGCCACCGAGAGGGCGTTGCGCGTGACCTTCTCGAGCGTCTGATTGCCGACCACGGTGGTCACGGCGAGGAGCTCGATCGCCGGGTTGCCGTGGGCCAGCAGGAGGGCGATGGCGTCGTCGTGCCCCGGGTCGCAGTCGAGGATGATCTTCGAGGGCTGAGTGGACATGTCCTGAGCATATATGAAATCAACATTCACCTGTGCAATACTCGCTGCATGAACGCAGAGCACACGCCCGGTACGGCCCTCGACGAACTCGCGGCCAAGGGTGCCGCCCGCATCGAGTGGATCCGCTCCCGAATGCCCCTGCTCGCCGCGGCCCGCGCCGAGCTCGCCACCTCGCGCCCGTTCGAGGGGCACCGCATCGGCATGTCGCTGCACATCGAACCGAAGACCGCCGTGCTGCTCGAGACCCTCGCGGCCGGGGGCGCCGAGGTGGTCGGCACCGGTAACCACGGCTCCACGCAGGACGACGTGGTCGCCTTCCTGCGCGGGCAGGGCATGACGATCTTCGGCTCCCGGGACGACACGCTCGAGCAGCACCACGCGAACGTGGCGAGCGTGCTCGACGCCGCCCCCGACATGCTGCTCGACAACGGCGGCGACCTCGCGGCCGGCGTGGTGGCGCGCGGGGTGACCGGCAGCATCCTGGGCGGCACCGAGGAGACCACCTCGGGCGGTGACCGTCTGCGCGGAGAGCTCTCGGGCGCCGTGCCGTTCCCGATGATCGTCATCAACGACTCCCTGCTCAAGGCGATCGGCGAGAACAAGCACGCCGTGGGCCAGTCCGTGGTCGAGAGCTTCATGCGCATCACCAACCTCATGGTGCCGGGGCGCCGCTTCGTGGTGCTCGGCTACGGCTGGTGCGGCCGTGGTGTGGCCCACTACCTGCGGGCGCTCGGTGGCAAGGTCGCCGTGGTGGAGATCGACGAGCTGAAGGCCTTCGAGGCCGCGCTCGACGGCTTCCGGGTCTCGACCGCCGTCGACCTCGCACCCTGGGGCGAGGTGTTCATCACCGCCACCGGCCACGCGAAGGTGCTCACCATGGAGGCCGTCGAGCGGATGGCCGACGGCGCCGTGCTGGCCAACTGCGGCCACTTCCCGTGGGAGATCGACGTCGAGTCGCTGCGTGCCGCCGCGGTGACCACCCGAGAGGTCGACGACGCCATCGAGCGCATCGAGCTGCCGAACGGCCGCCACGTGGTGCTCATCGCGGGCGGCCGCATGTTCAACCTCGCCGGGCGCGAGCCCAAGGGAAACTCGCTCGAGTCGATGGATCTCGGCTTCCTGCTGCAGACCCTCTCGCTCGAGCGCGTGGCCACGGCGGCGGCATCCCTCACCCCGGGTGCACAGCCGGTGCCCGACGACATCGACCGCACCATCGCCCGGCGGATGCTCACCGCCATGAACGCCGCGGCCTAGGCGCCGAGCGCCGAGCGCCGAGCAGCGACCTGAGAGACGATCGAGGACCGCCCGCATGCCCCCCGACTACGCCGTCCCCGCCCTCGACAAGGCCCTCGACATCCTCGAGACCCTCGCCGACCGCCCTCACGCCCTCAGCCAGCTCGAGATCGCCCAGGCCGTCGACCGCTCGCCGAGCCAGATCTTCCGCGTGCTCACGACGCTCGAACGCCGCGGGTACCTGCACCGCGATCCGCAGAGCGGCGCGTACTCGCTGTCGCTGCGGCTGTTCGACCTCTCCCACCGCCAGGAACCACTGCGCTCGCTGACGGATGCGGCCCTCGGCCCGATGCGCGAACTCGCGAATGCCACGGGCCAGTCCTGCAACCTCAGCGTGCTCGAGAGCGGCGGGGTGCGCGTGGTCGCGCAGGTCGAGAGCCCGGGCGACTTCGGCTACCGGGTGCGCGTGGGCGCGCTCTTCCCGCTCGAGACCACGGCGACGGGGGCCGTGCTCGCCGCTTTCGACGCGAGCCGCGCCGCGCCGCAGGAGGCGGCGGAGGGAGAGCCGGATGCGCCGGGCCGCGCCATCCGCGACGACGGCTTCCTGGAGCGCCCTGACCCGCTGCAGCCCTCCATCACCGATGTCGTGTTCCCCGTGCTCAACCGCGAGCGGGCGGCGCTCGCCGCTCTCACCGTGCCCTACGTGGCTACGAGCTTCAGCGCGGTTCCGGCAGCCCGGGTGCGCGAGCTCGCGAGCACGGCCGCCGCACGCATCACCGAGGCGCTCGGTCTGTAGCCCGAGCGCACGCAGCGGGCGGGCGGGCGCGCATCCGTCGGCGAGCGATCCCGCCGTCGGGCGCAGCGGCTCAGCGGCTCAGAGGCTCAGAGGCTCAGAGGCTCAGGCCCGGGATCTCAGACGCACTGAGCGGCGACCGCGATCTGCTCGTCACTCGGACGGCCGTAGGCCTCGATGCCGGCTCCGGGCAGGTCGAAGCCCTGGCTGATGGCCCACGCGGTGGCCCACATCTCGTGGTCCTGCGCGAAGGCGGGCCCCTCGAAGAGCGAGCGGCATCCGGGGCGAACCACCTGCGCGTGCCCCACCTCGTGGGTCACGAGGGCGCGGGCGTTGTCGTCGTCGCTCCAGTCCTCCTCCACAGGGAAGTTGAGGCTGATCGTGGCCCAGCCGCCGTCGCCGTCCCACATCTCCGCCGTGCCCGAGAGCCAGCCCTCGCCGCGCCCCGACACCTCGGCGGCCCACACGAAATCGAGCGTCACGCCACGGCTGATCGACCGGGCGTAGGCCTCGATCTCGTTCCGCACCGCCAGCGCGGGGTCGGCGGCCTCCGCGGCCTCGGTGACCGCCGAGTCGGCGACCGCGCGCTCCGCGGCGGCGATCGAGGCGAGCAGGGCGGCGTCGTGCGACAATCGCAGCCCGGGATCGTCGGCCACCTCGATGATCCGGGTGAGCGCCACCTGCAAGGCCTTCGTCGAGAGGGCGCTCGCCGCGATCGTGTCGCGGCCGTGCGCGGCGACGGAGGAGAAGTAGGCGGTCTCGGCGGTCTCGAGAGCCTTCTCCGCAGCAGCGGCAGCGCTCGTGTCGGCGACGAGCGCCTCGGTGGAGGAGGTGGCCCGGGCGGCCCGGGCGTCGGCCTCCGAGGTCTCGGCCATCAGCTGCCACGGTGGGGTGTAGCCCTCCGCACCCGGGGCGGAAGACTCCGTCGGCGCACCCGTCGCCGGGGGAGCGCCGGCCTCGGAGGCCGCCGCTGCGGCGACGGAATCCGGATGCGCCGCCACCGTCTCGCGGATCGACGCGAACGCGGCGACGGCGGACCGGAACGGCTCCGCCTGGGCGGGGCCCTGCGCCGCGAATTCGGGAGCCGCCACGACGCTCTGCACCCGGCCGAGCTGACCGTCGACGCTGCGCATCCGGGCGTCGAAGGCCTTCTCGGCCGAGCTCTGCTCCGCGATCGCGGAAGAGAGGCGGTTCTGTGCCTCGTCGGCCTGCGCTCGGGCGAACACACTCCAGCCCCAGAACGCGCCCGCGAGCACCCCGGCGGCCGCGAGCGACACCCCGGCGACGAGGAGCGGGCGCCGGGCGCGGCGTCGTGCGCCGGCCGTTCCCTCGAGGTCGTCGATGCCGTCGGGCGCTGCGCCGGCGCCGGCTGTGTGCACGCCCTCGGCCGGCTCATCGAGCGCCGTCGGCGGGAATTCGGGCAGCCGGGCAGGGCCGGGCAGGTCGGTGCTCATCGGGGGGTCCTCTCGATCCGCGTGCTGTCGCGGTGCGCTCATCCTAGACAGGAATGCCACGCCTGTCGGTCAGGCGCAGGCCGGACGCGCTCTCGCCCTCGCTCTCCCCCGAGCGCATCGCGCACCCCCACGGGACCATCGCGCACCCTAGGCTGGAGCCATGAACTCGAGCTCTGAGGAATACCTCGTCCCCGGCACCGCGATCAGCTTCAACTCGCTGCCGAAAGTCTCCCTGCACGACCACCTCGACGGGGGCCTCCGCGCCGCCACCATCATCGAGCTCGCGGATGCGATCGGCTTCGCCGTGCCCTCGACCGACGAGATCGAGCTGGCCGACTGGTTCGAGGACAGCGCCGACTCCGGCTCGCTGCCGAGCTACCTGGCCACCTTCGACGTCACCATCGGCGTGATGCAGACCCGCGAAGGGCTGCAGCGCGTGGCCCGCGAGTTCGTGAACGACCTCGTCGACGACGGCGTGATCTACGGCGAGGTGCGCTGGGCGCCCGAGCAGCACCTGCAGCGCGGACTCAGCCTCGACGAGGTGGTGGAGGCCGTGCAGGAGGGCATCGAGCAGGGCACGGATGACGCCCGCGCGGCCGGCCGCAGCATCCGTGTCGGGCAGCTGGTCACCGCCATGCGCCATGCGAACCGCGGTCTCGAGATCGCCGAGCTCGCCGTGCGCCACCGCGACCGCGGCGTCGTCGGCTTCGACATCGCCGGCGCCGAACTCGGCTTCCCGCCGAAGAACCAGCTCGCCGCCTTCGACTACCTCGCACAGAACTTCTTCCCCGTCACGGTGCACGCCGGCGAGGCCGACGGCCTCGACAGCATCCGCGGCGCCCTCTTCGACGGCCGCGCGCTGCGCCTCGGCCACGGCGTGCGCATCGCCGAGGACATCGAGATCGAGCGCCAGGACGACGACAACACCTACGTCTCGCTGGGTCTGCTCGCCCAGTGGGTGAAGGACCGCGAGATCGCCCTCGAGCTCTCGCCCTCGTCGAACCTGCAGACCGGCGCGATCGCGGAGTGGGGCGACGACCTCGTCGACCACCCCTTCGACCTGCTCTACCAGCTCGGCTTCCAGGTGACCGTGAACACCGACAACCGCCTGATGAGCAACACCACCATCAGCCGCGAGCTCGCCCTGCTGACGGATGCCTTCGGTTACGACCTCAGCGACATCGAGGTGTTCCAGCTCAACGCCGCCGCCGCGACCTTCCTGCCGATCGAAGATCGTGAAGACCTCGCCGACGCCATCTCCGAGGGCTTCGAAGAAGCCTAGGCAGCGCTCCGCCGCCGGGACCGGGCCGCACGAGAGGTCAGTTCGACACGACCCCGTTCGCGGCCTGGTACTCGGCGAGCTTCGCGTAGTCGGGCAGCTGCTGCAGCGCCCAGGTGTTGCCGTCGGGGTCGGCGAAGGTCACGAAGCGGCCCCAGGCCTGCTCGTCGACCTCGCTGCACTCGACGCCGTTCGCGAGCAGGTGTGCGCGGGCCTCGTCGGCATCCGGAACCACCACCTGCACGCCCCGCTGCGAGCCGGGCGCCATGTCGGTGATGCCGCGACCGAGCGCGATCGAGCAGGCCGAGCCCGGCGGCGTGAGCTGCACGAAGCGGATCTCGTCGCTGACGGTGGAGTCGTGGTCGGCGTGGAAGCCCACCTGCTCGGCGTAGAAGCGCTTGGCGCGGTCGATGTCGGTGACGGGGATGAAGACGACTTCGATCTTCCAGTCCATGGCCGGTTTCCTTTCGTGAAGCGGATGCCCGTGGCCGGCGAACAGAGCCCGCATCGCGAACGAGACGGAGACGGCGACGGCCGGAGCGAGCGTTGACATGGCCTGAGTCTAGGAAGCAATGAGGACAGTTCCTGTCCGCTTCTCGGGCAGAATCGGAGCATGGCGGAAACGACCTCGCGCATCCTGAGTTTGCTCAATCTGCTGCAGACGCACCGGCAGTGGCCGGGGGGCGAGCTCGCGCAGCGGCTCGGTGTGACCGCCCGCACCCTGCGGCGCGACATCGAGCGCCTGCGCGAACTCGGCTATCGCGTGGAAGCCACGCGAGGGGTCACCGGCGGCTACCGGCTCGAGGCGGGCACCCAGATGCCGCCCCTGCTGCTCACCGGCGACGAGGCGGTGACCATGGCCATCGGTCTTCGGGTGGCCGCGGCCACCGGGCTCGTCGACGGCGAGCAGACCACGCTGAGCGCCCTAGCGAAGTTCGAGCAGGTGCTGCCCGCCGAGCTGCGGCAGCGGGTGAGCGCGCTGAGCGCCTCCGTGCAGCCGCTGACAGCCGGGAGGCGCGGTGCGCCGGTCTCGCACGACCTGCTCGGAGTGCTCGCGCTGGCCTGCCGCGACCGGGCGCGCATCCGTTTCCACTACGTCGCCGGCGACGGTGCCGAGACCGACCGCCTGGTGGAGCCGCACACGCTCGTGAGCGCGGCCCGCAGCTGGTTCTTCCTCTGCTGGGACCTGCAGCGCGACGACTGGCGCACCTTTCGCGTCGACCGCATGAGCGCGTTCTTCGGCACCCGCGTGCACTTCGAGCCCCGTGAGCTGCCGGCGAAGGATGCCGCCGCCTACGTGGCGCAGGCGATGGCGGGCCTCGGCCGCCGGCACAGCGCCGAGGTGCGGTTGAGCATTCCGCTGGCCGAGTTGCAGCGCCGCCTGGGGCCTTACGCGAACGGCGCGCGGGCGATCGACGCGCGCACCAGCGGCTGGCCGCTGCACGGCGACAGCTACGAGAGCATGCTCGCCTCGATCGCCTGGATCCCGGCCGACCTCGACTACGAGCTGCGCGGCTCACCGGAATTCCTCGCCTTCGTGCGAGCGGCGGCAGAGCGGATGCTCGGGGCGGGTGCAGCGGACTCCCTGGTTCCGTCGGGCGCGGACTGAGATACTTCAGGAACGATGACGTCGACACCCCCCTCGCTCGAGCAGCTCCCCGACCCGGCCATCGTGCTCCGGGCCACCGCACCGGACTGGCGTTCGGCCATCCGGGTCGCGGCAGGCGCCTTCGAGGTGTCGGGCATGGCCGACGAGTCGTACGGCGACCGCATGATCGCCCTCGTCGAGGAGTACGGCCCCTACATCGTGATCGCCCCCGGCCTCGCCATGGCGCACGCGCGACCGGGGCCGGATGTGCACCGCGCCGGCATGGTGCTCGTCACGCTCGCGGAGCCGGTGGCCTTCGGCCACGCGCACAACGACCCCGTGTCGGTGGTGCTGGGGCTCGCCGCCACCGAGGCCGACCAGCACGTCGCCGCCGTCGCCGCCCTGGCGAACGTGTTCAACGACGAGGCGCTCGTGCCGGCGCTCGCCGCCGCCACCTCGAAGGACGAGGTGCGGAGTCTGCTCGGGGCCACCGCGGCCGGGTGACCTATCCTGAAGACATGAAGATCGTCGCCATCTGCGGTGCGGGAATCGGCACCTCCGAGATCCTGCGGGTGAACGCCGTGCGCGCGCTCGAGCGGCTCGGCATCGACGCCGAGGTCACCGCCACGGATGCGGCGAGCGTCGGCGTCGCGGCGGCCGACGCGCAGGTCATCCTGACCTCGGCCGAACTCGTGTCGGCGGTCGGCCGCACCAACGCCGACGTCGTGGTGATCGAGAACTACTTCGACCTCGACGAGATCACGGCGAAGCTCGAGCTCGCCGTCGGCTGATCCGGCGGTGCCGCCGGCCGCTGCTCAGTCGAACAGCCGCCGGAACACGTTGGTGTCGGCGAGGTCGACGAGCTCGTCGCCCCGGCCCGACATGATGGTGCGGATGGCGTAGAGCCCGAAGCCCTTCACCTGCTGCGCGCTGATCGCGGGCGGCACCGACAGCTCCTGCCGCGCCGTCACGACGTCGACGAGCGCGGGGCCGTCGTGGGCGAACGCCGCCCGCAGGGCTCCTTCGAGATCGTCGGGCTTCTCGACCCGCTGTCCGAAGATGTCCAGGGCGGTGGCGACGGCGGCGAAGTCGGGGTTCTCGAGCCCGGTGCCGAAGTTCACGAAGCCCGCCGCCTTCATCTCCAGCTCGACGAAGTTGAGCGAGGAGTTGTTGAACACCACGATCTTCACCGGGAGCTTGTTCTGCCGGATGGTGAGCAGCTCGCCGAAGAGCATCGCGAGCCCGCCGTCGCCCGAGAGCGCCACCACCTGGCGGCCCGGATACGCCGACTGCGCCCCGATGGCGTGCGGCACCGCGTTCGCCATGGTGCCGTGGCTGAAGGAGCCGATCAGCCGGCGCGACCCGTTCATCCGCAGGTAGCGGGCCGCCCACACGACGGGGGAGCCGACATCCGGGATGAACACGGCGTCCTCACTCGCGAGCTCACTCACGAGCCGGGCCACGTACTGCGGGTGGATGGGGGTGCGATTGTGGTCGTTGTCGGCGAGACCGTCGAGCTCCTTGCGGGTCTTCGCGTAGTGCGCGAGCGAGGAGTCGAGGTGGCGGCGGCTGCTCTTCGCTTCGAGCAGAGGCAGCAGGGCGTCGATCGTGTCGCCCACGTCACCCACCAGGCCCAGGTCGATCGGCGTGCGCGCCCCGAGCCGCTCGCCGCGGATGTCGACCTGGATGACCGTCGCCTTCGAGGGGTAGAACTGGGGGTAGGGGAAGTCGGTGCCGAGCATGAGCAGCACTTCGCAGCTCTCCATCGCGCGGTAGCCGGAGGAGAAGCCCAGGAGGCCCGTCATGCCCACGTCGTAGGGGTTGTCGTACTCGAGAAACTCCTTGCCGCGCAGCGCGTGCACGATCGGCGCTTTGAGCGTCTCGGCGAGGGCGAGCACCTTCGCATGCGCGCCCTCGGTCCCGGCCCCTCCCAGGATCGTCACCTTCTTCGCCCGGTTCAGGATGCCGGCGGCGCGCTCGAGCTCCGCATCGCCGGGGCGCACCACGCTCTGCGTCGCGAGGATGGGCGCCGACTTCGGACGGCCCGCGCTCGCCTGCAGGAAGATCTCGCCCGGCACCACCACCACAGCCACCCCGCGCCGCTCGACGGCGGCCCGCATCGCGATCTCGAGCACGCGGGGGAGCTGCTCGGGCACGCTCACGAGCTCGGTGTAGACGCTGCACTCGCGGAAGAGCTCCTGCGGGTGCGTCTCCTGGAAGTAGTTCGACCCGATCTCGCTCGCCGGGATCTGCGCGGCGATCGCGAGCACGGGCACCCGGCTGCGGTTGGCGTCGAAGAGCCCGTTGATGAGGTGCAGGTTGCCGGGCCCGCAGCTGCCGGCGCAGACCGCCAGGCCGCCCGTGAGCGCGGCCTCGGCCGCCGCGGCGAAGGCTGCGGCCTCCTCGTGCCGCACGTGCGCCCAGGTGACGCTGCCGTGGCGACGGATGGCGTCGGTGAAGCCGTTGAGGGAGTCTCCGGGCAGGCCGTAGATCCGCTCCACTCCGGCGTCGGCGATGATCTCGACCATGGTGTCGGCGATTGTGCTCATGCTCCGACGCTACGGGGAGATCGCGCTGGGCGCATCCGTTGATCGTCGCAAGATCGATCGGATGCGCCCGGCATCGAGCCGCGAGCGGAGGCCGGCGAGCAGCGGGCCGCGGGGCCTGTGCGGGTCAGGCCACGCGGGCGCGCATGCCGGCGTCGAGCGCCGCGAGCGTCGCCTCGGCGTGCGCGCGCCGCTCGGCCACCGTCCCCTCGGTGCTCCACGCGTCGAGGTACACCTTCAGCTTCGGCTCGGTGCCGCTCGGCCGCACCATCACGCGGGCGCCGGGCAGCAGGATGCGCAGCACGTCGCTCGGGGGCACATCGCCCTCGCCGTGGGAGAGGTCGTCGATGCGCTCCACGGGCAGGCCGCCGATCTCGGTGGGCGGGTCGCTTCGCAACGCGGCCATCACCCGGTCGATGTCGGCGAGGTCGGTCACGCGCACCGAGATCTGCTGCGAGGCGTAGTGGCCGAAGCGCGCGGCGAACTCGTCGAGCCGGTCGGCGATCGTGCGGCCGGAGGCGGCGAGGGTATCGGCGAGGTCGAGGAAGGCGATCGCCGCCGAGATGCCGTCCTTGTCGCGCACGGTCTCGGGGTTCACGAGGTAGCCGAGCGCCTCCTCGTAGCCGAACACGAGGCCCGGGGTGCGGGAGACCCACTTGAAGCCGGTGAGGGTCTCGGCGAAGCCGAGCCCGTGGTCGCGCGCCACCGCGCCGAGGGCGGGGGAGGAGACGATGGAGCAGGCGAGGGCGGCGGGCAGGCCGTCCGAGCCCGTACCGCCGGCGGCGACGGCGGCCTCGGCCGCGCGCCAGCCGAGCAGCTGGCCCACCTCGTTGCCGCTCAGGCGGCGGTAGCCCTCGGCCTCGCGGTCGTCGGGCACGGCGATGGCCAGGCGGTCGGCGTCGGGGTCGTTGGCGATGATGAGCTGCGCCCCCGTCGCGCGTGCCCGTGCGTAGGAGAGGTCGAGGGCGCCGGGCTCCTCGGGGTTGGGGAACGCCACGGTGGGGAAGGCGGGGTCGGGCTCGATCTGCTCGGTCACGAGCGCGGGCGCCGGGAAGCCGGCCCGCTCGAGCACGCGCGCGAAGGTCTCCCAGCCCACCCCGTGCATGGCCGTGTAGACCACGCTGAGCGGGGGCGCATTCGTCGACGGGCGATGCGACGAGAGTGCAGCGGTGGCCTCGACGTACCGCTCGACCAGGCTCTCCGGCGCGATCTCGTAGTCGCTCGAGCGCGGCAGCTCCGGAACGGTCGTCGAGCCGGCCACGCGCAGGATCTGGGCGGCGATCTCGCCGTCGGCGGGCGGAACGATCTGCGAGCCGTGGTCGGCGTCGCCGAGGTAGACCTTGTAGCCGTTGTCGCGCGGCGGGTTGTGCGAGGCCGTCACCATCACGCCCGCGCTCACCTCGAGCTCGCGCACGGCGAACGCCACGAGCGGGGTCGGCAGCAGGCGCGGCAGCAGCACGGCACGCACACCCGCTCCCGCCATGATCTCGGCCGTGTCGATCGCGAAGACGCGGGAGTTCTTGCGGCCGTCGTAGCCGATCACCACCGAGGGGCGGGTTCCCGGATGCGCCCGCTCGAGCAGGAACGCGGCGAGGCCGGCCGCGGCCTGCGACACGAGCACGCGGTTCATGCGGTTGGGGCCAGCCGCGAGCTCGCCGCGCAGGCCCGCCGTGCCGAAGGCGAGGCGGCTGCCGAAGCGCGAGCGCAGCTCCTCGGCGGCGCCCGGCAGGCTCGAGCCCACGCGGCGCAGCAGCGCGGCGAGCTCGTCGTGGGTCTCGGGGTCGGGGTCTTGGGCCATCCAGGCCAGCGCCGACTCCACCAGCAGCTCCACGTCGTTCGGCGACTCGTCGGAGCCGGCGGCGGGGGTGCTCTCGGTGCTCATGGTGCTCTCCGAGATCACAGGGTGGCGACGACCCGGGCGAGCAGGTCGCCGATGGCCGCCTCGGCGTTCTTGCCGGCCTCGATCACCTCGGCGTGGCTGAGCGGGGTCTTCTGGATGCCGGCGGCGAGGTTGGTGATGAGCGAGAAGCCGAGGATCTCCATGCCGGCCTGGCGCGCGGCGATGGCCTCGAGGGCCGTCGACATGCCGACGATGTGGCCGCCGACGGCCTTCGCCATCTGCACCTCGGCCGGCGTCTCGTACTGCGGGCCACGGAACTGCACGTACACGCCCTCGTCGAGGCTGGCATCCACCGTGCGGGCGAGCTCGCGCAGGCGCGTGGAGTAGAGGTCGGTGAGGTCGACGAAGGTCGCACCCTCCAGCGGGGAGTCGAAGGTCAGGTTGATGTGGTCGCTGATGAGCACGGGGGTGCCGGGGGTCCAGCTCTCCTTGATGCCGCCCGCGCCGTTCGTGAGCACCATGATCTTCGCGCCCGTGGCGGCCGCGGTGCGCACGCTGTGCACCACGCGGCGCACCCCGTGGCCCTCGTAGTAGTGGGTGCGCGCGCCGATCACGAGCGCGTGCTTGCCGTTCGGCAGCAGGATCGAGCGCAGCGTGCCCACGTGCCCCGGGACGGCGGGCATGCCGAAGCCCACGACGTCGGTGGCGGGAACGTTCGCCACGGTCTCGCCGAGGAGGTCGGCGGCCCGGCCCCAGCCGCTGCCGAGGGTGAGGGCGATGTCGTGGCGTTCGACACCGGTCAGCTCGGCGATCTGCGCGGCGGCTTCGCGGGCGACATCGAAGGGATCGGTGTCGGGCAGGTCGAGCGGATTGGGGAGGGAGGTAGACATCCCTCCACTCTATTCATTCGGGCGGCGGGCCGCTCCGGGGGGCGGCCGTTCGCCATCCGTTGGTTTGGCGGCACTGCGGCAACACGCAAGAATGGCGTCATGGCCTATGAGTTCGAGCGCAAGCAGAGAGTCGCCGTCGTCGGAGGCGGGCCGGGAGGCTACGAGGCCGCGATCGCGGGAGCCCAGCTGGGCGCCGAGGTGACGCTCGTCGAGCAGGTCGGCGTGGGCGGCTCGGCCGTCATCACCGACGTGGTGCCCTCGAAGACCCTCATCGCCGTCGCCGAGGCCACCAACGCCATCGGCGAGGCCGCCGACCTCGGCGTGCAGTTCTTCGCCCGCAACGATGCCGGCCGCCCGGTGCGGCCCGAGGTCGCGGTGAACCTCGCCCAGGTCAACAAGCGCCTGCTCGGGCTCGCCCGGCAGCAGTCGGAGGACATGCGGGCCAACCTCATCCGCGCGGGCGTCAAGATCATCTCGGGGCATGGCCGGCTCGACGGGCCGGACTCCGTCATCGTCTCCACCGCCGCCGGCCCCGACGGCACCGACTTCGACCAGGTCGACGCCGACACCATCGTCATCTCGGTGGGCGCGAGCCCGCGCATCCTGCCCTCCGCCGTTCCCGACGGGGAGCGCATCTTCACCTGGACCCAGCTCTACGGCCTCACCGCGGTGCCCGAGCACCTCATCGTGGTCGGATCCGGTGTCACCGGCGCCGAGTTCGCCTCGGCCTACACCGCGCTCGGCTCGAAGGTGACGCTCATCTCCTCGCGCGACCAGGTGCTGCCGGGCGAGGATGCCGACGCCGCCGCCGTGATCGAGAACGTCTTCAAGCGCAACGGCATGACCGTGCTCTCGAAGTCGCGAGCCGACTCCGTGGAGCGCACGAAGACCGGCGTCGTCGCCACGCTCTCCGACGGCACGAAGGTGGAGGGCTCGCACTGCCTGATGGCCGTGGGTTCGATCCCGAACACGAAGGGGATCGGCCTCGAGCAGGCCGGCATCCAGCTCAGCGACTCGGGGCACATCCGGGTGAACCGGGTGGCCCGCACGAGCGCGCCCAACATCTACGCGGCCGGTGACTGCACCACGTTCCTGCCCCTGGCCTCCGTCGCCTCGATGCAGGGGCGCACCGCGATGTTCCACGCCATGGGCGACGCCGTGTCGCCGACCGAGCTGCGGAACGTGGCCTCGAACATCTTCACTCAGCCGCAGATCGCCACCGTGGGCTGGACGCAGCGCCAGATCGAAGAGGGCATCGCCCAGGGCGACATCTACAAGTTGCCGCTCTCGTCGAACCCGCGGGCCAAGATGATGGGCATCAAGGACGGCTTCGTGAAGCTCTTCGCCCGCACCGGCTCCGGCACCGTGATCGGCGGCGTCGTCGTGGCCCCCAACGCCTCCGAACTCATCTTCCCCATCGCCCTGGCCGTCGAGCACCGCCTCACGGTCGACCAGGTCTCCCGCGCCTTCACGGTCTACCCCTCCCTCTCGGGCAGCATCTCCGACGCCGCCCGGGCCATGCACATCGTGCTGTGATGCTGGGCTGGCTGCCGGAGGGGCCGTGCTTCGCGCGGCCCCTCCGGGCCGCGCCGGTCCCCGCCCGGCGCGGCGCGACATGTTCGCGTGCGGTCGCTTCGCGGCCGCGCGCTCACCCTGGGTCGTCGACAAGGGCCTGTTGCGTTGAGTTCTGCCTCTACAGCGCCGTCGAGAAGTCCTCTACAGCGCCGTCGAGGAGTCGCACAGGGCCCCTCAACATGAAGGTTCGGGGGCCTTTGCGACTGGTCGCTGAGCTCAGGCGATAGACAGCAGCACGTGGCCGGAGGAGACGGTGGAGCCGACGACGGCGGCGATGTTCGCGATGGTGCCGTCTTTGTGGGCCGTGATGGGCTGTTCCATCTTCATGGCCTCGAGCACGAGCACAAGGTCGCCCTTGACGACCTTGTCGCCGTCCTCGACCGCGATCTTGACGACGGTGGCCTGCATGGGGGCCTTCACGGAGTCGCCCGTGGCCGCCGAGGAGGCCGTCGAGCCGGCGCCGCGGCGCTTGGGCGGGGCCCCCGCGCTGCGGCCGGCTCCGGATGCGGCGCCGTGGCGGGCGCCGGCGGCAACCAGACGGGCGGGGAGGGCCACCTCCACGCGCTTGCCGCCGACCTCGACGATGACCGTGCGGCGCTCCGCAGCGGGCGCCGGGTCGTCGAGCGAACCGCTCCACGGCTCGGCGGGGTTGTCGTAGTCGGTCTCGATCCAGCGGGTGTACACCGAGAAGGGCTCGCCGTCCTCGGGGGCGAAGGCGGGGTTGCGCACGACGTCGCGGTGGAAGGGCAGCACGGTCGGGAGGCCGGCCACCTCGAACTCGTCGAGGGCGCGACGGGCGCGCTCGAGCGCATCCTCCCGCGACGAACCGGTCACGATGAGCTTCGCGAGCAGCGAGTCGAAGGAGCCCGAGATGACGTCGCCGGCCTGGACGCCGGAGTCGACGCGCACACCGGGGCCGCCGGCGGGCTTGAACACGTGCACGGGGCCGGGGGAGGGCAGGAAGCCCCGGCCCGGGTCCTCGCCGTTGATGCGGAACTCGAAGGAGTGGCCGCGGGGCGCCGGGTCGTCGTAGTCGAGCGTGCCGCCCTCGGCGAGGCGGAACTGCTCGCGCACGAGGTCGATGCCGGTGACCTCTTCGGAGACCGGATGCTCCACCTGCAGCCGGGTGTTCACCTCGAGGAACGAGACGGTGCCGTCCTTGCCGATGAGGAACTCGCAGGTGCCGGCACCGAGGTAGCCGACCTCCTTGAGGATGGCCTTCGACGAGCTGTAGAGCAGCTCGGTCTGGGCGGCGCTGAGGTAGGGCGCGGGCGCCTCCTCGACGAGCTTCTGGTGGCGGCGCTGCAGCGAGCAGTCGCGGGTGGAGACCACGACGACGTTGCCGTAGGCGTCGGCGAGGCACTGGGTCTCGACGTGGCGGGGCTGGTCGAGGTACTTCTCCACGAAGCACTCGCCGCGGCCGAAGGCGGCGATGGCCTCACGGGTGGCCGAGTCGAACATCTCGGGCACCTCGTCGACGGTGCGGGCGACCTTGAGGCCGCGGCCGCCACCACCGAAGGCCGCCTTGATGGCGACGGGCAGGCCGTGCACGGCCACGAAGTCGAGCACCTCCTCTGCGCCGGTGACGGGGTCGATGGTGCCGGGCGCGAGGGGCGCCCCCACCTTCTCGGCCACGTGACGGGCGGAGACCTTGTCGCCGAGCTTCTCGATGGCCTCGGGGCTCGGGCCGATCCAGGTGATACCGGCGGCGATCACGGCGCGCGCGAAGTCGGCGTTCTCGGCGAGGAAGCCGTAGCCCGGGTGAATGGCGTCGGCACCCGAGCGGCGGGCCACCGAGAGGATCTTGTCGATCACGAGATAGGTCTCGGCGCTCGTGGTGCCGTCGAGGGCGTAGGCCTCGTCGGCGAGCTGGGCGTGCAGCGCGTCCCGGTCTTGATCGGCGTAGACGGCGACCGACGCGATGCCGCTGTCGCGCGCTGCGCGGATGACTCGGACGGCGATCTCGCCTCGGTTGGCGATGAGGACCTTGGTGATTCGCGGCATGATCCCCCTAGCTTATTGCCGCTCTTCATCCCTCCTTTGGCATGTAGTCACAAAAATGGGGTGGCGGACACTGGCGGTGTCTACAACGCGGCGCCGCTGCGCAGCGAGGTCCACGAGACGCCGACCTCGTTCAGCAGATCGCGCAGCACCGGCAGCGAGAGGCCGATGACGGCCGAGGGCGCCCCGGTGATGGTGCGGATGAACGGGGCCGCGACGCCGTCGATGGTGAACGCCCCGGCCACCTCCAGCGGTTCGCCGGTGGCGATGTAGGCGTCGATCTCGGCCTCGGAGATGTCGTCGGCGAAGCTGAGCTCCGCGCGGTCGGCGCGACCCGCGGCGCCGTTGCGGCGCCCGCCCCGGTGGTCGATCAGCCAGTGCCCGGAGTGCAGCACCCCGGTGCGACCGCGCTGGGCGAGCCAGCGCTCGCGGGCCACCTCGGGACGGTGCGGCTTGCCGTAGGCCACGCCGTCGAGCTCGAACGCGGAATCGCCGCCGAGGATGAAGCCGTCGATCGGCTCGCCGTCGGGCAGCGCGCCCACCACGGCCTCCGCTTTCGCCTCGGCCAGCAGCAGCACCATCTCCTCGGCCGTGACCGGGCCGCCCGCCGCCACCGCGCGCTCCACGGCGGCCTCCTCGTCGACCTGAGAGGGCACGATCACCGGCTCGATGCCGATCTGCCGCAGCAGGGCGAGGCGGGCCGGAGAGGTGGAGGCGAGGTACAGACGCACGGAGCGGGCCTTTGCTGTGGGATGCTCGAAGGATGGCTGAAGACCGGAACGAGCTCGTCGAACTGAACATCGACAATGTAGCCCACGGCGGCGTGACCGTCGCCCGGCTCGACGGGCGCGTGGTCTTCGTGGCCGACGCGATTCCGGGGGAGCGCGTTCTCGCGCGGGTGGCCGACGACGCGAAGTCGTCGTTCTGGCGCGCCGACACGGTCGAGGTGCTCGAGGCCTCGCCCGACCGCCGGCCGCACGTCTGGGCGGCCGCGGCCCTCGAGCGCGACCCCGAGCAGCGCGCCGGCGGGGCCGAGTTCGGCCACATCGCCCTCGAGCGCCAGCGAGCCCTCAAGCAGCAGGTGCTGCAGGACGCACTGCAGCGCTTCGGCAAGGTGGAGCGCACCGTGGAGGTCGAGGCGATCGGTGCGGATGCCGTGGCCGGCCCGGGCGAGGCGCCATCCGATTCCGGGAGCACGGCCCGCATCCCCGGCACCCGCTGGCGCACGCGGGTGCGCCTGCACATCGCGCCCGGTGGCCGGGTGGGGCCGTACGCGGCGCGCTCGCACACCGTCATCCCGGTCGACGAGCTGCCGCTCGCGACCGAGGCGATCGAGGCCGAGGCGCGCGAGATCGCCGAGGCGCTGAGCCTCGGCTCGCAGGGCGCCGCCGCCGTCGAGTTCGTGGAGACCTCGGGCGGCGAGGTGCGGGTGTCGCTCGTGGCCGCCGAGCAGTCGAAGACCGGCCGGCGCGAGCCGCGCCGGGGCGAGCGCGGGGCGCGCCCGGGCGGCGCCGGCCGCGGCGGGCGAGGGCCGCGCGGAGCCTCCCCTGAACGCGCCGGCGCCGCGACCGGCGCGGGCGCCCCGGCCGGCGAGCCCGCGGCCACCATCGTCGAGCAGGTCGGCGACCGCGAGTTCCGCCTCGCCGAGAACGGGTTCTGGCAGGTGCACCGCGACGCGGCCCGCACCTTGAGCGAGGCCGTGCAGAGCATGACGCTGCCGGAGCTCTTCGACCCCCGCGCCGCCAACCACGACCTCTACGGCGGGGTGGGTCTGCTCGCCGCGGCCCTCGGCGACCGCTTCGGCCCGGCCACCCGCATCACGAGCGTCGAGAGCGACCGCGTGGCCACCGACAACGCCTCCGAGAACCTCGCCGAGTGGCTCGGAGCGCGCGCCGTCACCGCCCGGGTCGACTCCTACCTCGCCGAGCTCGAGCGCTCGGCCACCGCCGAGGAGCGCAAGCGGCTCTCGGCCGCCACCATGGTCATCGACCCGCCGCGCTCGGGCGCCGGAAAGCTCGTGGTGGGTTCGCTCACCCGGCTCGGCGTGGCGCAGGTGGTCTATGTGGCCTGCGACCCCGTGGCCTTCGCGCGCGACGTCTCCCTCTTCCGCGAGGGCGGCTACGAGCTGGGCGGCCTGCGCGCCTTCGACCTCTTCCCGCACACCCATCACGTCGAGACGATCGGCGTGTTCACCAAGGCCTGACCCGCCCGCGCGGGAGTCACCGGGCCTGACGGCGGGGCCCGGCCCCCGGCCGGATCCGCCGCCGGCAGATCGACGGCCGTAGGATGGAGGCCGGTCTTCGCGAGGAGTTGACGGTGCACGACGAGAGCAGCCCGACGCCGGCAGCGGATGCGCAGCGCAGCGCGTCCGCGCCCGTGCTGGTGGCCATCGTCGACGACCACGAGTCGGTGCGCCTCGGCATCCGGGCCGCGTGCCTCGACGCCGGCTACGAGGTGGTGGCCGCGAGTGCGTCGGTGAGCGAGCTGTGGGTGGTGCTCGCCGGCCGGCCCTGCGACGTGGTGGTGCTCGATCTCAGCCTCGGTGACGGCTTCACGGTCACCGAGAACGTGCAGCACGCCCGCTCGATGGGCGCGGCCGTGCTCGTGCACAGCATCGCCGACCGGGTCGCCCTGGTGCGCGAGGCGCTCGCAGCGGGTGCCGCGGGCGTCATCCCGAAGTCGGCGGCCACGAGCACCGTCATGGCGGCCATCGCGGCCGTGGCCCGCGGCGACGTGCTCAACAACCTCGAGTGGGCGAGCGCCATCGACGCCGACCGGGAGTTCGGCAAGGCCCAGCTGGCGCAGCGTGAACGCGACGTGCTGCACCTGTACGCGAGCGGGCTGCCGCTCTCGCAGGTGGCGCTCAAGCTCAACATCAAGGTGTCGACGGCCAAGGAGTACCTCGACCGCATCCGTGCCAAGTATGTGGAGGTGGGCCGGCCGGCCCGGTCGAAGGTCGAGCTGCTGCGCCGGGCCGTCGAAGACGGCATCCTCGCCCTCGACGAACACGGGCATGTCGAATAGGGCCGTCGACGAACCTCCCGCCGGCGCGGCATCCGCACGGTGGAGCCGGATGCGCGCGACCCGCCCCCCGCGCGCCGCAGCCCTGCGCCGCACCCAGCTCGACACCACGCTCGCACGCCTCGAGGGGCTCTTCGGCTTCGTCTTCGCCCTGCTCTCCCTGCCCGCGCTCGCCGCCACCGCCGGCACGCTGAAGCCCGAGTGGGCGTGGGGGATCGCGATCGGGATCTTCGGGTCGATCGGCGCCGCCCTCGTGTGCTCGATGGTCGGCCGCGGCATCCGGGTGAGCATGATCGTGGTCGCCGGTGTCTTCGTCGTGCTGCTCCTGCTCTGGCCGTTCGCCGTGCTCTCGCCCACGGCGGCGCTCGGCCGGCAGCCCTGGCTCTGGTACGTGGTGCTCGTGGCCATCGCCGCGGCGGCCATCGCGCTGCCCACCGTGTGGGCCGCCGTCTACACGGTCGTGGTGCCGCTGATCTTCGCGGGCCTGCGGATGCTGCCGAGCGGCGGCGGCGCATCCTGGCAGCTCGCCGTGCTCGACGCGGTCTATGTTCTGCTGCTCGGCGCGTTCGCCCTCATCGTAATCACCGCCTTGAGGGCCACGGCCTCGCGGGTGGATGCGGCGCAGACCACCGCGGTGGCGCGGTACGCCGAGGCGGCGACCCGGCACGCGGCCGAGCAGGAGCGCACGCGGGTGGACACCGTCATCCACGACCGGGTGCTCTCCACCCTGCTCGCGGCGGCGCGCAGCAGCTCCCCGGCCGACCGCGAGATGGTGGTGCGGATGGCGGAGCGCGCCCTCGTGGCGCTGCAGAGCGCCGACGCCGAGGCCGAGGGCGGTGCCGATCTGCCGCTCGCCGTGCTCGTGGAGCGCTGCCGGGCCCTCGCCGACACGCTCGACGCCGAGATCGCCTTCGAGGCCACGGGGGAGCTCGGCGGCTCGGCGCCCGCGCGCGTGCTCGAGGGCGTGTACACCGCGACCGTGCAGGCGATCGTGAACAGCATCCAGCACGCCCGCGAGGGCGCCCGGCGCTCCATCACGGTGGCGGGCCGTGACGCGGGCGAGTCCGGAGGCTTCCGCTTCCGCGTGGTGGTCGCCGACGACGGGCAGGGCTTCGCGGTCGCCGAGGTCCCCGCCGACCGCCTCGGTCTGCGCATCTCCATCCGCGAGCGGGCGGGCTCGGTGGGCGGCTCGGTCGACGTGACCTCGGCACCCGGCCTCGGCACCCGCGTGCAGATCGCCTGGCCGGCCGAGCGCTCCGACGAGGAGGGGAGCGGATCATGATCTCGATGCCGCGCATCCTGCTGGTCGGGCTCGCCGCCCTGTTTTCGGCCTACCACATCGTGCTCGGCGTCTATGCGATCGGCGTGCCCGCTTCGCCGTGGCCGTCGGTGGTGGCGATGGCGCTCTACGGCGCCGCCAGCGCCCTCAGCCTCGCGCCCTCGCCGGCGCTCCGGATGCCCCTGGGCGTCGCCGCCGTGAACCTCGCGGTGACCGCTGTGGGCTTCATCCTCGTGCTGCCGCAGCTCGACCCGGCGGCCGACAACGGCTACGCCACCTGGTTCATCGGCGCGGTCGGAACCCTGATGACCATCACGGTGGTGCGCCAGCGCCCGTGGTTCGCCTGGGCCGGCATCGTGGTCATGCTCGCGGCCGTGCTCGCGTGGTCTCACGACCCCCTCGCGCTCGCCGCCCTCGGAGCCATCGGCGGCCCGATCTGGGTGGGCGTGGCCCACGTGACCACGGTGTCGATCGTGCGCTCCTCGCGCGAGGCGGCGCTCTTCGAGCAGGCCGAGCAGCGTGCGGCGGAGTGGCACGCCCAGGAGGAGGCCGAATTCTACGAGCGCCGGGTGCGCCTCGGTCAGATGGACCGGATGGTGGCGCCCATGCTGCGTCTCATCGTCACGAGCGACGGCCGGCTCGATGAGGCCGAGCGCGAGGAGTGCCGGCACCTCGAGGCGGCGATGCGCGACGAGATCCGCGGCCGCCGCCTGCTCGACGACTCCGTGCGTCGCGAGGTGCTCGCGGCGAGGCGCCGCGGCGTGGAGGTGACGCTGCTCGACGACGGCGGCATCGACGACCTCGACCGGGCGGAGCACGCGCGCATCACGGCCGTGATCGCCCGCCAGATCGGCAGCACGACGGCCGACCGGGTCGTGGTGCGCACGGCACACCACGACGACGACGAGGTGGCCGTCACGATCGTGGGCCTGCGCACCGCGGAGGCGGGTGCGGCCTCCGCCTCGGCCTCCGCCGACGGGCCGAGCGACGACACCGAACTCGAACTCTGGCTCGAGGTGCCCCGACATGAAGAACCGGGGGCCGATTCGCATCGACCCCCGGAAAGCTTCGAGTCAGGACGATAACCCGAATACCGCCCTGACTCGCCCCCGGATACGGGCCCGCTTACCCTAGTCGACCTGTGTCCGGCGGTGCGATTCCGAAGAAACCACACCTAGCGATATCCATCCTGCTCGGCCCGAGACACGGGCACAGTAGGCATTTCGGTGGACATTTTCGCGATCTCGTCCAGAGAGCGCCCAGCAAGCATCCAGAATCGATGCGCGGGAGTCAGCCGGCGAACGAGCGCCACTCGCCGGGGCCCGGATGCAGGGGTGTGCGCAGGGCGCGCTGGCTGCGCTCCCAGGCCGATGGCCCGATCTGCACTTCGTCGAGAACCTCGGCGAGCTCCTCCGCGACCGCGGCGTCGATCACCGCGGTGACGGCGGCCAGTTCCTCCGGCGTCAGATTCGCCGAGAGCACCCGGATCGCGGGCTCGGACGGGGATGTCGGGGTCGAGTCGTTCACGACGACGAGGCTACATTAGAACCCTGGGATCAGAGGGGAATCGTCAGCATGCGCAACACCGTCACCTTCGCGCGGGACTACCTCGTGACGATCCCGTTCAGCCTCGCCTTCGCGGCGGTGGTCCTGGTGGTGTCCCTCGTCACCGGCACCTTCTTCGGGCCGGCCTCGGCCGACACCCAGGCCTTCTGGACCGCCGGCGTCACCACCGTCGTCGACATGGGCAACTGGTGGACGATCGTCACCGCCCTCTTCGTGCCGTGGGACCCGTTCCAGCTCGTGCTGTCGATCCTCGCCTCGATCGTGCTCCTCGGCGTCGCCGAACGTCTGCTCGGCTGGCGCCGCCTGCTCCCCGTGTTCTTCGTGACCGGGCTGCTCGGCGTGGGCCTCGGCGTGCTCGTGCAGTGGATCGGCTCGCTCGCGGGGGAATGGTGGGCGAACGGCACGAGCTTCGACCTCACGGGCGACCCGATCACTCCGATCGTCGGCGCGCTGCTGGCCGCGAGCGCCTTCATGGGTCCGCTCTGGCGCCGCCGGGTGCGTCTGGTGTCCTTCGGCTTCCTCATCATGTTCGCCCTCTACGACGGCGACACCTCGAACGTCTACCGGCTCATCGCGGCCATCTCGGGGCTCGTGATCGGGCATTTCCTGATCGGCCGAAGCCGCCGCCGGGTGGTGTGGTTGAGGAGCTCCTTCGGCGAGGTGCGCGTGCTCATCGCCACCATCGTGCTGATCACCGCGCTCGGCCCCCTCATCTCGCTGCTCAACCCCGGGTCGAGCGGCGCGTTCGGCCTCGCCGGCAGCTTCTACGGCGACATCTTCCCGAGCGCGCGTGACATCACGGAGCTGTGCTCCAGCTCGACCTCCGCCATCTGCGAGAGCATCAGCCGTCTCTCCACCCTCGGCGGGCTCGGCCCCGTCGTGCTCACCTTCGTTCCGCTCGCCCTGCTGCTCGTCTCGGCCTGGGGACTGCGCCGCGGGCGGCGCTTCGCGCTCTGGCTCGGCATCGTCACGAACCTCGCCCTCATCGTCCTGGCCTTCGTCTTCCTCGGCTTGGTGGCGGGCTTCGTCGACACCGCGACCTCCGAGCCCGACCTGCAGGCGATCGACATCGGCGAGTACGTCGTGTGGGGCGGCTCGACCATCGCGGTGCCGTTCGCCGTGGCGCTGATGCTCTTCCTCTCCCGCCGTCGTTTCGCCCTCAAGGCGCCGCGGGAGGCGTTCATCCGGTTCGTGGTCGTGGTGGCGGGCGCGTTCGTGGTTCTCTCGGCGATCTACCTCGTGGCGGGTTCCTTCGCGCTCGACAGCTACAACCCGCCCGGAACCACGATCGTCGAGCTCGTGCTCGACGTGCCGCGGCGGTTCCTCCCGGTCACCCTGGTGGGCATGACGGGCTTCCTGGCCGTGCCCACGGCATCCGTGGTGCTCTTCCTCTTCCAGTGGATCGGCCCGGTCTTCTGGGCCGTGTTCACGGTGGCGGCGATCCAGCTGCTCACCGCGAGCGAGCAGTCGGTGCGTGTGGGCGACCCGCAGCGCATCCGCGCCCTGCTGCGCCGGGGCGGCGGGGGAACGCTCGGCTGGATGACGACGTGGCCGGGCAACGTCTACTGGTTCAACGAGGCGGGCGATGCGGCGGTGGCCTACCGGGTGATCAACGGCGTGGCCATCACGATGTCCGACCCGGTGTGCCTGCCGGGCGCCGAGAAGCAGGTGGTGCTGGACTTCGCCGCCTTCTGCGACGCGCGCAGCTGGGTGCCGGTCTTCTACAGCGTGCACGAGCAGTTCCTGCCGGTGTTCGAGGGAATGGGCTGGCTGCACATGTCGGTGGGCGAGGAGACGCTCATGCACCCGCAGACGCTCGAGATGGCCGGCAAGTCGTGGCAGAACGTGCGCTCCTCGCTCAACAAGGGCGTGCGCGAGGGCATGACCGCGGTGTGGACCACCTACGACGAGCTCTCGCGCAGCAAGGTGGCGCAGATCAACGCCATCTCCGAGGCCTGGGTGTCGGAGAAGGAGCTGCCCGAGATGGGCTTCACCCTCGGCGCTCTCGAGGAGATCAAAGACCCGGATGTCGCCCTCATGCTCGCGATCGACGCCGAGGGCCGCATCGCGGCGGTCACGAGCTGGCTGCCCGTGTACCGCGATGGCGTGGCGATCGGCTACACACTCGACTTCATGCGCCGGGCCGACGGCTCGATGCCCGGGGTGATGGAGTACCTCATCGCCTCCTCGGCCCTGCACATGAAGGAGCTCGGCGTGGAGGTGCTGAGCCTCTCGGGCGCCCCGCTCGCGCAGCCGCCCGTGCCGAAGGGCGAGGAGCCGCCGGCGCCGACCGTGATGACGGAGCTCTCCGAGTTCCTCGCGCGCACCCTGGAGCCGGCCTACGGCTTCTCCTCGCTCTTCAAGTTCAAGGCGAAGTTCAACCCGACGTACGACACCATCTACATGGCCTATCCCGATCCGTTGGCCCTGCCCACCATCGGCGGCGCGATCGGCCGGGCCTACCTGCCCTCGATGTCGGCGAAGGAGGCCGTCTCGCTCGTCAGGACGCTGGTGCGGTGAGACGGGGGTTCCCCTCCGGACGATAGGGTTTCCTCTGGACATTCGAGCGGGAGGACACCATGACCTGGCTTGTCACAGGCGGAGCAGGATACATCGGATCGCACGTGGTCGCGGCCCTCGGCGAAGCCGGGATGCCGTGCGTGGTGCTCGACGATCTCTCGAGCGGCCATGAGAGCTTCGTGCCGGCCTCCGTCCCGTTCGTGCGGGGCAGCATCCTCGACGCGGCCCTGGTGAAGCAGACGCTCGCCGAGCACGAGGTCACCGGGGTCATCCACATCGCCGGCTTCAAGTACGCCGGTGTCTCGGTGCAGCGGCCGCTGCACACCTACGAGCAGAACGTCACCGGCATGGCCGTTCTCCTGCAGGCCATGCAGGACGCCGGCATCGACCGTGCGGTGTTCTCGTCGAGCGCCGCCGTCTACGGCACCCCGCCCACCGACATCGTCACCGAAGACACCCCGAAGAACCCCGAGAGCCCTTACGGCGAGTCGAAGCTCATCGGCGAGTGGCTGCTGCGCGATCAAGGCGTGGCCGCCGGCCTGCGGCACACCTCGCTGCGCTACTTCAACGTGGTGGGCTCGGGCAGCGTCGAGCTCTACGACTCGAGCCCGCACAACCTGTTCCCGCTCGTGTTCGACGCCCTGCTCGCCGGCCGCACGCCGCGCATCAACGGCGACGACTACCCCACCCCCGACGGCACCTGCGTGCGCGACTACATCCACGTGGCCGACCTCGCCCTCGCCCACGTGGAGGCCGCGCGCAAGCTCGACGAGGGGTCGCTCCTCCTGGCCGCCTACAACCTGGGGTCGGGCGACGGCGTCTCGGTGCGCGAGATCATGATGGCCGTCGCGGCGGCGACGGGCATCCCGTTCGAGCCGGAGATCACCGCGCGGCGCCCCGGAGACCCGGCCCGCATCGTGGCCACCGGCGAGCTCGCCGCCCGCGACCTGCAGTGGCGGATGCGTCACACCCTCGACGAGATGGTGCTTTCGGCTTGGAACGCGCGGCAGCACGCCGCGGAGACCGCGACCGCCTGACCTGTACTCGTGCCGCGTGGGCGGGCCCCGGCGCCGGCGGCGCCGGCCGTCAGGCCGGGAGGCCGATCGCGATCGAGGTGCCCTCGCCGATCGTGCTCGAGATGGCAAGGGTTCCGCCATGGGCGACCACGATGGCCTTCGTGATGGTGAGGCCGAGCCCGACGCCCTGAACGGCGTTCTTGGTGGCCGTCGAGGCGCGGAAGAAGCGCTCCGACAGGCGATCGAGCTCGTCGGCCGGGATGCCCACCCCCGTGTCGGTGACGGTGATCACCACGCGTGCTTCCTCCCGGCGCGCTTCCAGGCGCACGGTGCCGCCGCGGCGGGTGAACTTCACGGCGTTCGAGACGAGGTTGTCGACCGCCTGCCCGAGGCGGGTGGGGTCGGCGGTGAGCCGGAGCGGCCCCTCTCCGTCGACGAGCTTGAGCGCGATGCCCGCCTTCTCGGCGTTCGGCCGGGCGCTCTCGGCCGAGGCTTTGAGCAGGGCGCGCAGCTCGACCGGGACGGCCGCGATCGAGAACCGGCCGGCCTCCACTTGGGCGGTGAACAGCAGGTCGCCGACGAGCTGCAGCAGGCGTTTGGCGTTCCGCTCCACGACGCCGAGATACTTCTGCTGCGATGCGCTGAGCGGCGGGTCGTCGTCGAGGCGCAGGAGCTCGGCATAGCCGAGGATGGAGCTGAGCGGGGTGCGGAGCTCGTGCGAGATGAGTCCGGAGAACTCGTCCTTCAGGCGTTCGATCTCCTTCGCCCGCGTCTCGTCGGTCGCGACGAAGATGAACCCGGAGGGCCGGCCCAGCGCATCCGTCCGCTGCGTGATCGCCACCTGGGCGGGGAAGGTGGAGCCGTCGCGGCGGCGGTAGGTCCAGTCGCGGACGTCGGCGGCGCCGTCGCGGGCGACGTCGGTGAGTGCGGCGAAACGGCCGGGGAACGGACTTCCCCCGGCGCCGGACTCGGCAAGCACCTCCTCGCGCAGGTGCAGGTCGACGATACGCATCCCCGAGAGCGCTTCCTGCTCGGAGTAGCCGAGGATCTGCGCGGCGCCGCCGTTCCAGACGTCGATCGCGCCGTCGAGGTCGGTGCCGATGATGGCCTGCTCTGTGATCGCATCCCACACGCTGTTCATCAGGCGCGCGGCCACCGCCGCTTCCTTCTCGCTGTGCTCGGCGACGCGCACGGCCTCGGCGAGGGAGTCGATGAGCTCGTCGCGCTCGGCGAGCAGGGCGTCCGCGCTGCGCTGGCGGGAGCGCGAGACCGAGCTGAGCTGGTTGATGAGCGCCGCGGCGATCGTGAAGGTGATCGGGGTGAAGGCGACCCGGATCCAGTCCTCCGCGCCCGAGACGTGCGACTGCCCGATCGCATAGGGCAGGGTGAGATTCGCGGCGACGGCTGCGAGCACGATCGCCACGTTGCGCCGGCCCTCCTCGGCGGCGATCCAGACGATCGGCAGCAGGATGAGCCCGCCGTAAGGAGACTGGGCTCCGCCGGTGGCGATGCGCAGGACGATGATGGCGGCGATGCTCGCGAGCGGCACGATCAGCTGCCAGCTGCGGCCGTGCCGATCCCACGGAACCACGAAGGCGAGCACAGTGGCGATCGCCACGACGAGGTCGGCCACGAGAACCCCGGTGGGGCTCGCCTCGACCGAGCCGTCCGACCCGGGTAGGAGGATGAAGACGTTCGCCAACAGGAAGGCCGCCGCCGTGGGCACCTGCTTGATCGCCGGCCGATCGGCGGTGTCGAGAAAACGGCGGGCCCGCGCCCGAGCGGTGGGCATCAGAGGCGATCGGCCACGTCACGCACGAACGCCACCAGGTCCATCACCACGAACGGCTTGGTGATGAGGCCGTTCGCGCCGGCGAGGTGCACGGCCTCCGCGGTGCTCGGCTGCACGTTGGCGGTGATGATGAGGATGCTCAGCTCCCGCAGCTCGGGGTCGGCTCGGATCTTCTCCGTGAGCTCGAGGCCGGTGAGCTCGGGCATCGAGATGTCGAGCACGGCGAGGTCGACCTCGTCGCTCTGCAGCAGGTTCCAGGCCTCCGCGCCGTTCGACACGGCCGCGACCACGGTGTAGCCGGCCTTCTCCACGGCGATCGTGATGAGATCGCACAGATCCTGGTCGTCGTCGGCAATCAAAACCCGCATGGTGTCCCCTTGTCTCTGTGGCGCCCCTCGCGGATGCTAGGCGGCGAACATCCGGTCGAGCTCAGCAGCCAGCTGGGCGGCGCTGAACGGCTTCGGCAGCACTCCGTCGACCACCGGGTACTCGTCGAGCTCGAGCACGCTCGTGACGAGCAGCAGGCAGCCGGGTACGTCGCGCTTCATCGCGGTGACGAGCGCCCAGCCGTCGATGCCGGGCAGCAGCAGATCGACGATGGCGATCTGGGGCTCGAGGGCGGCGTAGGCCACGATGGCCGCCTCGGCCGTGTTCACGGTGACCACCGCGTAGCCCAGGCGCTGCAGGAGAAGCTCCACGAGCTCGGCCTGTTCGGGGGTGTCGTCCACCACGAGGGCGTTGCGGGCGTTGCTCGGAGCAGACACGGGCATGCGGGTGGTTCGTCTCCTCCGACGCCGCGGATCGAGGCGATCCGTGTTCCCCCATGGATGACGTCTGAGACCATTGTGTCAGTTCCCGGTCGATCATCTGACCGCACCCCGTGCATCCGCTGAACCGGATGCGGGCACCGGCTAGAGCGGGATGTTGCCGTGTTTCTTCGGCGGCAGGCTCGCGCGCTTGGTCTTGAGGGCGCGCAAGGCCTTGGTGACGGCCACACGGGTCGCCGCGGGCTCGATCACCCCGTCGAGCTCGCCGCGCTCGGCCGCGAGGAAGGGCGAGGCCACGTTGTAGGTGTACTCGTTCGCGAGCTTGGTGCGCACGGCCGCGACATCCTCGCCGGCCTCCTCGGCCCGCTTGATCTCACCGCGGTAGAGGATGTTCACGGCGCCCTGG
The DNA here is from genome assembly GCF_049472555.1 of Herbiconiux sp. 11R-BC. Classification (NCBI taxonomy): domain Bacteria; kingdom Bacillati; phylum Actinomycetota; class Actinomycetes; order Micrococcales; family Microbacteriaceae; genus Herbiconiux; species Herbiconiux sp. 11R-BC. The sequence goes on along the minus strand of NZ_JBCEBO010000001.1, from coordinate 345,901 downwards.
CCGCCCATCACCGCGATCTCGGCGGTCGGCCAGGCGAGGTTGATGTCGGCTCCGAGCTGCTTGGAGCCCATCACGATGTAGGCGCCGCCGTAGGCCTTGCGCAGGATGACGGTGACCAGCGGCACGGTGGCCTCGGCGTAGGCGTAGAGCAGCTTCGCGCCGCGGCGGATGACGCCCGTCCACTCCTGGTCGGTGCCGGGCAGGTAGCCGGGCACGTCGACGAGGGTGAGGATCGGGATCGAGAAGGAGTCGCAGAAGCGCACGAAGCGCGCGGCCTTCTCGCCGGCCTCGATGTTCAGGGTTCCGGCCATCGCGCTCGGCTGGTTGGCCACGATGCCGACGCTGCGGCCCTCGATGCGGGCGAAACCGACCACGATGTTCGGCGCGTAGAGCGGCTGCGTCTCGAGGAACTCAGCGTCGTCGACGAGGTGCTCGATGACGGTGTGCACGTCGTAGGGCTGGTTCGGGGAGTCCGGGATGATCGTGTTCAGCTTGCGGTCGGCATCCGTGATCTCGAGCTCGGGAACGCTGTCGTAGACGGGGAGTTCGGCCAGGTTGTTGTCGGGGAGGTAGCTGAGCAGGGCCCGGGCGTAGTCGAGCGCGTCGTCCTCGTCGCTCGCCAGGAAGTGCGAGACGCCCGAGATCTTGTTGTGCGTGAGCGCGCCGCCGAGCTCCTCCATGCCGACGTCTTCGCCGGTGACGGTCTTGATGACGTCGGGGCCGGTGACGAACATCTGGCTGGTCTTGTCGACCATGATGACGAAGTCGGTGAGGGCGGGGGAGTAGACGGCGCCGCCCGCCGCCGGGCCCATGATGATGGAGATCTGCGGGATAACGCCGCTCGCGGCCGTGTTGCGGCGGAAGATCTCGCCGTACTTGCCGAGGGCCACCACGCCCTCCTGGATGCGGGCGCCACCGGAGTCGAGCATGCCGATGATGGGAACGCCGGTCTTCAGCGCCAGATCCATCACCTTGATGATCTTCTCGCCGGCCACCTCGCCGAGCGAGCCGCCGAAGATCGTGAAGTCCTGCGCGTAGACGGCGACCTGGCGGCCGTGGATGGTGCCGGTGCCGGTGACGACCGCGTCGCCGTAGGGGCGGGACTTCTCCATGCCGAAGGCGTGGGTGCGGTGACGCACGAACTCGTCGAGCTCGACGAAGCTGCCGTGGTCGAGCAGTTGCTCGATGCGCTCGCGGGCGGTCTTCTTTCCGCGCTTGTGCTGCTTCTCGATCGCCGCCTCGCCCGATGCCGTCACGGCCTCGTGGTAGCGGTTCTTGAGGTCGGTCAGCTTGCCCGCCGTGGTGTACATGTCGGGCTGCGTCGTCAGATCTTCACTCACGCCGTTCACTCTACCGGCCAGCCCTCGGGCCATCCCGTTGCCGAAACCCTACAAAAGCCGTGGCCGGGCTTGTGAGTGGGTAGTTTGGCGGCATGGAACTCCCGCTCTCCTCCGCCCTCGCCGCCCGCCTCGACTGGCTGCCGCAGGCCGGGTCCACCAACGACGTGCTCGCCCAGGCCGCCGCCGGGCCGTCGGCCGCCGCCTGGCCCGACCTCTCGGTGGTGGCGACCGACGACCAGGTGGCGGGCCGCGGTCGCCTCGGCCGCAGCTGGGTGGCGCCGGCCGGGGCCTCGCTGGCCGTGTCGCTGCTCGTGCGGCCGCGCGGAGCATCCGGGGAGCCCGTGCCGGTGGAGCGGTTCGGGATGCTGTCGCTGCTCGCCGGGGTGGCGATGGCGCGGGCCGTGGCGGGGGTGCTGGGGGAGGCATCCGGTGGTGTGGGGTCGAGTGTGGGCGCGGGCTCGGGTGCGGGTGCGGGTGCGGGTGCGCGCGTGGCGCTCAAGTGGCCGAACGACGTGCTGATCGGCGAGAAGAAGGTGTGCGGCATCCTCGCCGAACTGCTGCCCGGAGCCGACGGCGTGGTCATCGGCACCGGGGTGAACCTCTCGCTCGAGGCGGCCGATCTGCCGACGCCCACGTCGACCTCGCTGCTGCTCGCCGGGGCCCGGCCCGAGGATGCGGCAGCCGACCGCGTGCTGTCGGCCTACCTCCGCGAGTTCACGGCCCTCTACGCCGCGTGGCTCTCGAGCGACGGCGACCCCGAGGCGAGCGGGCTGCTGGCCGCCGCCACGGAGGTCTCGGCCACGCTCGGGCGGGCGGTGCGGGTGGAGCTGCCGGGCGGGGTGTTCCGCACCGGGGTCGCCCGGGCGATCGACGCCACCGGGCGTCTCGTGGTCGACACCGGCGACGGGGGCTCGCCGGCCGAGCTCGTGGTCTCGGCAGGCGATGTGACGCACCTCCGGCACGACGACAGCTGATTCCGGGCGGCGCGGTGGAGAATGAGCGCCATGGCCCGGTCGCAGCGCTCATCAGACTCCTTCGAGTTGCTGCTGCGCGGCGGCGCACCGGCACCGGCCGCGGCCCCGCGGGGCACCGCCCGCCGTGACGAGGCGAACGCCACCGAGCGCTTCGGCTGGGGGGCCGCGAACGCGGGCGGGCCGGCGGATGCCGACGCCGGATCCGGCCAGGCCGGGCCGCTCCACGGCGGGGCACCCGCGCACCCGGGCCCCGCGCATCCGGGGTACGGCGGCTACACCACCGCGGTCGAGCCCCTCGCCGAGACCGTGCTGCTGCGCACGCGTCCGCACGCGCGGCGACTGGTCCTCCCGGTGCTCGTGCTCTTCGCGACGGTGACCGCCTACGGCTGGTACGGCTGGCGCCTCCCCGAGGAATGGCAGAACTGGACGGCCTTCGGGGCGGCCTGCGGCCTCGTGTTCTTCGTGGTGCTGCTGCCGTTCCTGGCGTGGCTCGGCCACCGCTACACCGTGACCTCGCGGCGTGTGATCGCCCGCCGCGGCCTCCTCGTGCGTCACCGGCAGGACGTCTATCTGGCCCGCGTGAGCGACGTGCGCCTGCGCCGCGGCCCGCTGCAAGCGGCCTTCGGCACCGGCGACGTGCGGGTGATCGCGGGCCCCGAGCTCACCCTCGTGCTGCACGACGTGCCCTCGGCGCGCTTGGTGGCCGAGCTCTTGGGCGAGCTCACCGAGCACCCGGGTCAGGGGCTCTGAACGGAAGGAGATTCGGGGGTCTCAGCGACGAATCGGGTGGATTCGCGCCGAATCTCCTTCCATCCGGAGGTCTCGGCGCCGCGAGTAGGCTGGGTGCGTGACTTTCAAAGTGGGCGTGATCGGTGGCGGACAACTGGCGCGGATGATGGTGCCGCCCGCGATCGAGCTGGGCATCGACATCCGGGTGCTCGCCGAGGCCGAGGGGATGTCGGCGGCGATCGCCGCCACCGCCGTCGGCGACTACACCGATCTCGAGACCGTCGAGGCGTTCGCCGCGGGCGTCGACGTCGTCACCTTCGACCACGAGCACGTGCCGCAGGCCGTGCTGCGCGCCCTGCTCGACGCCGGGGTCAGCGTGCAGCCGGGTCCGGATGCGCTGCAGTTCGCCCAGGACAAGCTCGCCATGCGCGAGCGGCTCGGCGAACTCGGCATCCCGATGCCCGACTGGGCCCGCATCGAGACACCGGAGCAGCTCGACGACTTCATCGCCGAGCACGGCGGCCGGGCTGTCGTGAAGACCGCCCGCGGCGGCTACGACGGCAAGGGCGTGCGCGTCGTGGAGAGCGCTGCGCAGGTGGAGGAGTGGTTCCTCGCGCTGGATCAAGACGGTGGTCCGGATGCGGGAGCGCTGCTCGCCGAGGAGCTCGTCGACTTCCGGCGCGAACTCGCGCAGCTCGTGGCCCGGCGCCCGAGCGGCGACACCACCCTCTGGCCCGTCGTGGAGTCGGTGCAGCGCGACGGCGTCTGCGCCGAAGTGATCGCTCCGGCGCCCGGCTCGGCCGGCAAGGTCGCCGAGATGGCCGCCCGCATCGGCATCACGATCGCCGAGGAGCTCGGCGTCACCGGCGTGCTCGCGGTCGAGCTGTTCGAGACGACGGATAAGCGCATCCTCGTCAACGAGCTCGCCATGCGCCCGCACAACACCGGCCACTGGACCATCGACGGCAGCACCACGAGCCAGTTCGAGCAGCACCTGCGCGCGGTGCTCGACCTGCCCTTCGGCGCCACCGGGCACCGCGAGCCGTGGTCGGTGATGGTCAACATCCTCGGCGGCCCCGCCGACGGCGACCTCGACGGCCCCGCCGCGCTCGCGCTCGCCGACCAGCCCACGGCGAAGCTGCACCTCTACGGCAAAGAGCCGCGCCCCGGTCGCAAGATCGGCCACGTGACGGTGAGCGGCGACGACCTCGACGAGGTCGTGTTCCAGGCGCGCGCCGCCGCCGCGTTCTTCGCGAACTGACACCGTACACGCGGGTTCGGCTACGGGGTTCTCGCCGGAGCGCGACCTAGCATGAGGGACATGCCCTCAGACGAACCCGACATCCGGCCCCTGGTGGGCGTCGTCATGGGGTCGGATTCCGACTTCACCGTCATGAGCGACGCCGTGCAGGTGCTCGCCGACTTCGGTGTGCCCTGCGAGGTGCAGGTCGTCTCGGCGCACCGCACCCCCGAGAAGATGATCGCCTATGGCCGGTCGGCCCGCGAGCGAGGCCTCAAGGTCGTCATCGCCGGCGCGGGCGGGGCCGCCCACCTGCCCGGGATGCTCGCTGCCGTCACCACGCTCCCGGTGGTGGGTGTGCCCGTTCCGCTCGCCAAGCTCGACGGCCTCGACTCGCTGCTGTCGATCGTGCAGATGCCCGCGGGCATCCCGGTCGCCACGGTCTCCATCGGGGGCGCGAAGAACGCCGCACTCATCGCTGTCAGCATTCTCTCGATCACGGATGATGGGCTGGCCTCCGCCCTCGACCGATACCGCACCGAGCTCTCGGAGCTCGTCGAAGAGAAGAACACGAGCCTCCAAGCCCGCCTATGACCAGTACGACCGCGAGCCCGATCCGCTACCCGGACACCTCCAGCCGCAAGGCGATGACGGTGCGCGGGTGGTGGCTCGTCGCGCTCAACTTCCTCATCCCGGGCTCCGCGCAGGTGCTCGCCGGCAGTCGCAAATTGGGGCGTCTAGGCCTCTACTTCACGTTCGCCCTGTGGATCTTCGCCGTCATCGGCGTGATCGTGTACTTCATCTGGCCGCAGGTCATCTACTCGATGGTCACGCAGTCGCTCGCCCTGCTGTTCGTGCAGATCGTGCTCGTGGTCTACGCCATCCTCTGGGTCGTGCTCACCCTCGACACCCTGCGCCTGGTGCGTTTGGTGCGCGCTGGCCCGCGGGCGCGCCCGGCGCTGGCGCTGTTCTCGGTGCTGCTGCTGGTGGCCACCTCGGGCACGGCGGTGTTCGGCGCCTACATCGCAGGCGTCTCGCGCGGGGTCGTGGGCAGCGTGTTCTCGGCGGCCAGCGCATCCGTTCCTCCCGTCGACGGGCGCTACAACATCCTGCTCCTCGGCGGCGACGCCGGGCCCGACCGCGACGGCATGCGGCCCGACAGCATGACCGTGGTGTCGATCGAGGCCGACACCGGCCGCGCGACGATGATCGGCGTGCCGCGCGATCTACAGCAGGTGCCCATCAAGGAGGGTTCGCCCCTGATCGGCAGCGACTATGCGCCCGACGGCACCTACGACTGCGGTGAGGACTGCCAGATCAGCTTCCTCTACCCGCGCGTCATGGCGTTCGACCAGGATCTCTACCCGAACGCCGACGCGGCCGGCTCGAACGCCGGCGTCGAGGCCACGAAGGACGCGATCGAGGGGGCCCTGAACATCTCGATCCAGTACTACGTGATGATCGACATGCAGGGCTTCGCCGACCTCGTCGACGCGCTCGGCGGCGTCGACATCAACGTCACCGAGCAGCTCCCCATGGGCGGCGACGAGCAGGGCAACGAGATCGAGGGCTGGATCTGGCCCGGCGAGCAGCACATGAACGGCTACACGGCCCTCTGGTACGCCCGCTCACGGCACACCACGAGCGACTACGACCGGATGCAGCGCCAGCGCGAGCTGCAGACGGCCATCCTGCAGCAGTTCGACCCCGTGAATGTTCTCACGAAGTTCCAGGGCATCGCGGAGGCCGGCGCGCAGATCGTGCAGACCGACATCCCGCAGTCGATGCTGCCCTACTTCGTCGACCTGGCGCTGAAGACCAAGAACCTGCCGATCGACAACGTCGAGCTCACGCCGCCGCTGATCGACCCCACCGACCCCGACTGGACCCTGGTGCGCCAGACCGTCGCCAACGCCATGGTGCTCTCCACCGCCACCACGGCCCCCGCCGGCTGACCCGCCTCCTGCCCCGGCACTCTCCAAGAACAAGGAGGAGGGGGCGGGGCTAGAGGTCGGCGTGCAGCTGCCAGACCTTGTCGGCCGAGTCGCGCCAGGAGAAGGCGCGGGCGCGGTCCAGGCCCGAGATGGAGAGGCGGGTGCGCAGCGCGGCATCCGTCGTCACCGTGTGGATGGCGTCGGCGAGCTGCCCCGGGAACTCGGCAGGAGTCGTGCGCTCGACAACGAAGGTCGACCCGGCGGCCACCTCGAGCAGCGCCGGGACGTCGGCGTGGATGACCGGGGTGCCGAAGTGGAAGGCCTCCACGAGCGGCAGCCCGAAGCCCTCGGCCTGGCTCGGGTAGACGAACACGGTCGCGCGCTCGATCGTGAGCGCGAGGTCGGAGTCGCTGAGGAAGCCCAGCACCCGGATGCGCGAGGCATCGACCCCGGCCGAGGCCGCGACCGACGCCACGTCGAACTCGCCCCAGCCCTCGGGGCCGGCGATGAGCAGCGGCAGCTCGTCGGTGGCGGGCGACGCGAGCGCCTGGATGAGCGCGGCGAGCCCCTTGCGCGGCTCGAGAGTGCCGACGGCCAGGATGTAGCGCTCCGGTAGCCCGAGCGCGGCCACGCGCGAAGCGGGGTCGGCCGGGAGCCGCAGCTCGTCGCTGACGGCGCCCCCGATCACACGCAGGCGGTCGCCGAAGTTGAAGTAGCGCGAGAGCTCCTCGGCCACGGCGTGCGTCGGCACCACGACGGCGTCGGCGTACTTCGAGGCACGCTTCGCCATGGCCTTGTGCCAGCTGACCCCACGGGGCGTGAGGGTCTCCGGATGCGTCCACGGCACGACGTCGTGAATGGTCACCGCCGTCTGGTTGCCGAGTTCCTCGCGCCGGTCGTGCTTGCGCAGCGGCGCGAGCAGGCTGGTGGCGTGCACCATGCCTCCGCCCGAGGAGCCGATGATGCCGTGCTGCCACGCGGCCGCGAGCTCACGCCGCGGCAGGGTGGCGCGGTGCAGGCCGGCGAGTCCGGGCAGCTTCTGCTGCACCTCCTCGGCGGTCTCCGACGGCACCGCCGAGATGATTCCCTCGACGTCGCAGTCGCGCGGAGCGGTGGCGATCAGCTGTCGCGTGAGCTCGAGCGTGTAACGCCCGATTCCGCCAGGTACGGGGGCGACCAGCTGGTCGACGATCACCCGCAGCGTGGCCATTACTCTCCAAAAACTCCCGAGCTCGCCGCGTCATGGAGCGCGGCCCGCCAGCTGCGCATGGGTTCCAGGCCTGCTCGGGACCACGCGTCGTGCCCGAGTACGGAATACGCGGGACGCGGGGCAGGGCGGACGAACTGCGAACTGTCGGTCGGCTTGACTTTATCAGGGTCGATTCCGGCTTCCTGAAAGGTTGCCTGGGCGAAGTCGAACCAGGAACCCTGACCGGAGTTGGTGCCGTGGTAGACGCCGGCCGGCGCATCCGCGTCGACGAGGGCCACCAGCTGGCGCGCGAGGTCGGCGGTCCAGGTGGGCTGTCCGACCTGGTCGTGCACCACCGAGACGCTGTCGCGCTCGCGGCCGAGGCGCAGCATGGTCGCCGGGAAGTTGGCGCCGTGGGCGCCGTAGAGCCAGGCCGTGCGCACCACGTAACCGCCGGCCGGGTTCAGCCGCAGCACGGCTTCCTCTCCGTCGGCCTTGGTGCGCCCGTAGGCGTTCAGCGGGTCGCGCGGCTCGTCTTCGGGGTAGGGCGAGGTGGCCGAACCCTGGAAGACGTAGTCGGTGGAGATCTGCACGAGCTTCGCGCCGTTCGCCGCGGTCGCCTCGGCGAGGGTGGCGGGGCCGTCGGCGTTCACCGCGTGCGCGGCGGCCTCGTCGGTCTCGGCCGCATCCACCGCCGTGTAGGCGGCGCAGTTGAACACCACGTCGATGCCGGAGAGGGCGGATGCGACGGCCGCGGCATCGGTGATGTCGAGCTCCGAGCGGCTGAGCGCCACCACGTCGCGGCCGGCGAGGGCCTCCTGGAGGTCGCGGCCGAGCATCCCGGCCGCGCCGGTGATGAGATAACGCGTCATGTCAGCGAATCCTCTCCGGCCCGATCAGACCAGGGCGGCGCGGGCCTTGAGGGGCTCCCACCACTGCCGGTTGTCGCGGTACCACTGCACCACGTCGGCCAGGCCCTGCTCGAACGGCACGAGAGGCTCGTAGCCGAGCTCGTTCTGGATCTTCGAGATGTCGACCGAGTAGCGCAGGTCGTGGCCGAGGCGGTCGGCCACGCGGTCGACGTACGACCAGTCTTTTCCGGTGGCGTCGAGAAGGAGCTGCGTGAGCTCCTTGTTGGTGAGCTCGGTGCCGCCGCCGATGTTGTAGATCTCGCCGGCGCGGCCATTGACGAGCACCATCGCGATGCCACGCGTGTGGTCGTCGACGTGCAGCCAGTCGCGGATGTTGTTGCCCTCGCCGTAGAGCGGAACGTGCTTGTCGTCGATGAGGTTCGTGACGAACAGCGGGATGACCTTCTCGGGGAAGTGGTAGGGCCCGTAGTTGTTCGAGCAGCGCGTGATCGAGATGTTCATGCCGTGCGTGCGGTGGTACGAACGGGCGAGCAGGTCGCTGCCGGCCTTCGAGGCCGAGTAGGGCGAGTTCGGCTCGAGCGGCCGGTCCTCGGCCCAGGAGCCCTCGGCGATGGAGCCGTAGACCTCGTCGGTGGAGACGTGCACGAAGCGGGGGAGGTTGTTGCGCAGCGCCGCGTCGAGCAGCTGCTGCGTGCCGAGGACGTTGGTCTCGACGAAGATCGACGCGTCGCGTACGGAGCGGTCGACGTGGGATTCGGCGGCGAAGTGCACCACCGCATCCAGGCCCGGGAACAGGTCGTCGAGAAGCTGGCCGTTGCGGATGTCGCCGTGCACGAAGGCGAGGCGCGGTGAGTCCTTCACCGGAAGAAGGTTGTCGAGGTTGCCGGAGTAGGTGAGCGCGTCGAGCACGACGACCTCGGCGCCTTCGAGGCCGGGGTAGGCGTCTTCGAGCGTGCGCCGGACGAAGTTGGAACCGATGAAACCGGCGCCGCCGGTGACAAGAATCTTCATGTGGGGGAGGTCTCCTCGCATTGTGGTCGCGTCGATTCTAGCCGGAGCCCCTCGCCGCCTCCTGTCGTCACGCCTCCGGGCGGTTGCGCGGATGCCGCGAGGCGAGGATCTCGCGCAGCGTCGGCAGCACGCGCTGGTCTTTCGGCCGGTTCGCCGCCTGCTTCGAGCGGATGACGTCGGCGAGCGACGCCACCCGCACCACCACGCCCTGGACGGACACGTCGAAGGCGTCCCGTGCGAGATCCGGAAACCCTGTCGTGCCGTCCGGATGGAACGAGATGTCGAGGCGGCCGAACGACGTGGCCAGGTTCCAGACCTCGGACCGGCCGAGCGATGCGCCGTCGTGACCGAACGGCACTCCGAGAGGTTCGGTTGAGGTATAGACCCGGGCTTCGAGTTCATCGAGGGCTCTCGACAGTCTGTCGAGGTTCTCGGCTGACCTCTCCGGTGTGACGTCGACGTCTTCGGTGGGGAATGGGGAGCCGCTCGCGATGGCGGCCAGGCCGCCGATCAGCACGTAGCGCACCTCGTGCCGGGAGAGCGTGGCGAGGATCTTCTCGAAGTCGAGATCAGTCATGAGCATTGATCACATTGAGCCCGGAGGAACGGAGTGAGGAGAAACGCCGTATCGTCGCGGCGTGGTGCGCGAGGCGCTCCTCGGGTGTCAGCTGCTCCAGGTCGGCGACGAGCCCTCGATCTGACTCGTCGCGCTCGACGAGCATGAGGTCGAGGTCGAGCCCCATCAATCGGAGATAGCGGATGACGTCGTCGAAGCTCGGCGAGGTGCGTCCTGATTCGAGGCGGGCGATCGCCGACTGCGTCGTGCCGGCGAGCTCGGCCAGTTGTCCCTGGGTCAGCGCGACCCGCCGTCGGCCCTCCCGGATCAGATCGTTGCCGATGCCCTTCATGGTGAAAGCATAGCAATAGTGCGCTATAGCGATAGCGCTATGTGCGACACGGACACGTGTCGTGAGGCCGGCTCGCAGCTTTCGAGCCCTAGAGTTGCCCCGTGACACTGCCGGACGAGAACGGCGCAGACCGCTCGGGGCTCGTTCTCCGCCTCATCAAAGACCAGCGCGTGGCCTTCCTCCTGGTGGGCGCCACGAACACGGGCGTCGGCTTCCTCTTCTTCGTCTTCTTCGACCTCACGGTGGGAGCCTGGGCCGACCAGGCCTTCAACCCCACGATCGGCTCGCTCGCCACCCTGGCCTGCGCACACGTGCTCGGCGTGCTCTTCGCCTTCGTGCTCTACCGGCGCTTCGTGTTCCGGGTGACCGGCCACGTGCTGCGCGACCTCGCCCGCTTCGAGAGCGTCTACCTCGTGTCGATCGGGATCAACGCCGTCATCCTGCCGGTGCTCGTGGGCTTCGGCTGGAACCGCATCCTGGCGCAGTTCTCCATCCTCATCATCACCACTCTGATCAGCTACTTCGGGCACAAGGGCTTCTCCTTCCGGCGCGAGGTCGAAGCGGCCACCGAGATCGACCTCGAGCACGACCAGCACCACGACGTCGAAGAGAAGAAGGAACGCGACTGATGCCCCGCCTCTCCGTCGTCATCCCGGCCTTCCAGAACGAGGCCTTCATCGCCGACACCGTGCGCTCGGTGCTCGAGCAGAGCTACACCGACTTCGAGCTCGTGGTGGCCGACCACGCCTCGGCCGACGCCACCCTCGAACGACTCGAGCCCTTCGCCGGCGACCCGCGGCTGCGCATCCTGCACACCCCCGCGGGTGGTGGCGCCGAGGCGAACTGGCGCCGGGTCTCCGAGGCGGCACGCGGTGAGTTCTTGAAGCTCCTGCCAGGCGACGACCTGCTCTACCCGGGCGCCCTCGAGGCGCACGTCACGGCGCTCGCCGAGAACCACGAGGTGGTGCTCGTGTCGAGCCCCCGCGACATCCTCGACGCCCACGGGCGCGTCACCATCAAGAACCGGGGCCTGCAGGGCGTCGCGCGCCGCGTGCAACCGGGCGTGCAGGTCATCCGGCAGACTGTGCGGCGCGGCACGAACGTGTTCGGAGAACCCGGATGCGTCACCTTGCGCCGCGCGACCCTCGAGCAGGCGGGCGGCTGGGATGCCCGGTTCCCCTACCTGATCGACCAGACCACCTACTCCAAGGTGCTGCTGCGAGGCGACTACCTGCCGATCGACCGCACGCTGGCCGGCTTCCGGGTGAACCAGGGCCAGTGGAGCGTGGCCCTCGTGAACGAGCAGGCGAGCCAGGCGAAGGCCTACCACGCCTGGTGCCGCAGCAAGGCACCCGACACCATCAGTCCCTCCGACGTCTGGCTCGGCAACCGCCGTGCCGAGGTCATGGCGCTCGCCCGGCGCGCCTACTACACCGTCAACCGAAGCCGCATGAGCGCGGAATGAGCACGGAGCACCACCGCATGACTACTCACACCGCCGCGGCCGCCCCCGCGGCATCCGGTTTCGACCGCTTCAGCGCCCGCCTCGCCTCGTTGCCCTGGTTGCCGTACGCGCTCGCGGCGCTCTTCTCGCTGCTGGCCGTCTGGTTCGGCCTGAACCTGTGGACCCTCGACTGGAGGGTGCCGCTCTACTACAACGGCGACGCCCTGGCCGTCGCCTCCCACTTCAAGACCATCATCGAGACCGGCTGGTTCACCCACCAGGCCGACCTCGGCGCCCCGTACGGGCAGTTCTACAACGACTATCCGCAGGCCGACAACCTGCACTTCATCGCCGCGAACCTGCTGCGCGTGTTCACCGGCGACTTCGGCGCGCTGATGAACATCTACTTCATCGTCGGCTTCCCGCTCGCGGCCGTGACCGCGGTGTGGTTCCTGCGCCAGGTGGGCGTCTCGCGCACGCTGTCGGTGGCGCTCGCCGTGGCCTACTCCATTGCGCCGTACCACTTCATCAAGGGCGAGGGGCACCTCTTCCTGGCCGCCTACTTCGTGGTCCCGCTCGCTCTGGGGCTGCTCTGGCGGGTGGCCAACGGGCTGCCGCTCTGGCGGCTGCGCGGGCCGGAGGAGCGCGGCGGGCGGTGGCTGCGGGTGGTGACGGCCCGGAACGCGGCGACCATCGGCATCCTGGCGCTGCTGGGCACCGCCTCGAGCTACTACTCGGTGTTCGTGGCGCTCGTGCTCGCCGTGGCGGGGCTCGCGAAGCTCTGGCAGACGCACTCGTGGCGGCGCTTCTTCGGGGCGGCCGGGGCCGGCCTCGTGATCGTGGTCACCATGGCGATCAACCTGCTGCCCGACTTGCTCTACCGTCTCGCGAACGGGGTGAACGAGGCGGTTCTGGTGCGCAGCCCCCCGGAGGCCGAGCTCTACTCGTTCAAGCTCTCCGCGCTGCTGCTGCCCGTGCCGGGTCACCGCTTCGGGCCGTTCGCCACGCTCCGGCAGCTCTACGACGCCCACTACCCGTTGCCCTCCGAGGAGCCCGCGCTCGGCCTCATCGCGTCGGCCGGGTTCGTGTCGCTCGTCGTGATCGCCGTGTACCTGCTGCTCACGGCGGGCAAGCCGCGCTGGCGGGCGCCGAAGAGCTACGTGCGCGCCCTATCCGTGCTAGCGGGGCTGACCCTCGTGGCGTTCTTGTTCGGAACCGTCGGCGGGCTCTCGACCCTGCTCTCCTTCGTCGACTTCCCCATCCGCTCCTGGAACCGCATCGCCATCCTGATCGCGATGCTCGCGCTCGCCGCGCTGGGTCTGCTGCTCGACCGCTTCGTGCGCTGGGTCGTGAAGCGGATGCGCCGCCGGAGCCCGGGCGTGCGCCGTGCCTTCGTGGCGGTGCCGCTCGCGCTCCTGCTCATGCTGCTCGCGGTGTGGGACCAGATCCCGCCCATCTCGGCGGAGGCCCGCGCGGCCACGGTGGCGAGCTTCGACTCCGACGCCTCGTTCACGCAGCAGGTCGAGGCGACGGTCGCGCCGGGATGCCTCATCTACCAGCTGCCCTACATCGCGTTCCCCGAGTCGCCGCCCGAGAACGGCGCCACCGACTCCGACGAGCTGCGCATGTTCCTGCACTCGACCGACCTCCGCTGGTCGGCGGGCGGCATCAAGGGCCGCGCTCCGATCGACTCGGTGGGCGCCTACGCCTCGCTGCCGGTGCCGGAGATGCTGCAGAAGCTGCAGGGCATCCAGGCCTGCGGCATCGTCGTGGACCGGGCGGCTTACGCCGACGGCGGCGTGAGCATCCTGTCGCAGCTGCAGGCGGCGCTCGGCATCTCGGTGCCCCGGTTCGACTCGGCCGACGGCCGCTTCGCGTTCATCGGAACCGGCTCGTGATAGCTTCGGGTCCCGTGGACGCCGCAGCCCCTCAGGACGTCACCGAGTACACCCTCTCCGTGGTGATCCCGGTGTACCAGGGCGAGCGCACCCTCACGGCCGTGGTCGAGGAGCTGCTGCCGTACACGCGGGGGGCCGTCACGCCGGGCGGCGTGGCCTACCGGGTCACCGAGGTCATCCTGGTGCACGACAACGGTCCCGACCACTCCGACGCGGTGATGCGGGCGCTCGAGGTGCAGCATCCGTTCGTCAGCATCCTCTGGCTCAGCCGCAACTTCGGGCAGCACGCCGCCACCATCGCGGGCATGGCGGCGTCGACGGGCCGCTGGATCCTCACGATGGACGAGGACGGCCAGCACGACCCCGCCTCGATCGGCGACTTCCTGGACACCGCCATCCGAGAGCGCGCCGGCGTCGTCTACGCGCGCTTCACCAACGAGCGCCCGCACGGCCTCTTCCGCAGCGCCGCCTCGAAGTCGTCGAAGCGGATGCTCGGAGCCGTCTTCACGCTGCCCGACGCCACGCAGTTCCAGAGCTACCGCCTCGTGCGCGGCGACGTGGGGCGCAAGCTCGCGGGCTTCGCGGCGACCGGTGTCTACCTCGACGTCGCCCTCTCCTGGGTCACGAACCGGGTGGCGACGAGCCCGACGGTGCTGCGCAGCGACGACGGCCGGGTCTCGGGCTACTCGCTCGCGGGCCTCTTCGCCTACTTCTGGCGGATGGTGCTCACGAGCGGCACCACGGGCCTGCGCCTGGTGAGCGTGCTGGGCGGCATCCTGGCCCTGATCGGGCTCGTCGTCGCGGTCTACGTGGTCGTGTCGCTGCTCGCCGGCGCGAACACCGGCACCGAGGGCTGGGCGTCGCTCATCGTCGTGGTGCTGCTGTGCTCGGGTGCGATCCTGGTGTCGCTCGGCGTGATCGCGGAGTACATCGGGGTGTCGGTGAACGTCTCGATGGGGCGGCCGCTCTACCTGGTGGTCGACAACCCCGAGACGATCATGCCGGAGTCGGGTGAGCCCGGCGAGTCAGGCGAGACGGAGCATCCGGGTTCGGGCGAGCCGGAGGAGGGCCGGAATGCCTGACGACATCGTCTTCAGCCGCCCGTTCCGCACGCCGGCCGAGCTGCCGAACCTCGAAGCGGTGCTCGCCTCCGACCACGCGCACGGCGACGGGCCGTTCACCGCTTCCGCCACCCGGCGCCTCACCGGGCTGCTCGGGGTCTCGGATGCGCTGCTCACGACCTCGGGAACCCACGCCCTCGACATGGCGGCCCTGCTGCTCGAGCTCGAGCCGGGCGACGAAGTGGTGTTGCCGAGCTTCACCTTCTCCTCGGGCGCCACCTCGGTGGTGCTGCGCGGGGCCACGCCCGTGTTCGTCGACATCGACGAGTCGACCGGCAACATCGATCCGGAGCAGGTGGCCGAGGCCGTCACGGGGCGCACCCGAGCGATCTCGGTGACGCACTACGGCGGTGTGCCGGTCGCGCTCGACGAGATCGGGCGCATCGCCGCCGCCGCGGGCATCCCCGTCATCGAGGACAACGCGCACGGCCTCGGCGGCCGCACGGGCACCGGCCCGGATGCGCGCATGCTCGGCTCGGTGGGCGCCTTCGGCATGCAGAGCTTCCACGACACGAAGAACGTGCACTGCGGCGAGGGCGGCGCGCTCATCGTGAACGACCCGGCATTGCTCGAGCGGGCCGAGATCATCCGGGAGAAGGGCACCAACCGGGCCCGGTTCCTGCGCGGTGCGGTCGACAAGTACACCTGGCAGGATGCGGGCTCGAGCTACCTGTTGTCGGAGCTCAACGCGGCCGTGCTCGACTCGCAGCTCGCGTCCTTCGCCGAGATCCAGGCCCGGCGCCATCGCGTCTGGAACGCCTACGCCGACGGCCTCGCCGGCTGGGCCGACGACCTCGATCTGCGCTTGATGTCCGACGACCCGGGGCTGTCGCACACCGCGCACATGTTCTGGGTGCTGATGCCCGACCACGCCGGTCAGGGCGCGCTGATCGACCACCTGCGCGCGCTCGGAATCCGGGCCGCCTTCCACTACGTGCCGCTGCACTCGTCTCCGGCGGGGGAGCGCTTCGGCCGCACCGCGCATCCCGACGGCGTGCTCGCCCGCACCGACTCGTTCTCGTCGCGGCTCGTGCGGCTGCCTCTCTGGGCGGGCATGACGGATGCGCAGGTCGAGCGCGTGCTCGAGGGCGTGCGGGCCTACCGCACCGCCTGAGCGACCGGCTCGGGTGCAGTGGCGACCGCGAGCGCACCCGGGCGTGAGCCGAGCCTGAGGCGCAGTGCCATCGCGCGCTTCTCGACCAGATGCCAGGAACCGAACGCGAAGCACGCTGTCACGGCGACGACGACCACCAGGTTGACGACGACCGGGATGGCGCCGAACGTCGCGATCACCGCCTGCTGCACAGGGAAGGCGTAGAGGTACATGCCGTAGGAGAGGTCGCCGAAGCGGGCGGTGCGCCGGAGCACTGGTGTGTTGGCGAGCCCGAACGAGAGCACGACGTAGGGCATCAGGAGCCAGCCCACGACCGTGGGATCGATCACGCCCAGGGACGGAACGGTCAGCCAGAGCACGGTCGCGAGGAGTGCGACGTCGAGACGGAAGAACGACCGCTTCGCGGCGGCCGCGAAGAGCGCCCCGACCGCGAAGAAGCCCCACAGGCGGGCCGCCTCGTTCACGAGCGTGCCCCACACGACCACCGGCTCTCCGGCGCGCAGCACGAGCAGCCAGCCGAGCGTGGCCGCGAGCCCCAGCACGACGATCGTGGGCAGGATCAGGCGCCGGGGCAGGAACCCGATCAGCAGCACCACGACGTAGCAGAAGAACTCCGCCGGGAGCGTCCACAGTGATCCGTTCACGGCGATCGGATATGGGAGGCCGCCGAACACTCCGGGCAGCGTGTAGGCGGGGCGCAGTGCGATGTTCCAGAGGTAGTCCCAGGTCGCCGGATCGGTGAAGTACTGCCGCACGGAGAGGGTCGAGAACACGATCCCGAGCACGACGATCGAGGCGAGCACTACGGTGATCAGCGCGGGGAAGATGCGAAGCAGGCGGTTCACGGAATACTGCAGTGCCGTGTTGCGGCCGAGGCGGCTCTTGGTGATGAGGTAGCCGCTGATCACGAAGAACAGGCCCCGAAGACGTGGAGCGGCACTCCGCCCACGATCGGGGTGAGTGCGGGGTTCCCGCGAAGAGCGAAAGAGTGGCCGACGATGACGGCGACTGCGGCGACGATCCTGAGGAAATCTAAATTGTTCTCCCGCACCGAACTCCGCGATCGCGCCATCCGCCCAGAGTAGCCGCACGCGTTGGGACTTGTGGTCCCAACGCGATCGGAGCTGGGGCCGTACCATGAGAGCGCGTTTGCGCAACATGGACTAATCGGCAGCCGTCGACTAGCGTTGCTGCCGGGACAGGCGGAGTGGGCCGAAAGTGAGAATGAGCGAGTTCACCAGCATCACCGTGCAGTCCGTGTTGTTCCACACTCCGCCGGAGGCGCTTTACCGCAGCCTGGAGAGTCTCGACCGGGCGTCACAGCTCGCCCAAGGCGCCGGCGAGCACGGCGTCGTGCATGTGGCCTACGGCGACTGCTCGCCATCGCCCACGTTCTCGGGCGGCGAGCTCGACGAGCTCGTCCAGCGCTTTCCCGGAATCGGCCGCGTGAGCTATCAGTACTTCGGTGAGAACCTCGGCCACGGCGGTGCGCAGAACCGCCTGGCCACATCCGCGGAGACCGAGCTGATGGTGACCGCCAACCCCGATGTGATCGTGTCGCGCCGCACGCTCGGCCTCTTGACGAAGGTGCTCGATGACCCGACGGTCGGTGTCGCGGAAGCGAAGCAGCTTCCCCTCGAACACCCGAAGGACTACGACGAGCTGACCGGCGCTACGTCGTGGGCTTCCGGCGCCTTCTCTATGTTCCGGGTGCGCGAATTCCTCGAGATCGGCGGGTTCGACCACTCCTCGTTCTTCATGTACGGCGATGACGTCGACTTGTCCTGGCGCTATCGTCACCGCGGCTACCGGGTGATCTTCCAACCGGCCGCAGCGGTCTTCCATGACAAGAGGCTGGGCCCGGACGGCGAATGGTTGGCCTCCGGCACTGAGCGCTACTTCTCGGCCGAGTCGGCTTTGTTCCTGGCCTACAAGTGGTCGCGAGACGACGTGCTCGAGCGACTGCTGGAGGCGATGACCGACTTCCCGGATGCGACGATCCAGAAAGCCGTTGCCACATTTCTGCGCCGTCGCGACGCGGATGACCTCCCCGAACGGTTGGACCCCGAGGGGAAGACGGCTGAATTCGTCGACGGAAACTATGCGGTGCATCGATGGTGAGTATTCCTGTGACTGAGCGCAAATACGACAACGCCTACTCGGCGGAGAATCTCTATGGTCACGCGATGGCCTTGCTGCGGGATCACGCCGACCCTGCTGCCGGCGACGCCATCCACCTCGACATCGCCTGTGGCTACGGCGCCATCGCCGAGGTCGTGGAGGCGGAGCTCGGGCTCCGCTATGTGGGAGTCGACATCGACGAACCGGCCGTCGAGGCACTGCGAAAGCGCGGCTTCGAGGCGCACGGTGCGAGCCTCGCCGAGCCGGGCACGGTGCTCGCCGCGCTCCGGCGGATCGTGGCCGGGCGGTCGGTGGCGTCGATCACCGTGCTCGACGGGCTCGAGCACTTCCCGGACGGCACGGAACTGCTCGCCGCCCTTCGTGCTCTTCTCGCGGAGAACAGCGCCGTGGTCGTTTTCAGCATCCCGAACGTCACGCACCGCGACGTCGGGTACAAGCTCGCGCTTGGCAGCTGGGAGTACACCAGCACCGGCCTGCTCGACAACACGCACGTGCGCCTGTTCGGCGAGCTCGAACTGGAGAGAGTGCTGCGCGCTGCGGGCCTGCACCGGGTGGGCCGGAACGACTTTCTGCTCTCCCGCAGTGATCAGCACTACCCGATAGGGCATCCGGTGCTCCAGCCCGGAACCACGATCAACCAGTTCTTCAACGAGCTGCGGGATCAGGCAGAGCCCAACGGACGGGTGAATCAGTTCGTCTGGGCGTGCGTGCCCGGCCCCGCCCGTGAGTCGAGCTCGGCGAGCGCCCCCGCAGCTCCGACCGCCGATCCCTTCCTCTCCGTGGTCGTGCGCACCCAGGGCCGGCGACCCGCCGAAATCGAGGAGACGCTGCTCTGCCTCGCGGGGCAGACGAACACCGACTTCGAAGTCGTGGTGATCGCGCACAACGTGGATGTCGCCACCCAGATCCAGATCGAGGGAGCCATAGAGGGTTTGCCCGACTGGCTCCGGGCCGCGAGCAAGCTCGTGCTCGTCGACCACGGTAATCGCGCGACGTTGCTGAATACCGGGCTCGACGAGGCCCGAGGCCGCTACGTGGTGGCGCTCGACGACGACGACCTCGTGTTTGCCCATTGGGTGGAGTCATTCGCCACGTTGGAGAAGAAGTATCCCGGGCGGGTGCTGCGGAGCGTCTGCGGCCGTCAGGAGAGCGACCGTGTCGCGGTGCGGCAGGGCGCGGGCACACGGGCTGAATCCGCGGTCTCGATGATCTACGCCAAGGAGTTCTCGTTCATCGAGCACCTCTCGCTGAACAGCAGCCCGTTCATGTCGGTGGCCCTGCCGCGGGCACTCTCGCGTGATCTCGGCATCCGCTTCGACGAATCGCTGACGACCACGGAGGACTGGGACTACCTGCTGCGTGCCGTCTCCACTGTCGGGGTCGCCGATTCCGGGCGCTTGACCGCGATCTACCGCGGCTGGGCGGCACAGGAGAGCTCGATCACGGAGCACGTGCGCGAGGAATGGCTGCTCAACCAGTACGCCGTCGACCGCAAGATCGACTCGCAGCCGATCCTGCTGCCGGCCGGGGAGACCCGCGCCATCCGCCGGCTGGTGCGCGAACGGCAGACACCGCCACCGCCACCACCTGCTCTGGAGCCGGTGCCGGAGCGCGATGTCGACGCCGAGATCAACGAACGACTCCGGGAGCGCGACGCCCTGCACCACCGGCTCGTGAGCCTGCTCGAGTCCCGATCATGGAGAGCTAGCGGTGCGATGCGGGCCGTCGGCGTGTTGACCGGCCGCGGGCGCCCGATCAAGGCGAGCGCGGTTCTGCTGATGACCAACGATGAGCTGCGCGCCGTCATCGAGTCGATCGAGTCCTCGCGATCATGGAAATGGACGAAAGCACTCCGTCGCGGCTGAAGCCCGCCGGGTTGGTTAGACTCGGGGGCGTGCAATTTCGCGAACTGAGCATCCCAGACAGCTACGAGATCACGCCGAAGCAGTTCGGCGACGACCGGGGCGTGTTCCTCGAGTGGTACCGCTTCGACAAGCTCGAGGCCGAGATCGGTCACTCGATCGACCTGGCGCAGGCGAACACCTCGGTGTCGAAGCGGGGTGTGGTGCGCGGCATCCACTT
This sequence comes from Herbiconiux sp. 11R-BC, assembly GCF_049472555.1. Taxonomy (NCBI): domain Bacteria; kingdom Bacillati; phylum Actinomycetota; class Actinomycetes; order Micrococcales; family Microbacteriaceae; genus Herbiconiux; species Herbiconiux sp. 11R-BC. The sequence goes on along the minus strand of NZ_JBCEBO010000001.1, from coordinate 325,903 downwards.
CGCCGACATCCCGCCGTCGCAGGCGAAGTACGTCACGGCCACGCACGGGGCGGTGCTCGATTTCGTGATCGACATCCGGGTGGGGTCGCCGACCTTCGGGCAGTGGGACTCGGTGCTGCTGGACGACAAGGATCGCCGGGGCATCTATCTCGCCGAGGGTCTCGGGCACGCGTTCGTGGCGTTGACCGACGACGCGACGGTCTCCTACCTGGTGACCTCGACCTTCGCCGCGGAGCGCGAGCACGGCATCAACCCTCTCGACGAGGAGGTGGGGCTGGTGTTCCCGGAGGTGGCGGGCGAGTTGCTGCTGTCGCCGAAGGACACGGATGCGCCGGGTCTGTCGGAGGCGGCGGCGAGCGGCCTGCTCCCCACTTGGGACGAGGCGCGCGCGTTCTACGCCTCGCTGAACGAGAAGGGCCGCTGATGCGCGGGATCATCCTGGCCGGCGGTTCGGGCACCCGGTTGTGGCCGATCACGAAGGGCATCTCGAAGCAGTTGATGCCGATCTACGACAAGCCGATGGTGTACTACCCCTTGTCGACGCTGATGATGGCGGGCATCAACGAGATCCTGATCATCACGACGCCCGAGTACAACGAGCAGTTCAAGGCGCTGCTGGGCGACGGCAGCGAGTTGGGCATCCGGCTCGAGTACGCGGTGCAGCCCTCGCCCGACGGCCTCGCGCAGGCGTTCATCATCGGTGAGGAGTTCATCGGCGACGAGTCGGTGGCGCTCGTGCTGGGCGACAACATCTTCCACGGGGTGGGGCTCGGTTCGTCGTTGCGGGGCAACGGCGAGATCGAGGGGGCACGGATCTTCGCGTACCATGTGGCCGAGCCGCGCGCCTACGGGGTGGTGGAGTTCGATGAGAACTTCACGGCGCTCTCGATCGAGGAGAAGCCGGCCCAGCCGAAGTCGAACTACGCGGTTCCCGGCCTGTACTTCTACGACAACTCGGTGGTGGAGATCGCGAAGTCGATCGAGCCGTCGGCGCGCGGTGAGCTCGAGATCTCGACGGTGAACGAGCGTTATCTCGAGCGCGGTGACCTGCACGTTCAGGTGCTGGACCGGGGCACGGCGTGGCTGGACACGGGCACCTTCGAGTCGATGATGCAGGCCTCGGAGTACGTGCGGGTGATCGAGGACCGTCAGGGCTTCAAGATCGGCTGCATCGAGGAGATCGCGTGGCGCGCGGGCTGGATCGACACCCCGCAGCTCGCGAAGCTCGCCGCTCCGCTCGTGAAGAGCGGCTACGGCGCCTACCTCGAGACCCTGATCGCCGCCTCCGCCTGAGGCGCCTTGCTCGGCGGAGTCGGCCGGGGCGCGCGTGGCGACCCGGGCTCCGGGAGGCCTGCCCGTAGCGTGGACGGGTGCGAGCTCATCCGTCTTCCTCCGCCCGTCTCTTAGCGCTCGGCCTGAGCGCGCTCGTCGCGGCGGGTGTGGTCGCGGGCCCCGCCTTCGGGGCACAGGCGGCGACCTCGACGACGACGGCGGCGCAGACGGCCGCGGCGGCCACGGCATCCGCCCCGGCCGACTCCACGCCTCCTCCGGTCGAGCTCCCCGCTGACCCGCCGCGCATGTCCGACTACTCCGCCGGGCAATTCTCGGCGCAGGCCGCCGAACTCCCGGCCGAGCTCTCGACCGCCGTCGCGCGCGACCTCGGCGAGACCCCGGAGCAGTACCTCGCCCGCACCGCCGCGGCCGTCGACGCCTCCGATGTCGTGGCCGCCCTGCAATCGAGCGGGATGCCCGTGCTCGGTTCGCGCCTCGACGGCACCTCTCTCGTGGTCAACGTCGCGAACGAGACGGATGCGCAGACCGTGCGCTCCCTCGGCGCCACCGCCGAACTCGGGGCGCCGGCGACCCCCGACTACTCCGGTGCCACGCTGAACGCGCTCGCCGACGCCCCGCCGCCGCTCGTGGGCGGTCAGGGCTTCCAGTTCCTCTCCAGCGGCTACACCTGGGTGTGCTCCGTGGGCTTCACCGGCCGCTACAAGCCCTACCCGCAGCCGCAGTTCGTGACGAGCGGGCACTGCATCGAGCCCGAGCACAGCGGCGACACCTACTACTACGAGTCGAAGCAGGCCTCGGCCGGCACGGGCTACTCCCGCGGCTCCATCATCGGCGCTCCGCTGCCCACCCAGTACAAGTTCGGCGGCGGCTCCGACGTGGGAGCCGTCGCGATCTCGCCCTCCTGGAACCCACTGCCGCAGGTCTCGACCTGGGGCGGGGGCGCCGGCGCGATCACCGACGGCACCCCGGTGACCGTCACCGACATGACCACCGGCATCGTGGGTTCGCCCCTCTGCAAGTCGGGCCGCACGACGGGCTGGACCTGCGGCACCATCCTCGTCGTCGACGAGTCGTACCCCGTCTACAACCGCGCCGGCACCCCGCAGTACGTCAACCTCACGCTCACCGACGTCTGCATGCTGCCCGGCGACAGCGGGGCAGCCGCTCTGATCGGCACCGCGGCCTTCGGCATCGGTTCGGCCGGCGACTACACCGGAAGCTGCGACCGCTCCGGTCAGCCCGACGCCATCACCGCGTTCTTCCCGCTCGTCACGGCGAACGGCAGCCCGAGCGTGAGCTCCACCCTGCCCGACTGGGAGCTCGGCGTGCAGCTGGCGCAGCCGACGTACGTGCGCCCGTCGTTCGTGGGCGACAGCATCAGGGGCACCCTGGCGAACAGCGGGCCGCGACACCGCGTGATCGTCACGATCGACAGCTCGGTCTACAGCGCGACGCCGGATGCCTCGGGCGCGTGGTCGGTGCCCGTTCCGGCAGCGATGCAGACCGGCTCGCACACCTTCACGGTCGGCTCGAAGTGGGGAGACGTCACCACCTCGCCCGTCGTCACCGACAGCTTCCAGCTGCAGGCGAGGCCCGCGGTCGAGCGCATCGACGGTGCGACCCGCTTCGACGTGGCGCTCGCGGTGTCGCAGCGCGCGTACCCGGGCACCGCATCCGTCGTGTACATCGCGAACGGCGGCAACTACCCGGATGCGCTCAGCGCGGCCCCGGCTGCCGTGAAGCAGGGCGGTCCGCTGCTGCTCACCACGGCCGACCAGGTGCTTCCCTCGGTCGCCTCCGAGATCTCGCGCCTGAAGCCGTCGACCATCGTCATGGTGGGCGGGGTGAACTCCCTCTCGGATGCCGTGCGGGCGCAGTTGCAGAATCTCGCGCCCACGGTCACCCGGCTCGACGGCGCCGACCGTTTCGCGGCGTCCCGGTCGGTCGCCGCGTACGCGTTCGGAACCGGCACGGGAACGGGTGCGAGCGCCGGCAAGACCTTCGTCGCGACGGGCCTGAACTTTCCCGACGCCCTCTCCGCCGGCTCCGCCGCGGCGTCGCAGCGTGTGCCGATCACGCTCGTGAACGGGCAGGCCTCCGCGGCCGACCAGGCCACCCTCGACCTCTTCCGGAGCATCGGCGTCTCGAAGGTCACCATCGCGGGCGGCCCGAACTCCGTCTCCACCGGCATCCAGAACTCGCTCGGCTCGATCGGGCCGGTCGACCGCCTCACGGGCGCCGACCGCTTCGCCGCCTCGCAGGCCATCAACCGCTCGGCCTACAGCTCGAGCGCGACGGTGTACCTCGCGACGGCCTACAACTACCCCGATGCGCTGGCCGGCGGCGTGCTGGCCGGCACGGGCGCGGCGCCGCTCTACATCGTGCCCGCCGACTGCGTGCCGCGCGGGGTGATCTCGGATCTCGCGGCCCTGAAGGCGAGCAAGGTGGTGCTGCTCGGCGGGGTGAACTCACTGAACGGCTCCGTGTCGAGCCTCACCGCCTGCGCCTGGTAGCGCCCTCCGCAGAAGCCGGGTATCCGTGCTGTGGCGGCCGTTGTACCGCTGAAACCTCGCCGGGGCTAGGCTGAACGCGTTCGGTCGCGCTAGTCCATCGGGGGATGGTTCATGCACCTTCGTACGGTACGGGTATCCATAATTTCCATAGTGAGTGTTCTGGCGGTGGTCCTGGGTGGGGTCCTCGCCTCTCCGGCGAGCCCGGCGTACGCCGGTACGCAGGAGGACGGGGTCTATGACCTCGTGAATGCCCAGCGGGTGCAGGCGAGTCTGCCGATGCTCATCCGCGACCCGCAGATCGAGGCCGCGGCGGAGGAGTGGGCCAACTACATGGGCACGCTCGACCCACCGCTCACGCACAGCACGAGCGAGTGGCGGGCCTCCCGCCTCCCGGCCGGCTGGCGGGCGAACGGGGAGAACATCGCCATCGGCCAGACCTCGTCGGCGCAGGTCATGACCGACTGGATGAACTCGGCCGGGCACCGCGCGAACATCCTCGACGGGCGGTTCACCCGCATCGGCATCGGCTATGCGGAGACCGGCAAGGGGCGCATGTGGGTGCAGATCTTCGCGGGCTACAGCGGTGACGTGGCGCCGACGACGCAGCCGCTGAACCCCACGCCCACTCCCACGATCTCGGGCACTCCGGCCGTGGCCCAGACGCTCACGGCGTCGGCCGGCACCTGGGGGCCCGGGCCCGTGTCGCTGAGCTACCAGTGGAACGTCGGTGGCGCCTCGGTGCCGGGCGCCACCCTCGACAGCTACCTGCCCGATCAGTCGGCTGTGGGCCGGACCGTCACCGTGACGGTCACCGGGTCGCGGCAGGGCTATGCCTCGGCGAGCCGCACGAGTGCGCCGACAGGGGCCGTCACGAGTTCCTTCACCACCGGCCGGGTGTCGGGTGCCGACCGCTACGAGGTCGGGGTCGCCGTTGCCGCGCGGGCCTATCCGGGCGGAGCGCCCGTGGTCTACGTGGCCACCGGCACCAACTATCCGGATGCGCTGAGCGCGGGCCCTGCTGCCGCCGCCCAGGGCGGGCCGCTGCTCCTGACGTCCCCGGATGCGCTGCCCGCGTCGGTCGCCGCGGAGATCGCGGCGCTGCATCCCTCCACCATCGTGATCGTGGGAGGAACCGCATCCGTGTCGCCTGCGGTGGAGGGTGCCCTGCGCGGCCTGGCTCCCACCGTCACACGGCTGAGTGGCGCCGACCGCTTCGAGGCCTCGCGAGCCATCGTGAATTACGCCTTCCAGGCCTCGGGGGCATCGACGGCCTACGTGGCGACCGGATTGAACTTTCCCGACGCGCTCTCGGCGGGCGGTGCCGGTGGGCACACGAAGAGCCCGGTGCTGCTGGTGAACGGGCAGGCCTCGGGGGCCGACGCGGCCACCACGGCGACGCTGCTCGGGCTGCACACGCAGAGCGTGAAGGTGGCCGGGGGCCCGGCATCCGTCAGCAACGGCATCGCCACCTCGCTCTCCCTCGTGGGCTCGGTGACGCGGCTCTCGGGCGACGACCGCTACGCCGCGTCGGTGGCGATCAACCGCGACGCCTACAGCTCGGCGTCGCGGGCCTACCTGGCCACCGGTGTGACCTTTCCTGACGCCCTCTCGGGCTCGGCACTCGCCGGCGCGGAGGGCGCGCCGTTGTTCGTGGTGCCGCCGGACTGCGTGCCGCGGGCGGTGCTCTCGAGCCTGCGCGATCTCGGCGTGACCGACGTGCAGCTCATCGGCGGCCCGGCGTCGCTCTCGGCGGCGGTGCAGAACCTGACCGCCTGCGCCTGGTGAGCGAGGGTTCGGGAGCGGTGCTCTCGAACATCCCTACCGGGTATCTGCTGAGGTGAACTCCTCCGGTGGAAGATCGCGGGCGGCATATGGATGTGTCGGGCGTGCGGCCGGCAAACGAGCGTGACGGCGGGCCGCGGCTGGGCCGAGTACGGCTCGAGCCAAGCCTCGGCGAGACTTTGCACCTGGTCAGCTTCGCACAGCGTGTCTCGAGCGCTGAATCGGTCAGTGTTCGGTGAGGGCTTTGGCGTATGCCGATACCGAACGGTTGTATCGGGGAAGGGTCGGTTCGACGGCCTCAATAGCGACGCGGAGCGCCTCGTCGTAGTGACCGGCGCTGTGAAGTGCGAGCGCGAGAAAAACCTTCGGCGCCGCCCCGGTGCTGGGATGCTCGCTTGCGTCGCGGAGCATTGCAATCGCCTCGTCGATGCGGCCGAGGTTCCGGAGGGTCGAGGCGTGTTGCACGACCAATTGCGCGGCCCGGTCGGGGTCCACGATGTCGAGACCGGCCGTCGTCGCGGCGGCGTAGTGGACGGCGGCCTCCGCCTCGTCGCCGGCGGAGTCGAAAGCACCGCCGAGTTCGAACTCGCCTATCGCTGGGTGCGGGGCTGCCTCGGCGAGGCCCTTCATGTCGTCGATCCGCTGCTGGTCGGTGACGGTGTCGTCAACCCAAAGCGCGGCGACACGGTGTTCCCACTCTTCTGTCTTCATCTATTCAGACTATTGGCCACATCGAGGCGCCCGCCAGGCGGCCAGTCAGTAGGCAATATGCACTTGCTCTCAGCAGATACCCGAACATCCGTTCTATTAAGCGAGCATTCTTCGGGTTAATTTGATAGAATATCAGTATGCCCCTCCCCTCCCGCCTCGATGAGGTCTTCGCCGAGCTCGGGGTGATTCTCGGGGTCGACCTGGCCGGTCTTTCCGACACCGATGTGCTGGGTGATCTGGCGGCTGTCGAGCGGGTGGGGCGGCTGGTCGATGCGGCGCGGGTGCGGTTCGCGGGCGAGGTCGGTGCCCGTTCCCGGGCCGAGCTGGGTGATGAGGGCTTGTCGCGATCACAGAACTTCACGAGCCCCGCGAAGCTGGTGTCGGCGGTGACGGGTGCGTCGGTGTCGGAGTGTCAGGCCCGGTTGAAATTCGGTGCCCGGTTGCGGGGCGCTCTGCTCCTGGGTGGGGTGGTCGGGCGGGAGCCGTTCCCGTGCGTATCGGAGGCGTTGGGTCGGGGCGTGTTGGCGGTGGAGGCGGCCGAGGCGATCGTGCGGCACTGCCTGACCCTGGCCGAGCGGGGCCTGGGCCCGGATGTCGTGGCCGACGCCGAGCGCACCCTCGTCGACGAGACCATCGCCGGCCGCCTCACGGCCGATCAGACCGGCAAGCTCGCGCTGCACCTGCGTGAGCTCCTCGATTCCGATGGGGCGGAACCTCGCGCAGAGCGGCAGCAGCAGTTGCGCTTCCTCACATTCGCGTGGTCGGCCGATGGGATGCTCCGGGGGCGCTTCGCCCTCACTCCGGACCAAGCGGCCGTGTGGGTGGGCAGCATGCAGGTCTTGCAGAGCCCTCGGGCGACGGGTCCGCGATTCGCCGCCGATCCGGCTGGCGCTGCGGAGAGTCGAGACGGCGGTGCGACTTCAGCCGAGCCCGACGAGCACGCCGTCGCAGAGAACCGGGTCGCTGCCGCGGACTCGGTGGCCGCTGAGGGTCGAGCTGCCGCGAGTGACGCGGCAGCTTCCGTGGGCGGCACGACCGCCCGCACGGCGGAAGACGAAGCCGTGGCCACTGCGGCGCTCGGCGATGCCCGCACGGCGGGGCAGAAGAATGTCGACACCCTCACCGAACTCCTCACTCGTGCGGCGGCTGCTCCTGAGATGCCGCGGCTGGGCGGGTCGGCGACGACGGTGAATGTGCACGTCACGCTCGCCGACCTCGAGGAAGGCCGCGGGATGGGCTGGATCGACGGGATCACCGAACCCGTGCCGGCGTCCACGATCGCGCAGTTGCGCTGCCATTCCGCCACGGCCGCGACGGTCTTCGGTGACCACGGGGAGGTCCTCCACCACGGCAAGACCCGCCGGCTGTTCAGCCCGGCTCAGAACCGGGCCCTCGCCGCCCGCGACGGTGGTTGCGTGTGGGGCGACTGCGACCGGCCGCCTTCCTGGTGCGAAACCCATCACGTCACCGAATGGGTCTCCGAGAACCACCCGCCGGGCCGCACCGATATCGGCAACGGGGTGCTGCTGTGCCACTTCCACCACAGCCACCTCCACAGATCTTCGTGGGCCCTGATAATGCGCGGCGGAGTCCCGCACCTCGTCCCACCGGCCTGGGTCGACGTCGGCCAGACACCGATCCCCACCACCAGACGCCGCACCACCCTGGGATCCCACGCGGTCGGCACAGCGCTCAGAGGGCGCGCAGGGAGCGGTAGAACTCGCGCTTGAGGTCGCCGAGGTTGTGGTGCTGGTTGGTCTCGGCGAGAACGAACTCGACCTCGACGGGGAGCTTGGCGAGCCGGTAGCCGGCGCGCGTCACGAAGAAGGTGAACCACACGTCGTCGAGCAACCAGTAACGTTGCGGCAACTCGGTGAAGAAGCGGTCGTCGAGGAAGATCTCGGACGAACAGATCATGCCGCCCGGGCCCACATGGTGGACCCGGTCGCCGACGCCCGCGGGCGTGCGGTCGAAGTAGTCGCCGGTCTCCGGGTTCACGGTGAAGGCCCACCAGGCGTGCACCGTCTTCGGCTCGTACAGCGAGAGCGCGGTGCTCACGAAGTCGGGGCGGATGTCCTCGTCGTCGTCGACCACCACGATCGGGCCGGGCCCCTTCGTGGCGGCGAGCATCCGCGCCCAGTAGAAGCGGGCGATCGAGCCGAGGTTGTAGGGCGTGCGCACCAGACGGATGGAGGTGACTGCGCCCCGCGCCTCGAACTCGCGGATGACGAAGCGGTAGTAGGTGTGGTCGACCTTGTTGTTGTTCCACAGGTAGACGGCGATGCCCGGCGTGCCGGTCTGGGCATCCAGGCTCTCGAGCATCGCCCGCAGCCGCTCGGGGCGGTTCCAGAGGCACATCAGCACCGGGATCTCGGCTCCGTTCTCACCCATCACGAGCTCGTCGGAGGGCGTGAACCGCCCGTCGAGCAGCCGACGGCGGATGCGGGACTTCGCGCGTTCTTCGAGCCAGTTGCGGATCATCGCTCGCCTTCCCCGTGCATCCACTCGATCGTGGCCCGGAGCCCCTCGGCCAGCGGGATCGGCCGGAGCCCGGGAAAGAGCTCGGCCAGTCTGCGGCCCTCGGCCTGCGAGTGCAGGATGTCGCCCGTGCGCGCCGGGGCGAACTCGATGTCGATGGGTCGCCCGAGTGCGGTCGCGAGCTCGTGCACCAGCTCGAGCAGGCTGGTGCGCACTCCGAAGCCGAGGTCGACCGGCTCGTCGTGGGCCACCCGCCGCACCACGGCATCCGCGATCACCTCGGCGACCGACTCGACGTAGGTGAAATCGCGCGACTGCTCGCCGGTGCCGAAGATCGTGACCGCGCCGCCGTCGAGGGTCCGCTCGAGAAAGGCGGGCACCACCGCGGGGTAGGCCGCCCCGGCGTTCTGGCGCGGGCCGAAGACGTTGAAGAAGCGGAAAGCGAGCACTGGCAGCCCGTAGCTGCGCTGCCAGGTGAGCGCGTAGCTCTCGGCGGCGAGCTTCGTGGCGCCGTACGGGCTCTCGGTGCGCGGGCGCAGCCCCTCGTGCTTGGGCAGCTCCGGGCCGGAGCCGTAGACCGACGAGGAGGAGGCGATCACGGTGTGCACGAGCCCGGCCGCGCGGGCAGCCTCGAGAACCGTGAGGGTGCCGGTGACGTTCACGCGGTGCACCTCGAGCGGCCGGTCCAGCGACTCCTGCACCGAGGCGATCGCGGCGAGGTGCACGACCGCGTCGACGCCGGCCATCGACTGCGCGAGCAGGGGTTCGTCGAGCACCGAACCCTCGATCAGGGTCGCCGGGACGCCGCTCAGGTTCGCGGGATCGCTGGAGGAGAAGTCGTCGAGCGCGACGATCTCGGTTCCGGGCCGGCGGGCGAGCACACGGCACACCGCGCTCCCGATGAACCCGGCGCCCCCGGTCACGAGCACGCGCAGCGGCCGGTCGAGCGGGTGCCGGAGCGTCGGCGCCGTGCCCGCAGAAGCCTCAGCCGGCACGGCGCACGATCCGTCGCAGCTTCCGCCCGGCCCGCACCTCGAAGCGGCCCGAGAGCTGCTCGAGCGAGGTCTCCAGGCTCTTGGCGTGCACCTCGGTGAGCCGCTGCCGTTCGGTGAGGGTGAGCACCTCGCCCAGCAGATGGTTCTTCTCGCCGATCAGTAGCTCCTTCTCGGCCTCGAGGGCGTCGTAAACGGCCTGCATCGCCGCACTCTGCTCCTCGAGATCGGCCAGGCGCTTCTCCTCGGCAGCGGTCGAGGCCGCGAACGAGCGGGCCTCCGCGTCGCGCAGGGCCGGCGCGAAACGCTCGAACAGAGTGAGCGTCTCGGGGTCTAGCGGCGCATCCGGCTCCGGCGAGGCGAGGTACTCGGCGAGAACCCGGTCTTCGACGAAGTGCCCGGCGGCGAGGCCCGCGGCGAGCTCGCCCGCATCCGGATGGCGCAGCAGGTAGAACGGCAGCAGAGCGCCCGCCTGCAGCCGCGCCCAGTCGCGCATGCCGTGGTGGTGGGGGCTCGGGGTGAGCTCGGGGTTGCTGTCGTAGGCCCGGCCGGCGTTCTCCACCTTCTGGGCGTACTGCTTCCACGAGCGCCACGGCAGGTGCAGCACCTCGATCGCGAGCTCCTCGGGCGGCAGCCCTTGCGAGGCGAGGCTCACGAAATGGTTGCCCTGGATCACCTCAATCGAGGGGTCGCCCACGTGGACGGCGTCGGCCGTAGGGTGGTCGCGCAGCCCCGTTGCCCGCAGCGCGGCCACCGGTCGCTGGTCGCGGTAGACGAGCCGGCCGATGCCGGTTCCGGATGCCGCGGGCGGCCCGGTGAGGTTCGTCACGGGCACGAGGAACGCGGCCAGACTCTTGTCGAGCCGGGTGAACACCTCGCGGAGCGTGAGTGAGCGGTCGACGGGCAGGAAGAACTCGTCGGCATCGGCGTTGATCACCCAGTCGGCGCCGTACATCGTGGCGGCGTCGCGCGCCATCTGCGTGACCACGGGGCTCTGTTGCTTGCGGTGCACGGGGTCGTGGCGCAGGTCGATCAGGCCCTGGTCGGCGTAGCGCTGGAGGATCTCGGCGGTGCCGTCGACCGAGCCGTTGTCGGTGACGATGAGGGTGTCGACGCCCTGGGCGAGGTGATGGTCGATCATCGCGCCGACGATGTCGGCCTCGTCGCGCACCATGAGGGTCATGGCGAGTCTCATCGCGTTCGTCTCCCTGTGCTCGAGTCCTGCGGACGTGACCGGTCGTTCTGCGCCGCAGGGTTCGCTCCCCATACCCTACTGGTCGCCACGACGCCGTCCCCGGTCATCGCGTGGCCTTGCGCCGCACGAGCGCCGAGCGCACGGTGAGGCCCAGGGAGAGGGCGGTGCGAACGGGCCAGCGCAGCGGACCGGAGTACTTGCGGGCGAGAAAGCGTTTGGCGCTGTCGTGATGCGCTTCGAGCATCCGTGCCGCCGAGTCGCCCGTGGTCGAGTGCGCTCCGGTGTGCAGCACGACGGCGTTCGGCTCGTAGACGTTGCGCCGGCCGAGACGGCCGAGCCGGTAGCCGAGGTCGACGTCTTCGAAGTACATGAAGTAGCCGGTGTCGAAGCCGTCGAGGGCGTCGAAGACCTCGCGGCGGATGAGGAAGCACGAGCCCGAGAGCCAGCCGGCGTCCCGGCGCACCGGATGCTCGCCGAGCGGTGGCCGGTAGGCCCGCGTCCACGGGTTGCCGGGCCAGAACGTGCCGAAGATCGCGTGACCGATGCCGTTGCGGAGCGAAGGAACCGGCCGCGCCGAGGGATAGACGCTGCCGTCGGTCTCGACGATCTTCGGGCCGACCGCGCCGGCATCCGGCAGCTCGTCCATCGTGGCGACGAGCGCGTCGACGGCTCCCGGATGCAGCACCACGTCGGGGTTCGAGACCAGGACGAACGGGATTCCGGCGGGCAGCGTGTCGACGACGGCGTTCACGGCGTGGCCGTAGCCGAGGTTGCCGGTCATCGGAACGTAGTGGGCGCCCGCCTCGGCCGTCATCCGCTCGATCGCGGGTCGGGCCGGGGAGTCGGGCTTGTTGTCGGCCACGTACACGGCCACCGCGGTGCCGGAAGCTGCCGCGGGGATCGAGGCCAGGAAGGGCTCGAGCACGGCCGCCGAGTCGTAGCTGACGGTCACGACGGCCACGCGGATGCCGGGGGTGGTGCCGGGTTCGGCGCTCTGCGGGCCGGTCACGCGGCGGCCTCCGTGCGCACTCCGGCGTCGGCGTAGGCCTCGAGGTGCACGCGTGCGCAGGCCTCCCAGGTGAAGTCCGCGGAGCGCACGAGCGCCGCGGCGCCGAGGCGCCGGCGCTCTGCGGGCGCGTCGAGCAGTGCCGAGATCGCGGTGGAGAGCGAGGCCGCGTCAGGCTCGGCGTAGGCCACGGCGTCGCCGCCGACCTCGGGGATGGAGAGCCGGTTCGTGGTGAGCACGGCGGCTCCGCACGACATCGCCTCGAGCACGGGGAGCCCGAAGCCCTCGCCGAGCGAGGGGTAGACCACGAGGGTCGCCCCGCCGAGGAAGGCGGAGAGCTGCTCGAGCGGCAGGTAGCCCGCTTCGATCACGCCGTGCTCGGGCGTGAGTGCGTCGAGCAGGCGGGCGGCGTCGTCGTCCCAGCCGCGCGAGCCCGAGAGCACCAGGCGCGGCGTGGGGGAGCCTTGGGCCAGCCGCTCCGAGCGCACCCGCGCGTAGGCGCGCAACAGCTCCGGCACGTTCTTGCGGGGCTCGATGGTGCCGAGGAAGGCGATCCAGCCCTCCACGGGCGGCAACTCGTGCGCGGCGGCGAACGCCTCCACCGCGCTCGGGGCCGGGCGGGTGAAGACCGCCGGGTCGACGCCGAGGTAGGCCACCCGGATGCGCGCGGCACCGCTGCCGACGGCCTCGCGCACCGCCGTGGCGGTGGCCTCGCTCGGAGCCACCAGAGCGGCGGCGCGGCGCGCGGCGAGCCGGATCCAGGTGGAGAAGAAGGTGCGTTTGAGGCGCGAGTGCACGGCGGGGTCGGTGAAGAAGGTGGCGTCGTGCAGGGTGACCACCCGGCGGGCCCGGGTGACGAGCGGGAAGGTGTAGTGCGGCGAGTGGATGGCCGTCACCCCGAGGCGGCGCGCCAGGACGGGCAGGCCGAGCTGTTCCCAGGCGAACCGCACCGGGCGCATCCGGATGGCCTGGGGTGCCGCATGGTAGCGATGGCCCGCAGCGGCCGCGCGCAGACGCGGGATGTCGGCCGCCTTCGCGACCACGTGCACCGACGTCCCGGCGCTCTCGAGACCCGTGAGCACACCCTCGATGTACCGTGCCACGCCGCCCCACGAGGGCGGCAGAGACGTCGCATCGAGAAGCACGGGGATCGGCTGGCTCACTGAGGGTCCTTGCAGGTGTTCAGGGGCCGAGAGCCCGAATCGAGCAAGCCACCAGCATACCCGCCGGTCTCCGGGAGCCCGGTGTGTGCCGCCGGTGCCGCCAGTGCAGCCGGCGCCGGATGCGCGGTCAGTCGTCGACCAGGAACGCGGCCACGGCGGCGCGCGGGACGGTGGCCGCGTGGTCGACGCGGCGGCGCTCGGCGAGGGCGGCGGGGAGCCCGCGGAGCGCTGCGGCGAAGGAGCGACGACGCCGCCGGGCGTCGGCCGAGGCCCCCGCGGAGCCCCCTGCGCGCAGTGTGGCGCGGGCGGTGGCCGCGGCCGTCCGCGCGAGCGCGGTCAGCGCCACGCGGGCCGGCGCGTGCTGCGCCGCCACGAGCACGCGGTTGCGCTCGTTGTAGAAGCGGAAGGTCTCCGAGCCCGTGCCGCTCGATGCCGCATGGGCGTGGCGCGCGACCGCTTCAGGGGCGAAGCGGATGCGCCAGCCGGCCCGCCGCATCCGCCACGACAGCTGGGTGTCCTCGTAGTACATGAAGAGGGACTCGTCGAAGAGGCCGACCTCCTCGAGCGCGGCGGAACGGAGGGCGGCGGCGCCGCCGGAGAAGCCCAGGACCTCGCCCGCGCCGCGGCCACCCACCGGAGCCGAGGCCGTCGGGCCCACCGGCGCCAGCCAGTCGCGGTCTCGGCCGTTGCCCGAGCGGGTCATCTCGTTGCCGGTGCTGTTGACGAGCTCGACGCCGCCGGCGAGCCGGGCGTCCGAGGCGACACCGACCCAGCGCGTGCCGTCGGCGGCCACGAGGGCGCCGGCTTCCGTCTCGCCGGCCGGCCGGTAGCGCCCCTGCAGCAGGATCCGCGCGGTCACGGCGCCGGTCCGCGCATCCGCCAGCAGCGCACCCACGAGCGAGGCCACGAACGAGGCCTCGGCCTCGGCGTCGTTGTTGAGCAGCACGATCGCGACGGGGTCCCACTCGGCCGCGGCCCGGATGCCGGCGTTCACGCCCGCGCCGAAGCCGCCGTTGCGGCCCGCGTCGACCACGAGATGTTCCGGATGCCGGGAGCGCAGTTCCTCCAGCGAACCGTCGGCCGAACCGTTGTCGACCACCACGATGCGCAGCTCGACCGGCTCTCCGGCGGGTCCGGCGGTGGCGAGGCCCTCCTGCTGCTCGAGTGAGCGCACAGCCGACGAGGTCAGCGCGGGCTGGCGCCAATTGACGACGACAGCAGCCACTCTCACGGGGTCGGCGGCCGGCGAGGAACCCTCGGGCACCTCAGGCCTCGGACGACCCGAGGTCGCGGATCTCCGGCACCGCGTGCAGCAGGCCGACCGCGAGGTCGTAGTAGGGCACGTCGAAGGAGACGGCCTGCGGCACGTCGGCGAGGTGCACTTTCTCGCTGTTCATCAGGGTGGAGTTGATGAAGTACTTGCCGGCACCGAACTGCACGTCGCGCAGCACGAACTCCACTGTGCGCGGTTCACGGAGCCGGCCGAGGTTGACGCCCGTGCGCAGCGAGGCCGATCCCCACACGGGAACGCCCTGTACGTTGTCGATCTGGATGGCCGCGATCCAGTTCTCGATACCGCGCGGGTGCTCGTAGGTCACGCGGACCACGAGGTCGTCTCCCGGCTGCACCGCTTCGCCCTCGGCGCGGCCGTGGGCGTGAACGGTGGTGGAGACGATGCGCCCGTTGTCGACGGGCTCGACCTTCTCGTCGTGCGCGGCATTGTGCGCCTCGACCTCGCCGATGCGGCGCTCCTCGAGCACCTCGCGGAAGTCGCGCACAGCCTCATGGGGTGCCCCGTCGAAAAGCACTTCGCCGCGGTTCAGCAGCACGGCCCGGTCGCAGAACTCCGTGATCTGCCCGAGCGAGTGGGTGACGAGCACGATGGTGCGGCCCTCACGCTGGAAGGATCGGATCTTGTCGAGGCATTTGCGCTGGAAGGCCTCGTCGCCCACTGCGAGCACTTCGTCGACGAGCAGCAGATCGGGGTCGACGTGCACGGCCACCGAAAAAGCGAGCCGCACGTACATGCCGGAGGAATAGAACTTCACCTGGGTGTCGATGAAGTCGCGGATGCCCGAGAACTCCACGATGTCGTCGAAGTAGAGGTCGGTCTGCTTGCGCGAGAGGCCGAGGATGGAGGCGTTCAGGTAGACGTTCTCGCGGCCCGTGAGGTCCTGGTGGAACCCCGCGCCGAGCTCGAGCAGCGCGGCGAGGCGCCCGCGGCGGCGCACGGTGCCGGAGGTGGGCTGGATGATGCCGCCGATGGTCTTGAGCAGTGTCGACTTGCCCGAGCCGTTCGGGCCGATCAGGCCGATGGTCTGGCCCGAATCGATCTCGAGGTCGACGTTCTTCAGCGCCCAGAAGTCCTCTTTGAACTGCTTCGAGCGCCCGGCGTTGACGAGGCGCTCTTTGAGGCTCTTCTCCTTGCGGATGACGAAGCGCTTCGAGACGTCTTTCACCTCGACGACGGGGACATTACCGCTCACTGGTCACAGCTCCTGTGCGAAGTCGCCCTGCAGGCGGCTGAAGACTCGTTGTGCGCCCAAGAGCGCGATGATGCCCACAGCGCCGGCGATCAGCATGCGGAGCGCCAGGTGCGGGAGGGGCACGCCGTGCGAGGCCTCGGACCAGAAGGCCTCCTGGAAGCCGAGCACCGCGAGAGTGATGGGGGAGTTGACGTAGATCTCGAGCAGCCATCCCGGCAGTACCGCCGCAGCCTGCTGCCAGGAGTAGAGGATTGGTGAGGCCCACATGAGAAGCAAGAGCACCACCTCGACGAGGTACTGGATATCACGCAGGTAGACGTTGAGGGCGCCCAGCAGCAGCGCTATCGCCGTGCCCCAGACCAGGATCAGGACCAGCGCGCCGAGCCCGAACATCAGCTGCGGGCCGAAGCTGAGCGTTCCGAGGACCAAGGCGGCGATGATCAGGATGACGAACTGCACGACGAAGTTGAACAGCGCCGACCCGACTGCGGCGAGGGGGAAGATCTCCCGTGGCAGATAGACCTTCTTCACCAGACCCGAGTTCGCGATGATCGACCCTGTGCCGGCACCGACAATCTCGCTGAAGAGCGTGTAGACCGTCAGCCCGGCGAAGATGTAGATGGCGAAGTTCTCGATGCCGCGGGCGGCGCCGAGGAACTGCCCGATGACGATGTAGTAGATGAATAGCTGCGTCAGCGGCTTGGCGAGGCTCCAAAGGAACCCGCCCGCACTGTCTTTGTAGCGCGACTTGAGCTCGCGGCCGGTGAGCAGACGGAGGAGCCTGCGCTGGGCCCAGATCTCACGGACCGACGCGATGGTGCCGCCGATTCCCGGTGTCGATGCGCCGTCGTGCTGCCAGGGCTCCTTCTCGAGGCGTGCAGCCCTGTCTGCGGGGGACTCCAGCGTGATAGCCATTTTTCACGGCCTCCAAGCCACTTTGTCGGGCAGCGGGAATCTGCCGGGATAGAGAATACATGACCGCTCCGCACGCTCCTCCCAGACTCGGCGGAGCGGGAGGAGCAGGCGTCCGGCGGCTTTCAGCCCTTCGCGGCCCGGCTGTGCTGCAGCCGCGAGCGCACCTTGGCTCCGAGCGAGGAGAGCCCGCCGTTCGTCAGGTAGTGCCCTGCGAGGGCGATATCGCGCCGGATGCCGTGCCGCCTCGTGGAGATGGCCTGGAACTTCTCCTCGGCCGTCACCGGGCGGGTGCGGCCCGCGCGGGCCACGTCGAGCGGCGCCGACAGGGAGCCGAGCACGCGGTCGGCGGCGGGGCGCGGGTCGCGCACGAACTCCACCAGGGGGCGCAGCGTCTCGTCCCAGGTGAAGCGCTCGCGCACGCGTGAGACCGCCTGCTGGGCCGCCTTCCGGGCCGGGGCGTCGTACAGCATCGACTCGAGCGCATCCGCCAGCGCGTCGACGTCCCGCTCGGGAACCGAGACGCCGAGGCCCTCCTTCTCGACGAGGTCGCCGAAGCTGTCGCCGCGCGTGGTGACGATCGGCAGGCCGGCCCAGAGGTAGTCGAGGATGCGCGTGCGGAACGAGAAGGTGGTCTCGATGTGGTCGAAGTGGGTGCTCACTCCGACGTCGGCCTCGAGCAGGTAGTTCTGGCGGTCGTCGAGGTCGACCCAGGTGTCGTTGAAGAACACGTTCTTGCCCGTCAGCCCGAGTTCCTCGGCGAGCTGCCGGGTCTTCTGCACGATCGCCATCTCGGGCACATCCGGGTTCGGATGCGCCACGCCCATGAAGAACAGCCGCACGTTCTTGCGGCGCTCGGCGAGCCTTCCGATCGCCCGCACGAGGGTGAGCGTGTCGAACCAGTTGTAGATGCCCCCGCCCCAGATGACGACCTTGTCGGTCTTGCCGATGCCGGGCACCACACCCCGGATGGCGTCGCGCGTGTGCCGCGGGGGAGTCGCGTCGAGTCCGAAGGGGGCGATCGAGATGAGCTGCTCGAGCGAGTCGTCGGCCGCGTAGTTGGCCGGGTTGATACGGCCGAGGGCCGCGAGCTGGCCGAGCCAGAACAGGCGCTGGCGTTCGGAGGCGCAGAGGAAGAAGTCGGCCCGGGCCAGCTGCTGGTTGAGCACCTCGGTGGCCGAGCGCACGATGTTCGTCCATCGTTCGGTGCCGAACTCGCGGCCCTGCTCGAGCTGCTCGAGGTGCATCGGGTCGTAGATGTCGGCGACGATGATCTTCTCCGACTTCTGCAGCGTCGTGAAGTGGTGCAGCGCGTAGCCCTGGAAGAAGATCACGTCGGCCCACTGCTCGTGCACCTTCATCTGGCGCTCGTTCTGCAGCTGCACGTGCTCGACCTCGAAGGCGTCGGAGCTGCGGGCGGCCGCGTTCCAGGTGACCAGGCGCACCTCGTGCTCCGCCGAGAGGGCCTCGCTGATCTTCCAGGCGCGCAGACCCGGCCCGGCCATCTTCTCACCGAGCGAGTCGCCCGTGATCACGAGCACGTGCCGGCGGTCGGTGGAGGACTCGATCTCGAAGGCGTCGACCACCGAGCGGAACCCCGAGAGATAGGAGGAGCCGCCGAGCAGCGGGTGGATCATGTTGCCGAACAGGCGGAAGAGGTCGGCATCCGTGCGCCGCCGGCCGGCCTGGACCTGGTCGCGGGTGACCGAGAGCGATTCCAGGTCCTCGACGAACTGATCGAGCGCGAACAGTCCCGCGAGCGACTCCTTCGACACCGGGGTGGTCTCGTCGAACTCGCCCTCGGCGGTGCTGTCGAAACGCCGGATGTCGAACAGCTGCGAATCGAGGTCGCTCTTGGCGACCGCGCGCCGGGCGAGCAGGGCCATGGCGCCGGGGAGGAACTTCGCCAGGTTCTCGGCCGAGAGGTTCTTGTAGAGGGTGGCGAGGGCGTTGCGCTCGAGCAGGTAGCTCTCGCGGTACGGCCCGAAGCTGCGCATCGAGGCGTGGTGGCGGTGGTAGACCACCGAGGCGGGCGCGAAGCGCACCCGGTAGCCGAGCAGGTTGAGCCGCCAGCCGAGATCGACGTCCTCGTAGAACATGAAGAAGCGCTCGTCGAAGCCGCCCACCTCGGCGAAGGTGGAGGCGCGCACGAAGAGGGCCGAGCCGGTGCCGTAGAGGATGTCGCGGGGCTGGGCGAAGCGCTCGTCGTCGGGCTGGTTCTCGTGGTCCTTGTAGCCCATGCCGAACCAGGTGAGGCTGCCGCCGACGAAGTCGACGACCTTCCCGTCCCAGTCGAGCACCTTGCTGCCCACCGCGGCCACGGCGGGGCTCGCGTCGAACTGCTCGAGGGCTCCATGGATCCAGGACGCGTGCGGCTTGGCGTCGCTGTTGAGGAACGCCACGAACTCGCCCCTCGCCTCGCGGGCGCCGAGGTTCGATCCGCCGGCGAAGCCGAGGTTCACGGCGGACTCGATCACCCGCACCCGCTCGTCGCCGGCGAAGGCGGCGGTGAGCCGGGCGAGGCTGTCGTCGCCCGAGCCGTTCTCCACCACGACGACGTCGAGCTTGCCGGCCGGCCAGTCCACCGCGCCCAGCTGCGAGACGCACTCGATCGTGTCGTCGGCGCCGCGGAAGTTCACGATGACCACCGAGACGACCCCGGGCTGCGCTGCGACCGCTGAATTCTTCACCCGTTCAGCCTATCGTCGGAGCGTCAGCGGGCATCCGGTGGCCTGGTCCTTAGGATCGGGAACATGGCTCCGTCGACTCTCCTCCGCTTCTCCGTCAGCTCCCTCGTCGTGCTCGCCGCGGCCGTCGGCGTCACCGGCTGCGTGGCCGGATCGGGCGGCGCGACCACGACTCCCACGGCGACCGCCAGCTCGACCCCGACCCCCTCGGCCACGCCCACGAAGACCCCCACGAGCACGCCGAAGCCCACCACCCCGGCGCCCACGGCCACCCCCAGCGCGCCCGCAGTGGCCACGGTCTCGGTGCAGATCCTCAACGCGGCCTACGACCCGTCGTCGAGCTCGATCGCGGTGGCGGGAATGGTGACCGACCTCGTGAGCGACTCCGGAGTCTGCACCGCCACGGCGACGCAGGCCGACAAGACCGTCACGGCCCAGGCCCCTGGAATGGCGAACACGGCGGAGACGTACTGCTCCAACCTCTCGATCGCGCTGCCGGCCGGCAGCAGCGGTTCCTGGGCCGTCACCCTCGACTTCGCCGACGCCACCCACTCCGGCACCGCGACCACGACCGTCCAGGCGGGCTGAGCTCCAGCGGGGCGCCCGCTCCGCACCGGGCACTCAGGCGGCTCAGGTCGAACCTGGATACCATGGTGTCGTTTCCCTTGTACGAAAGTGCGGTAGCCGCATGAGCTCACGAATCTCCCCCACGGGCGATGGCGCATCCCTCGCCCCGGCGACCCTCGACGCGCCCGGCGCAGCGGAGCTCCAGAACGAATTGCGCGAGCTCCGGCTCGAAGTGGCCGCGCTGCGCACCCAGCTCGCCCGTCGCTCCGCCGAGGCCGAATCGCACCGCCGCCGCCTCGTCGCGGCCCGCAACGAGGCCGAGCGCTACGCCTCCCAGCTGAGGGCGCTGCGCTCCTCCACCTCGTGGTCGATCACCCGGCCGCTGCGGATGCGCCGGCGAAAAGCACTGAACAACGGCTGGACCTGAGCGGCGTGGCACCGAACGTCCTGGAGCTGGTACTCCCGCGAACCACGATCGAGAGCGATCGCACCACCCTTCCGAAGACGGACCGGGTGGCGGTCGTGGCGAGCTTCGGCACCGGGCCGCAGGTGTCGCTCTCGCTCTCCTGGATGGTGGCGCGCCTCGAGGAGGCCGGCTACAGCGTGGTCGTGGTGCGCGCCTCCGACGACGACACGCCCCTCGACTGGTCCCGCGGCCCGGCGAATCAGGCGATCGTGGTGCGCAAGCCCAACATCGGCTACGACTTCGGCTCCTGGGCGACGGCGCTCGAGCTGTTCCCACAGATCCGCTCGCTGCCCTACGTCATCATCACCAACGACTCCCTCGTGGGGCCGTTCACGAGTCTGGGGCCCATGGTCGCCGACTTCGAGAGCAGCTTCTACGACGTCTGGGGCGGCACCTTCACGGCTCAGTACATGCCGCACCTGCAGAGCTTCCTGCTCGGCTTCCGGAACGGCGTGCTCGAGGATCCGGCCGTCAAGTACTTCTGGCGCAACCTGCCTCCGCAGAGCAAGAAGTTCGACATCATCGACAAGTACGAGCTGGGACTCAGCCGGCTGCTGCAGGGCGAGGGCTTCGTCACGGGCGCCTGGTTCGACTACGAGCTCGTGGTGCACTGGACGCAGAACCCCACCATCTCGGGCTGGCGGGGGCTGCTCGAGCTGGGCTTCCCCTTCGTCAAGCGGGAACTCATCACGAATCCCGCTATTGTTGCTGACGGTTTCGACATTCCGGCTGTCGTCGAAGAGAAGTTCGGCGTGCGGCCGGCGGATTGGCTCTGAGGTTTGAGAAGAATCACGATCGGCGGGGTCAAGCGCCGCACCGGGCGCGCCCTGCGCAGCGTCGGTGAGCGTCTGGCGACCCCTCCCGCGCCGGATCGCAGCGACGAGTTCCCGGCGAGTTTTTCCCGCTGGTCGTACAACCGCAGTGCCCGCCTGAAGGCGATGTATCCCGGCGCCTGGAAGAAGCAGTTCTTCTCCGAGCCCACCAGCGCGCGCATCGCCGCCGTCGTGCACGTCTACTACATCGACCTCCTGCCGCAGATCGTCGAGGCGCTCGCCGGCATGCCGGTGCCGTTCGACCTCATCGTCACCAATGCCTCCGGTCAGGCCCTCGAGATCGACGAGAGCCGGATGCCGCAGCTCGGCCGCCTGCAGGTGCTCGACATCGAGAACCACGGCCGCGACATCCTGCCCCTGATCGCGGTGGTGAACGCGGGTCTTCTCGACCCCTACGAACTCGTCTTCAAGGTGCATACCAAGAAGAGCGTGTGGCGCGAGGAGCACACCGAGTTGAGCGGCTCGGGCGACCAGTGGCGGGAGAGTTTCTTCAGCGAGCTGGTCGGCTCGGTCGACGTCGTCACGCGGGTGCTCAACGAGTTCGCGTCCGACCCGGGCCTCGGCATCCTCACCTCCACCGGCAACGTGCTCGGTCCGGAGTTCTGGGGCGGCGACCGAGACATCGTGGGTGCACTCCTCCGGCGCATCCAGATGGAGCTCGACGAGGACGCCCTGCGTTTCGCCGCCGGCTCGATCTACTGGGTGCGCGGATTCCTGCTGCAGGGGCTGCGTTCGCTCGAGCTCGTGGCGGCCGACTTCGACGAGGAGGCCGGGCAGGTCGACGCCACCACGGCGCACGCGATCGAGCGCATCCTCGGCATCGTGGCCGGCGAGGCCGGCTACGACATCCGCGAGGCCGGGTCGCTCAGCGCCGACGTCGCCGACCCGCAGGCCTACCGGCGTTTCGCGCCCGAGTTCGAGGCCGTGCCGCGGGCGCGTGTCATCCCGTTCTACCTTCCGCAGTTCCACACCTTCCCCGAGAACGACGAGTGGTGGGAGAAGGGCTTCACCGAGTGGTCGAACGTGGCCGCGGGAACGCCGCTCTACCCGGGGCACATCCAGCCCCTGCTGCCCAGCGAACTCGGTTTCTACGACCTGCGGACGCCCGGCGTGCGGGACGCGCAGTTCGAGCTCGCGACCTCGATGGGCATCGAGGGCTTCATGTACTACTACTACTGGTTCGCGGGCAAGAAGCTCATGGAGATGCCGGTCGAAGACCTGCTCGCGAGCGACGCCGACCAGAAGTTCTGCATCATGTGGGCGAACGAGAACTGGACCAGGCGCTGGGACGGCAGCGAGCAGAACGTGCTCATCGCCCAGGACTACGACCGTGTCTCGGCGAAGCAGTTCATCGACGACGTGCTGCCGCTCATCACCGACCCGCGCTACATCCGCATCGACGGCAAACCGGTGATCGCCGTCTACCGCATCACGCAGATCCCCGACCACGTGGCCGTGATCGAGCACTGGCGGGCTGTCGCGGTCGAGGCCGGGCTCCCCGGCCTGACGCTCGTGACCGTGGACGTCGGCACCTCCATGCAGGGGGTCGAGGGCGAGCTCGCCGAGCACGGCCTCGACGCCTACCTCGAGTTCGCGCCGCACAACATGTTCTGGAGCTCGTTGCCGCGCGACCACCGCGGACTCGACGGGCGCTTCCAGGGCAACTTGCTGAGCTACAACGCCATGGCCGAAAAGGCCGAGGAGCGGCTCAACACGGAGGCGCCCGACCACCGCTACCCCGGTGTGATGGTGAATTTCGACAACACCGCACGCCGCCAGTGGCAGCCCGACATGTGGTACGGATCGAACCCGTACACCTTCCGCCGCTGGCTGAACACCACGGTCTCGGCGGTCGCCGACCGCGACCGCGATCAGCGGGTGGTGTTCGTCAACGCCTGGAACGAGTGGGCCGAGGGCGCGGTGCTCGAGCCCTCGCAGCGCTACGGTCGCACCTACCTGCTGGCCGTGCGCGACGTGCTCTACCGCTGAGCGGCCGGTCGCGGGCCGACCGCGAACGCGTTCATGATCGTCACCGAATGTTCGCTTGTGAGGCCGGTTGACGGCTAGCTATCCTACAACCGTCGTCGGGTCGTGCTTCGGAGCTGGTCTGGAGTAGCAAGGCTCGACAGCGGAACCCGCCGGTCTTTCGCTCGAGGTCTATGAATCTGCGATGAAGATCCGCGAGGTGGGGCCGAGCATGTTCCCCTCGGTCTATGGCGGCATGGCCACCGGGAACGAAGCAACTCAGGACATTCTCGAGGTGTATCTCAGCGAGCCCGATCCTGACGTCGAGAAGCAGATCCGAGATCTGGTCGGACTGCCCGCGGAAAAGCTCAGCTTCGAGACCGCGCGGCAGAATCTCAGCGACGCTGAGGCTCTCAACAAGCGGGTCACCGCAGACATCAACGACGGCAAACTCGAGGGAGTGATCACCTGGGGTGTCGTCCGAGACGTGAGCGTCCTCATCGGCTTGAGCGACAAGACAGACGAGCGGGTGGAAGCGTTGAGGGAGGAGTACGGACAGGGCGTGAGCGTGCAGACGGGTCTCACGCCCTCGACCGCAACATCCGGGCGCGCCGACGACTCGCCAGAGTGGTACGGAGGCGACTTCGTCTCGAACAGCACTGGCACGTGCACCACTGCGTTTCCCGTGAAGTGGCAGAGCAACAAGTACATCCTCACGGCGGGTCACTGCTTCGGACTCACAGAGTCCGTCTACAACTACGCCGGATGGCCCATCAATCGGGGATTGAATGGCTACATCGGGGGAATCACCAATCACTCCTTCGGCAACGGCGTGCCCGATGCCGAACTCATAGCCGCAGATGGATCGCGTTCGATCTGGGACGGCGGCACTCTCGGGAGCGGGTTGAACTCTCCCGTGGTGGGTTTCAGCGACCCATGGAACGGTGCTCCGATGTGTCTCAGTGGGGCCTTAGACGGGCAGTACTGCAGCTTCACCGCCAGCAACGTCGGACTACCGGTGACGGTGAACTACGGCAGCGTCACCTATACGGTGTCCAATACCTCGCTGATCACTGGCCCGTCTGTGCAGGCGATCGGCCCCGGCGACAGTGGTGCACCGGTGTTCGGTTCGATCGGCGGTTCGCAACTGGGGTTCGGGATTCTCATCGCGAGTTCGAACGCGGGAGCGGTGCCCTGCTCGAACTGGTCGGCTCAGTACGCCGCTGCCGGAGTCTCGCGCAACTGCAACAGCAGCGGGTACATCACCAACATCGGAGCTGTGCTCAACATGTGGGGCCTCTCGCTCGACTGATCGGTTCGGGAATCGATCGACGGGTTCGGGGCGGCCGCTGATTCAGTGGCGGCCGCCCCGAGCCTGCGAACGATGACCTCACCCGAATGGCGATGACGATCGGACACGCCGATGCGGGGCGACTTCCCGGGCTGCGCCGAGGCGCTACCTAGGATGGAGCCGATGAGGCGACCGGGTGCCCCAGGATTTTCGAACCTGTGATCTGCGCGCACTTCGGCCACGACCGACAGGGGAATCCAGATGCCGCACCGCCAGTCCCGACGAGGCCTTCTCGCCGCCGTGCTGAGTGGGGCGCTGCTGATCTCCGGGCTCAGCTTCGCCACGACGAACGCCGCGGTCGCGGCCGTTCCCGCTGACGCGGCTGCCGCATCCGTTCCGGTCGATGCGGCCGCAGCGTCGACCGCCGTGCCGGCTCTCGCCTCCGTTCCGGCGGCGAACGCGAGTGACTTCGACCCCGGCAACATCATCAGCGACGCCAACTTCTTCAACGGCAACGCCATGTCGGCCGGTGCCGTTCAGAACTTCCTCAACGCCCAGGTCTCGAGCTGCCGATCGGGCTACACCTGCCTGAAGGACTACACGCAGTCGACCTACTCGCGCCCGTCGGACGCGATGTGCAACAGCTACTCGGGCACAGCCAACGAGTCGGCGGCCACCATCATCGCCAAGGTCGGCCAGGCCTGCAACGTGAGCCAGTCGGTGCTGATCGTGCTGCTGCAGAAGGAGCAGTCGCTCATCACCGACTCCTGGCCGAGCCAGAGCCAGTACAACTCGGCCACCGGCTTCGCCTGCCCCGACACCGCGCCGTGCGACGCCGAGTACACCGGGTTCTACAACCAGGTCTACAAGGCGGCCTGGCAGTACAAGCGGTACTCCAACCCGCCGGGCACCTCGGCGTTCTTCAACTGGTTCCCCGTGGGCAAGTACTCCAACGTTCGCTACCACCCGAATGCGGCCTGCGGTTCCTCGCCCGTGCTCATTCAGAACCAGGCCACCGCGGGCCTCTATTACTACACGCCCTACCAGCCGAACGCCGTCGCGATGTCGAACGTCTACGGCGGCCAGAGCGACGGCTGCTCATCGTACGGCAACCGCAACTTCTGGCGGCTGTACACCGACTGGTTCGGTGACCCGCGGGGCGTGAACAACCCCAACGGCGCGTTCGACACGGCGGTGCCGGTTGCGGCCGGTATCCAGGTGACCGGCTGGGCCGTCGACCCCGCGTCGAGCAACCCCGTGGGCGTCACCATCACGGTCGACGGGCAGGCCACCGCGGCCACCGCCGACGTGCGACTGGACTGGATCCCCATCCTCTATCCGAGCGCCGGGCCGAACCACGGTTTCAGCGCGATCGTCGGTGGCGGCCCCGGCACGCATACGGTCTGCGTGTCGAAGTCAAACGGCACCGACCTCGGCTGCAAGACCGTCTCGGTTCCGAACACGACGGCAATGGGCTACCTCGACGTGGCCGACGGCGTCGTGGGCGGCGTGCACATCTCCGGCTGGTCGCTCAACAAGGCGGCGGGGGGCCAGACCTACATCTGGGTCGATGTCGACGGCAGCGGTCAGGCCTTCAAGGTCGACAAGCTGTTGAGCTGGACACCGGTGCTCTACCCGAACGTCGGAAACCTGCACGGCTTCGATCGCATCGTATCGGCTTCGCCGGGCACCCACCGAATCTGTGTCTACGGCTATGCTTCGGTTCTCCTCGCCTGCAAGACCGCATATGTTCCGGCGAACGAGGTCGGGGCGGTCGAATCGGTCACCACCACGCTCGGTGCCATCACGGTCAGCGGCTGGAGCCTCGACAAGCGTTACACGGTTCCCACCTACGTCTGGGTCGACGTCGACGGCTCCGGCAAGGCCGTGTACGCGGCCGACAACTCGGAGACCGCTGGCTCTGCCTGGCCGCCGAACGGCAAACGGCACGGATTCACCACCACGATCGCGGCCAAGCCGGGAAACCACCAAGTCTGCGTCTACGGCACGCTGGAGAATACGTCCTACGGATGCCGCACCGTGACGGTTCAGAACAACGAGGTTGGCTCGTTCGACACGGCCACAGGCGTGTTCGGCGGCGTCAACGTGAGTGGATGGTCGCTCGACCAGACGAAGGCCGATTCGACCTATGTCTGGGTCACCATCGACGGCGGAGGCGGCGGCGCGATCTGGGCCGGAGGCCGGCTCAACTGGATCGAGGCGATGTTCCCCGGCAAGGGCCCCAAACACGGCTTCAGCGGCTTCTTCCCGGCCTCGGCGGGCGTGCACAACGTCTGCGTGATCGGAACCTCGGAGAATGTCTCCTACGGCTGCAAGCAGGTGACGGTACCCTCGACGGGCGCGGCGTCGTGGGACACCCTTACCGCCAGCGATCAGCAGATTAACCTCACCGGCTGGGCCGTCGACCGCAAGTCGAGCGACGCCAAGTACGTCTGGGTGACCGTCGACGGCGTGGGCGGACCGTACATGGCCGGGAAGGGCCTGCCCTGGATCGACGCCTACTTCCCCGGCGTGGGGTCGCGGCACGGATTCGACATCAGCCTCAAGGCCGCGGCCGGCGTGCACACGGTCTGCGTGATCGCGACCTTCGACAACCAGGACCTTGGTTGCCGCACGGTAGACGTACCGTCGACCGGCGCCACGAGCATCGACTCGGTCACCGGGGTCAGCGGCGGCGTGCGCATCACCGGATGGTCGGTCGACCGAAACTCCACCGCCACCACATACATCTGGGTCAACATCGACGGTGTAGGCACTCCCATCGCCGCAGCGAGCAAGCTCGACTGGATCAACGCCTACTTCCCCGGAGTCGGCTCGAACCACGGCATCGACACCACGCTCCCGGCCCGGTCGGGAAGTCACCAGGTCTGCATCACGGCCACCTTCGACAATCGCAACATGGGCTGCACGACCGTCACTGTTCCCTGACCCCTCAGCGGAAGCGCACCGCAGTGGCGGGCCGTGCCCGGCGCGCGAGCAGGATCGGCCCGACGAGAACAAAGACGAGGCCGATGGTCGCCAGCACGGCCGCCGAGATCGACAGTCGGGCGGGCTCTTCGGGCGTGGAGTACTTCAGGAAGTACACCGTCACGAAGGCGGCCGCCTGCACCCCGATGAGAGTGAGGCCGAGTCGTGGTCGGCGCTCGAGCAGCCATGCGAACGGCACGATGGCGAGCACGAGCATCCAGCAGTGCGAGCCCTGGGCCACGATCGTCGCGTTCGCCGAGAAGAGTACTGTGGCCCAGACCGCGATGCACACGAGCATGGCGGCGACCACGAGCAAGCGCTGCCGAGCGATGTCGTCGAGCTCCCGGACGCGCACGAGGTGCAGCACGAGAATGACGATGCCGGCGGCGACCGCGATCGGCCCCAGGGCGAAGAGCGTGCTCGTCCAGTCCTCCACCCGCAGGGCGACGAACGGCCGCGCGCCCGGGCCCGTGAAGCGGTACGCCTCGTCGAGCCCGAAGAGGGTGCCGACATTGGCCAGCCTGTTTCCGATCAGCTCGGAGACGGGCGTGGAGGTGTACTGACGGACGAGCACGTCGACGAAGGAGTCGGGCGTCACAGGCACCCAACCCGCGAGATGCCACTTCAGCAGCCGATCGCCAGGGGGGTCGACGAAACGCTGGTAGGCCGCCCATGGGGCATAGAGCAACAGGCCGCAGGCGGCGCCCCAGGAGATGACGCCGAACGACGGGCGGATGCCGCGGCCGCGCAGGGCGTAGAGACCGATCAGCACGAGCGCGGGGATGGTAAAGGCCGCCGCTCCGTGCGCGAGCACGGCCAGGGTCGCTGCGATGACGGCGAACAGGAACGGCCAGAGCGCTGCCGTGCGATTCTGCCGCACCGCCAGCAGGAAGCCGATCGCGGTGAGCACGAGCCCCGCCGAGAGCATCTTCGGCCAGGTGAATACCGTGTTCACGAGGATCGAGGGGATCATCAGTGAGAAGACGAGTGAGGCGATCGCGATCCAGGAACGGAAGCCGAGAAGCCGCAGCAACACATAACCCGCCGGGATCCAGAGCACTTGGGCGAGCACGTCGGCCGCGAAGGCGGCGCCCATCGGCATCGTGCCGCCGAAGCCCACCACCGCGGCGCCCGAGGCGGCCTGCTGAACGGCCACGAGAGGGCTGAACAAGAGTTCGAAGCCGGTCTGCAAAGGCGGGCGGTCCCCGCCGTTCCAGTCGCCTGTGAGCAGCGTGGTGCTCTGCCCGAGGCTCAGCTTCTGCCCGAACAGCATGGGAATGGTGTTGTCGCTCGGCAGGAGGAAGTGAAAGAAACGACCGGCGACGAGCGAGTACGGGTCGTTCCCCGCCCCCCAGAGGTAGCTGAACGACACGGCGAACAGCAGCCCGCCGGCCATCAAGGCAAGCACGGGCAGCGCCTCCCGCCAGCCGCGCCAGATTCCGCCGCGAACGAAGACCACGGCCGAGGCGATGAGTGTCAAGGAGCACAGCATGAACCCGGCCGGAGGCCAGGCCCACCACGCCAGGAAGGAGAGCCAGGCCGCGAGGGCGAGCCCCACGATTCCGAGCAGCGGGGCGAGCAGCGGTGTGTGCCGCCAGAGCGCGTGCGTGAGGGTCAGCGTCGCGAAGAATATGAGCGCGGCCGGCACGGCGAGCACCGGGATCCAGATGCTGACAACCCACAAGGACATGAGATCTGAACTCTACAGCTGTTGGCGAGCCGGTGAAGACACCCGATCGGGGCGCGGCTTCGCGGATGTCAGCGTGCGGTCTCGGCGGACCTCAGGATGTGCAGTGTCACGTCGTCGAGCTGCACCACATCGAAGTCGGCCGCCCGGGAGTCGAGCAGCGCCGTGACCGCCGGGTCGATCGGGAACCGAGGGGAGTCCTTGGTGGCGACGGCAACGAGCGTCGCGCTCGACGCATCCGTGGTCTCGCGTCCCGCGAAGTAGGGCGAGTACTCCCAGGGCGCCATGCCGGCCACCAGGATGCCGCCGTTCGGGGCTCCGCGATCGTCGAGCGCGGGCACCACGAGTGCCACCCCCGTGGCACGCTCGTTCGCGATGGAGACCGAGGTGTAGGCGCCGCATCCGGCTGCCAGAACGAGCAGGGCGGCGGCCAGGATGCGCGTGGCGGTCGTGCGCGCCCGGTCGCGCGCGTGCGCCACGAGCACCGCGATGCCGATGCCGGCGAGCACGCAGAACAGCCACACCCAGGCGTAGTAGTAGTGGGTGAGGGCGATCGCGGAGACGCCGAGGTAGAAGATCCACAGCAGTGCCACGGCTGCGCCGAGATACAGGGGCAGCTGCCTCCGCCGCGCGAAGAACGCCGCCACGGTGCCGGCGAGCAGCACGACCACCGCGACCACGCCCATCCCGTCGACGGAGAAGAGCAGGTTGGCCCACCACGGCGGATGCGCGTAGACGTCGCCGCCGACCACCACCGGGTGCCCGAGGGTGTCGTGCGTCCGCTGGAAGTCGATCATGTAGCCGATGGCCGAGCGGATGCCGAGGGGCAGGTAGACGAGCACGAAGACCACCGCGAAGATCGCGAGGAACACGACCGCGCCGAGGAGCGCATCCCGCCACCGCTTCTCGAGCACGGGAAGCAGCACGACGACCGGCAGCAGCACGATCGTGGAGAGCTTCGAGGTCACCGAGAGCGCCATCGCCACCGCGGAGAGCGCGAGCCACCACCACGAACGGGTGCGGAACCAGCGCCAAGCCGCGGCCATGCCGGCGATGGCGAAGAACACCATCACGGGTTCGAGAAGCGCGAAGCGGTCGATGCGCACCCCGCTCGACACCCCGTGCGGCAGCACGAGCCAGAACCCGGCGGCGGCGAGGGCCCCGATCCAGCCGAACTCGCGACGCACCCAGAAGTAGATGATTACGCCGGCGAGCACCGTGAGCACGCCCACGAGTACACGGCCGGAGAGTGCGCCCTCGCCGCCGATCACCTGCACCAGGCCGAAGAGGTACTTCGCGGTGGGTGGATGCTCGCGGTTGAGGCTGAAGTCGCCGTGCACGTAGGCCCAGCCGGCCTGCAGGTAGATAGGCTCGTCGGCGTTGTAGTTCGCGGCGCCGAGGTTCCAGAACGACTGGTAGAGGCCCCAGAGCAGCAACGCCAGTCCGGCGGCGAGTTCGACCGGTGGCAGGACTGGCCGGCGCGCCGCGGTCCCGGGCCGCACGTCGGATGCCGGGTTGTGGCTCACTGGCAGAGCCGCACGGCCTGATCGCCCGTGGTCAGGGTGGCCGAGCGGTCGACGACGCTCGTGATCTCGGTTCCGCCCTCGGCGACGGCCACAGCGCGGCTTGCCGCACTCGTGGGGTACTGGATGGTGAGCACGGCGCCGGCCGTCGCGGTCGTGCCGGGCACGGGCGTGGCCACCAGCTGCGTCACTCCGGGGCTCACGGAGGCGGCGCTGTGGGGCTCCACGACCTCGCAGGCCGTCGGTACCGACGCCGGTGTGGTGGACGAGGTCCACTGCATGGTGAGGGAGAGCTCGTCGGCGGTCAGGGTAGCCGGCGGCGCGGGATCGAGCTTTCCGCCGGCGGCCATGGCCTGGAGCTCGCTCCAGCTGACGGTGGGGGCCTGCGCGGGCGAGGGCGCGGCGTCGGAGGCCACGGGGAATCCGTTCAGGCTGAGATAGGCGGCACCGTCCAGGAGCGCCGGGTTGCTGGTCTTCCAGGCGGCGAGATCCCGCGCAGAGGTGTCGAAATGGGCGGCGCCGATGGCCGTCCAGCCGGCGAGCAGGAGCACGATGGTGCCGACGGCGATGCGCGAGCCCGAGGTGAACCGCACGATCGAGGCGACGAAGACGGGGATCGCTGCGATCAGGATGAAGTAGTTGTAGCCACCGTTGGTCGAGTCGGCGAGATCGCGGCTGAGCCGCCCGACGAGGGTGATGACGAGCGAGAGCGTCAGCGCGAGCAGCAGGAACAGGTAAGTGCGCCGTGCCCGTGAGCTGCCCCCGGGCGTCGGTCGGCGAGCGAGGAAGGCGAGCACCCCGAGGGAGCTCACCACGATGATGGCCGTGGTGAACGAGGCATCGATGGGGATGGAGTCGTTGATCGCCTTGTTGAGCAGCCCGAACACGAAGTCGGGGCCGTCGCGGAGCACCTGGCCGAGGTCGTGGGCGCTGTTGTAGCTCGGGATCTTCCAGAGCAGCCGCACGAGCACGAACCAGACCGCGGGGATGAGCACGGTGACGACGCCGAGAACGTAGCGCCCGAGGCTCAGCAGCGCCAGGCCAGCGGCGACGCCCAGCGGGATGTAGGCGGAGCCGCTGAAGTTGCCAAACAGACCTAGCAGCACGATCACGATCCACCACAGCCGATGCGTGGTCCGCGGTGACACGGCCAGGTAGAGCACCCACAGGCCCGCGGCGGTCGCGCCGGTGTACTGGAATTGGCCGGCCCAGGTGAGGGTGCCTACGCCGGCCGCCATGAAGAAGAGAGGGGCGACGGCGGCGAGCGCGATGATGCGAGAGGGGATCACCAGGCGCAGCAGCTTGAACACCGCCAGACCGCCGGCGAGGTGGCAGAGGATCATCGGCAGTGCGTAGAGCGAGTAGCCCCGGAGACCGATGGTGTTGTAGAGCGTCGAGAACCAGAGCTTGGTGAACACGATGGTGTGCTCGTTGTGCGGCGCGATGATCCAGCCCGGAAGACTGGCGCCGACGGGCGGCGCGAGGTAGTCGAACTCGTCGTAAATGAACCATTGGGGCCGCACCTCGACGAAGAGGAAGACGGCGGCGCCGATCATCAGAGCTGCGAGGGCTACGGCGGTGGCCACGTCGGGGCGCACTCGGTGCGTGGCGCGCAGCACGGAATCGCGCGCGCGGAGCACCAGCGCGCCCACGCGTTCGTCGATGCTCACGGTGCGGGGGTCTGCTGCGGATCGGCCACTCATCGCGGTGTTCTCCATCGGTCGTAAGGCGGGAACGTTCGACTCTATCGCTATGCGCCGCTCATCCTGAGAGGATGCGCGCGCACGGGACAGCGAATGTGAAGCCGGCGGGAGCCTCCGGTACGGCGACCGTCGCGCTGGGGTCGGCTTCGCACACGGGGCGGAACCCGGGCACCGAAGTCGTGAGCTCGGGCACTCCGGCCTTGTTCTCCGGCGTTCGGTAGTCCACCACACCGGGAGAGATCAGAAGAGCAGCCACGGCGAGGGCGACCACGACGCCGAGGACCCTCGGGGCGCGGCGTGCGTTCGGCGCCGACAGCCAGCTGTTCACCACCGCCACGATGGAGGTCGCCAGGAGAAGGCTGGGGACCACGAGGTAACGACCGCCGAGGAAGACCTCGACCCCCAGCGGTTGGCGGCCGATCGACACCCAGGTGAGCACGGCCGTGACACCCCAGAACGCCGCCGAGGCGCCGAGGGCGAGCACCGCGAGCCCGGCCCGCCGCCACCGGACACCGATGAAGACCGCCAACGCGACGACCACGGCCCCCGCGATCAGCACGACGGACGTGCGGCCGAGTAATTCATAGAGCCGGGTGGCGTCGCTCGGCCCGAGCAGATCGCCCCAGACCACACGCACGAGATAGGTCGCGAGCTGCGAGCCGGGCTGCAGCTGGGGTTCGCCGCGGTTGCGTTCGGTGCTCAGCGCCATCAGTACCTGAACGACACCGGCGGCGGCGAAGGCGATGCCCACGATGTTCTCGCGCACGCGAGGCATCGCGATCACCCGCGCGACCACGAGCGGCGCGAATGCCAGCGCCAGAGGATCGCTCATCACCGCCGCTGCGACCAGTGCGGAGCCGAAGACGATCCGTGCCGATCCCGGCCCGCTGCGCGCGGAGAGCACCATGAACAGGGCGAAGATGAGGAACCAGTGCGAGTTCGAGACGTTCGTCGCCACCTCCATCGAGCCGATCGGGACGAGGAGCACGAGCAGCCAGAGCAGGAAGCGCAACGGCAGCCGCACACGATCGCGCGTGAACACGAAGGCGGCGCACGCGGTCGTCGACCACACGGCGGCGCCGGCGATGTTCATGGCGAGCCCGAGCTGGGTCGTGGGCACGAACGCGGCCACGATCTGCGCCGCCGTGCGCGGCACGAAGTGCATGTAGCCCGCGTATGGGGTGAACAGGTTGCCGAGGTATCCGGAGCGGAAGGCGCCCTCGAGGAACTGGTTGCCGTCCTCGGACCACAACACGTTCTGCTGCTCGGGAGGAAGCCGGTAGAGCACCACGAGCAGGCCGGCAACGAGCATCCCGCCGCCGACGAGGAGGCGCATGAGCAGGGCGCGGGGCGCGCCGAGCGGCTGACCGAATACCCAGTCGGCGACGCGCGTGCGGCGGCTCACGGCGCCGATCCTTGCACTCCGGGCGCCGTGTGGCCTGTGAGGCGGGCCAGTGAGAGGTCGTAGGCCGCCGGCGTCCACGGCCCCGCGGGCAGGTACCCGCCGTCGACCAGCGCGCGGAGGTCGCCGACGGTGAGGCTGGGAGCGGATGCGGGATCGGGGTACGCGCTGTCGGAGACACGGAGCGCCGGGTCGTGCATGATCGCGATCGAGGCGTTCAGGATGTCCCGGGCGCCGAGCTCGGTGGCCGCCTGCTGCCGGCCCTGCACGAGCATGACGTGGGCGCCGGAGACGGCCAGCGCGGCGAGGCTCGCCACGACCACCCACTCCGCGGCCCGCCGCAGCGAGGCCAGGCGCGTGAACGCCGCACCACCAAGCGGGACGAGCAGCACGGTCGTGAGGTAGATGTACCGCCCGGAGGTCGAGGTGTCGGCGCTGAAATCGATGCGCGACGCCGCTGTCACGATCGCGAACAGCACCGCCGCGGCCGAGAGCCCGACGATCATGGGCATCGCGCTCCACAGGCGACGCGCCGTGAACGCCGCATAGAGGATGAGTGCGGCGAAGATCATCCAGCCGAGGAATGGGACGGGACTCAGACCCTGGAAGCCCCCCACGAGCATCCGCACCGCGAAGGCCGGAACATCGATGAGCACCTTGTCGGCGGAGTCGATGCGCATGCCGGGCGGCATGAAGTACACCGGATGCAGCTTCACGTACGCGTACCAGACCGCGTACACCGCCGCCGATGGCGCGAGGATCAGCACCGCGCGCCAGAACCGCACACGTCGCCAGACCACGAGGCCCACGGCCGCGAGCATCGGCAGAGCGGTGCCCGAGAAGGTGAGGGACACCGCGGTGAGCAGGATGATGCCAGGCGCCCTCCGACGGTAGTTCTCCCGGCTCAGGCCGTCGGCGAGCAGAACGGCGATCAGCCCGATCAGCACCGCGCCGAGGAAGCCCACCTGGAAGGCCCAGAGAACGTTCTCGGCGCCCGCGCCGTACAGGGCGACGACCGCGCCGAGGGCTGTGGCGATCCACGGCGTCACCCGCGCGCGCAACATGATGCGCCACAAGAGGTGCGCGATGCCGAGATGGATGAGGATGGCCGGAACCAGGTAGGGCCAGTAGCTTCCGAGGCCGATGGTCTGCCGAAGCGCCGCGGTGAGCAGCATCGGCGCTGTGCTCCAGTGTCCGAGATGGGGGGTGAGGAAGTCCGTCGACGAGAGTTTGAGGAAGTCCCATTCGTCGTAGAAGAACCACTGACCCCGCGCACAGAAGAGGATCCACACCAGGGCGACGACGAGCGTCGCGTAGTGCGCTGTGCGCGGGGTCAGTACCCGCCGGAGACGGGAGGGGCTAGATGGTGCCGTCGGCAACGGCGTTCTTGATCCACGGGATGACCTCGTCGAGCATGTCGTCGAGGGTCGTGGTGGCCTCGAAGCCGAGCAGCTCCTTGGCCTTCGAGACGTCGGGAACGCGCTTCGCCACGTCGTACTCGAAACCGGGGTCGCTCGTGTAGTTGAACGGCACATCCGGGCCCTTGATCTTGCGCCAGATGGTCTCGGCGAGTTCGAGCACCGAGTGGCCCTCGGCAGTCGAGACGTTGAAGTCGTTGTTCAGCGCCGCCGGGTGGTCGAGCGAGAGCACGATGCCGCGGGCGAGGTCGCCGCCGTAGGTGTAGTGGCGCACCTGCTCACCCGAGCCGAGGATGTGCAGCGGGTCCTGGCCCTTGAGCACCTTCTGCACGAGGTCGGGAACCACGTGGCTCATGGCGAGCTTCACGTTTCCCGAGTCGATCTCGACGTCGCCGAGGGCGCGGCTCTCGCCGATGCCCACGCAGTTGAAGGGGCGCAGGATCGTGTAGGGCAGCTTGTACTGGTCCCAGGCGGCACGGGCGAAGTACTCCACCGCGAGCTTCTGGAAGCCGTAGGAGGACAGCGGCGGCGGAACCTCGCGCTCGTCGCCTTCCTTGGAGGGCCAGCGGTCGGTCGACTCGAAGACCATCGAGCTCGACATGTAGGTCACCTTCTCGAGGCGGCCCTTCTTGTGGGCGGCGATGGCCGCATCCACGCTCGAGGCGATGATGCGCTCGTTCTGCGCCAGCAGGTCGTAGGCGTAGGTGTGGAAGTAGGAGATGCCGCCGATGAGGGCCGCACCCGCGATGAAGTGGTCGCAGTCCTCGAGCAGGCGCGTCATCAGCTCGACGTCCTGCACGTCGCCGATCACGAGTTCGTAGTTCGGGTTGTCGTCGTAGGACTTCTTGACGGGGCCGTACTTGGAGTAGTTGTCGACTCCGACGACCTGGTAGCCCTTCTCGAGGAGCTCTTCGACGATGTAGCCGCCGATGAATCCGGCCGAGCCGGTGACGAGGACCTTCTTCATGCGATCTGTTTCCTTCTGAGTGCGGTGTAGGGGGCTGAGGGCGGGTTACGGGGTGGTGTTCTTGTCGGCGAGAGCACGGAGCTCCTCGACGGTGAGCTGCTTGCCGAAGGCGAAACGGTACCAGCGGAAGTACTTCGGCAACCACTTCGCGAGCTTGAAGTTCGACTGCCCGAAGGCGCGATCGAGCCAGATGGTGGGGATCTCGGCCACGGGCTGGCGCAGGCGCCGCGCCTTCGCGGTGAGCTCGAGACCGATCTCGAAGCCGTCCTGGGAGTTGATGCCCACCTGCCGCACGAACTCGGCGTTGTAGGCCTTGAACGAGTTCGTGGCGTCGCGGGTGCCGGCGTTCGTGAAGAGGTTGAGGGTGATGCCGGCCGTGCGCGAAAGGAAGCTCTTGAAGCGCGGACCGCCGACCTGCTGGCCGCCCGGCATGTAGCGCGAGGCGGCGGCCACCACGACACCGCGCTCGACCAGGCGCACGAGGTCGTCGATCTGGCGCGGGTCGTCGCATCCGTCGGCCATCGTCACCACGACCGTCTCGCTCGTGGCGTGGTCGATGCCGTACCGGATGGCGTACGCGGGACCGCGACCGTAGTCGTTGATGAGGATCTTGAGCCGCGGCTGGCTCTCGGCGTAGCGCTCGACCACGGGAACGGTGGTGTCGGTGGGTGTGTCGACCACGACGAGCACCTCGGATTCGAGGTGGACCGCCTCGAAGATCCGGTCGAGGCCGGGAACGATGTCCTCGCCCTCGTTGTAGGCGGGGATGACGATCGAGGCGCGCAGCCCGTCGGTCAAATCACGACTCCCTGGCCGAGGATGTTCCACACGTCGGCGACGGGCTTCGAGGTCTGCAGGCCCCGGTACTCCTTGTGCGGCGTCGCCACGATGAGGATGTCGGCCTTCTCGAGCACTGCATCCAGCGGCAGCAGCGTGTCGTCGGTCTCCTCGGACACGTACGGGTCGGTACCCAGCACGGCCTTCGCGCGGAACTTCAGCACACGACGCAGCTTGTAGGACAGGCTCGAGCGGATGTCGTCCGACCCGGCCTTGAACGACATGCCCAGGATGCCCACGGTGAGGTTCTCGAGGTCGAAGCGCTTCTCGAGCTGGGTGACGATGTAGAGCGGCAGCCCCTCGTTCACGAGCATCGCCGAGTGGCCGAGCGAGAACTTGTTGTCGCTGAACGCCGCGAGCTGCATGGTGTCCTTGAACAGGCACGGCCCGGCGGCGAAGCCGGGGCCGGGCAGGTCCTTGGCTCGCGGGTAGTCGTGGGTGAGGCCCTTGCGGATCTTCTCGAAGTCGAGTCCGCGGTCGTTCGCCATCATGTAGAACTGGTTGGCCGCGGCGAACTTGATGTAGCGCCAAGTGTTGGTGAACAGCTTCGCGAGCTCCGCCTCCTCGGGTTCGAGGTCGACGATCTGCTCGGTGAGCGTGAGGAAGAGCTTGGATGCGCGGGCGCGGCCCGACTCGGTGCGGCTCGAGACGATCTGGGGGAGCGTGAAGAGTTCCTCCATGGCCTTGTGCTCGGCGATGCGCTCGGGGCAGAAGGCCACCTCGGTGGAGAGACCGGCCTCGCGGAGGCGGCGCTCGACCAGGGCAGTGACGCCCGGGTAGACGGTGCTGCGCAGGATGAGAAGCTGCTCGTC
Source organism: Herbiconiux sp. 11R-BC (assembly GCF_049472555.1). Classification (NCBI taxonomy): domain Bacteria; kingdom Bacillati; phylum Actinomycetota; class Actinomycetes; order Micrococcales; family Microbacteriaceae; genus Herbiconiux; species Herbiconiux sp. 11R-BC. The sequence goes on along the minus strand of NZ_JBCEBO010000001.1, from coordinate 288,226 downwards.
GCTGAAGAACGGCATGCAGGTCTCGAGGGCCTTGGGGATGGCGTTCGGGTCGGGGTTCAGGTGCTCGTCGACGGGCGTGCCGATGACGACGATGACATTCTCCGCGGTGGCGACCACGCTTGCGTCCGTCGAGGCCGTGAACATGCCGTCGGCCAGCACCTTCTTCAGCACGGGCTCCGCTCCTGGCTCGCTGAACGGCATTCGCCCCGCGTTGATCCCCTCGACGGCGCGTTCGCTGACGTCGTAGACGACGACTTTCGAACCGCGGTCTGCGAGGGCAATCGCCAAGGGAAGGCCGACGTGCCCCCCTCCGCCGATGACGACTACGTCTCTGTCAAAGTTCGTGGGCAAGCGTGTGACCTCGTTATTGGTAGGGGATGATCAGCCTGATTGTGCCGTGTCGACAGCGGTAGAGCAAAGGTAAGGATACATGGCCGGTTATCATTTTGAGGGGTCGGCACGCTGCCGACACCTGTTGAAGAGGAATGGCCCGCCGCGTGAAGAAGATCTGGGACTACCTGTGGGAGCGCCTCGTGCGCTACGCCGTGAAGTTCGGGGTGGTCGGATTGGCCGGATATGCCATCGACGTCGGTGTGTTCAACATGCTGCGTCTCGGTGCCTTCGGAGACGACGCCTGGTACGCCGGTCCGATCGGGGCCAAGGTCGTCTCGGTCACCCTCTCGACGATCGCGACCTGGTTCGGCAACCGCTACTGGACCTTCCGCGAGCACCGGCGCAAGAACTTCATACTGGAGCTGTTCGAATTCAGCGTGATCGCTGTGCTCGGCCTCGGCATCTCGCTGGCGTGCCTCTGGGTGTCGCACTTCATGCTCGGCTTGAACAATCTCGTGGCCGACAACATCTCGGGCAACGTCATAGGCCTCGTGCTGGCGACCGCGTTCCGCTTCCTGCTCTACCGCTACTGGGTGTTCGCGCCGCACCGGGCAGATGGCTACACGGCGATGCAGAACGCGCGGCTGGAGGCCGATGCGGCTGCAGCGATGGCAGCAGGGGGTGCGGCGCCCGGTGAGGCCGCGGATGCCGCGGCGCTCCAGCCGAGCGAGAACTCCTGAGCCGACGGCCCCTGTCCGGCGGCGACTCCTAGGACTGGCCGCCCACGGGCGGCTCGCCCACGAACTCGTGCGACTCGCGGGCGAGCTCCGGCCAGAGCTGGCGGTCGGCGACGCGCACCCACTCGCGTGAGGGGTGCCCCGCCGCGCGGAACGCGGAGGCGATGCCACGCGTGCGCAGGTCGGTCGACCGCACCTCCGGCAGCTCCACCACGAGGTCCTCGCCCTCGAGGAAGACGAAGAGTTTGCCGTGCACCAGGAGGCCGTCGGGGGTGACGGCCACGCCGTCCTCCTCGCGCAGGCTCAGCACGAGGTCCTCGTAGGCCTGGACCGCTGCTTGGTTCACCATGTCGGTTGTTCCTTTCGATCGGACAGATCTCGGCGCTCGGATCGGTCGCGCCCGGCGATCACGATGTTCGCCGCGAAGGCGGCCGCCGCGAGGGCGAAGAGCACGATCGTGAGAACGGTGCCGAGCGGGGGCGCCCAGGCGCCCGGCTCGAGCATCGCGCCCCAGACGCTCGCGTAGCCGGAGGTGAAGCGGTGCATGGTGGTGATGAAGCCGTAGGCGATGCCCACCGCCCAGGCCGCGCCCGTGCCGATGCCGAGCACGGTGAGCAGCACGAAGGCGCGGTGCGCGCGCACGCCGGCGACCCATCGGAGGAAGCGGGGCGAGGCCGCGATGCAGGCCGCCATGCCCAGCAGCAGCGGCATCAGCAGGATGAGCGTGTAGCGCCCCTGCCAGATGAACCCGCCCTTCGTCACGTAGAAGGCCTGGATGAGCGGGGGCAGCAGGAAGAAGGCGGCGGCGAGGGCGATCAGGAACACGAGCTTGCGCCCGCGCACGAAGATCACCACGCCGGCCACCAGGGCGAGCATGAAGGCGTACCAGGCCAGATAGACCACCGGGTGCAGGGTGGTGTCGAGCCAGCCCAGGATGCCGATCATCTGCCGAAGCTGCAGGTAGAAGTCGCCGAGCAGGCCGAAGAAGCCCTCGATCGGGCTGAGCCCCACACCGTGCGAGGTGGGGGTGGTCTCGGGCGCGGTGCTCGGCCCGGTGCCGAGGGAGTTGCTCTTGAGCGTCCACCAGATGGAGAACACCGCCGTGATGACGATGAGCAGCACGCTGATGATCACCGAGGGCCGCTTGAACAGCGCTCCGAGCTCGCGGAGCGTGAGCAGGATGAGCGGCAGCACGAGCAGCACGGCCACCCAGAGCGGCGAGATGCCGCGCGTGTTCGACACCAGCGCGGCCGCCACCACCACGATCGCGAGTCTCGAGCCGAGCAGCCTCGGGTTGGGCTCGAGCACGATGCTCAGCATCCCGGCGAACATCGCCAGCCCGCCGGTGAACTCGAGGGCGTTGGGGTTCACCGTGCCCATCAGGTAGAGCGCCATCGGCGTGATGGCCACGAGCACGCCGAGGCTCGGCACGCGGCGGGTGCGCCAGGAGCCGATCATCCAGAAGCAGGCGGCGAGGAAGAACGAGGTGAGCACGGCGCTCACGATGCGCATCGCGAAGATCCCGTTCACGTCGGGCATGGCGAGCGAGGGCCAGCCCACGAGCCAGTAGTAGACCGGGTTGTAGAGGCTCGCCGCGGAGTGCGTCTCGACGATCGCCGAGGGGTCGCCGGTGAACGCCGGGGCGCAGGAAGCCGGGACGTCGGGGTAGAACGCGAAGCAGCCCTGCTCGAACTCGTCGGCGAAGACGGCCGGCGCGTGCAGCACCCCGCCCTCGGCGATCATCGTGGCCGGCAGCAGCTCGCCGCGCACGACTGAGGCGGCCTTCACGACGTGCGCCGGCTCATCCGGCGAACCGCCGATGGGAGTCGCCAGAGCCCAGAGCGCGCCGAGGATCGACAGCAGCAGCCAGGGCAGCAGGAAGAGGGTGACGACCGACCGCCGCGGCGTCGTCGGTGCGGTGGGAAGGGGCGCCACGGCGGATGGTTCGAACGTCATTGATTCCTTCGGGACTCGAGGGCCTCGGCGAGCGCCTTCTCGAGTTCGGTGATGCGGAGGTCTTGCAGGGCCACGGATTCAGCGAGGGTGCGGGTCTCGCTCTCGAGCTCGGTGAGTTCGCCCGAGTGCTGGATGGACACGAGGAACAGCACGGCGATGCTGAGGAAGAAGACGAGGTTGGTGGGCACCGTGACGCCCACGAGCGAGGCGGCGGCTCCGAGGAGGTCGGGGAAGACGCCCACCACGAGCGCGACGACGCCGGCGAGCAGCCACCAGATGGCGTGCCGCTCGCGCAGGTGGTGGCGGCGCAGGGATTCGATGACGACCGCGAGGACGATGAGGGCGGCGACGATGCCGAGGATGTAGCTGGCGAGGGTCATGCGATGACGGCGGCTTCCGCGGGAGGGCTGACGGTGACCGGCGGGCGGATGAGGGCCACGAAGAGGGCCATGCCGGCGCGACCGAGGTAGACCGCGGCCTTGTAGGGGTTGTGCGAGGGCACTCCACCGGCCCGCGGGCGCATGGCCACCGGCACCTGGGCGACGGTGAGCTTGGCGCGGGAGGCGATGACGAGCGACTCCACGGTGTCGCCGAGGTATTCGGACGGGTAGTGCTGCGCGAACAGCGCGACTGCGCGCGGCCCGCTGGCGCGGAAGCCCGAGGTGGTGTCGGTGAGCTTCGTCTTCGTGAGCCCGCTGAGGATGGACGAGAGCACGCGCATCGCCCACTGCCGGGGCCCGCGCACGGCGTAGTCGCCCACTCCGGCGAAACGGGCGCCGAGAACGAGGTCGAAGCGGTCGAGCTCGTTCACGAGCTGCTCGATGCCCACGGGGTCGTGCTGCCCGTCGGAGTCGACCTGCACGACGTTGGCGAAGCCCTTCGAGAGGGCGTACTTGAAGCCCGCGCGCATGGCGCCGCCGACACCGAGGTTGATCGGCAGCCGCAGAACCCGGGCTCCGGCGGCCCCGGCGACGCGTGCCGTCGCATCCGTCGACCCGTCGTCGACCACGAGCACCGAGACGCCAGGGGCCTTCTCGTAGACCTCGCGCACGACGTCGCCGACGGCTTCCTCTTCGTTGAACGCGGGCATGACGATCAGCGTGCGTTCGAGGGCGGTCGGCATGACCCCCATCATAACCATCGAGGCTCCGGGAACCCGGGAGTTCGGCGGGCGGTGCGGCCCGTCGCCGGATGCGGGGGAGCACCTGTCAGGGGCGCTCCCGGAGGCGCTGCTCGAGGGCGGCCGGGATGCGCCCGGTGCGGCCCGCCCAGCCGTCGCGGAATCCGGCGAGAACCGCCCGCGCCCGTGCCGCCCGCCCGGGAACCAGCGCGACGGCGATGGTGCAATGGCGGAGGTCGGCGACGGTCTCGCGAACGGCCCAGCGCAGCCGGCCGCGGCCGTGCATCCGGTTCATCAGGATGCGGTTGCGCACCAGGTAGTAGTAGCGGAAGGTCGCGCTGTGGACGAGCGAGAACGGCTGCCCGCCGACGACGAGCGGATGCCCGAACAGCGTCGGCGTGTGCCGCCGGCCCAGGCTGTGGCCGAGCCGTGTTCCCGGAGCGAGCAGCACCACGAGACCCGCCTCTCGGGTGCGGAGTGCGAAATCGGTGTCGACGCAGTCGATGAAGAGCGGTTCGGCGAAGCGGCCCACCGCGTCGATCGTCGAGCGCGGGATGAGCAGGCCGGACTGGATGGGCGCCTCGGCGAGCGCGAAGCCGTGGCTCTGGCCGGTGGCGGGGGAGGGGAGCCCCTCGACCGCAGCGGGGGCGACGAGGCCGACGCGCAGGCCCGCCGCGGCCGCCTCGCGGGCGGTGGTGACGAGGGCGGCGACGAAGTCGGGGGTGATCCGTGAGTCCTGGTCGAAGGTGATGACGGAGGCTGTGGAGCCTGCAGCGAGGACGCCCGTGTTGAGCGCCGCCGCGATGCCGCGGTTCGTCGGGTGGTGCACCACCGCGGCGCCGGCCGCGCCCGCTGCGGCGAGTACCGCATCCGAGGCGTCGTCGGGGCTGCCGCCGGCGCTGCTGCCGTCGTCGACCACGATCACCCGGGCCACCTGAGGGAGGAGGCTCCGCACGAGGTCGAGCATCCGCTCGCCCGGCCGGAACGCCGTCACCACGGCCACCACCTCGGCTGCGCCGGCCATCTCGGCTGCCACGGGCACGCCCCTCTCCGCCCTCGGACCCTCCTCGGGAGCGAACACTATGCTTGCACTCTATGACCTCGCCCACGATCGGCCGGCGCTCGTTCATCGGCGTGGGCGCAGCGTCACTGGTGTCGGCGGGGGTCGGCTTCGCGGTGCTGCTCATCGTTCCGAAGGTGCTCGACAGCGCGGCGGCGACGATCTTCATCGCCTTCTGGTCGTTCTTGTTCGTCTGGTACGGCATCCTCGGCGGGCTCTCGGCCGAGAGCACCCGCGCGGTGCACAACAGCGACCGGGCCCGCGAGGCCCGGGCCCGCGACAGCGGCACGGATGCGGCGGCGCGGGCGCCGCGGATGCTGCCGGTCGGTCTCGGCGTGGGGGTCACCCTCGGGGTGCTGCTGTGGGCGTCGAGTTTCTGGTGGGCGCCGCTCGTGCTGCACAATGCCGAGGGCTACGGCTGGCTCGCGGTGGCGCTGAGCTGCTCGGTGGCGCTCTACTCGGGGCACGCGACGATCGTCGGCATCCTCGGCGGCCGGCTGCAGTGGCCCACCTACGTGCGGTTGGTGATCGGGGACTCGCTGCTGCGCATCACGCTGATCGTCGTGGCGGCGATCGTGGCGGCCACCATCGCGGGCTTCGCCGTCGCGGCGAGCGTGGCCTGTGTCGCGTGGCTGATCGGCCTCCTGTTCTCGCCCACGCTGCGCTCGGCCGCCGTCGCCCGGGCCGACGTCGGGCTCGGGCCGTTCCTGCGGCGCATCGGGCACGCCTGTCTGGCGTCGGGCTCCAGCGCGATCCTCGTGGTGGGCTTCCCCGTCATCCTGTCGCTCACCTCCTCGGAGGCGGCCTACACGGCGGCAGCGCCGCTGCTCGTGGCCGTCACCTTCACCCGGGCACCGCTGCTCATTCCGCTGAACGCCTACCAGGGTGTGGCGATCGCCCACTTCCTCAACAACCGCGGCGCGGGGCTGCGCGCCCTCGTTCCGGTGGCGCGCCTGATCGTGCTGATCGCCGTCGTGGGCGCGGTGCTGGGCGCCCTGCTCGGGCCGTGGCTGCTCGTGCTCTACTACGGGCCCGACTACGTGATCAGCCCGTGGACGGTCGGCGGCCTGGTGATCGCAGCCGGGATGCTGGCGCTCCTCACCATCACCGGCGCGCTGTGCCTCGCTCTCGACCGTCACAACGCCTACTCGGGAGGCTGGATCGCGTCGACGGTGCTCGCCGTCCTCATCCTGCTGCTGCCGGTCGACATCGAGCTGCGGGCCGTGCTCGCCCTGCTGATCGGGCCCGTGGCAGGGCTCGCCATCCACTTCCGGGCGCTGCGGCGTGCCTCGGCCGGCGGCGTGCCCGGCGGTCCCTCCGTACCGCCCGGCGGCGGCGAGGGGGAGGGGGCGACGGCGTGAGCGAGCGCATCCGGGCCAGCGTCTGCATGGCCACCTACCGCGGGGCCGAGTTCGTGGCCGAGCAGATCGAGTCGATCGTGGCGCAGCTGGGCCCCGACGACGAGCTGGTGATCGTCGACGACTGCTCGCCCGACGACACCGTGGCGGTGATCATCCAGACCGTGGCGCGGTTGGGCGAGTCACGGGTGTTCCTCACGCGCACCGACCACAACGTCGGCTACGTGCGGGCCTTCGAGGCCGCCATCCGGCGATCGCGGGGGCGGTTCGTGTTCCTCTCCGATCAAGACGACGTCTGGACCCCGGGGCGGCACGAGGCCATGATCGCGGGGCTCGCTCGCGCGCTCGTGGTGGCGGGGAACCACTCCATCCTCGGACGCGACGGGGCACGGCTCTGGTACCCGCCGCTGCGCTCGTCGACGTCGCAGCGCCCGCTGCTCAACCTCTTCGCGATCCTCATCGGCTACCGGCCCTACTTCGGCTGCGCGATGGGATTCCGGCGTGAGGCGATCGCGGGCGGCATCCTGCCGATCCCGTCGTACGTCACCGAGTCGCATGACGTCTGGATCGCCATCACCGGAAACGTGCGGCGCAGCATCCGGCACCTCGAGCTCGACGTGGTGGAGCGCCGCCTGCACGAGTCGAACCAGACGCCGCTCGGCATCCGCTCGCTCGGCACCATCCTCCGCGCCCGCCGGATGTTCCTGCGCCTGATCGCCGAGGCCGTGCGCCGCGCCTCCCGCGCCCGCGCCGCCCGCCGCTGACTCCCTCCCTCCCACCCACCCACACCCGTCTGCCCGCCCCCACCCCTCACAAAAACAAGGAGTTCTGGGGCGACACCCCGGGTGCCGTTGTGAGTTCGGCGGCGTGTCGGCCCGGAAGTCCTTGTTTTTGGGAGGGCAGAGGGCAGAGGGCAGAGGGCAGAAGCGGAGGGCGGGGCCGAGGGCGGAAGGGCCGGGGTCAGCGGCCGAAGACGTGGGTGAGGAGGGCCCGGCGGCCGGCGGGGTCGCCGGCGCGGAGCGCGGCGGGGAGCTCGCTCAGGGCGTTGAGGCGGGAGGTGAGGTGGTGGCGGGCGGCCCGGGCGGCGCGCGGCCAGCCGAGGGCGCGCATCCGCTGGTCGACCTCGGCGAAGAGGGCACGCTCCTCGGCGAACTTCGCGCCGTCGGGGCCCGTGACGGCCGACACGCTCGTGGCGTGCCGGCGGTAGGCGAAGCACACCGTGTCGTCGAGCGCCATCGAGCCGCCCGCCTCGACGATGTCGATCATCAGCGCGAGGTCCTGCACCACCTCGAAACCCGGGCGGAAGCCGAAGCGCCGCAGCTCGACGGCCCGCCACGCCACCGAGGGGAAATAGGCCCAGTTGCCGCGCAGCAGGCTCGCCGCGAGCTCCTGGCCCGAGAGCACCCGCGTGCCGTGCCCGCGCGGGCGCAGCAGGTCCTTCACCCGGTCGGCCAGCGGCCAGTGCACGGCGCCCTCGGCGTCGATCACCTCGACGCCGGGCTGGATGATCGCCGACTCCGGATGCGCGAGCGCCAGTTCGCCGACCCGCTCCACGTAGCCCGGGAGCATCCGGTCGTCGCAGCCCATGAGCACGGCCCGCTCGTTCTCGACGAGCCGCACGCACTCGCGGAAGTTGCCGCCCACCCCGAGGTTCACCGCGTTCCTGCGGTACAGGATGCGCGGGTCGCCGAGCCCGGCCACCCAGCGCCCGGGCTCGGGGTCGGGGTACACGTCGTCGATCACGATGAGACGCCAGTCGGGGTCGCTCTGCGCGAGGACGCTCTCGACGGCTTCGCGGAAGTGATCGGGCCGCCCGTAGAACGGCATCATGATGTCGAGCGTCACGAGACGGAGGCGCCCACCCGGATCGTCCGCGCCGAGCGCGAGGGCAGCGCGTTCGCCGGGGCGTCGCCGTTGCCGAGATCGAGCGAGACCTCGTTCTGCTGGAGCTTGGTCGAGATGCTCACCAGCACCAGCAGCAGCCAGGAGGCGCCGACGAGCGCCGGGCTCTGTGCGAAGCTCTGCACGAGAACGGCGGCGACGAGCAGTGCGGGCGCGAGGGTGAGCGGCGGCGAGGCGATCGGCAGGCCGAGGGTGTCGAGCGGCTTGTCGACCGCGAACCACCAGCTGCGGTGCCAGGTGCTCACCACCACCGCGACGAGCAGCACGACGCCCACGATGCCGAGGTGCTCTCCCACGGAGACCCAGAGGTCGAAGGCCGCGGGCGATGCGGTGCCGGCGCCGACGGAGGCCACGAAGGCGAGGACGTCGGTGCGGAACGTGGCGAGCAGCACGCCGACGGCCACCGCCACCGCGGCGATCGCCACGAGCAGCGCCATGCGCCGGCCCGGGCCGAGCCGGCGGGCGAGGAGCAGCAATCCCAGCAAGGCCGCCATCGCCACGAGCGCGGCGATCGCCGTCACCGAACGGGTCAGCCCGAGCACCAGCGCGGCGATCACGAGCCAGGCGACGGCGGGGTTGCGGCGGCGGAGTCCCTGCGCGAGCTGCAGAGCGACGGATGCCGCGGCGAGCACGGCCGCGAAGGCCAGCACCGCGGGGTCGCCCGCGATGCCGAGCACCGGGCCGCCCCGGAAGAGGTCGGCGTTCGACCACACGCCCGCCTGCCCCCAGAACGGATGCACGGGCTGGCGCACGAAGACCGCCGCCACGAACTCGAACACCACCGAGAGGCCGAGCACCCAGCAGAGCGCCGTCGAGAGCGCCGCGAGCAGCTGGGGCCAGCCGAGCGCAGTGGTGAGGAAGAGGGCCCCGAGCGAGGCGGCGGCGAGCCCGAGTCCGACGACGGCGGCCGTCGCGGCCTGGCCCGACCAGGCGACCGAGAGCACGCCGACCACGCCGAGGAGCAGGAGCGTGCGGGGCAGTCGCCAGATCACGAGCTTCGACCAGAGCCTGCGCACGGTCATCAGGCCGGCCGTGGCGATGGTGAGGGCGGCGAGCACGCCGAACCGGCCGCCGGGGCCGAGCAGGTTCGGCCAGAAGTCGCCGGAGAACGCCGTGAACAGGATGAGCACGGCGAGCGATCGCGTAGCGGCGTCGGTCGGGAATCGCATAGCCAGAAGCCTACTTACTCGGGGTGCGGCTCGGTGGCGGGGCCGCGCATCCGGGCCCCGCGCATCCGGCCGTCACCTCTCGCGGTCTCAGACGAAGGCGGCGAACCCGGTGATCGAGCGCCCCACGATGAGCGTGTTCATCTCGCGCGTGCCCTCGTAGGAGTAGAGTGCCTCGGCGTCGGCGAAGTGCCGAGCCACGTCGTACTCGAGCACGATGCCGTTGCCGCCGAGGGCCTCGCGGCACCAGGCCACGGTCTCGCGCATGCGGGCCGTCGTGTAGGCCTTCGCGAGGGCGGAGTGGTCGTCTTTCTGGGTGCCCTCGTCGAGCATCTGCGACACCCGCACCACCATGCCGAGGCTCGCGGTGATGTTGCCGATCGATTTGACCAGCAGGTCCTGGATGAGCTGGTGCGAGGCGATGGGCTTGCCGAACTGCACGCGCTCCTTGGTGTAGCGCAGCGCGGCCTCGTAGGCGCCGACGGAGTTGCCCACCGCCGCCCACGCCACCTCGGCGCGGGTGAGGCGCAGCACCTTCGCGGTGTCGCGGAAGGAGTTCGCGTTCGCGAGCCGCAGGCTCTCGGGCACGCGCACGTCCTCGAGCGTGATGTCGGCGTTCTGCACGATGCGCAGCGACTGCTTGCCCTCGATCTTGGTGGCGGTGTAGCCCTCGGTCGAGGTCGGCACGATGAAGCCCTTGACCTGGCCGTCGGCGGTGTCCTTCGCCCAGATGACGGTGATGTCGCTGAAGGTGGCGTTGCCGATCCAGCGCTTGGAGCCGTTCAGCACCCATTCCTCGCCCTCGCGGGTGGCGGTGGTGCGCAGGCCCTGCGCCGAGTCGGAGCCGGAGAGGGGTTCGGTGAGGCCGAACGCGCCCACCACCTCGCCCGCGGCCATCTTGGGCAGCCATTCCGCGCGCTGCTCGGGCGAGCCGCACACGCTGATGGAGCCCATCGCGAGGCCGTTCTGCACGCCCACGAGGGTCGCGACCGAGGCGTCGACGCGGGCGAGCTCGAGCGCCACGAAGCCGCGGAACACGGCCGAGTTCTCGAACGGGCGCGTCTCGTCCCAGGCGAAGCCGAAGACGCCGGTGGCGGCGAGGCCCTTCATGATGCCCTCGGGCAGCGTCGCCTTCTCCCAGTGCTCGTTGACGACCGGCTTCACCTCGTTCTCGAGGTAGGCGCGCAGCTGCGCGAGCGATTCCTTCTCCTGGTCGCTGAGAAGGTTCGCGTAGCTGTAGAAATCGCTGGCGAGGGGCTCGAAGGTCATCGTGGTTGCTCCATTGCGTGGGTGTTCGGTTCTCGGCGTGGCGAGCCTAGCCGCGTGGCTCGGCGCGACCCGCGCCGGTTGGTAGTTTGGTCTAACGAGCCAGAGATGTGCGCTCCGCACATTTGTAGCTCGCTGATAATCGCGGCCGACGACGGTGTCGGTCACCGGATGCATGAGACAGGACCCATGTTCGTTCAGATCGTCAACACGCCCCGTGACTACGCCTGGGGGTCGACCACGGCCATCCCGCAGCTGCTCGGCACCGAGGAGACCGGTGAGCCCCAGGCCGAACTCTGGCTCGGCGCGCATCCGGGCAGCCCCAGCCGCATCGTCGATCCCTCGCAGACCGGCGGCGCCCCCGACCTCGCGGCGTGGATCGCGGCCGATCCGGCCCGCTCCGTGGGTGAGAAGGGCTCGCTGCCGTTCCTGCTGAAGGTGCTGGCGGCCGCGCATCCGCTCTCCCTGCAGGCGCACCCCACGCTCGAGCGCGCCCGCGAGGGCTTCGCCCGGGAGAACGCGGCGGGAGTGCCGCTCGACTCCCCGAGCCGCAACTACAAGGATGCGCTGCACAAGCCCGAGATCATCGTGGCGCTGCGAGACGGCTACGAGGCCCTGTGCGGCTTCCGCCCGCTCGCCGAGGTGCGCGAGATCGTCAACCTGCTCGTCACCATCGACGCCTCGCAGACCGCGCCGCGCTGGGAGCTCTACGGCCCCATCGTGCACCTGCTCGAGGACTCCGAGACCGAGGGCGAGACGGATGCGCAGGTGCTGAGCTCCGTCGTCGCCTGGCTGCTCGAGGGCGGCGAGGAGGTCTCGGCGCTCGTCGCGCACCTCGTGCGCACCACCGAGAAGGCGCTGCACCCGGCGCACGCGCACATGACCGACCCGTACACGCCCTCGCTCGAGACCGTGGTGCTGCTGAACGAGGAATACCCGGGCGACCCCGGGATCGTCATCTCGCTGCTGCTCAACCGGGTCACCCTCGACGCCGGGCAGGCGCTCTTCCTGCCGGCCGGCAACATCCACGCCTACCTGCGCGGTCTCGGGGTCGAGCTCATGTCGGCCTCAGACAACGTGCTGCGCGGCGGCCTCACCCCGAAGCACGTCGACGTGCCCGAGCTGCTCGAGGTGCTCGACTTCGACACCATGCCGGTGCCCTACCTCGTGCCCGCACGGCCGGTGCCGGGGCTCGCGGTCTACAAGCCCGCCGGCGTGCCCGACTTCGAGCTCGCGCGCATCGACGTGGGGGAGGATGCGGTGCTCCCGTCGTCGACGGCCGCCCCCACCGTGGCCTCGCGGGTCTCGTTGGCCCTGCAGGGTGCCGCGATCGTGCTGTGCATCGGCGGCCGGGTCACGGTCGCGGGCGCTGCGGGATCGTTCGAGCTCGCCCGCGGCGAGTCGGTCTTCGTCACCCCCGAGGAGGGCGAGCTCGCCTTCACGGGCGCCGGCACCGTCTTCCTGGCGGCCCCCGGCGCCCCCGCCCACGAACTCCCCTAGCCCCCTTCCCCCCTCCCCCCGCCCATCGCCAAAAGCAAGGAAAATCCCCAAAAGCAAGGAGATTTTCGGCAACACGCTGGCTGAGCCGGTCCGAGTGCGGCGTGTTCCCGAGAATCTCCTTGTTTTTCAGTGGCGGGACGTTGGGGCGGGAGTTATCCACACCCCAGATTGCCGGTTGTTTTTCCACCTGTTCGGGAGCCAGCCGCCGCGATGGTCGGTCATTCGCCAGCCTGGGGGAATGCATCCTCTGCAGCAGGCCTTCCATGAGACCGGCGGCTACCTTCGTCGTCGAGATCTGCTTCGGTTCGGCCTGAGCGACAGCCAGATCCGCGCTCATCGCGCGTCGGGTTCGCTGCGCCGTGTGCGGCAGGGATGGTACGCCGTCGCCGGGATTCATCCGGACGGTGAACGAGCGGTTCGCGTGGGAGGTCGTCTTACCGGGATGTCGGCTCTCGAGACCTATGGTGTGTGGGTTCCGCGGCGACCACCGTATCGACGGCGTGGGCCTCTCGAGGTGGCTGTTCCGGCGAACGCCTGTCATCTGCGCAACCCTCGGGACATGCGACGCACCCTGGGCGCGGCCGACTCGGCTGAAGTGGATGTCACCTGGTGCGACGAGGCTTACGCGGGCGAAGGCTCATGGTGGCGGGTGGGTGTCGCCGAGGCGCTGCGCCACTCGCTGACGCGATCCAGCCGCGAGGAGTCCGTCATTCTGAGCGACTCCTGCCTCCATCACAAGCTGCTCGACCTGCCTGCCGTGACCGAGGTTTTCGAAGGGGCACCACGTCGCTGCCGAGAGTGGATTGGGCTCGTCGACGGCCGTGCGCAGAGTGGAGGAGAATCCGCCGCCAGGATCCGACTCACGGATGCGGGCATCCCGTTCGAGCCGCAGGTCGAGATTCCGGGCGTCGGCTTCGTCGACGGACGGATCGGGCGGCGAACCTTGATCGAGTTCGACGGCCGCGAGCATCACGACGATGAAGCTTCGTTCGAGACCGACCACGAGCGAACCCTCGTCTCCCTGGTGTGGGGGCGGCCGACCGTTCGGCTCACGTCGTTGCAGGTCTTCACGCAATGGGATCTCTGCCTTGCCGCCGTGCGGGCGGCCCTCCTCGACGACTGACCCCGGCCAACTCCTTGTCCGAGACTCCTTCGTTGCCTCGCCAAAAACAAGGAAATTCGGGCCAACACGCCGAGGGACGCGCGGGAATCCCCAGCGTGGCGCGTGGCATTTCCTTGTTTTTGAAAGTCCTTGTTTTTGGGAGGGGTGAGGGGGCGAGGGCGGCGGTCAGGCCAGGGCCCGTACGGAGAAGGTGCGGCGGTAGGCCGCGGGGGTGGTGTTGAGGGACTTGGCGAAGTGGTGGCGCATCACCGAGGCCGTGCCGAAGCCGCTCTCGGCGGCCACGGCGTCGAGCCCCAGCGAGCTCTCCTCGAGCAGCTGCTGGGCGCGCAGGAGGCGCTGGCGGTTGAGCCAGGCGCCGGGCGTCGTGCCGAGGTCGGCCTTGAAGCGCCGGGCGAAGGTGCGCGGCGACATGAGGGCACGGCGGGAGAGCTCGTCGATCGTGAGGTCCTGCTCGAGGTTCTCGAGCATCCATTCGGTGACCTCGGCGAAGGAGTCGCTGCGGTGCACCGGGATGGGGGTGGCGATGTACTGCGACTGCCCGCCCGAGCGCTGCGGCGGCACCACCATGCGGCGCGCCACCACGTTCGCGCTCGCGGCGCCGAGCTCGGTGCGGATGAGGTGCAGGCAGGCGTCGATGCCCGCCGCGGTCCCGGCGCTCGTGATGATGCGGCCGTCTTCGACGAAGAGCACGTCGGGGTCGACCGTCACGTCGGGGAAGTCGCGGGCGAGGCGCTCGGCGTGCATCCAGTGCGTCGTGGCCGAGCGGCCCGAGAGCAGACCCGCCTTGGCGAGGGTGAAGGCCCCGCTGCAGACGCTGAGCACCCACGCCCCGCGCGCCTCCGCGTCCCGCAGCACCTCGACGACAGCCGGATGCACGGCCGCGTCGACATCGTGCGCCGGCACCGCGATCAGGTCGGCATCGGCCGCGACCTCGAGGCCCGTCGTGATGACCATGTCGTAGCCGAGGCTCGTGGGCACCGGGCCGGGCTCGGCGGTGGCTATGGTGAAGTCGAATTTCGGGCCGAGGTGCGCGCTCCGATCGATGCCGAAGGCCTCGCAGACGACGCCGAATTCGAAGGGCGCCACCCCGGGGATGGCGAGGAGCACGACTTTCTTCAGCATGATGGCAGGTTATCGATGAACAGGCCGAAAAGTCCATCCGGAAGCTGAGCGGCGCGCCGTGTCGTAACCCTCCAGGGGCGGTTGAGGGTTTACGATCTGCGACTTGACGTGAGCGAACTACATCGGTGTAATTAGGGAACGGGGTTTTTCGGCAGGTCGCAAACTGGTTCAGAGGGTGGAGCGTGATATGGCAATGTCAGAGTATCGCTCGGGCGTCCCGGACGACTGGTTCATCGATCCCGTCAACCTCGGTGTTCCCGGCGTCCGTCAGCCCGAGGCAGAAGAGAATCCGCTCGCTTGGCAGGCCGATTCGCTCTGCGCGCAGACCGACCCCGAGGCCTTCTTCCCGGAGAAGGGCGGCTCCACTCGCGACGCGAAGCGCATCTGCACCTCCTGCGAGGTGAAGGCCCAGTGCCTCGACTACGCTCTCGCGAACGACGAGCGCTTCGGAATCTGGGGCGGGCTCAGCGAGCGCGAGCGCCGCAAGCTGCGCAAACGCGCGGTCTGAGTTAGCCGCGCCGGCTCCGCCGCCCGTGCGCCATCGACTCTGCGGCGCACCTGCGAGATCGAGCGGCCGGCGCGTTTCATCGCGGATGGGTTGTCTCTTCCGCCCGCTCTCACACCGGATTCATAAGAAACCGGCACGCCGGTGAGGGCTCCCCGCTCCGCGCATCCGCCCGCTTAGAGTCATTGCGATGCACGCCCGAGTCACTGCCGTCCTCGTCTCCTCGAACGGAGCCGCCTACCTTCCGCGCACCCTCGAGGCGATCGCGGCGCAGACTCGGCTGCCCGAACAGCTCGTCGTGGTCGACAGCGCCTCCACCGACGACACGGCTGCGCTGCTCGCCGCCGCGCAGCCCACCCGCTTCATCCAGGCATCCGGTCGCCTGAGTTTCGGCACCGCGATCGCGCACGCGCTCGGCGTGGCGCCCCCGCCGGCTTCTGAGAACGAGTGGATCTGGCTGCTCGCCCACGACACCGCCCCCGAACCGGGAGCGCTGGCCGCATTGCTCGCGGCGGTCGAGGTCAACCCCTCGGTGGCCGCCGCCGGCCCGAAGCAGATGGAGTGGAACGACTCCGGCTACATCAGCGAGTTCGGCGAGACCATCACCCGCCTCGGCGCGAGTGTGCCCCTCGTGGAGACCGAGCTCGACCAGGCCCAGCACGACCGCATGAGCGACGTTCTCGGCATGGGCGCCGCGGGCCTGCTCGTGCGCCACACCGTCTGGAACGAGGTGGGCGGGTTCGACCCGGCTCTGCCGACGGCCGACAACGCGCTCGACTTCTCCATCCGCGTGCGCCTCGCCGGGCACCGCGTGCTGGCCGTGCCGGCGGCCCGCGTGGCGACGGACGGCGACGGCTACTCGGGGCCCGGCCGCTCCCTCCGCGGTTCGGCCCGCCGCAAGCGGCAGACCGCGCGCCGAGCCGCTCAGCTGCACCGCCGCCTGGTCTACGCGCCCGCGTTCGCGGTGCTGTTCCACTGGCTCTCGCTCGTGCCCCTCGCCGTCGCGCGCTCGCTGTTCCAGCTGGTGCGCAAGCAGCCGGGTGCCATCGGCGGAGAGTTCGCGGCCGCCTTCAAGACGGCTTTCGGCTCGAAGACCGCCGAGGCGCGACGGCGCCTGAAGGCCTCGCGCCGGGTGGGCTGGAAGGCCATCGCGCCGCTCCGGATGCCCGGCGACGAGATCCGCCGGCGCCGCTCCCTGCAGCGCGAGATCGCGCTCACCTACCTCCGCGGCTCGCGCGACCGCATCCAGTTCATCTCGAGCGGCGGAGTGGTGACCGTGCTCGTCGTCGCCCTCGTGGGATTCGTCGTCTTCCTGCCGGCGTTCGGCGCGGCGGCGATCACGGGCGGCGGGGCGCTGCCGCTCGAGTCGAGCGTGGGAGCGATGTGGGCGCAGATCGGCACCGGGTTCCGCGACATCGGCCTCGGCTTCGTGGGCGCCGCCGATCCCTTCGCCACGGTGCTGGCCCTGCTCGGCTCGATCACCTTCTGGTCGCCCTCGTTCGCCATCGTGTGCCTCTACCTGGTGGCGCTTCCCCTCGCCGCCCTCGGCGCCTGGTTCCTCGCGGCCCACCTCACCGAGCGTCCTCTGCTCCGGAGCCTCGCCGCGGTGCTCTGGGTTCTCGCGCCGCCCTTCCTGGGTGCGCTCGACGCCGGCGTGATCGCGGCCGTTCTCGGGCACATCCTGCTGCCCTGGCTCGTTCTTGCCGCTCTCTCGGCGCCCAAGTCGTGGTCGGCTTCGGCGATGGCGTCCATCCTCTTCGCTGCGGTCCTCGCCGTGGCCCCGTCGCTCTGGCCGGCCCTGATCGTGCTGTGGATCGTGGCCACGATCGCCTCGCGGCGCAACGTGGCGCGGCTCATCGGCATCCCGATCCCGGCCCTCGTGCTCTTCGGGCCGCTCGCGTGGAACCAGTTCGAGCGCGGAACGCCGCTCGCCATCCTCGCCGACCCCGGCCTGCCGGTGTGGCGTGCGCCGGTGTCGGTCACGCACCTCCTGCTGGGCCTGCCGGAGTCGGGACTGGCGGGCTGGGAGTCGATCGGCGCCTCGGTCGGCATCGCTCCCGGCGTCGTGGCCATCGTGCTCGCGGCGCTCGCCGTGCCACTCGGCCTCCTCGCGCTCGCCTCACTCTTCCTGCCCGGCAGCTACCGGGCGGTCTTCGCGGCCGTCGTGGCCATCCTCGGCTTCGGCACCGCCGTGCTCGCCACGCAGCTCGCGCTCGCCACCTCGGGGTCGCAGGCCGTGGCCATCTGGCCGGGCTCGGGCCTCAGCCTCTACTGGCTCGGGCTCTCCGGCGCCGCCCTCTTCGCGCTCGCCGCCGTGCCGCGCATCGCCGGGCTGCCGGCGGTCGTGGCCTCGGTCGCGATCGCCGTGATCGTGCTGCCGATGGGCCTCGGCGTGCTCTTCGGAACGGCCGAGGCCAAGCCCGGCACGGGTATCCAGCTGCCGGCCTACGTGACCGCGGAGTCGTCGACCACGCCGCGCGTGGGCACCCTGCTGCTCGCCCCGCAGGCCTCGGGCGCGCTCGCCGCACAGGTGGTGCACGGCGCCGGCCCGACGCTCAACGAGCAGTCGACGCTCGCGTCGACCAACACGCTGGTCGACGACAAGCGGGTGGAACTGGCCTCGATCGTGGGCAACGCGGCCGCCGTCAGCGGGCAGGATGCCGCGAGCCGGCTGACCGCCCTCGGCATCCAGTTCGTGGTGCTCGAGCCCACCGCTGCGGATCAGGCCGGGCCGGGCGCCGACGACATCACGGCGCGCACGGCGAACGCCCTCAACAGCAACCCGCAGTTCACCCTCATCGGCAACACCGACACCGGCCGGCTCTGGCAGGTGGCGGGAACGACGACCGCGGCGTCGCTGCCGGCGCCCTCGCCCACCAACACCGGCTGGGCCACCGGGGTGCTCGTGCTCATCGTGCAGGGCTTCGTGTTCGGTGTGGCGCTGCTGCTCGCACTGCCCGCGGGGCGCCTGCAGGTGCAGGGCAACCGCGCCGTGAGCGCCACGGCGCACGTCGCCGCTGCCGCCTCGGTCGAGGAGGCCCTCGCCGAGGACAAGACGAGCGAGTTCGACGACGACGTGGCCGTGGGCGAGGAGCCCGAGGCGCTCGAGGTGGTGGAGGAGCAGGATCTGCCCCCGGATGCTCCCGCTCCGGGCGCGCCCGCTCCCGCCGCTGAGGCATCGGCGGAAGGTGGCGAGGTCGAGGCTGCGGATGCGTCGGCACCGGATGCGCCCACGCCGGTCGCCGGGTCTGCTGCGGCCGGTGCTGTCGGTGCCGCTGCGGTCACGTACGTGGTGGCCGACGTCGTCGACGGCGAGGAGCCTGCGCCGCTGTCCGGCAGCGGGCCGGTCCTCGTCGCCGAGCCGGCCGACGAGCCGCTCTCCGCCGCCGAGCCGGCCGCGAAACCCCATTCCGCCTCCGAGTCGGTGGGTGCACAGGAGGCTGAGCCGCTCCCTGCTGCCGGGCACGTGGCCGCTCTGGCGCCGACGGCCGGGGCCGAGCCGGAGTTCGATGGTGAGCCGGTCCCTGCCGCCGGGCACGTGGCCGCCCCGGTGCCGGCCGCCGCGGCCGAGCGAGAGCCCGAGCCCGAGCCCGCCGTCACGGCCGCCCGAGAGCCGGCGGCTCTCGACTCCCTCGGGTCGCCGGGTGTCGATCCGCTGACCGAGACCGCGATCCCGGCCGCGGAGCCGGAGCCCGAAAGGGAGCCCGTGGCCCCGCTGCCCGCGGCACCGTTCCCTGCGGCTGCGGCTGCGGCGGCGGCGGCGGCGCTCGACGACTACGACCCGAACGACGAGACCGTGGTGAGCGTTCGCGACGCCCTCGAGCGCGAGGAGCGCGACCGCGGCGACGAGCAGCCCGCCGACGAACAGCCCGCCGACGAACAGCCCGCCGACGGGCGGCCCGGCACCGCGCATCCCGAACGCCCGCACCACGACGAGAACCCGGAGGCTCCCCGCGATGGCCGGTAACCGCAGAGTTCTCGCCACCGGCGCCCGTGTCGTCACGGGCCTCGTGGTGGCCGCCGTGGCCGTGGTCGCCGTCGGCGCCGCCGTCGTGCTCCCCTTGCCCGGCGTCACCGCGCAACCGGCCTCCTTCACCATCGACCCGGCTCCCGCCGAGCAGGTGCGTGCGTGCACCGGACCGCTCGTGCGTCTCTCCGACAGCACCGGCCAAGACGCCACCGCCATCTCGAGCGTCGGAACCGCGCAGCTGAAAGCGGCGGCCGCCCAGGCCTCGACCCCGCTCGACGTCAGCGGGCTCTCCTCGCCCGACGACCGCGCCGGTTCCTCCGACACCGCACCGGCCCGCGTCGGGCTCCCGGCGCAGGAGGCGGCCGCCGGCACCCTGTTCGCCGCGGCGCAGTCGCAGACGGTCGCTTCGGGCGACCTGGTGGGCTTCGCCTCCACGGCCTGCGGCGAGGCGGGCACCGACAGCTGGCTCGTGGCCGGCGCGACCACCGTCGGCCGCACGAGTTTCGTGCTGCTCTCGAACCCCGGCGACGTGCCCGCCGTCGTCGACCTGACCGTGTTCGGCGATCAGGGAACCATCACCTCACCCGGCTCGAAGAACATCGACGTGCCGGCCCGCTCGACGCGCATCCTGTCGCTCGCGGGCTTCGCGCCTGACCTCGCCTCGCCGGTCGTGCACGTCGTCACCACGGTCGGCGCGGTCTACGCCGCCGTGCAGCACAGCGTGGTGCGCGGCCTCGAGCCGGGCGGCGTCGAGATGGCGGGCCCCACCACGGCTCCCGCCGGCACGCAGACCATCCCGGGAGTTCAGGTCTCCGGCACCTCCTCGATCGCGCAGCGCCTCGGCACTCCCGACGCCGCCGACCTGCAGAGCATCGTGCGCATGTACGTTCCTGGCCCCGACCCGGCCTCGGTCACCGTGCGCGTCACCGAGGAGAAGACGGGCGGTTTCCAGACCTCCTACCAGGTGGGTCTCACCCCGGGCATCGTCACGGAGTTCCCGCTGCAGGACGTGCCCGACGGCGTCTACACCGTCGACATCCAGTCCGACCAGCCGCTCGTGGCCGGCGCCCGCACCTCCACCATCGCCAACGGCGCGGTCGACCTGGCCTGGTACCAGGCCGTCTCGCCGCTCGCGCCGTCGTTCTTCGTGGCTGCTGCATCCGGGCCGAACCCGCGCCTGCACCTCGTGAACAACACGGGGGCGGATGTGCCCATCACGCTCACCACGCCGGCCGGAGTGCAGACCTCGGTCACCATCGTCCCCGGCACGCGCTACGTACCGCTCGAGGCCGGCACCTCCTACACCGTGGCCGCGTCGGCCTCGCTGTCGGCGGCGGTCACCTACTTCGGCGACGGCTTCTCGTCGTCGTTCGCCGTGGTGCCGCCCGGGCCGGCTGCCGCACCGGTGGTCGTCTACCCCTGATCGCTCAGAGGTGCCGGTAGCGGTCGGGCGCGAGGTCCCACGGGTCTTTGCCGAGCAGCTCGGCCACGGCCCGGAACACGCACGACTCGATCGCGAGGCGCCGGTGCACCTCGTCGTCGCGGTGCAGCCGGGACATCCGCTCGATCGGCAGCCGGAACAGGATGACCCGGTTCTTCGTGACCGACCAACGGTCGACGTGGTCGGGCGAGCCGAAGCTGCCGAACGGCATCGTGGCCACCTCGAAGCTCACGTTGGCGAGCTCGTTGGGCCAGACGCTCCGCAGGTACTCGGCCGTCGACGCCACGGTCATGTCGAAGAGGTCGATGCGTGACCGGAGGAACGGCAGATGGGGCCCGGCCACCGAGGAACGCAGGTCGCGCCCATGGCGGTTGCGCGTGCGCGCCCGGATCGTCGCCGACCGCGGGGTTCTGCGTGAGCGGGCCATGGCTCCAGTCTACGGTCCGGCCCTGCGACACGGGGCGCGAGTGCGGCAGCCGGGCGGGCGCCCGAGGTTAGGCTGACAACGATGACGAACAGGGAATGCTCGCGGCCCTCATGCCGCGGTGAGGCGATCACGACCCTCACCTACGACTACGCGGACTCGCTCGTCGTCGTCGGTCCGCTGAGCCCCGTGGCCGAGCCCCACAGCTACGACCTGTGCGCCCGGCACACCGAGCGCCTCTCGGCGCCGCAGGGCTGGCAGATCATGCGCCACGTCGGCGCCCACTGAACCCGCTACCTCTGGGCCGGCTAACTCTGGGCCGGCCGTCACTGGGCCGGTTGCCGCCGACTCTGCGATGATGGAGTCATGACCACCGCATCCGTCACCGCCGTCTCCGTTCCGTTCAAAGTCGCGAACCTCGCCCTGGCGGAAGCCGGCCGGCACCAGATCCGCCTCGCCGAGAACGAGATGCCGGGGCTCATGGCCCTGCGCGAGGAGTTCGGCCCCACCCAGCCCCTCGCCGGCGCGCGCATCATGGGCTCGCTGCACATGACCGTGCAGACGGCGGTGCTCATCGAGACCCTCGTGACCCTCGGCGCGCAGGTGCGCTGGGTGAGCTGCAACATCTTCTCGACCCAGGACGAGGCGGCCGCCGCCATCGTGGTGGGCCCCACCGGCACCGTCGAGGCTCCGGCCGGCGTGCCCGTGTTCGCCTGGAAGGGGGAGACGCTCGAGGAGTACTGGTGGTGCACCGAGCGCGCCTTCGACTGGAGCGCCGAGGCCGCTGCGGCGGGCGAGACGTTCATCGGGCCGAACATGATCCTCGACGACGGCGGCGACGCCACCCTGCTCGTGCACAAGGGCCTCGAGTTCGAGGCCGCCGGTGCGGTTCCGGATGCCGCGGCGGGCGATTCCGAGGAATACCGGGTCATCCTGCAGCTGCTCCGCGACTCGCTCGCCGCGAGCTCCGACCGCTGGACGCGGATCGCCGCCGAGATCAAGGGCGTCTCCGAGGAGACCACCACCGGCGTGCACCGCCTCTACGAGCTGGCCGCCCAGGGCGAGCTGCTCTTCCCGGCCATCAACGTGAACGACTCCGTCACGAAGTCGAAGTTCGACAACAAGTACGGCATCCGGCACTCGCTGCCCGACGGCCTCAACCGCGCCACCGACGTGCTGATGGGCGGCAAGGTCGCCTTCGTCGTCGGCTACGGCGACGTCGGCAAGGGCGCCGCCGAAGCGCTCAAGGGCCAGGGCGCCCGCGTGATCGTCTCCGAGGTCGACCCGATCTGCGCGCTGCAGGCCGCCATGGACGGCTTCCAGGTCGCGCGTCTCGGCTCGGTCGTCGGCGAGGTCGACATCTTCGTCACCGGCACCGGCAACGTGAACGTCATCGGCGTCGAGGACATCCTGCAGATGAAGCACCTCGCGATCATCGCGAACGTCGGGCACTTCGACAACGAGATCGACATGGCAGGCCTCGCCAAGCTCGAGGGCGCCGAGAAGGTCGAGATCAAGCCGCAGGTGCACGAGTGGCGCCTGCCCACGGGCCGCAGTGTGCTCGTGCTCTCCGAGGGCCGCCTGATGAACCTTGGCAACGCCACCGGTCACCCCTCGTTCGTGATGAGCAACTCCTTCACCAACCAGGTGCTGGCGCAGATCGAGCTCTACCTCACGCCCGAGAAGTACCCCGTCGGCGTCTACGTGCTGCCGAAGCACCTCGACGAGAAGGTGGCGCGCCTGCACCTCGACGCCCTCGGCGTGGAGCTCACCACGCTGCGCCCCGAGCAGGCCGCCTACATCGGCGTCAGCGTCGACGGCCCCTACAAGGTCGACCACTACCGCTACTGATCTCCTCGCGAGTCGCCAGAAAACGCCCCAAGTCCGCGAGGATGGGGCGTTTTCTGGCGACTCGCGAGGAGTGACGCGCGGTCAGCGGTCGGGGAAGCCGTTCGGCAGGCCGTGCAGGATGGGGTCCATCCGGGCCAGCCGCTCGCGTTCGATGACGAGGGCGCGGTACTCGCGGTCGCGTCGCATCGCGGCGACGCCGAGCAGGAAGACGTGCGCGTGCACGTTCGGCAGCGGTGACACGAACGGCGCGGCTTCGCCGGCGAGCTCGAAGGCGAGGCGCTCGCGGGTGGCGGGCAGCATCCGGTCGGACTGCGTGAGGAACTGCACGATGCGGCGCTGGAGCCGGTCGGGCAGCTTCGCCACGTCGGCGGTGCGCGCCCAGATCAGCAGCTCCGGGGGCACGGCCACGGCGAAGGGCAGCGGATGCGGCACCCGCTCGTGCTGGCTGTAGGTGCCCGCCAGCAGGTCGCCGAGCCGCTTCGAGCGGCCGTTGAGCATCGAGGTGACGAGGGCCAGCGCGCCGAAGGTCGCGTAGATCTCGACGAAGCCGGTGAGCCCGCGGATGACGGCGTGCCGCAGCGAGATGGCTCCGCCGTCGTCGCGCACGATGCGCGCGCCGATCGCGAGCCTGCCGAGCGAGCGGCCACGCGACGCCGTCTCCACCACGATGGGGGCGAGCACGAGGCATCCCACGAGGGTGGCCGTGAAGATCGCCTGGGCCAGGGCCTGGTCGACGCCGGAGTCGGCGAGGGCCACCGACAGGCCGATGAAGGCCAGCACGAGTGTGCCGACATGCACCGCGAAGTCGATCGCCCCGCTCAACGCGCGCAGCAGGAATCCGGCGGGCCGCACGTCGAGCGCCACCGCCTCGCCGGTCAGCAGCTCGTCGTCGGCCACCACGGGCTCCGCGGCGGCGCCGGCCACACCGGCCACGCCGGAACCGGCCGATCCTGCCCCGAACGGCTGCGTCATGAATATCATCTAAGCAGATGGATCTCGACGCCTACTCAGAAGTTCATCGCGACGAATGGGATCGTCTCGATGCCCTCGGCCGACGCCGCCGCTTCACCGGCCGCGAGGCCGATGAGCTGATCGAGCGCTACCAGTCGGGCTCGACGCAGCTCTCGGCCATCAAGACCGTGGCGGGCTCCACCGCGCAGGGCGACCGCCTGTCGGTCTCGCTCTCGCGGGCACGCCTGCGGTTCACCGGGGCGGGCGCGAACGTGCTTCGCCAGCTGCCGCTGTACTTCGCGGTGCACCTTCCGGCCGCGCTCTACCGCATCCGCTGGATCACCCTCGGCGTCGCGGTCGCGACCCTTCTGATCGCCGCCCTCTACGCCGTGTGGATCGTGCAGAATCCCGCGGTGGTCGCCGCCCTCGGATCGGATGCGGCACTCAAGCAGTACGCCGAGCACGACTTCATCGACTACTACTCCACCAATCCCGCCGCCTCGTTCGCGGGCCAGGTCTGGACGAACAACGCCTGGATCGCCGCGCAGTGCCTGGCCTTCGGCATCCTCGGCGTCTACGTTCCCTACATCGTGCTGCAGAACGCCCAGAACCTCGGGGTGAGCGCCGGCGTGCTCATCCAGACCGGCAACGGCGACGTCTTCGTGACCTACATCCTCCCGCACGGGATGCTCGAACTCACCGCCATCTTCGTGGCCGCCGCCGCGGGGCTGCGCCTCTTCTGGGCCTGGGTGGCCCCGGGCCCGCTCACCCGCAGCCGCTCTCTCGCCGAGAACGGGCGCTCGCTGTTCACCGTGGCGGTGGGCCTCGTGTTCGTGCTCTTCGTGTCGGGCATCATCGAGGGCTTCGTGACCCCGGCACCCTGGCCCTGGCCGGTGAAGATCACGATCGGAGCCGCGGCCCTGGCCGCCTTCCTGGTCTACATGCTCGTGCTCGGCCGCCGCGCCGCCCGGGCCGGCCACACGGGCGACCTCGAGGAGTTCGAGGCCGGCGCCACCCAGCTCGTGGCCGGCTGACCGTCTAGAGGCGGCCGGCGGCCTTGAGGGCGAGGTAGCGGTCGGCGAGGGCCGGCGGGAGGTCGGCGGGGGATCCCGTCACGACGTCGGCTCCGTAGCGCTTCAGCACGGTGGTGACGCGCGCCACGTCGAGCAGCGCGCGCTCGGCGGCGGCGGCGCGGTAGACCTCGTCGCGGTCGCTGCGGCGCTGCACGCTCGCGAGCACATCCGGGTCGGTCACCGAGGCAACCACCACGAGGTGGTCGCGCGCGAGCTGCGGCACGATCGCGAGCAGCTCCCGGGAGATGCCCGGGGCGTCGATGGCCGTGAGCAGCACCACGAGCGAGCGCTGCGTGGTGACCTGGCGCACGAGGCCCGGCACGGCGGTCCAGTCCATCTCGATCAGGCCGGGCTCGATCGGCGCCATCGCGTCGACCATGCGCGAGAGCAGCTCGGGCCCGGATGCCCCGTGCACCCGCCCGCGCAGCCGCCGGTCGTAGGCCACCAGGTCGACCCGGTCGCCGGCGCGGGTGGCCAGGGCGGCGAGCAGCAGGCTGCTCTCGAAGGCGGTGTCGAGCCGGGGCTCGTCGTCGATGCGGGCGGCCTGGGTGCGGCCGGTGTCGATCACGATCACCACGCGCCGGTCGCGCTCGGGCCGCCAGGTGCGCACCATCACGTCACTGTGCCGGGCGGTGGCCCGCCAGTCGATCGAGCGCACGTCGTCGCCGCGCACGTACTCGCGCAGGCTGTCGAACTCGGTTCCCTGCCCGCGGATCATCACGCTCGTGCGCCCGTCGAGCTCGCGCAGCCGCGCCAGCCGTGACGGCAGGTGCTTGCGGGAGTTGAAGGGAGGCAGTACCCGGATGCGGCCGGGCGCCTGCAGCGTGGCCTGCCGGGCCGCGAGGTGCAGCGGCCCGAAGGAGCGGATCGTCACGGTCTCGGTGCGGCGCTCGCCGCGGCGGAACGGCGTGAGGGCGATGGTGAGCGCCCGGCGCTCGCCGGCCGGCACCACGAGTGCGGAGCGGTTCGAAGCCGGCCCCGCCGAGGGCTGCCAGGCGTCGCGCACGACGGCCCGCAGCATCCGTCGCCCCGTGTTCGTGATCGAGAGCACGCTCGCGGCCGTCTCACCCAGCCGCACCCGCGCCGGCAGCGCGCGCTCGAGTGCCACGCGCCGCGGCGACCCGGCGGCCACGAGATCGATCACGAGCAGCACCACCACGAGCAGCACCCACGCCCCCAGCGCCGCGAAGGCCTGGCCGTACAGCGCGCCGATCACCACCACCGGCACCACCCCGAACGCGAGCAGCCCCACCAGCCGCCCCGACACGCTCACGCCCGCCTCCCCGGGGAGCTCGTCGGCGCGATCACATCGGCACCCGCACCTGGGTGAGTATGGAGCGCAGGATGGCGTCGACGGACACCCCTTCGAGCTCCGCCTCCGGTCGCAGCTGCACGCGGTGGCGGAGCACCGGCAGCACCATCGCCTGCACGTGGTCGGGCGTGACCCCCGGCGATCCGTTGAGCCACGCCCAGGCCTTAGCGGCCGCCAGCAGCGCGGTCGAGCCGCGCGGCGAGACCCCGAGCTTCACCGAGGGGCTCTGCCGGGTGGCGCGGGCCAGGTCGACGATGTAGCCGAGCACGTCGGGGGAGGCCTGCACGGCGGTCACCGCCTGCTGCGCCAGCTTCAGCTGTGCGGCGTCGAGCACGGGCGTCACCCCGGCGGCCGCGAGGTCGCGCGGGTTGAAGCCGTTGGCATGGCGGGTGAGCACCGCGACCTCGGTCTCGCGCTCGGGCAGGTCGAGCACGAGCTTCAGCAGGAAGCGGTCGAGCTGCGCCTCGGGCAGCGTGTAGGTGCCCTCGTACTCGATGGGGTTCTGGGTGGCGGCCACGAGGAACGGGTCGGGCAGCATCCGGGTGACGCCGTCGGCGCTCACCTGCCGTTCCTCCATCGCCTCCAGCAGCGAGGACTGGGTCTTGGGCGGCGTGCGGTTGATCTCGTCGGCCAGCAGGATGTTCGTGAACACCGGCCCCTCCCGGAACGAGAACTCGCCCGCCTTCGCGTCATAGATCAGCGAGCCCGTGACATCGCCCGGCATGAGGTCGGGCGTGAACTGCACGCGCTTGGTGTCGAGGCTGAGCGCCTGGCTGATGGTGCGCACGAGCAGCGTCTTCGCCACGCCGGGCACCCCCTCGAGCAGCACGTGACCGCGGGCGAGCAGCGCGATGATCAGCCCGGTCACGGCGCCGTCCTGCCCCACGACCGCCTTGCCCACCTCGGTGCGCACGCGGGCGAGAGCCTGGCGCAGCTCGTCGGCGGACGGGCTCGCGGGCGCAGCGGGGGCCGTGGGCGCACCGGCGGGCGTGGAGCCGGGGGCCGGCGTGCCGGGGAACTGGGGCTGATCGGTCATCGGTGGTTCCTTACTCTGCGTTCGGGGGAGACGATGGAGTCCGCGGCCGGACTAGGGGCTCTGGCGTGGGTCGGTGGCGCGGTGCACGGCCTGCTCCAGGGTGAGCAGCCGGTCGGAGTACGTGAGGAGCTCGCGCTCGGATGTCGGCATCCCGCCCAGGAGCGTGTCGAGAACTTCGGTCACGGGCAGCCCGGCCACGGCCGCCGCCGCGGCGGCCACCTCGGCCACCGGCGCGTGGCGCGGCAGCGCGAGCGTCTGGGTCAGGCGCTGCACGGCGCCGATGCGCAGCGCGTCGAGCGCCCGGGCGTGCGCACCCTGTCTGGCGTAGAGCCGCGCGCGCCCCTCCATGGTCTCGCTCGCGCGCACCGTGACGGGCAGGTTCTCCACCACCACCGCGCCGAAGCGCCGGCCCCGCCAGACGCCCGCGGCGACCACCACGAGCAGCGCGAGCAGCACCACCGGGGTGACCCAGCCGGGCGTGAGGTCGCCGAGGGTGGGCGGGGCGGTGCCGGCCGCATCCGCTGCGGTGGGCAGGTACCAGACGAGCGTCGGATGCGCCCCGAGCAGCCCCAGCGCGAGCGCCGCGTTGCCGTTCCGGGTCACCGCGTCGTTCGTGATGACGTCTCCGGCCCCGAGTGCGGTGACCGGTCCTCCCTCGGCGGGCTGCACCCGCACGAGCGAGAAGGCGTCGTCGAAGGAACGGAAGCAGCTCACCGCCTCCGACCCGCCGACGGCCCGGAAGGTGGTTCCCGAGCGCGTGATGGTTCCGGCGCGCTCGGCGGCCGGCAGCGTGCATCCGGCGTCGACCGTGGGTGCGTCCTCCACCACACCGGCGGGGGCGATGCCGGGGGCCAGAACGCTCAGCACGGCCGAGGAGGGATCGACGAGCACGAGCTCGGCCCCGGTCTCGGCGAGCTCCCGCTGCCCGGTCGGGTCGAGGTAGCCGAACGGGTCGGTGAAGAGCACCGTGGCGTCGTGACCGGCCACCGCGGCCTGCGCCTCGGCGAGCGTGTCGGCGCGCACCACGTCGACGCCCTGCTGCCGCAGCACCTCGGCCACGGCCTTGCTGCCGCTCGGTCCGGCGCTCTCGAGGGAGTAGCGGCCCGAATCGGGGATTCCGGATGCGGTGGCCAGCACCGCGAACCCGGCGCCGAGCACCGCCAGCACCACCACGACCACCCAGAACACCCAGCGGCGAGCGGTGCTGCGCACGCGCGGCGTCACCGCCACGGCGTCGCGGGGAGCGGAAGGCGCGGGAGGCGGGGTCTGCAGGGCCGACGTCATCCGGCGACCGGGCTCTCGAGGCGTTCGAGGCTCGCCGGCCGCTCCGCCTGCAGCCGGCGGTCGAGAGCGGCCACGCGGTCGAAGCCCTCGCGCGTTCCGGGCCGCTCGAGGTAGCGCACGTCGTCGAACAGCACGGCGCACGCCGCGAGCTCGGCCGCCGCCGGAGGGAAGGACGCCCCCGCGCGCGCCGCGAAATCCCGTGCGGTGGTGCCGGGCGCCGTCTGCACGACCGTGCGCTCGGCGAGCTGGCGGGCGAGGGCGCGGAAGGCCTCCTCGATCGCGGTCGTGAAGTCGCCGACGGCGGCGGCGCGCGCGGCCGAGGCCCGCAGCTCCGCGGCGGTGCGCTGGTCGTCGGAGCCGAAGAGGGCGCCCGCCGGAACGCCGCTGCGGCGGTTGAGCCGAGGCCGCCCGAACACGAGGAACGCCACGACCACGAGCGCCACCACCACGATCACGACGACGAGCGGGAGGAAACCGTCGAGTCCGGGGCCGGTCGGCAGGCGCAGGGAGGCGAACCAGTCGCCGATCGCCTTCGACACGAGGTCGAACCAGGTGGGCCGGGCAGCCTGGTAGTCGGGCTTGCCGAGCTCGTTCACGAGCCACTCGCGCGCCTGCTGCGCGTCGGGGTCGACCGGGATGGCGGCCGGGAGCGCCGCCGACACCGCCGGCGCCCACAGGAGCGGGCTCGTCATCCGGCGTTCCGCGGCAGATAGGGGTCGGCCACCGTCTCGAGGCCGGCCTGGCGGGCCTCCACGAAGCGGGCGAGCTCGATGTCGAGTCCTTCTTTGCGCATCCGGAGGTCGAGGTAGACCACGGCGACGGTGGCCGCCTGGATGACCGCCGAGACGGCTCCGATCACGATGGTGAAGGCGAAGAACACGAGGTAGAGCGCGATGAGGGCGCCCACGCCCGTGCCGCTGTTGTTCGGGTCGAGCAGGCCGACGGCCGCGCCCGCCAGGAACGAGAACGGGGTCTGCAGGATCTGCGAGGCCACGGACAGGATGCCGTACACGAGAGCCAGCACACCGAAGGTCTTCCAGAAGCTCCGCGCGGTGAGGCGCCAGGAGCGCTTCATCGCGGCGCCCACGCCGAGGTGCTCGAGCACGATCGCGCACGGCACGAGCGCGAGCTTGGTGCCGAGCCACACGGCGAGCGCGGTGAGGCCGAAGGCGAAGAGCACGCCGAGAAGGATGGCGATCCCGACGCCGGCGGATCCCGAGGAGCCGACGGCCACGACGAGCAGCACCGCGATCGCGATCACCACGACGACGGCCACCGCGACGAGCGCGAACCACGCGGTGAGCGGCAGGATGCGCCGGAAGGCCGCCTTCCAGAGCGCGCCGAGCTTGCGCTTCTCGCCCAGGGTGGCGCTCGCCACCTCGATCACGAGCACCGCCTGGAGCAGCGCCGAGCCGAAGAGGCTGATGGCGGCGGAGAGCACGCCCGAGAGGATGAGCAGGGCGATGTTGCCGGCGCCGATCGCGTCGGCCCCCGCGGCATCCGGATCGAGCGAGGTGGCCCGCGCGACGGTGAACGCCACGGCCAGCCCCACGAAGAGCACGGTCACCACGAGCACCACGAGCTGCACGATCAGGCCGCTGCCGAAGGTGGGGCGCGGGTTGCGGCGCAGCACCTGGAACGGGGCGCCGAGCAGCGTGCCGAAGCCGAGGGGGCGCAGCGGGATGAGGCCGGGCTTGGGCGGGGGCGCCCAGGCGTTGGCGCCGGGCTGCTGCGCGAAGCCCTGCTGCGCGTAGTAGGGGAGCTGCTGACCGGAGGGCGCCGACGGTGGGGGAGCGTGTTGCCCGTATTGCGGTGGCGGGTACTGCCCGTACTGCGGTGCAGGCGGGGGTGCGTACTGCCCGTCCTGCGGCTGCGGCGGGGCGTACTGCCCGTACTGGGGCGCGGCCGGCGGGGCGTACTGCCCGTACTGGGGCTGGCCCGGTGCCGGCGGGGGTGCGTACTGCCCGTACTGCGGTGCAGCGGCGGGCGCCGGCGCCACCGGCGGGGGCGGGGGCAGCGGCGGCAGCGCGCTCGGCTGCTCATCCGTCGCCGGCCGGCTGTCGTCGGCCTGGGGCGGAGCCCAGCTCTTGTCATCGCTCATCGGTGATCCTCAACCCCTAGCGTCGGTGTGCGAGCGCCCGTCCTCCCCGCACCATGCTTCCATACTCCCCCAGAGTTTTCCCGGCATGTGTCGAGAAGCCGCTCGAACGGCTCGACTACTCTGGTCGCAGTGAAAGCCTGAATCGGATGCGCGCGCGGCAAAGGCGCCCGCGAGCATCCGCCTGTGAAACCGGAAGATATCAGCACATGGACCCTCGCATTCTGGTTGTCGACGACGACACCGCTCTTGCGGAGATGATCGGCATCGTTCTGCGCGCCGACGGCTTCGACCCGGTGTTCTGCGCCGACGGCTCGGAGGCGCTCGCCGCGTTCCGAGCCGAGAAGCCCGACCTGGTGCTGCTCGACGTGATGCTGCCCGGCCTCGACGGCATCGAGGTGTGCGGCCTGATCCGCGCCGAGTCCGGAACGCCCATCATCATGCTCACCGCGCGCACCGACACCGCCGATGTCGTGAGGGGCCTCGAGTCGGGCGCCGACGACTACGTCGTGAAGCCGTTCAATCCCAAAGAGCTCGTGGCGCGCATCCGCACCCGGCTGCGCCCCACCCCGGAGAACACCCCCGACGTGCTGCAGATCGGCGATCTGCGGCTCGACGTGGCCGGACACGAGGTGAAGCGCGGAGTCGAGCGCATCAACCTCACGCCGCTCGAGTTCGACCTGCTGCTCGCGCTCGCCACGAAGCCGCAGCAGGTCTTCACCCGCGAGATGCTGCTCGAGCAGGTGTGGGGCTATCACTACAAGGCCGACACGCGGCTGGTCAACGTGCACGTGCAGCGGCTGCGCGCCAAGGTCGAGGAAGACCCCGACAACCCGAAGATCGTGATGACCGTGCGCGGCGTCGGCTACCGCGCCGGCGCATCCTGATGCACCGGCCGTCCCGCCGATGACCTCGTCGCCGGGCGCAGGCCGAGCCAGTCTCGGGCCCACGATCGCGCGCAACTGGCGCACCTGGCCCCGCGAGGTGGCGCGCGCCTGGCGGCGCTCGCTGCAGTTCCGCACCATCGTGATCACGGTGGTGCTCTCGGCGATCGCGGTGGTGGCCACCGGCACCTACATGTCGATCTCGATCGGGAACGACCTCTTCCAGTCGCGCCTGCAGCAGGTTCTCGTGGAGTCGAAGAACGCGGCCACCTCGGCGCAGACCATCTTCGACTCCTCCGACCCCACCAACGGCGCCTCCACCATCTCGCTGCTGTCCTCGGCGAAGTCGGCCATCATCGCGTCCTCGTCGAGCCGCCTGATCGCGCTGCTCGCGACCCCCGGCAGCACCACCGGCTCCAGCACCGTGCTCGGCTTCGCGAGCCCGGAGCTCGCCCCCTCGGGCGGCGTCATCTCCGACCAGCTGCGGGCGGAGGTCGTGTCGAACCCCGACGGCGTACAGCAGTACTGGCAGTCGGTGTCGCTGCCCGACGACCAGGGCGGCACCGCCCCGGGCATCATCGTGGGCTCGCCGCTCACCATCCCCGGCGCGGGCTCCTTCGAGCTCTACATCGGCTACAACCTGTCCGAGGCGCAGCAGACGCTCGTGTTCGTGCAGCAGACCCTGTGGCTGGGCGGCCTGGCCCTCGTGCTCCTGATCGGCCTGGTCTCGTGGGTGATCGTGCGGCTCGTCGTGCAGCCCATCCGGATGGCGGCCGAGACGAGCGAGAAGCTCGCCGCCGGCCAGCTCGAGGTGCGCATCCCGGAGCGCGGCGAAGACGTCATCTCCACCCTGGCGCGCTCCTTCAACGGCATGGCCGACAGCATGCAGTCGCAGATCACCCAGCTCGCGGAGCTCTCGCTGGTGCAGCAGCGCTTCGTGTCGGATGTCTCGCACGAGCTGCGCACGCCGCTCACCACGATCCGGCTCGCCGGAGACGTGCTCTACGACCAGCGCGAGACCTTCCCTCCCGCCACCGGCCGCACGGCGGAGCTGCTGCACACGCAGACCGAGCGCTTCGAGCTGCTGCTCGGCGACCTGCTGGAGATCAGCCGCTTCGACGCCGGATCCGCCCAGCTCGACACCGAGCCCACGAACCTCGTGCGCCTCGCCGAAGACGCCATCGACCAGATGCAGTCGCTCGCCGAGCAGTCCGGCTCCGACCTGCGCCTGGTCGCGCCCGGCGGCTACTTCGAGGCCGAGGTCGACGGGCGGCGCATCCGCCGGATCGTGCGCAATCTGCTCGGCAACGCGATCGAGCACGGTGAGGGCAAGCCGATCGTGGTGAGCGTCGACAGCGACGAGCGCTCGGTGGCGCTCTCGGTGCGCGACTACGGCATCGGCATGAGCGAGACCGACGCCGAGCGCGTCTTCGACCGCTTCTGGCGCGCCGACCCCTCACGCAAGCGCACCATCGGTGGCACGGGCCTCGGGCTGGCGATCTCGCTCGAGGACGCGGCGCTGCACAGCGGGGCCCTCGAGGTGTGGTCGCGGCCCGGCGCGGGCAGCTGCTTCCGGCTCACGCTGCCACGGGTGCGGGGCCGCATGGTGGGGGCGTCGCCACTGCCGCTGGAGCCGCAGGACGCCTACGGCGAGGCGCCGGCCGTGGCCGAGCTGAGGCCGCCGCATGCCGGGCACCCGGCGCAACGGCCGGAGACGGGCGCCGCTCCGGCGGCGCAGGAAGGGGAGAGTGCCGATGTCTGAGCGCACTGCTTCTGCTCGCCGCCGCGCAGCGGGCGGCCTCGTGATGGCCCTCCTGCTGGCCGCGCTCGCCGCGTGCAGCGGCATCCCGCAGTCCGGCCCCGTGCAGCCGGGGGAGGCCATCGGCTCGGCGAGCGACATCGACGTGATCTTCCTCGCCGCCGACCCCACGAAGGGCGCGACGCAGGAGCAGATCCTGAACGGCTTCATCCAGGCCGCGAAGAGCCCGCAGAACAACTACGAGGTGGCCCGGCGCTACCTCGCGAAGCCGGCCGCCGACACCTGGAAGCCCAACGCGAACACCACGATCGACCAGGGCACGCGCTCGATGGCGGCCCAGGATGCGACCACCATGCAGATGACCATCACCCCGGTCGCCTCGGTCGACGCGAACGGCGTCTACGCCGAGAGCGCCTCGAGCGCCTCGTCGACGCTCACCTTCAGCTTCACGCAGGTCGACGGCGAGTGGCGGATCAGCCAGCTGGCCGACGGCATCGTGATAGAGGACGCCTTCTTCGATCAGGTGTTCTCCTCGCACGCCGTCTACTTCTACGATCCCACCTTCACCTACCTCGTTCCCGACCTCCGTTGGTTCCCCACCACGGCTGCGGTGGGCACGCGCGTCGTGAACGCGCTGCTCGGGGGACCGGTGACGTGGCTCGGCGACGGCGCAGTGGTGACGGCGTTCCCCGACGGCACGACGGCGACCGCGGTGGTGACCACCGGAGGGCAGACCCAGGTGGAGCTCTCCTCGAACGTGCTGCAGGCCGATGCCGCCGACCTG
The DNA here is from genome assembly GCF_049472555.1 of Herbiconiux sp. 11R-BC. NCBI lineage: Bacteria > Bacillati > Actinomycetota > Actinomycetes > Micrococcales > Microbacteriaceae > Herbiconiux > Herbiconiux sp. 11R-BC. The sequence continues at coordinate 254,211 of NZ_JBCEBO010000001.1, read as the reverse complement.
CAGCGGATGCAGTACCAGCTGAGTCAGAGTCTCAGCGACCTGGCCTCGGCCACCAACGTCACCATCTCCGTCGACCAGAACGCCGTCACCATCCCGGCCTCGAGCGCCGCGCCGCCGAACCCGGCCCCCCGGGTCAACGCGCAGCCGCTCGTGCTCCGCGACGGCGCCTTCGGCTACGTGGCGGGGTCGTCGGTGTCGGAGATCCCCGGCGTCAGTGCCGCCGTCGTGGCGCTGCAGCCGGCGTCGGCGGCCTATTCGGCGGTCAGCTCGCTGGCGGCGGTGAAGGCCGCGAACGGCACCGTGCAGGTGGTGCGGGGCGGAGATCAGCCGGTGGTGCTCGACCAGCGGCCCGCGCTCATCGACCCGGCCGTCGATCCCTTCGGCTACGTCTGGTCGGTTCCGCAGAACGCGCCCACCTCGGTGAACGCCTACGGCTCCGACGGCAACGCCCTGAGCATCCCCACCAACTGGGACGGCGCCGCCTCCATCACCTCGCTCGAGATCTCGCGCGACGGCACGCGCGCCCTCGCCTTGCTCTCCGTGGGCGGCATCCCGAAGCTCGTCGTGGCGGCCGTCATCCGCAACGCCGCCGGAGTGCCCCAGAAGTTCGGGCAGCCGGTCGAGCTCTCCACCGCAGCCGGAACCCCGATCGACGCCACCTGGGTCGATCAGCAGAGCGTCGCCTCGGTCACCGCGCTGCCCTCGGGCGAGACCCGGGCCGTGGTGCAGAAGCTCGGCGGCCGCAGCTCCAGCCTCGGCTCGCCGCAGAACGCGGTCGCGATCGCGGGCGGCAACGACATCGACGGCCTCCGCGTGCTCTCCTCCGACGGCAGCCTGCTGCAGCGTCGGGGGAGCACCTGGCAGGCGACGGTGAGCGGCATCACGAAGCTGGCTGTGCAGAACTAGTTCTCCACAGATCGTCCGGCGGGCATCCGGGGCGCGGGGCGCTTGGCGAACCTGGGGTGATGAACGATCCTCTGCATCCCGTGCCCCGTCCGCCCCGAGCCGAGGGGGCGCTCCGGGCGTGGCTGAGCGACGCCGCCGCGGTGCTGCTGCCCGTGGTGTGCGCCGGATGCGGCCGGCCCGACTCCGCCGTCTGCCCGCCGTGCCGGGTCGCGCTGTACCCGGTGCTCGCCGAGGTGCGGTCGGGCCCGCTGCGCGTGCAGGTGGCGCTGCCCTACAGCGGCGTGCCCGCCGCCGTGCTCGGCGCGGTGAAGGAACAGGGGCGAACGGATGCGCTGCGTGCGCTGGCACCGGCCATGCGCGCCGTTCTGGCCGCGGCCCACCACGCCGTGCCCTCGTTGCCGGCACGCGAGCCGCTGCTCGTGGTGACGATGCCCTCGGCGGTGGAGGTCACGCGGCGGCGCGGGTTCCGGCCGGTCGACGCGCTCGTGCGTGCCGCGGGGCACCGCGTGCCGCGGACGCCGGTGCTGCGGTTCGCCCGGGCGGTCGCCGACCAGGCGGGGCTCACGGCCGACGACCGGCGCAGCAATCTCGAGGGCGCGATGCGCGCATCCGGGCCCCTCGACGGCCGGCGCGTGCTGCTCGTCGACGACGTGCTGACCACGGGCTCCACCGTGCTCGAGGGCTACCGGGCCGTGCTCGCCGCCGGGGGCGACGTCGTCGGAGCCGCGTGTCTAGCGCACACAGGAAAACGAAAGGCGACCGGCAGGCAATTAGTCGGTGACAGTTCGGGGCGCCGGTACTAGCGTGAACTGCACAAGGCGCGAACGGTCCCGTCCTCGGTCGGGATCGCGCCACCCAATATGGCTAGGAGGTCTCCATGGAAATCAACATCACTGGACGAAACCTAGGAATCACGGATCGATTTCGCGATTACGCGAGCGAGAAGGCGAGCAAGGTCGAGCATCTGGCCGACAAGGCGCTCGCTCTCGAGATCAAAGTGCTCCGCCACAATTCGGCGAACGGAACGCAGAGCGGCGACGATCGGGTCGAACTGACCCTCATCGGCCCCGGCCCGCTGGTTCGCGCGGAGAGCGCCGCCTCCGACAAGTACGCCGCCTTCGACCTGGCTCTGGCCAAGCTCGTGCAGCGCGTGCGCCGGGCGAAGGACCGCAAGAAGGTGCACCGCGGCCAGCACCGTCCGGTTTCGCTGCACGAGGCGGCCACCGGCGGGTTCAGCGTGGTCGACGTGGAGCCCGCGGCACCGGCGGCGATCATCGGGTCGTCGACGCGGTCAGCCGTCGCCGCCCCCGTCGAGGCCGCTCCGGAGACGCCCGACGACGACCTCGACGACGAGGTGTACTGCCCCGTCATCATCCGCAAGAAGGTCTTCGGGGCCACCCCGATGACCGTCGACGACGCGCTTTATCACATGGAGCTCGTCGGCCATGACTTCTACCTCTTCATCGACTCCGAGTCGGGCCGGCCCAGCGTGGTCTACCGGCGCAAGGGCTGGGATTACGGGGTGATCGGCCTCGACGAGAACGCAGCCGCGTTCACGGAGGCCCTTCCGGACACCGTCGCGGCCGCCGCGCGCTAGGGCGCGAGGCGCCTCCGGGGGCCACGGAGCCCTCCCACTGCGGTCGCAGCGAATGCGCCGCCAGCCCTCAGGCGCGAGCAACTAGTATGGCTTGTGCTTGCGGGGACTCCGCAGCGACGACTGCAGTGGGAGAGACTCCGTGGCCTCAGTTCTTGAAAAGGTCCTTCGTGTCGGCGAGGGCCGAACCCTTCGCAAGCTCCAGAACTACGCGAAGGCGATCAACGCACTCGAAGAGGACTTCCAGGCGCTGTCCGACGAGGAGCTCAAAGACGAGACCGTGCGGCTGCGCGAGCGCTACGAAGCCGGCGAGAGCCTCGACCACCTGCTGCCGGAGGCCTTCGCCGCGGTGCGCGAGGCGTCCACCCGCACACTCGGCCTCCGCCACTTCGACGTGCAGCTCATGGGTGGTGCGGCCCTCCACCTCGGCAACATCGCCGAGATGAAGACCGGTGAGGGCAAGACGCTCGTGGCCACCACGGCCGCGTACCTCAACGCCATCGCCGGCAAGGGCGTTCACGTCATCACGGTCAACGACTACCTCGCGGGCTACCAGAGCGAGCTCATGGGCCGTGTCTTCCGCGCCCTCGGCATGACCACCGGATGCATCCTCTCCGGCCAGACGCCCGCCGAGCGCCGTGTGCAGTACGAGGCCGACATCACCTACGGAACGAACAACGAGTTCGGCTTCGACTACCTGCGCGACAACATGGCCTGGCAGGCCAGCGACATGGTGCAGCGCGGCCACTTCTTCGCGATCGTCGACGAGGTCGACTCCATCCTCATCGACGAGGCCCGCACCCCGCTCATCATCTCCGGCCCCGCCTCGGGCGAGGCGAACCGCTGGTTCAACGAGTTCGCCCAGATCGCCACCAAGCTCGTGGCCGACGAGGACTACGAGGTCGACGAGAAGAAGCGCACCGTCGGCGTGCTGGAGCCCGGCATCGAGAAGGTCGAGGACTACCTCGGCATCGACAACCTCTACGAATCGGCGAACACCCCGCTCATCTCCTTCCTCAACAACGCCATCAAGGCCAAGGCACTGTTCAAGAAGGACAAGGACTACGTGGTGCTGAACGGCGAGGTGCTCATCGTCGACGAGCACACGGGCCGCATCCTGGCCGGCCGCCGGTACAACGAGGGCATCCACCAGGCCATCGAGGCGAAGGAGGGTGTCGCGGTCAAGGCCGAGAACCAGACCCTCGCCACGGTCACCCTGCAGAACTACTTCCGCCTCTACGAGAAGCTCGGCGGCATGACCGGTACGGCCGAGACCGAGGCGGCCGAGTTCATGTCGACCTACAAGCTCGGCGTGGTGGCCATCCCCACCAACCGCCCGATGCAGCGCATCGATCAGGCCGACCTCGTCTACAAGAACGAGCAGTCGAAGTTCGACCAGGTGGTCGAGGACATCGTCGAGCGTCACGAGAAGGGCCAGCCCGTCCTCGTGGGAACCACGAGCGTGGAGAAGAGCGAGTACCTCTCGCGCCTGCTCGCGAAGCGCGGCGTGCGCCACGAGGTGCTGAACGCCAAGAACCACGCACGCGAGGCCGCGATCGTGGCCCAGGCGGGTCGCTTCGGCTCCGTCACGGTGGCCACCAACATGGCCGGTCGTGGAACCGACATCATGCTCGGTGGAAACGCCGAGTTCCTCGCGGTGGCCGAGATGAACTCCCGGGGCCTCAGCCCCGTCGAGACGCCCGAGGAGTACGAGGCCGCGTGGGACGAGGTGTTCCAGTCCGTGAAGGCCGAGGTCGCCAAGGAGGCCGAGAAGGTCGTCGAGGCCGGCGGCCTCTACGTGCTGGGCACCGAGCGCCACGAGTCGCGCCGCATCGACAACCAGCTGCGCGGTCGTTCCGGCCGCCAGGGCGACCCGGGCGAGAGCCGCTTCTACCTCTCGCTCACCGACGACCTGATGCGCCTGTTCAACGCCGGCGCTGCCGAGAGCCTGATGGGGCGCTCCGGCGTTCCCGACGACCTGGCAATCGAGTCGAAGGTGGTCTCGCGAGCCATCCGCAGCGCGCAGTCGCAGGTGGAGGGCCGCAATGCCGAGATCCGCAAGAACGTGCTCAAGTACGACGACGTGCTGAACCGCCAGCGTGAGGCGATCTACAGCGACCGTCGCCACATCCTCGAGGGCGACAACCTGCAGGACCGCTCGCAGAAGTTCCTCGAAGAGGTGATCGACGAGATCATCAGCGACCACGCCGCCGCCGGCAACGGAGACGACTGGGACTTCGATGCGCTGTGGACCGAGCTGAAGACGCTCTACCCGATCTCGATCTCGATCGACGAGGTGATCGCCGAGGCCGGAAGCAAGGGTCGCGTGAACCGCGACTTCGTGTCGCGCGAGATCCTCTCCGATGCGAAGCTCGCCTACAAGCGCCGCGAGGAGACCCTCGGTGAATCCGCGATGCGCGAACTCGAGCGCCGCGTGGTGCTCTCGGTGATCGACCGCCGCTGGCGCGATCACCTCTACGAGATGGACTACCTCAAAGACGGCATCGGCCTGCGGGCCATGGCGCAGCGCGACCCGCTCGTGGAATACCAGCGGGAGGGCTTCGCTCTCTTCCAGTCGATGATGGGCCAGATCCGCGAGGAGACCGTCGGCTTCCTGTTCAACCTCGAGGTCGAGGTCAACTCCTCGCCCACCGAGGTGGGCGCGCCCACCGTCGAGGCCAAGGGTCTCGCCCAGGCTTCGGCGCCGGCCGAGAAGCTCAGCTTCTCGGCGCCGAGCGACTCCGGTGGCGTCGAGGTGCGCAATCAGCGCGGCCAGATCGAGCAGGCGGCCAGCGCCCGTGCCCAGGAGGCCCAGGAGAAGGCGGCTCCGGCGGTGCCGAGCGCGTTCTCCCGGCAGGGCGGCCAGGCTCAGCAGGCCGCTTCGGCGGCCCGCCAGGCCTCGGGCGGTGCCCCCAAGCAGGGCGGATCGAAGCCGGCCGCGGGTCAGAGCAGCGGTGGAGGCCAGAACAGCGGAGGCCAGAACGGCGGAGGCCAGAGCAACGGCGGCGGCAGCAACCGTGCTCAGCGTCGTCAGCAGGGCAAGAAGAAGCGCTGAGCCTCAGCCCGTCGTCAGAGCACGTGGATCGCGCTCGCGCGCCATCGCTCGCCCAGGCTCTCGAGCCGGATGGCCACGGCGCGTGATCGCGCCCGGCCGTGCACGATCACGACCGCCTCGACCACGCCGTCGCTGGGTTCGCACAGCACCGTCGTGCCCATCGTGAAGCTCGGGCGCGCGGGCGACTCCTGACGCACCGTGCGAGCGCGCCGGGAAAGGACCACGCGCTTCATCAGATGAGCGTGCACGTCGGCCGAGAGCCAACGGGCGATCTGATCGAGATCGCGGGTGCCGGCGAGGATCTCGACCACGCAGCGGGCGAGGCTCTCCACCAGTGGCCGGGGATCGGAGACGGAGGCCGGCGGAGTCGGGTCGCGGGTGTCGGGCAGGCCCGCGGAGACGGCATGAGGCCGCGGCACGGCGCCGCGCCGCGCCCGTGGCGACGACGCTCGCGGGGGCAGCAGCGCGATCGAGGCTGAGGTCATCAGGTGAGCTCCTTTCAGGACGCCCGGTAGGTAAGCAATGCTCATCACCGTGTCGGAGGCTGTTACTCAACCAGTGTCGAGAAGGCTTGTCCAGAAGCGTTTGTGCCCTGTGGATTTCGACGCGTGACAGTGCTCTTTAGGTGGCAATTGCTCATAACGCCACCCATTCGGGGGATGGTCAACTGTTCTTGCGCACAAAGCGCAACAGTTTCCGGCCGGGATGCCCGTTCCCCCGACCTACCGCTATCCCGGCCGGAATGCGACAGCTCCCGTGGTCGGTTCGTAGGGAAATACGGCCACGGGAGCCTCTCGTCTCTGGCGGAACTCCCCGGGGCCGCATCGTAGGCTAGAACGCGTGTCAACACTCAGTGATCTCGTCGCCGCCCACGGAAGCTCGACCGAAGCCGACGTGGAGTGGCTGCACCTGTTGGTGAGCGACTGCCAGCTCCTGGCCGACCTGGCGTTCGCCGACATCGTGCTCTGGGTCCCCACGGTCGACGGCACCTTCGTGGCTGTCGCGCACTCCCGCCCGTCGAGCTCGGCCACGCTCTTCTACCGCGACTTCGTTGGCCAGACCATCAAGCCCGAGTGGCGCAAGCAGGTGACGGATGCGTTCGAGAGCGCTCAGATCGTCGACACCGCCGCCCCCGACTGGTATGAGGAGACCCCCACGCGAGTGCGTGCCGTGCCGGTGCTCCGGCGCCTCTCGGCCTCCGACCAGACCACCACCGATCGCCCGATCGCGGTGATCACGCGGCACACCAACCTCAGCGAGGCGCGCACCCCCAGCCGCCAGGAGCTCACCTTCAACGAGTGCGCCAACGACCTCTTCTCGATGATCTCCGCGGGCGACTTCCCGGACCTCGGCGCCCCCACCGGGCCGCGCCGGGGCGCTCCGCGCGCATCCGACGGGCTCATCCGGCTCGACGTCGACGGCATCGTCACCTTCGCGAGCCCGAACGGGCTCTCGGCCTTCAACCGCATGGGCTTCGTGGGGGAGCTCGAAGGCCAGTCGCTCGCCGAGGTCACCACGGGTCTCCTCAGCGGCCGGCTCGTCGTCGACGAGTCGCTGCCGCTCGTGGTCACGGGCCGGGCGCCGTGGCGAACCGACATCGAGGCCAAGGGCGTCACCGTTTCGCTGCGCGCGATCCCGCTGCGCAACCGGGGCCACCGCTTCGGGGCCATCGTGCTGAGCCGTGACGTGACCGAGCTGCGCCACCAGGAGCGCGAGCTCATCACGAAGGACGCCACCATCCGCGAGATCCACCACCGGGTGAAGAACAACCTGCAGACGGTCGCGTCGCTGTTGCGCATCCAGGCCCGGCGCACCCACTCCGACGAGGCCCGGGATGCGCTGACCCAGGCCATGCGTCGCGTCGCGGCCATCGCGGTGGTGCACGACACCCTCTCGGAGGGCCTCAATCAGCGCGTGGACTTCGACACGGTGTTCGACCGCGTGCTGCTGCTGGTGGCGGAGGTGGCCTCGGCGCACAACACGACCGTGCATCCGAAGTCCTCGGGCAGCTTCGGCGTGCTTCCGAGCGAGTACGCCACGCCCCTCGCGCTCGCGCTGACCGAGCTCGTGACCAATGCGGTCGAGCACGGCCTCGCCGGTCAGGAGGGCGAGGTCGAGATCGTGGCCACGCGCTCGGAGGAGACCCTCACGGTCGAGGTGCGCGACAGCGGAACCGGCCTGCCCGAGGGCAAGGTCGGTTCGGGGCTCGGCACGCAGATCGTTCGCACCCTCATCCAGGGAGAGCTCGGCGGCACGATCGACTGGCACACCATGGTGGGCTCGGGAACGGTCGTGACCATCGAGATCCCGTTCCGGTGGCTCAAGAAGCCGTGATGCGGGGAGCGGTGCGGCGTCGGTGCACCGCCGAACATGCGAGAACCCACTGACTCTTAATCAGTGGGTTCTCGGTTCAGTTCAGGATGCGCGGCGGGCGCGAGCAGCGCGGCGCTTCAGAGCGCGGCGCTCGTCCTCGCTGAGGCCACCCCAGACGCCCGAGTCCTGGCCGGTCTCGAGGGCGTACTGCAGGCAGATCTCGGTGACGGAGCAGCGGGCACACACGGCCTTCGCCTTATCGATCTGATCGACGGCCGGTCCGGTGTTTCCCACGGGGAAGAAAAGTTCCGGGTCGGCGGTCAGGCAGGCGGCTTTGTCGCGCCAATCCATAGCGGGAGCTCCTTTGGATGCAGGGTGCTTCGATCGAGAGACCAGAAGACTTTCGGGTGAAGGTCAATGGCACGGTGGACGCTGCACCCAGACTTGGATGCACCCGCTCACGTCACTGTGAGCAACATTGACCTCAAATATGGTCGCATACTGGTATTTGCAAATCAAGGGTTTTCTACGGAGTACGGCCATGAGTGACGACATGAACGACGCGCGAACGTCCGGCGAAGCCTCGACGACGGGCCGCTCCGAGCTGCCGCACCGACCGGCTCTGCTCGTGCTCCTCGCGGTCATCGTGGGCGCCGAAGCGCTCGTCATGGCCGGTGTCGTCGTGTGGCTCGCGATCGAGCTCCTGACGGTGCAGCCGAGCTCCTACCAGACCGCGCTCGCCATCCTCGTGCTGTCCGCCATCGCGGCGGTGTTCCTCGCCGTCGTCGCCGTGCACACGCTGCGCGCGCGGCCGTGGACGCGGGCGGCGACCCTCACCTGGCAGCTGCTCCAAGTGGTCATCGCCATCGGCTGCTTCCAGGGCATGGTGGCCACGCCGACCATCGGCTGGTATCTCCTGCTCCCCGCGGTGCTCGGGATCCTCCTGCTGTTCACGCCCTCGGTCGTCGCCGCCACGAAGCGCGACGTCTGACGCCGTCGCTCAGGCGTCGATCTTGAGCTTCTTGCGCAGCATCGCGACGTGGCCGGTGGCCTTCACGTTGTAGAGCGCGAGAGTGACCACTCCCTCCTCGTCGATGACGAAGGTGGAGCGCAGCACGCCGGTGACGGTCTTGCCGTAGAGGGACTTCTCGCCCCAGGCGCCGTAGAGGTGGTGCACGGCGACATCCGGGTCGGAGAGCAGGGTGAAGTTGAGACCCTGCTCGTCGATCCAGCCGCGGAGCTTCGCGGGGGCGTCGCGCGAGACCCCGAGCACGGTGTAGCCGGCGCTCTTCAGCGAGTTGAGGTTGTCGCGGAAGTCGCACGCCTCGGTGGTGCAGCCCGGCGTTCCGGCTTCGGGGTAGAAGTAGAGGATGACGCGCTCGCCGCGGTAGTCCGAGAGGGAGCGGGCGACGCCGTCTTCGTCGAGGAGAGTGAATTCGGGGGCGGTCTGACCGGCGTCGATGCGCGCGCTGGAGTCTGTCATGGGTCCAGTATTTCGCATCCGCGAGCACCGCATCCGGCCGGTTCGCGAAGGCCTTCTGAGCATGCTAATGTTGACGACTGGCTCGCCAAGAGCCGCGCACCTCTAGCTCAATCGGCAGAGCAACTGACTCTTAATCAGTGGGTTCTGGGTTCAAGTCCCAGGGGGTGCACCACTACCAGACGATCGACCGGCTGTCCGCTGAGAGATATCGAGCGAGAACGTCGTCCACCCAGTTCGAGTTCTCCGTGACCGAGGCATGGCCGAACCAGTCGGCCACGCGGCGGGCACCCGCCTTCACCGCCTCCAGGGTCGCGTTCTTCATGCCGTCCTCCGCTCACACGTTCGTCGAACGCTAGCCATTCCTCCGGGGCCTGGTGTGATTCGTGTCATCTCCCCGTCACACGGAGTCGGAATATGACGGGAGCATCATCGGTGCTCCTCGGCTTCATGCCGGTGCGGCGACGCATTCCGCAACAGTGACGGATCGAGCGCGGCGATCGGGGCAGGATCGGGAGTGCCATGCGCGCTCCAAGCCGACCACGAAACGAGGACATGCACCCGTTCGACGGAATCCCGACCCACGAGCTCGACGTGCCGAGCAGCCGCAAGTGGAGTCTGCATCCGGGCACGATCGGCGCGTGGGTCGCCGAGATGGACTTCGGCACCGCGCCCGCGGTGACCGAGGCGCTGCACCGGGCCGTCGACGCGGGCGTGCTGGGCTATCTCTCGCCCCCGACGGCGCACGAGCTCGCGGAGGCGACGGCGGCGTGGATGCGCGACGAGTACGGCTGGGTGATCGACCCCGGGCACGTGCATCCCGTGTCCGACGTCATGGCCGCGCTGGGCGTGGCCGTGACTGAGTTCTCGCCCCCGGGTTCGGCCGTGATCGTGCCGACGCCGGCCTACATGCCGTTCCTCAGCTACCCGCCGACCCTCGGGCGCGCGGTCGTGCAGGTGCCCGGAATCGAGGAGGGCGGCCGCTGGCGGCACGACCTCGAGGCCATCGACGCCGCCTTCCGCGCCGGTGCGGGCACGCTCGTGCTGTGCAACCCGCAGAACCCCACCGGCACGGTGCTCACCCGGGCCGAGCTCGAGGAGATCGCCGCGGTGGTGGAACGGCGTGGAGGCCGCGTCTTCGCCGACGAGATCCATGCGCCCCTCCGCTTCGGCTCCAGCCCGCACATCCCGTACGCATCGTTGTCGCCGGCCACGGCTGCTCACACCATCACCGGCACGAGCGCCTCGAAGGCCTGGAACATCGCGGGCCTCAAGGCGGCGCAGCTGATCACCTCCAATGAGAGCGACGAGCAGGTGTACCGCGGCTTCGGGTTCGCGGTGCAGCACGGCGCCGCGACCCCGGGCGTGATCGCCTCGACCGCCGCCTACCGCGACGGGCGGGTGTGGCTCGGCGAGGTCCTCCACTACCTCGACGGCAACAGGATGCTGATCCGGGACCTGCTCGACGAGCACCTGCCCGGGGTCGGATACGCCGTGCCCGAGGCGACCTATCTGGCCTGGCTCGACCTGCGCGCCTTCGACATCGAGGGCTCGCCGGCGGCGTTCCTGCGGGAGCACGCCGGTGTCACCGTGACCGACGGCGCACTCTGCGGCGCGGGCTACGAGGGCTTCGTGCGCCTCGTGTTCGCGATGCCGCGCCCCATCCTGCAGAAAGCGGTGATCGCGATCGCCGCGGCGCTCGCGACGACCCCCGAGAGGCCCCGATGACCGACATCCCCGACGATTCCCTCCTCCAGCCGGAGTACGACTGGACCGGCTACGGCTTCGACACCCGGCAGATCCACGCCGGCGAATATGCCGACACGGTCGCGGGGGCGCGCATCCCGCCCATCGCGCTGACGGCCGGCTACCGCTTCGAGTCGTGGGACGACGGCCGGGAGCGCTTCGCCGGCGAGAGCGACGGCCTCATCTACTCGCGCCAGCGCAACCCCTCCGGCTCGGTCGCCGAGCGCCGCATCGCCTCCCTCGAGGGCGGCGCGGAGGCCATCGTGGTGGCGTCGGGGCAGGCCGCCATCACCGCGGCCCTGTTCGCGCTCACCCGCTCGGGGGAGCGGTTCGTTTCGACCGCGTCGATCTACAGCGGCACGCGCATCCTGTTCGGGCGCAGCTTCGCCCGGATGGGCATCGGCGTCGACTACGTCTGGAACCCGCTCGACGACGAGGAGTGGGAGCGGCAGATCGGGCCGGACACGAAGGCGATCTTCACGGAGACCATCCCGAACCCCAAGAACGACATCGTCGACATCGACCACGTGGCGGCCGTGGCGGCGCGGCACCGGCTCCCGCTCGTGGTCGACAACACGATCGCCACGCCCTATCTCGTGCGCCCCGCCGAGCACGGCGCAGCCGTCGTGGTGCACTCGTCGACCAAGTTCCTCTCCGGTCACGGGGCGGCGATCTCGGGCACCATCGTCGACGCCGGCACCTTCGACTGGGCCGGGGCGCCGCGGCCGTACCCGCTCATCACCGAGCCGCCGGTGCCGGGCGGCCGGTCCCTGCTCGAGCGCTTCGGCCGTACCGCCTACGCGCGGGCCGCCCGCGAGGCCGTGGTCAACGATTTGGGGCCCGCGCTGTCGCCCTTCACCTCCTTCCTGCTGCACCAGGGCATCGAGACGCTGTCGTTGCGGATGGAGCGGCACCTCGACAACGCGGCGACGATCGCCGCCTGGCTCGAGCAGCATCCGAACGTGGAGTCGGTCGACTACGCGGGGCTGCCCTCGAGCGTGCAGCGGCCGCTCGCGGAGCGGCTCTACGGCGGCCGCACCGGCTCGGTGTTCGCCGTCACCGTGCGCGGCGGCGAGGCCGGCGCCCGGCGCTTCACCGATCGGCTCCGCGTTTTCAGCCGGATGACCAACATCGGCGACGTGCGCTCGATGGCCCTGCATCCGGCCACCACCACCCACGCCTCGTTCGACGGTGAGCTGCAGGAGAGGCTGGGCATCACGCCGGGCCTCATCCGGCTCTCCATCGGCACCGAGAGTGTCGGCGACCTGCTCGCCGATCTCGACCGCGCACTCGCCTGAACACCCCTTCACCGAACCGAAAGGCAACTCCGTGTCCGACTACTTCGACCGCACCGAAGACCGCAAGTACACCTCCGTCTACAAGAAGGAGACGCCCGACATCCTCGCCGCGTTCTCTGCTTTCGACTCTGCGGTCTTCCAGGCCGAGGGCCGGGAGATCCCGCTGAAGTACCGCGAGCTCATCGCGCTCGCGGTGGGCATCACCACGCAGTGCGTCTACTGCATCGACGCGCACAGCCAGAACGCGGTGAAGGCCGGCGCCAGTGAGGGCGAGCTCGCCGAGGCGGCCTGGGTGGCCACGGCCATCCGCGCCGGCGGCGGCTACGCGCACGGGCGCCTCGCGTTCAAGCTCTCGGGCGCCCACGAGCACTGAAGCCGGGGAGCGGCGGCGGTGATCGTGCGCGACACGGCGTCGCGCGGCACCCCTTCGGTTCGGCCGGCGGCGGTGACGGCCGCGCTGGCAGTCTCGGTGGTGGGCGACCTCGCCGCCGGCTTCGCGCGGGGTGAGAGCGAGGCCACGGATGCGCTGCGTGCGCTGCATGGGCAGGGCGCGGTGAGCTTCGTGGTCTTCGGCGCCGAGCGCTTCGCGCCCGACGGCGACCAACTCGGCGTGGGCGATGCCTCGCGCCGGACGCTCGTGGAGCCGGGGGCCGTGGCCGCAGCACGCCATCGGGTGCTGCCCGAATGGGGCTTCGTGCTCGCGGCGACCCCGGAGGTCGACCATCCCTACAACCTGGCCCGTCGCGTGGCGACCGTGGACCACTTCACCGAGGGGCGCGGCGGTGTGGCGGTCGGCGTCGGTTCTCCGCCGCGCGAGCGCGCCGTCGAGCGGGTGGCGGATGCCGCCCTGGTGCTGCGCGAGTTGTGGAACAGCTGGCCGCTCGCGTCGCTCGTCGCCGATCGCGACCGGGGAGTGTTCGCGCGCACCGACGCGGTGCGCCGCATCGAGCACCGTGGACTGTTCTCGGTGGACGGCCCGCTCAACACGCCGTCGAGCGTGCAGGGTGAGCCCGTTCTCGCGTGGTGGCTGACGTCGAACGCCGGCTTCGATCAGGAGCTCGTGTCGGCCGGCGCGGTGGCCGAGATGCTGATCGTGCCGCCCGATCGGGCAGAGCCCGTGCGACGGTGGCTGGGCGGCGCCACTGCACCACTGATCTTCGTGCGCCGTGGGGTCGGGGCCGTCGCCGATACGGTGGCGGCGCCGCTCTCCGGCGCCGAGGGAGCGTCGGGCGTGCTCGTCGAGCTCGGCAGCCCGGAGGCCGCACGACGGCTCCACGGCGAGATCGGGCGCTTCGCACCCGCGCTCGTCGGCGCAGGAGACCACCGCGGCCCGGGCGCGCGGGCCCGCACGCTCCGGGAGCGGCTCGGCCTGGCACCCCGGACCATCGACCTCGGCGACCGGCCGCACGCCCTCCCGCCGGAACGGCGGCGCTCATGACCCGCACCCGACGCCACCTCCTGCTCGCCGTGAACCTGCAGGGCTTCGGGCAACGGCCCGCCGCCTGGCAGGTGCAGGACGTGGCCGCCACCGAACTCCTGGACGACCGCTTCTACGGCCGGCTCGGCGCCGTCGCCGAGCGCGGGCACCTCGACGCGGTGTTCTTCGCCGATCACCCCTCCTTCAGCGACCCGAATCCGCGCCCGCTCGGGCTCGCGGAGCCCTTCGTGGCGGCGGCCGCGATCGCGGGCGCCACCGATCGCCTCGGGGTGGTGGTGAGCGCCTCCACCACCTACAACGATCCTGTCGAGCTCGCCGATCGCGTGCTCGGTCTCGACCTCGTGTCGGGCGGCCGCGCGGGGTGGAACGTCGTCACCACCTACGACCCCGCCGTGTCGGGCAATTTCGGGCTCAGCGAGAACCCCGACCGCTCCGCGCGCTACCGCCGGGCAGGCGAGTTCGTCGATCTCGTCGACGCGCACTGGCGCAGCGCGCTCACCGGAGAGCCATATCGCCACGCGGGCGAGTTCTTCGCCGCCGAGGGGGCGTCGGATGCTCCCGCCTCCCCGCAGGGACGCCCGTTCGTGTTCCAGGCCGGGGGCTCGCCGCAGGGGCGCGATCTCGCCGCCCGGGTGGCTGACGGCGTGTTCTCGGTGGAGCTCACCGCATCCGGCGCTCTCCGGCACGCCGAGGAGGTGCGGCAGGCGGCCGGGAGGTTCGGGCGCGCGGCGCACGACGTCGCCATCCTGCCCGGGCTCTCCCTCGTGCTGGGCAGCACCGAGCACGAAGCACGGCGACTCTACGACGACCTCGAGGCGCGGGTGCCCGAGCCCTCGGGGCTCGGCGCCCTCTCCGGCGTGCTCGGCGCCGATGCGCGGCTCCTCGATCTCGACGCGCCGATTCCGGCTGAGCTGCTGCAGCCGCTCAGCGCCACCACGTCGCACACCTCCTCGCTCGGCTACCGAGAGACCTTCCTCGACTGGGTGGCCGGCCGCAACACCACGGTTCGCGAGGTTCTGCGCGACTTCGGCGGCTACGGCTCACGCATCGTCATCGGCACGCCGCAGCAGGTCGCCGACGACATCGAGCAGTGGTTCGACGGCGGCCTCGCCGACGGCTTCAACCTCATGCTCGACCGATTCCCCGCGGGCCTCGAGCTCTTCGTCGACGAGGTGGTGCCGCTCCTCCAGGCCAAGGGCATCGCGCGCACGCACCCCGGAGAGCGCACCCTACGAGGCCGGGTGAGCGGGCCGGCCACCCGCCCGTTCAGCTGACGAGCAGAGCCGCGCCGGGCGCCGTCGCAGCAGACCGGGCCGACTCCACCGCCGCCGAGGCATCGGGCGAGGTCGCACCGAACGCCGAGGGACGGCCCGCGAACGGGTCGTGCGGTCCCCAGAGAGTCGACGGCAGCGCGTCGCGCAGCGCCGGAACCACCTCGGTCGCGAAGCGCTCGAGGATCTCCAGCTGCTGCTCGAACGGCACGGTCGTCGGCAGGCTGACCGACTGCAGGTCATGACCGAAGGCCCCGTGGAAACGCGCGATCTTGTCGATGATCTGCTGCGGGCTCCCCACGAGGGCCGGTCCCTCCGCGATGGCATGGTCGATGTCGCGGAAGGGCGTGTTGTTGCCTGGCACGTTCGTCGCCGCCACGATGGCGTCGTAGACGGGGCCGTAGAGTCGCTTGGCCTCGGCGGTGGTGTCGGCGATGAACAGCGACCCGGAGCCGGCCCCCACGTAGGCGAAGCGCGGATCGTGGCCGTGCCGGGCGTACTCGTCGCGGTAGTGACCGATGAGCACGGCGTAGTTGCGGAGCGGCTGGATGGCGTTGGCTGAGAAGAGCGGGTCGCCCCACCGGCCCGCGAGCGCGGCCGAGGCGAGGGTCGTGGCCGAGCCGTGCCACACGCGCGGCGCTCCGGCGAAGGGCCGCGGCACGGTGGTGACGCCCTCCAGGGCCCGGGTGAACGCGCCCGCCTCGGCGGTGACCGCCTCCTCGCGCCAGAGCCGGCGCAGCAGGGCGTACTTCTCGGCCAGCAGATCCCACTGGTCGTCGATCTGCAGCCCGAACAGCGGATACTGCTGCAACTCGTTGCCCTTGCCGATCGTGAGTTCCAGCCGTCCGCGGGCCAGTTGGTCGACCGTGGCGTAGTCCTCGGCCACGCGCACCGGGTCGAGGATCGAGAGCACCGTGACCCCGCTCTGCAAACGGATGCGCGAGGTGCGCGCTGCGATCGCCCCGAGCACCACGGAGGGTGCGGAGGAGACGAACCGCCCGGCATGCCGCTCGCCCACGGCGAAGGAGTCGAAGCCGAACTGCTCCGCGCGCTCGGCGCTGAGCACCGTCTGCGCGAGCCGCTCGGCGGTGCTCACGCGTCGTCCCGTGACCGGATCGGCGAAGTGCGGGATGATGTCGAGAACCTGAAAGCGCATGGCCGCCTCAGCCTCGCTCGAGCGGGGTCTTCTCGCCCGCCTCGATGCCGATCGGGAGCCGGTTGCCCGCCGGCGGCAGCGGGCAGGTCGCGTAGTCGGTGTAGGCGCACGGCAGGTTCACCGCGCGGTTGAAGTCGAGCAGCACGCGCGAGTCGGCGTCGGGGGCGTCGACGGCGAGCGAACGGTTGGCGGCGTACGTCGTCAGGCCGCTCGTCGCATCCGTGAACAGCAGCAGGAGGCTGCCGGGCGTGAAGCCGTTGAAGACCGTCACGCGGAACTCCTCGCCCCGAAGCGCGAAGACGATCTCGCCCGGCGCCTCGTAGACGTGCTCGATGCCCTCGGCGACCGATCCGACGGTCACCTCGCGCGGCGTCGAGAACGGCACGAAGGTTCCGTCGGCCAGCCAGCGCGGGTTCGGGGGATACACCGGCGTGCCCGTGTAGGCGGTTCGCAGTGGGTGATCGGGATGGCGCGGCCGCAGGATGTCGTGGCCGCCTCGTCGTGCCAGCTCGATGACCGCGTCGTCGTGGCCCAGGCTGAGACCCGTGCGCTCCGCGAGCGGCCCGAACTCGACGCGCCCGGTGAGGGTCTCGCCGTCGCGTTCGAGGCTCTCGCCCTCGGCGAGCTCCACGACAGGACCGGCGTCGTCGCTCGACCAGGAACCGGGCGCGTCGTCGAAGCGCCGGGGGATGGTGCCGAGCCAGTTGAGGCTCGTCACGGCGAGGAAGCCGTGCTCGGAGGCGCGGGCCTCCTCGTGCCTGCGGTGCCACTCCTCCCAGTCACGGGCGAAGGCGGCCCGGTCGATGTCGTGACGCGCGGTGGCGCTGGCGGTGGGCGAGACGGTGCTCATGGTGTTCCTTTCAGGGATGAGGCGATGACGGGGGCCGGCGTCGCCGGGTGGGCGGCCGGATCGGTGGCCGGTGTCTGGACACCGCCGAGGCGGCGACCCGGAATGGCGGCCACCAGCTCACGGGTGTACTCCTGCACCGGCGCGTCGAGGAGCGCCGAGGCCGCCCCGATCTCCACCAGACGGCCTCGCTGCATCACCCCGACGCGATGGGAGATCTGCCGCACCACGGCGAGGTCGTGCGAGATGAAGAGGTAGCTGACCCCGCTCTCGCGCTGTACCTCGGTGAGCAGATCGAGGATCTGCGCCTGCACCGACACGTCGAGTGCCGACACCGCCTCGTCGAGCACGACGAGCTCGGGGCTGAGCGCGAGCGCGCGGGCGATCGCCACGCGCTGACGCTGGCCGCCGCTCAATTCGTGCGGGCGCCGATCGGAGTACGACGCCGGGAGTGCCACCTGATCGAGTAGCTCGCGCACGCGGGCCGACCGGGTGCTGCGGGTTCCCACGCCGTAGGCGCGCAGCGGCTCGTCGATGACCTCGCCGATGCTGAACCGAGGGTCGAGCGAGGAGAACGGGCTCTGGTAGACCACCTGGAAGCGCCGCCGGGCCCGCCGAAGTGCTTCACCGCGCAGCCGCGTGATGTCGTCGCCGTCGAAGCGGATCACGCCCGAGCTCGGCGTCTCCAACCGCAGCACCAGGCGAGCCGTCGTGCTCTTGCCGGAGCCTGACTCGCCCACCAGGGCGAAGGTCTCGCCGCGTGCGATCTCGAACGACACGTCGTCGACGGCCGTCAGGCTTCGCGCACCCCGCCCGCTCCGGGGCAGGGCGAACTCCTTGCGCAGAGCGGTGGCGGCCACGAGCGGTGCCGCGGATGCGTGCAGCGCGGGCGGCTCCGGCCGTTCCCGCACGGCCGTCTGCAGCGACAGCCCGGGAGCCGCCGCAAGCAGTTTCCGAGTGTAGGGATGCCGGGGTGCGGTGAGGATCTGCTCGGCCGTCCCCTGCTCCACGATCTCGCCGTGGTGCATCACCAGGATGCGGTCGGCCCGGTCTCCCGCCACTCCGAGGTCGTGGGTGATCAGCAGCACCGCGGTGCCGCTGTCGCGGGTGAGCGTCTCGATGTTGTCGAGGATCTGCCGCTGCACGGTGACGTCGAGTGCGCTCGTCGGCTCGTCGGCGATCACCAGCTGCGGCGTGGCCGCGAGCGCGGCGGCGATGAGCGCGCGCTGCTTCATGCCGCCCGAGAACTGATGGGGGAACTGCCGGGCCCGCGTCGCGGCATCCGGGATGCCCGCCTGCTCGAGCAGCGCGACCGCCCGCGCCTCGGCCTGACGGCGGTTCGCCAGCCCGTGGACGCGCAGGACCTCACCGACCTGCGGCCCCACCCGGTGAACCGGATTGAGTGACACCGACGGGTCCTGCGGGATGAGCCCGATGCGCCGGCCGCGCACCTCGCGCCATTCCCGGGGCGCGAGCGCCGCGAGGTCGGTGGAGCCGAGCTGGATGCGCGTCGCCTCCACGACGGCGTTCGGCGCGAGCAAGTGGATGACGGCGTGCGCGGTCGTGCTCTTGCCCGAGCCGCTCTCTCCCACGATGGCCACCACCTCGCCGGCGGCGACATCGAAGTCGATGCCGCGTACCGCATCCACGAGCCGTCCGCCGGTGCGATACGACACCCGGAGCCCGCGCACGGAGAGCACGGTCTGCTGCTCGCTCATCGCCGGCCTCCCGTGCGTTCGAAGGCGCGGGCCACCCGGTTCGCCGAGAGCACCACCGCCACGACCACGAGACCGGGGAAGGTCGTGAGCCACCAGGCCACGGCGAGGTAGTCCCGGCCGCCCGCCACCAGTGAGCCCCACTCGGGAGCAGGCGGGGGAGCGCCGAAGCCGAGGAAGCTCAGCGAGGAGATGGCGAGCACCGCCGCGCCGAACTCGAGCGCCGAGAGCGCGAGGACGGCGCCCGAGGCGTTCGGGAGCACGTGGCGGCGCAGCACCGTGAACCAGCGCACCCCGGAGGCGCGGGCTGCTTCCACGTAGACCGCCGAGGTCACCGTGAGCACCTCCGCCCGCATCACGCGGGAGAAGCTCGCCACGCTCGCGAGCCCGACGGCCACCGCGACGTTGAGCGTGCCGAAACCGAGCGCCGTGATGAGGGCGAGCGACAGCAGCAGGCTCGGGATGGCCAGCAGCACGTCCATGAAACGCATCACGGCGTCGTCGACGACGCCGCGCAGGAACCCGGCGAGGAGCCCGAACAGCGAGCCGACGACCAGGCCGACGACCACCGCCGCGGCCGTCGCGGCGAGCGAGGTGGCGGAGCCGTAGACGACGCGGGCGAAGAGGTCGCGCCCGAGGTTGTCGGTGCCGAAGAGATGCGTGCCGCTCGGCGGCTGCAGCTTGTCGCGCGGAACGCCGTCGATCGGGCTGTAGGAGGTGAAGAGAGCGGGGAAGAGCGCCCAGAGCGCCACGACCAGGAGAACGAGCACCGCGGCCACGAGGCCCGGTTGACGCAGCACGGCGAGCAGTCCGGCACGCAGGGCGATGAGCCGGCGCCCTGCTGCGCCGCGACCGGCGGATGCACCGTCGCCCGCGTCGCCGTCGCGCGTGTCGGCATCGGCGGGAGCGCTCACGACCGGCACGGAGATGAGCAGATCACTCGACATGGGAGAACCTCCGATTCAGATGGATCAGGTGCGGCATCAGGCGGCCACGAGCGAGGGGCCGGCGAGCGAGATGCGGCGGTCGAGCAGGGGGTAGAGCAGATCGACCAGGAGGCTCGTGAGCACGAACACCACAGCGGCGAACACGACGACCGTCTGCACGACGGGGATGTCCCGGCTGTTCACGGCCGAGACCACGAGCCGGCCGACGCCGACCCGCGAGAACACGGTCTCGGTCACGACCGTGCCGGCGAGCAGCTGACCGACGAGCACCCCGGTGAGGGTGAGGGTGGGCAGAGCCGCGTTGCGCAGCGCATGGCCGAACTGCACGCGGGTCTCGCTGGCCCCCTTGGCGCGCACTTGCTCGATGTAGGGGAGCTCGAGGGTCTGCCGGAGGCTCCGGGCGAGGATCTGCGAGATGAAGGCCCCGGTGGGGATGGCGAGGGCGACGGCCGGCAGAACGAGGCTCGCGACGCCCTCGTTCCCCATCGAGGGGAACAGCCGCAGGCGGAAGGAGAAGAACTGCAGCAGGAGCAGGCCGACCCAGAACACCGGCACGGCGATGCCGAGGGGCGGGAGCGCCGAGAGCGCCTGGCGGAGCCAGTTCCAGCGGGTGAAGGTGCTCGCGAGGGCGATGCCGACGCCGAACACGACGGCGAGCGGCAGCGCCGCGGCTGCGAGCGCGAAGGTCTCGGGAAGCACCGCCAGCACCGTGGAGAGGGCGCTCTGCCCGCTCTGGGTCGAGTTGCCGAAGTCGAGCAGCAGCGCCTTGCCGAGCGCGACGGCGTACTGTTCCCAGAGCGGGCGGTCGAGGCCGTACTCGGCGCGCAGCTTCTCGACGAGGGCCGGGTCGACCCCGGCGTCCTGCGCCCCCGCCTGCACCGCCGCGGCGTCGCCCGGCAGGAGATACAGGATGAGGAACGACAGCGTGTACGCGGCCCAGAGCACGAAGACGCCCTGCAGCAGCCTCTTGACGATGTAGCGGTTCACGGGAGGTTCCTCATCCTGTTCCTGTCGGAGGCCGGCCCGGAGGCGGGCCGGCCGGGTCGTGGCGGCTGGTCGGTGCGCTCAGACGCCCCGGGACGTCACTGCGAGATCCAGGTGTCGTAGAAGTCGAGCCGACTGGAGGCCTCGAACTTCAGATCGTGCACGGTGTCGGCCGCGACGATCGTGGTGGAGAGCTGGTAGATCGGAATGGAGTGGCCCTCCGCGATCAGGAGCTGCTGCGCCTGGTCGACGAGCTTCTGGCGCGCCACCGTGTCGGTGGTGGCGGCCTGGGCGTCGAGCACGTCGTCGACCTCGCTCGGCTCCCGGTGGTTGTTGTTCTGCGTGCCGCGGGCCGAGAAGACGGTGCGCAGCACGTCGGGGTCGGCGCGGGTGAGGTTGCCGTAGCCGAAGTCCTGGGTGCCGGTCGCGGCCGCGGCCTGCACGTCGGCGATGCTGGCGAACTTCAGCTGCAGGTCGATGCCCACCGCGCGCAGCTGCTGCTGCACGAGCTCGAGCACCTCCTTGGGGGACTGCCAGTAGGTCACGAGGAAGCTGAGCTTCTCGCCGCCCTTCTCACGGATTCCGTCGGAACCCACGGTCCATCCCGACTTCTCGAGCAGGCTCTTGGCCGCATCCGGGTCGAACACGAGGTTCGACTGCGGGGCGAAGAGCGGAGTGGTCGACGAGAGCACGGCCTGCGCGTCGACGTCGTCGGCGGTGAGCAGCGTCTGGGTGATCTCATCCCGGTCGATCGCCTTCGAGATCGCCACACGCACGTTCTCGTCGGCGAGCTTCGGGGTCGACTCGTTCGGGTAGAGGTTGTAGACCACGCCCGGGTTCGCGCGGTTCACGGTCGTGTACCCGCCGCTCTGGAAGAGCGTGAGATCGGTGGGCGCGATGGCGGCCGTCGCATCGATCTGGCCCGACTGCAGACTGCCCGTGCGGTTGCCCGACTCGGGCACGACCTTGTAGGTGATGGTGTCGAGGTGCGCGGCGCCCTGATGCGCGGCGTCGGCGGGCGCCCAGTCGTAGTCGGCGCGCTTCTCCAGCACGGCCTCCTGGTCGGGCGTGTAGCTCTTCACCGAGAACGGACCGGAGCCGATGTACTTGCCTGCGCACCGGTCCTCCTGGCTCACGGCCGCGGTCGCGGGCGACAGGAGGCCGAGGCTGAAGGTGGATGTCGCCTGCAGGAACTGCGCACTCGGGGCTGAGAAGTTCACGGTGACGTGCTGCGCGTCGACGACGTCGATGCTCGAGACTCCGGAGAGGTAGGTGGAGCCGAGCACCGCCTTGGCGCCGAGTGCCCGGATGGCCTCGAAGTTGGTCTTGACCGACTCGGCGTCGATCGGGCTTCCGTCGGCGTAGGTGGGGCCGTCCTTGAGGGTGAAGGCGAAGCTCGTGGCGTCGTCGTTCACGGTGAAGGACTCGGCGAGCCAGGGCTTGATCTCGCCGGTCTGGGGATCCTGGATGGTGAGGGAGGCGACCGTCTGGCGGGCGATCGCGATGGCGTCGTTGTTTCCGACCTGCTGCGGGTCGATGCAGTGGCTGTCGACCGAGATGGCGAAGGTGAGGTTGCCGCCGTCGACGGCGGCCTCGGCCGAAGCCGTGGAACCGGCCGTGGCGTCGGAGCCGGCGCAGGCGGCGAGGGCGAGGAGCGCGGCGCTGCCGAGGGCCAGAGCCCCCGTGAGGCGTCGGAGGTGCGAGGTCATGGTTCTCCTAGGTGCAGGGAAGGGATGCCGCCACCGTACGAAGTCGTCCACGCCCGTCGACGCGCGGGCGCAACAATTCGTGCTGCGGCGTAACGATGTGACGGGCGGGGTGCCCTTCCCGCGCGGATGTGCGTTGCTGTGGTGTATGACGACGCGCACCGCTTCCCTCGCCGGGCAGACCACGGAACTCCTCCAGACACTCATCCGCAACCGGTGCGTGAACGACGGCACGCCCGGCTCCGGGCACGAGCTGCGCACCGTGCGCACCCTGCAGAGCTTCTTCGAGGGCTCGGGGCTCGACGGCGTGGTCGTGGAACCGCATACGGAGCGCGCCTCGCTCGTGCTGCGCATCGAGGGCACCGACCGCTCGGCCCCCTCGCTCGCCCTGGTGGGCCACACCGACGTGGTACCGGTCGAGTCGGCCGCGTGGCAGCGTGACCCGTTCGGCGCCGAGATCGTCGACGGAGTGCTCTGGGGCCGCGGCGCCATCGACATGCTGAACCTCACGGCCGCCTACGCGGTCGTCACCAGGGCCATCGCCCAGGGCACGGCGGCGGGCGCGCCGTTCCGGCCGCGCGGCGATCTCGTGTTCGCGGCGGTGGCCGACGAGGAGAGCGGCAGCCGGTTCGGCGTAGAGTGGCTCACCGAGAACCGGCTCGACCTCATCGACGCCGACTTCGTGCTCACCGAGTCCGGCGGCGCAGCGGTGGGGCAGAAGCCCGGGATCGGCGTGATGGTGGGAGAGAAGGGCGGGGCGGCTCGTGTGCTGCGGGTCACCGGCACCCCGGGTCACGGCTCGGCGCCGTGGGGCGCGCAGAACGCCGCCGTGCTCGCCGCGGAGGCCGTGCGGCGGGTGGCCGCTTTCCCGACGCCCACCGTCATCACGCCGCACTGGCGCGCCTACGTGGAGGCGCTGGCGGTGGAGGAGGCGGCGCGCGAGCGGCTGCTCGATCCGCAGCGGCTGGTGGGCGAGCTGCCGTCTCTCGGAGCTCTGGCCGGATTCGCGCACGCCTCGACGCACACCACGATCTCACCGAACATCGTGCGTGCGGGAGAGAAGGCCAACGTCATTCCGGGCGAGGCGGAGATCGTGCTCGACATCCGCATCCTGCCCGGTGTCTCGGCCGACGACGTCGAGGGCTACCTCCGGGAGGCGCTCGGCGAGTTGCTCGAACACGTGACCATCGAGGGCGACCACTTCGGCGCGTCGTCGGCGTCGCCGACCGGCACCCCACTCTACGAGGTGCTGCAGGATGCGGTGCAGCGCGCTCAGCCGGGAGCCGAGCTCGTGCCGATGCTGGGCGTCGGTGGAACCGACGGCCGCTTCTACCGGCGGCGCGGCGTGCCGGCCTACGGCTTCGGGGTGCTCAGCCGGCGCTGGGACTACGGCACCTTCCGCCGGCTCTTCCACGGCAAAGACGAGCGCATCGATCTCGAGTCGCTCGAGCTCACCGTCACCGCACTCGACCATGTGGTGCGTACTTTCCTCGGCGAGCGACGCTGACCGGCGGGCGGGCGGGCGCGGCGCGCTGAACGGCAGCCCGGCCCGGCCGTGCATGCCGGCGGCGGCCGCCCCCCATCGCTTCGGCCGCCGCCGGTCGCCACCGGTTGCCCGGGCTCAGGCGTACTCGCGCACGCCGAGTGTGTGGCGCAGCGAGTCTCCTGCGCCGTAGGAGTCACGGTAGACACCGCGTTCCTGCAGTTCGGGCACCACGGTGTCGACGAACTCGTCGAGGCCGTACGGGTTGGTGTGCCCCACGATCACGAAGCCGTCGGAGGCCCGCTCCTGCACGAAACGGGTGATCTCCTCGGCCACCTGCCCCGGTGTGCCGACGAGGGCGTGGCGTGCGGTGAGCGCGATGACGAGTTCGCGGATGCTCAGCCTCTCCGCCTCGGCCCGGGCGCGCCAGGCATCGGCGGTGGCCTTCGGATCGGCCGAGTTGTTGGCGCGGCCCTGGGTGATGCCGGCGCCCGTGGGATCCGGGTCGATCTCCGGGAGCGGCCCGTCGGGATCGTACTCCGTGAGGTCGCGCCCCCAGATGCGCTCGAGGAAGGCGATCGCGGTCGCGCCGGAGGTTTGCGCCAGCGCGATCTCGCGGGCGTTCTCCTCGGCCTCTGCCCGGGTGCTGCCGAGCGCGAAGCCGATGGCCGGGAGCACCTTGAGCGAGTCCTCGTCGCGCCCGAGGGCCGGCAGACGCCCCTTCACATCGGCGTAGAACTCCTGGGCGTCGGCGAACTCGCTGTGCAACGAGAAGATCACGTCGGCGTGCTCCGCCGCGAAGTCGCGCCCGTCGGCGGAGTCGCCGGCCTGCACGATGAGCGGGCGCACCTGCGGGCTCCGCGGCACGGTGAACCGGCCCGCCACGTCGAACTGCGGGCCGTGGTGCTCGACGCTCCGGATGCCGTCGGGGGAGAGGAAGGCGCCGGCCTCCTTGTCGGCGAGCACCGCATCCGGAGCCCAGCTCTGCCAGAACCCGGTCGCCACCTCGAGGAACTCGGCGGCTCGACGGTAGCGGTCGTCGCGGTCGAGGTAGGCGCCGCGCCGGAAGTTCGCACCGTGGAACGCGTCGGAGGTGGTGACGATGTTCCAGCCGATGCGCCCGCCGCTCAGGTGATCGGCGGTGGCGAGCTGACGCGCGAGCTCGTAGGGCTCGTTGAACGTCGCGCTGAGGGTGCCCACGAGACCGATGTCGTGGGTGACGGCCGCGACCGCGGCGAGGATGGCGAGGGTGTTCGGCCGGCCCGCGACGTCGGCCTCGTAGATGCGGCCCTTGTGCTCGCGCACGCGCAGGCCCTCGGCCAGGAACAGGTAGTCGAAGAAGCCTCGCTCCGCGTTCTGCGCGAAGTGGCGGAAGGAGGAGAAGGCCACCTGGCTCTCCGAGCGCGGATCGCTCCACACCGTGGTGTTGTTGACCCCGGGGAAGTGGGCGGCGAGGTGCACCTGGCGGAGCCCCTGGGTGGATGACGCGGTCATGCGGGCACCTCCGAGCCGCGCGAGGGGGCGGCTTGTGTCGTGAAGAGATTGTCGGGTCGAACGAGGCCGAGGGCGTCGCGGAGCGTGGCGCCGGCGCCGGCGCTCGCCGCGGACGCGGGACGCACCCCGGCGGCCTCCAGCGCCGGAACGAGGGCGTCGGCGATCGCGTCGAGGTCGGCGGGCAGCCGCGCCGGCCGGAGCCGGAATCCGTCGAGACCGTGGCGCTGCCCGTCGAGCAGTCGCTCGGCGAGTGCCGCCGGAGTCCCGGCCACGACGAGCGCATCGGAGCTCAGCGGCTCCCCGGCCCGCTCGTCGAGCGCGGCCAGCTCCGCCTCGGCGCCGCTGGCGGTGTCGTCGAGCAGCACCACGAGGTCGGCGTACACGAGCAGCGGAGGCCGGCCGGCCGGGCGCAGTCGCGCCTCGGCGTCGCGCACCTCCGCCAGGATGGCGTCGAGGTGCTCGGGGGACTGCGGCGTCACGTACACCACGTCGGCGTGCGCGGCCGCGAGCTCGTAGGGGATCGTCGCATGGGCGAGCGCCGTCACCGGCGGCTGGCCCTGAGGGGAGCGCGGCACGATCGAGGCGCCCTTGATGCTGAAGAACCGGCCTTCGAAGTCGGTGTAGTGCACCTTGTCGCCGTCGAGGAACCGACCCGACGAGACGTCGCGCACGATCGCATCGTCCTCCCAGCTGTCCCAGAGGCGGCGCACGGCTTCGACCACCTCGCCGGCCTCGTCGAAGAGCGCGCGCACCGCATCCTGGCCCTCGCCGCGGCGGTGCGCCTCGAGATCGAGCGGCTCCAAGGTGCGGCGCCCCACCAGCGCGGCGTCGACGGGCGACGACGACACCTGCACGCGCCAGCCCGCTCGCCCCTCGCTCGCGTAGTCGAGCGTCTGCAGGGCGGTGGCCACGTGGAACGGCTCGGTGTGGGTCGCCGTGACCGTGGGCACCAGCCCGATGCGGTGCGTGAGCGGGGCGAGGTACGACGCCACGAGCAGCGCGTCGAGCCGGCCGCGCACCTGGTCGCTGCGGTCGTCGGCGGCCCCGAATGCCGACGACTGCAGCGAGAAGGAGTCCTCGATGGTCACGAAGTCGATGCCGGCCCGCTCGGCGGTGCGCACGAGGTCGAGCCAGTATCCCGCGGTGAAGAGCTCCCTCGGCCGAGCGGCGGGCTCGCGCCAGGATGCGGGGTGCCAGCCGGTGCCGTCGAGTGCGACGGCGAGATGCAGTTTCCGTGTCATGGAACGAGCCGACCACGGCTCCGGATGCGCACGGCAGCCCCGCGGTAACGAATCGGAACATGACGCCACAGTCTGAAACATTCGCGCCGGCAGCCCGATGATCTGCGCATGCTCGATGTCCGGGGTGTGCGTTTTGCCCCGCGCACGTCGAGTCCAGAAGGCCGGTTCAGCATGAGCGTCGATGAATCCCTTCCACCGCGCGAGGGCCGGCTCGTGCTCGGCGCAGCCGTGCGCACCCTCGGCGCCTTCCCCTCGGGGTGGCGCATGGACGGCGCCCACCGCGACCCGGCGAGAGATCCCCAGGCCTTGAAGCGGTTGGCCAAGGAGGCCGAGCGCGCCCACCTGGACTACCTGTTCTTCGGCGACTGGCTCTCCGGCAGCCTCGATCTCGCATTCACCGATCCCTACCTCCTCGGGCGGGTCGACCCTCTCTCCTCGGCCGGATTCCTCGCCGCAACGACGAGCCGTATCGGGCTGGTCGCCACCGTCAACACCAGCCACAGCGACCCCGTCGCCACGGCACGCACGGCGGCGTCGCTGGACCGCCTGAGCGCCGGCCGCTTCGGATTGAACCTGACGGTCGGCACCGAGCACGGCGAGGCCGCCGACCAGGCGCCGACGGGCCCGGGGCACAACCGTCATGACGTCGCCGAGGAGTACCTGGCCGTGTTGCGCGCGCTCTGGGACAGCTGGAGCGACGACGCCTTCGTGGCCGACGCCGCCTCCGCGACCCTCGTCGACCCGGCCGGTGTGTCGGCGCTCGACCACGCCGGCCGGTACTTCCGGGTCGCGGGCCCGGGGCTCGCGCCCCGCCCGCTGCAGGGGCAGGTGCCGATCGTGCACGCCGACATCTCCTCGCGCGCCCGGCGATTCTCCGCGGAGCACGCCGAGGTGCACATGATCTCCCCCGGAGGCCTGCGAGAAGGCGCCGCGATCGTGCGGGAGGTGCACGCCGCGGCCGCCGCGGCCGGGCGCGAGCCCGGCGCCGTCACCGTCGTCGTGCCCCTCCTGCCCGTGGTGGCGCCCAGCCGCGCGGAGGCCTGGGAGATCTACGACCGCCTGGTCGCTCTCGTGCCCGTGGTGGAGGCCGGCGCTCCGCCGGAGGTGCCGGCCGATCGCACGGCCTCGCACATCCGGCGCATCGTGGGCGTGCCCCTGCTGCCACGCGAGCTCGACGACGTGGTGAGCGCCGCGGATGCGGAACGCTTCAACGCGGCGGGGGCACGCCTTCTCGAGACGGCGCGTCGGCGCTCCGGGCGCACGCCGGGCGGCTCCCGGCCCGTGAGCTACCGGCACCTCCTGGTGGCGCGCCTGTTCGCCCTGCCGATCGTGGTCGGTTCCCCCGCCGACATCGCCGACCACATCGAGACCTGGTTCCGCGCCGGCGCCGCCGACGGATTCACCGTGCAGAGCGCCTACCTGCACGAGCAGTTCGAGGCCTTCACCCGTCTGGTGGTGCCGCTGCTCGTGGAACGGGGCCTCTTCCGCGCCGACTACGACACCCGCACCCTGCGCGGTCATCTCGGGGCGCCGCATCCGGAGCGCGTCGCACCGCGGCCGGCCGCAGGGTCCGCGACCGCCACGAACGAGACCCCGCCGAGGGCCGGTGCCTTCGACGGGGTCGTGGGGTTGTTCGCGAACTGACGAACGCTGCGCTCAGCTGTTGTCGAGCGGGAGTCCGGGCGGGTTCACGAGCGAGGTCTTGACCGCTTCGTTCTTGAGGTCGTAGGCCTCCAGCCACTGCTGGTACTGGCCGTTCTCGATCAGGTAGTTGATCGCGTCCGCGATCGGCTGCGCCAGACCCGAGCCCTTCTTGGTGGTCGCCGCGATGAGGCCGTCGAGGGTCTCACCGGCGCCGGAGAAGACGCCGGCCGTGCGGGTGGGGTTCGCGCCGCCCTGCGAGAGCGTGTTCTGGTAGGCGATGCCCGGGTTCGGGTTGAACTGGGCGTCGATCTGCCCCGAGTTCAGCGCCAGGGTGACGGAGTTTGCGTCGGGGAAGTACACGACGTTCAGCGTCTTGCCCTCGGCTTCGAGCTTGGACTTCCAGGCGAGCAGGATCTTCTCCTGGTTGGTGCCGGAGCCCGTGGCCACCGTGAGGCCGGCCAGGTTCTCGTAGTTCCCGTCGAACTCCCACTTGTTCGAGGCCAGCACCTGGAACGCGAGGTTGTCGCCGCGGTAGGAGGCGAAGTCGTACTTCTCCTTGCGCTTCTCGGTGACGGTGATGTTCGAGAAGCCGGCGTCGGTGGCGCCGGTGTCGATGCCCACGAAGAGGTTGTCCCAGGTGGAGTTGCTCACGACGGGCTTCAGACCCAGAACCGCGGCGACGAGTCGGCCGAGGTCGGGCTCCGAGCCCGTGAGGGTCTCGTTGTCGTCGCCCGTGAAGGCGAGCGGGGGGAAGCCGGCCGGGAGCGCGCCGACTCCGATCGTGAGCTCGCCGCTGTCGAGCACGGCCTGAGGGAGGGTCTTGCGGATCGAGTCGACGGTGGAGACCGAGATCTCGGTCTCGGTGGCGGCACCGTTGGAGTGCGCGCCGACGGTGACGGTGCCGGAGGCGGCGGCGGTCTCGTCGGTGGCCGAGGCCGAGCCGGAGCAGGCGGCGAGGCCGCCGGCCAGGAGCGCCACGGTGGCGAGCGCTCCGATCGTTCGGAGCCGGGAGGCGGTGACGATGGTCATGAGTGGTTCCTTGCTGTGTGTGGGGGATGGACGGTGCGCGCGGGCTCCGCGCGCCTTCAGAACACAGGGCTCAGGCGAGCACCTTGCTCAGGAAGTCTTGGGTGCGGCGGTGCCGCGGGTTCGAGAGCACTTCGTCGGGAGTGCCCTCCTCGACGATCACACCCTCGTCGACGAACACGACGCGGTCGGCCACCTCGCGGGCGAAGCCGATCTCGTGCGTCACGACGATGAGGGTCTTGCCGCTGCCCGCGAGGGTGCGGATGACGCTCAGCACCTCGCCGACGAGCTCCGGGTCGAGCGCCGAGGTGGGCTCGTCGAAGAGGATGACCTCGGGCTCCAGCGCCAGTGCACGGGCGATGGCCACGCGCTGCTGCTGGCCGCCCGAGAGCTGCCGGGGGTAGGCGTCCTCCTTGTCGGCGAGGCCCACGCGGGCGAGCAGCGTGCGGGCGTGCTCCCGCGCATCCTTCGCCTTCACGCCCTGCGAGATCGGAGCCTCGCTGACGTTCTCGATGATCGTCAGATGCGGGAACAGGTTGAAGTTCTGAAAGACGAAGCCGATCTTCGCGCGCTGTCGCAGGATGTCCTTCTCACGCAGCTCCTTCAGCCGGTCGCCGTGCACCCGCACGCCGATGAGCTCGCCGTTCAGGGCCACGTAGCCCTCGTCGAGCTTCTCGAGATGGTTGATCGCCCGCAGCAGCGTCGACTTGCCGGAGCCCGACGGCCCCAGGATGACGGTCACCGTCCCGGCGTCGACGGTGAGGTCGACGCCCTTCAGCACGGTCTTGTCGCCGTAGCGCTTGGTGGCGTTGTGGATGTCGATGGCGACGGTCATGCGAGGGTGTTCCCTTGAACGGTGCTGCGGATGCCGGCGAGCCTGCGGCGCACGCGCTGCAGCGGCGTGAGGGGCAGCTCCCGCACCGAGCCGCGGGAGTAGAACCGCTCGATGTAGTACTGCACGATGGAGATCGCGCTGGTGAGCACCAGGTACCAGATGGTGGCCACCACGAGCAGCGGGATGATGTCGGTCGGGTAGGTGCTGCCGAGGTTCTGCACCACGCCGAACAGGTCGAGCAGCGACACGTAGAACAGCAGCGAGCTCGCCTTGATCAGCCCGATGATCTGGTTCACATAGGCCGGCACGATGGAGCGCAGCGCCTGAGGCAGCACGATGCGCGAGAACTGCCGGCGGCTGGGGATCCCGAGGGCCTTCGCGGCCTCGAGCTGCCCTTGGTCGACGGCGAGGATGCCGGCGCGCACCACTTCGGCGCTGTAGGCGATCTCCGACAGGCTGAGCCCGATCACGCCGAGCACCAGCGGGGACAGCACCGTGAAGGTGGGCACGGCCCACTGCGGGCCGAACGGCACGCCGATGCCCACCGTCGGGTACAGGTTGCCGAGGTTGAACAGGAAGATCAGCACCAGGATCAGCGGCACGGAGCGGAACAGCCAGATGTAGAGCCAGCTCAGCGTGCTGAGCACCGGGTTGCCGGAGAGCCGCGCGAGCGCCACGACGATGCCGCCCGCGAAGCTCACGACGGCGCTGATCGCGGTGGCCAGGAGCGTGAGCTGGAGGCCCTTCAGGATGGCGGGGCTGAACAGCCACTGGCCGACCTTCTGCCACTCCCAGGACGGGTTGGTGAACAGTGTCTGGCCGAAGTTCAGCAGCAGCACCAGAACGAGCGCGGTCACCACCCAGCGCAGCGGATGCCGCAGCGGCACCACCTTGCGCTCGGCCAGTTTCCGGAGGTCGATGCCGGGAGGGACGGATGCCGCGGTGCCGGCCTCGGGCGGGGCGTCGGCGATCTCGGGGCGCTCGAGGGCGGAGGTCATGAGCGGTCTCCTTCCGGCCGGCCCGGGAGCGCGTCGCGGAAGCTCTCCTGCGAACCGGGCAGGCCGGCGTAGAACTCCGCGAGCGACTCGTCGTGGCGGCGCTGGATGCCGCTCACGTCGAGGGGCTCCTCGGTGAGGGACTTGGCGAAGCCGTGCACGATCACCTCGTCGGGGGTGAGCGTGATGTCGAACAGCGGCGTGTAGCCGGACTCGAAGTAGAGCCGCTGCGCCTCGGGCTGCCGCGGGCCGGTGGTGAGGTACACCACGCCGAAGCCGCGGCGCCGCGACTCCTCCTCGAGCTCGCGCACCACGCGCCGGGCCAGCCCCTGACGGCGGTGCTGCGCCGAGGTCCAGATGCGCTTGAGCTCGCTCGTGTTCTCGTCGAAGGTCTTGAACGCGCCGCCCGCGACCGGAACGCCGTCGCGCAGCAGCAGCAGGAAGGCGCCGCGCGGAGGGGCGAACTCCTCCACCGGATAGCGGTTGATCTCCACCGACGCCGGTTCACCCCAGGCGCTGCCGTAGCGGGAGTCGTACTCCTCGGCCAGCTGCTCGAGCAGGGGGCGCGCCAGCGGGTCGTCGGCGGCGACGTAGACGAATTCGTCGGTCACGGGCGGATGCTCCGGCTTCTCGGTCGGCGACCCGGCGTTCCGTGCCGGCCGGTTCTCAAGCAGCGACACGACCCGGCTCCTTCTCGCTCGCGACGCCCGTGGATTCCGCGCTCTCCGCGGCCGCCGCGGCGTCGCGGCGGGCGACCTCCTCGCGCACGAGCGGGATGACGTACCGTCCGAAGTCGATGGTGTCGTCGACGTAGTCGTAGCCGCGGGCCGAGATGATGTCGACACCGAGGTCGATGTAGTCCAGCAGTGCGGCGGCGACGGTCTCGGGGGTGCCGACGAGGGCGTTGGAGTTGCCCCGGCCTCCCGATGCGGCGGAGACCTTCGTCCAGAGCGCCCGATCGAAGCGGTCGCCGCGGTCGGCGATCGACAGCAGCCGTTGCGAGCCGGCGTTCTCGGGCGAGCGGAGGTCGCCGAGCTGAGCGGAGAGCGCCTGCGTGCGCCCTTCGATCCGGCCGAGGATGCGCTCCGCCTTCGCCCAGGCGAGCTCCTCGGTGGCGCCGAGGATGGGGCGGAAGGCAACCTGGATGCGCGGTCGCGACGGCCGGCCGGCCGCGAGGGCCGCATCCGTGATCGTGGCGATCTGCTCGGCGGTGTCGGCGAGCGGCTCACCCCAGAGGGCGTAGATGTCGCTCTCGGCGGCGCCGATCGCGTAGGCCGCGGCGGAGGACCCGCCGAACGACACCTGCGGTCGCGGCTGCTGCACGGGCCAGACGTCGCTCACGAAGTTCTCGAGCCGGTAGTGGGCGCCCTCGAAGTCGAAGGGCTCGCGGCTCGTCCAGGCCTGCTTGAGGATGCGGATGTACTCGCCCGTGCGGTCGTAGCGCTCGTCCTTGGGCAGGTGGTCGCCTTCGGCCGCCTGGTCCGCGGTGGATCCGCCGGTGATGATGTGCACGTTGACCCGGCCCGCGCTCAGCTGGTCGAGGGTCGCGACCACCTTGGCGGCATGCGTGGGCGCCGACACGTTGGGGCGGTGGGCGAGCAGGAGCTGGAGACGGTCGAGCTCGGTGGCGATGAACGCGGCGACGGTCGCCGGGTCGGGCGAGCCGGAGTGGTAGGCGAAGAGGATGCGGTCCCAGCCGTTGTCCTCGTGGGCCCGGGCGAGCCGCAGCGTGTAGTCCTTGTCGAAACTCGGGCCGCTGCGTGCGCGCGTCTCGCTTCCGTCGTTGGTCGCGGCGATGCCGAGGAATTCGATGGGCACGGTGCGCTCCTTTCCATGGGTGGCGACCGCCGGCGGGCCGAGGGGTCTGCGGCGGGATCGATTGCCCGACGCTAGGTCGGCGTCCGCCTCGGCGCCAACGGCGGAGGTTCACAATTCGTCATGCGCGTCACGCTCTGTCACATAGCCCACGCCGGGTGGAAGCAGTGACGACAGTTGTGGCATGCCCGACGCACTCTCGCCCTCGCTCGCCCCTGCCCCGCGCACCCCCTCCATCGCGGTCGTCGGCGCCGGTCCCCGGGGAGTGGGCGTGCTCGAGCGGATCGCGGCCAACCTGCAGGAGCTGTGGCCGAGCGGGCAGCCGCTCGCCGTGCACCTCATCGACCCGCATCCGGCCGGCCCGGGGCGCATCTGGCGCTACGAGCAGTCGCCGCTGCTCAAGCTCAACTCGATGGCCGCCGACGTGACGATGTTCACCGACGAGAGCTCGGTCATCGACGGCCCGGTGCTGCCCGGCCCCTCGCTCGTCGACTGGGCGGCCGAGGTGCGTGCCGGGCGCATCGGGATCCCGGCGGGAAAGCTCGACGAGCGCCTGCGGGCCGAGCTCGAGCACCTGCAGCCCTCGAGCTTCCCCACTCGCCGCCTGCAGAGCCTCTACCTCCGCTGGTTCCACGAGCACGCCCTCGAGCTGCTCGGCGACCGCGTCGAGGTGCACGAGCACCGGGCCTCGGCGGATGCCGTGATCACGGCGCCCGACGGCAGCCAGCTGGTCGAGCTCGACTCGGGGGAGCAGCTGAGAGTCGACCTCGTGCTCTACTCCCTCGGCCACACCGGCGCCGACCCCGAGCCCGAGCACGCCCGGCTGATCGACTTCGCGAGCCGGCACGAGCTCTACTATCTGCCGCCCGCCTTCACGGCCGATGCCGACACCCGGGCTCTCGCGCCGGGCCAGCAGGTGCTCGTGCGCGGCTTCGGACTCGCGGCGGTCGATCTGGTGGTGCTGCTCACCGAAGGCCGGGGCGGGAGCTTCGAACGCGAGGGCGGCCGGTTGCGCTACCGGCCGTCGGGCGCGGAGCCGCGGATCGTCGTGGGGTCGCGGCGGGGAGTGCCCTACCACTCGAAGATCGGCTCCTCCCTGGCCGGTGCGCCGCCGGCGCCCCGTTTCTTCACGCCCGCCGTCGCCGCGCGGCTCGAGGACGAGCTCGACTCGCTCGACTTCGCCGCCGACGTGTGGCCGCTGATCGCCCAGGAGATGCTCTGGGGCTACTACCGCGAGCTGTTCACGGGCCACCCCGAGCGGGTCTCGCTCGGCTGGGAGGAGTTCGCCGCCCGCTTCGAGCGCCTCGACCCCCGAGCGGCCATCCTCGCGCAGGCCGGTCCCGCCTCCAGCCGGTCCGAGGCCCCGGGCCCGCGCCCGCGCCGGGCGACGCGGGGCCACGCCCTGCCCGAGCTCTCCGACGGCGAGCGGGCGAGGGTGCTCGCCGATGCGGCTGTGCTCACGGCGCTGATCGAGGAGTCCGTCACGCACGAGATCGACCGCCTCTTCCTGCCGGAGCTGGACCGCCCTCTCTCCGGTGCCGTGTTCGACGGCGTCGACGCCCTCCAGTCCGCGGTGCGCGAGTACATCGAACGCGACCTCGAGCTCCGCACCCTCCCCGAGCACAGCGCCACCCTGGGGCTGTTCATCGCCCTGCTGAACGCCCTCTTCGCCTTCGCCGACCTCGTGGCCTCGCCCAAGTGGACGGCCCGCTCGCGCGTCGAGGACATCCACGGCTGGTGGCTCGGCTACTTCAGCTTCATCGCGAGCGGGCCGCCCGCGCACCGGCTCGAGGAACTGCTCGCGCTCTCCGAGGCCGGTGTGGTGCGCTTCCTCGGCGGCGAGATGACGGTCGAGACCGATCCGCAGAACGGATGCTTCCGCGCACGCAGCGCGAACCACGGCGAGGTCGTCACGGCTGCCGCCCTGGTCGATGCGAGGCTGCCCGACACGAGCATCGCCCGCAGCGACAACGCCCTGCTCCGGGTGCTGGTTGAATCGGGGGCCGCCCTCGAGGAGATCGCCCGCGACGCCGAGTACGCCGTGCCCACCGGGCGCCTCACGGTGCGGCAGCGGGATCGCCGGGTGGTGCAGGGCTCCGGCGACGCCGCCGAGCGCAGCTACGCCGTCGGCCCCTACACGAACTCGCCCTTCGTGGGCGCGTTCTCGCGGCCGCGCACGAACGCCGTGTCCTTCCGTGAGAACGACCGGGTCGCGCGTGCCCTCCTGACCCGGCTCGCCGGACTGGCGAGCGACGGCAGCGACCGCGACCCGCAGGCCGAGCCGGCCGGGTTCCGCGATCCCCGCCCGCTCGAGTTCGCGGGGCAGCCGGCGCTGGCCGGCTCCGAGCCCGGAGACGACCGACGATGACGCAGTACCTCGACACCATCGTGGTCGGCGGCGGAGCCATGGGGTCGGCCGCGGCCTACGAGCTCGCGCGCCGCGGAATCGAGGTGGCGCTCTTCGAGCGCTTCGCCCCCGGGCACCGCCAGGGGGCGTCGCACGGTGCCTCACGCAACTTCAACCTCTCCTACCCCGATCCGGTCTACCTGCGGATGCTCGCCGAGGCGCTCCCGGCCTGGCGCGAGCTCGAGGCGGAGACGGGCACGCGGCTGCTCGAGCAGGTCGGCATCGTGAACCACGGGCACCTGCCGGAGTTCGACCGCGTCGCGCGATCCCTTCCGGGGTTCGGCTTCGACGCCGAGGTCCTCGATGCGGTGGAGGCCGGCCGACGGTGGCCGGGCATCCGCTTCGACGGGCGCGTGCTGCACACCCCGCAGGCCGGGCGCCTCGACGCGGATGCCGCCGTCGCCGCCTTCCAGAACGCGGCCCGGGCGCAGGGGGCCGACGTCCACCATCTCGCGCGGGTGACGAGCATCCGCATCCTCGGCGACGAGCTGGCGCGCATCGAGGTGCAGCGCACGGATGCGCGGGGCGAGCTGCTCGGCGAGCCCGAGGCCTACGAGAGCCGCCGGCTGGTCGTGACCCTCGGCGCCTGGACCACCCGGCTGCTCGGGCGACCCCTCGTCCTGCCGCACCTCACCGTCACCCAGGAGCAGCCCGCGCACTTCGCCGAGCGAGACGGCGGCGCGTCGGTCTGGCCGGGGTTCAACCATGCTCCGCGTCCCGACGACGCCTCCTACGGGTACTGGCGCTCACCGGTCTACGGCATGCAGACCCCGGGCGAGGGGATCAAGGCCGGCTGGCACGGCAGCGGGCCCATCACCGATCCGGATGCGCGCACCTTCACGAGCGAGCCGCGGCAGCTCGCGGCCCTCCGCCGCTACGTGCGGGAGTGGCTGCCGGGCGCCGACCCCGACGCGTTCAGCGAGATCAGCTGCACGTACACCACCACACGCGACGGCAACTTCGTGATCGATCGAGTGGGCCCCGTGGCCGTCGGTGCGGGCTTCTCCGGGCACGGGTTCAAGTTCACCCCGGTCGTCGGCCGCTACCTCGCCGACCTCACGGAAGGCGTGCGGGCCCCGGCGCAGTTCTCGTTGCGGGCCGAGCGCCGCACACCCGAGCCTTCGCGCTCCTGACCCTGGCGACCCCGTGGAGGGGTCGGGACTACGTACCCATCCTCGATGCACTACGTATTCCGACGGTGGAAGCCGCATCGCGGTGCGATTCGTGAGTAGAACCTACTCAGGAGTACGCGTCGACCCGACGGCCCGACCGACGAGCTCCTCCGCCCGATGGGTCGCGACGAACCCGGTCGCGACGTGAAGAGAAAGAACTCATCCCATGTCCCACCGACCCATTCCGAAGATCTCCTGCGGGCGCCGGCTGCACGGCCGCGACAAGCAGTTCAAGCAGGCACTCGCGTGCCTTGACCGCACCTCGCCCCGGGCGGTCGTGCTCGTGTCGGGGCGCCCCGGAGTGGGCCGCACGGCCTTCGCCGAGGCGCTCGCCGCCTCCCTCGCCGACCGCCGGGAGATCGTCTGGGTGCGCGGCAACGCCGATCTGGCCGAGCTGCCGATCGGGGCGCTGGCGCCTCACCTCGCCTCGCTCGGCGGCAGCGAGATCGACGGGCCCGCGATCGTGCGGCTGCATCGCGCGCTCAGCCGCCCCGAGGTGCTGCTCGTGGTCGACGACGTCGAACTCCTCGACGCCGCGAGCCTCGGCGTGCTCGAGCAGGTGGCCGCCACCGGGGTGGCGGGCATGCTCGTGGTGCGCGCGACCCGCGGCATCGGCGGCGAGCCGTGCGCCAGCAGCTCCGCCCTGCTGCGCCACGCCGGCGTCACGATCGAGCTGCCGCCGCTCGCCGCCTCGGATGCACACGCCGTCATCACCGACCGGCTCGGCCCGAGCGTCGGCCCGCTCGCCGCCGACGAGATGGTGCGACTGGCCGCCGGCAGCACCCGCACGCTCGTGCATCTGGCCGACGCCGCCGTCGGCGCCACCGACCTCTGCGACGACGCGGGCGCCTGGCGGGAGAGCTGGCCCTACGTGTCGGAGGCCGTGGTGGAGTCGCTGCCGGGAGATCCGCTGCGCACGGCCCCGCTCGTGGCCGACCTCATCACGGTGCTCGCCGTCGCCGGCGATCTGCCGGTCGAGCAGGGCGGCACCTCGGGCGTCTCGGAGCGCGGCACCCAGCAGGCCGAGGCGGCCGGCTTCGTCACCACTCGCCTGGAGGACGGCCGCGTCTGGGTGAGCCTCGCGCATCCGCTCTACTCGCCCGTGGTGCTCGCCACGCTCTCCGCGCTCTGGCGGTCGAACTTCTGCGCCGCCGGCGCCGACATGCTCGACGGCTACCCGGAGCACCGGGTGCGCCGTTCGCTGCTGCAGCTGAACGCCGGCCAGCGGGTTGCGCCACGCCTGCTGCTCGACCTCGCCCACGGCGAGCTGCGCGACCGCCGCTACACCACGGCGATCGCGCTCGGCCGGCACGCCGTCGGCGCCTGCGACGACGACGCGATGCTGCGTGCCGCCGGCGAATACGTGCAGGCTCAGTCGCTCTCGCAGGTGGGCCGCGCGGGCGACGCCTCGGAGCACTTCACCGCCGCCTGGGCGGCGCTCGCCGCGGCCGGAGACAAGCCCGACGAGGGCTTCCTCGCCCGGCTCGCGCAGGCCGAGGGCAACCACCTCGCGTTCCGCATGCTGCGGCCCGACCTCGCCGTGGCGCGGATCGAGCCGATGCTCGACGAGATCGCTGACACGGCGCTGCGGGCGCAGCTCGAATCCGACCTGGTGAAATGGCGGCTGATGGCCGGCCACGGGGTGCCGGCCGACGTCGGCGAGCTCTCGGTGCTCGGCCCGGTCGCCACGGCGGGCGACCTGAACCTGCTGATCATGACGGCGACCATCCACACCATGGGCGGCAACCTCGCCCTGGCCGGGCAGGCCGTCGAGCGCGGCCTCGGCGAGTGCGACCGCTTCCTCGACGTGCTGCCGAACGCGCGCGACCTGCTCGAGCTCTCGGAGGTGCTCGTGCTCTCGTTCACCGGCCGCTTCTCCGAGGCGCGGGCCGAGGCGCGGGAGAACCTGCGCCGGGCCGACGACGTGAACCCGAGCGCCCGCGGCATGTGGAAGTTCGTGCTCGCGATGATCGAGCTGCACACGGGCTCGCCCGCCCGCGCCTGGAAGCTCATCTCCGAGGGGCGCCGCGACCTGGTCTGGCGCGACATCGCCGGGCTGCTGCCCTCGGCGGATGCGCTCTCCGCCGCGATCGCGGCCCGCACCGGCCGGTTCGCCATCGCGCGCAGCTGGCTCGACCAGGTGACGCCGGCCGAGACGGGCGATCCCAAGGTCGAGCTCTACGCGGCCCTCGCCCGGGCGTGGGTGTCGGCCTCGGCCGGCCGGCCGGGCTTCGCCATCCGGAGTCTCGGGCCGGCGCTGCACCGCGCGGTCGAGAACGGCCACCTCTACCTCGCGGCTCTCACGGCCTACGAGGCGGTGCGCATCGACCCCGCGGTCGGAGCCGCGGTGATGCTTCCCCACCTGATGGCCGCCGGGCACGCCTTCCCGCTGTGCGAGTCGCACGCCCGCGCGATCGTGGCCCGGCAGGACGTGCTGCCGATCGCGAAGCAGCTCGCCGAGGCAGGCCTGCTCGGCCCCGCGATCGACGCCGCGCGCTGGGTGGCGGAGCATTCCGGCGCCGATCTGGTGCGAGCCTCGCACGCGCACCGGCTGGCCGACTCCTGGACGGTGCGCACCGGGGTCTCGATGTCGCACCGGCGCGGCTCGTCGCACCCGCGGGTGATGCCGCTCACCGACCGGGAGTGGCAGCTCGCCTCCGGTGCGGCGGCGCACCGCACGAGCGCGGAGCTGGCCGCGGAGTACGGCATCTCGGTGCGCACCGTCGACAACCATCTGGCCCGCATCTACAAGAAGCTCGGCATCACCGGCCGGCGCGAGCTGATGGCGGAGCTCACCGAGCTGCGCGTCGCTGAGTAGCAACTACTCATCACGGTGGGCGGCGCGGGGCGCGGAGAATGAGATCGGCCTTGTGCCAGATCATCACGGTTCCGGGAGTTCGTCGCGTTCGGTTGGTTCACTCGTCAGTTCCTCCTGCCGGCTCCCGAAGTGATGATCAGCGAGCAGGGGCGGCCTTCGGGTGGTCGCCTCTGCTCGTGCTCCGAGCCGGCCCGACGGCCCGTCCGCGTGTTCACCCGTCGGTCTTCCCGGCTGGGCTACTGTGACAGCTATGACGCAACGGGTCGACACGCTCCTCATCTTCGGCGCGAGCGGAGATCTCACCGCCCGCCTTCTGCTCCCCGGTCTCGGGCAGCTGCTCACCGCGCAGCCCGAGCGCACCCTCGAACTCATCGGGGTCGGTGGCCTCGACTGGACCGACGAGCAGTGGCGGGCGCTCGTGACGAAGTCGTTCGGCGAGTGCCAGGCATCCGGCCCCGCGGTCGACGCTTTGCTGACGTCGACCCGCTACGTGAACGCCGACGTCACCGACCCGGCCGAGCTCGAGAAGGTGCTGGGCCTGGCATCCGGAACTCCCGCGATCTACTTCGCCCTGCCACCTGCGGTGGCCGCCGAGGTGGTCGTGACGCTGCAGAGCGTGCCCTTCCCGGCCGGAATCACCCTCGCTCTCGAGAAGCCGTTCGGTATGGACGTGCCGAGCGCCGAGAAGCTCAACGCCGAGCTCGCGAAGCTCGTGCCCGAGAACCAGATCCACCGCGTGGATCACTTCCTCGGCCGCTCGACGGTGTTCAACATCCTCGGCCTGCGCTTCGCCAACCGCATCTTCGAACCGGTGTGGAATGCCTCCCACATCGCCTCGATCGACGTGATCTACGACGAGGAGCTGGGTCTGGAAGGACGCGCCGGCTACTACGACAAGGCGGGTGCGCTCGTCGACATGATCCAGAGCCACCTGCTGCAGGTGATGGCCGTGCTCGCGATGGAGCCGCCCTCGACCCTCGGACAGGCCGATCTGCGCGACGCGAAGGAGATCGTGCTGCGGGCGACACACCTGTACGACGACGACCCGAAGGCCTCGAGCAAGCGCGCGCGCTACACCGCGGGCACGATCGACGGCCGCGAGCTGCCGAGCTACGCCGACGAGCAGGGCGTCGACCCGGCGCGCGAGACCGAGACCCTCGCCGAGGTCGTGCTCGAGATCAACACCTGGCGCTGGAAGGGGGTGCCGTTCCTGCTCCGCTCCGGAAAGGCGCTCGGCCAGCGCCGCCGCGAGATCGTCGTGACCTTCAAGCCCTCGCCCCAGCTGCCCGTCGGCCTCACCGGCGCGAACACGCCCACGGTGCTCCGCATCTTCCTGGCGCCCGACGCGATGTCGCTCGAGCTGGACATCAACGGCCCCGGCGACCCCTACGAACTCGAGCGGGTGAGCCTCGACGCCACCTTCGGCGACGGTCAGCTCCTGGCCTATCGAGAAGTGCTCGCGGGCATCCTCGACGGCGACCCGACCCTGAGCGTGCGCGGCGACTCCGCGGTGGAGGGTTGGCGCATCCTGGCCCCGGTCATCGCGGCCTGGCAGGCCGACGAGGTGCCGCTCGAGGAGTATCCCGCGGGCAGCGAGGGGCCGGATGCCTGGGGTGCGGTCGGCTGAGCCGCCGGTGGTGAGCGCGGTGCGCCGCGCCGCCAGGCTGCAGCGTGCCGTGCTGCGAGTGCTGTCCTGCGAGACCTCGGGGCCTCAGATGGCGATGTCGGAGGCGGCGGCCTTCTGAGCCATCGCCTCGGTCACCTCGGCGTGGTGGGCCACGAGCGAGCGCAGCGCGTCGTCGTCGCGCGGGTCGGGGCCGTCGATGAGTGGGGCCGCGCCGATCGCGATGCCGGGCGCCACCGCCGGGTAGGCCGGCACGGCTCGCGAGACGGCCCGGGCCAGCTGGCGCGGCACGAAGACGTTCTCGACCGGCGCGAGCGGGAGCGGGGCCGGCCCCGCGTGGGCACTCGCTGCGCGCATCGCGATGCCGTGCTCGGCGAGGTTCGCCACGATGTCGTGGGAGACCGACTTGGCGAGCGCGGTGTGGAAGATGTCGTCGGTGTCGCTGACGCTGCGCATGGTGATGGCGTAGGAGCCGAGCGGCCCGAAGTTCTCCATCAGCGTCTGGTTCACGAGCTCGTAGAGCCGCTCCGGGCTGACCGTGCTTTCACGAGCCGCTTTCGCGCGCCGCCTCCAGCCGATCATCGCCGCTCCTCTCGCAACCCCGCCGTGTGAACAGTGTGCGTCCTGGGGGTTGCCTGCGGGGAATCGACACGCCGCGTTGCGATGAGCAATGCGCTGATTAGGCTGGAATTTCGGTCACCGGCGCCCGCGTCGTCATCCGCCCTCCCGGAAAGGACACCATGCCCGTCGAACGAACCTGGCTCGCCCTCGCGATCGCCGCCGCCCTCGCCCTCGTGCTCGCCCTGGCGGTGACCGCGCTCGTCGCCCTGATCGTGCGGCTCGCCGCGCGCAAGACGAAGTGGCCGAACGCCCTCATCCGGCGGGCGCGGGTGCCGTTCCGGCTGTTCCTGCTCGTGGTGTTCCTCTGGTCGGCGGTATCGGTCACCCTCCCGGATGGCGACTGGCTGCCGGCGGTGAACCAGGCCTTCCTCATCGTCACGATCGCCATCGGCGCGTGGCTGCTCTGCGCGCTCGTGCTCTTCCTCGAAGACGTGGCGCTCGTGCGGTACACCATCGACCGACCCGACAACCGCATCGCCCGGCGCCTGCGCACGCAGGTGCTCATCCTGCGCCGCCTCGCGATGGTGGTCGTCGTCGTGCTCGCGCTGGGCGCCATCCTGCTCACCTTCCCGGGAGCCCAGGCGGTGGGCACGAGCGTGCTGGCCTCGGCGGGCCTGGTGTCGATCATCGCGGGCCTCGCGGCCCAGTCGACGCTCGGCAACGTCTTCGCCGGCATGCAGATCGCGTTCAGCGACGCCGTGCGCGTCGACGACGTGGTGATCGTCGAGGGGGAGTGGGGCCGCATCGAGGAGATCACCCTCACCTACGTCGTCGTGCACATCTGGGACGACCGGCGCATGGTGCTGCCGAGCACGTACTTCACCTCGAAGCCGTTCCAGAACTGGACCCGGCGCAACTCCGAGCTGCTCGGCTCGGTGGAGTTCGACCTCGACTGGCGGGTGACGCCGGGGGAGATGCGGAGCGAGCTCGAGCGGGTCCTCGCCCGCACGGAACTGTGGGACCAGCGGGTCTCGGTGCTGCAGGTGACGGATGCGGTGGGCGGCTTCGTGCGCGTGCGCATCCTGGTGACCGCGGTCGACGCCCCGACGCTCTTCGACCTGCGCTGCTTCATCCGCGAGGAGATGATCGCGTGGCTCTACCGCAGCTCGCCGCAGTCCATCCCGCGGCAGCGGGTGCGGGTGATCGACGAGGAGCCCGACATCGCGCGTCGGGCGCACGCCGGCGACCCGGATGCCTCGGGCCTGTTCCACGGAGACCGCGACGCCGACAGGCGCGCGACCCTGTTCACCGGACCGATCGAGACGGCCGGGCGCGACGAACGGCGGCCGTAGCGGCTGCTACGCGCCAGGCGTCTCCGGCGACTCGCCGGCTTCCGGCGCCGCCTTCGGCTTGCGCGGGGCACGGGCGGGGGAGCCCGGCGCTGCCGCCGGGGGAACCGGCGCCGCGTTGTCGGGAACCGGGGGCGCTGCATCCGCCACCGGCCCTGCGGCGCCCGTCTCGGCGGGTGCTTCTGTCGTCTGCTCGCCCACGGGCGTCACAGGCCACTGGAACTTCGCCGGCTCGCCGTTCTTCAGCAGGTAGAGCTGAGCGGCGCGGGTGCCGAACCAGAGGAAGCGCACGAGGAGGAACAGCAGCCCCACCACCACGATGAACGCCACGGCGGCCGCGACCACGGAGATGACGCCGCCGACGACGCTGAGCAGGAGCTGCAGGACGCCGGGCCCGCCCCCGTACATCATCAGGCCTCCTCGAGCTCGCGGGCGTCGTCGTCGGCCTGGAGGACGCTGCCGACGGCGAGGGCCACGGTGATGCCCCAGCTCACCCACATCAGGATGAGCCGCCAGTCGCGCGGCCCCTTGCGTGTGGCCTGCACGGCGGAGAACCCGCCGATGACCGCTCCGATGATGCTGCTGTTGAGGATGTACTTGCGCACGATCTCCCCGTCCTCTCGCGTCGTTGCCACTACGGTACCGCGCTCGGCCCCCGATCGCGCCGGAGCGTGCCCCTGGTAGACTCGGGGCTGGACGCTCGGGCCGGAATCTCCGCGAATCCGCCCTTCACCCGGGCTCAGCCGAACGGAAACATGCCTTCTTCAGACAGTCAGTCCGCCTCCTCCGACACCCCCGCCGCGCCGATCGGGGGCGAGTTCCCCTTCGTCGTCGTCTCGAACCGCCTTCCTGTCGACCGCATCACGGATGACGACGGCAATCCGTCGTTCCGCACCTCGCCCGGGGGTCTCGTCACGGCGCTCGAGCCGGTCATGCGCGAGGCCGACGGCGCCTGGATCGGCTGGACCGGTTCGGCCGACGACCACGTCGATCCCTTCGAGAACGACGGCATCCACCTCATCCCGGTGGCCCTCTCGGCCGAGGAGATCGAGCTCTACTACGAGGGCTTCTCGAACGACAC
This sequence comes from Herbiconiux sp. 11R-BC, assembly GCF_049472555.1. NCBI lineage: Bacteria > Bacillati > Actinomycetota > Actinomycetes > Micrococcales > Microbacteriaceae > Herbiconiux > Herbiconiux sp. 11R-BC. The sequence continues at coordinate 210,210 of NZ_JBCEBO010000001.1, read as the reverse complement.
GCTGTGGCCGCTCTACCATGACGTGATCGCGCCGCCGGCCTACCACCGCGAATGGTGGGACAGCTACGTCATCGTGAACCAGCGCTTCGCCGACCGCGCGGCCGCCGTGTCGGCCGAGGGCGGCACGGTGTGGGTGCAGGACTACCAGTTGCAGCTCGTGCCGCGGATGCTCCGCGAGCAGCGGCCCGACCTCACCATCGGCTTCTTCAATCACATTCCCTTTCCGGCATACGGCATCTTCTCGCAGCTCCCGTGGCGCCGGCAGATCATCGAGGGGCTGCTCGGTGCCGACGTCATCGGCTTCCAGCGCACCGCGGATGCGGGCAACTTCACCCGCGCGGTGCGCCGGCTCACCGGGTTCCAGACCCGCGGCACCGTCATCGACGTGCCGGTGACGGCGGAGGCCGAGGTCGCGAGCGCGAAGCACCGTATCGCCACGGTGCGCGACGACAAGCTCGTGCGCGCCGTCGTGGCGAAGGCCTTCCCGATCTCGATCGACGCGGCGAGCTACGAGGAGCTCGCGCGCCGCCCCGACATCCAGGAGCGGGCGCGCCAGATCCGGGAGGACCTCGGCAACCCGGCCGTCGTGATGCTCGGCGTCGACCGCCTCGACTACACCAAGGGCATCGGCCACCGCCTCAAGGCCTTCGGCGAGCTGCTGGCCGACGGCGCCCTCAAGGTCGAAGACGTCACACTGGTGCAGGTGGCGAGCCCGAGCCGCGAACGCGTGCGCACCTATCAGATCCTGCGCGACGAGATCGAGCTCACGGTGGGCCGCATCAACGGCGACTACTCCACCATCAGCCACACCGCCATCAGCTACCTGCACCACGGGTACCCGCGCGAGGAGATGGTGGCGCTCTACCTCGCCGCCGACATCATGCTCGTCACCGCCTTGCGCGACGGCATGAACCTCGTGGCCAAGGAGTACGTGGCCTCCCGTTTCGACAACGACGGGGTGCTGGTGCTGAGCGAGTTCGCGGGCGCCTCCGACGAGCTGCGCACGGCGCTGCGGGTGAACCCGCACGACATCGAGGGCCTGAAGGAGGCCATCCTGCAGGCGCAGGCGATGCCACGCAGCGAGCGGGCCCGCCGGATGCGCGCCATGCGCAAGCGGGTGCAGGAGAACGACGTGGCCCGCTGGTCGTCGACGTTCCTCGCGACGCTGGCCACGCCGTCGGACGACCTGGCGCTGCCGCGGGTGAGTTCGCGGGTCACGCGCAGCGAAGCGCGGGCCGAGGAACGGGCCGAGGCGCGCGCGGTGGAGGAGGCGCGGTGACCGGCGTCGAGGCGCAGGGCCACGCCACCGAGGCCGGCCCGGAGCTCGAGCCGGCGCTGACAGAGGCACTGCGGATGCTCGCGGGCACCGACATCCTGCTCGTCGCGCTCGACTTCGACGGCACGCTCTCGAACGTCGTCGACGCCCCGGGCAGTGCGCGGGCCATCCCCGAGGCGCGCTCGGCGGTGCTGCGGCTCGCCGCGCTGCCGCGCACGCGGGTGGCGCTCGTCTCGGGCCGCTCGCTCGCGAGCCTCGAGCACGTGGCCGAGGTGCCTGACAGCATCCTGCTGGTGGGGTCGCACGGCGTGGAGGTGCGGCTCGACGGCCCGGCCTCGCTCGAGCTCGACGACGCCGAGCGGAGGAGGGTGGATGCGCTCCGCCGGCTCCTCGACGACGTCGCCGCCCCGTACGAGAAGGTCTGGGTGGAGGAGAAGCCCGCGGGCTTCGCGCTGCACACCCGGCTCGCGACGCCGCACGACCGCGAACGCGCGGACCAGGCCGCGCTCGACGCCCTCGCCGGCGACGACGAGCTGGCCGGGCTCTCCGTGCGCCGCGGCAAGAACGTGCTCGAGTTCTCGGTGCGGCACGAGACCAAGGGCGAGGCCGTGAAACGCCTGAAGGACTACACCGGCGCGACGGCCGCGCTCTTCGCGGGCGACGACGTGACCGACGAGGACGGCTTCGCGTCCCTCGTGCCCGGAGATCTCGGGCTGAAGGTCGGGCCGGGCGACACCCTCGCGGGGTTCCGGGTGGGGGAGCCGCGGGAGGTCGCATCCGCTCTCCATCTGCTCGCCGATCTGCGCGGCTGAGTTCTGCACAGCCGGGCGTTCGCCGGGTGTTGTCCACGGCCTTCGCCGGCAGTGCATGAGCACCCTCCGGGCGGCTCTAAACTCGTAACATGCCGGAAATAGACATGAAGCCGCGGAGCCGCACCGTCACCGATGGAATCGAAGCCCTCACCTCCCGCGGAATGCTCCGCGGCGTCGGCATGGGCGACGGCGACTGGGAGAAGCCCCAGATCGGTATCGCGAGCTCGTGGAACGAGATCACCCCCTGCAACCTCTCGCTCGAGCGCCTCGCCCGGGCCTCGAAGGAGGGCGTGCACGCCGGCGGCGGCTACCCGCTGCAGTTCGGCACCATCTCGGTCTCCGACGGCATCTCGATGGGCCACGAGGGCATGCACTTCTCGCTCGTCTCGCGCGAGGTCATCGCCGACTCGGTCGAGACGGTCATGATGGCCGAGCGCCTCGACGGCTCAGTGCTGCTGGCCGGCTGCGACAAGTCGCTGCCCGGCATGCTGATGGCGGCGGCCCGCCTCGACCTGGCCTCGGTGTTCCTCTACGCCGGCTCGATCGCGCCCGGCTGGGTGAAGCTCTCCGACGGCACGGAGAAGGACATCACGATCATCGACTCCTTCGAGGCCGTCGGCGCCGTGCGCGCCGGGCGCATGTCGATGGAAGACGCACACCGCATCGAGTGCGCCTTCGCCCCCGGCGAGGGCTCCTGCGGCGGCATGTACACCGCGAACACCATGGCGAGCGCCGCCGAGGCGATGGGCATGAGCCTGCCCGGCTCCGCCAGCCCGGCCGCGGCCGACCGCCGTCGCGACTACTTCGCCCACCGCTCCGGCGAGGCCGTGGTGAACATGCTGCGCCTGGGCCTCACCGCGCGCGACATCATCACCAAGAAGTCGCTCGAGAACGCGATCGCCGTGGGCATGGCCTTCGGCGGCTCCACCAACCTCGTGCTCCACCTGCTCGCCATCGCCGCCGAGGCCGAGGTCGAGCTCACGCTCGCCGACTTCAACAAGATCGGCGACAAGGTGCCCCACATCGGCGACCTCAAGCCCTTCGGCCGCTTCGTCATGAACGACGTCGACCGCCACGGCGGCGTTCCGGCCGTCATGAAGGCCCTGCTCGACGAGGGCCTGCTGCACGGCGACGCGATGACCGTCACCGGCAAGACCATCGAGGAGAACCTCGCCGAGATGGACATCGCGCCGCTCGACGGCGAGGTGCTGCGCCCCCTGAACAACCCGATCCACAAGTCGGGCGGGCTCACCATCCTGCAGGGCTCCTTCGCCCCCGAGGGCGCCGTGGTGAAGTCGGCCGGCTTCGACGCCGACGTGTTCGAGGGCCCCGCGCGGGTGTTCGAGCGCGAGCGCGAGGCGATGGATGCGCTCACCGAGGGCCGCATCAACGCCGGCGACGTCGTGGTCATCCGCTACGAGGGCCCCAAGGGCGGCCCGGGCATGCGCGAGATGCTCGCCATCACCGCGGCGATCAAGGGTGCGGGGCTCGGCAAAGATGTACTACTCTTGACCGACGGCAGATTCTCAGGCGGCACAACCGGCCTGTGCATCGGCCACATAGCACCCGAAGCGGTCGACGCAGGTCCGATCGCCTTCGTGCGCGATGGTGATCTAATACGGGTCGATATCGCCGCTCGCTCGCTCGATCTACTTGTCGACGACGCTGAGCTTGCAGCTCGCCGAGACGGCTGGGCTCCACTTCCCCCGCGCTATACCCGTGGCGTTCTCGCGAAGTACTCGAAGCTCGTGCACTCTGCCGCAGAGGGCGCGATCACCGGGTAATCCGCGCATCCATCAACCGCGCTCTCTCATCTGAGGAAAACACACATGTCCACGGACGCTTTCCCCGTGCCAACCAAGAAGAATCCACCGACCGCTGAGCCAGAGATGCTCACGGGCTCGGGCGCCGTTCTCCGTTCGCTCAAAGAGCTCGGCATCACCGACGTCTTCGGCCTGCCAGGCGGCGCCATCATCCCGTTCTACGACGAGCTGATGGTGCAAGACGACATCCGGCACATCCTCGTGCGCCACGAGCAGGGCGCCGGCCACGCGGCCGAGGGCTACGCCGCCGCATCGGGCAAGGTCGGCGTCGCGATCGCCACCTCGGGCCCCGGCGCCACGAACCTGGTGACGGCGATCGCCGACGCCTACATGGACTCGGTGCCGCTGCTCGCGATCACCGGCCAGGTCTTCTCACACCTGATGGGAACCGACGCCTTCCAGGAGGCCGACATCGTGGGCATCACGATGCCGATCACGAAGCACTCCTTCCTCGTCAAGCGTGCCGAAGACGTGCCGGCCACCATCGCGGCGGCCTACCAGATCGCCACCACCGGCCGCCCCGGCCCGGTGCTCGTGGACATCACGAAAGACGCCCAGCAGAACTCGGCGCCCTTCGTCTGGCCGCCGAAGATCGACCTGCCCGGCTACCGGCCCATCACGAAGGCGCACGGCAAGCAGATCCAGGCCGCCGCCCAGCTGCTCGTCGAGGCCAAGAAGCCCGTGTTCTACGTGGGTGGAGGCGTCATCCGCGCCGGTGCGACCGCCGAGTTGCTCGAGCTCGCCGAGGCCACGGGCGTGCCCGTGGTCACCACGCTGATGGCGCGTGGCGCGTTCCCTGACTCCCACCCGCAGCACCTCGGGATGCCCGGGATGCACGGCACCGTCCCCGCGGTGCTCTCGCTGCAGGAGAGCGACCTGCTCATCTCGCTCGGCGCCCGCTTCGACGACCGCGTCACCGGCAAGGCGAGCGAGTTCGCGCCCAACGCCAAGGTCGTGCACGTCGACGTCGACCCGGCCGAGATCTCGAAGATCCGCATCGCCGACGTGCCGATCGTGGGCGACGCGAAAGACGTGATCGCCGACCTCATCAAGGCCTACGCCGATGCCTCGGCGGGCGCGAAGCTCGACCTCGACGCCTGGTGGGAGTACCTCCACGGACTCCAGGCCGAGTTCCCCCTCGGCTACTCCGAGCCGACCGACGGGTTGATGGCGCCGCAGTACGTCATCCAGCGCATCGGCGAGCTCACCGGGCCCGAGGCCGTCTACGCCGCGGGTGTCGGCCAGCACCAGATGTGGGCCGCGCAGTTCATCAAGTACGAGCGCCCGCACGCCTGGCTCAACTCCGGCGGCGCCGGCACCATGGGCTACGCGGTTCCGGCCGCGATGGGCGCCAAGGTGGCCGAGCCCGACCGCGTGGTGTGGGCGATCGACGGCGACGGATGCTTCCAGATGACCAATCAGGAGCTCGCCACCTGCACGATCAACGACATCCCGATCAAGGTCGCGATCATCAACAACTCCTCGCTCGGCATGGTGCGCCAGTGGCAGACCCTGTTCTACGACGGCCGTCACTCCTTCACCGATCTGAACACGGGGCACGAGACGCGCATGGTGCCCGACTTCGTGAAGATGGCCGACGCCTACGGCGCCCTGGGCATCCGGGTCACCAAGGCCGAAGACGTCGACGCGGCCATCAAGCTCGCGCTCGAGACGAACGACCGCCCCGTGGTGATCGATTTCGTCGTGTCGGCCGACGCCATGGTGTGGCCGATGGTGCCGCAGGGCGTCAGCAACAGCTTCGTGCAGTACGCGAAAGAACGCGCACCCGAGTGGGATGAGGAGTAGGCCATGTCGACACACGTTCTGAGCCTCCTCGTCGAGGACAAGCCGGGTCTGCTCACCCGCGTCGCCGGCCTGTTCGCACGCCGCGGCTTCAACATCGAGTCGCTCGCGGTGGGTCACTCCGAGATCGACGGACTTTCGCGCATCACCGTGGTGGTCGACGTCGAAGAGCTCCCGCTCGAGCAGGTGACGAAGCAGCTGAACAAGCTCATCAACGTCATCAAGATCGTGGAGCTCGATCCGGCGCAGTCGGTGCAGCGCGAGCACCTGCTCGTCAAGGTGCGCGTCGACAACACCACGCGCTCGCAGGTGCTCGAGGCCGTGAATCTCTTCCGGGCCCGCGTGGTCGACGTGTCGACCGACGCGCTCGTGATCGAGGTCACGGGCGACTCCGGCAAGATCCAGGCGTTCCTGCGTGTGCTCGAGCCCTACGGCATCAAGGAGCTGGCCCAGTCGGGTCTGCTCGCGATCGGCCGCGGCAGCAAGAGCATCACCGAGCGCGTCTTCAAGAGCTGACCCGCGAGGCCGGCCGGCCCCGCGCATCCGATTTCCGCAATTTCAGCACAACAACAAGGAGAGAAACACGTGACCGAGATCTTCTATGACCAGGACGCCGAGCTGTCCCTGATCCAGTCCAAGAAGGTGGCCGTCATCGGCTACGGCTCGCAGGGCCACGCCCACGCGCTGAACCTTCGCGACTCCGGCGTCGAGGTCGTCGTCGCGCTCAAGGAGGGGTCGAAGTCGATCGCCAAGGCCGAAGAGGCGGGCTTCACCGTGCTCTCCGTGGCCGAGGCCACCTCGTGGGCCGACGTCATCGTCATCCTCGCGCCCGACCAGCACCAGCGCGGCATCTACGCCGCCGACATCCAGCCCAACCTCACCGAGGGCAAGGCGCTGCTGTTCGGCCACGGCTTCAACATCCGCTTCGGCTACATCCAGGCGCCCGAGGGCGTCGACGTGATCATGGTCGCCCCCAAGGGCCCGGGTCACACCGTGCGCCGCGAGTACGAGGCCGGCCGTGGCGTCCCCGTCATCGTCGCCGTCGAGAAGGATGCGACCGGTTCGGCCTGGGACCTCGCCTGGAGCTACGCCAAGGGCATCGGCGGCCTCCGCGCCGGCGGCATCAAGACGACCTTCACCGAAGAGACCGAGACCGACCTGTTCGGCGAGCAGGCCGTGCTCTGCGGCGGCGTCTCGCAGCTGGTGCAGTACGGCTTCGAGACCCTCACCGAGGCCGGCTACCAGCCGCAGATCGCCTACTTCGAGGTGCTGCACGAGCTCAAGCTGATCGTCGACCTGATGTGGGAGGGTGGCATCGCCAAGCAGCGCTGGTCGGTCTCCGACACGGCTGAGTACGGCGACTACGTCTCCGGCCCCCGCGTGATCGACCCGCACGTGAAGGAGAACATGCAGGCCGTGCTCGCCGACATCCAGTCGGGTGCGTTCGCCGAGCGCTTCATCACCGACCAGGACGCCGGAGCCCCCGAGTTCCTCGCCCTCCGCGAGAAGGGTGCCGCGCACCCCATCGAGGCCACCGGCAAGGAGCTGCGCGCCCTCTTCGCCTGGAAGCAGCAGGACGCCGACTACACGGACGGCTCCGCCGCCCGCTAGTCTCGCGCCCTGAAACGACGGAGCCTCGCACCCGAGACGGTGCGAGGCTCCGTCGTTTCTGGGTTCGGGGCCGAAAGCCCGTCGTTTCCGGCGCCTCTGCGTAGGTTCCGGCGGGCGGACACGGCCGGGTGCGCGTCGGTGAGGTGGACGGACGCGCGCGGTAGGGTGAGGGGATGAGCGACTCCCGCGACCGCGACGCCCTCGGGTGGGCGGGCGACGACGACCCGACGCTCGACCCGGTGGGGGTGCCGGGCGACGACGAGCTCGACGCCGTCGACGAGGTCGACGAGACGGATGCGCGGGGCGCCGCCTCGGCCACCCGCACGGCACCCGGGGCGCCGGCCACGCCCGCGACGGCCACCTCCGCGCGCGCAGAGCCGGCCCCGCCCGCTGCGACACGGCATTCCGGCCCCGACGCGCGCGCCGCGGCGGTCGCCACCACCGCGGCGGCCCCGCGCCCCACCGTGCTCGACGAGGCCGAGGAGGCCGACGACCGCGCCGCCGAGAAGGAACTCGAGGAGGCCGAAGCCGCCGCCGCGCAGATGAGCTCGGTGGCGTTGATCTCGCTGGGTATCCTCGGTGGGATCTACCTGCTCTACACGATCGGCTGGATCATCAGCTTCGCCCGCTACTCCGTGCCGATCACCGTCGACTTCACCGTGGTCAGCGCCCGCATCGCGCAGTCGCTCGCCGTCGCCGCCGCGCCGCTCTGGTTCGTGGCGACCCTGCTGCTCACGCAGAAGCGGCACGCGGCCTACCGCTTCCTGTGGCTCGTGGTGGGCGTGCTCGTGCTTGTGCCCTGGCCGTTCCTGAGGGGGTTCTGACGTGACGACCGCATCCGGTGCCACCGCCAAGCCGGCGAAGCCCGCCAAGACCGACCCGGCGACCGGCTCGCCCAAACGCGGTTTCCGCACCTACGGCCGCTCCGGCTGGGCCGTGGCACTCGTCTTCGCGTTCCTCTACGCCTATCACCTGTGGGGCGGGGTGGCGAACCTGCTCGGCGTGGTCTCGAGCTTCTCGAGCTTCGGGGTCGACGTGACCGGGGGCATCTGGGCGCTGCTCATCGCCTACGCCGCTGTGCCGCTGCTGGTGTACGTCGCGGCGCTGCTCGTGGGCCGCACGCTCTCGACCGGTGCTCGCATCGTCGTCTTCGCCGTGGGCTTCGCGGTGGTCTCGGTGATCTCGCAAGACCTGCTCACGCTCAGCTGAGCGGCAGCGCCACCAGCAGCACGAGCGCGGCGAGCACGACCTGCCCCGCCAGGCGCGGCCAGAACGGGATGGCGAGCGCTCCGAACCTGTCGCGCCGCCCGGCGGCGTAGGCGTTCGCCGGGAACACGCAGGCGAGGAACAGCACGAGCGCGATGCCCGCCGCGAGCCGGGTCTGCGGCACGAGCAGGCCGATGCCACCCGCGATCTCGCACACGCCGGTGATGTACACGAGCGTGAGCGGCGTCACGCGGCCGTCGGGCCGCAGCCAGGGCGGGATCATCGCCGCCATCGTGCGCGCCGAGCGCGGCACGAAGTGGTTGACGCCCATGCCGATGAACACCAGGGCGATCAGGATGCGCAGAACCGTGAGGATGACGTCGAGCGTCGCGGGGGACATCCGTTCATCCTGCACCCAGTACAGTGGATTCGTTCCCCCCACGCAGAACCAAAGGATCCGTCCGTGTCGAAGCCGGTCGTGCTGATCGCCGAAGAACTCTCACCCGCCACCGTCGACGCCCTTGGGCCCGACTTCGACGTGCGCAACGTCGACGGCACCGACCGCCCGGCTCTGCTCGCGGCGCTCGCCGACGCGAACGCCGTGCTCGTGCGCTCCGCCACGAAGGTCGACGCCGAGGCCATCGCCGCCGCACCCAAGCTGCAGGTGGTCGCCCGTGCGGGCGTCGGCCTCGACAACGTCGACATCAAAGCGGCCACGACCGCCGGCGTGATGGTGGTGAACGCGCCCACCTCGAACATCATCTCGGCCGCCGAGCTGACCGTGGGGCACATCCTGAGCCTCGCCCGTCACATCCCGGCCGCGCACGCCGCACTCGCGCAGGGCCTGTGGAAGCGCTCGGCCTACACCGGCGTCGAGCTCTACGAGAAGACCGTCGGCATCATCGGCCTCGGCCGCATCGGCGCGCTCATCACCGCGCGCCTGCAGGCCTTCGGCGTGAACGTGATCGCCTACGACCCCTACGTCACGAGCGCCCGTGCCCAGCAGCTCGGCGTCACCCTGGTGACGCTCGACGAGCTGCTCGCGCAGAGCGACTTCATCACCATCCACATGCCGAAGACCCCCGAGACCACGGGCATGATCTCGGATGCGCAGCTCGCCCTGATGAAGCCCACCGCGTTCATCGTGAACGTGGCCCGCGGCGGTCTGATCGACGAAGACGCCCTCTACCGCGCCCTCACCGCGAACGTCATCGCCGGCGCCGGCCTCGACGTGTTCGTGAGCGAGCCGCCCAAGGACTCGCCGCTGCTGGCGCTGCCGAACGTCATCGTGACGCCGCACCTCGGTGCCTCGACCGACGAGGCCCAGGAGAAGGCCGGTGTCTCGGTGGCCAAGTCGGTGCGTCTCGCGCTGTCGGGCGAGCTGGTCCCGGATGCCGTCAACGTGGCCGGCGGGGTCATCGACCCCTACGTGCGCCCCGGCATCCCCCTCGTCGAGAAGCTCGGCCAGGTGTTCTCCGGTCTCGCCGGCAGCCCGCTGACCTCGATCGACGTCGTGGTCAAGGGCGAGCTCGCCGACTACGACGTGAGCGTGCTGAAGCTCGCCGCCCTCAAGGGCGTGTTCACCAATGTCGTGAGCGAGACGGTCTCCTACGTGAACGCCCCCCTGCTCGCCGAGCAGCGCGGTGTCACCGTGCGCCTCATCACCGAGCCCGTCTCGGAGGAGTACCGCAACGTCATCACGCTCTCCGGCGCCCTGAGCGACGGCTCGCAGATCTCGGTGTCGGGCACGCTGACCGGCACCAAGCAGATCGAGAAGATCGTCGAGATCAACGGCTACGACGTGGAGGTGCCCTTCGCCGAGCACCTCATCGTGATGCTCTACACCGACCGCCCCGGCATCGTGGCGATCTACGGCAAGGAGTTCGGCGAGGCCTCCGTCAACATCGCCGGCATGCAGATCGCCCGCCACGAAGCCGGCGGCAAGGCGCTCAGCGTGCTGACCGTCGACTCGCCGGTGCCCGACGGCCTGCTCGAGACCGTGCGCGTGGCCATCGAGGCCGACCTCCTGCGCGAGATCGACATCGTCGAGGAGTAACCGCCCGGCTCTCCCGCGCGAAACGACGGAGCTTGTGCGCCTTGACGGGCGGACGCTCCGTCGTTTCTGTTTCTCGGCCTGAAACTCCGTCGAGCCCGAGCCGATCAGGAGATCGGAAAAACTTCTTCCCGGCTGTCGATTGCGGCGGCTACCGTTCGTCGTAGGGGTGTCGCATGACACAACACCTCGAAACCAGGAGAAGACATCATGACCAAGGAATACATCATCCTCATCCGCGAGCCGGAGTGGAACTCCTCGGAGGTCACCGAGGAGCAGTGGGCCGAGGCGATGCAGCAGCACGGCGCCTTCATGCAGGCCGTCGCGGCCGCCGGAGCGCAGCTGCTCGGCGGCGACGCGCTCGAGTCGAGCGACAAGGCCGTGCGCATCGAACCCGCCCGTGACGGGCGACCCGCCGTCTACACCGACGGGCCGTTCACCGAGACGAAGGAGGTCGTGAGCGGCTTCTACAAGATCGGCGTCGAGAGCGAGGCGCAGGCTCGCGAGCTCGCGGCGCTCGTGCCGACGGGCGGGTGGCTCGAGCTGTTCCCCGTGATGGACACGGGCGGCCAGGCCAACCAGGGCTGACACGCGGATGCCGCAGGGCCGGAGCGAGCTGGAGGCCGCCTTCCGGGAGGAATGGCCGCGCATCCTCGGGAGCGTGCTGCGCTTCACGGGCGACCTCCAGCTCGCCGAGGACTGCGTGCAGGAGGCCTTCGCGCGTGCCGCGGCGGAGGCGGGCCGGCGCGCTGCCGAGCGCGCCGAGCCGCTCCGCAATCCCGCGTCGTGGATCACGACCACCGCCAAGCACCTCGCCGTCGACCAGCTGCGCCGCGAGGCGAGCCTGGCCCGCAACTTCGGCAGACTCGCGGCCGAGGCGGCCGAAGCCTCCGCCCGGGCCGCCGAAGAGTCCGGCGCCGATCCCTTCGCGGTCTCGCTCGACGACGACCGTCTGCACCTGCTGTACATGGTGTGCCACCCGGGCCTCAGCGAGGAGGCCCGGCTGTGCACGGCGCTGCGCGCGGTGTGCGGCGTGCCGACCGCCGAGATCGCCGAGCTGTTCCTCGTGAAGGAGTCCACGATGGCGGCGCGCTTGACGCGCGCGAAGAAGCGCATCCAGGGCGGTTCCGAATCTTCCGCGGATGCCGGAGCAGCCCCGGTCCCGGGCATCCGACTGGAAATGCCGGATGCGGTCGAGCTCGCCGAGCGCACCGGCGACGTGCTCACCACGATCTACCTGCTCTACACCACGGGTCACACGGCACCGGCCGGGCACGAACTGAGCCGCTCGGTGACCACCCGCGCCGCGGTGTCGCTCGCCCGCTCGGTGGTGCGACTCGTGCCGCGCCATCTCGAGGCGCGCGGCCTGCTGGCCCTGCTGCTGCTCTCGGAGGGGCGGGCGCCCGGCCGCGTCGACGCCGACGGGGCCGCCGTGAGCCTCGAAGACGCCGACCGCTCGCTCTGGAACCGTGCCCTCATCGACGAGGGCCTCACCCTGGCCACCATCGCGCTCGCCGGCCGTGGGCGCTTCGCCCTGCAGGCCGGCATCTCCGGCCTGCACGCCGAGGCGCCGAGCTGGGAGGCGACCGACTGGGTGTCGATCGTGTCGCTCTACGACGTTCTCGCCGCATCCTGGCCCTCGCCCGCCGTGCTGCTCAACCGCCTCGTAGCCCGCAGCTATCTGCCCGCCGTCGGCCCCGCCGCTGCGCTGGCCGAGCTCGAGGTCCTTGCCGCTGCGGCCGGCAGCGGTTCGTCCGAGGGGGCCCTCCGCCGTCAGACGCACGCGGTACGCGCCGACCTCCTGCGCCGCTCCGGCCGCCCGGATGCGGCCCGCACCGCCTATGAAGCGGCCCTCGTCGGCGAACCCAACGCCGCCATCCGCGCATTCCTCGAGCGCCGCGCTGCAGCCTGCCGTGAGTGAAAGCCGCGGGCCGTACTCGACGACCCACGGTGAGCGCGCGGCCGCGACAGCGACCGCACGGGAACATGTCGCGCGGCGCCGGGCGGGGACCGGCGCCGCCCGGGCCGGCCGCGCGCAGCACGGCTGGCCCGGCAGTCAACACGGCTGGCCCGGCAGCCAACACAGCTAAACTCGACCCATGGCACGAACGATCAAGCTCGCACTCATTCCCGGCGACGGGATCGGACCCGAAGTCGTCACCGAGGCCGTGAAGGTGCTCGACGCCGCCACCGCGGGGAGCGACGTGGAGTTCGCGAAGACGCCCTTCTCGCTCGGCGCGGCCCGCTACCTCGAGACGGGCGACGTTCTCACCGACGCCGACCTGGCGGCCATCGCCGAGCACGACGCCATCCTGCTCGGCGCCGTCGGCGGAGTGCCCGGCGACCCGCGCCTGAAGAACGCGAACATCGAGCGCGGTCTGCTGCTGAAGCTGCGCTTCTCGCTCGACCACTACGTGAACCTCCGCCCCACCACGATCTACCCCGGTGTGCCCAGCCCGCTCGCCCAGCACGGCGACGTGGACTTCGTGGTGGTTCGCGAGGGCACCGAGGGCCCCTACGTCGGCAACGGCGGCGCCATCCGGGTGGGCACCCCGCACGAGATCGCCAACGAGGTCTCGGTGAACACCGCCTACGGGGTGGAGCGCGTCGTGCGCTACGCGTTCGAGAAGGCCGCGAGCCGGCGCCAGAAGCTCACCCTCGTGCACAAGACGAACGTGCTGGTGTTCTCGGGCAGCCTCTGGCAGTCCACCGTGAACCGGGTGGCCTCCGAATACCCCGGAATCGCCGTGGACTACCTGCACGTCGACGCCGCCACGATCTTCTTGGTCACCGATCCTGCTAGATTCGATGTGATCGTCACGGACAACCTCTTCGGCGACATCCTCACCGACCTCGCCGGCGCAATCAGCGGCGGAATCGGATTGGCGGCCTCGGGCAACATCAACCCCGACGGCACGTTCCCCTCGATGTTCGAACCGGTCCACGGATCCGCTCCCGACATCGCAGGACAGCAGAAGGCCGATCCCACCGCCGCGATCCTCTCCGTGGCCATGCTCCTCGACCACCTCGGTCTCGCCGGCGCGGCAACTCGCGTGCGAGACGCCGTGGTCGCCGACATCGCCGCCCGAGACGGCTCGGCCCGCACCACGGCGCAGATCGGCGACGCGATCGCCTCCGCCATCGGCGCTCCTGCACTCGACTAGCCACTCTCGACGAAAGACAGACCCATGACCATCGCACCGACCTCCACCTTCCCCCTCCAGTTCGAGCTCACGCCGTCACAGGATGCGCGTGCGGAGGCGGAGCGGGAGGTCATCCTCGCCGACCCCGGGTTCGGCAAGCACTTCACCGACCACATGGTGCAGATCGACTGGACCGTCGCCGAGGGCTGGCACAACGCCCAGGTGATCCCCTACGGGCCGCTGCTGCTGGACCCCTCCGCCGCGGTACTGCACTACGCGCAGGAGATCTTCGAGGGTCTGAAGGCCTACCGGCACGCCGACGGCTCCATCTGGACGTTCCGCCCCGAGAAGAACGCCGAACGCCTGCAGCGCTCCGCCCGTCGCCTCGCCCTGCCCGAGCTCGCGGCGGAGGACTTCGTGGAGTCGCTCAAGCAGCTCATCGCCGTCGACGGCGCCTGGGTTCCGGATGCGCCCGAGACGAGCCTCTACATCCGCCCGTTCATGATCGCCAACGAGTCGTTCCTCGGCGTGCGCCCCTCGCAGAAGGTGGGCTACTACGTGATCGCGAGCCCCGCCGGCGCCTACTTCACGGGCGGCGTGGCCCCGGTGTCGATCTGGCTCTCGACCGAGTACTCCCGCGCCGGGCGTGGCGGAACGGGCGCGGCCAAGTGCGGCGGCAACTACGCCGCCTCGCTGCTGCCGCAGCAGGAGGCCTACGAGAACGGATGCGCACAGGTGCTCTTCCTCGACGGCGAGACCGGCGAGCACGTCGACGAGCTCGGCGGCATGAACATCTTCTTCGTGCACGCCGGCGGCAAGATCGTCACTCCCCGGCTCACCGGCACCATCCTCGAGGGCATCACCCGCGACAGCATCATCCAGCTGGCCAAGGACCGCGGGCTCACCGTGGAGGAGCGCGACGTCACCATCGACGAGTGGCGTGACGGTGTGGCATCCGGCGACATCACCGAGGTGTTCGCCTGCGGCACCGCCGCCGTGATCACGCCCATCTCGGCCCTCAAGTCGCCCGACTTCACCATCGGCGACGAGAACGCCGCCGCGGGCGAGCTCACCATGTCGATCCGTCAGGAGCTCACCGACATCCAGTACGGCCGCACCCCAGACCGTCACGGCTGGCTGACGCGGCTCGACGCCTAGGCAAGAAGGGCTTCCATGAAGATCGCACGGTTCAGTCACAACGGCGCCATCAACTTCGGCATCCTCGACGACTCCGAGGGCGGCGCCACCGAACTCGTGGTGCTGAACGGCGACCCGATGTTCGCCGGGTTCGACACCACGGGGGAGCGCGTGCCGCTCGCGCAGGCGACCCTCCTGGCTCCGGTGATCCCGCGGTCGAAGGTGGTGGCGGTGGGCAAGAACTACCGTGACCACGCCGCGGAGATGGGCGGGGAGGCGCCGGCCGAGCCGCTGCTCTTCCTGAAGCCGAACACCGCCGTGATCGGCCCGGGCGACCGCATCGTGCGGCCGCCGCAGTCGAACCGGGTCGACTACGAGGGCGAGCTCGCCATCGTGATCGGCTCGATCGCCAAGAACGTGGCGGCGGCGGATGCGTCGAGCGTGATCTTCGGCTACACCATCGCGAACGACGTGACCGCTCGCGACCTGCAGAAGAGCGACGGCCAATGGGCGCGCGCCAAGGGTTTCGACACCTTCTGCCCGCTCGGGCCCGTGATCGAGACGGAGTTCGATCTCGCCGCGGCGAACCTCGAGACGCGACTCAACGGCGTGCTCAAGCAGAGCGCCCCGCTGACCGACATGATCCACTCGGTGGCCGACATCGTGGCCTACGCCTCGGCAGTGTTCACGCTGCTGCCGGGCGACGTGATCCTCACGGGCACCCCGGCGGGCATCGGTTTCATGGAGGCCGGCGACACCGTCGAGGTGGAGATCTCGGGCATCGGAGTGCTCTCGAACCCGGTGCTCTGACGCGCGTCGAGCGGTCGCGCGGGGGTGCCGGTGGGTACACGGGCGAGCAGCGCGGCCTGCCAGCCGCCGGAGACCGGTGCCGGGGCGGTGACCGGTGCCGAGGCGACGTCCGGTGCCGATGAGCGGGTTGCAGAGGCGGAGACGCCGGATGCGGGCGCTCCGGATGCCGTGACGACCGGCGAGACCGTCGCGCGCTCCGAGGCCGGGTCGGCCAGCGCATCCCGCACGATGCGCCGCGGGTCGTATCGGCGCGGGTCGAGGGCCTCCCAGTCGGTGTCGTCGACCCCGATCTCGGCCACCACCCGCTCCCGGGCGGTGTCGGCGAAGCCGCGGACCGCTCTGACGATCGCGGCCAGCTTCGCGGCGTAGCCGGGGAGGCGCTGCGGCCCCACGAGGAAGGCCGCGATGACGCCGATCAGCAGCAGCTTCTCGAAGGTCAGGCCGAACACGGCGAGCTCCGGCGTGCGGGGCGTCGGCTATGCATCGCGCGCTCCGGCAGGCGCCGGCTCCGGGTCGAGCGCCTCGGCGCGCGCCGGCTCCTCGGCCGCCACCTCGGTGCGGAGGATGCGGGCCGACTGCCCGAGGCTCCGGGCCAGGGTCGGCAGCTTCGTGGCGCCGAAGAACAGCAGCACGACGGCGAGCAGGATGAGCGCGTGCCATCCGGTGAGGTTCTGGAGGATTCCCATGGGGGTCTCGCTTTCTGGGGGGAGTAGGGGAGTGCTGGACGGGTCAGGCGCCCGGCGGGTTGCCGCCGGGGGCGCCTCCTGAGG
Source organism: Herbiconiux sp. 11R-BC (assembly GCF_049472555.1). NCBI lineage: Bacteria > Bacillati > Actinomycetota > Actinomycetes > Micrococcales > Microbacteriaceae > Herbiconiux > Herbiconiux sp. 11R-BC. The sequence goes on along the minus strand of NZ_JBCEBO010000001.1, from coordinate 193,766 downwards.
GTGCGCCGCCCCCGCTGGGCGCCGAACCCGCGGTCGGCGTCGTGGAGGTGTCGACGCGCACGGTGAGCGACACCTGGTAGCCGGATGTCGCATCCCCGCTCACGGTCGCGAGCTGGAGCACCCCGCCGTCGTCGCCGAACACGTTGTCGCTGGTCAGGCTCACCTGGGCGAGGTTGGCGCTCGACCCTGCGTAGTCGGAGAGCGCGTACACCGTCTCGCAGACATCCTGCGGGAGGGCCACCTGCGAGGTGGCGATGGCGTTGGCGGAGTCGGAGATGTCGTTCACCGTGGGGTAGACCTCGAAATGGATGTGCGGCCAGCGCCCGGAGTAGCAAGCGGGGAAGATTGAGGTGTACGACACCGAGCCGTCGCTGCCCGCCACCTGCACGCCGCGCAGGTAGGTCTCGTTCTCGATCCCCGAGGAGTACATCGAGTACCCGCCGGCCGCGTTGCAGTGCCACACGTAGACGGCCGCGTCGGTGAAGGGCGCGTCGCCGTTCGCCATGTCGAGGATGGTCAACGTGAGCGCCATCGGCACTCCGGCGGCCGTGGTCCCGCCGCCGATGCTCGAACGGATGTCGCTGCGCACGATGCCGGAGTCGGCCAGGGCGTCCGCGCCGTTCGAGCCGTCGCCCGGATAGGGGCCGGCGGTCTCGTCGGGGATCTCGGCCGACGGCAGCGTTCCGGATGCGGTCGATCCGCTTCCCGTCGCGGCGGGCGAGGGAGTGGCGGTGGTGGCCGCGGCGCCGCCGGCCGCAGCGGTGCTCCCACCGCCGGTGGTGCACGCGGCCAGCGCCACGGCGCCCACACCGAGGCCCACGAGGCTCAGCACGGTGCGCCGGTTCACCAGGGTGCGGATGTCGAACGCGACGCCCTGGTCGACCACCTCCTCGTCGGCGCGGTCGAGAAGGCGGCCTTCGTAGGCGGGCCCATCGGGGGTCTGGTCGGGTTCGGGGATTCTGCTCATTCTGGCCTCCGTTGTCGGTCGCGGAGAGGCCAGTCTCTGGGCGCGATCAGTGGGGTTCCCCTGACCCACCTACGAGGAGTCTATGAAGGCGGAGCGTTCAGCCCTCGCCCGGCCCCGACATCCCGGCGGCCTTCTCGAGCCCGTCGAGCGCGGCGGCGAGCCGGTCGATCTGCTCGGGCTCGAGGTCTTCGAAGAGTTCGAGCACGCGGTCGGCGCGTTCGGCCCGGGCCCGTTCGATGGCCTCGGCCCCCGCCGCGGTGGCACCCACGAAGAAGGAGCGGCCGTCCTCGGGGTCGGCCGTGCGCGCCACGAAGCCGCGCGTCTCGAGGTCGGCGAGCAGGCGGGTTATGGTGGGGGCGGCCACTCGTTCGACCCGGGCGAGATCGCCGGGCCGGATGGGGCCCTGCCGCACGATGGTGGAGAGCGCAGACACCTGCCCGGGGGTGAGCGTGTCGCTGGTGGCGCGGATGCGACGGTTCAGCCGGCCCACCGCAAGGGCGAGGCGGGCGGCGACGTCGGCGCGTTCAGAGCCGGTAGGTGAGGTCATCGAGGCTGGCTTTCGGTCAGCTGGTGCGTGGGTACCGACGAGTCTTCCACATGCACGTACTTCTTGCCCCGGCTGAACGAGGCGACGGCGGCGATCACCGACATCGCCGCTGCCGCGAGGAACACCACGACGAGCCCGGAATGGAAGGGTCCCGAGATGAGCTGGGGGAAGAACTCCTGCCCGGTGAGCGCCGCCGCGTTCGAGGGCGAGAGGTGGTCGAGCACCCCGCTGGGGCCGAGCAGGCTCTGGATGGGGTTGTACCCGAGGAAGGCGGCGAACAGGCTGCCCACGGGCGGGAGCGACGCGATCTGCTGGGCCGAGGCATCCGGAACGCCGTGCGCGATCAGGCCGTCGTGCAGCGTCTGCGGCAGCGTGGCGGCGAGCCCCACGATCATCAGCGAGAAGAAGATGCCGATCGAGAGCGAGGTGCCCGCGTTCTGCACGGTGCCGGCCATGCCCGAGGCCGAGCCGCGCTGGTTGGCGGGCACGCTGTTCATGATGGCGGTGCGGTTCGGGGCGCCGAACATCCCGGAGCCGATGCCGGAGACGCCCGTGATGATCGCGAACTGCCAGTACTCGAAGTCCACCGGGATGAGCAGCAGCGCCACGAAGCTCGCGGCCGTGAGCAGCAGGCCGAAGGTGGCGAAGAAGCGCGCGCCGAAGCGGTCGGAGAGCACGCCGGAGAGCGGGCCGGCGATGAGGAAGCCGATGGTGATCGGCAGCAGATAGATGCCGGCCCAGAGCGGGGTGTCTTCGTAGGCGTAGCCGTGCAGCGGCAGCCAGATTCCCTGCAGCCAGATGATGAGCATGAACTGCAGGCCGCCGCGTGAGACCGAGGCGAGCAGGCCGGCGAGGTTCGCCATGGCGAACGCCCGGATGCGGAACAAGCGCATCTCGAACATCGGCGCCTTGCTCCGCAGCTCGATCACCACGAACAGGGCGAGCACGGCGATGCCGCCGATGATGGCCGTGAGCACCCAGGGGTTGCCCCACCCGGTGGAGCTGTCGCCGTAGGGCTGGATGCCGTAGGTGATGCCGGCCAGCACGGCGGTGAGGCCCACCGCGAAGGCGAGGTTGCCCGGCCAGTCGAGCTTGCCCGGGTTGCGGGCGCCCACCTCGTGCAGCGACTTGTACGACCAGATGGTGCCGATGATGCCCACGGGAACGCTCACGAAGAACACCGCGCGCCAGTCGATCACCGAGAGCAGGCCGCCCACGATGAGGCCGATGAAGCTGCCCGCGATGGCGGCGACCTGGTTGATGCCGAGCGCCATGCCCCGGCGGTTGGCGGGGAAGGCGTCCGTGAGGATGGCGGTCGAGTTGGCGAACAGCATCGCGCCGCCGACGCCCTGCACGAGCCGCCAGACGATGAGCCACATCGCGCCCGCGCCGCTCTGGAAGGGGTCGAGGGCCAGGGCGATCGAGCCCACCGTGAACACCACGAAGCCGAGGTTGTAGATCTTCACTCGCCCGTAGATGTCGCCGAGGCGCCCGAAGCTCACCACCAGCACCGCGGTGACGAGCATGTAGCCCATCAGCATCCAGAGCAGGTAGCTGATGTTGCCGGCCTCGAGCGGATCGAGGTCGATGCCCTGGAAGATGGCCGGCAGCGAGATGATCACGATCGAGGAGTTGATGGTGGCCATCAGCATGCCGAGGGTGGTGTTGCTGAGGGCCACCCACTTGTAGCGCGGGTGGTCCTTGCTGAGGAAGCGGGAGGGGGTGCGGGCGGATGCGGTCACCCAGTTAGTTTACATCGGCTAACTATATGACCGCATCCGCTCGTGCGATCCCGTGCTAGTCGTTCGCGGTCTGCTTCGTGAGGAAGACGAGGGTCTCGTCGGCCACCTCTTTCCAGCCGCTGTCGATGGTGAGGGAGTGGCCGCGGCCGGGGATCACGAGGTACTCCGTGGTGCCCGGGTTCTTGGACTGGATCTTGTAGGCGGCCTCGGTCATGGCGGGCGGCACGGTGTTGTCGCGCTCGCCGGCGATGATGAGCAGGGGGCCGCGGGCGGGGTTCTTCGAGTCGACTTTGGTCTCGGTGAACGGGTTGAAGTTCGCCGTCGCCGCCTGGAACAGCGGCACCCCGGAAGCGGCCACGTGGTACTTCGTGTACAGCTCCTCGGCCTCCGCGGCGTCGAGGTTGTTCGCCCAGCCGAAGGTGAACTGCTCGAGCGTGAGGGCGACGGCCTTGCCGAAGTTCAGCGGGTTGGCGAGCACCGGGGCCGACGACTTCAGCGACGAGACCGGCAGCGGCAGCACGCCCTGGAACGGGGCCGGGTCGATGGCCACCGTCGCCTCGGAGGCGCCGGTGCCGGCGATCTTCTGGGCGATCAGGCCGCCGAAGGAGTGGCCCACCACAGCGGGCGCGAGCGTCAGTGCGTCGATCGCCTCGAGGTAGTGGTCGGTGACCTGCTTCACCATCTTGTGGGCGAAGACGTCGGGGTCCTTGCGGGCCTCCTCGACGCTCTCCGGGTCGTCGGGCCAGCCGGGGGCGATGGTGCTGAAGCCGTTCTCCTCGAAGAGGGCGCGCCACGGCGCCCAGCTGCTGGAGAGCAGCCAGAGTCCGTGAATGAAGACGACGGGCTGGAGACCCGAGGCGTTGGCCTTCTCGATCTCGCTGATCTCGGTGTCGGTGAGGGTGCTCATGGTGACCTTTCGAACTGTTCGGTGGAGCAGGGCGGCGAAGTCGGGTCGGTAGTCGTGACGCTATCCGCGCCGGTGGCCCCGCACAAGTGGGAGAACGAATGTTCATTCAACGTTGTGGTGAGGCAGGCTGAGGGGATGTCGTCGCACGCGGGCCCCGCCTCCGGCTGGCGCGGCTTCGAACGGGGCGAACGCGAGTACTCCCGCATCGTGCTCGCCCTCTTCGCCGCCGGCTTCGCCACCTTCGCGCAGGTCTTCGACGCGCAGGCCGTGCTCCCGGCGGTGCGCGCCGAGACCGGGCTCCCCGCGGCGACGGCGGCCCTCATGGTGTCGGCCACCACGATCGGCCTGGCGATCTCGGTGCTGCCCTGGGCGAGCGTCGCCGACCGCGTCGGGCGCATCACGGCCATGAAGGTCTCGCTCGTCTCGGCCACCGTGATCTCGTTGCTGGTGCCCCTCCTGCCGGGTTTCGAAGCGGTGCTCGTGGCGCGCGGGCTGGTGGGCCTCGCTCTCGGGGCGGTTCCCGGGGTGGCGGTGGCCTACCTCGCGGAGGAGCTGCACGGCCGATGGGTCTCCGTCGCAGCCGGAACCTACGTGGCCGGCAACACCATCGGCGGCGTCTGCGGCCGTCTCCTCGCGGGCCCGTTGTCGGAGGTGGCCGGCTGGCGGGTGGGTATGCAGGCGGTGTCGCTCCTCGGTGTCGCCGCTGCCGTGCTCTTCCTGCTCCTGGTGCCGGCGCCGCGCGGCTTCCTGCGGGCGCCGCGAGGCGGGCCGGGCGTGCGCACGCGCATCCTGTTCCAGCTGCGCGACCCGACGATGCTCGCCCTGTTCGCCCAGGGGTTCCTGCTCATGGGCGCCTTCGCGGTCGTCTACAACTACCTGGGCTTCCACCTGGCGGGAGCGCCGTTCTTCGTGCCCGAGGCCCTGGTGAGCCTGCTCTTTGTGGCCTATCTGGCCGGCACGGTCGCCAGTCGCGCGTCGGCCTCGCTCGCCGTGCGCTTCGGCCCGCTGCGGGTGGTGCTTGCGGGCATCGGCGTGATGATGCTCGGCCTGGCCCTGATGTTCAGCGCGGCGCTCGCGGTGGTGATTCTGGGGCTGATGGTGTTCACCGTCGGCTGCTTCAGCGCGCATCCGGTGGCCAGCGGGCTGAGCGGGCGCTGGGCGCAGCTCGGCCGGGCCCAGGCCACGGCGCTCTACCAGCTCTCCTGGCTGGGAGGAACGGCCTTCTTCGGCTGGCTGATCGGGCTGGTCTACGACGGGTCCGGCTGGAACTCCACGCTGTATTCCCTCTTGGGCATGTGCTTCGCGTCGGCCGTTCTCGCCGTGGTGGGCATCCGGATGCTCGCGCGGCATAGACCGGCGCCCCCGGGCTGAGCAGAATGAGGGGATGACCCCGTCGCCTGAGTCGCCCGCCTCGCCCGAGTCCGTCACGCGTGAGTTCACCATCGTGGTCGAGGCGCCCCCCGCTCGCGTCTGGGAGGCGCTCCTCTCGCCGGAGTACACCACGGAGTGGTGGTTCGCGAACACGGTCGAGTCGAGCTGGGAGGCGGGCGCGCCCGTGACCTACCTCGATGAGGACGGCCTCGCCTCCGTGGCCGGGGTGGTGCTGGAGTGCTCGCCGCCCGAGCACCTCGCCACCACGTTCCGGCCGGTGTGGTCGGAGGAGGCTGCCCGGCACGTCGAGACGCGCGTGGACTGGATGCTCACCGTCGCCGACGGGGCGGCCGACCCGGAGAGCACGAGGGTGAGGCTGCGGCACTCGGGTCTCGTGCCGGGCAGTGTGCTCGACCACGAGACGGCGCCGGGGTGGGAGTACCTGCTCGAGAGCCTGAAGGCGCTCGCCGAGCGCTGACCCCTCGTGCCCGTCACCGTCGATGTGTACACTGTTCACATCGATGAGGGCAGCGGGGGATCTCCTCTGTCGGTGGAATACGCAAGACTCGTTCCGACGTTGACCTCGAGGTACGCCGCTTCGCGCCTCGCGCCGACCGTCTCCTCCTTACCTCCGCACATTTCGCCACTACGCCGACGGGATCCTCCGTGACCGAAACCTCCTCACTCACCGCTGCGGCCGCCCCGGCCGAGGGCGGGGTCGAGCGCCGCAACTCGCTCGTCATCAACCTGCTGCTCGTCTCGGCCTTCGTGGTCATCCTGAACGAGACCATCATGGGTGTGGCCATCCCGCACCTCGTGGTCGACCTGAACATCACCGCGGTGGCCGCGCAGTGGCTCTCGACCGCGTTCATGCTCACGATGGCCGTCGTCATCCCGATCACCGGCTTCCTGCTGCAGCGGTTCAACACGCGGCCCATCTTCATCGCGGCGATGTCGCTGTTCTCCCTCGGCACGCTCATCGCGGCGATCGCCCCCGGCTTCGAGATCCTGCTGGCCGCCCGTGTGGTGCAGGCCAGCGGAACCGCCATCATGATGCCCCTGCTCATGACCACGGTCATGACGCTCGTGCCGCCGGCGATGCGCGGGCGCAAGATGGGCAACATCTCGATCGTCATCTCGGTGGCCCCGGCCATCGGCCCCACGATCTCGGGGATCATCCTGAGCACGCTCTCCTGGCGCTGGATGTTCCTGATCGTGCTGCCGATCGCCGTCGGCGCCCTCGTGCTCGGCGCCATGCGGGTGCAGAACGTCACCACGCCCCGCGCCGTGCCGATCGATGTCGTGTCGATCATCCTCTCGGCCTTCGGCTTCGGCGGGCTCGTCTACGGGCTCAGCAACCTCGGCGGGGCCTCGGCCACCTTCCTCTCGAGCTGGATGCCGCTGCTGGTCGGGCTGGTCGCCCTCGCCGTGTTCGTGCTGCGCCAGCGGGTGCTGCAGCGCGGCGACCGGGCGCTGCTCGACCTGCGCACCTTCCGCTCGAGCACCTTCACGCTGTCGATCGTGCTGATGGCCATCAGCATGCTGGCCCTGTTCGGCACCATCATCGTGCTGCCGTTCTTCATGCAGAACGTGCTGCGGCTGGATGCACTGACCACCGGCCTGCTCCTCCTGCCCGGCGGCCTCGTCATGGGCGCTCTCGCCCCGCTCGTGGGCCGTCTCTACGACCGGTTCGGCCCGACGCCCCTCGTGGTGCCCGGCGCGATCGTCGTGAGCGCGGCGCTGTGGGGCCTCACCATGGTGAACGAGTCCACCTCGATGTGGTTCGTGCTCGCGGCTCACGTGACGCTCTCGGCGGGTCTCGCCTTCATGTTCACGCCGCTGTTCACGGCGAGCCTGGGCTCCCTGCGTCCCAAGCTCTACTCGCACGGCTCGGCGATCGTCGGCACCGTGCAGCAGCTGGCCGGTGCGGCCGGAACGGCCCTGTTCATCGCCGTGATGGCGGGTGTCACCGCCTCTCAGCAGGCCGCGGGCGCGGCACCGATCACGGCGGCCGCCTCGGGCATCCAGGCGGCCTTCCTCTGCGGGGCGATCATCTCGACGATCGGCGTCGTGGCGGCCTTCTTCGTGCGCCGTCCGGCAGGGGTCTCAGCCGACGACGAGCACGCCCTCGAGGGCGAGGCCGGCGTCGCCGCCGAGGGGGCGCCGTTCGCGGGCCACTGAGCCACCGGTGAGCTTCTGTTCGACTGTCGCGTCCGCCGATCCGATCCGTCAGATCTGCGGACGCGGCGGCGTCGGAGGTGCTTCGGGCAACCCGATGTCGAAGATGCGATCGATCAAACGCACTGTTCGCTCGGTCAGCGAGTCGCCGGGGTAGTACGCCTCGAATAGAGCTTCGGCGCCCGCTGTCGTGGTGATGCCGACGAGGGCGAGCAGGCGGGCGATGTCGTCGGTGTCGCGCCCTGGGCGACCGGCGAGCAACTTCATCGCGAGCAGAGCTTCGACCGGTGCGACGGAGATCGAGACCGTCCCGTCGTCGTAGAGGGTCAGCCAATCGACCTCCTTTCCCCAGCGCGGGATGAACATCGCCGCGTCCGCATTGAGCCAATCAGGCGGCCAATGGCGGTCGGCGCCGATCGCGGCGGCGATCTTCCGGATGTCGTCCAGCGGAGTGATCTCTGCGTCGATGTCGGCCGTCGTGTCGCGCTCGAAATAGGCGAGACGGAGAGCCGCGCCGCCGATGAGGCGGATACTCGTCTGAGCCAGCCCGGCCTCGTGGGCGCGGAGCACCACCTCGCGGAGCCCGGTCACGAGGTCGTCGCGATCGAGGAGCCCGGCCATCAGACGCTAGCCAGCGTGGCGTACTCGAGCAGCACGTTGCGTCGGAGCAACTCCCGAGGGATCTGCTCCGTCTTCGGCTCGAGATCGTAGTGCGAGAGATGCGGAGCTGTCGGGGACGCGAGCGTTCGGCTGCCGTCCGTCAACCATGACGCGGCGGGCAGCGCCTCCTCGTTGAGCCAGTGCTCGGCCACGCCGGCGATCGCGGCATCCCAAGCGACCGATCCGGTGGGGAATGGTTCGGTGATGGTCAAGGCCACCCGATTCACCCCGTGCGCTTTGCGGAGCCCGTCGGAGTAGTCGAGGAGTCGTCGGAGGGCGCTCTCGCGCTCGTCGACGCCCGAGCGCAGAGAGCGGGAGATGCCCTCGGCGGTCGTCGGTGCATCCGGCGCGATCACGGGAACGGCGATCAGTGAGTATCCCGCGGTGTTGAGCAGGCGCTCGAGCGTGCTGACGCTCGGGTTCTTCGCGCCGCGTTCGATGTGCGAGATCTCCGCCTGGCTCGTCTGCGCTCGCGCGGACAGTGCGGCCTGGGTGATCTTGCCGCCGTGCCGGCCCGCGCGCAGGAGGGCAGCTGCGGTCATGATGTGCTCCTTGGGTTGGTCAGACTATATCTGATCAGACATATATTCGATAGCGAAGTTCCAATGAAAGGCCAGATTATGCGGCGGCCGGAAGCGAAACGGGCCGTCCGCGCGATCTGTGGAGAGCGCATCCGTTGTCCACAGGAGGTGGGGGCGAGGGCCCGTGTCGGCGGGCGGCGCTAGGTTGGCTGAATGAGCGAAGCGATCTCCCGTGACGACGTGCTCCAGGTGTGCCAGGAGCTGCCGGCGACCACCGACGAGCGGCCGTTCGGCCCCGAGACGGCGGTGGCGAAGGTCGTGGGCAAGGTGTTCGCCATCACACCGCTCGACGCCGAGCCCGCGAGCGTGACCCTCAAGGCCGCTCCCGCCCACGCCGAGGCGCTCGTGCGAGACCACGCCTGGATCACCCCGGGCTATCACATGAACAAGCGGCACTGGGTGACGGTGACCCTCGGCCCGGATGCGGATGCCGAGCTCGTGAAAGACCTCGTCGTCAACTCCTACGACCTCGTCGTGGCCGGCCTCCCGCGCCACCAGCGGCCCTGAGGCAGCAAGAGGAACGGGGTGCCGGCCCGATCGGCCGACACCCCGTTCCTCAGACGCGAGTGGTCACTGGCATTCGTTCGCCTGCTCCGAGACCCCGAGTCCCAGGCTGTTGAGGCCGCCCAGGAGGATCAGGATGTCGGGGTCCAACGAACTGTTGAAGATCCCGTCCCAGGAGGGCTGCGGGTAGCAGTACTGCCGGGCGAGGAAGAGCGGTGCGCCGATCGCTGCAGCGACCGGGCCCCCCGAGAGAGCATCGGCGAAGCCGCTGCCGGACGCGACGAATGCGAACTTGTGGTACCCCGGGAAGAAGGACGCGTTGATGGCGGCAGCGACCGCGAAGCGGTCTTGGCCTCCGAACCGGAGGACCTGCTGCGAGAAGGCCTCATCGAGAGCCGCTTCGATTCCGGCGCTCACGGTGTTCACTCCACCGGCGATGAACGCCGAATGCGCACCCAGCCGACTGATCGACTCGCGGGTGGCGAGGTCGAGGTCGCTGCTCGACCCGGGCACCAGCAGCACGGGACTGTTCGTCGTGCCCGCGGCAGGTCCTGCGGCGAGTGCGTCGGGGAAGTTCGATCCGGTGGCGACGAACACAGATTCGGCGCCGCCGACGCAGGCGCTTCTGGGGGCGTCGGGCGCCAGCCCGCAATACGCGTAATCGGCGATGTTGCGGGAGACCTCATAGCGGTCGGCGCCGCCGATGCGGAGGATCGAGGACTGGATGCCGGCCAGCTGGGTGAAGACGGCGTCGGAGATCGTGGCCGAGCCACCGACGACGACGATCTTGTGAGGTTGGAGGTAGTTCAGCGCATCGAGCGTGGTCGCCGGGATGCTGTCGTGCGTGACGAGGAGCAGGCCACCCTGTTCCTTGGCGGCGGCCGGTCCTGCGCTCAGCGCATCCGGGTACTTCTCGCCGCTGGCGATGTAGATCACGGGGACGCCCGGGTCGAAGACATCACGATCGAGCTGGGCGGCGACGTCGTAGCGGTCGGTGCCGGCGTACTGAACGTAGTAGAACGAGCCATCGGGCTCGATCAGCGGATGCACTCCGGATCCACCCGACGGCGACGTCGACAGGGGCGAGGGCGCCGGAGGGAACGAGTTGGCGACGACGGCGTTCGCGGGCGCGGGGATCGCCAGCAGCGTGCCGACCAGGATCGTCACCGCCCCGACGGCTGTGGCGCCGCGTCGAATTCGTGCTGTGATGGCGCGCGCGCCGGGACGTGTCTGCATGCATTCCCCCCAAGGGATCCGGCGCACCCGGGCACCGCGTGCCCTGTCGACAAGTGTCGCCAGGCAGAGTTTATGACATTCCTATGACCGGCAGATGACGCCGCCGTCAGAGCCGCGCGATGCGCGCGATGTCGTCGAGGAATTCCGCCGCCACCTCGTCGGAGACCGTGCGGCGGGTCGACCGCACGGCCTCGAGGTAGTCGCTCGTGAACGGCCCGTCGGCACCGGGCCCACCCGCCCCGCCGGCCCCGTGCAGCGCCCGCTCGAGCGCCGCCTGCGAGGCCTTGCGCGCCGCGAACTCGATGTCGGCGGGCGTGAAGCCCTCGGTGTGCGCCACGAGCTCGCCGACGTCGACCGAGGCCGCGGCCGCGACCTCCCGGGGCAGGTAGCCCGACCAGATGGCCCGGCGCGCATCCGCGTCGGGCAGGCCGATCGGCACCACGTAGTCGAAGCGCCCATGGCGCAGGAAGGCCGTGTCGACGGCCCGGATGAAGTTGGTGGCGCAGATCAGCAGCCGCCCCGACTGCTCGCGGAACTCGGGGATGAGCTTCAGCAGCTCGTTCGTCACCCCTTGCGTGGGCGACGGCGGCTCGCCCTGCCGGTGCGAGGCGATCTCCTCGACCTCGTCGATGAACACCACGGCGTGCTCGAGCTCCGAGATCTTCTGGAAGGTCTCGCGCAGCGCCCCGGCGAGACCCTTCGGGTCGCCGGCGAGCCGCGAGGGGAACACCTCCACGAACGACCACTCCAGACGCGAGGCCACGGCCTTCGCGAAGGTGGTCTTGCCGGTGCCGGGCGGCCCGAAGAGCATCACGGCGCGCGGCGGCACCACGCCGAAGCGCTCCGCGAGGCCGGGCTCGGCGAGCGGGGTCACCAGCCGCAGCTCGAGCATCTCCTTCTCGGTCTGCATGCCGCCGACGCCCTCCCACAGCCCGCGGGGCAGGATGCGGCCGCCGAGTTCGCGCAGCACCACCAGTTCTTCGCGCTGCACCGGGAGCTCGCGCTCGACGTAGCGCAGGTTCTTCTTCAGCTCGAAGCCCTGCGCCACGAAGTCGTCGAGCCGGGTCTGCGACTCCGGCATGAGGGCGGAGAGCTTGGCGAGGCCGAGCGGGGCCATGTGCCGTTCGAGCGCGGCGAGCATCCGGGCCCCGACGCCCGTGTCGCGCACCGAGTCGTCGGTCGCGAAGAAGACGATCCAGCCCTGAGCGTGTGCAGCGCGACCCACGGCGGCGCCCACCAGCCGGTCGCCCTCCACCGCCACGACCGAGTGGTCGAACTGGCAGGAGGCGATGACCTCCGAGAGCGCGTAGACGGGCTCGGCCCCGGATGCCCGAGCCTGCTCCCACAGATGCAGGATGCCGTCGAGGTCGTCGGGGTGGAAGTCACGGATGTTCGGGGTCGCCATTGATCCCTCTCCCGCGCGCGGCGCGCGGCGCTAGTGGTGGGTCAGGCGTACCAGACCTTGATCTTGCCGACGGTCGAGTAAAGCGGCGCGAGCAGGGCCAGGAACGGCACGAACATGCGCAGGAAGTAGACGAGCGCGGTGATCTCGATCAGGTCGCCCACCGCGAACAGTGCGATGGCGAGCACGCCCGCGATCAGCGAGTTGGTGAAGGCGCGCAGGCTCGTGATGGCCGTGGCGGCGAAGCCGACCGAGGCGAAGACGAGGCCGGTGTCGACCACGAGGGCGCCCCAGCGCGGGTCGGCGATGTGCGGCGCGATGATCCACAGCACGATCGCGATCACCCAGAACAGCACGAACACGCCGCCCTTCAGCGGCTTCGGCAGTTCTTTCACCGGCGGTTCAGGCAGAACAACGGTCGTCACGGCGGATGCTCCTTCTCGAGTGGCGCGACCGGGTGGGGTCACGCGTGTCTGAGACGACTCTACCGGCTCGTCAGCCGTCGAAACGGCTGCGGCTGTCGAGGATCTCCTGCTCGTGCGCCTGCGTCCATCGCACGAAGGCCTCGACGGGCGACATGAGGGTGCGCCCGAGCGCGGTGAGAGCGTATTCCACCCGCGGCGGCGACTCGGGGTAGCTCGTGCGCGAGACGAGTCCGTCGCGTTCGAGCGAGCGGAGCGTTCGGGTGAGCATCCGGTGCGAGATCCCCTCGATGGCGGCCATCAGCCCGGTGAAGCGCACCGGGCCGTCGCCGAGGGCCCGGATGACGAGCATCGACCATCGGTCGGCGGTCATGGTGAACACGTCTCGTACGAGGGTGCGGATGCCGGGCTCGAAGCAGAGGGCGCCTCGCGCGTGCCCGTCGGCGGTCGCCCCGACGGAATCCGGTTTCGGCGAGGTGCTCGTGGGGGCCTGCGTCATGGCGCGAGACGTCCTCTCGTGTTCGTGGGGCACATCGAAGTGCGCGACCGCGGGCGGGATTATTCCGCGCATCCGCTGGCTTCGCACTACTGACAACGCGCATCACGCACGAAAAGTTCCTTAGGAGAAGACATGACGAAGATCGGCATCATCCTCGGTTCGACCCGCCCCGGACGCAAGGGCGAGCAGGTGGCGAAGTGGGTGCTCGACATCGCCCGAAAGCGCAGCGACGCCGAGTTCGAGCTCATCGACCTGGCAGACTTCCCGCTGCCGCACTTCGACGAAGCCGGCTCGCCGAAGCTGGGAAGCTACCAGAACGCGCACACCAAGGCGTGGTCGGCCGAGATCGCGCGCTTCGACGGCTACGTGTTCGTGACGCCGGAATACAACCACTCCACCTCGGGCGTGCTGAAGAACGCGCTCGACTACCTGTACACCGAGTGGAACAACAAGGCGGCGGCCTTCGTGAGCTACGGCGGCGTCGGCGGCGCCCGGGCGGTGGAGCACCTGCGGCTCGTGGCCTCCGAGCTGCAGCTCGCCACCGTTCGCGCGCAGGTGGCCATCTCGTTGATGACGGAGTTCGAGAACTTCTCCACCTTCGCGCCCCACGACTACCTGCTGCCCCTGGTCGACGAGATGCTCGACCAGCTCGTGGCCTGGACGAAGGCGCTCGAGCCGCTGCACGCACCGGTCGCGGCCTGAGCCCCGTCCGCACTCAGCGCAGCGAGAGCGCCGTCCACGACACCGGGGGCAGCGTGACCGTGAGGGTTCCCTCGCCGAGTTCGACACTGTCGCTCTCGGCGAGGCCGACCCGCTCGGTGTCGCCCAGCACGTTCTTGGCGTAGACGTCGTCGTCGGCGAGGGTCAGCGCCTCGAGAACGGCGACCCCGCCGAGCGCGGCCGTGTCGATGGTGACCGTGGCGGCATCCGTCTGGCTGCGGTTGACGAGGAACACGGAGGTGAGCCCGGTCTCGCGGTCGTGCGTGGCCACCGCGTCGATGAGCGGCACCACGCCGTAGCCCGCGGTCTCGTAGCTGTCGGCCTCGAGCTTCACCGAGAGCGCCTCGCCGGTGGCGAGCCGCGAGGTGACGGCGAAGGGGAAGAAGGTGGTCTGGCGCCAGGCTGGGCCGTCGGGCTCGGTCATGATCGGGGCGATCACGTTAACGAGCTGGGCGAGGGATGCGCTGGTCACCCGGTCGGCGTGCCGCAGCAGCGAGATGAGCAGGTTGCCGAACACCACGGCGTCGGCCACGGAGTACGAGTCCTCGAGGAGGCGCGGGGCCACCGGCCAGTTGTCGACGCCTTCGATCTTGTCGACCTGGTGGTAGCGGTCGAGGTACCAGACGTTCCACTCGTCGAAGGAGATGTTGATCGTCTTCTCGCTGCCCAGCACAGCCTTCACGTGGTCGGCCGTCGCGACGACGGTCTCGATGAAGTGGTCCATGTCGACGGCCGAGGCCAGGAAGCTCCCGAGGTCGCCGTTCTTCTCCTCGTAGTAGGCGTGGCAGGAGATGTAGTCGACGTCGTCGTAGGTGTGGGTGAGCACCACCCGCTCCCACTCGCCGAAGGTGGGCATGTGCGCGCTCGACGAGCCGCAGGCCACGAGTTCGAGCGAGGGGTCGATCTGGCGCATCGCCTTCGCCGTCTGCGAGGCGATCTTGCCGTAGTCGTCGGCCGAGCGGTGCCCGAGCTGCCAGGGGCCGTCCATCTCGTTGCCGAGGCACCACATCTTCACGCCGAAGGCATCCTTCTGGCCGTTCGCCACCCGCTGGTCGCTGAGCGCGGTTCCCGAGGCGATGTTGGAGTACTCGAGGATGTCGAGCGCCTCGAGCGTGCCGCGGGTGCCGAGGTTGATGGCGAGCATGAGCTCGCTGTCGACCTTGCCGAGCCAGTTCGAGAACTCGTGCAGCCCCACCTCGTTGGTCTCGGTGGAGTGCCAGGCGAGGTCGAGCCGGCGCGGGCGGTCGGCGACCGGGCCCACGCTGTCCTCCCAGCGGAACCCCGACACGAAGTTGCCGCCGGGGTAGCGGATGGCCGAGACGCCGAGCTCCTTGACGAGGGCGATGACGTCTTCGCGGAAGCCGTCGGCATCCGCGGTGCTGTGCCCGGGTTCGTAGATGCCGTCGTAGACGCACCGGCCGAGGTGTTCGACGAACGAGCCGAAGAGGCGGCGGTTGACCTTTCCGACGGTGAAGTGGGGGTCGATGGTGAGGCGTGCGTTGACCATGGGTGTCTTTCGGAGTCGGCGCCGGGAGCGACGCAGGAGAGAAGAGGGAGAGGAGGGGACTGCTACTTGAGGGCGCCGAGCGAGAGGCCGCCCTGCCAGTACTTCTGCAGCGACAGGAACGCGATGATCAGCGGGATGATCGACACCAGCGAGCCCACGACGATCAGCGTGTAGAGCGAGGTGCCTCCGCCGTTGTTCGAGGCGGCGAGGGCCTGCCAGCCGCCGAGTCCGACCGTGACCGGGTAGAGGTTCTGGTCGCTCAGCACGGCCAGGGGCAGGAAGTAGTTGTTCCAGGTGCCCACCACCGAGAGCAGCAGCACGGTCACCACCGCGGGTCGCATGAGGGGCAGCCCCACGCGCAGGAAGGTGCGGAACTCGCCCGACCCGTCGACCCGCGCGGCGTCGAGCAGCTCGTCGGGGATCGCATCCGCGGCGTACACGCGCATCAGGTAGACGCCGAACGGACTGAGCAGCGACGGCAGGATGACGGCCCAGATGGTGTTGGTGAGGTGCAGCTGCGACATCAGCATGAAGGTCGGGATGACCAGGGCCGTGAGCGGCACCATCACCGAGCCGAGCAGGATGGCGAACGAGAAGTCGCGCCCCTTGAACCGGTACTTGGCGAAGCCGTAGCCGGCGAGCACGGCCAGCACGGTCGCGCCGACGCCCCCGACCAGCGAGTAGAGCGCCGAGTTGCCGAGCCAGCGCAGGTAGATGCCGCCCTTGTAGGTGAACAGCTCCTGCAGGTTGGCCCAGAGGTTGAAGTTCTTGTCGAACCACAGCGCCCCGCCGGTGCCGGTGAACAGGCCCTGAGGGTCTTTCGTCGAGGCCACGAACAGCCACCAGAGCGGCAGCAGGAAGTACAGGATGAGGGCCACCAGGAAGATGTGCGCCGTGATGTTGCGGCGGGGCTTCGGCCGGCGCAGCTCCCGGGAGCGTTCGCGGGCGGCGGTGAGACCGTCGGAGGACGGGGTGACGAGTGCGGCGGTCATGATGAGAACCCTCCCCGGCGCTTGCGGGTGGTGAAGAGGAAGATGTACACCGCGGCGAACACCACGATGCCGAGCGCGAACGAGATGGTCGACGCGTAGTTGAACTGCGAGAACTGGAACGCCAGGTTGTAGGCGTAGATGTTCGGCGTGAAGCTGGCGGTGATGGCGCCGTTGGCGATCGGCTTCAGCACCTGCGGCTCGGTGAAGAACTGCAGCGTGCCGATCAGGGCGAACACCAGGATGAGCACCAGGGCGCTCGAGATCATCGGCACCTTCACGCGCAGCGCGATCTGCCGCGGGTTGGCGCCGTCGATGCGCGCGGCCTCGTAGACGCTGGGGTCGATGCCGCGGAGCGCCGCGTAGATGATGATCATGTAGTAGCCGGCCCACTGCCAGACCACGACGTTGAGCAGGCCGCCGAAGATGTTGCCCGAGCTCAGGATGTCGGGCGCCGACTGGTTGAAGGCCCCGAAGATGCTCGTCAGCGGCCCGAACACGGGGCTGTAGAGGAAGCCCCACATGAGCGTGCCGATGACGGCGGGGATGGCGTAGGGCACGAAGATCGCGAGGCGCGAGAACTTCGCCAGCCGTGTGGTGAGGGAATCGAGCACCAGGGCGGCCGCGAGCGAGACCGCCATCTGGACGGGGATGAGCACGACGGCGAAGCGGATGACGAACCACACGCCGCCGAGGAACTCCGGGTCGCTGAACGCCTTCACGTAGTTGCCGAGCCCGCTGAAGACCGTGCCGGTGGCGAGGCCCTTCGAGAACAGGCTGAGGTAGAAGGCGTAGAGCAGCGGCGCCACGAGGAAGACGAGGAACACCACCCCGAAGGGGGCGATGAAGAGCCAGCCGATCCAGGCCCTTCTGATCGAGCGCCGGCGGCGCGGCTTCGGCGACGTCGCCTCGGCCTTCGTCGCGGCATCCGGGTGCGCCCGGGAGGAGGCGACCGCGGCGGCGGGGTTGGTCATGGTCAGTCCTTACTGTCGACCGGTGTGGGGAGGGGATGCTGCGGGGCGTCTGGGTCGACGCCCCGCAGCATCCGGTGCGGGATGCGCCGGGCTACTTGACGGTGAAGCCCTGGCTCTTCGCGTACTCCGTCATCGTGCTCTGCAGGTCGTCCAGCGCCTGCGGGCCGGTCTTGCTGCCGTCGATGATCGACACCATCGACTTCGTCAGCTCCGAGTAGTAGTACGTGGTGAAGGGGCTGTAGGTGTAGCCGGGGTAGGCGTTCTCCGCGGGGATGTAGACCTCGCCGTTGGCCTTCTGGCCGTTGAAGAAGGCGATCGGCGCATCCGCGAAGGACTGCGAGGTGAGCACCTGCTGGTTCAGCGGGAAGATGGTCTGCGTGTCGATGCCGTCCTGCAGCTCCTCCTGTGAGGCGTAGAGCTCCATCGCCACGGTCGAGGAGAGGTCCTTGTCCTTGGCCTGCGTGGTGACCGCGAAGGTCGATCCGCCCCAGTTCACCGAGACGGGCTTCGAGGCGTCCCACTGGGGGAGCGGGGCGACCTGCCACTCGGCGCCACCGGTCGCGGCGCCGCCGGCGCCGGTGAGGTAGCCCGGTGCCCAGGCGGCCGAGACGTAGGTGGCGTAGGAGCCGTTCGCGAGCCCGGCCACGTAGTCGGTGGTGAACTGGTCTTGCGTGTCGACGAGCTTCTTCGACACGAGGTCCTGCCAGTAGCTGGCGACCTTCTGGCTGCCCGCGTCGTTCAGCTTGATGCCGATCGACTGCGGGTTCGAGGAGTCGTAGTCCCAGGCGGTCTGGCCGTTCTGGGTCATCAGGGCGGTGAACCAGGCCGGCACGTTGCTGCCGAAGTCGCCCATGAAGGGGCCGCCGGCATCCTTGAGCTTCTGCGCGGCCGCGGCGTACTCGTCCCAGGTGGTGGGGATGGCGATGCCGTACTTCTTGAAGATGTCGGCACGGTAGATCATGGCCATCGGTCCGCCGTCGACCGGGATGGCGTAGACCGAGCTGCCGCTCGAGACGTCTTTCCAGGCGCCGTCGCTGAAGTTGCCCTTGACCTTGTCGGCGCCGTGCTGGCTGAGGTCGACGAGAGCGTTCTGGATCTCGAAGCCCGGCAGCACCTCGGCCTCGAGCATGATGACGTCGGGGGCTCCGGTGCCGGCGGCGATCGCCGTGGAGAACTTGGCGTACTCGTCACCGCCCTGGCCGGCGTTCGACCAGCAGACCTGCACGTTGTCGTGCGATTTGTTGAACATGTCCACCACGGTGTTGATGTTCGGGTACCACGCCCAGACCGACACCTGCGGGGCGTCGGGGTGCACGATCGTGTTGCTGCACGAGCCCGCGTCGCCACCGGCGGCGGAGTCGGTGCTCGTGCCGGAACCCACATCGGGCGTACATGCTGCCAGGGCGACGAGCAGGATGCCTGCACTCGTTGCGGCCAGCAGGTTCTTCATCGTCGAAGCCATCCGAATCCTCCTTGATTCTGTGTTTTACAACGTTGTACAGTAAACGTTGTAGCCACATCTTGCTGGAGGCCCCGCGACGCTGTCAAGTGCACGACCCGAATTGCCGACCGAGTCGTTACCGAGCCGCGCGGGGTGCCCCGGCGGGTCGTCGTCGACCCCTCAGGCGAAGGTCGTCGACTCGCGCTGCACCAGCCTGATCGCGGTCTCGTGCTCCCGCGGCGCGATCGATCCGGGCTCCGCGGCGATGCGCTCGAGCAGCCAGCCGACGGCCACCTCTGCGATCTCCGCGCGGCCGGGATCGATGGTCGACAGCGTGGGCAGCGAGTAGCGGGTCTCGTCGATGTCGTCGAAGCCGATGAAGGCCACGTCGTCGGGAACCCGCAGCCCCGCCTCCTGCACCACCCGCATCGCGCCGAGGGCCAGGGAGTCGTTGAAGGCGACCACGCCGTCGAAGGGGATGCCGGATGCCATGGTCGCGCGCATCGCCTCCGCCCCGTTGAAGCGGTGCCAGTTTCCGACGTTCACCACGAGCTCCGGGCGGAACGGCACGCCGGCCGCTTCGAGTGCCTCGGTGTAGCCCCGCAGACGCAGGCCGGCCGATCCGATCACCTCGTCCTCGTGGGCGCCCAGCGCCAGGATGCGCTGCCGGCCCAGCGAGAGCAGGTGCTCCGTCGCGCGCCTCGAGCCGTCGACGTTCGGCATGGTGACGTGGTCGGTGGGCCCGTTGTAGATGCGGTCGCCGAGCAGCACCAGGGGCGTGGAGATGTCGAGGAGGTCGGCATCCTCCTGGCCGAGGGCCAGCACGCTGTAGAGGATGCCGTCGACCATCTGCATGCGCGGCCCCCGCAGGATCTCGAGCTCGGCCTGCTTGTCGGCGCCGCCCATCTGCTCGATCAGCACGTAGAGCCCGCGCTTGTGCGCCGCGGTCATCACGGCGTCGGCGAGCTCGGCGAAGTAGGCGTTCCGCAGGTCGGGGATGATCAGGCCGATGGCGCCGCTGCGCCCCGAGCGCAGCCCGCGCGCCGAGAGGTTGGGGCGGTAGTCGAGCTCGGCGATCGCCGCGAGCACCTTCTCGCGGGTGTCGGGCCGGATGTGCGGGTAGTCGTGGATGACGTTGGAGACGGTCTTGATCGACACCCCGGCCAGTCGGGCGACGTCGTGGAGCGTAATCGACATGGCGGAAGACTACAACGATGGAGAACGACAACGAGTGTGGCTGAACGCGGCGCGTTCGGTTGTCGTCGGCTGTCGACCACAGCAGAGTGGAGGCCATGACCGACATTCCCGTTCCGGCCCCCGCCCCGCAGTCTGCTGCGGCCCCGGTGGCCCCCGGCCAGCCGGCCCCTCCCGCGATGCAGCTCACCGGGCTCGTGAAGCGCTTCGGCGACAAGCTCGCCGTCGACCAGTTGAGCCTCACCGTTCCCGTCGGCTCGTTCTACGGGCTCGTGGGCCCGAACGGCGCGGGCAAGACCACCACGCTCTCGATGGCCACCGGTCTGCTGCGGCCGGATGCGGGCCAGTCGCTCATCCACGGCGTCGACATGTGGCAGGAGCCGCTCAAGGCGAAGGCGCTCGTGGGCAATCTCTCCGATGGCGTGAAGCTCTTCGACCGCCTCACCGGCGAGCAGCTGGTGACCTACAACGGTCTGCTCTTCGGCCTGGACCGCGACGAGGTGGCGCAGCGCGTGTCCGACCTGCTCACGCTGCTCGACCTCGAGCAGGCGGCCGGCACCCTGGTGGTGGACTACTCGGCCGGCATGACCAAGAAGATCGCTCTGGCCTGCGCCCTCGTGCATGCCCCGCGCCTGCTCGTGCTCGACGAGCCGTTCGAGTCCGTCGACCCCGTGTCGGCGGCGAACATCCGCGACATCCTCACCGGCTACGTGCAGAACGGCGGCACGGTGATCGTGTCGAGCCACGTGATGGACCTGGTGCAGCGCATGTGCGACCACGTCGCCGTCGTGGCGAACGGCCGCGTGCTGGTGGCCGGCACCGTCGACGAGGTGCGCGGCGCCTCGACCCTCGAAGACCGCTTCGTCGAGCTCGTCGGCGGCCGCACCCACGCAGAGGGGCCGGAATGGTTGCGACGCTCGTAAAGCTGCGCTTCCTGGTGCTCCGCAACTCGCTGAAGCGGAGCGTCTGGCAGCTGGTGGCCGTGATCATCGGCGGACTCTACGGTCTCGGCGTGCTCGGATTCGCCGTGATCGGGCTCGTGGCGCTGCGGTTCACGCCGGTCGAGCTCGCCTCGACCATCCTCGTTCTGGCCGGCTCGGCCCTCATCCTGGGCTGGATCGTGCTGCCGCTCGTGACCTTCGGCATCGAGCAGACCCTCGACCCGGCGCGGCTCATGGTGTTCCCGCTGCCGATGGGCAAGCTGCTCGTGGGGCTCACGGTGGCGGGCATCCTCGGGGTTCCCGGCATCGTCACCTCCATCGCCGCGCTCGCCACGGTCGCCACCTGGAGCGTCGACGTGCTCACGGCGATCGGCGCGTTCGTGGGGGCGGTGCTCGGGGTGCTCATCTGCGTGATCGGGTCGCGCACGATGGCCGCGCTCAGCACGAGCCTGCAGTCGCGGCGACGCTTCCGCGAGCTCAGCGGCATCCTGATCTTCATTCCGCTGATCCTGCTCGGGCCGCTCATCGCGGGGCTTGCTCAGGGCATCCGGAATTCGTCGGATGCGCTGCCCGGCCTTGCGCGCTCGCTGAGCTGGTCGCCGCTCGGCGCCCCGTGGTCGATCCCGGCCGACCTCGCGATCGGCGACTACGGGCCGGCCGTGCTGAAGCTCCTGATCGCGCTCGCCACTCTGACCGTGCTCGTTCTGGTGTGGCGCCGGAGCCTCGCGCTCGCGCTCGTGACGCCCAAGGCATCCGGCGGCCACCGCGTGGCCCGCGGCAAGACCGGCCTGTTCGGGGTGCTTCCGGCCACGCCGGCGGGCGCCATCGCCGCGCGCTGCCTCACCTACTGGCGGCGCGACCCGCGCTACGCGCGGCAGCTCATCATCGTGCCGCTCGTGCCGGTGCTGCTGTGGTTCTACTCGAACAACCTGCACTCCTTCGCGCTGTTCAACGCCACCGGGCCGATCGTGGCATTCCTGCTCGCGCTGGCCATCTACACCGACATCTCCTACGACGGAACGGCGTTCGCCACGCACATCGCCGACGGCGTGCGCGGGCGCGACGACCGCGTCGGGCGGGTGGCGGCGCTCGCCGTGATCGCGGTGCCGCTGGTGCTGCTGCTCACGATCGCCTCGGTCTGGCTGAGCGGGTCGTGGAACCTGCTGCCGATGCTGCTCGGGCTCTCGGCGGCGGCGCTGCTGGCGGGCTTCGGGGTGTCGAGCGTGTCGTCGGCACGGGTCGTGGTGCCGGTTCCAGCGGCGGGCGACAACCCGTTCCGTTCGGCGCCCGGTGCGGGCTTCACCACTATGCTGAGCGGTTTCGCCATCTGGGGCGTCTCGCTGCTGCTGGTGATCCCGGCGGTCGCCGTGGGCGTGCTGAGCCTGTTGTTCGACTCGGCGCTGCTCGGCTGGCTGACGCTGCTGGTGGGTGTCGGGCTCGGCGCGGTGTTCCTGGTGGCGGGCGTGCGGATGGGCGGGGCCGAGCTCGACCGGCGGGCGCCCGAGCTGCTCGTGCGTCTCAAGTCGCAGCGCGGCGCTGCGTAGCGTGCCCTCGATCCGCCGAACCGTCGAAACGACGTACAAACCCGGAAGGATGGACGTGATTTCGACGGCTCGGCACCATGGCAGAGCTCAGAGCTTGGCGAGGCGGGCGCGGGCTCCGAGGTAGACGCCGTAGGCGATGAGGCCGATGCCGACGGCCACGAGCACCACGATGCCGAATGGGAGCGAGGCGAGGGCCTTGAGGGCGCCGTCGAGCCCGGATGCCTTCTGCGGGTCGGCCGTGAGTGCCGCGACCACGAAGAGGACGCCCACGACCGCCAGCGCGATGCCCTTGGCGATGTAGCCCACCATGCCCAGCACGGTGACGGCCCGCCCGGCGGTGCCGGCGGGCACCCGGATCTGCTTGCGGAAGGTGCGCCGCACCCCGATCACCACGAAGCCGATGCCGCCGCCGAGCACCGCCAGGCCGAGCGCCACCAGCAGGAAGACGCCGCCCGGGGTGCTCAGCAGATTCGCGCTGAGGGTCTTGCTGGAGTCGGAGGAGTTCGACGAGCCGCCCAGCGCGAACACGAGCGCCGTGGCGCCGATGGCGAGATAGACGACGCCCTTGCCCGCCTCGCTCGCCCGTCGGCCCCACTTCTTCTTCGCATCCGGATCGCTGACGACGAACGCCTGCACGAGTTGCCACACCCCCAGGGCGAAGAGGCCGACCACGGCGGCCCAGAGAACGAAGAGGCCGCCGGGCGTCGCCGCGAGCTGCTTGAGGGCGCCCGACTGGTCGGCCTCGCCGCCTCCCGAGCCACTCGCGCCACCCACGGCGACGCCGATGGCGAGGGCGCCGATCAGCACGTGGATGAGGCCGTTCACGGCGAAGCCGCTGCGGGCGACTCCGCGGAAGACACGGCTCTGCGAGACGTCTCGGGCCGCGCGTTTCGGGTTCGGGGTCATCGTTTCAGCGTGGCACGGCTGCGGCGAGCCCGCACAGAAGCCCCTGTGGAGAAGTCATGACGAGTCCACAGGCCCGTTCCCCGGCCCCGCCGCCCCGTAGAATCGACGGGTCATGAGCGCAACTTCCCCGCATCCGTTCTCCACCGCATCCGGCACCGAGGTGCGCGTGCGGTTCTGCCCCTCGCCCACCGGAACCCCGCACGTGGGCCTCGTGCGCACGGCCCTGTTCAACTGGGCCTATGCGCGTCACACCGGCGGCAAGATGATCTTCCGCATCGAAGACACGGATGCGAACCGCGACTCCGAGGAGAGCTACGAGCAGATCGTCGACGCCCTCACCTGGCTCGGCCTGAACTGGGACGAGGGCGTCGGTGTCGGCGGCCCGCACGCCCCCTACCGGCAGTCGGAGCGCTACGACATCTACCGCGGCGTCATCGCGCAGCTGATCGAGTCGGGGCACGTCTACGAGAGCTACTCGAACGCCGAGGAGATCGACGCGCGCAACGAGGCCTCCGGCCGCGCGAAGCAGCTCGGCTACGACAACTTCGACCGCGACCTGACCGAAGAGCAGCGCGCGGCCTTCCGCGCCGAGGGGCGCGAGCCCGCGCTCCGCCTGCGCGTTCCCGACACCGACCTCTCGTTCGACGACCTGGTGCGCGGCGAGATCACCTTCCCGGCCGGTTCGTTCACCGACTTCGTGGTGGTGCGGCCCAACGGGCATCCGCTCTACACGCTCGTGAACCCCGTCGACGACGCCCTGATGGGCATCACGCACGTGCTGCGCGGCGAAGACCTGCTCTCGTCGACCCCGCGGCAGATCGCGCTGTATCACGCGCTCATCGACATCGGCGTCACCACCTTCGTGCCGCGCTTCGGCCACTTGCCCTACGTGATGGGCGAGGGCAACAAGAAGCTCTCGAAGCGCGACCCGGAGTCGAACCTGTTCCACCACCGCGACCGCGGGTTCATTCCTGAGGGGCTCGTGAACTACCTGGCCCTGCTCGGCTGGTCGCTCGCGCCCGACCGCGACGTGTTCTCGCTCGACGAGATGATCGCGGCCTTCGATGTCGAAGACGTGCTGCCGAACCCGGCGCGCTTCGACCTGAAGAAGGCCGAGTCGATCGACGGCGACCACATCCGTCTGCTCGAGCCCGCCGATTTCGCGGGGCGGCTGATGCCGTACCTCGTGGCGGCCGGCGTCGTGACCGCGCCGCTGTCGCCGTCGCAGGAGGAGCTGCTCGCCGCCGTCGCGCCGCTGGTGCAGACCCGTATGGCGCTGCTGGGCGAGGCGCCCGAATTGCTCGGCTCCTTCTTCTTGGCCGCCGCCGAGCTCGAATACGCTCCGGATGCGCTGGCCACCCTCCCCGACAACACCGGGCTCGTGCTCGCGGCGGCCATCGGTGCGCTCGAGGAGGTTCCGCTGTCGGAGTGGGCGGCGGAGGGCATCCAGTCGGCCCTCGCCGATGCGCTCATCGAGGGGCTCGCCCTGAAGCCGCGCGTGGCCTACGGGCCGCTGCGTGTGGCGCTGTCGGGGCGGCGCATCTCGCCGCCGCTGTTCGAATCGATGGAGATCCTCGGCAAAGAGGAGACGATCGCGCGGCTGGACCGCCTCGTGAACGAGCGATGAAGGGCCGGGGCGAGGGCGGCGCGCCGGCGACCGAGGTTTCGGCTGCCGCCGCTGCGGCTGCGGCTGCGGCTGCGGCGATCGTGCCCGACCGGGAGGTGAGCGCGCCGACCGGTGACCGCTACGACGTGATCGTGATCGGCGGGGGACCGGCCGGGCTCTCCGCGGGCCTCAACCTCGTGCGCGCCCGGCGGCGCGTGCTGATCCTCGACAGCAACCGGCCGCGGCACTCGGCCACGCTGGTGTCGCACGGCTTCCTCACGCGGGACGGCGTCTCGCCGCTCGAGCTACGGGCGCTCGGGCGCGAGGAGTTCGCGGCCTACCCGACGGCGGAGTTCCATCAGGGGCTCGTGGAATCGCTCGAACCCGCACCGGCGGTGTCGGGCTTCGTCGTGAACGCGCGCGGTGTGCGCGGCTCGGCCGACCGGGTCGTGACCGCCCCCGTCGTGGTGCTCGCGAACGGTCTCACCGAGACCCTTCCCGCGCTCCCGAGCATGCGCGCCTACTACGGCACGAGTCTGCACAGCTGCATCGAGTGCGACCTCTTCGAGAAGAGCGGGGCGCCGCTCGCGCTCATCGGCACCACGTCCGACCTCGCCGAGCGGGCGCTGCTCGTCTCGCAGGTCACCGACGACCTCATCGTCTTCACCCACGGCTCGGAGGCGGTCACCCCCGCCGAGGAGGCCGCGCTCGCCGCGCGTGGAATCGCCGTCGAGCGCCGCCCGATCGCCGACCTGGTGGGCGACCGTTCGGGCCTCACGGGCGTCGCGCTCGAAGACGGCGCCGTCGTCGCCCGCACCGGAGGCTTCGTGCGCCCGCTCTGGTCGGTGCCGCTGGGCTACGCCTCGGGGCTCCATCTCGAGGTCGACACCGACGGCTACGTGGTGGTCGACGACCGCGGCGCCACCTCGGTGCCCGGCGTCTTCGCCGCCGGCGACATCACGCCGCCCGGCCCGCAGCAGCTCGTGGTCGCCGCCGGCGCCGGCGCCCGCGTGGCCGCGGCGGTGACCCGCCACCTGCTCGGCCCGCTCTAGCCCCGCCCCGCTGCGCTGCCGCGCGGGGGGCGCCGCGCCCCCGCCCCGCGGTGCCGCCGCGCCCCCGCCCCGCGGAAACGACGGAGCTCACGCGCGCCGACGGACCCTGCCTCCGTCGTTTCGGTGCCTGAGCCGCGCACTCCGTCGTTTCGGGGCGCGAGCTGCCAGTTCCGTTGTGGGTTTGCGTGAGCCGCCGGTTCCGTCGTCGCGGGGCGTGAGGGGTGCTGCTCCGCTGTGCGCCCGCAGAAACGACGGAGCTCACGCGCGCCGACGGACCCTGCCTCCGTCGTTTTCGTGTGTCCGGCGCGAACTCCGTCGTTTCGGGGCGGGAGCCGCCAGCTCTGTTGTGGGTTTGCGTGAGCCGCCGGTTCCGTCGTTGCGGGGCGTGAGGGGTGCTGCTCCGCTGTGCCCACGCAGAAACGACGGAGCTCACGCGCGCCGACGGACCCTGCCTCCGTCGTATCCGTGTGTCCGCCGCGAACTCCGTCGTTTCGGGGGGGGGGGGCGACCGGATGCCGACGCCGCACGCTCAGGCTTCGGCGCGCATCCGGCGGATCCAGTCGCGGCGGCCGGCCAGGTAGGGCTCGAGGTCGTGCACGCGGGTGAAGGCCACATCTTCGAAGGGCACGTCGCGCGCCTGCACCGCGAGGGTGCGGTCGCCGAGCATGGTCGCCGCCCACCACAGCGGACCGCGCACCCACACCTCGAAGGGCTCGTGCCGGTCGTCGACGCGCAGATCCACGATGCGGTCGGGCAGCCGATCGGTCGGAGGCACCCGCACGAACGGCACCGAACCGCGGTTCGCCAGCGTCACCGCGCGGCGGCGCAAGCGCTCCACCACTTCGCGGCTGTCGCCCTCACGCCAGTG
Organism: Herbiconiux sp. 11R-BC; assembly: GCF_049472555.1. Lineage (NCBI taxonomy): Bacteria > Bacillati > Actinomycetota > Actinomycetes > Micrococcales > Microbacteriaceae > Herbiconiux > Herbiconiux sp. 11R-BC. The sequence continues at coordinate 167,008 of NZ_JBCEBO010000001.1, read as the reverse complement.
CACGTGCACGGCGAAGGGGTCGGCGACGGGCGGCGGGGGAACCGGCTCACCGTCGTCGCCGCCGCTCCCTCCCGATCCGCTGTCCGAGCTCGCGCCCCCTCTGTCGCCGGTGCCCCGCGCGCCGTCTAGACCGCGCGCCCCACTCTGACTGGTCGAACCACCCGAGCCATTTCCGCCGTCGATCCGGCGGGCGCCATCCCGACCGCCGGCGTCGCCCGCGTCACCAGGACCGCCCGCGTGATCTGGACCGTCCGTTCCGCCTGAGCCGTCCGTTCGGCCTGGACCGCCCGTTCCGCCTGAGCCGTCCGTTCGGCCTGGACCGTCCGTTCCGCCTGAGCCGTCCGTTCGGCCTGGACCGCCCGTTCCGCCTGAGCCGCCCGCGCCGCCGGTCCCGTTCGCACTGCCCGTGCTGCTCGCTCCGCCCGTCCCGCTCGCGCCACCAGCGCTGTGCGTGCCGCCCGTCCCGCGCGTGCCGCCCGTCCCGCGCGTGCCATTTGCTCCGCCCGTGCCATCCGCACCGGAGCCACCGCGGCCTGCCCAGGAGTCGGGCCGCGCCCGAAGCAGTTCCGCGTGTGAGGCCGGGTCGCCGGACGGCTCGGGCTCGCCGAGCGAGATCACCTCCGGCATCGCGCGTGCGTACGACAGGCCCCGCGCCTGCCCCCCGTAGTCCCACTCCGTGACCATCGCGAAACCCGGCCAGCGCGCGAGCCCGAACGCCCCCACCGGCTCGAAAGTCGCCCGCAGGCGCGCATCCGTCTCATCCACACGCGACCAGAACTCGTCGGGTGAGAGTCGGCGACCGAACTGCATGGTCCCAGCCTGCCATCTCCTGCGCTGTCCAGCCGAACCGCAGGGATGCCGCGCCCCCGCGGAGTAGGGTCGGCGCCATGGCCCACGCTGACCTCTTCAACCTGCAGAGCACCATCGAAGGCGCGGGGGTCTGGGGGCTCCTCGTGGTCTGCGCGATCGTGTTCGCCGAGACGGGGCTGCTGATCGGCTTCTTCCTGCCGGGCGACACCCTGCTGTTCTTCACCGGGCTGCTCACCTTCACCGGTGTGATTCCGCTGCCGCTGCCGGTCGTCATCCTCGCCGTGTTCGTCGCCGCCTTCCTCGGCGACCAGGTGGGGTTCCTCATCGGCCGCCGCGCCGGCCCCGCCATCTTCGAGAAGCGCGACTCGGGTTTCTTCAGCCGCAAGAACGTCGAACGCACGCAGGCCTTCTTCGAGCGCTTCGGCGGCTGGGCGGTGACGATCGCGCGCTTCGTCGGCGTGGTGCGCACCTTCGCGCCCGTGGCGGCGGGCGTGGGCAAGATGAAGTACTCGCACTTCGCGGGGTACAACGCGCTCGGGGCTCTGCTGTGGAGCGGGGCGATCATCGGGCTCGGGTTCGCACTGGGCAACATCCCGGCGGTGGCGGAGGTGGTGCAGCAGTACATGGAGTGGGTGCTGATCGGGATCGTGGTGCTGACGGTGGGGTCGGCGGTGGTGGCTTACGTGCGGCAGCGGCGGGCGGCTGCTCGGGAGAAGGGGTCGGATGCTGCGGAGAGGGATGCTGCGGAGGCGCGGGGGGCGGATGCTGCGGAGGGGGATGCTTCGGAGGGCTCGGAGGGCTCGGAGGCTCGGGAGCGGTGAGGTGGTGGCGGTCTCGGTTTCCGGCTTCGGTTGGGCTTCGCCCAAAGGCGCCGGAAACCGAAACCGCCACCACCTCACCTGGTCGGTGGGTGCGGGCCGTTCCGTCGGTGGGGTGGGGTTGGGTGGGGATGGCTGGTCAGAGCAGGCGGAGCTTTTTGACGAGGGAGTCGATGGTGGGGCGGGGGCCGACGAGGCTGAGGGCGAGGGGAGCGAGCGCGTCGGGGGCGGTCGCGGCCAGCGCGGCGAGGTAGTCGTCGTAGACGCGGGTGGTCTGGGCGGAGAGGGGCATGTCGGCGAGCCAGACGTCGGCGGCGGCGAGGGCCTTCGCGCGGGTGTTGGCCAGGCGCTCGGCGGTGGCTCCTAGGAGGGTGCAGCCGGCCCACGGGAGGCCGGGATGCGCGTGCTCGGCCGCATCCGCTCCGCTCGGGCCGAGGAGGCCCTCGATGGCCTGGCCGGTGGCGGCGGCGACGCAGGCGACGGCGTTGGCCGCTCGCCCCGCGGGCAGCTCGGAGTCGACCACGATGACCCACTTGAGACGGGCCGCGCGCGTATCGGCGCCGGTGTCGATCTCGTCGGGCGAGTAGCCGGGCCGCGCGTCGGGCGAGGGCTCGGTGTCGAGCCCGGGTTCAGTTGCGTGCGAGGTGCTTTCGTTCATCATTTCGTCTCGAGCCTACGCACGCATCCGACTGCACTACAATCGACCCGTACTTAATCCGGCCAACGAGATGAATGGGCGATGCTCGACGAACTAGATACGGCCATCCTGCGGGAACTGCAGACGGATGCGCGGCGCACGAACCGCGACATCGCGGCGGCCGTGGGCGTCTCGCCCACCACTGCGCTCGACCGCACGCGGGCGCTGCGCGAGCGGGGCGTCATCCGCGGCGCGACCCTCGACGTCGACCTGCCCGCGATCGGCCGGCCGGTGCAGGCGCTCATCGCCGTGCGCATCCGGCCGCCGTCGCGCCGCAACATCGAGGGCTTCCGCAACTGGGTGGCGGCCCTGCCCGACACGCTCGGCGTGTTCGTGACCTCCGGCAACGAGGACTTCCTGGTGCACGTGGCCGTGCCCGACAACGACAGTCTCTACGCCTTCGTGATCGACCGGCTCACCGAGCGCCCCGAAGTCGCCGACGTGCGCACCTCGGTGGTCTACGAGCACCTGCGCAACACCCGCATCGCGCCCGCTTGAGCGGTGCGGGACTGGCGCCGGAGCGGTGAGGGAGCGTCAGACCGGCGGCTGGGGGTCGTACTGGATGCCGCGGCGCACCTCGATCGCGCGCTCGCGGCCGGCCAGGCGGTCGACGAGGTGCAGGGCCATGTCGATTCCGGCCGAGACCCCCGCCGAGGTGATGACGTCGCCGTCGTCGACGAAACGGGCCTCGCGGTCGACGCGGATGCTCGGATCGAGCTCGCCGAGGTAGTCGAGCGACTCCCAGTGGGTCGTCGCGGGCCGCCCGGCGAGGATGCCGGCCGCGGCATAGACGAGGGCGCCCGTGCAGACGCTCGCGAGCAGCGGCACGGTCTCGCGCTGGCTACGCAGCCACTCGAGCTCGGCCGGGTCGGCGAGGCGGGGCCGGGTGCCCTGCCCGCCGGGGTAGATGAGCACCTCGAGCGGGGGAGCGTCGGCCACCGTGGTGTCGGGCAGCAGGCGCAGGCCCTTCGCGGCGGTGACGGATGCGAGCTCGGCGGCGAGCATCCGCACCTCGTAGCCGTCTTCGGGGTGGGTGAGCGTCCAGTAGGAGAGAACCTCCCACGGGCCCACGGCGTCGAGCTCCTCGACGTTCTCGAAGAGCAGGATGCCGATCGTCTTCACTGTCATGCTGCCACGCTACGGGCGAGCGGATGCCGCGAGCCACCGCATTCCGGCCAGATCCCCGCGACTTGCCGCCACAAGCGCCCGGGCCGCCCCGTGTGTACGATCTGGGCATGATCGACGATCGGCTCCGCGGCATCCCTCTCGGTTCCGTCGATGTCACCGCGCCCGTGGTGCTCGACCCGTTCGCCGGGGTCGAGCCGCGCGACCCGGCGCTCGCCGACTACCGGGTGATCGCGAACAACCGGCAGCCGGTGGCTCTGCGGGACATCATGATCCAGCCCGTGCGCACGGGCTACATCGGCGCCGACCGGGTGAAGCCCGATCCGGCGCTCATCCCGCCGTCGGGAGCCGAGGCGGTGCCGGAGGTCGAGGTCGAGGTCGTGTACCTGCCCGTTCGTGACGGAGTGGCCCGGTGCCAGGTCTACCGGCCGGCGGGGGCCGACCCGCAGGAGCGCCTCCCGGTCGTGCTGTACTTCCACGGCGGGGGATTCACCGTGGGATCGAGCGAGGACACCGACTATCTCGCCCGTCGCATCGCCCGCGACGCCGGGGTGCTCGTGGTGTCGGCGAACTACCGGCTCGCTCCGGAGCATCCGTTTCCGACGCCTTTGGACGATGCGATGGACGTGTATCGCTGGCTCCGGGGCGACGGGGGAGCAGGCGACGGCGGCGACAGCGCCGACGGCGACGACGGCGCCGGGGAGCCTCGCGCCGGTGCCGCCCGGCTCGGCGGGGACCCTGCGTTCGTGGCGGTCGCCGGCGACTCGGCCGGATCGAACTTCGCCGCCGCGCTCCCGGTGCGGGCGCGCGACGAGGGTGTGCGGATGCCGGATGCGGTGCTGCTGCTGGGCGCGTTCGTCGACTTCCGCGCCGAGCGCTGGGCGTCGTTCCAGGCTCTCGCCCCGCGGGGCATCGTCTACGACAGTGCGTTCTTCGGCTTCATCCGTGGTGCCTACCTGACGGCCACCGACTGGGCGCATCCCTGGGCCAGCCCCATCGAGGCCGCCCTCGACGACTACCCGCCCACGTTCCTCACGTCGGGCACCCACGACCCGATCGTCGACTCGGCCCGGGAGTTCGCCCGCCGGCTCGAGCGGGCCGGCCGGCCGGTCTCGGCCTACTTCCCCGAAGGACTGCCGCACGGGTACTACTTCTTCCCCGGCATCCACCCCGCCGAGGAGCTCGAGGCCTTCGCGCGCGCCGCGGAGACCCTGCGGAGCGCGTTCGCCGCCCCGGGGCCATGAACCCGGTGCGATGAACCTGGAGCGATGAATGCGGTGCGCTGAACGGCGGTGCGCCGCGACGCTAGGGTGAAGGCGTGGTGCACAAGGCGGTCGACTCCTTCCTGCCGGTTCTGCCCGGCGGAGCCATTCCGCGCGGTGCCGGCTCGGACGTCGTGTTCGACGCCCTCGTGGGGGCGCTGATCTCGGGCGAGCTCGGACCCGGGATGACGCTCCACGACGCCTCGATCGCCGAGCACCTCGGCCTGTCACGGACGCCGGTGCGCGAGGCCATCCAGCGCCTGCGCGTGCTCGGCGTGGTCGAGGCCTCGCCGAGCCGGCACACCCGGGTGGTCGACGTGCCGCCGGAGCGCACCCGCGAGGCGCTGCTCACCTGGGCCGGGCTGTTCCAGGTGCTCTGCGAAGAGCTCGTTCCGCTCCGCGACCCGGCGACGGCCGAGGCGCTGGCCCGGGCGCACGGGGCGTTCCTCGCCGCGCGGGCGGCGGCCGACGACGTCGGCATGGCGCAGGCGAACTTCGCGTTCTACGCCGCGCCGCTGCCGCGCTCGCAGAACGCCGTGCTGCTCGACGCCATCCGTCGCGTGGTGTTCATCATCCGGCTCGGCGGACTCACCCTGCCGGCGCGGATCGACGTCGACGTGGTGGAGCAGGCCCAGCGCGATCTGGTGCGGGCGTTCGAGGGCGGTGACGTGGCGCTCGCCGCGTCGGCCTGCCGCTCGCTGCGCGAGCTCGAGATCCCCCAGAACACACCGGAACAGATGCCCGCAAGGGGTTGACTCGGGCGGAGGCCGCACCAATATACTGGTGCGGCCTCGTTCCCTGCGACTGGAGTCATCGATGATCCGTCCGAGTTCTCGCACCACTGTGTTCGCTTCGGCCGCCGCGGCCGGTGCCCTGCTGGCGGTGAGCCTCGCAGCACCCTCGTCGGCGTCGGCCGCCGTGCCTGAGTCGGCGCCGCAGGCGGCGAGCGTCTGCTCTTTCGACTCAGGCGTGTGCCAGGTCGACGGCAGTCCCGGTTCGCCGCAGTCGGTGACGATCCCGGCGGGCGTCGACCGCATCACGGCGGTGGTGATCGGCGGGGCGGGCGGCGCGAGCAGCCTGGGCACGCCCGGCGGGCAGGGCGGCCTGACCGTCGCCACCTTCCCCGTCGCGACGGGCGACGTGCTGAACATCGTGATCGGCGCGGCCGCGAACGGCGAAACGGCCGGCGTGGGATACACCCCGGGCGGATCCGGCGGCGGCTCCTCGCTGACGCCCGGCTTCATGCCCACGGGAGGAGGCGGAGGCGGATCGACCGCCGTCGTCGATCTGGGCTCGGGTGAGGTGATGGCGGTCGCCGGCGGTGGTGGCGGCGGCGGTGGCGACCAGCTCGGCGGAGGCGGGAGCGGCCAGGGCGGCGACGGCGGCAACCCGGCGTCGTCGGGTCAGAACGGCGGCGGGACCGGCACCGCGTCGCAGGGCGCCCCCGGCGGCCAGGGCGGCGGGGCGTCGAGTGCCGCCGGCGAGAACCGCGAGGCTTTCCTCGACCTGCCCACCTCGGGCGCGGGCGGCGGAGGATACGCGGGCGACGGCACCTCGGGTGGCGGCTCGAGCGGCAGCGTGGGAACCCCTGACGGCACGAACGACTACCCGGGCGCCGGTGGCGGAGGCGGCGGCAGCTCCTACGTCTCCTCCTCGGTGGTCACCTGGCGGTTCCTGGCCTCCGGCCCCTGGAACACCGCCGGCGACGGCACGGTTCTGCTCTACACCTCCTCGGCATCGATCTACACCTGCACCGGTGGGGTGCAGCACTACGACTTCGTGCATCCGGCCACCGGAGCCTTCGTGATCGCGGGTGGCGGAAGTGGAGGTTCGACCGAGGACGGCGGCCAGGGCGGCGGCGGCGCCCTGGTGACCGGTCAGTTCGGCTACTCGGGCAGCAGCCTCGACGTGCAGGTCGGATGCGCGGGCGGCGGTGACGTGACGAGCGGCTACGGCTTCGCCTCGGGCGGCGAGGGAGGCCACACCCATTCGGAGGTCACACGCGCCGGAGCGGGTGGCGGCGGTTCGTCGGGCGTGCTGATCCCCGGTCAGGGCGTGCCCACCGTCGGCGCCGGTGGTGGCGGCGGAGCAGGCGGCGGCATCTTCGACGCCATCTGCAATTGCTCCGGCGGCAACGGCGGCGTGGGTATCGGCGCTCCGGTCGTGGGCGGTGTCGGTGCGGCCGGCGACGGCGGCCCGGGCGGTGGCCTCACCGGAGGTGACGGTGGCCAGGGCGGCTTCGCGAACGGCGCCACGGGAGACTCCGGTGAATCGGGCACCGCGGTCGACGCGCCGGGCGGCGGTGGTGGCGGCGGCGTCGAGAACGGCGGCAGCTTCGGCCGGCGCAGCGGCGTCAGCTCGGCGGGCGGCGGCGGGGGAGCGGGCTCGTCGCTCTCGACCGCGACCTTCGTCTCGGGCGGCAGCCTCGACCAGGCCGTGTTCACCGACGGCATCGTGATCATCGTTCCGGTCTCGCCTCCGCTCGCCGACCCCGGCCTCGCGCCCGAGGAGCCGTCGACGGCGGTGGCGGCGGCCTCGACCCCCGCGGCGCGACTGGCCGACACGGGCGTGAGTGCGGCATCCGGAGACGGGCCCGTGGCTGTGGGTCTGGCGGCGGTGCTGCTGGCGGCGCTCGGCGTGCTTCTCACAGTGATGCGGCGTGCCGGCCGGCGGACGGCGCTGCGCCGCTGATGCTGGGGTTCGTGGCGGCGTTCCTGCCCTGGATCGTCTACTGGATCCTGGTCGGCAACAGCACCTACCTGATCGCCGTCGCGGTCGCGTTCGGCGTCGCGGTGGTGCTCCAGCTGGTGCAACTCGCCCGGCATCGCCGCATCGGTTCGCTCGAGTACGGCGGGCTGGCGTTCTTCGCGCTCTCGTTCGTGTCGGCTTTCGTCGTGGACGACGCGGTGATCGAGCAGTGGCTGCAGCCGTTGAGCAACGGCGCTCTGTTCCTCATCGCGCTCGTCGGGGTGCTGATCGGGCGCCCCTTCGTGCGCGACGCGGCGCGGGACAGCGTGGATGCGGCGACGGCTGCGAGCGACGGCTTCCGCTACGTCACCACGGCAATGACCTGGATGTGGGTGGCCGTGTTCGCGCTGATGACCGTCTCCTCGCTCATTCCGCCGCTCGTCGACGGCGCGGCGACCATCCGCGACGCGGCGGGCACGCTCTCGATCGTCTGCTACTGGGTGATTCCGTTCGCCCTGTTCGGCATCGCGGGCACGGTTTCGGCCGTGTTCCCGGGGTGGTTCGACGGGGCGACGAAGCGGCTGGACGCGCGGCAGGCGGCACTCGCCGGTGCCGGTGCCGGAGCCGGTGCCGGCGCAGAGGGAGGCACCGCGCTCGTGGTGGCCGACTCGGCCGCTCCGACCGGTCCGTCGGATCCGGACGAGCACGCCGAGCTCCACACGGCCGTCGCCATCCACGCCCCCGCCGAGACGCTCTACACCGACCCGCTGCCCGTCACGATCACCGGCCTCGTGCCCGGCAGCCGTATGACCGTGCGCGCCCGCACGCGCGACCTGCTCGGCCGGCGCTGGGCGGCATCCGCCGACTATGTCGTGCCCGAGAGTGGCATCCTCGACCTCGACACCGCCGTACCGGTCGCGGGCGACTGGTCGGGCGCCGGCTGGCCGGATGCCGGTGGGCGCGCCCTGATCGGCGCCCTGCGGTTCGCCGAGCTCGACCGCGTTCCCGAGCTCTTCCTCCCGCCGGCCGAGCCGCTGGCCCTGACGATCGAGGTGGGGCAGGACTCGCTGCCCGCGCTGGCGCGCCGCACGATCCGGCGCTCGCCGGCGCCCGCCGACCCGGGCGTACTGGTCACGGAGGTCGACGTCGACGGCCGCGCGGGCATCCTGGCTCTTCCCGTCGGTGCGCCGCCTGAGCGAGGCCACCCGGCGGTGGCGTGCTTCGGCGGCAGCGAGGGCGGTGTCGACTCGCTGCGGCTGGCGGCCTCCGTGCTCGCCGGTGCGGGCTACGCGGCGCTGGTGACGGCCTGGACCGACACCGACGAACGGGGAGGAGCGACGATCTCGGGCATCCCGCTCGAGCGCTTCGGAGCGGCCCTCGCCTGGCTGCGCGGCCACGCCGCCGTGGATGCGCGGCGCACGGCGGCTCTCGGCATCTCGCGTGGCGCCGAGGGGCTGCTGGCCGCGCTCGCCGGCGGATTCGCGGGTGCGGACGCGGTCGTGGCGCTGAGCCCGAGCTCGGTGCGCTGGCAGGCGGTGGGTGAGGACGGCGAGGAGGCGGGTGCCGGATCGTGGACGGGCGGCGGCGAGACCCTCGCCTGGCTGCCCCTGCGTGCGGGCGAGCTGGTGCCCCAGCTCGTGCGCAACGGCTGGAGCCTGTCGCGCGCAACGGCGCACGCGGAGCCCACGCTGCTGCGGCTGCGTCCCGCTTACGCGGGCGGGCTCCGGCACGCGGGAGCGGAGGCGCGCGTCGCTGCCACCATCGACGCCACCGCGATCGCCGCGCCGGTGCTCTTCGCGGGCGGCTCCGACGACGCCGTCTGGCCGGGTGCCGAGATGGCGGCGGAGCTCGCGTCGGTGCGCTCTCGCGCCGACGACGTGCTGCTGACGTTCCCGGGAGCCGGTCACCTGCTGCGTTTCGGCGTGCAGCCGACGGATGCGCTCTGGACCGGGGGCATCGCCCTCGGCGGCACCCGAAGCGGTCACGCGGCGGCCGAGACCGTCTTGTCGGCCGAGGTGCTGCGGTTTCTTGATCGTGCGCTCGGGCGGTGAGGGGCCCGACGTTCCCGGGAGGCCCGCTCGTTTTGGGAATCGGCCACCGGGTAGGCTAAAGTAAACAGTCGGCCCGGGCTTCGGTGCGGGCCAGTGGGGTATGGTGTAATTGGCAACACGGCTGATTCTGGTTCAGTTGTTCTTGGTTCGAGTCCAGGTACCCCAGCTTGAAACTCCTTTGATTCCGCGGGAATCAGAGGAGTTTTGTGTTTCGAGATACCCGGCAAATCGAGTACGGGGTCCTCAACCCCGTCCGGAGGGGTCTCGCCGCAACGCAGCATCGAGGAATGGCGGCAAGCCCACGCCGGCCCACCCTTGCGACGCGCCGGCCGCAACGTCCGCTACCTGCGCCCCGAAGTCCTCGCCTGTTCCAGGACCTGGTGCGACATGGCTGGAACCCGGCCAGATCGGCGCGACCCAGATCCGAACACTGGCCAGCGGACGGGTCCAAGCGACGGCCAGGATGCGCGACGACCTCGGCGAACCGCGCCGCCTGAAAGGCACCGGCAACACCAACCATCGCGGACGCCTGCGACGAGTTCCTGTACGAGAGGGAGCAGTCGGAAACAGTCGAGGACACCACGATGGAGTCCTACCGGTCGACGGTCAAACACATCGTCGTCCCGGCATGCGGAAACCTGCCGGCCGGCAGGGGAGACCGAGCTACGCGGTGAGGTGCGCGCCACCGTCAGACTCAATGACGGTGCCCGTGATGTTGGGGTTGGTAGACAAAAGGACCAGGACCTGGGCGACGTCATCCGCAGTGGCGATTCTCTTGGTCGGCAGCCCGGCGGCGATCTGGTCGAACAGGCCTTCGCGATCACCGTCGGGGATCATGTTCCACCACGGGGTATCGACGTAGCCGGGCGAGACGGCGTTGACTCGGATGGGTGCGAGCTCGGCGGCGAGGGGCGCGACGAGTGCTTCGATTGCAGCGTTCAGAGCGCCGATACCGGCGGTACCAGGCATGCCGGCCCGGGCGGTGATCGCACCCACCAAGGTGACCGACCCGGACTGGGAGAGATGGGGGACGGCGGCCTTCACCACGGTGAGGGTGGGCCAGAACTTCTCGTCAAACGCGGTGCGCAGTACGGCAAGGTCGAGATCCGCGAGTGGCCCGGCACCTTTGTTGCCGCTCAACGTCACGATCAACCGGTCGACCGTGCCCAGCTCAGCGAGGAGAGCGGAGACCGCGCCGGCACCGTTCGCGTCCAGGACATGCACCTCGAGAGCCGGGTGCGTCGCCTTGACGCCAGAGAGCGTGTCCGCGTTGCGGCCCGCGATGTGGACGGTGTCTCCGAGCGCGGCGAGCCGCACGGCGGTGGCCAAGCCGATTCCGGAGCTACCACCGATGATGAGAGTTGTGGACATGAGCCGACTCCTTTCGCGAGACGTTGCGGTTCGCATTAACGATAACAGAAAAACGACCCGTTGCGTCTCGCTTTTGTTAGACTGGCTGAATGACAAACACTGAGCCGACGCGTCGCGGGCCCAAACGCAGCGAGGAATCGCGACTGGCGATCCTCACATCCGCGTTCGAACTGCTTCAGGAAGTCGGCTATCGCGGGCTGACCATCGAAGGGATCGCAGCTCGCGCCGGCGTCGGCAAGCAGACCGTCTACCGGTGGTGGCCCACCAAAGCCGACGTTCTCCTCGAAGCCGGTGCCGTGAAGGCCGATCTCCGGGTCTCGATCGCAGATCACGGTTCCTACCGGAGCGACCTGGAACAGTTCCTCCGCGATTCGTTCACGCTTCTCGAATTCCCCGGACTCACGGGGCTGCTGCGAAGCCTGATGGCGGAAGCGCAGATCGATCCCGACTTCGCTACCCGCTTCCGCGACGGCTTTCTCAACCGACGGCGCAACGCCCTCATAGAGATTCTCGACCGCGCCACCCGTCGCGGCGACGCACCCATCCACCTGACTACAGAACTGATGGCCGACGTCGTGTTCGGCGTCATCTGGTACCGACTCCTCGCAACCGAGCGCCCCCTCAACACCCACGACGTCCCGCCGCTCCTGCATCTGCTGACCTCCGGCCCGGCCACCGAAAGAGACTCGCGTGCCTGATACCACCATCGTTATCACCGGCGCCACCGACGGGCTCGGGCGCGCCCTGGCCACCCATCTGGCGGCCGATCCGAGCATCCGGCTGATACTCCATGGGCGAAGCCGACACCGACTCGACGCCCTGCGCGCTGAATTCACGGCCTTGCCCGCACGGATCGACACTGTTCTCGCCGACCTCAGCGAACTCGCTCAGGTTCGCGGCCTCGCTGAGCAGATATCCTCCCTCACCGATCACATCAGCGTGCTCGTCAACAACGCCGGCATCGGAGCCGGAGAACCCGACGGCACCACCCGCCAGCTCACCATCGACGGCAACGAACTGCGCTTCGCCGTCAACTACCTGGCACCCTTCGCCCTCACCCAACGACTCCTGCCACTCCTCGACGCCGGTGCCCCCGCCCGAATCGTCAACGTCGCCTCGATCGGACAGTCACCGATCGACTTCGACGACCTCACCCTCCGCCACGGCTACAGCGGGCAACGCGCCTACGGCCAGTCGAAGCTCGCGATCGTGACCTACAGCCTCACGCTCGCGCAAGCCCTCGACCCTTCACGGGTGACCGTCAACAGCCTCCACCCCGCCACCTACATGCCAACCAAAATGGTCCTCGACTCCGTCGGCTACAGCATCGACAGCCTCGAATCCGGCCTGATCGCAACACTCCGACTCGTCACCGATCCCACCCTCGCCGGAATCAGCGGCCGCTTCTACGACGGCACCACCCCAACGCGAGCCCACGCGAACGCCCACCGCGCCGACATCCAGAGACGCCTCTGGGAGATCAGCGAACAACTCACCGACTGACCCGCCTCAGTAGGAGTGAATGCTCGACCTCGGGGAAGCCGACTCGGCTCGCGGCGCGGAGTCCTTGGCTCTGCTCGTCCCTGTCTGGCGGGTGCGCTCGGGTCCACCGGACCGGCGGTGATAGGTCACCGGGTGGCGGCACCGGCGAGGATGATGTCGATCCCGGCGAGGAACTCGGCGCGGTCGTCGTGCGTGCGCAGCGGCTCGGCCATCGTGCGCGTGAAATCGTAGGCCGAGGCATCCAGCCCCGCCCAATCGTCGGCCAGTTCATCGAGGACGTTCTGGCGATCGACCACCCCGCCGGGAAGCCGTGAATTGGTCGCGTTCTGGCCCGCGGCCCCGATGATGTACATCAGCAGGGTGGATGTCGTCGTGAACTGAGCCGGCTCGTCCACACCGAGCAGCCGCACCTGCCGGCCGATCCGCTCGAAGATCTCGAGCATGGTGGACTGCCAGGGCGGTCGCGCCAGCTGGGCGCCGATCCACGGGTGGTCGTCGATCGCGTCGAACAGCCCCAGGGCGATCGAGTGGATCGTGTCGGCCGCTGCTTCCGAATCCGGGTCGGCATCGCCCACCGCACGCTCGACGAGCGTCGCTGTGGCGACCCTCAGCAGCTCGCCTTTGTTCGCGACGTGCCACTGGATGGCGCCGTGACCGGTTCCGAGGCGGCTCGCCAGGGCGCGGAACGTGAGCCCGGCCTCGCCCTCCGTGTCGAGCAGGCCGATCGCGGCTTCGACGATGCGGTCGCGGGTGAGTGCTCCTTCGCGTCGTTCCGTGGTGCGCGGGTTCGTGGTCATGCCCCCATCTTGACACACCCTGGTACGGCGTGCCAGAGTTACTGGTACGTCGTACCAGACGCTTGGTGGACCTGAGGGCCCTGCTCACGAAAGGAATTCAGATGACCATCCCGGTCACGATCATCGGCGCCGGTCTCGGCGGACTCACCCTGGCGCGGGTCCTGCACGTCCACGGCGTCCCCGCCACGATCTACGAGGCCGAACCTTCGGCCGAGGCCCGCACGCAGGGCGGTCAGCTCGACATCCACGAATACAACGGGCAGCTCGCGCTCGAGGCCGCCGGTCTCACCGCCGAGTTCCGCTCCATCATCCATCTCGGCGGCGAAGCCTCCCGCGTGCTCGATCAGCAGGCCGGGGTGCTGCTCGACGAGCCCGACGACGGATCGGGCGGGCGGCCCGAGGTGCTCCGCGGGGATCTGCGCCGCATCCTGCTCGATTCGCTGCCCGAGGGGATCATCCGCTGGAACCACAAGGTCGTCGACGTGCGCTCGCTGGGGGAGGGACGCCACGAAGTGACCTTCGCCGACGGCTCGAGCGTCACCACCGAGCTGCTCGTGGGAGCGGATGGCGCGTGGTCGAAGCTCCGGCCGCTGCTGAGCGATGCCGTTCCCAGGTACGTCGGCACCTCGTTCATCGAGACGAACCTGCTCGACGCCGACGTTCGCCACCCGGCCAGTGCCGCCGCCGTGGGCGACGGGGCGATGTCGGTGCTGGCGCCGGGCAAGGGCATCATGGCGCACCGCGAGCCGGGCGACGTGCTGCACACCTACGTGGCGCTCACGAAGCCACAGGAGTGGATCGCCGAGATCGACTTCTCCGATGCCGCCGCCGCGACCGCGCGCGTGGCCGCCGAGTTCGAGGGCTGGGCTCCCGCGCTGCTGGAGCTGATCACCGACGGTGACACGCCTCCCGTTCCCCGCGCCATCCACGCCCTGCCGGTGGGCCACCGGTGGGAGCGGGTGGCGGGCGTCACCCTGATCGGCGACGCGGCACACCTCATGTCGCCGTTCGCCGGCGAGGGCGCCAACCTGGCCATGTTCGACGGCGCCGAGCTCGGCAAGGCGATCGTGGCGCATCCGGACGATGTCGAGGGCGCGCTCACCGCCTACGAGGCCGAGCTCTTCACCCGCAGCGAGGAGTTCGCGGCGGAGTCGGCCACCAATCACGAACGGTTCTTCGCCGACGACGCCCCGCAGGGTCTGCTCGACCTCTATGCCGGCGCACCCGCCGAGTGACCCGCTGCACCACCCGAACACCGATCGAAACGGAAGACCCGCAATGCACGCAGTACTGATCCAGGCACCCGATGGCGCCGACGCGTTCGCCGTCGCCGACCGGCCCGTCCGCGCCCCCGAAGCCGGGGAGGTGCTGCTGCGGGTTCTCGCGGCCGCCGTCAACCCGGCCGATGTGATGATGTGGCGGACGCTCGGCGGTGGCTCGGTCGAGGTGCCGTTCACGGCGGGGATGGACGCGGCCGGACTCGTCGAGGCCGTCGGGCCCGGCGTCGAGGGACTGCACGCCGGTCAGCGCGTGATGGCCGTGGTGTTCCCCCGCCGGCCGGAAGGCGGGGCGCAGGCCGAGCTCGTGATCGTGCCCGCCGCATCCGTCGTGCCGATCGCCGACGACCTCGATCTGGTGGACGCCTCGACCGTGCCGATGAACGGGCTCACCGCCCTGGCCGCTCTCGCGCTGCTTGACCTCCCGGCCGGGTCGACGCTCGCGGTCACCGGTGCGGCCGGTCAGCTGGCATCGCTGGCCATTCCGCTGGCCGCGCGAGCCGGCCTGACGGTGATCGCCGACGCGAAGCCCGACGACGTCGAGCTGGTGCGGTCGTTCGGCGCCGATCTGGTGGTGCCGCGCAGCGACGACTTCTCCGCTGCCGTGCGGGCTGTCGTTCCTGGGGGCGTGGATGCGGTGCTCGACACGGCCACCGTCACACGAACGGCGCTCGGCGCGATCCGCGACGGGGGAGCGATCGCCGTGCTGCGCGGCTGGGAGGGCTCCGAGCCGGAGCGGGGCATCCGGGTGGAGCGGGTCAGCGTCGGCGTGGCGCTGCAGAACACCGCATGGCTGCGCGGGCTGGCGGCCGACGCCGCCGACGGCGTGCTGCCGTTGCGCGTCGCGGGCACCGTGCCGGCAGCCGAGGCCGAGTCGGCTTATCTGCGCACCGAGGCGGGCGGACTGCGCGGCCGCCTGGTCATCACGTTCGGCTAGCCGGACCGGTCGTGCTGGCATGCGTTGAGATATACCTCTGTGCAAGCGTCGGGGGAGCGGATGCGGGATGGGCGTCGTTCCTGCAGCAACGACAGGTTGCGACTGGCGGCCCGTCCTGAGGCTCCCCGGCCGAGCGAATCACGATCGGCGCATCCGGCGGCGGAGCAGCAGGAGTGCGGCGCCAGCGCCACCGAGCAGCAGCACGCCCCAGAGCACGCCGGACGCGGATTCGGCGCCGCCGCCGGTGTTCGCGAGAGCCGGGGCCGGCGTCCCCGCCGGAGTGGGCGCGGCGGTTGGCGTCGCCGGCGGCGTCGGCCCGGGCGCCGCGGCCGTGGGAATGACCTGCGAGTCGGCCCGCACGCGCAGTCCCGTGCCGACGTCGTTGACGGCGGCGACCGAGACCCAGTAGGCCTTCCCCGCGACGAGGCCGTCCACCTTCTTGTGCCGCGCATCCGCGTCGGCCTTCCCCGTGACGGGGTCGCCGCCGTCGACCGGCGTGACCCGGATCAGGTACTGCGTGATCGCCGAGCCACCGGCATCCTGCGGGGCCGCCCAGTGTGCGGTGAGCGACTCCGTGCCGGCGTCGGCATGCACCTCGGTGGGGCCGGTCGGGGTTCCCGCCGTCGCGCTGATGATGACCTCCCCGGTGGTGTTGTCGAAGCCGATCGTATGCTTGAGGTAGAAGCCGTTGCCCGCGTTGAAGGTCTGGTTCGCGTTCTCGGTGTACAGGCCGTATCGGTAGGGCGCGACGCCCGGCTCCTCGATCTCCGCGTAGGGTTCGGCGGTGGCCGAGCTCGCCCAGGACACGGTCGCGCCCGTCTTCAGCCAGCCGAGGAGCTGGGCGCCCGAGCCGGGTTCGGGCGTGGAGTACACCGGGTCGACCAGGGGCTTGAACTGCTCGCCGCGGATCATGCCACCGCTCTGCCCGGTGTCGAAGACGGTGTCGTTGCAGGCCTTGGCGTGGTCGCCCTGGAACTCGATCGACCAGCACACCTCGGGCTCGAAGTAGACCGGCTGGCCCGACGGGTAGAAGCGGTCGCCGTCCTGCTCGCGCTGCAGAACGGTGTCGGTCTCACCCGCGTCGGCGGGCCTGCCGACCCGGATCACCGGATGCGCGGCGGTGAAGTCCACGGTGAAGCCGACGCTCTGCTCGTCGCCCAGCTGAGCGAGCGGGGAGAAGAGGTCGTTCCTCGGATCGCCGGCGTTGTGCGCATCCGACAGCCGCTGGCCGATGCCGATCACGCCGCCGATGTCGTCCTGGTAGCCGAGGCAGTGCGGGGTGCAGGAGGTCGCGTCGAGGAAGGCCACGTCGCCGGGGGACGTCACCACGCCGCCGACCTCCACCCGGGCCCGGGCGATGGTGCCGGAGGCCGAGGAACCGTCGTAGTCGATGTTCTGGTCGATGCCGGTGTCGAACACCGGGGTGGTGGGGTTCGTGATCGCGTTCGGGAACACCACCATGAAGTTGGTTCCCGTGTCGATCATCATCGGG
The DNA here is from genome assembly GCF_049472555.1 of Herbiconiux sp. 11R-BC. NCBI lineage: Bacteria > Bacillati > Actinomycetota > Actinomycetes > Micrococcales > Microbacteriaceae > Herbiconiux > Herbiconiux sp. 11R-BC. Next base: position 150,180 of record NZ_JBCEBO010000001.1, on the reverse strand, counting down.
ATGGGGTCGCTGCCGTTGATCGAGACCTCCACGCGGGGGAGGTAGCTGCCGGTCACGGCGGTGAGGAGGGTGACGGGGATCTCGGGCTGAGCCGGGGGCGCGGCATCTGCTGCTGCCGCGTCCGCCGCTGCGGCCCCGATCGCGACGCGCGGTTCGGCGGCCACGGCCGAGCCTGCCGATGCCGTGATCGCGCCGGCCAAAAGCAGCGCCGCGGTCAGCGCAACCGCCCTCGCGCGCCCGACTCGACGTCCGTCCCCAGCCCGCCGACGCTCGCTCACGTCCGTCCCCCTTCGCACCCGCCATCCCCCCGGATGCGCGGCGAGACCAGCATAGAACCGGGGCCTCGGCCGCGGCCAGTGGATTCAGGAGTGCCAGCGGGTGAAGTCGGCGGCGGTGGTGGAGCCGGCTGGTGCCAGCCAGATCCGGGAGGTGTCGGCCGGCCGAGACGGGTCGTAGAGAACGCTCGCGGGGTCGCCGGTGGCGGGGAGGTCGCGGCGGGGCCACTGACCGGTCTTCTGCACCCAGCGGTCGGTGCCCGCGGCATCCGTGAATCGGACGGTGACGGTGCCCAGCAAGCCGCCCGAGCTCGGGTCGATCTCGGGGATCTCGACGATGACGCCCTGCTCGATGCGGCCGTGGGTGAGCAGGTGGGCGAGCACGTCCTTGTGCGAGCGCCGGCGGGCGCGGGCGATCGCGCCGATCAGGAGCAACACGACGGCCAGGATGCTGAGGCCGATCGGGAGCAGCCAGAACGCGCCGGGCGAGGAGAGGGCGAGCACGCCCCACCACGCGCCGGCGGCGAGGCCGACGAACAGGATCGAGCCCGGGCCGACGACGGGCGCCGACAGCAGCTTTCCGGTGAAGCGGCGGCTGGCGCCGGTGTGCACCAGGAAGCCGATGATCAGCAGCGGCAGGCCCACGATCATCCCGAAGATCGCCAGCGGCGGTTGGTCGGTGGCGGCCATGTCGTCGAATTCGGCGAAACCGAACAGGGCACGTGTCTCGAGGGCGGCGCCGACCGCGATCATCAGGAGTCCGATGACCACGCCGGTCAGGGCCGCCGGCGACCCGATCCGGGCCGCCTCCCGACGGCGTCGGGCGTCAACCGGATCGATCGTGCTCATGTCCGCGCTCCTCTTCGTCGTGCTCGCACGAACACGCTACCGGAGCGGCCTCTGCGGAATCACCGGCTCGCTTATTATTCCATAGCGCGGATAAATGCATTAGGGTGATAAGCCTGCTTCGAAGGGAATACTCATCATGACCGAGTGGATTCTGGCGAGCCCGTGCGGCTCTGTCGCGATCACCGTGACTCTCGACGGCGCCGGCGCGCTGTTCTATGGAATCACCCGCAATGGCGTCGCCGTTCTGGAGCGTTCGCGATGGGGGCTCGTCTGCCGCGACCGTGTGTTCCGCGACGGCCTCGTCGTGGTGCATGCTCCGGTGGTGTCCGTCGTCGAGCAGGACTACACCCTGCGCCACGGCAAACAGCGCTCGCGCCGGGTGCGAGCTGTGCGGGCGACGATCGAGGTCACGAATCCTGAAGGACACGGTCTGGCGGTGGAGCTCAGTGTGTCGGCGGACACCGCCGCATTCCGCTACCGCTTGCTCGGCGCTAGCGCGACGGTGACCCTTGACGAGGAGCTCACCACCTTCCGCTTCGTGAACCCCGGTCGCGCCTGGCTGCAGCCCACCTCACCCGCGGACGGCGGCGGCCCGGCCCACGAGAACCTCTATGCGAACGGCGTGGAGATCGGCACGGCGACCGAGGCATCGTCGTGGGACTTCCCGGCCGTGTTCGAGTCCGGGGCGCAATGGGCTCTGATCTCGGAGTCCGACCTCGACGGCACCTTCCGGGGTACGCGCCTCGCTTCCAGGCCCGACGGCCGGGAGTACTCGGTCACCGGGTCCGTCACCGAGGAGGGCATGGGGTACGGAGACGTGCACCCCACGTCTCGCGCGCCCTGGACGATGCCGTGGCGGTTCATCGCCCTCGCCGACAGCGCGCCGGAGCTGGTGGAGTCGATGGCCGTCTGGGATCTCGCCACTCCTTCGCGGGTGGACGACGATTCCTGGGTGGAGCCCGGTCGTGCCGCCTGGAGCTGGTGGTCGGAGAATGACAGCCCTCGCGATCTCGATGCACTGCGTCGCTACGTGGACCTGGCATCGGACATGGGCTGGGAATACTCGCTCGTCGACGCGAACTGGACGGTGCACAGCGAGGAGCAGATCCGCGGTCTCGTCGACTACGCGACCGAACGCGGCGTTCGGTTGTTCCTCTGGTACAACTCGGCCGGCACCAACAACGACTCCACTGAGGAGCCACGCGATCTCATGCACCGTGCTGACACGCGGCGCGCGGAGATGGCGAGGATCGCCGGCTGGGGCATCGCCGGAATCAAGGTCGACTTCTTCCACTCGGACAAACAGCTCGGCATCCAGCACTACCTCGGCATCCTCGAGGATGCTGCCGAGGCCCGTCTGATGGTCAACTTCCACGGAAGCACCATCCCGCGCGGCTGGGACCGCACCTGGCCACACCTTCTCACCATGGAGGCGGTGCGCGGTGCGGAGTGGTACTTGTTCGAGCCCCGCTTCGCCGAGGAGGCGGTGTGGCACAACACGATCCTGCCGTTCACGCGCAATGTCATCGGCTCGATGGATTACACCCCGGTCACCTTCAGCGACAAGGTGCGGCCGCACCTCACCACGGCAGCCCACGAACTGGCGCTCGCTGTCGTGTTCGAGAGCGGTTTGCAGCACTTCGCTGACTCACCCGAGGCGTATCTCTCGGCGCCCGAGGCGGTGCGACGGCAGCTCCGCGGCGTTCCGGTCGTCTGGGATGAGACCGTCGGGCTCGCCGGGGAGCCAGGCGACAGCGCGGTCGTCGCGCGCCGGTCCGGCGACGAGTGGTGGATCGCCGGAATCAACGCCGCCACGGCCAAGGAGCCCGAAGTGCTGGACCTCGCCCGGCTTGGACTGGGCGCCGGGGTGTGGGAGGTGCTGGGCGATGGGGAGACCCGCGATGCCGTCGTGGTGGAACGGAGGGACGCTGCGCAGCCGTTCGTGCGGCCCGCCCTTGGCGCGGGCGGAGGGTTTGTGGCGCGCCTGCTGCCCCGCTGACGGGCGAGCTCAGCCGAGCAGCAGCGATGACGGGCGAGTTGCGAACCGCTCGTCGAGTACGAGGCACGCGGCACCGATGGCGGCGACGTCCGCCCCCACGTCGGTGCCCGACACCTCCAGCTCGTGCAACGACGACATCGAAAACGCGCGGGCGGCCTGTTCGTGCAGGGTGGGCAGGTAGAGGTCGGCCAGCGGCGCCCAGGCGGGGCCGCCGCACACCACCATCTGGGTGTCGTGCATGTTGGCGATGATCCCCACCGCTCGAGCCAGTCGGTGCGCCGTCTCCTCGACGATCTCGCGGGCCGCGGAGTTGCCTCCGTCGACCCGCTCGCGCAGCGCGGCCAATCGGCGCACCGCGTGGCCGAGCTCGCCGTCGTGCGGGGTCGGGTCGAGTGCGCCACGAGCGACGCCCTCTCGCACGAGGCGCAGAGGCGAGCAGAGCGTGCCGAGGCATCCGCGATGCCCCTGGTCGCAGAGCGGACCCATGGTGTCGACCATCAGATGACCGATGTCGCCGGCGTTGGACGTGTGGCCGCGCACGACGAGGTCGTCGGTGATGAGGCCGACGCCCACGCCGCTGCCCAGATAGAGGAATGCGGCGTCGCTGACACCGGCCAGCGCGCCCGCCCAGCGCTCCGCGACGGCGGCGGCCACCACGTCCTTGTCGACGATGACGCTCAGGCCGGTCGCCGCGCCGAGGCGCTCGCGAAGGCGCTCGTGGTGCCATTTCGGCAAGTGGGGCGGGTCGACCATGGTGCCGCCCTCGACGTCGATCGGCCCGGGGACCGCCAGGCCGAGCCCGACGACTCTTGACCGGTCCACTCCGGTCTGATCCAGGAGTGCGTCAAGGGTGGGAGCCATCTGCTCGATCACCAACCCAGGGTCGTCGGGGTCGATGTCGGTCGAGTAGTGGGCCACGAGGCCGCCCGCGAGATCGAGCAGCACAGAGGTGACGGTCGCGGGGTCGATGTGGATGCCGAGGGCATACCGGCTGGACGGAACGATCTCCAGCGTGACGCGGGGCCGGCCGAATCCCTTCGTCGACGTTCCGGTCTCGGCGATCAGCCCCTGATCGAGCAGGCGCTGGCAGATGTCCGAGACCGATTGAGGTGCGAGCCCGGTCGCCGTCCGGAGTTCTGACCGGGAGGTACCGGACTTGGCGGCGCGGATGTACGACAAGATGACGGAATCGTTGAATCCGGCGACATGCCCGAGGTTTGTGCCCCGGCGGAGGCCGTTCGGTCTTCCGGGTGGTGGAGGCATCGTCATTCGCCTACTTTATCCGGCGTCCGCTACGATGATGCTAGTTGATCCGGAATCTGGAATTAGTAAGGAAGGCATCCCGACATGAATCGTGTCACGTGTCGGTCCGACGTCACCGTCGTCGGCGGCGGGCTCGCCGGTGTGGCGGCGGCCATCGCTGCCGCCCGGAGCGGCGCCACCGTCGCTCTCGTGAACAACCGGCCGGTTCTCGGGGGCAACTCGTCCAGCGAGATCCGGGTCTGGGTCGTCGGTGCCACCGCTCACGGTGCTCAGAAGTACGCGCGTGAGACTGGCATCATGGGCGAGCTCTTCCTCGAGAACCAGTGGCGCAACCCCGAAGGCAATCCGGTCCTGTGGGACCACGTCGTTCTCGACCTCGTGCGCGCGGAGCCAAACATCGCCCTGTACCTCAACACGGATGTGCGCGAGGTAGACGCCGTGGGTGAAGAGCGCCAGCGCACCATCCGCTCCGTGCGCGGATGGCAGATGGGCTCGGAGCGGCTGATCACCTTCGAGTCTCCGGTGTTCATCGACTGCTCCGGCGACGGCCTGGTGGGCGCCCTCGCCGGCGCGCGGTTCGCTAAAGGACGCGAGCCGAGGGAGTCGTTCGGCGAGTCGCTCGCGCCCGTGGTGGCCGACGACAACATGCTCGGCAGCACGATCCTGCTCTACACGAAGGATGCGGGCGAGCCAGTCGTGTTCGTGGCTCCGGACAGTGCGCGCGATATCGAGCCCACCGGCATCCCGGTGCGGCGGCAGATCGACACGGCGATGAACGGCTGTGACTACTGGTGGATCGAGTGGGGCGGAGAGCTCGACGCGGTCGACGACAACGAGAGCATCAGAGACGAGCTCTGGGGCGTGGTGTTCGGCATCTGGGACCACATCAAGAACTCGGGCGAGTTCGACGCCGACACGCTCACGCTGGAGTGGGTCGGCACTATCCCCGGCAAGCGCGAATACCGGCGGTTCCTCGGCGACCATGTGCTCACCGAGGGCGACATCCTCGACCAGACGCGGTTCCCGGATGTGGTCGGCTTCGGCGGGTGGTCGATCGACCTGCATCCGGCCGGCGGGATGTACGCGGAGGACGGCCCGTCGGCGCACCTGTTCGGGCCGGGCCTCTACGAGATCCCGTTCCGCTCCCTGTACTCGGTGAACGTCGACAACATGCTCATGGCGGGTCGGGACATCTCGGCCTCGCACGTGGCCTTCGGCAGCACGCGCGTCATGGCCACCTGCGCGGTGCTGGGCGAGGCCGCCGGGGCCGGGGCGGCGCTCGCTGCCCGACTGGGCGTTTCTCCGCGTGAGGTTGCGAACAGGCACATCGATGAGTTGCAGCAGCACCTGCTCCGTTCGGATGCATCGATCCTGGGCGTCGCCCGGGACGATCCTGCCGATCTGGCACGCACCGCGACGGCCTCCGCCACGCGCGTCGTCGACTTGCTCGCTGTCCCGCGCTCGCCCTCAGGGGAGCAGCTGGTCTCCCTCGCCGAAGGAGACTTCGGACTTGTGCTCCCCGCCGATCCGCGGCTCGACTCCGTGACGTTCGAGGTCGTAGCCACGGCGCCCGGCACGCTCTCCTGGGAGTTGTGGAGCACGCGGAACGGCCTCAACCACATCCCCGTCGACCGGATCGTGGGCGGTTCGGTCGGCGTCTCGGGCGAACCTCGTCAGAGCATCGACATCCCCACCGGCTATTCGCCGGAGCGACCGTGCTCCGTCGTGCTCGTACTGCGCGCGCACCCGAGCGTCTCGCTCGTCTCCGTCGCCGGTCCCGCGCCCTACGGCGTGATGGGGCTCCTCCGCCGTGACCCGAAGCTCGCGCACGGCACGGCTCAGTCCAACGCCTGGTCGGCCTTCGAACTGCGTCGCCGCTGCGTGGTGTTCTCGGCCCGGCCGGCGACCGAGGCCTATTCTCCCTCGCAGGCGATCCGTGGCGGGCAGCGGCCCTTCGACGGCCCTGACCTCTGGGCCTCCGTGCTGCCGGCAGGCGAGGCCGCGGTGCTGGAATTGGCCTGGCTCGCGCCCGTGCGGGCCGGCCGCGTTGAGCTCGTGTTCAACGACGACGTCGACGAGGACCTCATCAATCTGCACCACCATCGCACTCCCGAACGAGTGCTCCCTACTCTCGTGCGCGACTACCACGTGGAGTGCCGCACGGCCGAGGGCTGGGTGACCATGACGACCGTGACGGACAATCGTCGTCGGCGCCGCGTCCACCTCTTCGACGAACCAGTCGAGACCGACCGGCTCCGGTTGGTGGTCACCGCCACCAACGGGCACCCGCATGCCATGGTCGGCGCCCTCCGCGTCTTCGCCTGATCCCCGACAACTGGAGTTCCACTGTGCATGACGACCGTCAGCTCACCGAGGGTCGGCTGACCCGCTTCATCGACGATGTGCTTCCCGGCGCGCTTTACCGGCGCCGGAAGCCGTTGCAGGTTCAGGCCTGGCACGTGCCGGGCGAACCGGTTCCCGTCAGCAAGGCGCTCGCCGCCGAGTACCGCGCGGTCGAGGTGCCCTTCCCCTGGGGTGCCCCGTGGTCGACCTCCTGGTTCCGGGTGCGGGGCTCCGTCCCGCCCGAGTGGTTCGAAGACGGCCGACTGCCGGCCGGCACCCGGCTCGAAGTGGCGGTCGATCTCGGCTTCTACGGAGACCGGCCCGGTTTCCAGGCCGAGGGGCTGGCCTTTCTGCCCGACGGCTCCCTGGTGAAGGGGATCGCTCCGCGCAGCGCCTACGTGCCCTGGCCTGAGGGTCGGCGCGATCACGAATTCTTCATCGAGGCAGCCGCGAATCCGGATGTCGCGGGAGAGTACACCTTCCGCCCGACGCCTCTCGGCGATCGTGAGACGGCTGGCGCCGAGCCGCTTTACACCGTGCGGCAGATCGACCTCGGCTTGCTCGACACCACGGTGTGGGAGCTCGCCCAGGATATCTGGACGTTGCGCGGACTCATGGCCGAGCTGCCCATCGAGGGCTCGCGTCGCTGGCAGATCCTCCGCGCTCTCGAGCGGATGATCGACGTCGTCGATCCGGACGACGTGGCCGGCACCGCCGCTCGGGGGCGCGAGGAACTCGCCGGCGCACTGTCGTCTCCCGCCGCGGCCAGTGCGCATCGCGTGGTCGCGGTGGGCCATGCGCACATCGACACCGCCTGGCTGTGGCCGCTGCGCGAGACGATCCGCAAGTGCGCTCGGACCTTCGCCAGCGCCGTGGCGCTGATGGACGAGTATCCGGAGTACCGCTTCGCTTGCTCGTCGGCGCAGCAGCTGTTCTGGATCAAACGGGACTACCCCGCTCTCTTCCAGCGGATCCGGGAGAAGGTGGCCACCGGGCAGTTCGTCCCCGTCGGCGGCATGTGGGTCGAGCCAGACATGAACATGCCCGGCGGTGAGTCGATGGCGCGCCAGCTGGTGCTCGGCAAGCGCTTCTTCCTGGAGGAATTCGGCGTCGACTCCCAGGAGGCCTGGGTGCCGGACACTTTCGGCTACTCGGCAGCGATCCCGCAGATCCTTCGCGAGGCCGGAATGCGCTGGTTCATGACCCAGAAGATCTCCTGGAACCAGACCAACGAGATGCCGCACACCAGCTTTCTATGGGAGGGCATCGACGGCTCCCAGGTGTTCACCCACTTCCCCTCTGCGGACACGTACATCTCCGAGCTCTCCGGCGCGGAACTCGCGCACGCGGAGCGCAACTTCAAGGAGAAGGGCACCGCCGGGTCGTCGCTCGTTCCCTTCGGCTGGGGTGACGGGGGCGGAGGGCCCACCCGTGAGATGCTCGCGGCAGCGAGCCGTCTCCGGTCGCTCGACGGCTCACCGACCGTCGAGATCGACTCACCCGAGGCCTTCTTCGAGCGAGCAGAGGCCGAGTACGGCGAACCGCCGGTTTGGGTGGGAGAGCTGTACCTCGAGTTGCATCGGGGGTCGCTCACTTCTCAGCACCGCACGAAGCAGGGCAACCGGCGCAACGAGAACCTCCTGCTCGAGGCGGAACTGTGGGCGGCGACGGCGGCGGTGCGCGCCGGTGCGTCTTATCCCTACCGGGAGATCGAGGCGGCCTGGCAGACGGTTCTGCTGCATCAGTTCCATGACATCCTGCCGGGCACCTCGATCGCGTGGGTGCATCAGGAGGTGGAGGAGGCCAATGCGGACGTCGAGCGAACGCTCGAGCGGATCATCGCCGCCGCGCTCGCCGCGCTCTCCGGGCCAGGGGAGCGGGAGCTCGTCGCGAATGCGCGGTCCTTCCCCGATGCCGGGGTGCTCCCGTTGGGGGTGGGAGAGCCTGCTCCCGCCGGCGGTGAGCTGGACGTTCGCGAGACCGAGGCCGGCTTCGTGCTCTCCAACTCCCACATCGTAGTCGGAGTCGACCAGCTCGGGCACATCACCTCCCTCCGCGACACGACGTCGGGCCGCGAGGCCATCCCCGCCGGCGAATCCGGCAATGTGCTGATGCTGCACCGCGACACCCCGAATCTCTGGGACGCCTGGGATGTCGACGTGCACTACCGTCGGGCCGCCCGGCCGATCGACGGGATCGAGTCCATCGCGGCCGGACGTGAGCCGGACGCGGTGACGCTGACGATCCGGCGCAGATTCGGTACCTCGTCGATCAGTCAGGTGCTGCGGCTCGAGCGCGGCGCCGGATCGCTCGCGATCGAGAACACGATCGACTGGAAGGAGAAGCACAAGCTGCTGAAACTGGTGTTTCCGATCGACGTCCATGCCGACCGGTTCGCGGCCGAGACGCAGTTCGGGCATGTTTTCCGTCCCACCCATGTCAACACCTCCTGGGATGCGGCGCGCTTCGAGGTGAGCGCGCACCGGTGGATCCACGTGGCCGAGCCGGGTTACGGCGTCGCGATCGCCAATGAGTCGACGTATGGACACGACGTGACGCGGCACACCGTTGACGGTCGGCGCACGGTGGTGGCGGTGGGGCTCTCCCTGCTGCGATCTCCGGAGTTCCCCGATCCCGGCGCCGATCAGGGCGAGCACGTGATCCGGTTCGCTGTGCGCCCCGGGGCGGGCATCCGGGATGCCGTGCGGGAGGGGACCGCCCTGAATCTGCCGCGGAGGCGCGTGCGCGGAGGGCATCCCGTCGCGCCGGTGATCTCGGTCTCTCATCCTGGCGTGAGCGTCTCCAGCGTGAAGCTGGCCGAGGATGGCGGAGGAGACGTGGTGGTGCGGGTGTACGAGTCGGAGGGCGCTCGTGCCGAGGTCACGGTGACGGCGGATTTCGACGCCGGGACGCCCCGTCTCGTCGACCTGCTGGAGAGGGATTCCGGTCGCGAGACCGTCGCTTTCGGACCGGGGCGCATCACGCTCTCGCTGGGGCCCTTCCAGCTCGCGACCGTGCGGATCCCTCGTCTGTGATGTGTTTATCCGTAAACTTGACAAAGTCGCTTCCGCGGACGACGATGTAGACGTCCGCCTGCATGGACGATCCGAGTACAAAGGAGTATTGATGTCGAAACACAGCACACGCGCGACGGCGGGGGTCACCGCTTTCGTGCTCGCAGCGGTATCGCTGACCGCCTGCTCTGCAGGCGGGGGCACCGCGGCGGAGACTGCCGACCCCACCGCGCCGGTGACCATCGTGGTCGGTAATATGCCGACCAAGGACCAGGCCTCCAACCTCGAGCTGTTCAACAATCAGGTCGAGGCGTTCGAGGCCGCGCATCCCAACATCACGGTCCAGGGTGTCGAGACGAAGTTCGACCCGTCCACCTTCTCCGCGCTGGTGGCGGGCGGCTCGATGCCGACGACGATGATCGTGCCGTACACCAACATCCAGCAGCTCATCGCGAACGGCCAGGTGAAGGACATCAGCGAGGCGATCGCCGCCGATGACGTGCTCGCCCAGCTCGACCCCGACATCCAGGCCCAGACGAAGAACGCCGACGGCGCGTCGTTCGGCGTCGTGACCGCGGCGTACACGATGGCGCTCATCTACGATCGTTCGCTCTACGCCCGTGCCGGCCTCGACCCGGACGCACCGCCCACCACCTGGGACGCCGTCGCCAAGAACGCCAAGGCGATCGCCGATGCCACCGACGCCGCCGGCTTCGTGCTCCCCACCACGAACGGCTCGGGAGGATGGTCACTGTCGGCCATGTCGTACTCTTTCGGCAGTGAGCTGCAGGAGACCAAGGGCGACACGGTCACCGCCACCGTCGACTCGTCCGGCGTCACCGACGCACTCCAGTTCCTGCAGAACGTGCGGTGGAAAATGGATGCCGCGGGAAGCAATTTCCTGCTGAGCGCCGATGACATGCGTACCGCGCTCGCGTCGGGCCAGATCGGCCAAACCGTGCTCGGGGCGGACCTCTACCGCGACGTGGTGGGCAACCGCAAGATGCCGGCCGATGATCTGGGCATCGCGCCCCTGCCGCAGGCCGCTGATGGCCTCGGAACGCTCGGCGGCGGCGACATCTCGGTGATCAGCCCCACGGCGACAGCGAACGAGACGGCTGCGGCCCTGCAGTGGGACAAGTTCCGTTACCTTAACCGCTTCCTCGACAAGGATGCGGCCGTGCAGTATGCCGAGAAGTCGAAGGCCGGCGGGCTTCCGGTCGGGGCTCCGGAAGTGCAGCTCTTCACCCCGGCCGTCTACGACCAGTACCTGGAGTGGATCGCCCCGTACATCACGGTCGATCGGGATCACTTCACGGCCTACTTCGACAGCCTGAGCCAGTTACCGATCCTCGGCGAGCCGAGGGTCGCCGCGCAGGAGACCTATTCCACGCTCGACGCCGTGGTGCAGCAGGTCTTCACCGACGAGAGCACGGACATACCGGGCGTCGTCACCGGCGCCCAGACGACGGTGCAGGGGCTCATCGACTCGGCGCAGTGACGGCCGATCGACGCCCGGGCGTGAGGGAGGGCGATCCTCCCTCACGCCCGTCGACACGAACGAGGGACCATGGACGAGGGACAATGACCAACCGACCGACGACAGCGACGCGGCGACGCCGCGGACCTGCACACGCGCTCGTGCGCTGGTACCGCGGCGGGGGAGCAGGCAACCTGCTGTTCACGCTTCCCCTGCTGGTGATCTTCGCCCTCTTCAGCTGGTGGCCGATCTCCCGGAGTCTCGTGCTGAGCTTCCAGCACACGAACCTGGTGACTCCGGCCACGTGGGTCGGCTTCGACAACTTCGCGCGTGTGTTCGCCGATCCGCTGCTGCCGACCGCAGCATGGAACACACTCTGGTTCACCATTCTGGCGGTGCTGATCGGCTTCCCCGTGCCGATCCTGCTGGCTGTGTTCATCGGCGAGCTGCGCCGCACCAGAGGCCTCGCGAGCGTGCTCGTCTACATCCCGGTGATCATCCCACCCGTCGTGGCTGTGCTGCTCTGGAAGCAGATTTTCGATCCGAGTCCGAACGGTCTGCTCAACACCGTTCTGGGCTGGGTCGGAATCGGGCCGTTGCCCTGGCTGCAGAGCGCCGCGATGGCGATGCCGAGCATCGTCGTGCAGGCCACCTGGGCCGGCTTCGGAACGACTACCATCATCTACCTCGCGGCTCTCATGTCGGCACCCCCTGAACTGTACGAAGCGGCCGAACTCGACGGCGCCGGTATCGCGAAGCGCGCCTGGCACATCACCCTTCCGCATTTGCGCACCGTGATCCTGCTGATGCTCATCCTGCAGGTGATCGGCACTTTCCAAGTGTTCACAGAGCCTTTCGTGATGACCGGCGGAGGCCCGAACAACAGCACGCTCACTGTGCTGATGCTGATCTTCCGCTACGCCTTCGTCATCGGCGACTACGGCAAGGCCACGGCGCTGAGTCTGCTGCTCGCTCTGCTGCTCTCCATGCTGTCGGCGGTGTACCTGTGGGCGACGAGGAAATGGAACCGCACATGACGATCCCGAAGAACCCCGTTGAGGGCACGGATCCCGACATCGACCGCGGGATTATCTCGCCCAGCGAACGCAGCCGCCCGTCCGTGCGTCTCGGGCTCCTGGTGCTCAGCATCGTCGTGATCGGAACGCTCGCGCTGGTGGCGGCGGGCCCGATCCTGTGGCTGGCCAAGTCTGCGGTCTCGACAACGCAGGACATCCTGCGTGAGCCGTTCGCCTGGTGGCCGAGCGGCATCCAATGGGACAACCTCGTGCAGGCCTGGAACGGGATCGACGTGGGCAGGGCTCTCGCCAACACGGTGCTGATCGCCCTGGGCAATTGGTTCTTCGGCCTGCTCGTGGCGCTCACGGGCGGATACGCCCTCGCGATCCTCCGGCCGCGCTATGCGCGGGTCCTCACGGCGATGGTACTCGCGACCCTGTTCATTCCGAGCATCGTCTCGCTCGTCTCGCTCTACCTGACAGTGATCGACGTGCCGCTGATCCACGCCAACCTGATCGACACGTTCTGGTCGGTCTGGCTGCCCTCCGCTGCGACGGCGTTCAACGTGCTGCTGGTGAAAAACTTCTTCGAGGGCCTGCCGAAGGAGGTCTTCGAGGCGGCGCGGGTCGACGGGGCGAACGCCCTCGACGTGTTCTGGCGCATCGTGCTGCCGATGTCGAAACCGATCATTGGAGTGGTCTCGCTCCTCACCCTGGTCTCGGCATGGAAGGAGTTCCTCTGGCCGCTGCTGGTGTTGCCGTCAGCTGGCGTGCAGCCGCTGTCGGTGGTGCTGTACAAGGCGGCCAACACGGCCGAGACCGCGGTGCTGATCGCGGGGATGTTCATCTCCGTGATCATCCCCTTGCTGCTCTTCCTCGTGTTCCAGAAGCAGTTCCTGCGCAGTGCCGGCCAGGCCGGCGCGATCAAGGGCTGACGGGTGCTCCGCATCGCACCGGCGCGCGGGCCGGACCAGGCTCCGGCGTCGAAACCCGGCGTCGGCCTGCTGTCGACGCATTCATTCTCCTACGCCGTGGGGGTGGGCGAGGAGGTCATCGGCAGCCTCTGGCGGGCGCCCGTGGAGGTGCCCGGGGTGACGGATGCGCTGATCGTGCCCGGCACGAGTATTTCGTACGCCGTGTTCCCGGCCTTCCGCGCCGGCGCGGCGGCGGGGGAGGGATTCGAGGCCACGGCGGTCGCCATCGACCTCGAGTTCGACGACGGAAGCTGGCTGAGCGGGCACCCCGTCGAGGACGAGGCAGGCTACGGTCCGTCGGCCGCGCAGCGCTTCGACTCGCGCAGTGTGACTCCGGACCAGTGGAATCGTCGTACCTTCCCGCTCGACGCGGTGGCCGGGCGGCGGGTGGCGGGTGTCTGGGTGGTCGCCGAGGCCGTCGGCGCCGCACCGTATTCGGTGCACGGCTGGATCAGCGACATCGCGATCGAGGCCGTTCGGCCACAGGCGGACCGACTCACCGACCTGGTCGACACCCGCCGCGGATCGCACTCCTCCGGTGAGGCCTCGCGCGGTAACACGGTTCCGGCCGTCGCCCGGCCGCACGGCTTCAATCTGGGCATCCCGGTGACGGATGCCGCGAGCTTCGAGTGGCAGTATCAATACCATGCCGGCAACGGGCCCGACAACCGCCCTGCTCTGCAGGCGCTGGCCGTGTCCCACACCCCGAGCCCGTGGATCGGCGACCGCGGAATGGTCCAGCTGATGCCTATGGCCGACGTCTCCCTCTCCGATGCAACGGGGCCGCGGCGTGCCCGCCCGTTCCGGCACGCGGACGAGACGGCCCGGGCACACTACTATGCAGTGGAGCTGGGTGACGGTGTCGCCGCCGAGATGACCGCGACCGATCACGTGGTGATCATGCGCTTGACTCTGCCCCGTGGGGGTGGAGTTCTGCTCGACCAGCCCGATGACCGCGGCTCCCTGGTCTTCGACGCTGCGGATCGGCTGGCCCCGGTCACCGGCTACACGGACTCGAAGACCGACCGTGTGCCCTCCAACTCCTCCCGGATGTACTTCGCGATCGCCTTCGATCAGCCGCTCGCGGCCGTGCGCCGAGCCGCGGTCGCCGAGCGTCCTCGGGTCTCGGCAATGCTCGAGTTCGAGTTCGAGAGCGCGAGCAACGAGGTAGTTGCGCGCATCGCCACCTCGTTCATCGGCGTCGATCAGGCTCTGGCGGCGCTCGGCCAGGAAGCGCCGGCCTCGGCCGGATTCGATGACCTGGTCGACGACGCCCGGGAGTGCTGGCAGGACCAGTTGTCGGTGCTCACCATCGACGGCGGCAGCGAGGCGCAGCGGATCGACTTCGTCTCGAGCCTGTATCGTCTGTTCCTCTACCCCAGTCATGCCGGTGAGAACATCGGAACGGCGCACGAGCCCCGGTGGGCGTATGCCGACGTGGCCGGCTCCGCGCCGAGAGCCCACGGCGAACGGCACACGGGTTGTGAGGTACGACCGGGCCGCTCGTTCGTGAACAACGGATTCTGGGACACCTATCGCACGGCGTGGCCGGCATACTTCCTCCTCGAACCGGATCGGGCATCCGTCATGCTGGACGGCTTCGTGGAACATTTCCGCGCGGCGGGCTGGATCGAGCGCTGGTCGGCACCGGGAGCCACCGACTGCATGGTCGGCACGAGCAGCGACATCGTGATCGCGGATGCCGTTGCGTCGGGAGTCGAGCTCGCCGATTGGGAGGCCGCCTACGACTCGGCGCTGCGCAATGCCACGACGGTGAGCGATCGCACTGAGGTGGGACGCGCCGCGAACCACCGTGCGGTGTTCTGCGGCTACGTCTCGACGGCGGTGCACGAGGGACTCTCCTGGTCGCTGGAGAGCGCACTGAACGACTTCGGCATCTCCCGACTGTCGGCAGCGCTTCTGGAGCGGCTGCCCGGCGGGCATGCTCGCCGCGTGGAGATCGCCGCGAACGAGAGGTACTTCGGCAACCGTGCGCGCAACTACCGGCGGCTGTTCCAGCCCGAGTCGGGATTCTTCGTGGGCCGGGATGACGACGGATCGGCGCGCGTCGAGGCGGGCGGGTACGACCCGGCTGTCTGGGGCGGTGACTACACGGAGACGAACGGGTGGGGGATGGCCTTCTCGGTGCCGCACGACGGCGCCGGACTCTCGGATCTGCATGGCGGTCGTGCGGGGCTCGAGGCGAAACTCGACGAATTCTTCGCCACTCCTGAGTCGGGAGCTGCCGCGATCGCCGGATCGTACGGCCGGGTGATCCACGAGATGACGGAGGCTCGTGATGTGCGGCTCGGCATGCTCGGTCTGTCCAACCAGCCCGCGCACCACATCCCGTTCCTGTACGCGTTCACGGATGCTCCGCACAAGACACAGGCGATCGTGCGCGAGTGCATACGACGGTTGTTCCTTGGCTCCGACATCGGGCAGGGCTATCCGGGCGACGAGGACAACGGCGAGATGTCGGCGTGGTACCTCTTCGCGAGCATCGGCCTGTACCCTCTGACGCCGGCTTCGGGCGAGTACCTGATCACCGCCCCCGCGGTGGAGCGCTCGGTCATCCGTCTTCCCGACGGACGGCAGACCTCGATCCTGGCTCGAGGCCTCAGCCCCTCGGCGACGTTCATCCGGAGCGTCACTGTCGACGGGCAGCCCTGGGAGAAGGCTTCGATTCCGGTCGCGCTGGTTCGCACGGGCGTGGAGATTGTCATCGACCTCGTCTCGACGCCGGTCTCGCGAGCTGTCGAGCCGCACGACGCGCCGTTCTCGCACAGCCTCTCCGCCAGTCTTCCCCCGCTTCTGCTCGACCGCACAGCCCGCGTCGAGGATTCGCCGTTCGACGACGACTCCAGCACCGGGGTGGTGCTGGAGCCGGGTGAGAGCATCGAGCACGAATTCCCCGTTCCCGCGGTGCTGGACCTCTACACCGTGACTCTCGGCGATCCGGTGAGCTGTGCATCCTGGGTGATCGAGGCCGCTGATGCCGACGGAGTGTGGCGGGTGGTCGACGAGAGGCTCGATCAGCGATTCCGCTGGCCGCAGCAGACCCGAGCCTTCGAGGCCGCCGCGGAGGGCGCGTTCGCGCGGGTGCGCCTGACGGTGGCGGGCAGTGAAGCTCTCGACCTGCGCCAGCTCGAGTTCCTCGGCTGAGAGTATTCCCTCAGCCGAGGAACTCGAGCTGGGCGACGTCACCCGGCCAGGATCACTGGGCGGTACATCGACGGGTCCTTCGTGGCGCCGATCCCTGATCCCCATTCCAGGTAGCCGGTGCGCCCCGTGCCATCGCTGTCGTTGACGATGAACGAGTAGTCGACGACGCTCGCCGCTTCGGGGAGGCCGATCACCGATTTCGGAAGCGTCACCGCGTAGGTGGTCGTGTGCGCCGTGTCGTCGCGGGTGATCGTGGCGGACGCCGTTCCGATCGTGCCGGTGACGCCCGCGAAACCGTAGACCACCGTATTGCCGCTCGTGAGCAAACCGGCACCGATCTCGAAGCGCTGCGCCGCGGTGGCTCCGGGCGCCGCGAATGCGAATTGCACGGAGTCCTTCGTCCAGATGTCGGCGGCCGTGGCGCTCGGGGTCTGTACGTCGTCGGTGACCACCGCGTGGACGACTACAGAGATTCCCTGGTCGGCCACCCACATGCTCCCCGACAGGTCTTCGGGCGTGGCATTCCCGTCGCCAGCAAGGCTGAGCGCGCGGCCGTCCTCACGCAGGTCCGCGGACGGGGCATCGGGCGTGCCCTCGGCGAAGGCGGGGGCGAGAGCCGTCGTGCCGGTGATCGAGCGGGTGATGCCGTCGGCGAAGACGACCGTGACCGACTCGTCGAGATCGCTCCACTCCGGCAGGCCCGCCACGTCGATGGGGAACGAGAGGGCTTGGCCCGGTGGCACGGTGGTCGGCACGGTCGTGTCGAGCGCGGCTGTGCCGAGCTCCGCGCTCACCGCTGTGGCCGTCAGCGTGGTGTTCGTGCTCCGATTTGTCACCACCACATCGGCACCCAGACCGGCGATGTCGTCCTTGGGTACGATCGCCAGGCTCACCTTGTTGTCGACGACAGACACGGTGTGCGAGAACTCGGCGACGGTGCTGCCGCCCGCCTGCGCCTGCACCACCACGCTTTGCGGGCCCGCTGCGGCCGCTGCCGCTATCTGAAGGGTCGCGGTCGTGACGGTGCCCGAGACGGATGGCACGAGGATGCTGCGCGATCCGTCGGGCGTCGCGAACCTGACAGTCGTCGGGACGGCGTGCTCGATGCCCGAGCAGTCGACGGAGACGGCCACGTCGATCGTTTCGCCGGCCGGGGCCGCTGCGGGGAACGCCGCCGTATATTCGTCGCCGCTCGTGACACAAGACGTCGGAATCGGTGTTCCGGGCGTCTCTCCACCGGGGTCGACCCCAGGACTCGTGACTGCCGTGACCGGGCCGGCGAGATAGACTGCCTTCTCGCCGAGCGTGAGAGGGAGCACCCCGCCCACCGGAGTGACCGTCGTCGTCGCGCCCCACTGATCGGTGATCGTCACCGGACCGTCGGCGGCGATGTCGACGGTCACGGGAGTGGTCGACCACAGCACGCGCTTCGTGACGCCCGCCGGGTTCTCGAACACACCCGAATAGGCGCCCTCAGCGAGTGTCTCCATCCCCCTCGGCGCGAAGTGCGCCAGCTGGCGGGTGAGGGTGGCGTAGGTGACAAACACGGGTTTGGGTGCGGCCACCGTCAGTCCTTCGTTCATGTTGCGGAGCATCCCGTACCGGCACTCCTTGTCGCTGGAACTGACGCATGCGTCCACGAAGCCGTACCAGAACTCACGATCGAGACCGGTCTGCAGATTGAGCACCATGTCGCGCGCGAGATAGTCGGCCTGCTGTTGCTCGGTGACGCCCGCGCTCGATGTGTTGTATCCCGTTTCGGTGAGCCAGATCGGTGCGTCCTGGCCATCGGAGTACTGCTTGATCAGCGCCTGGAGCTGAGTGAGCAACGGCGCCGTCACTCCTTCTGGGGCGAGATTGCGTGCGTACTTGTGCACGCTCACAGCGTCGAGGTACTGCAGGCCGCCGATCTCGAAGAACCGCTTCAGCCAGTCGAGGTCGATGCCGGCCAAAGCCGGTCCGGCCACTTTCGCGCCAGGAACCTGGTCGTGCACCGCTTCGGACACCGCTTTCAGGATCTCGAGGTAGCAGTCGGCCGTGAGGCCGCAGGCTCCGTCATTGAAGCCGGTGCTGTCGAACTCGTTGTACACCTCGTAGTCGGCCGCGGTTCCGAACTGGCCGGCCACGTAGCGCCCATAGTTCGCGAAGCCGGCGATACCGGCCGGGGTACTGGGGGTGTGTCCGCCGTCGTAGAACGGATTGCGATAGTCGAGGATGATCAGCGGTCGCATGCCCGCGGCGACGATCGCGTCGAACTTGTCCCGGAAGAACTGCGGCATCGTGTACTGCCCCTGCGTCGGTTCCACGCGGGCCCAGGAGACGTCGAAGCGCACGTAGGCCGGTCCGAGCTGGTCGATCGTGCTCATCTGGTCTGCAGTGAGGAATGCGGCGGAGTATGACAGGCCGAAGCGGCTGTCGGAGCCCTGGGCGCTGTCGTCCTGTGGGGGCAGCACGGCGAAGGAGGTCGTGCGGGTCAGAGGCGTCGAGCCGTTGGTCGTGAGCTGCAGGCCGTAGTACCCCTCGGCGAAGGACGACAGATTCAACGTCGCTGTTCCGCCGCTGACCGCCAGAGTGCCCGATCCCGCGGCTGCCCCAGAGGCATCCGTGGCGGTCCAGGCGATCGCCGAACGATTGCTGGTCAACGCGATCGACCGGCTGGGCGCCGTGAACACGAGCGATGGCGTAGTGATTCCCAGAGTGGGCGTGGATGGTGGCGGTGACGTGCTGAAGGCCTCGAAGCCGGGGTTCGACAGCAAGTTCGTCGTGGACCCGGGCGCGGTGATGCTGAGATCGTCGAGCCAGACGGTGCCTACGTTCTGCAGGAGGAAGCGGTAGTCGAGCGTCGACTGCGAGGAGGTGGTGGTGTAGGTCCACGTCACTTGGGTCCAATCGTACGTGCCCGACGGGAACGAGCGTCGGGTCGCCCAGTCGGGGCTGAGCACGACCTGAGCCGTCGAGGATGAGGCCACGGCGGCACCCCTGACCCAGACGGCGAAGACATACGCAGTCGAAGGCTGCACGGGGATCGATTGAACGATGCCGCCGTAGGCGTTGTTTGCTTGCGGGGTGGTGCTCACGATCTTCGCGGCCGTGGAACCAGAGTGATGGATGCTCGCATCGGCGGTGACGGTGACGTCCGTGCCACCCGTGGCGAACTGCGACCACGAGGTGAGGGTGTTCGATTGGTCGACGCCCGCGGACACCGCGGTCGCCCCGGCCAGCGTCAGAAGTGCCGCCGCGATGAGCGCGGCGAGGACCATGCTCGCTCGTGACCTGACACACGCGAGAGTTGTGGGGAAGCGATGGTTGGCCTGGTGCATGAGTCCTCCTCGACTCTTTATCCGTAGTCTGGATTAAACAGTTCCCCAGCGAGTGTGTCAAGGGGCGGCGAAGCCGCGAGAGCCGAGTGGTTGCCCCGACGTCCCGGCGCGGTATCGTCGAACCGTGATCATCCGGGCCGGGGCATCCGACGAGCGCGACGCCTGCGTCGCCGTCTGGCTCGAGGCACTCCGCGCGCGCGACGAGCAGGACCAAGGGCCCGAGGTCGCCACGCGAGCCCACGCGAAGTTCGATCGGCCCCTCGTGCGGTTCGCGGTGGCGGTGGCGGGCGCTCGCGACGACCCGACGGCGTTCGCCCTCACCGAGGGCGCCGGCATCCGCTCCGGGGAACGCATCGCGATGCTCGAGCTGCTCGCCGTCGCTCCGAGCGACGCCGGGCGCGGTGTGGGGCGCGCCCTCGTCGTCGACGCCATCGACGCGGCGGCCCGACTGGGCTGCTCCACCCTCGAACTGCAGGTTCGAGCCGGCAACAGCAGGGCGGAGAAGCTCTACTCCTCGCTCGGGTTCACCCCGCAGGGAGAACCCGCACCGCACCCACTCGGCGGGCCGCCGATGGTCGCCTACGCGCGGCCTCTGTCCCCGATCTCCGCGTAGCCTGCGGTTCTCAGGCGGCCGGCGGCGCGAAGATCTCCGGATGCCGCGCCAGCTCGAGCCGGGTGCGCCGGATGTGGCTCAGCAGCAGGCGTTCGGCGTCGTCGCCGTCGCGCCGCCGGATCGCGTCGACGAGCAGGTGGTGCTCCATGTGCGTCACCGCCGAGCCGCCGATGCCCACCAGCCGGCTGAAGGCCCGCCGGTAGTGCTGAGTGGTGTTCCAGAGCTTCGCGATCATGCCCGAGACCAGGGTCGAATCCGCGGTGCTGTAGCTCAGCAGGTGGAATTGGCGGTCGAGACGGATGAACGTCTCCACGTCGTTGTTGAGTTCCATCGAC
The DNA here is from genome assembly GCF_049472555.1 of Herbiconiux sp. 11R-BC. Taxonomy (NCBI): domain Bacteria; kingdom Bacillati; phylum Actinomycetota; class Actinomycetes; order Micrococcales; family Microbacteriaceae; genus Herbiconiux; species Herbiconiux sp. 11R-BC. The sequence continues at coordinate 129,534 of NZ_JBCEBO010000001.1, read as the reverse complement.
GTGGCCAGGGAGTCGAGCTCGGCCACGATCTCGTCGGTCATGCCCGGCAGGCTCATGCGCAACAGCAGCGGCTCGAGCCGCTCGCGCACCTGGTAGACCTCCGAGCACTCCTGCTGGCTGAGGCTCGCCACCCACGCGCCCGAGTTGGAGACGAGCGTGACCAGCCCGTCGGCCTGGAGCACCCGCAGCGCCTCGCGCACCGGGATGCGGCTCGTGCCGTACTCCTCCGCCACGATCTCCTGGCGGATGCGCTGTCCGGGCGCGAGATCGCCGTGCAGGATCGACTCGCGCAGGGTCGCGGCGATGCGGTGGCTCGCCACGGCATCCTTCGGTGTGCTCGCGCTGGGCATCGTCCTCCCCGATCTGGTCTCAGCCGACGGTACTCCCATCAGCCCGCTGAGCCCGCCACCAACAGCGCGATGTTCGCGGGCCCGGCGGTGAGTGCGCCGCTCTCGATGCGCCGCGCGAGTGCGGTCACGAGCTGGTTGTTCGGTGCCGTTCCGCCCAGACGGTCCTGTGCGGCGGCGACCAGGCCGTTGAGTTCGTCGACCTCCGAGCGCCGGTGCTTGCGCCAGTCCTGCAGCACGGTGGTCATCGTGTCTGGGAGCGTGTAGCGGTCGAGCACGATCTCGAGCAGCTCTTCGGCGAAACGGTCGGGCGAGACCTCCGCGTCGGCCCGCATGCCGAAGATCGGGATGGTGCGGTTGCCGAGCGCGACCGCCGTGCGCACCGCCTCCTTGCCGGTCTCGACCATGAACGCGCGCATGCCCGGCACCTTCTCGGCCTCGGCGAGGGGGAGGTCGAGGATGGCTGAGGGCACCAGCTCGGCGGCGTTGACGACGAGCTTCATCCACTTCGACGAGCGGATGTCGGCCGAGATCTCCACCGTGCCCGCGTGCCCGAGCACCTCGGCCACCTCCGGCTCGCGGCCCTCGGTCGACGGATGGAAGCTGCCGATCGCGAACCAGGCCGGGGCCTGCTGGTTCACCACACCCGGCTCGAACATGTTCGCGGCCACCTCGATCACCGCGCCGAGGGTGCGCTCCGCGCCCAGCACCTCGGCCATGTCGTCGAGGGTCATCCCGTTCTGCAACCCGATCGCGAGGCCGGTGGGCTTGAGGAGCGGCTTGATCAGCTCGCACGCCCAACGCGTGTCGTAGGCCTTGACCACGACGAACACGAGATCGAACGGCTCGCGCAGCTCGGCCACCTCGCAGAGGTGCAGCACCCTGACGGGGGTGACGACGGTTCCCTCCGGCGTGTGGACGGTGACCCCGCTGCGGCGCATCGCCTCGACGTGCGCCGGCCACTGCTCGATGAAGGTCACGTCCAGGCCGGCCCGGGTGAGATCGGCGCCGATCGCCGCTCCGTTGGCGCCGGTGCCCAGAACCGCGATCCGGGGGCCGCCTCGCGAGCCCGCATCCTCGGCGCCGGTCATGAGGCGGCCGCCGGGATCGGGGTCGGCTGGAAGGCCAGCAGTCGCCAGCTCTCACCCTGCCGCACCCAGACCGAGATGGTGCTGCCGTTCAGCTCGACGGGGTTGCCGGCGATGCGCACGCTCGCCGTCATGGTGCCCACCACCACGGCGGTGTCGCCGCTCAGCAGGATGTCGGCGATCGGGTGGTCGATGCGCGAGTAGTCGAGCACGCCGGCGCGCAGCTTCTCGAGCAGGCTCGACCTGGTCTCGCGGGCGGCGCTGGAGTGGCCGTAGCCCAGCCGGTCGTGCAGCAGAGGCGCGAGGGCGTCGGCGTCTCCGGCCAGCATCGCCTCGAACCTCAGGTTCTCGAGGGCGGTGACGGCGGCGGCGTCCTGCGCGGCGCTGTCACGCACGGCGCTGTCGTGGGCCGGCGTGTCGCGGGTCGCGTGGTCGTGGGTCACGGGGTCTCCTCATTCTCCGGGGCGGGCCGGATGCCAGAGCAGCACCTCGGCGTCCTTCTCGTAGGCCTTGCCGCCGGGGTAGCTCACCAGCTCGAGCTGCATGCCCCAGGGGCTCAGGAAGTACACCCAGCGCTGACCCTCCGAGGCCCGCGACGAGCGGGTCGGCTCGCCGAGAACCCGGATGCCGCGGCTCGTCAGGTAGGCGATCGCGGCGTCCAGGTCGTCGACGTAGAACGCGAGGTGATGGCCGCCGATGTCGCTGTTGCGTGGCTGCTCGCGCTGCCCGTCCTGCGGCAGGTACTCGAAGATCTCGAAGTTGGGGCCGAAGCGGCAGCGGTAGAAGCGCAGCTCGCGCACGACGCTCGCGCGATCGACGTTGAGATGCACCGCCATCCAGTCGTCGTCATGAGCCATCGGGCCGAGGGAGTACACGTAGTCGCAGCCGATCACGTCGACGAAGAAGGCGTGCGCCTCGTCGAGGTCCGGCACGGTGAAACCGATGTGGTCGGTGCCGCGCAGCCCGGGGATCCCATTCGTCATGGCATGACTCCGATCGTCGTTGATGTATCCAATATGACGCGATTGCGGGAATATGTCTACGTTCAAAAGGAAAAAATGCTTGCAATGGATCCATTCGGCAATTACTGTGCTCAATAGCCGGTTGCCGCGCGCCCTCGTCGCGAACGCCGCAGCTCACACTGTCAAAGGAGAAGTGGATGCCCCGCGAGAAGCGATTGCAGCCGGGATCGAGTTGGGTCGAACTGACCACGACGGCGTCCGACTGGAAGGCCGCAGACCCCGGCCTGCTGGCCACCATGCTCGGTCAGCTCCACCTGATCCGGGCGTTCGAGGAGACCGTGCTCGAGCTGGCGGGCGAGGGCCTCGTGCACGGACCCGCGCACTCGAGCATCGGTCAGGAGGGCGGCGCGGTCGGCTCGATCGTCGGCCTGCGTTCGAGCGACGGGGTGAACGGATCGCACCGCGGCCACCACCAGTTCCTCGCCAAGGCGCTCACCCACGTGGCTCCGGACGGGCTTCGGCTCGGAGCGCTCGTGACGCCCGAGGTGCAGACGGTGCTGCAGCGCACGCTCGCCGAGATCCTTGGCCTCGCCCAGGGCTACTGCCGCGGTCGCGGCGGCTCGATGCACCTGCAGTGGTTCGAAGCCGGCGCGCTCGGCACCAACGCGATCGTCGGCGGCGGGGTTCCGCTCGGAGCGGGGAACGCGTGGGCGCAACGGCACGCCGGCACCACCGACCTCACGGTCAGCTACTTCGGCGACGGCGCCACCAACATCGGCTCGGTGCTCGAGACCCTGAACCTCGCCGCGGCCTGGAAGCTCCCGTTCTGCTTCTTCATCGAGAACAACCTCTACGCGGTGTCGACCCGGGTGGAGGAGGTCACCGCCGAGCCGCGGCTGTCGGCCCGCGCCCTGGGGTTCAACATCCCGGCCTGGCGGGTGGACGGAATGGATCCGCTGGCCGTGCATCTCGCGATGCAGAAGGCCGTAGAGCGGATGCGCGCGGGCGAGGGCCCCACGGTCATCGAGGCCGAGGTCTATCGCTTCTTCCACCAGAACGGTGCCTACCCGGGCAGTGCCTTCGGCTACCGCAGCAAGGACGAGGAGGCGGCCTGGCGCGATCGTGATCCGGTCACCCGGGTCGGGCGGGAGATGAAGGCGCTCGGCCTGATCGACGACGACGGCATCGCCGCGGTGCGCCGGCAGGCTCAGCACGCCATGGCGTCGGCGGTCGCCGAACTGCTCAACGCCGACCCCGACGGCAAGCCGGGCACCCGGCGCATCCGGCCCGAGCTGTGGCCCGATCCGGGTTTCAGCGACGTCGGGGTGCGCGGAGATCTCTCCGAGATCGCCGAGGCGCGCACGGCCGAGGAGGCCGACTTCACCGGCCCGATGTCGCCGCGCAAGTTCATCGACGCGGTCGCCGCGGTGATGGACCGGCGGATGGGCTCCGACGATCGTGTGATAGTGCTCGGCGAAGACGTCCACCGTCTGAAGGGCGGCACGAACGGCGCCACCAAGGGGCTGTCCGAGAAGTATCCCGATCGCGTGCTCGGCACCCCGATCAGCGAGAACGCCTTCGCGGGCCTCGGCGGGGGCATGGCGCTCGACGGTCGTTTCCGCCCGGTGGTCGAGTTCATGTACCCCGACTTCCTCTGGGTCGCCGCCGACCAGGTGTTCAACCAGATCGGCAAGGCGCGGCACATGTTCGGCGGCGAGAATCCGGTGCCGCTCGTGCTGCGCACGAAGGTCGCGATGGGCTCCGGCTACGGATCGCAGCATCTGATGGACCCGGCGGGCATCTTCTCCACCGCACCCGGATGGCGCATCGTCGCCGCCTCCACACCGTTCGACTACGTCGGGCTGATGAACGCGGCCCTCGCGATCGACGACCCCGTTCTCGTGATCGAGCACGTCGATCTCTACGCCTCGACGGGATTGATGCCCGACGACGACCTCGATTACCAGATCCCCTTCGGCACGGCCGCGGTGCGCCGAACCGGCAACGAGGTGACCGTTCTCAGCTACCTCTCGATGGTGGGTCACTCCGCCGAGGCGATCGAGGCCACCGGCGTCGACGCCGAGCTGATCGACCTGCGCTTCCTGGACCGGGCCTCGATCGACTGGGACACCATCGGGACGAGCGTGAAGAAGACGAACTGCGTGCTCATCGTGGAGCAGGGCGCTCTGGGCACCTCCTACGGCGGGTGGCTCTCCGACGAGATCCAGCGCCGGTTCTTCGACTACCTCGACCAGCCCGTGCAGCGCGTGACCGGAGGCGAGGCCTCGCCGAGCATCTCGAAGGTGCTCGAGCGCGCGGCCATCGCGAAGACCGAAGAAGTGGTCACGGCGCTCGAGACGCTGCGGGCCGCCTTCGGCGAGGGGAACTGAGCATGGCGACTATCATCCGCATGCCCGGTGTGCTCGCGGGTTCCCAGGAGGCCGTGCTGGCCGGCTGGCTCGTCGCCGTCGGCGACACGATCGCGGTCGGCGACCCGATCGCCGAGATCGAGACCGAGAAGGCGACCGTCGAATACGCGGCGGAGACCGCGGGGGTGCTCGGCCGCACCCTGGTCGGCCCCGGCGACTCGACCGAGGTCGGCGACCCGATCGCGGTTCTGCGCGCCGACGGCGAGGGCGACGCCGAGATCGATGCCGTGCTGGCGGGAGCTCCCGGCCCGGACTCCGGCGTCGGCCCCGACCCGGAACCGGGCCCCGGTGCCGGCATCGACTCCGACGCGAGCCCGGCGCCGACGACGACGTCCTCGAACACCGCTGTCGTCGCTCGCGACCCCGAGTCGGCGACCCCGGTCGTCGAGGCCTCGAGTGTCGCCGGTGCCGCAGAGGCGGCCGCCGGTGCGGTGACCGCCGCCTCTCCGGGCAGGAGCGGATCCCGCCCGCCGTCGAGTGGGGGGCGGCTCTTCGCCAGCCCGATCGCCCGGCGGATCGCGCGGGATCGGAACATCGACATCGCCGCCGTCATCGGCACCGGCCCCGGCGGCCGGATCAGCCGGCGCGACGTCGAGCTCGTCGCGTCACGTCCGGCCGAGCCCGCACCGAGGCCGGCTGCGGAGGCGGCGCCGCCAGCGGCATCCCCCTCCGCCGCCCCACGGGCCACGGGTCCGTCCGTTGGGGCCGACGACTGGGACGAGATCCCGCACACCGGCATGCGCAAGGCCATCGCCCGGCGCCTGACCGAGAGCAAGTCGACCGTTCCGCACTTCTACCTCACGACCGAGTGCGTGGTCGACGAGCTGCTGGCCCTGCGGGCGCGCATCAACGAGACCTCGCCGGTGCGCGTCTCGGTGAACGACCTGGTCGTCAAGGCCGTCGCGGCCGCCTTCGCCGACGTGCCCGAGGCCAACGTCACCTGGACCGACACCGCCATGCGGCGGCATCGCCGGGTGGACATCGCGATCGCGGTCGCGACCGACGGCGGACTGCTCACCCCGGTGCTGCGCGATGCCGGGTCGAAGAGTCTCACGGCCGTGAGCACGGGCATCGCCGAGCTGGTGGCCAAGGCGCGCGACCGCAAGCTCCGTCAGGACGAGCTGGAGGGCGGGAGCTTCTCGGTGACCAACCTCGGCATGTACGGCACGCTCGAGTTCTCGGCCATCCTGAACCCGCCGCAATCGGGCATCCTCGCGGTCGGCGCCGCCACGAAGCGGGCCGTGGTCGACGAGGACGGCGAGCTCGCGGTCGCCACCGTGGTGCGCTGCACCCTGTCCGTCGATCACCGTGCGGTCGACGGAGCCCTCGCCGCGCAGTGGCTCGCCGCCTTCACCACGCGGATCGAGAATCCCCTCAGCGTGCTGATCTGACGACCGCGGACGTCACCCGCGCCGTTCCACACCGCCCTCACCCCCAGGAGCACTTCGCATGACCACTTCTTCCCTCGCCGGCGCCGGCGCCGTCGACTCGCTCGCGCTGAGCGTGCCCACCGGACTGTGGATCGGGGGCCGGTCGCGATCGGCCTCCGACGGCAGCGCGTTCGCCGTGCTCGACCCGGCGACCGGCGAAGAACTCGCCCAGGTCTCGTCGGCCTCCGTCGACGACGCGTTGGCCGCTGTCGACGCGGCATCCGGAGCCGCGGCCGCCTGGGCAGCGGTGGCTCCGCGGCAGAAGGCCGAGATCCTGCGCCGGGCCTTCGAGCTGATGATCGAGCGACAGGAGGACCTCGCCCGCCTGATCACGATGGAGAACGGCAAGGCGCTCGCCGATTCGCGCTCCGAGGTGGCCTACGCCGCGGAGTTCTTCCGCTGGTACTCGGAGGAGGCCGTGCGCATCCAGGGCACCCTCGAGACCGCGCCCTCGGGCGCCAACCGCATCCTCGTGCTGCATCAACCCGTCGGCGTCGCCCTGCTCATCACGCCCTGGAACTTTCCGGCGGCGATGGCGACCCGCAAGATCGGGCCCGCGCTCGCCGCGGGGTGCACCATGGTGCTGAAGCCCGCCTCGGAGACTCCTCTGACGGCCCTCGCGCTGGTCGCCCTGCTGGAGGAGGCCGGAGTGCCCGCCGGTGTCGTCAACGTCATCCCGTCGAAACGTTCGGGAGCGCTCTCGAGGGCGCTGCTCGCGGACGAGCGGGTGCGCAAGATCTCGTTCACCGGGTCGACCGAGGTCGGCCGGGTGCTGCTGGAGCTCTCGGCGAAGACGGTGGTGAACGCCTCCATGGAGCTCGGCGGCAACGCCCCGTTCCTCGTGCTCGCGAGCGCCGACCTCGACGCGGCCGTGGCCGGCGCCATGGTGGCGAAACTGCGCAACGGCGGGGAGGCCTGCACCGCGGCCAACCGCTTCTTCGTGCACCGGTCGATCGCCGAGGAGTTCTCGAAGCGCCTCGCCGACGCCATGCGCGCCCTGGTGGTCGGGCCGGGGCTGGATGCGCACACGAACATCGGCCCGCTGGTCAACGACGAGACCCGGGCGAAGGTCGCCTCGCTCGTCGACGGCGCCGTGGGGGAGGGGGCGCGGGTGCTGGTCGGCGGTCACGCGGTCGCCGGAGCCGGCTCGTTCTACGAGCCGACGGTGCTGATCGACGTCGCCCCGGGGTCGGCGATCCTGCAGGAGGAGATCTTCGGTCCGGTGGCGCCTGTCGTGGTGTTCGACGACGTCGCCGAGGCCATCCGCTTGGCGAACGCGACGGAGTACGGTCTTGTGTCGTACGTCTACTCCGCAGACCTGGCCGAGGGCCTGCGGGTCTCCGAGGCCCTGGAGTCCGGCATGGTCGGCCTCAACCGGGCGGTGGTCTCCGACCCGGCCGCGCCGTTCGGCGGCGTCAAGCAGTCGGGGCTCGGCCGCGAGGGCGGCCACGAGGGAGTGCTCGACTACCTGGAGAGCAAGTACATCGCGGTGTCGTGGTGACGCCGGGCCGCCGCGTGCCAGGTCAGGACAGCTTGTCCATCGCCTGCAGGATGTCGACGGCCGAGTTGAGCTGATCGGCGGGCCCCGGCTTCGGAACCCCCGAGGTCGGCAGGTTCTCGCTCACGTCGCGCCGCCCGACGACGAACCACAGGCCCCTGGCCGGCACCGAGCCGTTGTTGACGTACATGTGCGGGCGCACCGAATCGAAGTTGAGGGAGTCGCCGGCCTGGATGACGAAGGTGTCGAAGTCGACGTGCACCGTCAGCTCGCCCGAGAGCAGGTAGGCGTACTCCGTGCCGGTATGCCGCATCATCTTGCCCTCGATCGAGCTCGAGGCCCCGGGCTCGTAGGTCACCAGCAGCGGATCGACCGGGCCGCCCGTGCCGGTGGCGAGCCGCTCCCAGCGCACACCGTTCTGCATCTCCAGAACCGGGTTGTCGGCGCCGTGCTGCACGGTGGTGCGGGTCGCCGCCTGCGGCCCGTCCGACGCGCTCGCGAAGCGGGGCGCCGCCCGGGGTGGCACGGCGCCGCCCGGCCCGGCGTCTCCGACGAGATCGTCGAAGGAGATGCCGAGGAAGTTGACGAGGGCGTAGAGCGTCGAGACCGACGGACGCGTCTTGCCGGTCTCGACCTGCGAGATCAGGCTCGCCGACACGCCGATGGCCGCGGCCACCGTGCGTAGGCTCAGACCTTTCGCCACGCGCGCCGTCCGCAATCTGGGTCCGATGTCGTCTTCGATGGCTCGACTCCCTGTCCGGTAGCACTGTACAAGCGTGATTGTGCAGTTGAGGTTTACGGCGGGTCCGTGTGAACGACCGTGGCGATAGTGTATGGCACGCTGTCCCAGGATCCGCCTATCCCGGCTGATTCGGCCACTTCGGACCATCGGTCCCGAGGCTCGTCTTTGGTGTAAGAATGAACATCTTGACAAGTGTGACTGCACATGTTGAGATGAACACGCCTCAATGCGGGGATATCAGACCCCTGCTTTGTAAGCGTTGGTGAACGGATGCCGGCGAGGCAAGCGACCTGAACGGTGATGTTCAGTGAAAGGGCTCCCATGAGTACAGCAACCCGAGGAACCATGTCGGTCGACTGGGAGCAGAGAGTCGATTTCGATCGGCTGCGCAGCGAGCGCCTCGCGCGGCTGAAGGTGCAGCTCGAGCGGAGCGAACTCGGGGCCGTCCTGGCCTTCGATTTCGCCAACATCCGCTACATGACCTCGACCCACATCGGCACCTGGGCCATGGACAAGCTCATCCGCTTCAGCCTGCTCACCCGCAAGACCGATCCGATCATGTGGGACTTCGGCTCGGCGGCCAAGCACCACTCACTGTTCAACCCCTGGCTCGACACCACCACGGCAGAAGCGGATGCCGACCCCCACGCCCCCCACCACGGCGCCGTCCGGCCGCGCCTCGAGCCGGGGTCGCGGGCCGGGATCTCCACCCTGCGCGGGGCGTTCAGCCCGCAGTCGGAGATCGCCGACAAGGTCGCCGCCAAGATCAAGCGCGAGCTCGAGAAGTTCGGGGTGGCCCACGAACCCCTCGGCGTCGACGTGATCGAGCTCCCCATCCTGTTCGCCCTCCAGCGCGCGGGCATCACCGTGGTCGACGGGCAGCAGGTGTTCCTCGAGGCCCGCCGCATCAAGACGGGCGACGAGATCACGCTGCTCACGACCGCCGCATCGATGGTCGACGCCGCCTACGAGGACCTCTACGAGTTCCTGAAGCCCGGGGTGCGCGAGAACGAGTGCGTCGGCCTGGTGTCGAAGAAGCTCTACGATCTCGGCTCGGAATACGTCGAGGGCGTCAACGCCATCTCGGGTGAGCGCTGCTCACCGCATCCGCACGTCTTCTCCGACCGGCTGATCCGCCCGGGCGACCCGGCGTTCTTCGACATCCTGCACAGCTTCAACGGCTACCGCACCTGCTACTACCGCACTTTCGCGGTGGGCTCGGCGAGCCGGGCGCAGAACGACGCCTACATCCGGGCCCGGGAGTACATGGACCGCGCGATCGCCCTGGTGCGCCCCGGCGCCACGACGGCCGACATCGTCGCCGTCTGGCCGACAGCCCAGGAGTTCGGGTTCCCCGACGAGGAGGCCGCGTTCGCCCTGCAGTACGGGCACGGCGTCGGCCTGTCGATCTGGGAGAAGCCGATCTTCTCGCGCCTGGTCTCGCTCGAGAACCCCGAGGTGATCGAGGAGGGCATGGTGTTCGCCCTCGAGACCTACTGGCCCTCGGCCGACGGCATCGGCGCCGCGCGCATCGAGGAGGAGGTGGTCGTGACGGCCACCGGATGTCAGGTGATCACGAAGTTCCCCGCCGAAGAGCTCATGGTGGCCGGCCAGCGCTACTACACCGTGGAGGGGCCGCTCTCGACCCTGCGCGACTCGCAGTCGAACCTCAACACCGCTGCGGGTCGCGGAGAGCCGGGCGCCTGAGATGGCGGCGGAACAGGCCACGATCGGGTTCGTCGGCCTCGGCACGATGGGCGAGGCCATGGCCGGCGTGCTCGTCGACGCCGGCCATCGCGTGGTGGTGTGGAACCGCTCGCCGGATGCCGTCACGCGGCTGGTGCAGAAGGGTGCGATCCCCGCGAAGAGCCTCTCCGACGTGCTCGAGACGAGGCTCGTGTTCTCGATGCTCGCGGCCGAGCAGGCGGTGGCGGACGTCTTCACGCGTGAGGTGCTCGACGCGGCACCCCACGGCACGCTGCACGTGAACATGGCGACCGTGAGCGCGGATGCCGGCACGAGCCTCGCACAGGCGCATGCCGACGCCGGCGTGGGCTACGTGGCAGCGCCCGTTCTCGGGCGCTCGACGGTGGCGGCAGCCGGAGCGTTGTCGATCCTGGTGGCGGGGGAAGCGGCATCCGTCGACCGGGCCACGCCCTACTTCGAACAGCTGGGTCGCCGCATCTGGGACTTCGGGTCGACGCCGAGCGATGCCAACGTCGTGAAGATCGGCATGAACTACCTGATCATCCACGCGCTGCAGGCGATGTCGGAATCGGTGGCCATCCTCGAGTCCCGCGGGATCGACACCGGCCGCTTCGTCGAGCTCGCGTCGGACAGCCTCTTTCCGGGCCCGGTCTACTCGGGCTACGGCGCCGAGATCTCGGAGCGGCGTTACCTGCCCGCCGGCTTCACCACCGAGCTGGGATTCAAAGACCTGCGGCTTGCGATCGACGCGGCCGCCGAGTCGGGCGCGGCGCTCCCCACCGCCGGTGTGCTGCGCGAAGTGTTCGGCGCAGCCCTGGCCGAGGGCCTCGCGCAATCGGACTGGGCCTCGATCGCCGAGGTCACCCGCTCACGCTCCACCTACTAGAAAACCTGAACCCGCCCGCGCCGTTCCGGCCGGGCGCCGGACGACGACGAGGAAGTTGACTCCCATGAAGGCTCTGCAGTTCACCAGCCAGGACGAGCCCGAGGTGCTCGAGTTGCCCGTCCCGCAGATCGCCGACGACGAGGTGCTCGTCGCCGCGCGTCGCGTGGGCGTGTGCCACAGCGACATCGACCTGCTCGAGGGGCGCTACATCATCCCCTTCCGCTACCCGATCATCCCCGGCCATGAGTGGTCGGGCCAGGTGGCGGCGGTCGGTTCGAAGGTCTCGGGCTTCACCGTCGGCGACACCGTCGTGGGGGAGTGCGTGATCGGCGAGGACCACTTCGGTTTCTCGATCTCGGGCGCCGGCGCCGACTACTTCGTCACCAAGCCGGCCTGGCTGCACAAGGTGCCCGCCGGTCTGTCGTTCGCCGATGCTGCGCTGGTCGAGCCGTTCAGCGTCGCCTACTCGGCGCTCATGAAGGTCGGCAACGCCAACGCGAGCGACACGCTCGTCGTGCTCGGCGCCGGCCCGATCGGCCTCGCGGTCACGGCCGGCGCCGCGGCGCTCGGCGCGGTGACCGTCGTGGTCGAGCCCTCCGAGGACCGCCGTGCCGCCGCCACGAAGCTCGGCGCGGCACACACGGTGCACCCGGATGACGCGGCCGACCTCCTCGCCTCGCTCACCGACGGTCGCGGGGCCGACGTGGTGATCGAGTGCAGCGGACGGCCGGAGGTCATGGCGCTCGCCCTCGAGTACGCGGGCCACCGGGGTCGGGTCTGCTACGTCGGCATCGATGTCGGCCGCTCGGCTCCCGCGAAGCTCGGGCTCATCCAGTCGAAGGAGCTCGCCATCACCGGCGTCATCGGCTCGGAGGGTCTGTGGCCCGCGACGCTGCGTTTCCTCGCCAACACGAAGATCGACCTCAGCCCGCTGATCACCCACGTCTTCCCCGCGGAGCAGGCCCTGGCGGCGCTCGATTCCGCTCACCACCCGCAGACCACGATCAAGGCGCACATCGAGTTCGACGCGCCGCTGCTCGGCTGACGCCGACGCCCGCTCCACCCCGAAGAGAGAGACGCCATGACTGTTCAGGATGCGACGCCCCCCACGACGGCCGTGCCGGCCACGATGTCGGCCGCCGTCTTCCACGGCGCGAAGGACATCCGCGTCGAAACGGTGCCGACGCCGACGGCGAAGCCCGGCGAGGCGGTGATCCGCGTGCTGCGTTCGGGCATGTGCGGCACCGACGCCTCCGAGTGGGTCGCCGGACCGAAGATCTTCCCCATCGCCAAGGAGCACCGGGTCACCCATCACCTCGGCCCGATGATCCCCGGGCACGAGTTCGTGGGGGAGATCGTGGCGGTGCCCGAGGGGTCGGCCTTCGGGCTCGGCGACGTCGTGGCATCCGGAGCCGGGGTGTGGTGCGGCGAGTGCGACCGCTGCCGCGAGGGGCGCACCAACATGTGCGACCACTACTACACGCTCGGTCTCAGCCTCGACGGCGGCATGGCCGAGTACGTCTCGTCGCCGGTCAAGAACCTCACCCGGGTGCCGGACGGGCTGTCGATCGACGCGGCGGGGCTCGCGCAGCCGCTGGCGGTCGGCATCCATGCGGCCCGCCGCTCGGGCGCGGTCGACGGAGACGGAGTGCTCGTCATCGGCGGTGGGGCGATCGCCTCGTTCGTTCTGGCCGGGCTCAAGCATCTGGTCGACGTGCGGGTGACGGTGGTCGAGTTCCCCGGGCCGAAGCAGGAGCGCGCCCTGCGGCTCGGCGCTTCGGCCGTCGTGAGCCCGGGCGACGAGCTCGCCGAACTCGTGCTCGAGTCGTTCGGCGGGGCCAAGCCCGATGTCGTCATCGAGGCGAGCGGAGCCCCGGGTCAGCTGGCCAACGCCCTCTCCTTGGTGCGCGACGGCGGGCGGGTGCTCGCGGTGGGGCTGCCGAAGGTGCCGCCGGCGATCGACGTGCACTCACTCGTGTTCCGCGAGGTCACGCTCGACTCGAGCCTCGCCCACGTCTGCGACACCGACCTGGGCGCGGCTCTCGACATCCTGGCCGAGGGCGTGCTGGGCGAGGAACTCGTGGAGCAGGTCGTGGGCCTCGCCGAACTCGGCGCCCAGCTCGACCGCCTCGTCGCGGGCCAGGTCGACGGCAAGATCCTGGTCGACCCCTCCCGCTGACGCTCGCGCGCCGACCTTCTGAAGCCGGCCCCTGACTCCGACCCGGCACCGCCGGGCGGCCTCAGCCCCGGGACTCGAGGGCGCCTGCAGCGGCCGCCGCGGCGGCCTGCTCGCGCAGGACGAACTTCTGCACCTTTCCCGAGACCGTGCGGGGGAAGGCGTCGACCTTCCAGAGCAGCTCGGGGTACTTCTGTCGCGCGATCGACCGGCGGTCGAGGTGGGCGGTCAGGTCGGCCAGGCGGAGTTCGGCTCCGGGCTCCAGCACCACGACCGCGCACGCCCGCTCGCCCATCAGCGGATCGGGCACGCCGATCATGGCCACGTCGGAGATGGCCGGGTGCGTCAGCAGCAGATCCTCGACCTCCTTCGCGCTGATGTTCTCGCCGCCGCGCACGATGAGGTCCTTGCGGCGCCCCGTGATCGTGATGAGGCCGTCGGGTGTGATGCTCGCCAGGTCGCCGGTGCGGAACCATCCGTCGTCGGTGAAGGCCGGCTCGTCGTCGCGAGGGTCGAGGTAGCCCACGAACAGCTCGGGGCCGCGCACTTCGAGCTCGCCGTCGTCGGCCAGGCGGGCGCCGGCCTCACCGATGAGGTGACCCTCCGAGGTGAGCCGGTCCGGCCCGGTGTCGTCGGGGCGCACGATGCACAGCGTCGGCATCTCGGTCGAACCGTAGGTGCGCGAGACCCGCAGGCCCATCGCGCGTTCGGCCTCGGCGACGAGCGAGGGCGGGATGTCGGCGCCGCCGCAGACGAAGGAGCGCAGCGACGACGGGGTGCCCCGGCGCGCGTAGCTGTCGGCGAGACCGCGAAGGAACGGCGTCGCCGCCACGGTGAAGGCGCAGCCGTCGCGCTCGATCAGGCCGGCGGCGACATCGGGATCCCAGCGGTCGAGCAGGGAGACGCTGCCGTGCGTGAGCAGCGGCGTCAGAACGCCGTAGAGCAGGCCCGTCACGTGGGCGAGCGGCGACGGCATGAAGACCGCTTCGCCGTCGAGGCCGAAGACCTCGCCGATCGACGCGGCTTCGTAGAGCAGCGTGCGGTGCGAGTGCAGCACGCCCTTCGGGGTGCCCGTGGTGCCCGAGGTGAACATCAGCAGGGCGACATCCGTGGGCTCGGCGGCGGTGATCGCCGGCTCCGCCGGACGGGTTGCCGGCGGGGCGGGGAGGATCGCATCGATGTCGAGAACGGCGGCGTCGAGCCCGGTGGCGGCGACGGCGCTCCGGGCCTGGGCGACGAAGTCGACGCCGCGCGCACTCGAGGCCACGACGACCGCCGCCGGTGCGGCGCTGCCGAAGATGGCCTCGAGCTCGCTGCCCCGGTAGATCGTCGTGATGGGGTTCACCACCGCGCCCATCGCCCAGGCGCCGTGCATCGCGGCGATGGTGCGCCAGGTGTTCGAGAGCTGCATGCTCACCACGTCGCCGGAACGCGCGCCCGCGGCGAGGAGGGCTTTGCGTACGATCGCCGCGGCGCTCGCCAGGGTGCGCCGGTCGATGCGGGCGTCACCGTCGATCACGTAGACCGTCTCGGGCAGGGTAGCCGCGGTCTCGGCGAAGACCTCGCCGATCGAGCGCTGCCAGGGCTCGAGCGAGGCGTAGGCGGTGCCGGCCGCGCGGGTGCGCTCACGCATCGGGGCCCCGCTCGGCGAAGCCGCGGGAGCCGACGCCGGACATGAAGATGGTGAAGAGCTGTCCGGAGACCTCCTCGTGCGTCAGCTTTCCTCCGGGGCGGTACCACTGGTAGGCCCAGTTGCACATGCCGAAGAGCGCGAACGACGCCGTGCGCGGGTCCTGCCAGGCGATCGACCCGTCCTTCATGCCCTGCAGGATCGCCGACTCGACCAGGTCCTCGTAGCGGTCGCGCTTGACCTTCGCCGACTTCTGCAACTCGGCGGGCAACTCCCGGAAGTACTCGAAGAACACCCGCACGTGACCGGGCTTCTGGTCGATCAGCGCGACGATGTCGTGCATCACGGCGTGCACGACCTTCACAGGGTCGTCGGTGTCTGCGGTGGTCGCCTCGAACAGCGAGAGAAGCTCGTCGATCCACTCGTCGTGGATGGCGTAGAGGATGTCGTGCTTCGCTTTGAAGTAGTGGTAGACGGTGGCCTTCGCGGTGCCCACCCGGTCGGCGATGGCCGCCGTGGTGGTGCGGTGGAAGCCGAGCTCGTCGAAGAGCGCCGCCGCCGCCTCGAGGATCTCGGCCCGGCGGATCTCGCCCGAAGCGGTGAGCGGGGCCTGGCGCGCAGCGGATTCGGAATCGGTCATGAGAACGGCTCCATCGTTCGGCGGACGGCGCGCTCGATGTCGGCGCGCTGGGGCAGCCACGCGGCCTCGAGCGGAGGGGCGTAGGGTGCGGGGGAGTAGCCGGCGCCGACACGCTGAGGCGGTCCGTCGAGCGCCCAGAACGCCTCGCTCACCACGGTCGACACGATCTCGGCGCCGACGCCGAAGTCGGTCACCGCCTCGTGCGCCACGACGAGCCGCGAGGTCTTCTTCACCGAGGCGAGCACGGTCTCGCGATCCCAGGGAGACACCGTGCGGAGGTCCACGACCTCGACGCTGATGCCCTCCTCGGCCAGCCGCTCGGCCACGGCGAGGCACTCGAGGGCCATGCGCGAGTAGCTGACCACGGTGACGTCCGTGCCCTCGCGCATCACCCGGGCGCGCCCGATCGGCACGCGGTGGCCCCGCGGCGCGCCGGGCGAGCGGCGGCCGTAGAGGGTGCGGTTCTCGATGTAGACGACCGGGTTGGGGTCGTCGATCGCCGAGCGCAACAACCCGTAGGCGTCGGCGGCTGTCGACGGCATCACCACGGTGAGACCCGGGATGTGGGCGAGCAGCGCCTCGAGGCTCTGCGAGTGCTGGCTCCCGGCCGAGCGGCCGGCACCGAACTGCGTGCGCACCGTCATCGACATCGAGGCCCGTCCTGCCGTCATGAAGTGCAGTTTCGCAGCCTGGTTGAGCAGTTGGTCGAAGGCGACGCCGATGAAGTCGAGATACATGATCTCGACCACCGGATGCAGCCCCGCCATCGCGCCGCCGACGCCGAGCCCGAGAACGGCGGCCTCCGAGATCGGGGTGTCGAGCACCCGGTCGGGATGCCGCGCGTGCAGTCCCCGGCTCACGGCGAACACCCCGCCGCCGGCCGCGACGTCGATGCCGGCGAGGAAGCTGAGCGGGTCGTCGTCGAGAGCGTCGGAGAGCCCGGCGCGGATGCCCTCGATGTACTTCACGGGGGCGGCATCCGGGTCCAGCGGCGCCTCGACGACGGCGGGCCGGTCGACGACGACGTAGCGCCCGGCGTCTTCGGCCAGCGGCTGGGGCGCCGTCTTGGCGCGCTCGGCGGCCGCCGTGATGGTGGCGGTCGCCCTGTCGCGGATGGCGGCGATGCGGTCGCCGGAGACGCCGAGGGCGCGCAAGCGGTCTTCGGCGACGGTGACGGGGTCGGTCGAGCGGGCGCGGCGCACGTCGTCGGTGTCGCGGTACTGCTGCTGATCGCCCTCGTAGTGGCCGTGCCAGCGGTCGGTCATCGCCTCGACGATCACCGGGCCGCCGGCGTGGCGGACCCCCTCGACCACGCGGGCCATCCGGTCGGCCACGGCCCAGACATCCGCGCCGTCGACGTCGAGGTAGGGCACGCCGTAGCCGCCGGCGCGCTCGCGCAGCGTGGCCGGGTGTCCGTCGGCGGCCGCGGTGAACTCGGCGTAGCCGTTGTTCTCGCAGAAGAAGACGACCGGCAGCGCCCAGAGCGCGGCCAGGTTGACGGCCTCGTGGAAGACGCCCTGGGCCACCGCCCCGTCGCCGAAGAAGGCGATCACGACGTCGTCGCCGCGCGTGCGGGCGGCGTGCGCCGCCCCGACCGCGATCGGCAGGCCGGCGCCGACGATGCCGTTCGCGCCCAGGATGCCGATGGTGGGGTCGGCGATGTGCATCGATCCGCCGCGGCCCTCGACGGCGCCGGTGGCGCGGCCGAACAGCTCGGCGAACATCGCCTCGGGCGGCATGCCCTTGGCGAGGCAGTGGCCGTGGCCGCGATGGTTCGAGGTGATCATGTCGCTGACCCGCAGCGGATGGCAGGCACCGACCGCCGCCCCCTCCTGGCCGAGCGAGACGTGCACGAAGCCCGGGATGTCGCCATCGCGGTAGAGGTCGCTGGTGAGCAGTTCGAAGGTGCGCACCTCGCACACCTTCGCGTAGAGCTGCTCCATCACGGCGGCGTCGGGCGCCTCGAGCGCGGGCAGGGCGAACGGGTCTGGATCGATGCCGATGGTCAATAGCCGCCCCTTTGCGGAAGAAAGAACCGGCCAGCGGGCCGGTCCTGTTTCGCTTCAGCATAGCGATATTCCCGCCATACCTGCATAATGAGTCATGCGCCGACCGGCCCGCCGGTCGGTTTCAGTGCAGCAAGTCCGATCAAAGGAGATCATCAGTGCGGCGTGACATCGAGTTCCAGAGCGAGGGTGACACCATCCGCGGGTGGCTGTTCACACCCGACGAGGGCGAAGGGCCGTTCCCCACCGTCGTCATGGCCGGCGGGTGGTGCTACGTCAAAGAGATCGTGCAGCCCACCTACGCCGAGATGTTCGCCCAGAACGGCATCGCCGCCATCCTCTTCGACTACCGCAATTTCGGCGACTCGGATGGCGCGCGCCGCCAGCACATCGACCCCTGGATGCAGATCGCCGACTACCGGCACGCGATCGACTTCGCCGAGACGCTCGACGAGGTCGACGACTCCCGCATCGGCGTGTGGGGCCTGTCGTACAGTGGCGGCCACTCGCTGATCCTGTCGGCCATCGACTCGCGCATCCGCTGCGCGGTGTCGCAGATCCCGGTCGTCGAGGGCTACCTCAACATGCGGCTCGCCAACGGCACCGTCAACTTCCGCCGTCTCGAGAAGGCCATCCTCGAGGCGCGCCGCACACGGTTCGCCGGTGGGGGAGACACCATGGTTCCGCACTTCACCCTCGACACCGGCAACGAGATCTCGGCCTGGCCCTTTCCGGAGGGCTACGAGGTGTTCCACACCTTCCAGCAGAACGAGGCGCCCAACTACGACTTCGACGCGACGCTCGAGTCGGTCGACCTGCTGATGGGCTACGACATCCGGCCCTTCCTGCACCGCATCGTCGACACGCCCACGCTGATGATCGTGGCCGAGAACGACGACATCACGCTGTGGGACGAGGCGATCGCCGCCTACAACGCCATCCCGACCTCGAAGAAGCGGCTCGTGGTGATCGACAAGAGCGACCACCTCGCGCTCTACAGCAACCGTTCGCTGCTCGAGCGCGCCGCCTCCGCCGCGACCGAGTGGTTCGTCGAGCGGCTGAAGCCGCTCGGTCAGCCCGTCTCGGGCTGAGTCCGGCCCGAGCACGGCCCCGCCCGATCCGGGCACGCGATTCCAGGCCCGCCCACTGCAAAGGAGCATCCATGCGCGCCGCTGTCTTCCATGCCGCCCACGACATCCGCATCGAGAACGTCGACGAGCCCACCGAGATCGGACCGGGCGACGTGCTGCTGCGCCCGTTCTGGTGCGGCATCTGCGGCACCGACCTGCACGAGTACGCGGCCGGGCCGATCGTCATCCCCACCCAGGCGCATCCGCTGACCCACGCCGCGGCGCCGCAGATCCTCGGCCACGAGTTCTCGGCCGAGGTGATCGAGGTGGGCTCCGGCGTCAGCACCGTGGCGCCGGGGCAGCGGGTGTCGGTGATGCCGATCCTCGCCTGCGGGGTCTGCTACTACTGTCAGCGCGGTCTCGGCCACCTCTGCGTGGACATGGCCTGCGTCGGCCTCAGCTTCGCCTGGGGCGGCATCGCCGAGCTGGCCGTCGTTCCCGCGACCCACGTGTTCGCGCTGCCCGACGAGCTGGACGAGGTGCAGGGCGCGCTCGTGGAACCCACGGCCGTCGCCGCCTACGGGGTGGACTCGGCGGGCGTCCGGCCGGGCGACACGGTGCTCATCACCGGTGCGGGACCCATCGGCGCGCTCGCCGCCGTCTACGCCGGCTCGCTCGGCGCCCGCGTCTTCATCTCCGAGGTCAACCCCGTGCGGGCCGCGCTGGCGCGCTCGCTCGACGTGGGGGAGGTGCTCGATCCCTCCTCCGTCGACGTCGTCGAGGTGCTGCGCGACGCGACCGGCGGCATCGGGGTCGACCAGGTGGTGGAATGCTCGGGCAACGAGAGAGCGCTGCAGACGGCCCTCGACGCCGTGCGGTCGTCGGGGCGGATCACCCAGACGGGCCTGCACACCCGCCCCGCCACGATCGACCCGATGATCCTCGCCCAGCGCGAGATCACCTACAACGGCACGTGGTGCTACCGGCTCACCGACTGGCCGCGCATCATCGGCCTGATCGCGGATCGCGGACTGCCGGTCGAGAAGGTCGTCACCGGCCGCATCGACGCCGTCGACCTCGTGCAGAAGGGTTTCGACGTGCTGCTCTCGCCGAAGGGCGAACAGGTCAAGGTGCTGGTCAATGCGCGCTGACGACACTCTCGCGGCCGGCATCCTGACCGGGGCCGCCGGCGGAAGGTTCCACGGTTCCGTCGCCGTCGTCACCGGGGGCAGCCGCGGCATCGGCCTGGCGATCGCCCAGCGGCTGGCCGCCGAGGGCGCGCGGGTGTGCATCACGGCGCGCCACGCCGAGGTGCTCGACGAGGCCCTGCAGACGCTGCCCGAAGGCAGCTGCATCTCGGTGGTCGGCCGCGCCGAGGACCCCGAGCACCGGGCCGAGGTGCTGCGCCGCGTCGGCGAGGCGTACGGCCGGCTCGACGTGCTCGTCAACGTCGTGGGCATGAACCCGGTGTTCGGCGAGCTCATCGAGGTCGAGCTCGCCGCCGCCCGGAAGATCTTCGAGGTGAACGTGATCACCCCCCTGGCCTGGGTGCAGGACATCGTGGCCGACCCGGTGCTGAAGTTCTCCGAGCGCGGCGGATCGATCGTGAACCTGTCCTCGGTCACCGGCACGACCCCGTCGCCCGGCATCGGCCTGTACGGCGTCTCGAAGGCGGCCGTCGCGCACCTGACCCGCACGCTCGCCGTCGAGCTCGGCCCCACCATCAGGGTCAACGCGGTCTCGCCCGCCGTCGTGCGCACCGTGTTCTCCCGGGCGCTCTACGAGGGCAAGGAGGACGCCGTGACGGCCGGCTATCCGCTCGGCCGGCTCGGCGAGCCCGCCGACATCGCTGCGGCCGTGGCCTTCCTCGCTTCCTCCGACGCGGCCTGGATCACCGGCGAAGTGCTTACGATCGACGGCGGCCTGCTGGCCGCGGGAGGGGTGGCCTGATGACCGGCGACCTGCTCGAACGCACCCGGGCCTTCATCCGCGACGTCGTGATCCCCGCCGAGCCCGAGCCCGGCACGACCCTCGACGAGACCGTCCTCGAGCGGCTACGCGCCGCCGCGCGCGAGGCCGGCGTGTTCGCCCCGCACGGCCCACGCGTGTACGGCGGCCAGGGCCTCTCGATCAGCGAATGGTCGCCGGTGTTCCAGGCCGCCGGCTACTCGCCGATCGGCCCGAGCGCCCTGGGCTGCATGGCTCCGGACGAGGGCAACGCCCACATGCTCGAGAAGATCGCGTCGCCGGCGCAGAAGCGCGCCTACCTCGAACCGCTCGTGCGCGGCGAGGTGCGGTCGGCGTTCGCGATGACCGAGCCGCACCCCGGGGCAGGCTCCGATCCGGATGCTCTGCTCACCACCGCGACGGAGGTCGACGGCGGCTGGCGCATCGACGGGGAGAAGCGGTTCATCAGCGGAGCCCGGGTCGCCGGCTTCTTCATCGTCATGGCCCGCACCGAACACGGCGCCACGATGTTCCTCGTCGACGCCGGCAACCCGGGAGTCAGTCTCGGCCGCGACATCCACACCATCGACCGGGCCATCGCCGGGGGCCACTCGCACGTGCACTTCGACGACTGCCGGGTGGGTCGGGATGCCGTGCTCGGCGCCCCGCACGAGGGCTTCCGCCATGCGCAGGTGCGACTCGGGCCCGCGCGCCTCACCCACTGCATGCGGTGGCTGGGCCTGGCGCGTCGTTCGCTCGACATCGCGCTGGACCGCGCCGATGCGCGCGAGCTGTTCGGGGCGCGCCTCGGCGACCTGGGCCTCGCCCAGGGGCTCATCGCCGACTCGGTGATCGACATCGAGACCTCCGAGGCCGTCATCGCGGCGTGCGCGGCGGCGCTGGAGACCGACCCCCGCGAGGGAGCCCGGCTCTCGTCGATCGCCAAGGTGCACTGCTCGGAGGCGATCTTCCGGGTGATCGACCGCTCGATGCAGCTCTGCGGCGGCGACGGCGTGTCGTCCGACCTGCCGCTTGCGTCGTACCTCGACGAGGTGCGGCCCTTCCGCATCTACGACGGGGCCAACGAGACGCACCGCTGGGCCATCGCACGGCGGGCCTCCTCGCGCCGGCGCCGCGAGCTCGCGGCCCTCGGAGTCGCCGGTGTCTCCGTCGCCATCGACGGGGCGGGGGTCTGAGATGACCGGTCAGCCGGACACCGCGGCCCCCGTGGTCGAGGTCGTCGACACGCGAGCGGATGCCGCGGCGCTCGTGGCGGCCGGCGGCGCACCTCTGCTCGTGCTCGACGTGCTCGCCGAGTTCCTCGACGCCCACGGAATCGGCGCCGGACCGGTCTCGGCCCGGCGCATCGGCGAGGGCCAGTCGAACGTCACCTACGCCGTCACCCGCGGTGACGAGACGGTCGTGGTGCGCCGGGGGCCGAGGCCGCCGCTGCCTCGGTCGACCCACGACATGGTGCGTGAGGCCCGGGTGCAGACCTTCGCCGCGTCGCACGGGGTGCCGGTGCCGCGCATCCTCGCCGTCTGCGCCGACGACACGCTCCTCGGCGTGCCGTTCTACGTGATGGAGCACATCGACGCCCTCGTGATCACCGACGAGATCCCCGCCGAGCTCTCGGCGCCTGAACAGCGGCGGCGGACCGGCGAGCAGCTGGCCGACCTTCTCGTGCGGCTGCACGAGGTGCCGGTCGACGGCGTCGACGCCGCCGGCCTCGGTCGCCCGGAGGGGTACCTCGAGCGGCAGGTCGAGCGGTTCCGGCAGCTCTGGAGCGCGAACTCCGAGCGCGAGCTCCCCGAGGTCGACGCCCTCGGCGCCTGGCTCGCCGACCACCGGCCGGTCTCGCAGCGCACCGCGCTGATCCACGGGGACTACCGGCTCGGCAACGTCATGTTCGACACCGGGGCACCCGCGCGAGCCCGCGCGCTCCTGGACTGGGAGATGTCGACCGTCGGTGACCCCCTCGCCGACGTGGGCTACATGACGGCGATGTATGCGGATCGCTCGTCGCCGACGACGATCATGCAACTGACCTCGGTGACCCGGGAACCCGGTTACCCCACCCGTGACCAGATCGTCGACCGCTACGCGCTCGGCTCGGGGGCGGATGTGAGCGGACTCGCCTGGTACGAAGCACTCGCGCTCTGGAAGTCTGCGGTGTTCTGCGAGGCGATCTACACGCGCTGGCTGCACGGCGAGCGTCCCGACGACGACTTCGGTCCCCGGCTGAGGGAGGGTGTGCCCGAGCTGCTCGAGGCTGCCCGCTCGGCCGCGGCGCGGAGGGGAGAATGACATGAGCGAACCACTCCGCACGCAACATCCGCTTCAGCACCTCGCGCCGGTCGCCCCCTGGAGCGACGTCGACATGCACGAGAGCACCTACCGGGAAGGCGACCTCGAGACGGTGCCCCCGGCTCGGACGCACTCGTGGATCCACGGCTACGTGGTCTCGGGCAGCGTGCGGCTCGGCATCGACGACGGCGACTGGCGCTGCGGACCGGGCGACTCGATCGTGATCGACGGACGCCGTGGCTACCGCGTGACCGGCGAGAGCACCGACCCCGCCCGTGTCGTCTGGTTCACGGCCGCCGACGAGGTCTAGGGCAGGTCCGGGAGCGCCTCGACGCTCTCGGCGGCGCCGTCCCACTGCTCCAGGAATTCCCGCCGGCCCACCACGAACCAGATGCCCCGCGCCGGCACGGCGGTGTGGTTGAAGAACATGTGCGGACGCACCGAGTCGAAGCAGAGCGAGTCGCCGGGGCCGAGCACGAAGGTCTCGGAGTCGAGCCGGAGGGTGAGCTCCCCGGACAGCAGGTAGGCGTACTCCACGCCCGCGTGCCTCATCATCATGCCCTCGATCGAGCTGGAGGCGCCGGGCGCATAGGTGACGATCAACGGGTCGACCGCGTGGGTCGGGCCCACGGCCATCCGCTCCCACACGACGCCGTTCTCCATCTCGATCACGGGGTTGTCCGCGGCCCGCTGAACCGGCTGGTCGGCCGGTGCCTCCGCGGCCGCGACCGGGGCGGCGCTCTCGCGCGGGGGCGCGGCGGCGGCGGGCGACGGTGCGGTGTCCGAGCCCAGGAGCTCGTCGATCGAGACTCCCAGGTGGTTGACGAGCAGGTAGAGCGTGCTCACCGAGGGCTGGGTCTTGCCGGTCTCGACCTGCGAGAGCAGGCTCGGCGACACGCCGATGGCGGAGGCCACCGAGCGCAGGCTCAATTTCTGGCCGACCCGGACGGCTCTCAGCCGGGGTCCGAGCATCTCGTTCATGTCCACCGCTCTCGTCCGTGCTGCCGATCGTGCGTCTCCATCTTCACCCCGGGCCCCTCGCGCAGCTCGCAAGGGGCCCGGGGTGCCGGATGCGCTAGACGAAGATGACGCCGCCGTTCACGTCGAGCGTGGCGCCCGTGATGTAGGAGGCGTTGTCGGTGGAGAGGAAGTAGACGGCGTCGGCGATCGACTTCGGGTCGCCGGCCACCTTGAGCGGGATCTTCGCCCACTCGATGTCGCGCATCTCCTCGAAGGTGATGCCCCGCTCGGTGGCCTCGTCGGTCAGTGCCTTGCGGTGCATCGGCGTGTTGATGTTGCCCGGCGCGACGGCGTTGACGCGGATGCCGACGTCGGCGAGCTCCGAGGCGAGGCACTGCACGAAGCTGATCACGCCGGCCTTCGAGGTGCAGTACGACGAGTAGAAGGGGTGACCCTGGCGGCCCCAGAACGAGGCGATGGCGACGACGGATGCTCCCGCGTTCTCGGGCAGCAGCGGCACCAGCTCCCGCGAGGCGAAGAACACGCCGCGCAGGTTGGTGTTGTGCACGCGGTCCCACTCCTCGGTCGACAGCGAGAGCACCGGAGCGCCCTCGGCCTGCACGGTGCCGGCGACGAGAGCGAGAGTGTCGATGCGTCCCGACCACTCGGTGACGGCCTTCGCGGCATCGCGCAGCGACTCCTCCGAGGACTGGTCGACGACGAGCGGCAGCAGCTCCGCGTCCGGGTAGTCGGCGAGGATGTCGGCCTGGAGGCGTTCGAGGCCCTCCGGGAAGAGGTCGGCCAGCACCACCCGGTCGCCGGCCGCGGCGAAACTCCGCGCGGTCTCACGGCCGATTCCACCACTGGCACCGGTGACGAACGCGACTCTGCTCTCTGACACGTGACTTACCTCCATGTTGTTGTGTTCGGGTTGTCGGGGAATCACCGGGCGGTGTGCGCGGTGACGGTGAGACGGATGCCGGCGGCGCGCTGGTGCATCGGCTCCACCAGCTCGATGCTGCGGGCCAGCTCGCCGCGCTCGATGGCGCGGGCGAGCTCCACCACGGCGGTGTTGGCCGGCGAGGCGAGACCGTGGCGGGCCAGCGTGTCGACGACGTGGCCGTTGAGCTCGTCGACCTCGCTGTGCCGACCCTTGATCCAGTCCTGCAGCACGGTCGACCGCGAGTGGGTGAGGATGTAGTGCTCCACGAGTTCGTCGAGCACCGTCTCGACGAAGGTCTCGGGAGTCGTGTCGGGCATGCCGAAGATCGAGCGGATGGTGGCCCCGTCGAGCTGCGCCGCCCGCACGGCCTCGTCGCCGGCCTCGAGCATCAGCTCGCGCATCCGCGGATGCCGGGCGCAGTCGGCGATCGACAGGTCGACGACGGCCGACGGCACCAGTTCGGCGGCGTTGAGGATGAGCTTCGCCCATTTGGCCGAGTGGATGTCGTCGGTGACCTCGACCGTTCCGGCGCGCCTCAGCAGGGCGGCGGCGGTCTCGGCGTGGTGGGCCGCCGAGGGGTGCATCGGGCCGACCGCGAACCAGGAGCGGTCGTGGGCGCTGTGCCGCTCGACGACTCCGGGGGTGTACATGGCCGAGGTGATCTCGATGACGGCACCGAGCGCGCGATGCTCGCCCACCACCTCGGCGATCACCGACCCGGTCATGCCGTTCTGCACACCCACGACGACGCCGTCGTCGGCCAGGTGGGGTGCGATGAGCTCGGTGGCCCAGCGTGTGTCGTAGGCCTTCACGAGCAGGAGTACGACGTCGAACGGCCGGCGCAGGGTGGCCACCTCGCACAGGTGCAGGATGTCGACGCGGGTGACCGTGGTCTCGCCCATCATCTCGACGCGCACGCCGTCACGGCGGATGGCCTCGACATTGGCGGGCCACTGGTCGATGAAGGTCACGTCGAGCCCGGCTCGAGCCAGGTCGGCGCCGATCGCCGCCCCGTTCGCGCCGGTGCCGAGCACGGCGATACGCAGCGCGGACTTCTCCGTCATGTGCACCATTGCACCTTCCTGTTGTACAGCTAGAATATACATGACACGGTTTGTGCGACAGTGTTAGCGTACGTTGTTAACCAATGTTGAACTCAAAGAAGAGGTAGAACATGGCCCCTCCGACGTTTGCGATGGTCGGGACCGGTGCCAACGGCGCATCGATCGGCGCCGACCTGATCAGGGCCGGCCTCGACGTCACCTTCATCGAGCAGTGGCCAGCCCACGTCGACGCGATGCGAACCCACGGGCTCACCGTCCACCTGCCCGATCGCACCGAGGTCACACCGGTCGACGCGTTCCACTTCTGCCAGGTGGCCGAGTTGCGCGGGACCTTCGACGTGGTGTTCGTGTCGGTGAAGAGCTACGACACGCGCTGGGTCTCGGAGCTCGTCCGGCCGCTGCTCGGGCCCGGATCGGTCGTGGTCGGCCTCCAGAACGGCATGACCGTCGACGACGTCGCCGAGATCTGCGGCGCCGATCGCACGGTCGGAGCGGTGCTCGGCATCGCCGCGAACATGTTCGAGCCCGGCGTCGTGCACCGCCAGTACGACAAGACCGAGACCTGGATCACCGTCGGCGGGCTCGACGGCCGCATCACCCCCGGGGTGGCGCTCGCCGCCGAGGCGCTGGGCCACGCCTCCGTCGCATCGGTGACCGACGACATCCGGGCCGCGAAGTGGATGAAGCTGATCGCCAACGTCCCCGAGATGCTGCCCTCGGCCATCCTCGGTGTGCCCCTGCTGACCGCGGTGTCGTTCGACGGCATGCGTCCGGTGATGGATGCGGCGTCGCGCGAGGCCTACGCCGTGGCCACCGCGCTCGGCGTGCGGATGGTGCCGATCTTCGGCCTCAGCGAGGCGCAGGTGCCGCCCGGCGACGACTACGCGCTGCTTCTGCTGGATCGAGTGCTCGAGTCGTACTCGCGGCCCGACACGCGCGTCGCGGTGCTGCAGGACTGGATGAAGGGCCGTCGCGCCGAGCTCGACGCGTTCAGCGGTTACATCGTGCGCAAGGGGCGCGAGGCCGGGGTCCCGGTGCCGGTGAACGAGGGCATCCTGGCCGTCGCCGAGCGGATCGAAGCCGGCGAGCTGAGGCCGGACCCCGCCAACGTCGGCGAGCTGACCGCCGTGCTCGAGCGCGTCTCATGACCGGCGCAGAGCCGGTTCGGCTGATCGCGACCTGCTGGACGACGGCGGGCGATGCCGCCCCGCAGCGCGGTGACGAGCGGAGCCCGATCGAGCTGCGCGAGCGCATCGAGACGGCCGCGGCCGCCGGATGGACGGGGTTCGGGCTCCTGCACGCCGACCTGATCGCCTACCGCGATTCGCGCGGCGGGCTGGCGGAGCTCTCGGCGATCCTGCGCGACAACGGCATGTCCCAGGTCGAATTGGAGTTCCTGGGGGAGTGGTGGACGGCCGACGGGCGCCGAGCGGCATCCGATCGGGTGCGGGCTGACCTGCTCTCCGCTGCACGAGAACTGGGGGCGCGGACGGTGAAGATCGCCGCCGAGATCGGTGACGCCCCGGTGGATCACGGCATGTTCCTGGCCGAGTTCGATGCGCTGGCCACGCAGGCGCTCGAGCACGGCACGAGGGTGGCGCTGGAACCGATGCCGTTCTCGAGCAACGTGCCCACCGTCGACGCCGGCGCCGCGATCCTGCGGGAGATCGCCAATCCGGGAGCGGGCCTCTGCGTCGACATCTGGCACGTCTATCGCGCCGGCACGCCCTATTCCGCCGTCGCAGCCCTGCCCGCCGAGATGATCTTCGTCGTCGAGCTGGACGACGGAACGGCAGCGCCCGTGGGCTCGCTCTGGGACGACACGATCGATCGCCGCCGGTACCCCGGTCGTGGCGCCTTCGACGTGCCCGGCTTCGTGCGCGCGGTCCGGGAGAGCGGCTACGACGGCGGCTGGGGCGTCGAGATCATCTCGGCCGAGCACCGCGCCCGGCCGATCGCCGAATCGCTGCCGCAACTCGCCTCCGAGACGCGGGCCCTGCTCGCCGAACCGGTCGGCTCCACCCACTGACCTCCGAAAGGACCTCCGCCATGCACGTCACCCCCCTCGGCACGACCGGACTCGAGATCTCCTCGGTCTCGTTCGGCACCGCCCCCCTCGGCCAGCTCTTCGGGCCTGTTCCCCTCGAGACCGGCATCGCGGCCGTCGACGAGGCCATCGATCTCGGCATCACCTTCTTCGACTCCTCGCCCTACTACGGCGACGCCGAAGAGCGCCTCGGCATCGCCCTCAAGGGCAAGCGCGATCGCGTGCTGATCGGCACGAAGGCGGGCCGCAACCGCGGCGAGATCTTCGACTTCAGCCCGGCCGCCATCCGCCGCAGCGTCGAGGAGAGCCTGCGGTTGCTGCAGACCGACCACCTCGACGTGCTGCAGCTGCACGACATCGAGTTCGTCGACCTGGGCCCCGTGCTCGACGACGGCTACGCCACGCTCCTGGCGCTGCGCGAGGAGGGCAAGTGCCGCGCCATCGGCATGACGGGCTACTCGCTCGCCGCTGCCCGGCGTGTGCTCACCGAGACGCAGGTCGACGTCGTGCTCAACTTCGCCCACGGAACACTGCTCGACAACTCGCTCTCCGACACGCTCGGCGACCTCGCCCGGGAGAGGGGGGTGGCGCTGATGAACGCCGCGGCGGTCGCGCTGGGCCTCCTGACCCCGGCCATCACGCGGATCGCCGCCGAGGGGCACATGTCGCCCTCCGGCGTCGTCGAGGCGGCGGTGCGCATGTCGGCGGTCTGCGCCGAGGCGGGCGCCGACATCGCCTTCCTGGCGAACCAGTACGCCATCCAGCGCAGCGGCGCCATCACCACGGTGGTGGGCACGACCGACGTCCACCACCTGCGCCAGGCCGTCGAGGCCGCATCGGCTCCGATCGACGAGGATCTGCTGCAGGCGGTGCT
The DNA here is from genome assembly GCF_049472555.1 of Herbiconiux sp. 11R-BC. NCBI lineage: Bacteria > Bacillati > Actinomycetota > Actinomycetes > Micrococcales > Microbacteriaceae > Herbiconiux > Herbiconiux sp. 11R-BC. Next base: position 100,781 of record NZ_JBCEBO010000001.1, on the reverse strand, counting down.
GGCCTGCAGGCCCGACGTGGCGGCCAATCAGTGGGCGCTGGGGCTCCCCGAGAACTCCTGAGAGGCGCGCTGTCCGGCACCCCCGGCAGAGCAGAAGGGGCGGTCCTCCACCGGAGAACCGCCCCTTCTCTGTCTGCCGGGGGTGCCGTCAGACCATCGCTGCGACGAGATCGACCTCGGCGGGCGGGGCCGTGACGTCCACGGCGACCGTCGAGGTGACCTTGCCGTCCTTCATCACGACGATCCGGTCGGACATCGACAGGATCTCGGGCAGGTCGTCGCTGATCAGCATGACCGAGACGCCCTGCTGCGTCAGGCCCTCGATGATGCGGTAGATCTCGGCCTTCGCACCGACGTCGACGCCGTTGGTGGGGTTGTCGAGCACCAGCAGCTTCGAGCCGAGAGTGATCCAGCGGGCCAGCAGCACCTTCTGCTGGTTGCCGCCGCTCAGGTTGCCGACGAGGGTGTCCGGCCCCGGAGCCTTGATGTTCAGGTCCTTGATCGCCGTGTCCGCGTTCGTGGTCTCCCGGCTGCCGCTCACGATGACCGGGCCCAGCGCGGCGCCGATCTCCGGCAGCGAGATGTTGTGCGACACCGACATCCCGGCGATGATGCCGTCGCGGTGGCGTTCGTTCGAGACGTAACCGAGGCTCGCGCGGATGCCGGCCCGGGCTCCCTGACGCGCCGGCACCACGCCGTTCACCTTCAGGCTGCCCGTGCTGCCCTGGCCGAGTTCGAACACCGCCCGGCCGAGGTCGGACTTGCCCGAACCCACTACGCCGGCCACGCCGAGCACCTCTCCGGGCAGGATCGTCAGCGAGATGTCGCTGAAGCCCTCGCCGCTGAAGCCGGTGAGCTCCAGACGGGGCTCCGTCTCCTCGTTCGTGCGCGCGGCGCGGCTGTGGCGCTCCGCTTCGCGCCCGACCATGAGCGAGTGGATGGCCTTCTCCGTCAGCGCGGTGGGGTCGTCCTGCACGCTGACGACCGAGCCGTCCTTGAGCACCACCATGCGGTCGCACAGCTCGATGATCTCGTCGAGCCGGTGCGACACGAAGACCTGCGCGGCCTGGTGCTTGATCCGCCGAACGAAGTCGAAGAAGAACTCGATCTGCTCGCGGGAGAGCGCGCTGGTCGGCTCGTCGTGGAGGATCACCGGATGCGTGATGCCGAGCAGGCGCGCCTGCGCGAGCGAGCGCACGATCTCCACCACCTGGCGCTCGGCGAACTTCAGCGAGTCGAGGTCGGCGCTCGGATCGAGCTCGACCGACAACTCGTCGAAGATCTCCTGCGTCTTCTTCACCATGCTGCGCTGGCTGATGATGCCGAAGCGGGTGAACGCCTTCTCGTGCGCGAGGTAGACGTTCTCCGCGACCGACATGTTCGGCACGAGCGCTTGGTGCTGGAAGATGCGGAAGATGCCCGACTCGGTCGCGGCGCGGTAGCTGTCGAACTGCGTCGGCTTGCCGTTGAAGACGAGCTCTCCCGAGTCAGGGGAGAGCGTGCCGCTCATCAGGCTGAGCAGGGTCGACTTGCCGGCGCCGTTCTCGCCCACGAGGCCGAGCACCTCGCCGACCCGGATGTCGAGCGAGATCGACCGCACGGCTTTGACGGGCCCGAAGCTCTTGACGATGTCGCGCGCCTGCAGCAGAGGCGCATGGGTCTCGATGATCACATCGGTCATGGCGTCTCGTCTCCTACTTGATGACGGTGAGCTTGGAGCGGTCGAGCGTGAGCGCCACCGCGAGGATGACGACCGCGCCCTGGATGATGTCCTGCAGGTACGGGGCCACGCCCATGGTGTTGAGCCCCACGCTGAGCGTGGTGATCACGAGAACACCGAGGATGGTGCGGTGCACGCCACCGACGCCACCGGTCAGCGCCGTGCCGCCGATCACCACGGCGGCGATCGAGTCGAGGGTCAGGCGGTCGCCCATGCCGGGGGTCGCCGCCCCGATGCGCGAGGCGAGCAATACGCCGGCGATGGCGGCCATGACGCCGGAGAGCACGAGCACCCACAGCTTCATCCGCCGGATGGGGATGCCGGCGAGTCCGGAGACCACCTCGGCGCCGCCGATGGCGAAGGTGTAGCGGCCGAAGCGGGTCTTGGCGCCCACGTAGGAGATGATCGCCCAGAGCAGGATCGCCCAGAGCGCGATGTTCGGCAGGCCGAGCAGGAAGCGGCCCTGCGAGATGTTGGTGAAGTCGAGGTTGAACACCTGCACGGGTCGTCCGCCGACGAACCAGAGGCCGACGCCTCCGACGACGAGGCTCATTCCGAGCGTGGTCAGGAAGCTGGGGACTTTCGCGTAGGCGAAGATGACGCCGTTCGCCAGGCCGACGATGACGCCGACCGCGATCCCGGCCAGGATCGCGAGGATCCACGAGCCGTCTTTCGCCACGGTCGCCGAGACGAGGCCGGCCAGGGTCACGGTGGCGCCGACCGAAAGGTCGATGCTGCCCATCAGCACGACGAAGGTCATGCCGATCGCCACCACGAGCAGGGCCGACGACTCGCGCAGGATGGTGACGGCGGTGTTCGGCTGGAAGAAGGAGGGAGCAAGCAGGGAGAAGAGGATGAGGAGGATGATGATGGCGCCGATCGGGAGCGCCACCCCCTTGAGTCCTCGCACTACTACGTTGTTTCGGCCACTCATGTTCGGACTCCGTACGGTTTCGGATGGATGATCAAGTCGAGCGAAGAGGGGTCTGGGTGGCTCGGGCGCGAAAGGCCCGAGCCACCCAGACCCTCGGGGGTGCTAGTCGCGACGCAGCAGCTTCCAGTGGTCGTTCCATTCCTGGGTGACCGCGTCCATGTTCGGCAGGGCCGCCGTGTACTCCGGAGGGTAGGTGAACCCGGCGGGTTTGTCGGCGAACGACCACATCTCCTCCATGTTGAGCGGGCGCACGCCGTTCTGCGGGTCCCAGTCGTTCGGGTAGGCGACCTTGCTCATCTTCACCCAGTCGTAGGGGTCGGACTCGCCGGCGTAGGTCGACAGGTAGTCGGCCGCGTTGTTCGCGTCGACGATGATGCCGTCCCACCAGAGCTGGCGGTTGAGCGGGTCGACCTTCGCGCCCTTGCAGTAGTCGAGCGCCTGCACGAAGGAGAATCCGGCGGTCCACTGGGGAAGGCTGGAGTAGACGGCGTACATCTGGCCGTTCTGGATCAGCTCGACCGTCGAGGCGTTGCCGTCCATGCCGGTGATCGGCACACCGGTGATGCCGGCCTCCGTCAGCGCGTTGAGGGCGCCGACTCCGACGTCGTCGTTCTGGCCGAACACGGCGTCGATCTTGTCGACACGCGAGATGATGCCCGCCATCGCGGTGCGGGCGTCGTCGCGGTTCCACTCGCCCGGCTCCTCGGCCACGAGCTTGATGTCGGGGTACTCGGCGAGGGCCTTGTTGAAGCCCGCGGTGCGCTGGGTGTCGGGGGTCGCACCCGGGTGGCCCGTGATGTGCACAACGTTGCCCTTGCCGCCGATCTTGTCGAACAGCTTCTTGGCGAGCAGGTACGCCGCCTGGGTCGACTGAGGGGTCTGGTAAAGCACGTACTGGCTGCCGGTGTCGAAGGGCGAGGTCCAGCTGGGCTGCTCCCAGGTGTTGGCGAAGCAGACGTTGTTGTCCTGGGCGAGCTTCGCCATGGCGGGCACGTTCGCCGGGTCCGGGGCGGTGACGAAGATGATCTTCACCCCGGCGTCGATCTGCTGCTGGAACTGAGCGAGCTCGGTGGCCGGGTCGCCTTCGTTGGTCAGTGCGACGTACTTGCCGTTGAAGGCCTCGACGGCGCGACGTGCGCCCTGGTCCCACCCCGAGTAGTAGTCGTTGTTCAGCGAGGTGAACAGGGACACCACGGTCTCGCCTTTGAGATCGACCGATGCGGGGACTGCGCTCTTGGTTGCGCCGCCGGCGGAGGTCGACGACGGGCCGCCGGCGCTGCAGCCGGTGAGGATCAGGCTCAGAGCCGCCGCCCCGACTATGCCGACCTTGATTGTTCGTTTCATGTCACTCCTTCGTGATCAGTCCTGGCGGGATCGGTGGTGGCTCATTCGCTCGTCACCGCGCTGGGCATCAGTGTACAACCACACTGTCGGGTCCACTATCGTGTCTTGAGCCTCACTGCACAACCATTGCACACTAACAAATTGATAACTTGGCGGATAGTTTTCCGCAGCAATCCAGCAAAGTTGTGCAAAATCGGCCGCCGTACCCGGCTCCCGCAATCCGGGATCCGCGTCGATTCCTGGCTGGACACATCGCGGAGCGTTCAGTAACGTTGAATTGTGGTCATGCCGCCGAAACGGCGTTGAACGTGCCGACGACGACGTCGGCAGATGACCCTGTCAACAAGGAGGCTGACATTGGTGGATCTCGGACTGACCGCGAAGAAGGTGGTCGTCACGGGTGGCGCAACCGGCATCGGGCGCAGTGTCGTCGAGGCGTTCGCCGCCGAGGGAGCACTGGTCGTGGCCGTCGACATCCGCGAGGACCTGATCGCGACCTACGCCTCGGAGGGCGGCATCCATGATCGGGTGACCGCGGTCCACGCCGACATGACCGTGGCCGACGACATCCGGTCGGCCGTCGATCAGGTGATCACGGTGTTCAGCGGAGTGCCCGACATCCTGGTCAACAACGTGGGTGCCGGCCGGCTGGCGTCGTTCGAGGAACTCACCGACGACGACTTCCACCGCACCTTCGAGCTCAACTTCTTCTCGATGGTGCGCATCTGCCGCGCCCTCGTGCCCGGCATGTACGCGGCGGGCAAAGGGGCGGTCGTGAACGTGACCTCGGATCTCTCGCGCCAGGCCGAAGACGTGATCGTCGACTACGCCGCGTCGAAGGCGGCGGTCGCGAGCGTGTCGAAGTCGCTCGCGCGCGCCTATGCGCCGCGGGTGCGGGTGAACAACGTGGCTCCGGGCCCGATCTGGACGCCGTTCTGGACGGATGCCGACACCGGCTGGCTGAAGAACATCGAGGCGGCCTACGGCGCGCGCGGCCAGGATGCCGTGGACGCCCTGATCGCCGACCGCGGCATCCCGATGGGCCGCATGGGAACCCCCGAGGAGGTCGCCAACGCGGTGCTCTTCCTCAGCTCGGATGCCGCGGGCTTCACCACGGGCTCCACCCTCGGCGTCGATGGCGGCTCCGTCCGCGCCACCCTGTAGTTCTTGAGAGAGGAAATTCGTCCATGAAGACCACGAAATCGAACCGTGCCGTCGTGATCACCGGAGCGAGCGGGGGCATGGGCCGCGAGGCGGCCGCCCGCTATCTCGAGGCGGGCGACCGCGTGGCGCTGCTCGACATCGACGCCTCCGCGCTGGCCTCGGTGGCGCAGGCACTGCGTGCGGATTTCCCGTCGTCGGATGTGCTCGAGGTGCCCTGCAACGTGGCCTCGCCGGAGTCGGTGGAGGCGGCGCGCGACGCCGTCGCCGCGTGGTCGGGCGAGGTCGACGTGCTCGCGCTGATCGCGGGCGTGCTGCAGAAGGCGGGGCCGATCATCGAACTCCCGATCGACGAGTGGGACCGCACGCAGAACATCAACCTGCGGGGCGTGTTCCTGATGGCGCGGGCGTTCGTGCCGTTGATGCCGAGCCACGACGGAGCCTCGATCGTCACGATCGGCAGCTGGTACGGTCGCTCGGGGCACGCGCTCTTCTCGGCGTACTGCGCGTCGAAGGCCGGCGTCATCAACCTCACGCAGACGCTCGCCGCCGAGCTCGCGGAGCGCGGCATCCGGGCCAACGTCGTCTGTCCGGGCAACATCGACACCGAGATGCACCGCAAGGCACTGCGCGAGGAGGCCGAATCTCGCGGCATCACCTTCGAGCAGATGAAGGACATCGAGTGGGCCAAGATCCCGCTCGGCATCGCCGGGCCGGCGTCGACGATCGTCGACGCGGTCGAGTTCCTCACCTCGGCGCACGCGTCGTACATCACGGGGGCGTCGATCGACGTCAACGGTGGTGTGCTCTTCCACTGATCCGTGCTCACGCCGGACATCCATCGAATCACCTGACTGCAAGGGAGCAGAAATGACTGCACGTCTCACCGGAAAGACCATCATCGTCACGGGCGGAGGCTCGGGCATCGGCGCGGGAATCGGCCGCGGGCTCGCCGCCGAAGGAGCGAACGTCGTGCTGGCCGACCTCAATCTCGACGCAGCGCAGGCGGTCGCCGACGAGATCGCGGCCACGGGCGGATCCGCGCTCGCCGTGAAGGTCGACGTCGCCGATCGCGCCACCGTCGCATCCGGCATCGCGAAGGCCGTCGAGACCTTCGGGCATCTCGACGGCTACTTCAACAACGCCGGCATGAACTCGCCGATGAAGTTCCTGGACATCACCGAGGACAACTTCTCGCTCATCATGCGCATCAACGCGCTCGGCGTGCTGATCGGCACGCAGGAGGCGGCGAAGCAGTTCATCGCGCAGGGCGGCGGCGGCAAGATCGTCAACACCGCCTCGATCGCGGGTCGCACCGGTTTTGCGAGCTTCGCGCCCTACAGCGCCTCGAAGGCCGCGGTCATCTCCCTGACCCAGGCCGCTGCGCGCTCGCTGGCCGAGCACGGCATCACCGTGAACGGGTTCGCGCCCGGCGTGGTGGCGACGCCGCTCTGGAAGAAGCTCGACGCCGACCTCGAGAAGATCGGCGAGGGCGACTCCGGCTTCGACTCGATGGCCTCGGGCATCCTGCTCGGCCGCCCGGCGCAGCCCGAGGACATCGCGCCCACGGCGATCTTCCTGGCGTCGAGCGACTCCGACTACGTGACGGGGCAGATCATGGCCATCGAAGGCGGGATGATCCTGGTCTAGTCGCTACTGCGCGCCGGCGGCCACGCGGTGTGGCCGGCCGGCGCGTGTGCGGTCTCCGTTGTGCTCCCGCGGAGGCCCGTCGGACCGGCGCGGATCTCGGGCCGGCCATGGTGGCCGACCGGTTCTCCCCGAGCGCCGACGGTCACGGGCCTGCTCATGTTCGGCGTCCCCGAGCCGCGCGCGCGGGCCTTGGCGGCGCGCCGATCCTGACCGAGGCCCCGTGCCGTGTCGCACTCCTCTACTAACGTAGATCGCGGCGGCTCTCGGCCCCGCCGTTCAGGGGCTCGTCGAGCTCGAGGGCAGCGAGAACGGCGTGGCGACAGGCTCCGACGGGCCCGCCCTCGGCTGCAGCTGGCACACCCCGGAGACCGCCAGCGGGAGCACCGACCTCGTGGAGTACGGCGGCATCTCGGTGGGGGTGTCGCGCGATCCCGAGTACACGGAAGAGAGCATGCAGCCGCTCGGATGGAACGTCGAGAACGCCCGCGTCGCCTCCGCGGGTGCGTGGGCGCTGAAGGTCGGGGGCGGCTACGACCCGGCCGAGCAACTGGACGTCACCGGGGTGCAGGTCGTGCGGGACGGGGTCGTCGTCGTGTTGACCTCGGGCGGCGTGGCTCTTCAGGACGTTCCGCAGCTGGCCTCCTTGACGAACAAGTGGGCGCTGGATGCCGGGGTGTGGGTCTTGGAGCTGATGGACTGAGGCTCGGTCGACCTCCGTGGAGCGGCGTGCTGTGGATCGTGGCCGGTCGCGCTACGGTCGCTGCATGGGGGAATCGGATGCCTCGGAGTACGAGGCCGTGCAGGCCGCAGAACTCGCCCTTCTGTCCTCGGCGGTGCGCGCCGACACGGAGCGCGTGGAATCCCTGCTCGCCCCCGACTTCGCCGAGATCGGCCGCTCGGGCCGCCGCTGGACGCGCGCCGAGACGGTAGCGGCTCTGCGGAATGAGACCCCGCGTGAGGCGCCGGCGACGTCGGAGTGGCTGTTCGATCGCCTGAGCCCGGAGCTCGTCCTCGTCACCTACCGGGTCCACGGGGCGCACCACGACAGCAGGCACTCGTCGCTCTGGGAGCTCGCGGGCCCGCGCATCCGTTTCCACCAGGGTACGATCATCCCGCCGGGCTGACCGGCGGCGGCTCCCACCTGAGGGTCTCCAACTGGGGATGGGCCTCGAGAGCCGCGATGAGCTCCGCAGAACCACTGACTCGAGTGCCGAAGAGGTCGTAGTCCGTGTAAACGAACCAAGATCGATCGGTCGGCCAGAAATTGCTCGGAGTGAATCCCCGCAGCTCGCCGACCAGGTCGAACACCTCAGATAGCCCGCCTTCGTAAACGACCTCATCGTCGTAGCTGCCGGTGGTGAGTGCTGCGGGGTAGAAGGCACATCGCTGTCCTTGCATCTCTTCACGAAGAGCCTCCACCAGGACTCGAAGGCTCTCACTGTCCAAGGAGCCCTCGCCCGGAGGCCGGATCGACAGGGGCCAGCTACCGCGTGGGAACCAGCGAAAGCAGGGAGGAACTTCGCTGCCTTGCCCGGGCGTCGAACCCGACCTGGAGAAGTAGTCGCTCCACGTGAGTCGTCTCCACCCGTCACCCGGATGCTCTGTGAAGCCCAGGGTGATCCCGCTGTCGATCCCGATGTCGTCAAGGTCGACGGTGCCGATCGGCGCCGACGCGCGTTGCCCCCCTTCCCGGCGCGCAATGCGCAGGTGCTCGTATGTCAGATCTGATGGCAGCCCAGTGTGCTCATACATCGCGTGCAACACCCAGATTGAATCGTCCCACCCGGCCAGATCCAGCCCGGTCACGCCGTCGCGCTGGTCGGGCTCAATCCACGAAAGCGCCTTCGACGCTTCCGTCCGCTCGAGTCTCCGCATGATCCGAGCGTATGGGAGCTGAGGAGCAAGGAGAACTCGCGGCCTTCTGCTGGATCGGAGTCACGGTCGGCAATGGTCCTTCGCTCAGGAGAGGGCATCTCGATCACCCTTGATGACGGCCGAGAGTTCGCCGTGACGGTCGGAGACAGCGCGACGGGAGTGGCCCTACTCAGGAACCTGCCGGAACGCCATTTCTAGGCGCTTTCCCAGTCCGGACAGCCGGACAGCGGCGCGCAAACCCGAGGCGGCGCGGCACCGTCAGGCGCGGGCGTCAGCCACGTCGCGGGCCTTGAGGTAGCGGTACTTCGAGACCGGGTGCGTGCCGAGCACGACTTTGCCGCGGGAGTGCAGCTTGTCGAGGTCGGCGTAGGCCAGGGCTACGTCGGAGAGGGGGTAGAAGCCCGAGATCAGCAGGCTGAAGGCGTGCTCGTCGGCCAGCGCCAGCAGCACCTCGAGCTGGCGGGTGCCGTGCGCGACGGTCTCCGGGTCGTTCTCGAGCAGCTTCAGTTCGAGGTCGCGCCGGTCGGCACTCGAGCGGTAGCGGGATGCCGGCACCCCGAGCTCGGCCGCGAGCTCCTGCCCGTCCTGGCCGAAGTTGTCGATGAAGGCGGTGACGCCCTGTGGGGCCGCGGCCCGGATGCGGTCGGCGATGCCGGGACCGTACTTCACCGGCACGATGCCGAGCTGGCGCAGGTAGTCGAAGTTGCGGTCGCCGCAGGTGCCGATGACGGTCGCCCCGCGGTGGCGGGCGAGCTGGGCCTCGATGCTGCCGACGCCACCGGCCGCCGCCGAGATGACGACGGTGTCGCCGGAGGCGATGTGCAGCTGATCGAGGGTGTCGAGCGCGGTCACGCCGGCGAGGTAGAGCCCGCCCGCCGTCTCCCAGGTGACGCCCTTGGGCTTGCGCACGAGCGCGCCGACCGGAACGGTGAGGTAGGTCGCATGGGCACCCGAGCGCACGTGCCCGACCACCTCGGATCCGCGCGGGAAACGCCGGTCGTCGGAGTCGACGACGATTCCGGCGAAGTCGCTGCCGGTACCGCGGGGGAAGGGCTCCGAGGCCCACGCGCCTTCGCGGCCGGAGCGGATGAAGCCGTCGATGTGGCTGATGCCCGCCGAGATCACCTCGACGGTCACTTCGCCCGGGCCGGGTGGCGGCAACGGCCGGGAGAGCGTCTGCAACACCTCGGCGCCGCCGGCGTGGTCGTATTGGATGACTCTGGTCTCCGTCGGCTTCTTCACCGTGACCACCTCGCTTCTCAGGTCTGGGTCCAGGCTATGCAGGCGGGTGGGCGGAGTCCAGGGGTCGCACGAAGATCCTCGGCGACCCACGGTTCGAAGAGCTGGAACGCGTCGGTGTGGGGTCCGTGGGATCGGATGGGGAGCGGGCCGGAGTAGCCGAGCCGCCCGAGGCCGCCCTTGCCGTGGGTGACCGGGTGCAGCTAGGCGTGGCGGCGGCGCCGCACCAGTGCGCTGATCGGGCGCGCGAGCGCGGCGAGCAGCATGCTCCACAGGCCGACGCCCGGGACGGCGATCGCGATCACCAGCGCCGCGGCCACGAGGGCCACCGAGACCCAGCGCAGACCGAGCACCAGCGGTGAGGGCACGTGCCGCGGCTCGATCGCGCCGGAGCGGATGAGCGCGCGCTCCTCGAAGCGCGCGACGATCATCGTGACGAGGATCGACCCGACGTAGATCGCCCTCGCGAGGGCGTCGCCCCCGGCCGCACCGACCTCGATGACCGTGGCGAGCGGGATGAAGCACACGCCCGCGAGCCACAGCAGGTTGATGTTCACGACGGCCGCGTTCCACGAGCGGGCGTGCGTGAAGAGCCGGTGATGGTCGCGCCAGAACAGCGCGATGGTGATGAAGCTGACGCCGGCTGCCAGGAGCGCAGCGGCGTTGTCGGCGAAGTACGAGGCGGCCGTGCCGCCCGCGAGATCGCGTGCGGTGTCGATCAGGGGCAGCACCACGAGGGTGATCGCGATCGCGCAGACGGCATCGCTGAAGAAGGCGAGCCGATCGGCGCCGCGTTCGGCGTCGGCGGCGTCGGCCAGCTCGGCGGGATCCGGGGCTTCGGCGGCTTCGGGGGTGGGCGCTTCGGCGGATGCGGTCATCGTTCGGCAAGGCTACAGCGCCCTACCGTTCACGACCTGAAACTGTCAACCCCTGAATCACTAGTTATGCAGATCTTTCAGGGACTGGCATATTTGGCGATGGCAACCGCATCCGGTGGCCCGTGCTGAAACCGAGGGGGATTCCGATGACCGCTGCGACCAACGACGTCTCCACCATGATCCGCTGGCGTCAGGCGGAAGACGGGTTCTGGGTCGGCTCGCAGAACGGATGCTTCGCCGGCACCATCGACCAGAGCGGCACCCACGTCTACGCCCGCGACCAGTTCGGCAGCTACATCGGCGACTTCATCGACCTCGCCCGGGCCCAGAGCGCTCTCGCGGAGCGGCTGGTGGTGGCCGCGAGCTCCGGCCCGGCCCGCGTGGCGGTGGCCTGATGCCCCAGAACGTGGTGCGGCGCGAGGCCGTTCACCTCTACTCCGCGGCTCCGGCGACGGAGGCGGCGGCGGAGGCCGTGCAGGCCCTGCTCCGGCTCCGCAAGGCCGAGGGCAACGAGATCGAACGGGTTCGCAAGGCCAGCGGCCTCAGCCCGCACGAGTTCCACGCCGTGCGCTACCTCCTGCAGGCGCAGCGGGAGGCGCGGGACACCGGGCCGAAGGACCTCGTGGTGATGCTCGGCATCTCCAACGCCTCGGTCACCAACCTCATCGATCGCCTCGAGCAGATCGGCGACATCGAGCGGGTGCCCCACCCCCACGACCGCCGCGCCCAGCTGCTGCGCCCCACGGCCGCGGCCGCCGCCAAGATCGAAGACGCCTATCGCAGCTTCCACCAGATCGTGGTCGACGTCATGGACTCCCTGAACACCGCCGACGCCGAACTCGTCGCGCGCACCCTCAACACCGTCACCGAACGACTCGAGAAAGGTCACGAATCATGAGAACAGCCTGGATGCAGTCCTGCGGTCAGCGTTACCTGGTCGAACGATTCGACGACGGCAGCTTCGGCATCACGCTCGGCGACGACTTCCTCGGCTTCGTGCTGCGGGTCGACGGCGACTACCTCGCCATCGACGGCACCGAGGCGGGGGAGGGCGGCGTGGTCGCCGCCACTTGCACGCTGGGCGCCGCCGCCGCGGCGCTGGCGGGCACGCCGGCCGACCACTCCCGCGCGCACCTCGCCGCGGTGGCCTGAATCGGGCTCAGTCGCGCGCATCCGGTGATCGCGTCAACCGCGGAACCAGCCGCACGAACACGACCATGCCGACGAGTTCCACGAGCGTCTGCGTCACCACGGCGAGCGGCGCGAGGTCGAGCGCAGCCGGCAGCGCCAGGGCGAGTGGCAGCACGACGAGCGAGTTGCGGGTGGACCCGCTGAAGACGAGAGCGCGCGTGGCGGCGGCATCCAGTCCGACCAGCCGGCCGGCGGCCAGCCCCACCCCGAGCATGACGGCGAGGAACGCCGCGTAGAGCGGCACCACGCGGGCCAGGGCCACGGCCTCGCCGCCGACCGCGGCGATCTGCGAGGCGACGACCACCGCGAGCGTGAGCATCATCAGCGGCACCATCGCGCTCGCCGCGGCGGACTCGATCGCCCGGCCGGCCCGATGGCGGCGGGCGATCGCCTGCACCAGGGCCGCCGCGGCCAGCGGTGCCACGATCAGCACGAGGAACGCCTCGACGAACGGGGCGAGATCGATCAGCCCGGCCGTCTCGCTGCCCGCGAAGAGCACGAGATACACCGGGAGCAGCACGATCTGCAGCAGCATCAGCACGGGGACCGCCGCGAGCAGCCGGGCCTTCGCGCCGCCGGCGAGGCCCGTGAACACGATCACGTAGTCGACGCAGGGGGCGAGCAGCACGAGGAGGAGCCCGACGAGCAGTGCGCGATCGTCGGCCACGAAGCGCGAGAGCCCGAGCGCCACCGCCGGCACGACCACGAAGTTGACCACGAGCACGGTGCCGAGGAACCGGATGTCACGGAAGGAGCGTGCGACCTCGATCACCGGCACCCCGAGGAAGGTGGCGAACAGCAGCAGCCCCAGTACCGGGTTGATGGCGACCGTCAGGGCGGGCGCGGCAGCGGGCGCGAACGACCCGGCGAGGCCGCCGATCGCGAGGGCGGCGAGGTAGAGGGGGATCTGGTGGCGGTCCCACCAGCCGGCGAGCCGCTGCATCCGTTCAGCTTAGGGATGCGCACGGCCGTCGAGACGCCCAGCGATTTCAGCGGGGTCGAGAGGCTGAAGTCTCCAGCGCTCGCCGGCAGGGGAGGTCAGTGCGCGTTGAGCGCCGCGACCGTCGCGTCGAAGCGGCCCTCGACCTCGGCGAAGCGCAGGAACTTCACACGCTCCACGAGGATCTCGGGCGCTGCGGGCGAGGCTTCCCAGAGCGCCATCACCTCGTCGGCGAACGCGTCGAGGTCGAGGTAGCCCTCACGCATCGACTGGCCGGGGGTGAGCTCGGTCTGAACGGCCGGCGGCACGAGCTCGACAACCGTCACCGAGGTGCCGGCCAACTGTAGCCGGATGCTCTCGGTGAAGCGGTGGATGAACGCCTTCGTCCCGTTGTACGTCGGCGTGAACGCGAGCGGCACGTGCGCGAGGCCCGACGAGACCGTCATGAGTGTGGCATCCGGCTGCGAGGCGAGCTGGGGGAGGAAGGCGGAGACGAGCCGCAGCGGGCCCAGGATGTTGGTGTTCACCTCGCGCTCGGCGATCTCGAGGAACGCGGATGCCGGGTCGAGCACGTTCTCGGTGGCCATGATGCCGGCCATCGCGATGAGCACGTCGAGCGAGCGATGCTCCGCCACGAGCCGGTCGCGGGCCGCGAGCACCGAAGCGGGGTCGGCGGTGTCGATGGCGACGGTCGCGAAGCCGTGCGCTGCGGCGAGCGAGGCGAGCACCTCGGTGCGGCGGCCGCCGATGATGACGGTGTTGCCCGCATCCTTCAGTCGGAGGGCGAGGGCGAGACCGATTCCTGAGGTCGCGCCGGGGATGAAGACGGTTTTTCCGGTGATGTTCATGGCTCGAGTCTGCGGCGGCCCGGGCGCCACGGGGAGGGAGGCCTTATCGGAGGACTGCCGCTCCCTGCCTCCCGTCGGGCTCGAGGCCGATAATGGAGCGATGGACCGCCCCGCGCTCGCCGCCTTCCTCCGCTCGCGCCGCGAGGGGCTGCGCCCCGAAGACGTGGGTCTCTCCGCCGGGCCCCGCCGCCGCGTGAACGGCCTGCGGCGGGACGAGGTGGCCGCGCTCGCGGGCATGTCCACCGACTACTACGTGCGGCTCGAGCAGTCACGGAGCCCGCAGCCCTCCGAGCAGATGCTCTCCGCCGTCGCCCGCGCCCTCCGCCTCACGAACGACGAGCGCGACTACCTCTACCGCCTCGCCGGACACAACGCCCCGAAGCGCACCCCGCTCGACACCCATGTGGCCCCGCAGCTGATGCGCGTGCTCGACCGCCTCGACGACACCCCGGCGCTCATCCTCTCGAGCCTCGGCGAGACGCTCGAGCAGAACCGCCTCGCCGCGGCCCTGCTCGGCGACCACTCCGGCCATACCGGATTCGCCCGCAGCAGCGTCTACCGCTGGTTCACCGACCCCGCCGACCGTGACATCTACCCGCCTGCCGACCGTGACCACCACAGCCGGGCCCAGGTCGCCGGACTGCGCGCGGCCTACGGCGCCGCCGGGCCCGACTCGCGAGCCGGAGCCCTCGTGCGCGAGCTGCAGAGACGGAGTCCCGAGTTCCGGGGGATCTGGGGGCTTCAGGATGTGGCCACCCGCTTCGAAGACCACAAGACGCTGCTGCACCCCGAGCTCGGCGCCATCGACCTCGACTGCCAGGCGCTGTTCACCGAAGACCAGGGGCAGGCGCTGCTGGTGCTGACCGCGGCCCCGCGCTCCGACGCGGCCGAGAAGCTCGCCCTGCTCGCCGTGATCGGCCAGCAGCAGTTCAGCGCGCCGGTCTGAGGCGCGGCATGAGCGAAGAGCGGGGAACCGCCGCGGCCGCGGCCGGAGACGGTGCCGCTCCGGGCGGCGGCCCCGCGCATCCGGAGCCCCGCCGCCGGCCCACCCTGCTCGACCGCTTCTACACGGCCGGCATCGTGGTGAAGGGCATCGACGGAGCCGTCGAGCTCGTCGCCGGACTGCTGCTGTGGTTCGCGCCGGGCCTCATCCACTCGGCCCTCTCCGGCCTCGTGGCCGAGGCGCAGGAGGGCACCGCGAGGTTCGACCACCTCATCGCCAGCAACCTCGCGCGCGTCGACGACGGGCTGGCCGGCCACGGGTCGAGCGCCTTCCTCATCGCGTTCCTCGTGGTGCACGGAGTGGTGAAGCTGGTGCTGGTCTATTGCCTGCTGCGCAAGTGGCACCGGGTGTATCCGTGGGCGCTCGCGGTGCTCACCCTCTTTCTCGCCTACCAGGTCTACGCGCTCGCCACGGGGCCCTCGATCGGCAACGCCGTCTTCACGGTCATCGACGCGGCCATCATCGTGCTCGTCTGGCGCGAGTACCTCGAGCTGCGCCGCTACGCGACCGAGGATGCGGGCACCGGCGCCCCCTCGCCGCGCGACGCGACCACGCCCTGAGCCGGGTGCCCGGGCTGATCATGGGAGTGGGAGTCTCATCGGTTTTTCGTTAGCGTTCATAGGGCCAGCGCGTGGTGGCGACCGCTCATTCGGGTTGAGCCGGAGGCCACCACGCGCGTGGTACGACGAGTTCTCGGGCTTCGGGGCCTCTCAGCGGTGTGAGGCGAGGGGATGTCGATGAAACGAACCGACACACGCGATTCCGCGCTGCGGGAAACGCGCCGCGAACGGCCAGTCTTCAGGTGACCTCATCGCGCCGAGTAGCCAGCTCCAGGGGCACGCGAAGACGCAGGACGCTCTTCGGTCGTCTCGGCGCAGCACTCCTCATCGCGGCCGGAGCATGCGCGCTGCTGTGCTTCGGTTTGAACTGGTGGCTCGGCATCTTGTCATTCGCCTTCCTGGCGCTGTGCGTGATCCTGCTCTTCCTCGGCGCGCTCGCGCTCTTCATCAGTGGGCCGCCCGATGATCTCTGAGCTGGATACCTGAGCCTGTCTGCCCGTCCGGTCAGGACACCGCCACGGGCGCGCCCGTGAGCGCGCCGTCGACGAGGTGCACCACGCCGTGCATCCGGGGCAGGTGCGCGGTGTCGTGCGTCACGAGCAGGGTCGCCGTACCGAGCTGTTCGGTGAGCTCGAGGATGAGCTCGATGATGGCGGCGCCGCGCTCCTGATCGAGCGCGCTCGTCGGCTCGTCCACCAGCAGCACCGTCGGCTCGTTCATCAGCGCCCGCGCGATGTTCACGCGCTGCCGCTGACCGCCCGAGAGCTGATGCGGCCGCTTGTCGCGCTGCGCGCCCAGTCCCACCGCCTCGAGCAGCTCGCCCGCCCGCGCCGCAACCGCGGCCCGGCGGCGACGGCTGTGCCGCTCGCCGAGCTCGTTCATCACGGCGAGCTGCTCGACGGCGGTGAGTGAGGGGATGAGGTTCGACTGCTGGAACACGATGCCGATCGCGCGCCGCCGCAGCTCGGTGGCCTCGCCGGCGTCGAGGGCCGTCGCATCCACGCCGTCGATCGACACCACGCCCGAATCGGGCCGGATGAGCGTGGCGGCCACAGCGAGCAGGCTCGATTTGCCCGAGCCGCTGGGCCCGGTGATGCCGGTGACGGTTCCCGGATGCGCCGCCAGCGACACCCGGTCGAGCGCGGTGATGCGGGAATCCCCGTCGGGGAAGGTGAGGGTGACGGTGTCGAGGCGGATCATCGGTTGCTCCCGAGGGCGGTGAGGGGGTCGGCGGAGGTGACGGAACGGAGGGCGAAGGCGGCGCCGGCGAGACCGAGCACCACCATCAGCAGGCCGGGCACCACGGTGGTGAGCGGGCTGAGCAGGAAGGGGAGCGCCGTGCCGGCGAGGGCACCGAAGACGGTGACGAGCAGCAGGCCGATGCCGATGCCGAGCACGAGAACGAGCAGCGCCTGGCCGAGGGCGTCGCGCACGAGTGACGCGGTGCTCGCCCCGAGCGCCTTGAGCACGGCGATGTCGCCGCGCCGCTGCATCGTCCACACCGTGAAGAAGGCGCCGATCACGAGCCCCGAGATGCCGAACAGCAGCACCACGATGAGCAGCAGCGAGCCGATCTCGGAGCGGAAGGCGCTGAGCGCCGTGAGGGAGCCGAGGACGGTCTGCGAGCTGGTGCCGATGGCGGCATCCGCGGCGTTCCAGTCGGGCTGGCCGCTGACGGCGAGCACGGTCGAGGAGGTGACGGCGTTGCCGCCGGCTCCGGATGACGCCTGCCAGTCGTGCAGGGTCATGGTCACGACCGGCGTGTGGCTGTACCAGCTGTCGCCGCCGATCGACTCGACCGTGTAGTCGGTGCCGGCCACCGAGATCCGGTCTCCGACGGCGGCGCCGAGCGCCTTGGCCGCGGGTGCCGAGAGGTCGAGGAGGCCGTCGCCGCTCGGAGCGCCGGCGAATCCCGGAGGCGCCCCGAGCACGGCGACCGCGGTGCGCAGCTCGCCGGCCTCGGCACGGGTCTGCGTGATGCCGAGCGGCGAGACGGAGGTGACGCCGGGTGTGGCCGCCCACTGCGCGGCCTGCTGCCCGGAGACGGCCGAGTCGGCGAAGGTCACCTCCGAGCCGCCGGCCGCGGGCGCGGAGAAGACCAGGCGGTCGGCCGGGATCGCCAGCACGGCCGAGATGTTCTGCACGGCGAGCCCGCCGGTGAGGCCGCTGAGAAAACCGACGAGCACGGTGATGAGCGCGACGACGGCGCCGATCAGGGCGAAGCGGCCGCGGGCGAAGCGGAGGTCGCGGAGGGCGACGAACATGGTGTTCCTTTCGGCCACCGGGTTCTCGGTGACTCTTCCACTGTTCCGTTCCGGGGCGCTCCGGACATCCGCCGCCGGAACACGATCCGGCGACCGGAGGCAGGAGCCGAGGTTCGTCCTTTCGGACGATGACCCGCGCGCGGCGGGCGCGTAAAGTCCATGCCATGGCCCACTCCGCTCTCACCCCGGTCTTCGTGGGGCTGCGGACCGGGTTGCACCTGCTCTTCATCGCGCTGACGCTGCTGGTGGTCATCCGGGCCGTGCTGGTGCCGGCGCCGAGCGGGCCGCTCGTCATCGCGCTGGCGGCGATCGTGCTCGTCACCTACGGTCTCGGCGCGGTTCTCGCGCGCTCCGGGCGGGGCCGCCGCCCGGGCCTGGGCCGGATGCCGGCGCTCGTCTGGCTGGCCGTGCTCACGCTCGAGTGGGTGCTGCTGCTCTGGGTGACCCCCGACGCCGCCTACCTCGTCTTCCCGCTGTTCTTCCTGCAGCTGCACCTGCTCGGGCGGCGGTGGGGTTCGGCGGCGATCGTCGCCTCGACCCTCGTGGTGATCGTGGTGCTGGGCCTGCACGGCGAATTCACCGTCGGGGGAGTGGTCGGCCCCCTGGTGGGCGCGGGCGTGGCCCTCCTGATCGGGCTCGGCTACCAGGCCCTCGCCCGGGAGGCCGAGCAGCGCGAAGCGTTGATGCGGGAGCTGCTCGCCACCCGCGGGCAGCTCGCGGCGACCGAGCACGAGTCGGGCGTGCTCGCCGAGCGGGCCCGGCTTGCGCGGGAGATCCACGACACCGTCGCGCAGGGGCTGTCGAGCATCCAGATGCTGCTGCACGCGGCCGAGCGGGCCGACCCCGGCCGACCGGGCGCCGAGTACATCCGGCTCGCGCGGGAGACGGCCGCGGCGAACCTCGTCGACGCGCGCCGCTTCATCCGGGAGCTCACCCCACCCGAGCTCGACGAGCAGGGGCTCGGCGGGGCGCTGCGCCGGCTCGCGGAGTCGCAGTGGGCGGCGCAGGGGCTCGAGGTGCGGGTGCAGGTCTCCGACACGGTGGCGCTGCCGATGCACCTGCAGACCGCCCTGCTGCGCATCGCGCAGGGGGCGATCGCGAACGTCATCCAGCACGCCCACGCCACGACGGCCACGATCGCGCTGCTCGCCGACGCCGACGGGCTGAGCTTCACGGTGACCGACGACGGCGTCGGCTTCGACCCCGCTGCGGCGGCGGATGCGCCGGCCGGCTCCTCCGACTCCTTCGGGCTCCAGGCGACCCGGGAACGGGTGCAGCAGCTCGGCGGATCGCTCGACATCGACGCCGCACCGGGCCGCGGCACGAGGCTCGCGGTCACGATCTCCCCATTGGCGGCCTCGTGATCCACCTGCTGATCGCCGACGACCACCCGATCGTGCGCACCGGCCTGGTGGCGCTGCTGGGTTCGGAAGACGACTTCGAGATCGTGGGCGAGGCCTCCGACGCCGACGCGGCCGTCGAGGCCGCCGAGCGGCTGAACCCCGACGTGGTGCTGATGGACCTGCAGTTCGGGGCGGCCGGCAACGCCACCGGGGCCGACGCGACCCGGCGCATCCGTTCGCTCGAGGCCCCGCCGTACGTGCTGGTGCTCACCAACTACGACTCGGATGCCGACATCCTCGCCGCCGTCGAGGCGGGCGCGAGCGGCTACCTGCTGAAGGACGCCCCGCCGCACGAGCTCGTGGCCGCCGTGCGCGCGGCCGCGGCGGGCGAGAGCGCCTTGGCGCCCGTGATCGCCTCGCGGCTGCTCGACCGGATGCGCGCCCCGCACGCGAGCCTCAGCTCCCGCGAGCTCGAGGTGCTCGAGCTGGTGGCGGCCGGTCGCTCCAACGCCGAGATCGCCGCGGCCCTGTTCGTGGGCGAGACGACGGTGAAGTCGCACCTCGCGCACATCTTCTCGAAGCTCGACGCCACCTCGCGCACGGCGGCCGTGTCGACGGCGCGGCGGCGGGGCATCCTGCGCTGATCGCGCTGATCTGAGCGGCAGATGTGAGCCGCCGAACTCCCCGCAGCATCCGCGCCCGAGCAGGCGTACCCTGCTGTCACCGGCACCTCGTCGTGCCCGGGAGGAGGCAGAGATGGCCCGGATCGTGGTGGGCGTCATCCCCGGGATGCCCGACGCCGTTCTGCGTGCGGCCTCGCACTTCGCGCGCCGCTTCGACGCGGCCCTCGTGTGCGGCTTCGTGGACACCAGCCGCTACGTCGAGCGCGGCGAGGGCACGGGTGCGGGGCGGGCGCTGCACTCGGCGCCGATCGACCCCGACCTGGCCGATGACGAGCCCGCGGTGATCGCCCCGGAGCTCGCCGCCCAGCTCGACCGCGTGCTCGACGGCGCCGTTCCCTGGGAGGCCTTCGTGCTCGCCGGCGACCCGGCGCTCGCTCTCGCGTCGCTCGCCGACCAGGTCGACGCCGAGATGATCGTGGTGGGCACCCGCGAGGGCACCATGCGCGGAGCCCTCGGCGAGTTCTTCAACGGCTCGGTCGCGGTGCATCTCGCGCATCGGCAGCACCGCCCGGTGGTGGTGGTGCCGATCTCGCCCGTGGCCAGCGGCCCGCTGCCCTGGGAGCCGCGCTAGGGGTCCGCCGAACGCGCGGGCGACGACGGCGTGCCGATCAACCGGATGCCGGAGTCACGAAGCGAGCCACATCCCGGTGCCGGCCGCCGCGACCGCCGCCACGAACATGCCGAGCCCATGGAAGGCGGCCGCGAGACGGTGGCCGTCGCGGGCGAGCTGCACCACGTCGGCGCTCGCCGTGCTGAACGTCGTGTACCCGCCGAGGAACCCGGTGCCGACCACCGCCCGCCACTCCGCGGGCAGCACGTGCGCGAGGGCCAGACCGGTGGCGAAGCCGAGCAGGAGCGAGCCCGAGACATTGATGATCAGGGTGCCCACCGGGTACCAGCCCGGGAACAGGGCTTTGGTGCCCGCGCCGAGCAGCAGGCGGCAGACGGCACCGGCGCCGCCGGCGAGCGCCACGGCGAGGAACGCGGCGGCGGCCGTCATCGTGGCGACCTCTCTCGTGCCGCGGGCCGCTCCTGTTTCCGCCGTTCGTCCGATCGCCCTCGCCGCAGTGCGCCAGCGGCGCGCGTGCCGCCGTAGGCCGCCGCCACCCCCAGCACCACGGTCGCCAGGCCGTAGAGGATGCTGTCGCCGACGCGCGAGGTGTCGAGCAGACCGTCGGCGTCGACGGCGAACATGCCGTAGGTGGTGTAGCCGCCGAGCACGCCGGTGCCGAAGAACGTCGAGATGCTCCGTGCGCGCCACCGGTCGGCAGGGCCGCGCACCCACTCGTTCAGCGCGCCGAGCGCGAAGGCGCCGGTGACGTTGATCGCGAAGGTGACCGGCAACGCGCCCTCGGTGGGCAGCAGCAGGGTCAGGCCGTACCGCAGGCTCGTGCCGAGCGCCCCTCCGGCGAACACCGCGACGATGTCGAGGAGGCGGATCGCGGGTGGTCGCTGCATCGGTCTCGCCTCGCTCCGCTCCGGAATCCGTCGCCACACGGCCGGTCTCCGTGACCGTGCGTCGCTCGTGAGCCTGACGCATCCCGGCGCGTCGCGGTAGCGACAAATGACGTGACTTCGTGCGGCAGACGTCCTACGGAGCCGAGCGGAGGGAGCCGGCCTTCACGAGCGGGATGACCTGCTCGGCGAAGCGGCGCATCTCCTCGAGGGCCGGCGAGAACTGCAGCAGCAGCGTGTCGACGCCCACGGCCTCGAACTCGAGGATCTTCGCCGCCACCTGCTCCGGGGTGCCCACGAAGCCGGGGCGGAGGCCCCGGTTCGACACCGAGTAGTCCTTGAGGTCGACCTTCGTGTCGAGCTGCGACTTCGACACGAACTCCTGATAAGAGGTGTAGGCGGCGCCCTCGCGCACGTCCGTGATGCGGTCGAGCTCGGCCTGCGCCTCCTCCTCGGTGTCGCGCACGATGGCGTAGGCCGCCATGCCGAAGTGCTCGAAGGGCTCGCGGCCCAGAGCCGCACGGCGGCCGCGCATGTCGGAGATCTTCGCGTCGAGCTCCTCCACCGTGCCGCCGTGGGTCAGGTAGGCATCGGCGAAGCCCGAGATGGCGGCGCGGCCGGCCTCGCTCTCGCCGCCGGCGTAGACGAGCGGATGCACGGAGGGCTTGGGCTCGAGGTAGGTGCCCTCGAGGGTGTAGTTCGGCCCCGCGTGGCTGTAGGGCGTCTCCGTCCAGAGCCCGCGCAGCACCTCGACGTACTCGCTCGTGAGCGCGTAGCGGTCGTCGTGGGCCCGGAACTCCACCCCGTACTGTCGGGCCTCCTCGGCCCACCAGGCCGACACCACGTTGAGGGTGAAGCGGCCGCCGGCGATCTCCTGGATGGTGGCCGCCTGCTTCGCCGCGAGCGCCGGCGGGTGGTAGCTGGGCCGCAGCGCGACCATGATCTCGATCGAGGTCGTCACCGCCGCGATGCCCGCAGTGGTGGCCCAGGCATCCAGCGTCGGCCCGTCGTAGCCGCGGATGTCGTTGAGGTTGAGCTCGGGGATGAGCGTCACGTCGAAGCCCACCTCCTCGGCCGTGCGGGCGATCTCGGCGAGGTGCGCGAAGCTCAACGGGGTGTTCTCGTCGTCGACGTTGCGCAGCCAGCCACCGAAGACGGGGGTCCAGTAGCCGAATCTCACGCGCTGACCGCCTCGTACCGCTGGGCGAGCTCCGCGCCGAGGAAGCGGGCGACCGCGGCCGCCGCCGAGCGCGCCGAGACCGCCTCGACGTCGGGGCTGTAGTTCGTGTTGGTGTTGATGTCGTAGGGGAGGAGCCGGCCGTCGGCCGTCTCGAAGAACTCCACGCCCGCGATCTCCACGCCCTGCTCGCCGAGGAACGCCTCGAGCTGCGCGATGAGCGGATGCGTCGCGTCGATGTCGTGGCGCTCGCTGAACAGGCTGCTCGCCGTCGCCGTCGCCGTCGCCGTCGCGGGCACGTCGCACGCCGCCGGCGCGAAGCCGCTCGGCTCCGGCACCGCGCAGGCCTCGGCCGGGCAGAGCTCGAACGAGCCCGCCGAGGTGTCGACCCGCACGGCGTAGACGAACCGGCCGCCCACGAACTCGGCCCGCGTGATGAACGGCGACGCGGTGGTGATGTACTCCTGCAGCAGAGTGATGCCGTCGACGGGATGCTCGAACTCGGGCCCGTCGACGTAGCGGTCGAACTCCGCGAGATCGTCGAAGCGGCGCACGCCGAGGCCCTTGCCGCCCTGGTTGTGCTTGGTGATGAACGGCGTCGGCAGCTCGCGCGCCCGGCGCTTGAGGTCGTCGGTGCCGAACACCACGATGGTGTGCGGCACGTCGAAGCCGGCCGCGCGCAGAGCCGCGTACTGCGCCGCCTTGCTGACCTCGAGCTCCACCACCCGGCTGCCGTTGACGACCCGGCGACCCCACGACTCGAGCCAGCGCAGCACCGCGCGCGAGTAGTCCTTGGCGTGCTCGTGGTCGCGGGTGTGCGAGGAGGCGCTGAGGCGCGACCAGAACACGCCCTGCGGCGGCTCGGCGGAGATGTCGATCGAGCCGGTGGTGAGCGGCCACTCGGCGAAGGGCACCCCGGCCGCGTCGAGGGCGGCGGCGAGCGGCGGGATCCACTCGGCGTTCTCATGCAGGATGTGCACCAGGGGTGCCGTCGAATCGCTCATCCTCCGATCGTACGGCTCGGTCGTCGACCGGTTCGCAGCGGCGATGTCACACGGCGCAACGTGCGCCGCTACATCACCGCGCCGAAGTAGGAGTACTTCACGAAGACCTCTGCGGCGAGCCCGGCCTCGTCGAGCACGCCCTGCACCGCGGTGAGCATGTACTTCGAGTCCCAGCCCATGTAGAGGTGGGTGTTCTCGTCGAGCACGTCCCAGTGCCCGTTCCAGGCCTGCGTCTCGTAGATCGGCCCGCCGCGGCCCGCGCTGAACCGCACCACGGCCTCGCGCGAGTCGGCCCACAGACGTTTGAACACGCGGTTGAAGAGGTACTTGACGTCGTAGACCTCCCAGTGCTCGCCGCGGTACTCCACGTAGTCGAACTCGCGCTCCCAGCCGCGTGGCCAGCCGCGCCGGCGGGTGGCGTCGAGGATGGGCGTGAGGTCGTCGTCGTCGATTCCCGCGGAGCCGGGCCGAACCCAGACGCCGAGGAAGAGCTCGGTGAGCTGCACGGTGCGCTCCGCGATCGCCGCCGTGCCCCAGGCGGGGAGCTCGGCGAGGGCACGGCTGATCGAGACCTCGCTCTGCGCGTAGACGGCCCGCTTCTCGGGGAAGGAGCGGTCGAAGGCGCGCTCCGCGAGCGGCTGCTCGAGCAGGGCCAGGTTGCCGAGCGTCTGCGCGAGGGCGCGGTGGCTGTTCTGCTCGTCGTCGCTGTAGTCGGCCCAGACGCGCTCGCCGTCGCCCGTCCAGTCGTCGCCCGGGGTGAGCGGGAAGACGTGCTCCAGGTCGAGCCCCGCGGCCGAGTCGACCCCGGCGATGCGGCCCAGCACGTAGGCCGCGTGCGGCAGCTCGCTGTACTTCAGGGCCACGCGCACCCGCTCGTCGGAGGGCGTGATGCGGGCGATCGCCCGCACCAGCGCATCCGGCCCGTCCTCGCGGGCGCGGCACAGCCGGGCCACCATGCGATCGGTCGTGATGCCGACCACCGTGCGGCGCAGCAGCAGCGATTGGATGTCTTCGAGCGTGGCGACGAGGGCCGCGGCGTCGGTCGTGCCCCGCGCGAAGTCGCCGTAGGCGCGCATCGCGAGTGGGTACATCCCGCGCCCGAAGGTGTTGAGGTGGGCGAGGTGGCGGCCGACCTCGGCATCCGGTGCCCGGTGCGGCTCGAGGAGGGTGCGGTAGACGGCGGAGTAGTCCCGCCACTCGGCGGCGTGCTCGCGCAGGGACTGCAGGTCGAGCCGCGGGAACTCGTGCCGGAAGGCGTCGTAGACGCCGCGTTCTCCGGCCACCACCACCTCGCGGCCCGTGGTCATCACGAGGTAGTGCCGCCAGAAGCTGCCGATCGACTCGCCGGTGTTGCGCTCGATCGGCAGCCAGTACTCGTCTTCGATCTCGCTCTGCTCGGTGTGCGAGAGGCCCATCAGCACGTAGTTGTGGATGAGTTCGTGGTCGCGCAGCGGCTCGCCCGTGGAGTTCAGGCTCTCGAAGATCTGCTGCGCGTTCGCCTCCGCCCCCAGGGTGATGGCCACGTGCTCGAGCTTCTGCAGGCCGCTCCAGATGCGCGGCGCCTCGTCGGCGTGCACCTGGCTGCGGAAGAAGGCGTAGTTGTCGTCGAAACGGGAGTCACGCAGCGCATCCCCGTCGCTCCGGCGGTCGAGCACGACGCTCTCGAAGATCTCGGCCCAGCCGCGGTGCGGCCGCAGCTTCGTGCGGGAGGGGTCGTCGGCGCGCACGAGCACCTGCTCGAGCTCGGCGGCGAGCAGCGGATCGGTCTCGCGCACGCTGTGGTGCAGGGCCGCGACCAGCAGCATCAGGGTGGTGATGCGCTGCTGGCCGTCGATGAGCACGAGTTCGCCGGTGCCGTCGTCGCCGCTCGTGGAGAGGATGGAGCCGATGAAGTGCCGGTGCCGCTCGCCCGACCCGGAGACGGCGCGGATGTCGCCCAGCAGCTGCTCGCAGCCGCCGATGTCCCAGCGGTACTGGCGCTGGTAGACCGGAACCACGATCGAGGTCGAGGCCTCGGAGAGCCAGGCGATGGTGTTGACTGCGGTGGCCTCGACGTTCGTGGCTGTGACCATGGTTCTCTGTTCGCCTCTCGGTCGCGCGGCAGGTGCAGCCGTCGAGTCTAATAGAAGCGGATGCGCGCGCCCCGGGGCATCCGGACCCTCCGCATGACCAAAGTCCCTTCTCAGGGGCCGGAATGTAGGCTTGCCTAAGTTCGGGCCTGTTAAAACGTGCTGGCCCACGACGAAAGGGCATGATTCACATCATGGGTTACATCAAGTCCGCCGCTCTCGAAGAGACCGGCTACGTGGTTCTCGACCGCTACAACACAGAGATCGATCCCAAGGAATGGCTCGACCTCGAGTACAACGACTGGAAGTCGTCGGGTGACACCCGCTTCGCACCGCTCGCCAGCGCCTTCGGCGAGATCGAGTGCAACGGGTTCTGGAACCACAAGCCGCCGCGCACCGACAAGGACGGCGTCTGGATCCCCTCGCAGAACGCGATCGCCCCCACCCTCACCGCCCGCGCCCAGGAGCCCGGCGCCAACGTCGGCCGCTGCCGCGTGATCGAGCTGCAGCCCAACACCTACGCCGACTGCCTCTACAACCTGCACCAGGACGACAACAACCGCCTGAACCCCGACGGCACCGGCTGGGTCGTGCGCGGCTTCTTCAACCTCACCGACGACACCGACAGCTACTTCGTGCTGCGCGAGAACCGCACCGACCCGAGCGGCGAGGTGCGCATCGCCCTCCCGGCCGGCGCCCAGCTCGTGATCGACACCCAGCGCCTCTGGCACGCGGCCGCCCACTACGGCACCGAGCCGCGCTACTGCCTCATCACCTCGTGGGAGTCGGGCCCCGAGCTCGACGCCTACATCGAGAAGTACCACGGCGTGAACCACACCGAGAGCGTCGACGTGCCGCAGGACGTGCTCGACGCCGGTCAGGCCGAGCAGGCCCGCCGCATCGCCGCCCGTGCCGCCGCGCTCGCCGCGCGCGGCCAGGCGGAGAAGCTGGCGATGAGCGAGGCCTGATCCTCCGCTCGTCGTGCCCGAGGGCCCTGGTCGTGAGACCGGGGCCCTCGCTCGTTCGCGGGCGCCGGTGCGGGCTGCGCCTCGCGGATGCGGAGCACGGCTGACATACTTAGGTAATGCTTACCTACTCCTCGTCGTCGTCCGCGTCGGAGAAGGCCCGCGACGCGCGGCCGGCGTACCGCCCGTTCCGGGCCGCCGTCGCCCGCATCGCGGAGCTCAGCCCCGGCTTCCGCCGGGTGACGTTCACCGGCCCGGACTTCGACGGCTTCGGCACCGCCGGTCTCGACCAGCGCGTCAAGATCGTGTTCCCGCACGCCGACGGACGACTCGGCGACTGCGGCTGGGACGACCCCGACACGATTGCGCAGGGCACCTGGTACCAGCGCTGGCGTGAGCTGCCCGACAGTGAGCGCAACCCCTTCCGCACCTACACCGTGCGCGCGGTGCGTCCGGCCGAGAAGGAGCTCGACGTCGACTTCGTCGTGCACGGCCACGAGGGTGGAGCCCCCGGCCCCGCCGCGCTCTGGCTCGAGGCCGTCGCGCCGGGCGACCCGCTCGTCATCGTGGGACCCGACGACGCGAGCGTCGACTACCGGATCGGCCTCGACTGGCACCCCGGCGACGCGGTGGACTACCTGCTCGCCGGCGACGAGACGGCGGCGCCAGCGATCTGCAGCATCCTCGAGTCGCTCCCCACGGGCACCCGCGCGCACGCCTTCATCGAGGTGCCGCACGCCGCCGACGCCGTCGAGCTCGACTGCCGGGCCGAGGCATCCGTCACCTGGCTCTGCCGCGACGCGGGCCACACGGCTCTCGATGCCGCCGTGCGCGCATGGGTGGGTGAGCATCGAGACACCCTCGCTCCGGCATTGAGCGCCCCCGAGGAGCTCGCCGAGATCGACGTCGACGTGGAGATGCTCTGGGATTCGCCGGGCGAGCCTCCCGCCGACGCCGCCGGCCTCGGCGAACACCGCTTCTACGCCTGGCTGGCGGGGGAGTCCGCGGTGATCAAGGGCCTGCGGCGCCTTCTCGTGAGCGAGGTCGGCGTGGACCGCCGGCGCGTGGCGTTCATGGGCTACTGGAGGCTCGGCAAGGCCGAAGCTCAGTGACGCGGGTCGCCGCCCCGGCGGTGCCCGCCGTGCTCGGCCGCCGCCGCGCCGCGCGCGTGGTGGGCCTCGTGGTGCTGCTCGTCGTGGTGGCGCTCGCGGTGTTCGCGAGCCTCTTCCTCGGGTCCCGCTCGATCGAGCTCTCGGCGGTGCTGGATGCGCTCACCGGCCGGGCGGGCGACCAGGTCGAGCAGATGGTCGTGCTCGACCTGCGGGTCCCGCGCACCGTGATCGGCCTCGTGGCGGGCGCCGCCCTCGGCCTCGCGGGCGCGCTCATGCAGGGTCTCACGCGCAACCCCCTGGCCGACCCGGGCCTCCTCGGGGTGAACGCCGGGGCATCCCTCGCCGTGGTCGTGGCCATCTCGGTGTTCGGGGTGAGCGCGCCCTCCGGCTACGTCTGGTTCGCGTTCCTCGGGGCCGCGGTCGCGGCCGTGGTGGTGTACCTCGTGGCCTCCGGCCGGTCGGGGCCGAGCCCGCTCGGGCTCACGCTGGCCGGCGCCGCGGTCACCGCCGTGCTGACCTCGGCGATCACCCTCGTGCTCCTGCGGAGCCTCGACACGCTCGGGCAGTACCGCTTCTGGTCGGTGGGCTCGCTCGTGGCTCGCGATGTCGGGCTCGTGGGCACCCTCGCACCCTTCCTGCTCGTCGGGGCGGCGGCGGCGCTGCTGCTCGGCCGCAGCCTCAACGGGCTCGCCCTCGGCGACGACGTGGCCCGGGGCCTCGGGCAGCGGGTCGGTCTCACGCGCGTCGTGGCCGGCGTCGCCATCATCCTGCTCTGCGGCTCCGCCACCGCCCTCGCCGGGCCGCTCGTGTTCGTGGGGCTCGTGGTGCCGCACCTCGCGCGACGGTTCGTCGGCGCCGACTACCGCTGGATCCTCGCCTACTCCGTTCCGCTCGGTGCCGCCCTGCTGGTGCTCGCCGACACGCTCGGTCGCCTCGTCGCCCAGCCGGCCGAGCTCGAGGCGGGCATCGTGGTGGCGGTCATCGGCGCCCCGGTGCTGATCGTGCTGGTGCGCCGCGACCGGGCGGTGGTGCGATGAGCTCCCTCGTCGTCGCGGCCGTGCGCCGTCGTGGCCGGCGTCGTCTCGGCCTCGTCGCGGGCGTGCTCGTGCTGCTCCTCGCGACGATCGCGGTGCTCGCCCTGATGCTCGGCGACCGCGTGATCTCCCCGGGTGACGTCGTCGCGGCCCTGCTCGGCCAGGGTAGCGGCGGCGACCGTTTCGTCGTGCTCGGCCTGCGGCTGCCGCGTCTCACGCTCGGGCTCCTGGTCGGCGCGCTCTTCGGGCTCGCCGGAGCCGTGTTCCAGAGTCTTCTCGGCAACCCGCTCGCGAGCCCCGACATCATCGGCGTCTCGCAGGGCGCGAGCGCCGCCGCCGTCGCCGCCGTGCTGCTCGCCGGGTGGAGCGGGCTCGCACTCTCGCTCGCGGCCTTCGGCGGGGCCGTCGCCGTGGCGGTGCTCATCCTGCTGCTCGCCGGCCGCTCCGGCGCGGCGGCCGGAACGCGCTTCGTCATCATCGGCATCGCCCTCGCGTTCCTCGCGCAGGCCCTGATCGGTTTCCTGCTCACCCGGGCCGACGTGCGCGACGCCCAGTCGGCGCTGGTCTGGCTCGTCGGCAGCATCGGCACGGTGCAGCCCCAGGAACTCGTGGTCACGGCTGTGGGCGGAGCGGTGCTGCTCGCCGCCCTGATCGCCCTCGCCCCCCGGCTCCGGATGCTGCAGCTCGGCGACGAGGCGGCCACCGGTCTCGGCGTGCGGGCGCCGCGGGCGCGCATCTTGTTGCTGCTCGTCGCGGTCGGCTTCGCGGCGCTCGGCACGGCGGCCGCGGGCCCGATCGCCTTCGTCGCCTTCGTCTCCGCCCCGATCGCCCGAAGGCTGCTCGGGGGCACGGGCCCCGCGCTCGCCGTGAGCGCGCTCGTGGGCGCCGTGGTCGTGGCGGGCGCCGACGTGATCGCCCAGCACGCCGTGCCGGGGCTCCAGGTGCCGGTGGGCATCGTCACCAGCGTCATCGGCGCTCCGGTGCTGCTCGGGCTCGTGGCCCGGGCCGGGCGCACGAGAGGAATCGCATGAACCCCCATGAACTCAAGGCCGCAGGCCTCGCCCTGGGCTACGACGGACACCGAGTCGTCGACGATCTCGACCTCGTGGTGCCCGACGGGCGCATCACGGTGATCGTGGGCCCGAACGCGTGCGGCAAGTCCACCTTGCTTCGGTCGTTCGCCCGGCTGCTGCGTCCGGAGGCCGGGGTGGTGACCCTCGACGGCACCGACGTGCACCGCTATCCGAGCCGCCGCCTCGCGACGGTGCTCGGGCTGCTGCCGCAGCAGCCCGTCGCGCCCGAGGGCATCGCGGTGGCCGATCTCGTGGGCCGGGGGCGTTTCCCGCGCCAGGGCCTCTTCCGGCAGTGGACCGCCGCCGACGATGCCGCCGTGACCGAAGCGCTGCGGGCCACCGACACGCTCGATCTGGCCGCGCGCCGGGTGGAGGAGCTCTCCGGCGGCCAGCGGCAGCGGGTGTGGATCGCCATGGCCCTCGCCCAGCAGACCGAGGTGCTGCTGCTCGACGAGCCCACCACCTTCCTCGACGTCACGCACCAGATCGAGGTGCTCGACCTGCTGCACGAGCTCAACCGGGAGCGCGGCACCACCGTCGTCATGGTGCTGCACGACCTCAACCTCGCGGCCCGCTATGCCGACCACATCGTGGTGATGGCGGGCGGGCGCATCGTCGCCGAGGGGGATCCCGCATCGGTCGTCACGGCGGAGGTCGTGCGCGAGGCGTTCGGGCTCGAGGCGCTGGTCATCCCCGATCCGGTGAGCGCCTCGCCGCTCGTGGTGCCGATGGGGCGCTTCCACTCTTTAGGGTAGGCTGTCCTTACTTCTGCAACCCGAACGAGGAGGCCCCCGTGCCACGACTGAAAACGGCGAGCGTCATCGCCACCACCCTGGCCGCGGCGCTGCTGCTCGCCGGCTGCAGCGGCTCGCCGAGCGACTCCGCCGCCGGCGCCGGCGCGAGCGCCTCGGCCGACTCCGGTCAGCCCGTCACCATCGAGCACGCCTTCGGCGAGACCACGGTGCCCGCCGATCCGCAGCGCGTGGTCACGCTCGGCTGGGGGAGCACCGAGGCGGCCATCGCCGTCGGCGTCGTTCCCGTCGCCATCCCCTTCGACTCCTACGCGGGCGACTCGAGCGGCGTTCTGCCGTGGGTGGCCGACGCGGTGCAGAAGGCCGGCGCCACGATGCCGACCGTGCTCCCCGAATCGCCCGACGAGCCGCCCTACGAGGCCATCGCCGCGGCCGACCCCGACGTCATCCTCGCCGTCTACTCCGGCATCACCGAGGAGCAGTACGAGACGCTCTCGCAGATCGCCCCGGTCGTGGCCTACCCCGACGTGGCCTGGAGCACCCCGTGGCGCGACGTCATCAGCACGGTCGGCACGGCCCTCGGCCGCTCCAGCGAGGCGGATGCCGTGCTGCAGGGGATCGACGGCGAGCTCGCCGCCGCGGCCACCGCGCATCCGGAGTTCGCCGGCAAGACGATCGCCGCGGTCTGGGACGTCGGCGGAACCTTCTACGTCTACAAGCAGGCCGACCCCCGGGTCGGGTTCATGCTCGATCTCGGCTTCCAGGTCGCGCCCGCCGTCGACGCCCTGGCGAACGGCGACTCCACGTTCTACTACACGCTGAGCTACGAGCAGCTCGACAAGCTCGACGCCGACGTGGTGCTGAGCTACTCCGACACGCAGGCCGAGGCCGATGCCTTCCTCACCTCGCCGCAGACCTCGGTCATCCCCGCGGTGAAGGCCGGTCACGTGGCGCAGCTCGTGGGCACCCAGTACGTCGCCGCGGTGTCGCCGCCGAACGCGCTGTCGCTGCCCTGGGGGCTCGACCAGCTCGTGAGCGCGCTGGCGGCTGCCACGAAGTAGCGCTCGCGCCCTCCGCGCCCGGGATGCCCGGCCGCCGCCGTCTCACGACGCCGGTGTGCCGGGCATCCGTCGTTCCACGCGGGTGTTTCAGCGCTGGAGGTTCTTCCGTGCCGTCTCGTAGTCGTCGGGCGTGTACGGCCCGGGCACGAACTGACCTTCGTCGAGCAGGATGCGCAGGTCTTCCGCCGTGAGATCGGGCGCGTACTGCGGCTCGGGCTGCGCATCCGGAGCCACCGTCAGCGCGGGGTCGGAGAGCACTGCGGCCGCCGCGGAGATGATCGCGCGCGACCCCTGCTCGCGGGAGGCCTGCTCGAGCGAGTCGACGCGCAGCAGCCCGGCGTTGTAGACGGCGGCGGCGGCGATCGCGAGAACGGCGAGCGCCGGGAGCAGGGCCCGGCGCCGGAAGGCGGCCGTCGCCGCCACTCCCAGCACCGGCAGCATCAGTGCGACCATGTAGTACACGTAGCGGCCGGCACCCGCCTCGGGGATGCCGAGGTTCACCCGCGAGAAGCCCGTGAGCAGGGCGAAGGCCACGGCGGCGAGCGTCGTGGCGAGCGCGAGCGGCCGCGTGCGCCAGAGTGCGGTGAAGCGCGCGGCCACCACCAGCAGCACCACGGTGAACAGCACGATGCCGAACAGCGGGATCGGCGTGATCGCCTGCAGGGCGTCGACGAACATCGTCGCGGCGTATTGCGGCACGGCGGTGAGCAGCTGCTCGACGGTCTCGGCCCGGCCGGCGGGAGCCTGCACGAAGGCCGTCGCCGCGTACAGGTACCAGGCCGCGTAGATCACGACCGAGGGGGCGATCAGCAGCGCGGCGCGGCGCCATCCGCGTCTGCGCCAGGCCAGCACCGCGGCCGCGGCCAGGAGCGGCAACGCGGTGCCGGCGAAGGCGAGCGAGGTCACCGAGAGCACGACGAAGCCGGCGTCGGCGAGCGCGGGACGCCGGGGCTCGGCCACGTCGACCACGAGCAGGGCGCCGAGGCCGAGCAGGATGGCGCCCATGAAGCCGATCTGGAAGCCCCAGAGGATGTTCTGCGCCCCGGCGCCGAGCACCGTGAAGAAGAACGCGAGCGCCACGGCGACCCATTCCTGAACGCCGACGCGGCGGAGGATGCGCCACAGCAGGTGGGCGATTCCGAGGTGGATGGCGATGGCGAGCCCCACGTAGGGCGCGTAGCTGCGGAGGCCGAACATGCCCTGCAGGGCATGGGTGAGGAGCATCGGACCGGTGCTCCAGTGCCCCACGTGCGGGGCGAGCAGGTTTGTGGGTCCGCTGGGCACGAGGAAGGCCCACTCGTCGAAGAAGAACCACTGGTGCCGGGCGCACACCGCGATGAAGAGGCCGCCCGCGGCGAGCAGCAGGTAGTGCCAGAGCTCGGGCCGGCGCAGCACCTTCGCCACTCGCGCCCCCTCCCTGGAATCCCGGTCGTTCCGCCGACCCGGGCCAGGCTACTGGATGCGCGTGGCGGTCAAGCCGCACCCGGCCGGTGCGGCGCGCGTCGGATCGCCGGTCGTCGAGGCGTGGTCACGGATGCGGTGGTGCGGCGAAGGCGTGCAGGAGCCGCGTGAAGGTGCGCAGCTCCTCGTCGGTCCACCCGGCGATACGCCCGGTGAAGGCGGCGCCCCGCAGATCGAGGGCGGAGAGCACGCGGTTCGTCCCCTCGGGGGTGAGAGACACCACGACGGCACGGCGATCGGTGGGGTGCTGCTCGCTCCGCACGAGGCCGAGTTCGCGCATCCGGCCGATCAGGCTGCTGGTGGAGCTGCGGTCCATCGCCACCGCCTGGGCGAGAACGCTCGGTTTCGTGGCGCCGTAGGCGTGGAGCCAGCGGGCGAGGTGGAACGCGGCGGGCGGCAGCTCGGGGTGGAACGCGGCCGCCGAGGCTTCGGTGAGAGCCCGGGATGCGCTCAGCAGGGCGTTGAGCTCGCTTCCGAGAGCGAGCTCGAGGGCGATGCGACCGGTCGCCTCCGACTCCGATGTAGTGGACATTTCGCCATCATATTCGTATAGTGGGCAATTCCCAACTATATCGAGAGGGTGTCGCCATCATGCAGGCCGACCCGAGCATCCGCTCCACCATCCGTCCGACCATCGTCATCACCGGCGCCACGAGCGGTCTCGGGCGCATCGCCGCCCGGCACCTCGCTGCCGGCGGAGCGCGGCTCGTGCTCACCGCGCGCAGTGCCGAGCGGGCGCAGGAGACGCTCGCCGAGATCCAGGCGGCGGTGCCGCAGGCCGAGCTCGAGGTGGTGATCGCCGATCTCACGCGGCTCGACGAGGTGCGCCGCGCGGGCCGGCAGATCGTCGAGCAGCACGAACGCATCGACGTGCTCGTGAACAACGCGGGGGTGCACGCCTTCGCGCAGCGCATCACCGCCGACGGCTACCCGGTGATGGTGGGCGTCAACTACCTGGCGCCCTGGCTGCTGACCTCCGAACTGCTACCCGCGCTGCTGCGCACCCCGGGAGCACGGGTGGTGAACGTCGCCTCGGAGGCATCTCGGCGGCACGGCACCCTCGCGCTGCCGGCAGACCTCACCGACACCCGGAGCTTCACCGCCCGTGGCTCCTCGCCGCTCTACGGCAAGTCGAAGCTGCTCGACATCATGTTCACGCTCGAACTCGCACGCCGGCTGGAAGGCACCGGGGTGACGGCGAACTGCCTGGATCCCGGCTTCAACGTCACCGGGCTCGGGCGTGAACTCGGGTTCGCCGCCCGCTTGGAGCGCGTGCTCACCGCGCTGCACGTCGGCGATCCCGAACGCGGCGCCGGGCTCATCGTGCGACTCGCGGCCGACCCCCAGTTCGCCGGCGTGAGCGGCGCGTACTTCAGCCGGCGCCGCGGGCGGGATGCGCGCATCACCCCCGTGGATCCGGCCGGCGACCCCGCCTTGGCGGCTCTGCTCTGGGCAGAGACCGAACGCCTCGTCGCCGGCTGAGGGAGCAGAAGACTCCGGCAGCGCTTCGGCGCCCCCGAGGAGGTGCCGGAGGGATCGCCGCACGCCCGCACGGTCACCAGTACAGTTGGCGCAGTGGGGAACGGCCTCTGAGGGGATTGTCATGGCTCGTCTGACCAACGTCGAACTGCTGAAGCGCATCGAGGAGCTCGAAGCCGAGAACTCCGCGCTCAAAGAAGAGGTCGAGAACCAGCCGACCGTTCCGCTCGAGCCCCTCGGCGCATCCGGCGGAAGCGGCGGCGGCGGCGCCCCCGCGAAGAAGAAGCGCGGCTGGCCGTGGACTCTGCTCGCGACCGTGCTCATCGTCCTCGGCGCCGTGCTCGCCCCGGTCGCGGTGGTGTCGGCCTGGGCGAAGGTCGAGCTCACCGACACCGACCGCTTCGTGGCCGCTTACGCACCGCTCGCGAAAGACCCGGCGGTGCAGGCGTTCATCACCGACGAGGTCGTCACGGTGATCAACCAGCAGGTCGACGTGGAGAAGCTCACCTCCGACGTCGTCGACGGCATCACCTCGCTCGGCACCGGGCCGGCAGCCACGCAGGCCCTCAACCTGCTGAAGGGGCCGGCGGCCGCGGGCATCCAGTCTCTCATCCGCACCGGGGTCTCGCAGTTCGTGGCCTCCGACGCCTTCGCGAACGTGTGGCAGACGGCCCTGCGCGTGAGTCACACGCAGCTCGTCGCCGCGATGCAGAACGACCCGAACTCGGCCGTGAAGCTCGGCGGCGACGGCTCCGTCGGCATCCAGCTCGGCCCCATCATCGATGCCGTCAAGTCGGCGCTCGTGGATCAGGGCATCGGCTTCGCGAGCCAGATCCCCACCATCGACCGCACCATCGTGGTGGCGCAGTCGGATGCGCTGCCCACCGTGCAGCTGGGCTACGGCCTGGCGGTCGCCGCGGGCGCGTGGCTGCCATGGATCGCCCTGGTGCTGCTCGCCGCCGGGGTGCTCGTCGCCCGCCGCCGCTCGGTGGCGCTCATCTGGGCAGCCGTGGCGCTGGCCCTCTCGATGGCGCTCGTGGCGGCGGCCTTCGCCGTGGGCAACGTGCTGTTCATCAGCTCGGTGAGCCCGACGCTCCTGCCCTCGGGCGTGGCCGGGCTGCTCTACGAGACCGTGGCCGGGGCGATGCGGGAGACCACGGTCGCGGTTCTCGTGCTCGCCCTGGTGGTGGCCGTGGTGGGGTGGTTCGCGGGGCCGTTCGACACCCCGCGCAAACTGCGGGGTCTCGCGTCGGAGGGGGCGAACCGCCTGCGGCGCGTGGCCGAGCGGCGCGGCGTCACCACGGGCCGCGTGGGGGAGTGGATGTACGCCCAGCGCGTTCTGCTGCGCGTCGCGGTCGCCGTCATCGCGTCGGCGATCGTGATCTTCGTGCGGCCGATGTCGGCCGGCCTCATCGTCTCGACACTCGTGCTCTCGCTCGTGGTCGTCGCGCTGCTCGAGATCCTCCAGCGCCCTGTCATCACGGTGCCCGCGAACGCCTCGGCCGACGTGCCGGTGGTCGAGGTCGAGTAGCCGGGATTCTGCCGACCACGTCCAGGTGGGCAGGCCAGAGCGCCACCGTCGCGTGGTCCCGCTCGGCACGCCGCAACCGCAGCTCGGCGGTCAGCAGGCGTAGAGGCTGTCCAGGCCGTAGCCCATGCTGTCGTAGCCGCCGACGACCACCACGTGGGTGGCGTGCAGGTTCTGGATGTCGGCGAGCACGTCTGTCGGCACGCACTGCCCGTTGACCAGGTAGAGCGGCGCGTGCGCCGCACCTGCCCGGGCCCCGACCGAGAGCCCGTCGGGGTAGTTCATGCCCGTGGCGAGGAAGACGGTGTCGGACGCCGTGAACGAGGCGCGGTTGAGTGCCACCGCGGCTCCGAAGCGGTCGTCGCCGGCCAGCCGCGTCACCGCGATGGTCGCTCCGAGCGAGGATGCGACCGCCGGGGAGACCGAGACCGGCCCGCCGACGATCGTGACGGCGCTCGTGTGCAGCGCCACCAGTTCCGCCCGGGTTGCGGCGTCGGCCGAAGCGGCCGATCCGTTCACGAGCAGGACCGGTGCTCCGGATGCGCCGGCCGCCGCCCCCGAGGAGAGCGCGTCGGGGTAGTTGGCCCCGGTGACGACGAACACCTCGGCAGCACCGCCCGGGAAAGCGTGGTCGATCACGCCGCGCGACACTTCGTAGCGATCGGCGCCCCCGATGCTCGTGGTGGGTGCCAGGGCCTCCAGCCGGTGCAGCACGGCGTCGCCCACCGACGCGGGACCGCCCACCACGACGATGCCGGCGGGGTGCAGGCGGGTGATTTCGGCCTCGACGTTCGCCGGGAGCCTGTCGGGCAGGGTGAGGAGCAGGGCACCGCCCTCCTTGGCCGCGGCGGGTGCGGCCGAGAGGGCGTCGGGGAACTTGGTCCCGGATGCGACGTACACGACGGGCGCCCCCGCGACGGGGTCGGGGAACTCGGCCTGGGCATTGCCGATGGCCACCTCGTAACGGTCGGCCCCGGCGAGGCGCGCGGTGCTCACGCCGGGCATCGTCACCGTGGTGCTGGTCGCCGCCGCGGAAGCGCCGAGCATTCCTTCGTGAGTGGCGAACTCCGAGGCCCAGACGGTGTGCCCGACGTCGGCGACCGTGATCGGGTAGTCGAGCGAGCCGGCCGGCAGGGCGACCGCGTTCTGCTGGTTCGAGCGGAACCACGCGATCGATGTGGTCTGGGGTGAGGGGTTCCACGACGCCGGGGTGTAGTGCAAGGTCGAGCCCACCGTCGTGGAGCCGCTCAGCGAGGGGTTGGCGGTGAGCTGAACCGCCGTCACCACGATCGACTTGCAGCCGAGATCCGCGGGTGCCGGAGTCGATCGGGGGAGGTTCGGGCGGAAGCTCGCGCAGATCCGGTAGGTGCCGGCCCCGCGCATCCAGATCCCGTCATCGAAGCCGAACACGCCGAGGAGGTCCGGATGCGCGGCGCGCACGTCGGGCCGGTCGCGGTAGGAGACGGCGATCCCCGTGCTGGCCGAGTGCTGTCCGTTGGCGGGGTCGGTGAAGTCGACCGCGAGGTCCACCGAACTGCCGTGGTACTGGCCGTCGTTCAGAATGCGGTCGTCGGAGGTCCAGCCGTGCACGCGCAGCATCGGGGGAACAGCGGCGAAATCCACGCTCACTCCCTCGAACGCGCCGGTGATGGAGGCCGGTGGCACG
Organism: Herbiconiux sp. 11R-BC; assembly: GCF_049472555.1. NCBI lineage: Bacteria > Bacillati > Actinomycetota > Actinomycetes > Micrococcales > Microbacteriaceae > Herbiconiux > Herbiconiux sp. 11R-BC. The sequence goes on along the minus strand of NZ_JBCEBO010000001.1, from coordinate 63,312 downwards.
ACCACGGATCCGCATCCGATCACTTCGAAATTGGCCTCGACGCAGATCTTGTAGGGGCCGTAGTCGTCGGGCATGCCGTACGCCAGGCGGAAGCCGTGGTTCGGACCATAGGCGGGGAACACCTGGCCGACGTCCTGCCGCGGGAGGGTGAGCGAGCCGCCGGACGCGCCCCAGCCCGTGCGTCCGTCGGGCCACTGCATCTGGAGCTCGATCAGGATGCCGGAGGACCCGGGGTTCGCGTCGATCACCCAGCCGTTGATCACGATGCCCTCGCCGCGCACGAACTCGATGGAGTCGACGCTGCCGAGCATGAAGTGCGTGGGTCCGATCGGCGGGAAGGGAACGCCATCGGCGTTCGCGGCGGACGCCCCGGTGACGACGAGCATCGCGGTGACCACGGCGGCCACCGCCGCGGAAAGGAACCGGCGCATGAGACCCCTGACCTCGCCCGACCCCCGGGCATACGGACCGACTGCTGTCGATCTGGCTCAGTCTGCCAGAACGCGCCGCCGTCTAGAAGTCGTCGACGTGCAGGTGGTTGCAGGTGTCGTAGAAGTCGATGAAGTTGATGAACGAGGGCTCGTTGCCCGCCGCGGCGCGGCACTGCGACTGGCCCACGCGGGAGCCGTTCGGCATCATCGGGTCGAGCACCGAGATGAGGTCGAGCGAGGCCTGGTTCGCGCCGGTGGTGGGCACGCCGCCCACCGAGGTGAAGTCCACCGCGTGGCCGCCGCCCTGCATGTAGTGGGCGGATGCCGTGCCCGCACCCTCGATCTGGCCCGTGCAGCGGCGGCTGATGTCGCTGACCCCGGCGCTGCCGAAGGCCCGCACCGCGGCCACCATCGCCTGCAGGATGGTGACGTCGATGCCGCAGTTGGCGACATCCTGGCCCTGCGCGATCCACGCGATCTCGAAGATGTGGTCGGGGGTCGAGCCGTGGAACTGGCCGTTCGCGACATAGCCCATGAGCTCCTGGGCGAGGGCCTGGGCGTCGCCCGAGACCGCGCCGACGACCGAGTAGCTCGCGCCCCCGCCGGCCTCGCGCGCGGCGGCAGCCGCAGCGGCACGGGCGGCTGCTTCGGCGGCCGCCGCGGCTGCGCGCGCCGCCACACCGGCGTCGTACTGCGCCTTCGTCGTGGCGGTGTTCTGCTGCAGGGTCGTCAGCTGCGCGTTCAGCTCGTCGCGGTGCGCGTTCTGCTCCTGCAGCTGCGCCACCATGGCCGCCTGCGCCTGCGCGGCCTGCTCGAGAGCGGCCTGCGCGGCCGCCGCGAGGCCGCTGAGGGCCTGCTGGGCCACATCCGCCTGCTCGCTGAGGGTCTTGGCGGTGTTGCTGTCCTGGCTGGCGCTCGCGTAGATGCCGTTCACGGCCTGGGCGAGCTGGCCGGCGGAGCTCAGCTGCGCGAGCAGCGTGTCGGCCTGCGCCGAGTTGCTGGTGATGAGCATCGAGGTCAGGTCGGGGCCGCCCGAGCGCGCGAACTGCGCCGCCACCACGGCCGCGCGCTTCTTCGACTCCTCGGCCTTCGCCGACGCGGCGGCCGACTGGGTCTTGAGGGCGTCGGCCTTCGCCTGCCCGGCGGTGAGCGCGGCCTGGGCGGCGTCGCTCTCGGCGGTGCGCTCCATCACCAGCTCCTGCGCCGCCTGCACCTTCGCCTGCTGGTCGGAGATGACCTTCTGGATGGCGGCGATCTCGTCGTTCTTCGCGCTCTCGCTGGCCTGCGCGGCCTTCACGTCGTCCCAGGTGGGGTAGTCGTCGGCAAAGGCGGCGGGGCTCCCGGCGAGCGTTCCCGCGGCGGTGAGTGCGACCACGAGCAGGGCCGTTCCGGCCGAGCGGATGCGCGAGACCACCCGGTGCCGGACGGGGGCCCGGCGGCGGGCGGACAGGGTACGGGGCGACGTTTTCATGAATCCTCAGCCGGCGGAGTGCGCTCAGGATCAGCACCCCGACGCAGCCATCTAAACCCGTCGATGCACTCCTGTGCGTGGTTCGGGTCGGCAATTCGCGAATCTGTGAGTCGCACCGGAAAGTGCCGGCGGCATCCGCCCGGCGGGGTGCGCATCCGTCGCGCCGCTGCTGTTATCGTCGGCGCATGAACCGAACGCCACGCCCGGCCCCGGATGCCAGCCCCGGCCGCTACGGCGCCTCGGCCACCGTGCAGATCGATCCGCGCCGGGTGGGCCGGGTCGACATCGGCTACAGCCCGGTGATGGACGGCGACGCCGACCCGGGCGAGATCGTCTGGACCTGGGTGCCCTACGAGGAGAACGACGGCCGCGGCAAGGACCGCCCGGTGCTCGTGGTGGCCCGGGAACCCGGCGGCACCGTGCTCGGTCTGCAGCTGACCTCGAAGCCGCACGACGACACCGGGGACGTGGCGATCGGCTCCGGCGCCTGGGATTCCGCCGGGCGGCCCAGCTGGGTGCGGCTCGAACGGGTGTTCCGGCTGCACCAGGCGGGCGTGCGGCGGGAGGCCGTGGCGCTCGACGGAGCGCGGTTCGCCCTCGTGGCGCGGGAGCTGAGCCGCCGGTTCGGCTGGAAGGCCGCCCCCGTCGCAGCTCGGGCCGGGGCACCGGGCTCGGCGGCCCACTCGGGCAATGCCTTCGTGCGGATGCTCCGCAGCATCCTTCCCGGCTTCGGCCGCCGCTGAGCCTCGGAGAGGGGGGCGGCGGCCGAAGCGGCCGGTCAGTGCCCCGGGTAGGGCGGGGTGGGGTTGTTCGCGCGCAGCACCTCGAGTCGGGCGCGGTACTCCACCTCGTCGATGTCGCCCTGGGCGAAGCGCTCGGCGAGGGTGGCCTCGGCGCGGTGGCCGGGGAGGCCGCCGCCGAAGCGTCCGCTCGCCCAGGCGGCCCGGCGCCAGCGGCGTCCGACGGTCGCGAACAGCACCGCGAACAGGGCGAGGAAGAACAGCGGCACGAGCAGGAAGAGCCAGACGAAGCCGCCCCCGTGCATGCCGGGGCCCAGGAAGGCGGGGGCCGGTGCGGCGGAGGCGAGCACAGCTGATGTGAACACGATGGGTCCTTTTCTCTCGGGCTCCGGTGGAGGTGGAGCCTCTGAGGACAAGCCTCGTCGCCGGGCGCGTGCGGCGGATCTGCCCGGGGGTGGCACTTGGACTACACCCGGGGGAGCAGGCGGGGCCCTGCTCGTACTGCGGATGCGTGCCGTCAGGCGCCCGCACGCCCGGGGGCGACGAGTCCGGTCTCGTAGGCGATCACCACGAGCCGCACCCGGTCGCGGGCCGCGAGCTTCGTCATGATGCGCGACACATGGGTCTTCGCGGTGAGCGGGCTGAGGAACAGGCGTGCGCCGATCTCGTCGTTCGTCAGGCCCTCGCCCACCAGGGCGAGCACCTCCCGCTCGCGGGCGGTGAGCGGTTCGAGGAGCGCGGGGTCGGGCGCTTCCGTGAGGTCGCGCGAGACGCGTTCGAGCAGGCGCCTCGTGACCCCGGGGCTCAGCAGGGCGTCTCCGCCGGCGACCACCCGCACCGCCCGGATCAGCTCGACCGGCTCGGTGTCCTTCACCAGGAATCCGCTCGCCCCGGCCCGGATCGCCCGGCCCACGTACTCGTCGAGCTCGAAGGTGGTGACGATCACGATGCGGGTGGCCGCCAGCTCGGGGTCGGCCGTGATCTGCTCGGTGGCCCAGAGCCCGTCGCCGTCGGGCATGCGGATGTCCATCAGGATGACGTCGGGCCGGGTCGCGCGCACGAGCGACACGGCCTCGGTGCCGGAGCCCGCCTCGCCCACGACCTCGAGGTCGGGCTCCGAGTCGAGCAGGCTGCGGAAGCCACCTCGGATGAGCTGCTGGTCGTCGGCCACTGCCACGCGGATCATCGTTCGTCTCCCGGGTCGGTGTCGTCGTCGTCGTGATCGGTTCTGCTGCCGCTGGGCGGGATGCTGCCGCCGTGTCCGGCTGCGTCGGCGAATCGGGCTTGGCCGGGCGCCGCGGTGCCGCGGCCGGCTTCGGTGCCGTCGTCAGTGGGCGGGATGCTTCCCCCGGCCGGCTTCGGCAGCGTCGCCGCCACCGTGAAGCCGCCGCCCGGTCGCGGGCCGGCCGCGAAGCTTCCCCCGAGCAGTTCGGCGCGCTCGCGCATGCCGAGCAGACCCCGCCCCGGCCTCGGCTGCGCGCCCGCGGAGCCGCCCGTGACCGCACCCGTCCCCGGGCCGTCATCCGTCACCGTCACGGCGTACGCCTCCGCGGTCTCGGCGAGCGTCACCGCCGCCGTGCGGGCCCCGGCGTGCCGCACGACGTTCGTGAGCGACTCCTGCGCGATGCGGTAGAGCGCGAGCTGCGTGGGCTTGGGCACGGCGTCCGGATGCGCGATGCCGTTCTCGAGCGACACCGCGACCCCCTGCGACGACACCGAGTCCACCAGGCTCGCCACCCGCGAGAGATCGGGCTCGGGAACCAGCGGTGCAGCCTCCGCCGCCTCGCCCGGCGAGCCGCCCGCCGCATCCTGCCCCTCCCGCAGCACCCCGAGAACCGAGCGCACCTCGTCGAGGGCGCGCTTGGAGGCCTCCTTGATGTCGGCCAGGGCGCTCGCCGCCTTCTCGGGCTGCGTGTCGATGAGGTGCAGGCCCACCCCGGCCTGCACGTTGATCTGGCTGAGCGAGTGCGCGAGCACGTCGTGCAGCTCGCGCGCGATGCGCACGCGCTCGGCCTGCACGGCGGTGAGGCGGCGGTCGGCGGCCCGCCGGCGCAGCTCGTCCAGGCGCTGGCGTCGCGTGCGGATGCCCTCGCCCACCCCCACGAGGAGCACCAGGCCGAGGCTCACCGCCACCACGAGGGCGGGCTCCCAGGCGGCGTGCAGCAGCAGCCCGCCGGCGATCGCGAGGAGCCAGGCCGCGCCGAGCGACACCCAGGCCCAGACGCGGGCTCCGCGCACCACGGCCCCCACCACGGCGAAGGCGAGCGCGATGTAGGGCGGTGCTGCGCCGTGGGCGGTGAGCAGCACGTAGGCGGCCGCCGCCGCCGAGACGACGGCCACCACCGGACCGGGAAAGCGCCGGGCGAAGACGAGCGCCACCGGACCGAGGAGGGCGAGCAGGATGCGCACGACGAGCCGGGCGGGCTCGTCGCCGAAGGCCTCGCCCAGGTCGAACAGGCCGCGCATCCGCACCGCCACGAGCGCGCCCGGCACCTGCACGACGAAGGAGACGATGACCGGCACCCACAGCGTGACCCACCCGCTCAGCCGGAAGCGCGGCCAGTCGGGCATGCTCCCGTCGGAGACCCGCGCCCAGTGCGCCTCCCACTCGGCGGCGCGGTCGCGCCCGCGACCGCGCGCACGATCGTCGGGGGTGCGGGCCGGGGAGGGCATGGCTCGATGCTAGCCGGGGGTCCTGGCCGGGGCATCCGCCCTCCGGAGCGCCACGGCCTCCGTCACTACTCTTCGTGGAGTACGGATGCTCCGGGTCGACGCCCGCGTCCGCGCAGCGATATCACAGATCGCCCTCACGACGTGCCGCGCGGCGTTCTCCGACGATTGACGGCTAAGTGAGCGTTGCGGGAACACGAGAACGGCATTTCGAGGCGGCGGTAAACGCGGCATGAATTCTGGGAGTTCCGGCCTGAGCGGACTCTCAGTCTCAATAGCGTCGGACGCGTTGCCTGTTACCCCTTGGCGGGCGACCCCGTCTCCGGCTCCGCCGTTTCCACCGAAGGACGTCCACTCGTATGAAGAGCGAACAGCTCACGCGCGCCCTCACGCGCCTCACCCCACGAAAGGCGGTGGTGGCGGGCAGCATCGCCACGGCCGTCGCGCTCGCCACGCTCGGCGGCGGCATCGCCTACGCCGCGGGCGGGCTCAACCCGCCGCCGGTCAACCCCGCCCTCGTGCACGTGGCCTCGGCCGTGCCCGACCGCGTCATCCTGACCCCCACCGAGACGCCGTTCGCCACCCAGAACGTGTCGTGGCGCACCTCGGTCGACGTCGTGAATCCCCAGGTGCAGCTCGCCTCGATGACGAAGGGCCCGGTCACGGCCTCCACCACGACCGCCGCCGCGAGCACCACCGAGTTCGCCACCGACCTCGGCTACCGCATCAAGTACCACACGGCCACCCTCACCGGCCTCGCCGCGGACACCTCCTACCTCTACCGCGTGGGCGACGGCGAGACCTGGAGCGAGTGGTTCGAGTTCCAGACCGCCGCCCAGACCGCCGAGCCGTTCTCGTTCCTCGTGCAAGGCGACGCCCAGAACGACGTCAAGTCGTACGCCTCGCGCTCCTTCCGCGCCGCCTACGAAGCGCGCCCCTACTCGAAGGCCGTCGTGCACCTCGGCGACCTCATCGACACCGACGTCGCCGACGCCGAGTGGGGCGAGTGGTTCACCGCCGCCGGCTTCGAGAACCAGTACCTCAACGTGATCGCCGCCCCCGGCAACCACGAGTACTACCCGGGTCCCGAGCTCACCCGCTACTGGGGCGCCCAGTTCGAGTACCCGAAGAACGGCCCGGCGCAGACGGATGCGGTGAAGCAGCTCTTCAATGAGAACGTCTACTTCACCGACATCCAGGGCGTGCGCTTCATCACCCTGAACGCCAACATGGCCTACGGCGCCGAGCTCGACGCGCAGACCGCGTGGCTCGAGCAGGTGCTCGCGACCAACCCGAGCAAGTGGACCGTCATCGCGTTCCACCAGCCGATCTTCTCGGTGACCTCGGGTCGTGACAACGCCTCCATCCGCACCGCCTGGCTGCCGATCTTCGAGAAGTACAACGTCGACCTGGTGCTGGCCGGGCACGACCACGCCTACGGCCGCGGAAACCTCTTCGCGAACGAGCAGAACCTGCCCGCGGGAGCCGACCCGAAGACCAGCCAGACCGGACCGGTCTACATGGTGACCGTCGCCGGACCCAAGATGTACGTTCCCGACCCGCTCGAGTCGAACAACTGGGTCACCAACGGGGCCGACCTCAAGAGCACCAACCGCGACACGCAGATGTACCAGACGGTCGACGTCGTGGGCGACCAGCTGCACGTCGAGAGCCACAAGGTCACCGGTGAGCTGTTCGACGCCTTCACCATCACGAAGCCCGCGGGCGGCACCAAGCTCGTGACCGACGAGACCGTGGCCTGGGCCTCCGGGCCCGGTTCGGCCCGCGCCGACATCGGTGCGCCCGAGCGCCCCACCGCCGTGGTCCCCGGCGGCGAGTCGACCCCCGAGCCGACGCCGACCCCGGAGCCGACCGCGACGCCCGAGCCGACGGCGACCCCGGAGCCGACTGCGACCCCCACCCCGCAGCCGACGACCACGCCGGAGCCCACCGCGACCCCGGAGCCGACGGCCACGCCGGAGCCCACCTCGACCCCGACCCCGGAGCCGACCGTGACGCCCACCACCGAGCCCACGGCCACGCCGGAGCCCACGACGAGTCCCGAGCCGACGAGCCAGCCCACCAGCCAGCCCACGACGGAGCCGACGGCCCAGCCGACCTCGGAGCCGACGGCCCAGCCCACGGCCGGCCCGACGACGCAGCCCACCACACCCGGCACCGAGCTGCCCACCAGCCCGAAGCCCGCGGCCAACCCGAGCTCCATCGAGCTCTCGGCCACCGGCATCGCGGCGGGCGACAGCCTGAGCCTCAAGGGCAGCGGCTTCTGGCCGAACGAGGACCTCCAGATCACGTTGCACTCCGACCCGATCGAGCTCGGCTACCCGAGCGCGGATGCGAACGGCGGCTACTTCTTCACCGCCCACATCCCCGCCGGCGTCGAGCCGGGGGCGCACAAGATCATCGTGCGCGGCCTCGAGTCGGGCGCCACCGCCTCCGTCGACATCACGATCCTCGCCCCGGGCTCCGCGGCGACCGGCGTGAAAGACCTCGCGAACACGGGCGTGCAGGGCGTCGGCGTCGTGATCGCCCTGGCCGGAGCCGCGCTCCTGGCCGGCGTGATCGTGATGATCGTGCTCTCCCTGCGCCGCCGCCGGGCCGGTGGTCTCGCATGAGCCGCCCCGCCGCATCCGGAATCTTCTCCACAGCATCGAAAGGTCGTCAGGACATGACGAACACGTCCACGCGGGGCCGCAGCAAGCGGATGCTCGCCGGTCTCGCGATCGCGGCCGTCGCCGCCTCGCTCTTCACGCCCGTGCTGGGGGTGAGCTCCTCGGCGCAGGCCGCCACGGTCACGCCGCTCGTGCAGCACGGCCCGTCGGTCGTGCCCGACCGCATCGTGCTCACGCCCTCGGGTGACCTCTCCACCTCGCAGGCGGTCACCTGGCGCACCTCGAAGGGCGTCACCACGGCGAAGGCCGAGATCCGCACCGCCACGGCCACGCCGTACCCCACCGGCATCCAGACGGTGAACGCCACGTCGAACACCGAGCTGTCCACGGCGAACTACGACGAGTCGTTCCACTCGCTCACCTTCACGGGCCTGACCCCCGACACGCAGTACCAGTACCGCGTGGGCGACGGAACGAACGTCAGCGAGTGGCAGCACTTCACCACCGCGTCGGCCACCGCCGACCCGTTCTCGTTCATCTACCTCGGTGACGTGCAGAACGGCATCAAGTCCGACGCGAGCCGCGTCATCCGCAACGCCTTCCGCGACCGCCCCGACGCGAGCATCGTGCTGCAGGCGGGCGACCTGATCGACGAGGCGAACAACGACTCGCAGTGGGGAGAGGTGTTCGACGCCGCCGGCTACCAGTTCGGCACGCAGAACTTCCTCGCGGCCGCGGGCAACCACGAGTACGAGGGCGAGCAGCTCTCAAGCCAGTGGCAGGCCCAGTTCGAGTACCCCGACAACGGACCCAAGGGCACCGACGGCATCGAGGCGCTGCTTGCGGGCACGGTCTACTACAACGACTACCAGGGTGTGCGGTTCATCTCGCTGAACAGCAACATCACGGATGCGGCGGCGCTCGCCGTGCAGACCGCGTGGCTGAAGCAGACCCTCGAGTCGAACCCGAACAAGTGGACCGTGGTGTTCTTCCACCACCCGGTGTTCTCGCTCGACGAGGGACGCAACAACCGCGCCATCCGGGAGGCCTGGCTGCCGCTGTTCGAAGCGAACAACGTCGACCTCGTGCTGCAGGGTCACGACCACAACTACGGGCGTGGCAACACGCTCGCCGCCGAGGAGGGCAACCCCGCCACCTGGAACAAGGACCTCAACTACGACGGCCCCGTGTACGCGGTCTCGGTGGTGGGCTCCAAGATGTACTCCGGCGCCGGCCCCCGGGTGTGGAACGAGAACGGCGGTCACCTCAAGAAGCTCGAGGGCGACACCGAGCTCTACCAGCTGATCGACGTCTCGGGCGACACCCTGCGCTACGAGTCGCGCACCGCCGACGGCGAGTACTTCGACGGCCTCACCATCGTCAAGAACGCCGCCGGCAAGGCCGTGACCGACGACGAGAAGCCGCAGGAGATCAAGCCGAACGACCCCGGAACCTGCCTCGGCTGTGTGCCGAACCCGGATCCGGGCGGAGAGACACCGACCGACCCCACCGACCCGGAGACGACCGTCGACTACCAGGTCACGGCCCAGCTCGACTCGGTCAACAAGTCCAACGCCCAGCTCCCCGCCGGCTCCGCCTACTCGGAGTCGAAGGACCTGCTCTACCTCGGCGACCAGAACAGCCGGAACATCTTCGAGATGGACCCGACCACCGATGAGGTCAAGCGCACGATCACGCTGCCGGAGAACATCCGCGACCTGGGCATCGACGACGAGAAGCAGCTGCTCTACGTGGGCCAGCAGAACCGCAACTGGGTCGTGGTCTCGATCGCGGATGCGAACTTCGGCCAGGTCGTGCGCGGGCCGTACTCCTTCATCGAGTCGAACCGCTCCATCGACGTCGACCCGGTGAACGACCTGGTCTACGGCGCCGTGCCCTCCCGGGGCATCGAGGTGCTGCGCGCCTCGACCGGAGAGTCGCTCGGCGTGATCGGCGAGACGACGGGGGCCTACTACGTGGCGGCCGACCCGAAGCGCGGCTACGTGGCCGCGGCGTACTTCGAAGAGGTGCCCGACGCCATCCAGGTGGGGGTCTTCGACGCGAAGAACGGCTTCGGGCAGGTGTGGGAGAAGGCGACCCGCGTGAACGCGCGACAGGTCGACATCGACTCCACCAACGGACTGCTCTACCTCGGCTACACCGGCACGGCGGCGGGCACCGGAGGGTTCTCGGTGCACGACATCGCCACCGGCACCCAGCTCGGCGACTTCGCCGACCCGAAGTTCGGCAAGGACGGCTACGGCATCTCGGTCGACGAGGAGCACCAGCGGGTGTTCGTGTCGAACCGCGACTTCCGCCTGAACCCGCCCGGATCGGAGCTCGAGGCCTCGGCGGTGACCGTCTCCACCCGAGTCGTCGACGAGACGCCGAGCTACGAGTACGAGGCCGTCGGAACGGTCGACGCGGTGAACAAGTCGAACGCGCAGCTTCCGGCCGGCTCGGCTTACTCGCAGGCCAAGAAGAAGCTCTACCTGGGCGACCAGAACGCGCAGAACATCTTCGAGGTCGACCCCGACACCAACGCGATCAGCCGCACGATCACGCTGCCGGAGAACATCCGCGACCTGGGCATCGACGACGAGAAGCAGCTGCTCTACGTGGGGCAGCAGAACCGCAACTGGGTGGTGGTGTCGATCGCGGATGCGAACTTCGGCCAGGTCGTGCGCGGCCCGTTCTCGTTCATCGAGTCGAACCGCTCCATCGACGTCGACCCCGTCAAGGGCTACGTCTACGGGGCTGTGCCCTCGCGCGGCATCGAGGTGCTCGACGCGAACACGGGAGCCTCGCTCGGCGTGATCGGCGGAACGGCGGGTGCGTACTACGTGGCCGCCGACCCGGCGCACGGCCAGGTGGCGGCGGCGTACTTCCAGGAGACGCCCGACGCCATCCAGATCGCCGCGTTCGACGTGAACGACGGTTTCGCGCAGCTCTGGCAGAAGGCCACCCGCGTGAAGGCCCGTCAGCTCGACTACGACTCGACGCACGGTCTGCTCTACGTGGGCTACACCGGCACCGCGGCGGGCACCGCTGGATTCTCGGTGCACGACTCGGCGACCGGCGAGCAGCTGGCCGACCTGGCCGACCCGAAGTACGGGAAGGACGGCTACGGCATCTCGGTCGACGAGCAACGCCAGCGGGTGTTCGTGTCGAACCGCGACTTCCGTCTCAACCCGCCCGGGTCGGAGACCGCCGCGGTGGCCGTGACGATCAGTCAGCGGGTGGGCGCGGGCGGCACGCCGGTCGACCCGACGGACCCGACGGACCCGACCGACCCGACCGACCCGACGGATCCGACCGACCCGGAGCCCCCGATGGGCTTGGCCTACGCGCCCACGGCGCTGAACGCCATCCCCTCGGCGGCCGACAACGCCGAGCTCGACACCAAGCCCGTCGGCTCGGTCGTCGACTCCCGCAACGGCCACCTGTTCGTGGGCAACGAGCAGCGGCCGGCGCGTGTCGTCGAGGTCGACCCGGCGACGGATGCGGTGCTCGCCACCCACATCGTGCCGAACGCGGCCGGTGAGGGCGTGCGCGACGTCGCGATCGACGCGGCGAAGAACGAGCTCTACGTGGCCTACGGCAATTCGTGGGTCGTGCTCGATCTCGCGGACGACTCCGTCAAGCGCGGGCCGTTCGTGTTCTCCGGCAACGTGCGCGGCATGGACGTGGACCTGGTCAACGGCCGCGTCTTCGGCGCGACCCGCGGTTCGGGCTTCGACGTGATGGATGCGAACACCGGCGCGGCCGTCCAGGTCGTGACCGGCGACGGCGCGACCTGGCAGTCGCACGGCATCGCCTTCGACCCGAAGGCGAACCGCGTCTACCTGACGAACGACAACCAGACCAACGGCACCGAGGGTATCCGGGTGTTCGACGGAACGAGCTACGCCCAGCTGCAGTCGCTCGCGGTCTCGAAGCCGGACTACCGTTCGGTGGCGGTCGATCCCGAGGCCGGGCGCCTCTACATCGGGCACTCCTCGGATGCCTACGAGGCGAGCGGTGTTCGCGTGCTGAACGCGGCCGACTTCACCGAGATCGCGAACTACCCGGGCACCGCCTACGGCAACAAGGTGTACGGCATCTCGGTCGACCCGGCGCTCGGCAAGGTCTACGTCTCGGCGCGCGACCGCTTCCCCACGGGCCTCATCGCCCTGCAGCGCGCGAAGTAGCCCTCACCCGCCCCGCCCCGCCCCATCCCGGACTCGTCACTTTCGGCTCGATACGCGCGCGTCTTCGAGCCGAAAGTGACGAGTCTGCGTCTTAAGGGGAGGAGAGGGGTCAGGCGCGGGCGCCGAGGGAGGCGCCGAGAGCGGATGCCTCGGCGTGCGCTGCGGCGAGCTCGGCGCGGCTGCGGTCGAGCTGGTCGGCGAGGGCCGGAACGGTCTCGGCGAGGGTGAGGCTCGCGGTGATCACGGTGACGTCCATGCCGAGCGCCGTGCCGAGGATGAGCCTCAGCGCAGGGACCTCGTGGTCCCAGCCGTCGGTCGGCGACCCTGCGTCGTAGGAGGCGCCGCGGCTCGTGACGATCACGGCGGGGCGTCCGGCGAGGGGCTGGGTGTCCACGTCGAAGGGCGCGGTCACGGCCGGCACGTGGATGTTGTCGATCCACGCCTTGAGGCTCGAGGGCAGCGAGTAGTTGTAGAGCGGAGCCCCCACGAGCAGCACGTCGGCGGCGAGCAGCTCGGCGATGAGCGAGGCCTGCAGCGCCTCGGCCTCGGCGGGCGGCTGCGAGCCCTCGGGGCGCAGCCGCGGCGGCCAGTGCAGGTCGGCGTCGGCGAGGTGCGGCAACGGGTCGCGGTGCAGGTCGCGGTGCGTCACGGTGTTGCCGGCCGCGGCCGCCAGCCAGGCTTCGCTGAACGAGTGCCCGATCGACCGTGACCGGGAGTGCCGAAGATCGGCGGAGGAGTCGAGATGAAGCAGATTCGCCATGCCGCCACGCTATACCGCAGCGGATGCGCGGGACAGCGGCGACCGCACCCGGCCGTGCGACGGGGTCAGGCCGACAGGCTCTCGCGCTGCGCCGCGACGAGGGGCAGCAGTTCGGCCAGTCGTGCGGTCAGCTGCGGGGTCATGGCCGCGGTGTCGAGCTGCAGGTCGAGGATGAGGGCGTGCAGGCGCGCGATCGTGTCCGCGTCGAGGGCCCCGATCGAGGCTTCCGAGAACGGCAAGGACACCGCGAGTGCGGCGATCTCATCTGTCCACGCGATGCGGCCCATGGTCCCCCTCACGAGCATCCGTCGTTAACGGCTGAGCATATCGCCGCCGGGGCCGCAGGCGGTGACCCCAGTTGGGGGCGGATTCGGCGTGTCGCGCCGGTTCGGCGCCGCCGCGGCGAGGCGTGGCCGGGCCTCAGGGGTGCGTCGGGGGCTTTCGGAGCTCAGGAGGCGGATGCGGTGAGCGAACGCACCTGCTGCAGCAGCTCATCCGACACCAGGTCGAAGGGCTCGAAACTCTGCTCGGCGCGGCTCAGAACCACGGCCCCCTCGCTCGAGGCCACGAGCAGCGCCGAGAAGCGGGCGGCGTCGGCCGCGCTCAGCCCGCCGAGCTCGAGCAGCCGGGCGAGCTTGCGGCGCCACGCCCGGAACACCTCCGCGGTGTGCGTGAGCAGCTCGGGGGAGTCGGTGGCCACGGTGACGGCGAGCACCGCGCATCCGGCGCTGAACGTCGAGCGCTCGAGCACGCTGCGCCAGAGCTCGAGGAAGTAGCCCGTGACGGTCTCGGCGCTCTGCCCGGCCACGGCGTCGAGCACGTCGAGGGCCCGCTTGCCCGCGGCGTCCAGTGCGGCGTCGACGAGCTGCTGCTTGCCGCCGGGGAAGTGGTGGTACACCGAGCCGCGTGGCGCCCCGGTGAGCTCGAGCACCTCGGAGAACGAGGTGGCGTGCAGGCCGCGCTTGGCCAGGAGCAGGGCGGCGCCGTCGACCATCTTGGTGCGGGCGTCCGACGCCATTCGTTCTCCTCGCTCCTTGACTATGACGCTCGTCATAATGAATGATCTATGTAGACCATCATAATCCTGAAGGAGCCACCCATGCCCATGATCGACGTCTACGCCCCGGCCGAGCTCTTCCCGCCCGACGCGGATGCGCAGCTCGGCGACGAGCTCACCCACGCCGTGCTCCGAGCGGAGGGTGTGGCGACGCCCGGGCCGTTCCACCTCGACAACACCGCCGCGTTCATCCACCGCCTGCCCGCGAGCGCGATCTCCACCGCGAGCAGCCAGCCGGCCCGCGCCGTGCGCGTGCAGATCATCACGCCGCCCGGCTCGCTGAACCGCGACGGCCAGAAGCAGATCACGGCCGAGGCCACCGAGATCGTGGCGCGACTCGCGGGCGATCCGGCCCTCGCCGCAAGCACCTGGGTGATCCTCACCGAGGCCGCGGAGGGCGGCTGGGGCCTCGCCGGCACCGCCTTCGGCCTCGAGGAGTTCGGCGCCCTCGCCGCACAGGCGGCCGCCGCGCGCGCCGCCGCAGCGGGAGCCTGACGCCCGAAGCGGGCGCCGCCGGGCAGCCCGGCCTACCATCTCAGCATGCGCGATTTCGATGCGATCACCCTCGAGCAGCTGCAGTCGAGCGGCGGCCTCAAGTGGGAGACGTTCCCCGGCGCCATCGGCGCCTTCGTGGCGGAGGCCGACTTCGGCACCGCTCCGGCAGTGAGGGATGCATTGCGCACGGCCGTCGAGGAGGACCGCTTCGGCTACCTCCCGCCGTCGCTCGCGCGCGGGCTGGGGGAGGCCTGTGCTCGCTGGCAGAGCGAGAACCACAGCTGGGAGGTGCGGCCTGAGCGCGTGCATCCGATCGCCGACGTGGTTCGCGGCCTGGAGCTCGCGATCGAGCATTTCTCGCGACCCGGCTCCGCCGTCATCCTGCCGACTCCGGCGTACATGCCTTTCCTCGAGGTGCCGATCGCGGCCGGACGGGAGATCATCGCGGTGCCGATGCTCGTCGAGGCCGGACGCTACGCGCTCGACCTCGCCGGGATCGACGCGGCCTTCGCGGCCGGAGGTGGGCTGCTCGTGCTGTGCAACCCGTACAACCCGGTCGGGCGTGTGTTCTCGCGCGGCGAGCTCCTCGCGGTGAGCGAGGTCGTGTCGCGGCACGGAGGGCGGGTGTTCTCCGACGAGATCCACTCGCCGCTGGTGTATCCGGGCGGGCCCGCGCACATCCCGTACGCCTCGGTGTCGGACGCGGCGGCCGGCCACTCGGTCACCGCCACTTCGGCCTCGAAGGCGTGGAATCTGCCGGGCCTCAAGTGTGCGCAGTTCATCCTCACCAACGACGCCGACGCCGACGTGTGGGCGCCCGTCGAGCACGCCGCCACACACGGCGCGAGCACTCTCGGCGTGATCGCGAACACCGCGGCCTACACGGCGGGCAAGCCGTGGCTCGACGATCTCGTGTCCTACCTCGACGGCAACCGCCGGGTCCTCGGCTCGCTGCTGTCGTCGCTCCTGCCCGAGGTGGGCTACCGGATGCCCGAGGGCACCTACATCGCCTGGCTCGACTTCCGTGCGCTCGGTCTCGGCGACCACCCGGCGCGCTTCCTCCGGGGGCAGGCGGCTGTGGCGCTCACCGACGGCCCCGTCTGCGGAGCCTCCGGCGCGGGCTTCGCCCGCTTCGTGTTCGCCACCCCGCGCCCCGTGCTCGAGCAGGCCGTCCGCCGCATGGCGGACGCCCTCGCGTCTCGCTGACGCGTCTCGCGCGCCTACCCCCCCCCTCGCGCCCCCACCTCTCGCGCCCCCACCTGTCGCGCCCCTACCCCTCGCGCCCCACCCCCTCCTCGCACCCGCCAAGGTAGCGCCAAGTGCTGCCGGAGCACTGCGGGCGTGCACTTGGGGCGACCTCGGGCCCGAACCCCCCCCGCGCTCCTCCCGAGGTAGCGCTAAGTGCTGCCGAAGCGCTGCGGGCGTGCACTTGGGGCGACCTCGGGCCCGTGCCCCCCTCGCCCTCCTCCCGAGGTAGCGCTATGTGCTGCCGAAGCGTCGGGGCCGTGCACTTGGGGCGACCTCGGTCCCGCGCACCCCTCGCGCTCCTCTCGGGGTAGCGCTATGTGCTGCCGAAGCGTCGGGGCCATGCATTTGGGGCGACCTCGGGCCCGTGCACCCCTCGCGCTCCTCCCGAGGTAGCGCTATGTGCTGCCGAAGCATTGGGGCCGTGCACTTGGGGCGACCTCGGGCCCGTGCCCCCCCTCGCGCTCCTCCCGAGGTAGCGCTAAGAGCTGCCGAAGCACTGCGGGCGTGCACTTGGGGCGACCTCGGGTGGCGAGGGGCGGGATGCGCGGAGGAGAGGAAGAGAGGAAAGCGCGGGGCGCGGGGCGCTGGGTCCTGAGCGAGTCCGGGGTGCGGGGCGTGCGTGGGGGCGGGGGCGCGCGCGGGCGCGGGCGCGGGGCATCAGCGCGCGCGGAGGCAGCGGGGCGTCAGCGCGCGGGGGCGGCGAGGCGGCGGGCCGCGTCGAGGCCCTGGCGGGTGGCGCGCACGGCGTCGACGCGGGTGGCGTCGAGGGCGCCGCCGACGAGCTCATGGGGCACGCCGAGTTCCGTGAGCGAGGCGCTCAGCGGGTCGTGGGACTCCTGGCCCGCGCAGACGATCACGGCCTCGGCCGGCACGAGCTCGACCGATCCGTCGGCAGTGAGGCGCACCTCCACGCCCGCGGGGGTGATGCGCTCGTACGTGATCTCGCCGAGCATCCGCACCCCGGCCTCGCGCAACTCCGCGAGAGCCACCCAGCGCGAGGTGATGCCCATGCCGGCGCCGAACTTGCCCGAGCGCCGCAGCACGGTGACGTCGGCGCCCGGCCGTGGCGTCATCCGCACCCCCTCCGCCGCGGACCGGGCCTCCGCCCGTTGCGGCAGCGACGCCCCCTCGAGCACCGTGCTCGGCGCCGCGAGCCCGTACTGCTCGGTGAAAGCGCGGGCTCGCTCGAGCGGGTCGTGCGAGAGCACGAGGTACTTGGCCACGTCCACGCCGATGCCGCCCCCACCGATGATCGCCACGCGACCCGCCGGAACCCCTTCGGTGATCGCCCTCTCGTAGCTCAGCACATGGGGCAGCCCGGCACCCGGCAGCTCGAGCTCACGCGGACGCACACCGGTCGCGAGCACCACGCCGTCGAAGCCGGCGGCGAGCTCGGAGGCGGTCGGGGCGTGCGAGAGCACGACCCGCGCGCCGAGCCGTTCGAGCCGCGAGGCGTAGTGCGCCACGGTGAGGGCGTAGTCCTCCTTGGTGGGGATGCGCGCGGCCAGCGTGAACTGACCGCCGAGCCGGTCGGATGCCTCGAACAACGTCACCCGGTGCCCCGCCTCCGCGAGGTCCACCGCGGCCACGAGCCCCGCGGGCCCTCCGCCGACGACCGCGAAGGCGGCAGCGCCGGCGCCGGCTGAGTGGCCGACAGCGTCCGCTGCGCTTGCACCCGCGTCGCCGCGCGCATCTGCGGCGCTTGCGCCCGGGCCTTCGAGCGCCTCGGCTTGGCCGCGCGTACGCGCGTCGTCTGCCGTGCCGGTACCCCCGAGCGCCTGCGCCGCGCGCGCGTCCAGCGCCGCGCCGGCCGCCCCGAGCGGGTACCGCGTCTCGTTTCCCGCCCGCGGATTCACCAGGCACGACACCGGCTGCTTCACGAAGGAGCGGTCGAGGCAGGCCTGGTTGCAGCCGATGCACGAGTTCACCTGCTCGAACAGCCCGGCCCGCGAGCGGGCGACGATCGCCGCGTCCGCGAGGAACGGCCGCGCGAGCGCCACCGCGGTCACGAGCCCGCCCGCGAGCACGTCTTCGGCGTCGCGCAGATCGGTGAGCCGGTTGCTCGCGATCACCGGGATGGCGGTCAGCGGCAGCGCCGCCGGGGCGCTGAGCCGCGCCACGGCGGGCGAGTCGGCGGGCTCCAGCGCCGATGCCTCCGCGGCGGGGAGCGACACCGGCATCGAGATCGCCCGTGCCACCGCCTCGGCATAGCCGAGCCACACGCCGTGCGGCACCGCCGCCTGCACGGTCGGCACCCGCGACTCGTGCCAGCCGATGCCCACGTTCAGCGCGTCGGCCCCGGCCCGCACGAGGTCGCGGGCGAGCTCGTCGGTCTCGTCCTGCGTGCTCGAGCCGGGCACGAGGTCGGCGCCCGACATCCGCACGATCACGGGCACGTCGAACCCCGTCCCACGCCGCACCGCCCGCACGGCCTCCACGGCGAAGCGGCGGCGCCGCCGCGCGTCACCGCCCCAGTCGTCGTCGCGCAGGTTCGTGACCGGCGAGCAGAACTGGTTGATCAGGTAGCCCTCCGAGGCCATCACCTCGACGGCGTCGAAGCCGAGTTCCACGGCTCGCTCCGCGGCGGCGCGGAAGTCCCCGAGCGTGCGCAGGATGCCCACTTCGTCGAGCTCTTCCGGCACCTGGGCGCCGGCGCTGCGCCACGGCAGCGGCGACGGCGCGACCGGATGCACTGGCCGGCCCGCGGCATCCGTCACCCCGTCGAGCAGCGCGTAGCGCCCCGCGTGGAACAGCTGCGCCGCGATGCGCCCGCCCGCCGCGTGCACGGCCTCGACGGCGGCGGCGAAGCGTGCATCGCTCGCCGGGTCGCCGAGCACGCTGAAGTCGTCGGCCCCGCAGCCCTCGAGGTTGACCGCGAGCCCGCCCGTGATGAGCAGCGCCGCGCCGCCCCGCACCCGCTCGGCGTAGTAGGCCGAGAGCGCCGCCCCGCCGTCGTCGATCGTCTCGAGCCCCGTGTGCATGCTGCCGGCGATCACGCGGTGCGGCAGCTCGAGCGCACCGAGGCGCCACGGCGAGAAGGTGCGCGCGAGGGCGGGGGTGGCGAGCATGCGGACGCCCGTCCCTACTCGGCCGCGCCGAGCACGGCCGCGCGCAGGTCTCCGGTGGTGTCGGCCCAGAACGGCGGCGCCACCACGGTGAGGCCGCCGTCGACCACGAGCACCTGCCCCGTGATGTACCCGGCCTTCTCCGAGAGCAGGAACTCGGCCGCATCCGCCATGTCGTCGGCCGTGCCGGGCCGCCCGAGCGGGATCTTCTCGAACACGGTCTCGACCGGCGCCATGCCGGGCACCTTGTTGTAGAAGTAGTCGAGCGAATCGGTGTCGATCAGGCCGCCGTTCACCGCGTTCACCGTGATGCCCCGCGGCCCGAACTCGGTGGCCATGAACTTCACGTAGGCCTCGTTCGCGGCCTTCGCCGCGCCGAGGGCCGCATAGGTGGGGAAGGCGCGCAGCGAGCCGTAGCTCGTGATCGCCAGGATGCGCCCGCCCGCGTCCATGAGCTCGGCGGCCCGGATGGCGCCGAGCACGAAGGAGCGCGTGTTCATGGCGTAGCTGCGGTCGAGGTGGTGCACCTTGAGCGCGGCCACAGGCTTGAAGGCGCTCGCCGCAGCATTCGCCACGAAGGCGTCGACGCGGCCGTAGTGCTCGCGCACCACGTCGAAGAGACGGTCGATGTCGTCGGGGTTCTCGATGTCGGCCTGCACGGTGATGCCCGAGCCGCCGGCGGCCACCACGTCGGCGAGCGACTGCTCGGCGAGGTCGGCGTTCACCTTGTAGTTGATCACCACGGCGGCGCCCTGCGCGCCGAGCTTCTGCGCGAGCAGGCGGCCGATGCCGCGCGAGGCGCCCGTGATCACGACCACGCGGGGCCCGGATGCGCCGGCCGGCCCCGATTCGGGCGTCGCGGACTCGCTGATGTCGGTCATGCCTGCTCCTCGGCCTTCGCAGCTCCGGCTGCCTTCGCGGCGACGGCCTCGGCGAGCACCGCTCGCGCCACCACCGTCTTCTGGATCTCGTTCGTTCCCTCTTCGAAGCGCTGCGCCCGGGCATCCCGGTACACCCGCTCGATCGCGTTGCGATGCCAGTATCCCTGGCCGCCGTGGATCTGCAGCGCCTTGTCGGTGACCCGCGTGAGCATGTCGACGGCGATCATCTTCGACGCGCTCGACAGCGGCCCCGCATCCGGAGCCCCGTTCTCGAAGGCGCGGGCGGCCTCGAACACGAGGGCGCGCGCGGCGGCGATGTCGGCGTAGTTCTCGGCCAGGTAGGCCTGGATGACGGGCCGCTCGGCGATCTTCTTGCCGAAGGTCTCGCGCTTGAGCGCGTACTCGATGGCGAGCTCCTGGGCGCGCTCCGCGAGCCCGACGCAGCTCATCGCCACCGAGACGCGGCTCGGCAGCAGGAAGCCGCCCAGGGCGACCTTGAGGCCCTCGCCCTCCTCGCCGAGGCGCGCGGAGACCGGCACCGGGGTGTCGGTGAAGCGCAGGATGGCGTGGTCGGTTCCGCGCACCCCCATGGTCTCCGAGTCGTCGATCACCTCGGCGCCCGGCAGCCCCGAGTTCGGCACGAGCAGCGCCACGGTGCCGTCGGACCCGCTCGTGCCCTCGAGGCGCGCGAAGAGCAGCCAGTAGTCGCACTTCACCCCGAAGGTGATCAGGTGCTTCTCGCCGTTGAGGTAGTAGGTGTCGCCCTCGCGGCGCACCGTGGAGCGGAGGTCGGCCCCGGTGCCCGCGGTCGCCTCGGTCAGGGTGAAGGCCACGAGCACCTCGCCCGACACCGACTTCGCGATGATCTCGCGCTGCTCGGCGTTCGCGAACGGCAGCATGGCCCGCCAGGTGCCGTTGTTGACGTGCGCGAGCATGCGGATCGACCCGTGCGAGCGCGAGAAGATCTCCATCAGTTCGAGGTAGCGGGTGAACGGGATGCCGCGGCCGCCGAGCTCGGGCGGGGCGGCGAGGCTCATGTAGCCGAGGCTGCGGAGCTCCTCGTAGAGCTCGCGGGGCACGTCGCCCTCGGCCTCGATGCGCTCGGCCCAGACCTCGGCCGGCCCGCGCACCCAGGCGTCGATCTCGGCCTTGAGGCGCTGGAACTCGGTCTCGTCGAATGCGGGTGTCTCGCTCACACGTCTACTCTCTCTTGCTCGTCGATCAGCGCGGCGATGCGCTCGCGCAGCAGGTTCTTCTGGATCTTGCCCACGGGGTTGCGCGGCAGCGCGTCGATGAGTTCGAGCCGCTCGGGCCAGTAGTACTTCGACACGCGGGCCGCGGCGAGGAACTGCTGCATCTCGCCGAAGCCCAGCGCATCCTGCCCCGCGGCGGTCACCACGAAGGCGCAGGCCCGTTCGCCCAGGCGCGGGTCGGGCATGGCCACGATGGCCACGTCGGCCACTCGCGGATGCGTGAACAGCAGGTTCTCGATCTCCACGACGGGCACCTTCTCGCCGCCGCGGTTGATGACGTCCTTCACCCGGCCGGTGACGTGCAGGTAGCCGTCGGCGTCGACGACACCGAGGTCGCCGGTCTTGTACCAGCCGTCGGGGGTGAAGACCTCGGCCGTGAGGTCGGGGCGGTCGAGGTAGCCGAGGAACATCGTGGGGGAGTGCAGCTCGTAGTTGCCCTCCCGGCCGGGCGGCAGCTCGGTTCCCTCGTCGTCGACGATGCGGATGCGGATGCCGTCGAGCGGGCGCCCGTCGGTTCCCCACGCGGAGCCGGGCGGATCGTCCGGCGCCGAGAGTGTGCCGAGGCAGGTCTCGGTGGTGCCGAAGGCGCCGCACACCGCGGTGTCGAGCACACGCGTGGCCCGCTCCGCGAGGGCGCGGGGCACGGCGGCGCCGGTGGCCACGAAGATGCGCAGGCTCGCGGGAACGGATGCGCCGCCCTCGACGGCCGCCACGAGGTCCATCAGGAACGGGGTCGCCGCCTGCACGAAGCTGGCCCGCGCCTCGCCGAAGGCCTGGCTCAAGGAGACCTCGGCGCTCCAGACGGGCTGCACCACCGCGGCGACGCCGAGCCGCCAGCTGAGCAGCAGTCCGTAGAGGAACCCGGTCTGGTGGGCGAGCGGGGAGGGGATGTAGACGCGGTCGGCGGCGGTGAGCCCGAGGTGGGCCACCTCCATCGTGGTCGCGAGCCCGAGCGAGCGGTGGGCGTGCTGCACGCCCTTCGGCTCGCCCGTGGTGCCGGAGGTGAACAGCAGCTGGGCCACGTCGTCGGCTCCGGGCCGTCGGGCGGCCAGGCGCGCGGCGGTCTCGTCGTCGAGCACGACGGCGGCGACGGCAGCGTCGAAGTCGTGCCACTCCCACCCCGCACCCGCACCCCCACCCCCACCC
The DNA here is from genome assembly GCF_049472555.1 of Herbiconiux sp. 11R-BC. Lineage (NCBI taxonomy): Bacteria > Bacillati > Actinomycetota > Actinomycetes > Micrococcales > Microbacteriaceae > Herbiconiux > Herbiconiux sp. 11R-BC. The sequence continues at coordinate 41,275 of NZ_JBCEBO010000001.1, read as the reverse complement.
TTCGCGCCCCTGCCACCTCCTCGCGACTCGCCAAATTCCGCCCTATCCGCAGCGTTTTGGGGCGTTTCTTGGCGAGTCGCGAGGAGATCGACGAGGGGGACGACCGGATGCGCCGGGACGTCGTGCGCGGATCCGTCGTGCGCGAGGCCGTCGGTGCCGGCGCGGGCGGCGCCCGCGGGGTCGAGGTCGGCGAGAACGAGCACGTGCTCCACCCGCAGCGGGAGACCGCGCGACGCGGCTTCGCGCACCACCGCGGGGAGTTCATCCGCGTGCCGCCGCCGCCGGAACGAGCGCGGCACGATGAGCACGCGTGCCCGCGAGCGGGAGAGCACCATGGCCACCTCGCGTTCGCCGAACACCGGCATGATCGGGGCGACGACGGCGCCGATCTGCAGCACTCCGAGCGTCACGGTGACGCATTCCGCCCAGTTCGGCAGCTGGAAGGCCACCGATTCGCCGGGCTCGACGCCGAGCTCGAGCAGCAGCGCCGAGATGCGGTCGGCCTCGGCGCGGAGCCCGGCCCAGGAGAGCGTGCGCGGGCGGTCGCCCACCTCGATCACGGCGGCGGCGTGCGGGCTCGTGCGGGCCAGCTCGTCGACGGGGGCGGTGAGGCCGGCGGGCGGCGGCACCCGGGTGGCGGTCGCTCCGGATCGGCCGCGCTCGTTCTCGTGATCGCTCACGAGGCCAGCACCGCAGCGGTCTGCGCTGCTTCGCCTCCGGATGCCGCCGCGGCGGTCACTCCCATGTCGAGTCCGACCCCCGTCATGGCGTCGAGGAAGGTGGGGTAGGAGATGCGGTACGCCCGCGGGTAGGTGAGGCGCGACTCGCCCGAGGCCCGGGTGGCGGCCACGGCGAGCGACATGAGCACGCGGTGGTCGTTGAACGACGACATCGGAGCCCCCCGAAGACTCTCGACGCCCGTGATGCGCAGCTCGTCACCCGCGTCGACGAGGGCGCCGCCGAGTTTGTTGAGCTGCAGCATGGCGTTCACGCGGTCGGACTCCTTGAGTCGGATGTGCGCGATGTTCCGCAGCCGCGAGGTGCCGTTGGTGAAGGTGGCGAGTGCCGAGATCACGGGCAGCAGATCGGGGATGGGCTGGCAGTCGAGATCGATCGGGGCCAGGGCGATGCCGTCGTGCCGCACGCGCACGAATCCGGTGGCGGCATCCGTGGTCATCGGCAGGCCCATCGCCCGCACGATGTCGAGGAACTCGGCCTCGGGGTGGTCGGTCTCGGCGGCGGTCGTGGTGGAGAGCCCGCGGAACAGCACGTCGGAGGGATGCAGCGCCGTGGAGGCGAGGCCGAAGGCGGCCGAGCCGATGTCGGGCGGGATCACGTAGTCGGCGGCCACGGCGGTCTGCCCGGGCTCGATCGTGTAGTGCAGCCAGTCGTCGCTGTGCTCGACCCGGAGGCCGAAGTGCCGCATCATGCGCACGGTGAGCTCCACGTAGGGCTGTTCGTTGAGCTCGCCCACCACGTCGACGGTGGTGGTGCTGCGCGCGAACGGGGCCACGAGCAGGAGGCCGGAGAGCCACTGCGAGAGGGTGCCCGGGATGCTGACGTGGCCGCCGGCGGGCCGGCCCGGTTGCACGGTGATGGGCGGGCGGTCGCTGGTGGCTTCGTAGCGCACGCCGATCGCGGCGAGCGAGTCGAGCAGGGCCTTGATGGGCCGGCGCTGGAAGTACTTCATGCCGGTGAGGGTGATGGGCCGGTCGGCGAGGGCGGCGAGGCCGGTCATGAAGTAGAGCGTGGTGCCGGAGGAGCCGACGTTCAGCACGCCCGCGGCCGACGAGGAGCCGTGGTCGACCACCCCGTTCCTCGTGTGGTACTCGCCTCCGTGCACGACGTAGCCGTCGTCGACCACGTCGATCCGGGTGCCGAGGGCGCGCAGCACACCGATCGTCCACACCACCTGTCTCGTCTCGGAGAGACCGCGGATGACGCTCCGCCCCGGTGCCAGCGAGGCCAGCACGAGGGCGCGGTGGGCGTGGTATTTCGAGACGGGGATGTGGAGCTCGCCGGAGATCGGCCGATCCGATCCGCTCACGAACAACTGCACTTTCTGACCTCCTGGACTGGTATGTCGCGGGCTCGGGCACGCCGGAGTCGCACAGGCATCGAAAAGGTTGTGAGTTCCATATTGCCACTGTCCCCAGGCGGTGATTTCCACAGATGTCTGAAATCGCTGCCGACGCGCTCGGCCACGAGTGAGAATTCCTCCATGAACGGCACACTAATTGATATCATTCCTGCATCCCGCATATATCACGGAGGTCAGGACATGACGAGAACCCTCATCGACATCGACGACGACGCCCTGGCGGCGGCATCGGCCGAACTCGGCACCAAGACCAAGGTCGACACCGTGAATCGGGCGCTCGCCGAGGTGGGCGCCCGTCGTCGTCGCCTCGAGGCGGTGCAGAACCTCCTCGACGCCCCCGACGATCTGGGCGACGCCGATCTCATGCGCGGGGCCTGGTCGTAGCGGCCGTGTACCTCGTCGACAAGTCGGCCTACGAGAGGCAGCGCCACCATCCGGCGGCCGCGGCGCTGCTCGAGGGCCTCGCCGCCGACAACCAGCTCGCCATCTGCGAGATCGTCGCGCTCGAGCTGCTCTATTCCGCCCGCGGGCCAGGTGACTACGAAGAGCGCTGGCGGGCGCTGCAGGAGTTCGTCTGGCTGCGGCTCGACGAGCGCATCGGGGCGCGCGCCCTCGACATCCAGCGGCGGCTGGCGAAGCGAGGGCATCACCGCCGCCCGATCCCCGACCTTCTGATCGCGGCGACCGCGATCGAGCACGGAGCCGTCGTACTGCACTTCGATCGCGACTTCGACATCATCGCCGAGGAGACCGCACTGGTCGCGCGGTGGATTACTCCGAGGCCCGAGCGGGAACCCGCTCCATCCGGGTGAAGCGGGCGTCGCAGAGGCGGTGAGGTCGATCAGCGGCGACCGTCAGAGCGTGGTGCGCACGAGGGGCTGCGAGGTTCCGGCCACGCGGATGTCGACGGAGTGGATCTGGGAGGTCGGGATGCTCGTCGAGGCGGAGAGGCTGCCGGCCTCGCCGCCCGAGGCGGTCCAGCTGGCCACGGTGGTCTCGGCGCCGGCGGTGTCGGTCACCACCAGGTCGTAGGTGACGCCCTCCGGCGTAGCGGAATAGCCGCCGGTGCTGGGCGCTCCCGGTGCGCCGCTCGTGCCGGGGGCGGGGGCGGTGGTGCTCCCGCCGGCCGGCGAGGGGCCGTCGCGATAGCTGCAGTTCCAGTCGAAGCGCGTGCCCCAGCTCTTCGGTGTCACGGTGAGGGCGGCGTCGATCCATCCGGGCTGCACCTGCGCCATCGCGTTCGACACCGCTCCGGGGGCGCCGGGCGCGGCCGTGCTCGTCGCGCCGCCGCCGGCCTGGGGCACCGCGATGCCGCCGCCGCCGACCGCGTTGCCGAGCCCCACTCCGATCAGCACCCCCGCCACCGCGAGCACCGCGCCGGCGCCGGCCGTGACCGCCAGCAGGATGCGCCGTGAACGGCCGCGGCGTCGCCTCACCGAGCGCGCCAGGTTCTGAACGAGCTCGGGCCGGTGCGCCTCGGAGCGCAGGTGCGCATCCGCGGCCGCGCGCGGCTCGTCGTCGAGCAGCGCCCGCGCTTCGTCGGCGCTCAAAGCGCTCAGGATGCCGGGGAGCCCGGCGAGCTCGCCCACCGCCGTGGCACAGGCATCGCAGACGGCGAGGTGCTCCTCGTAGGCGCGCCGCTCCTCCGGCGTCAGCTTGCCGAGCACGTAGGCGGCATCCCAGTCGCGGAACTCGTCGTTCACCGGGTCACCCCGCGTTCCTGCAGGGCGAGGCGCAGCGCCCGCAGCGCGTAGTGCATCCGCGAGCGCACGGTGCCCACGGGCACGTCCTCGCGTTCGGCGATCTCCGCCGCCGACTGGCCGAGGTAGTACGAGCTCACCACGGCGGTGCGGTGCTCGATCGAGAGCGAGAGCAGCGCATCCGAGAGCAGCCACTTGTCGAGCACCGCATCCGTCTCGTCGTGCGCGGCGCGCTCGGGCAGCTCGTCGGTCGGGAACTCGTGGGCGTGCCGGGCACTGCGGCGGTCGTCGATCACCAGGTTGCGGGCCACGGTGAAGAGCCAGGCGCGTGCCGACTCGTCGCTCTGCTCGAGGATGGCGGGGCGCTTCCAGGCGCGTAGCAGGGCCTCCTGCACCACGTCCTGCGCGAAGCCCGGGTCCCGCGTGAGGCGCAGCACGTAGCGGAACAGCGCCGGCCCGTGCGCGTCGTGCACGGCGCGCAGCAACTCCGCCTGATCGTCAGCCATACGCACCTCCACCCTCTACAACGCAGCCGGCGCCCCGAACGTTCACCCCGCGGCGGTCACGGGGTCACGAAGAGGCCGGCCGCCGCATCCTCGGGCGCCCGGCGCTTCATCAGGAAGTGCTGCTTCTTTCCGGTGGCGGTGTAGGGCAGCTCGTCGACGAAGGCGTAGCGGCGCGGGCGCTTGAATCGTGCGAGGGCCACGCTGTCCTGGCAGAAGGCGTCGAGCTCCGCGGCGGCGGCCGCGGCATCCGGCAGCTGGCCCGTGCGCCGCACCACGTAGGCCACCACGACCTCGCCCCACTCCGGGTCGGGCAGGCCCGTCACGATCGTGTCGGCGATGCCCGGATGCGCCGCGAGAGCCTCCTCGACCTGCACCGGATGCACGTTCTCGCCGCCCGAGATGATCATGTCGTCCTTGCGGCCGATGATCGTCACGATCTCGTCGTCGTTCCAGGTGGCGAGGTCGCCCGGGTACATCCAGCCGCTCCGGAACTTCTTCTCCTGCTCCTCCGGGTTGTGCATGTAGGTGTAGCCGCTCTTGACGCTGCGCATGATGACCTCGCCCACCTCGGTGCCGTCCTTCGCCACGGTGTCGCTCGGCTCGGCGAAGCGGTCGTCGTACACCTTCACCACGGCCACGTCGTCGTCGAGGCAGGCCCGGCCGGCCGCGCCCGCCGCATCAGGCAGGTCTTCGGGGCGCAGGTAGGTGTTCCAGAAGGCCTCGGTGGTGCCGTAGCCGTTGGCGATCCGCTTGGTGAGGGTGCTCTGATAGCGCAGGGCGGCGGCGCGGTCCAGCGGCGCGCCCATGGTGACGATGCCCGAGAGCGACGAGAGGTCGCGCGGCGAGGCCTCCTGCGCATCCGCGAGGCGTTCGAGATTGGTGGGGGCGCCGATCACGTAGCTGAGGCCGTGCTTCTCGATCAGGTCGAGCACGAGCCCGGGCTCGAACTGGGGGAGCGTCACGACCTCGGAGCCCACGTAGAACGCGGTGTTCGGCCCGGCGCAGTAGTTGCCGCCGCGATGGAACCATGGCGACATGTTCATGGTCTTGTCGGTGGGCCCGAGGGGGAAGTGCATGATGGCGTCGTGGGCGCTCAGCACCTCGTTGAGGCTGGTGAGCGGCACGGCTTTCGGCATGCCGGTGGTGCCGGAGGTGTAGAGGCGCGAGGTCTCGTCCCAGACCGACCCGCCCTCGGGCGCGCGGAAGCTCGGCGCACCCGCCACGAGCAGCTCGGAGAAGCGGATGGCGCCGGGCAGGAGCCCTTCGGTGTCGTCGCCGGGGGCCGCCGCGCCGACCGCGACGAGGGTGTCGGGAACGAAGTCGGTGAGGGTGAGCGCCGTCGCGACATCCGCGGCGGCCGCCGCTTCGTAGAGGAAGATCTTCGGTCGCGACTCGCTGAGGATGTGGGCCGTCTCCGCCGGCGCCAGCCGGAAGTTCATGGGCGAGGAGACCGCGCGCAGCCCTTGCGCGGCCACGTACAGAAAAGCGAACTCGGGGCGGTTGATGAGCTGGTAGCCCACGATGTCGCCCACGCCGATGCCCCGTCCGGCGAGGCCGGCGACGAGGGCGCCGGTGACCTCGCCCAGCTGGCGGTAGCTCCACGACTCGCCGGTGACCGAATCGGTGATGGCGGTGCGGTTCGCATAGCGGTGCGTGTTGCGCTCGACGGCGGAGGCGTAGGTGAAGTGCTGCTCGAAGACCTGACGGAACGCGGACGTGTCGTAGTCGGTGTTTCCGGTCGAAGCGGTGTCGACGTCGTCGGCCGTGATGCTCATGGGTGCCCCGTTCTCTGGCTCGGTTCAGGTAGTCCAGGTATACAACCGCCGCGGGCTCCGCATCCATTCCGGGCTCGTGCTGCCCCGACCCCGCGGTTGCCTTCGGAGTCCAGGGATTGTTAGCGTGACCTCACGCCCGATCGCAACGACGCGAGACCCGGGCGTTCTCAAGGGGGAGCACCATGGGTTCGTCGACCACGCCCGTCTCACCGCGCCGACGCGTACGCGCCGTCGCCGCCATCGGGGCCTTCGCCCTCGTGGCGGCGGGCGCCCTCACCGCGGGAACGGCCGCCCAGGCGGCCGTGAGCCACACCGTCACCTTCGACTACGCACCGGGCGCCCAGAGCTGGGTGGTGCCGGCCGGCGTGACCTCGCTCGCGATGACCGTCACGGGCGGCTCGGGCGGCGCCGGCGGTGGAACCAACGGCGGCGCCGGGGGAGCAGGATCCGTGGTGACGGGCACGCTCGCCGTCTCGGCCGGGCAGACGCTCGCGATCACGGTCGGTGACGCCGGTACCTCGGCGTACCGGCTCGAGACCGGAGACTCCGGCTACGACTCCGCGCAGGCGGGCGCCCCCGGCGTCGGTGGCCTGGGCTGGACGGACGGCGGCGAAGGCGGGCACGGCTCGCTGCTCTCGCGCTCGGGCGGTGGCGGCGGCGGTTCGACCGCCGTGGTGGTCGACGGCGGCACGGCGGACGCGATCGTGGCCGCGGCGGGCGCGGGCGGCGGAGGCCGCGGCGTGGTCGGCTTCTGCTTCGGCGGCGACGGTGGGGCGGCCGGTCAGGCCGGGCACGCGCCGCGCGACGACTCTGCTCTGCCGGGCGACCCGGAGTTCCACCTGCACTGTCTCGCCGAAGGCGCGGGCGGCGTGCTCAACGACTCGGATGACGGCGACGGCACCAACGGCGGCTCGGTCTTCTTCCTCGGCGGTGGCGGAGGAGGAGGCGGCGCGAGCGTCTTCGGCGACGGCCTCTCCGGCGGCGAAGGCGGCCACGCCGGCGCCCTGTTCGCCTTCGACGACAGCGACCCCGCCACCCCCGACGGCGCGACCGGCATCCAGAACTCGATCGTCGGGCTCGGCGGAGGCGGTGGCGGCGGCGCCGGCGGCGGCACGGCCGTGGGCGCGCTCACGGATGCGACCCAGTCGCTCTCGGCGGGCGGTGCCGGCAGCGTGGTCATCAGCTACGCCGTCTCCTACGCCACCTCGACGTCGGTGGCGGTCACCCCGGCATCCCCCGTCTACGGAGCCGAGCTCACGGCCACCGTGACGGTCGCGAACCTCACCAGCTCGGCCGTCCCGGCCGGCACCGTGACCGTCATGGTGGACGGAGCGACGGTGGGCGCCGCGCTCCCGCTCGTCGACGGTGTCGCCGTGCTGCCGATCGCGGGCGGGGTGCTCGGCGGGGGTGCGCACGCGGTGACGGCGTCGTACCTGCCGGCCGACGCATCCGAGTTCCAGCCCTCCGACGGCGGGACGAGCACGACGATCGCGCGCGCCCCGACCACCACGAACCTCGTGGCGACGCCCACCTCGGTGGCGACCGGAGGCGGGGTGTCGCTTCTCGCGACGGTCTACGGCAACCTGGCGGGCGACATCCCGGTGGCCGTCAGCGGGCAGGCGACAGCGCTCGCCGCCGTGGTACCGGCAGCGCCGACCGGCACCGTGGCCTTCTACGCCGGGAGCACTCTGCTCGGCACCACGGCGCTCGCGCAGAACGGAACCGCGACGCTCTCCATCACGCCCACCGTCACCGAGACCGTGCGTGCGGTGTACTCGGCCGACGTGAACTACTCCGCGTCGACGAGCGCCGACGTCACGGTCACGGTCGCGGCGGCCCCGCCGACGCCCACGCCGACGCCGACTCCCGTGCCCGTGGTGCCGGCGGGCCTCGCCAACACCGGCCTCGACGCCGCCGCGCCCCTGCCCTGGGCCCTCGGCCTCCTCGCCCTCGGCCTGCTCGCGGCCACCGCGGCCGTGCTCATCCGCCGTCGCCGCACCCCCGCCACCCCTCCCACCCCGAAGGACTGACCCCACCCCCGCCCCACCCCCACTCGCAAAAACAAGGAGTATTCACAAAAACAAGGAGCCGTTCCCCGACACCCCGTCTGCCGGCGGTGCCGGACCGGCGTGTCGGGGAACACCTCCTTGTTTTTGGAGGGGGCCTAGGGGAGGGGCGGGGCGGTCGGGTCCGGGGAGGACCGGGCGGGCCAGGCCGTGAGTAGCATGGCCGCATGAGCTCCGCAGCCGTCGACGTCGTGGTGGTCGGCAGCGGGCCCAACGGGCTCGCGGCCGCCGTCACCATGGCGCGCGCCGGCCTTTCGGTGCGCGTGTTCGAGGCCGCCGGTTCGCCCGGCGGAGGCGCCCGCACCGCCGAGCTCACCCTGCCCGGGCACCGGCACGACGTGTGCTCCGCCGTGCATCCGATGGCCCTCGCCTCGCCCTTCTTCCGCGCGTTCGCGCTCGCCGACCGCGTCGAGTTCGTGACCCCCGAGATCTCCTACGCCCACGGCCTCGCCGGCGGTCGCGCCGCCGTGGCCTACCGCGACCTCGATCGCACCGTCGAGGGCCTCGGCCCGGGCGGCGAAGCCTGGCGGCGCCTCTTCGGCCCGCTCCTCGACGCCCAGGATGCCGTGGTCGACTTCGCGATGTCCCCGCTCGTGCGCCTGCCCCGGCATCCGCTCGCGGCGGCGGCCTTCGGGGCGCGGGTGCTCGCCTCCGCCCGCACGGCGGGCGCCGGCTTCCCGGGGGAGGCCGCCGGCGCGCTGCTGGCCGGGCTGAGCGCGCACTCGATCGGCCGAGTGGCGTCGCTCGGCGCCCGGGGCGCCGGCGTTCTGCTCGGCATGCTCGGGCACGCGCCCGGCGGCTGGCCGATCCCCGTCGGCGGCTCGCAGGCCATCGTCGACGCCCTCGTGGCGGAGCTCCGGGCCTGCGGCGGCGAGGTCGTCACCGAGACCCGGGTCGACGAGCTGCGCGCCCTGCCCTCCGCCCACGCCGTGCTGCTCGACGTCACGCCCCGGGCGCTCGCCGACATCGGCGGCGAGCTCCTGCCCACCGGCTACCGCAACGCGCTGCGCCAGTTCCGCTACGGCGACGCGGCCTCGAAGGTCGACTTCGTGCTCGACGGCCCGGTGCCGTGGAGCAACCCGGACCTCGCTCGCGCAGGCACCGTGCACCTCGGCGGCACGGCGGGGGAGGTGGATGCCGGGGAGCGCGAGGTCGCGCGCGGCCGGCATCCGGAGTCCCCGTTCGTGCTCGTGTCGCAGCCGAGTCTCTTCGACCCGGGCCGCGCCCCGGCCGGCCACCACACGCTCTGGGCCTACACGCACGTGCCGCGCGGCTCGGGGCGCGACATGACCGAGCCGGTCACCGCCCGCATCGAGGAGTTCGCGCCGGGCTTCCGCGACCGCATCCTGGCTTCCGCCGCCATCCCGGCCTCGGCGCTGCAGCACTACAACGCCAACTACGTCGACGGCGACATCGCGAGCGGAGCCACGGGCTTCGGTCAGCTGCTCGCGCGCCCGATGCTCTCGTCGTCGCCGTGGAGCACCCCGCTCGACGGCGTCTACCTCTGCTCCGCCTCGACCTCGCCCGGCCCCGGCGTGCACGGCATGGCGGGCTGGCACGCCGCCCGCCGCGCCCTGCGCGACGTCTTCGGCATCACCAGCCCGCCCTCCCTGGCCCCGGGCCCCCTGCCCTGAGAGCACCCCTCACCCTGGGCTCCGTTCGGACTCGTCGCTTTCGGCTCGAAAACCCGACGGGTTCGAGCCGAAAGCGACGAGTCCGCGGATGCGCGCTAGAGGTCGAGCGAGTCGCCGGGCTGCAGGTTGACGTACTCGCCGCCGCCCTGCGCGGTGGCCCACGCGAGACGGTCGGCGGCCATGTTCTTGCCGGCCACCGAGAGCACCATCTCGTGGGTTCCGAACGCCCGCTGGGGCTTCACCTCGAGCACGTAGTCGATCGCCTCGCCGATCTTGAGCCACGGCGCCCCGGCGGGAACGGCGAGCAGGTCGACCTCCACGCCCTCCGGCACGGCGAACGAGTCGCCCGGGTAGTAGAGCACCTCGTTGACGAGCACGCCCACGTTGTCGATCACGGGGATCGAGGAGTGGATGACGGCGTGCCGGCCGCCGAAGAAGCGCAGCGTGAACGGGCCGATCTCGACGGTCTCGCCCGGAGCCACCGTGACGACGGGGAAATCGGATGCCGCGGCCGCGACTCCTTCGGGGCCGTACAGCACCGCATCCGGAGACTGCTCGAGGATGCGGTTCAGCTGGTCGGGCGTCCAGTGGTCGGCGTGCTCGTGGGTGATCACCACGGCCACAGTGTTCGCCGCGTCCGTGATCGGGGTGGTGAAGGAGCCGGGGTCGACGAAGAGCTTCTTGCCGGAGAGTTCGAGGAGCAGGGCAGCGTGTTCGAATTTGGTGAGTCTCATGATTTCCGACTCAACACCCGCGCGGTGACGGACGCAAGTTGGGGAATAATCGGTCAACATGCACTCCTCACCGAAGCGGATCGTCGTGGCGATCAACCCGAACGCCTCCTTCGGCAAGACCCGCGCCGTGGGTCCCACCGTGGTCGCCGCGCTCAAACGCCGTGGCCATGAGGTGGTCGCGCTGAGCGCTCCCGACTTCGACGGTCTCGTGCGGGTGGTGCGCCAGGCACTCGCCGAGCCCGCGGCCCCGGATGCGCTGGTCGTCGTGGGCGGCGACGGCATGGTGAACCTCGGGGTGAACCTCGTGGCCGGCACCGGCATCCCGCTCGGCATCGTCCCCACCGGCACGGGCAACGACTTCGCGGCGGGAATCGGCCTGCCGACGGGTGACACGGATGCCGCCATCCGGGTTCTCGAGGAGGCCCTCGAGCGCGCGCCCCGCGTGATCGACGCGGCCCGGGTGTCCGGCCTGCCGGAAGGCGGCGAGGGCGGCGACGGCGGCGACGGCAGCGGAGGCGCCCCCGGCGTGCGCTGGTTCGCCGGCGTGCTCTCGGCCGGTTTCGACGCCGCGGTCAACGAGCGGGCGAACGGCATGCGCCGGCCGAAGGGCGCCTCGCGGTACGTGATCGCCCTCGTGGCCGAGCTCGCGATGCTGAAGTCGCGGCGCTACGCGCTCGAGATCGACGGCGAGCCGTACTCCGTCGACTCGTGTCTGCTCTCCATCGCCAACAACACCACGATCGGCGGCGGCATGAAGGTCGCGCCCGATGCGCTGCTCGACGACGGGCTGCTCGACGTGTTCATCGTGAAGCCGGTGTCGCGGCTGCGCTTCATCCGGCTGTTCCCGAAGGTGTTCTCGGGCACGCACAAGAGCCTCGACGTCGTGGAGTTCCGCCGGGGGCGGGTCGTGTCCATCGCATCGCCCGGCATCGTCGGCTATGCCGACGGCGAGCGATTCGGGCCGCTGCCCCTCACGGTGGAGCTCGTTCCGGGCTCGTTGTCGGTGCTGGTCTGAGGCCGCACGGCTGCGGCGCGCCCGGCCTGCATCGCCCGATTTGAGAAGGCTCGTGGCGTGTGGCATACTCGATGAGTTGTCTGAACGGCCCCATCGTTTAGCGGCCTAGGACGTCGCCCTCTCACGGCGGTAACGCGGGTTCGAATCCCGCTGGGGTCACAACAGCCCGGTTTCCTCGCATCAGCGCGGAAACCGGGCATTCTTGTCTTAACGCCGGCGCCACCCGGCGACGACGACGAGGAGCACGCCATGACCGACAAGAACGAACCCGTCGACCTCAGCGACATCGAATACCCCGACGGCGCCGGTTACCCCGACGGCCAGGGCATCGTGGGCAACGGTCCGACCACGGATGCGCCGCCCTCGGGTGTCGACGCCACGCTCGCCGACGAACCCGAGCCCGACCTCGACGGCCGCGAGATCTCGACCGACGACGAGACCCTGGTCGAGAACGACGGCTGACCTCCCCGAGCGCCGCGCCGGCGTCGACCTCACCGCCACGGGTCACGGCGGTCGTTAACCCGTATGAAGCTGATGTTTCATCATCTGCCGTCCACCTCCCCTTCATCTGCCGAGCGGCATCCCGTCATCGACGACCTCGATGGTTTCCCAGGACATACACGGGACTTTCAGGGGGAATTGATGGCGGATTCGCCGCGCGTCGTCTTCTCGTCGTTCCGCTCGGGGGGTGACCCCATGCTCGACTCCTGGACGCGCTTCCGCGACGCCGTGGCGCCGGCCTCGACCGTCGAGCGGCCGCGCGCCAGCCGCTCCGGGGTGGCGGCCGGCTCGGCCGGCGCGCAGGACCGCAGCGGCGTGTGGCGCATCCTCGCCACGAACAACCGCGAGCTGTGCCGCTCGGCCCACGTCTACCCCACCTTCGCCACGGCGCGCGCCCACGTGCTCCACCTGCGCGAGCAGGTCGAGAAGCTCGTCGTGACCCCGGTCGTGGGCCCCCGCCCCGGCAGCCGCGGCTGGTACATGACCCTCGACGGGGTGGTGGTGATCACCTGCGGCCGCTGGTACGGCGCCGCGGCCTCGAGCGGCGAGGCGGCCACGGCCAGCCTCGAGGCCCTCGTGGGCGCCGTCATCATGGACGAGGCCCGCGACGTCACGGCACCCGGCCGCCGCGCGACGCGCGACCCCGCCGGTGACCGCCGTGCGCTGACCTGGTAGCCCGGCCGGCCGAGGAACCCGCCCCAGGCCGAGCCCAGCGCGGCGCCGGACTCAGGTCGCGCGCAGCACGTCGTCGGTGAACGACTCCAGCCGGGAGCTCAGCCCCGAGGCCCGGCTCGCGATGATCTCGGCCGGGTCGGGCTGCATCTCCGACGGCGGCGGCAGCTTGCGGATGAGCATCGAGCAGGTCAGGTCGGAGCAGATGTAGTACCCCACCGTGCTGCCGTCGATGCCCGCCTGGCCGGCCCGCGGCGCCGTGAACAGCGTCACCTGACCGCCGGGCAGCGGCGTGCGGCAGAGCGAGCACATGGCCGAGATGCCGGGCCGGGTGTGTGAGCCGGCCGCCTTGAGCAGGATGCCGACCGGCCGGCCGTCGCGCCAGTACACGATGTACCCGCGCTGGATGGCGTGCGCGTCGCGCCAGCCGAGGAACTCGCGGTCCTCCCAGACGATCTCGTGCAACCCGGGGAAGGTCATGTGCTCGAGGTCGTGACCGCCGGTGTTGGCGAACGATCCGCGGATCTCCGACTCGGTGAGTGGCTGCATCCCTTCGAGCTTAATCGCTCGCGGCGCCCTTCGCATGCGCGATCGCATCCGCGGCCCGCACGAGCGCGAGGTGCGAGAAGGCCTGCGGCGTGTTGCCCACCTGACGCTTGCCCACCACGTCGTACTCCTCCGAGAGCAGGCCCACGTCGTTCGCCAGCGCCACCAGGCGGTCCATCAGCGTGATCGCGTCCGCCAGCCGGCCCGAGTGCGCGTACTGCTCCACGAGCCAGAACGAGCACGCGAGAAACGGATGCTCGCCGCCGGGCAGCCCGTCGACCCCTGACTCCGTGCGGTAGCGCAGAAGAAGGCCGTCGCGCAGCAGGTCGTTCTCGATGGCGGCGACGGTGCCGAGCATCCGTGGGTCGTCGGCCTCGACGAAGCCGATCTGCGAGAGCAGCAGCAGCGAGGCGTCGACCTCGGTCGATCCGTAATGCTGCACGAAGGTGTTGCGCTCGGCGTCGTAGCCGTTGGCCTCGATCTCGGCGCGGATGCCGTCACGGAGCGAGGCCCACCGGTCGGCGTCGCCCGGCAGGCCGTATTCGCGCACGGCCTCGACCCCGCAGGCGAACGCCGCCCAGATCATGGCCCGGGAGTGCGTGAACGCCACCTGCGGGCCGCGGATCTCCCAGATGCCGTTGTCGGGGCGCATCCAGTTCGCTTCGAGGTAGCCCAGCAGCGCGCGCTGGAGCGGCCACGAGAAGCGGTCCTCGTCGACGCCGATGCGCCGGGCCTCGCGCAGGGCGATCATGAGCTCGCCGAAGATGTCGCCCTGGTACTGCCCCGAGGCCCCGTTGCCCACGCGCACCGGGGAGGCGCCGTTGTAGCCCGGCAGGCTGTCGAGCTCGTACTCGGGCAGGCGCCGTTCGCCGGAGAGACCGTACATGATCTGGATGTCGGCGGGGTCGCCCGCGATGGCCCGCAGCAGCCAGCGGCGCCAGTGGCCCGCCTCCTCCTCGTAGCCGTGCAGCATCAGCGCCGAGAGGGTGAGGGCCGCATCGCGGATCCAGACATAGCGGTAGTCCCAGTTGCGCGAACCCCCGAACTGCTCGGGCAGGCTCGTGGTGGCGGCCGCGACGATGCCCCCGGTGTCTTCGTGCGTGAGGGCGCGCAGCACGAGCAGCGAGCGCCGCACCGCGGCCTCGTAGTCGGGCGGCAGCTCGGTGGAGTGCGCCCAGGTGCGCCACCAGGCGGCGGTGGCCTCGAGCTGCTCGTCGACGTCGACGGCCTCGGGCGGGTTGCGGTGTGAGGGGAACCAGGTCATCACGATGTCCACCTGCTCGCCCTCGGCCACGGTGAACACCGATTCGTGGGCGTGGATGTCGGCGCGGGCGTGCAGCCGGGGACCGCGCACGATCACCGCGTCCGGGCCCGCCACTCCGACGACCGAGTGGTCGCCGTGCTCGGGCGTCTGGCGCATCCAGGGCAGCGCATCCGCGTAGCCGAAGCGGATCGCGAGCTCCTGCCGCATCTCCACCGTGCCCGAGACGCCCCGGATGCGCCGGATCACGTCGGCGCGCCGGTCGCCGTGCGGCATCGCGTCGAGCACCTCCACCGAGCCGGTGGGTGTCTGCCAGATCGTCGAGAGCAGGAAGGTGTCGTCGACGTAGGAGCGGGCGGAGGTGGCGTTCTCGTCGCTGGGCGCGACGAGCCAGCGGCCGTGCTCCCGGGTGCCGAGCAGGGCGCCGAAGGTGGAGGCGGAGTCGAAACGGGGCAGACAGAGCCAGTCGATGCTGCCGTCGCGCCCCACGAGCGCCGCCGTGTGGCAATCGCCGATGATCGCGTAGTCCTCGATGGGAAGAGCCATGGGGTGATTCTGTCAACTGCGCCGCAGATCCGTTCGCAGGCGCGGCGGCGGAGCCGGGCGCTGCGGTTGTGCTGAGACCGGGGGCGCTACAGAATGGGGCGGATGAAGTACCAAGGCCCGCTCCTCGGCGTCGTCGCCATGACGTTCGCCTTCGGTGTCGCGGTCGCCACCTCGGTGCCCGCGGCCTCGCTGGCGACCCCGGGCTCCTTCGACTCGGTCCAGATCGCCGGGGCGGCGGGAGCGGATCAGTCGTACTCGGCCGAGGGCGGCGCCGATCCCACCGTCACGCGCGACGGCTTCGCGGTGCACACGCCGACCCCCACTCCGAAGCCCCTGCCGGTGAGCTCCGGGGCGAGCGAGGGCGGCTACGGGGGAGCGCAGTGCCAGGCCGGGTCGGATTCGGTGCCCGAGTCCGCGGCCTTCTCACCGGTCTACCCCGACGGCTACAAGCTGTCCGACGGCTTCGGGCCGCGCGCCGAGGGCTTCCACAAGGGTGTCGACATGCTGAACGGCCCGGGTGTGCCGGTGCACGCCATCGCCGACGGTGTGGTGATCGCCGCCTCCGGCAACGGCGGGACCGGCGGCGTCTACCTCTCCATCGCCCACAAGGTGGGCGGGCAGCCGCTCTGCAGCATGTACATGCACTTCCTCGACGGATCGCTCACCGTCGGAGTGGGGTCGCTCGTCGTGGCCGGCCAGGTCATCGGCCTCACCGGCCGCACCGGCAACGCCACCACCGAGCACACGCACTTCGAGCTCTACGGCGCCGACGGCGTTCGCTTCGACCCCATGCCCTTCCTCGCCGAGCACGGCATCGGCTGATTCTTCTGGTCGCGCCGGTCCCCGCCCGGCGCTCCGCGACATGTTCCCGTGCGGTCGCTGTCGCGGCCGCGCGCTCACCTTCGGGCGTCGAGCGCGGCCTGCAGCTTTCCGTCACTCGCGATATAACTTGACTTCGGTGCAACTCGCGACATATCGTGTTCTCAGGACAAGACGCGATATATCGCGAATCGGGCAGGAGAACACCGTGGTACTGGAGAAATGGATCGTCGACGGTCCCAAGATCATCGACATCGAGCTCGTGCGCTCGCTCAAGGTCGGCCTCATCGGCGGCCAGATCGACATCATCGGTCACGACGAGCCCGGCGCCCGCATCGAGGTGCACTCGGTCTCGGGCAAAGACCTCAAGATCTCGATCGACGGCGACACGCTGGAGATCGACCACCCGCAACTGCGTTGGGACAACTTCGTCGAGGTCTTCAAGTCGTGGCGCGGCAACGCGCGCGCCGACATCAGCCTGGTGGTGCCGAGGGACGTGGCCCTGAAGTTCGGGGTGATCTCCGCATCCGGCCTCATCTCGGGCCTCAC
Source organism: Herbiconiux sp. 11R-BC (assembly GCF_049472555.1). NCBI lineage: Bacteria > Bacillati > Actinomycetota > Actinomycetes > Micrococcales > Microbacteriaceae > Herbiconiux > Herbiconiux sp. 11R-BC. Next base: position 24,850 of record NZ_JBCEBO010000001.1, on the reverse strand, counting down.
CACGGATGCCCGCATCAGCACGGTCTCGGGCGACGTCGTGATCGACGCGGTCACCGGCGACCTCGACCTCAACAGCGTGAACGGCGAGATCTCCATCCGCGACCACGTCGGTCTCGTGAACGCGCACACGGTCTCGGGCGACATCACCGCTGTGGGCGCCTTCCGCCGGTTCTCGGTCGACGGCGTCTCGGCCGAGGTGTTCGTCGACACCACGGGCACGCCCGACGAGATCCAGAACAACACCGTCTCGGGCGACCTCACCGTGCGCCTGGACGGCGACGTGGCCGCGCGCTACAACGTGAACTCGGTCTCCGGGGTGCTCCAGCTCGGCCCGAGCACCATCAAGGGGCTGCGCGGCGGCGGCTACAACGGCCACACCGGCGTGCTCGACGGCCGCTGGACCGAGTTCCGCGCCAACTCCGTGTCGGGCAACATCACGGTGATGTTCCGCGAACCGGATGCGGCGGCCGGGCCGGCGGCGGATGCCGCAGCGCACGACGCCACCGCGGAGGCCCCGGCGAACGAGAACGAGCAGGCCCCGGCATGAGTCCCGTCTTCGGCCATGGCCACCTCAGGCTCTATCTGCTGAGCCTGCTCGACGAGTCGCCCAAGCACGGCTACGAGCTCATCCAGGCCCTCAGCGACCGCTTCGGCGGCACCTACAGCCCGAGCGCGGGCACCATCTACCCGCGCCTGGCGAAGCTCGAGGAGGAGGGCCTCGTCACCAAGACCGCCGACGGACGCAAGACCGTCTACGCCATCACCGACGCGGGGCGCGCGGAGCTCGCCGCGCGCCGAGGCGAGCTCGACGACATCGAGGCGGAGCTCTCCGACTCGGTGCGGCGTCTCGCCGACGAGGTGCGCTCGGGCGTCGACCAGGCGATGAAGAGCCTGAAGGCCGACCTGGCCTCGGCGGCTCGGGATGCGCGGGCCGGCGCGAAGGCGGCTGCCTCGGGGTTCACGGGCGGGGGCGGGGGTGCGGGCGCCGGCGCTTCGTCGGGCGCGGCGGCCGGCGGCACGAACGGTGCGGGCACCTCCGGCGGAGGCCGTCCGGCGCCCACGCGTGCCGACTCCGCGCTCCTCGCGCGGGAGGCCGAGGCCGCGGTGAACGAGTTCCGGCAGCAGCTGCGTCTCGACCTGCGCAAGGCCGCGACGGCGGAGGGCCTCGACGCGGATGCGGTGGCGCGGCTCAAACAGCGCCTCAGCGAGGTGCGGCACGAATTCCGCGACGATCTGACGCAGGCGCGGGCGCGGGCTGCCCGCTGAGGGGTGCCGATCGGTGCCGACCGGCCGCTGCCGGCTACGCCTCGACGAACTTGCCGTCGATGAGGTAGCCGCGTACGGCCGTCACCGGCACCGCTCCGGCCGGCACGAGGCTCGACTCGCGCCCATCCGGAGCCTGGCCGCCCTGACCCGTGTGGGCCGGGCCGCCGCCTGCCGGCGGGGTGAAGGTCGGCTCCGTGGGGTCGAGCGGCGCCCGCCCCTTGAGCTTGCGGGCGCCGCCCTTGTGCGACATCCGGTCGATGAGGGCCAGCGCGAGCGCCGACACCACGAACGACAGATGGATCATCACCTGCCAGAACACGCCGGCCTCGGTGTAGCGCACCTCCTCCTCGCCGTCACCGGTGACGGACAGGGCCCCGGGCGAACCCAGGTCGCCCACCTCGATGAAGGTGCGCAGCAGGTGGATCGACGAGATCGAGATGATCGAGACCGCCAGCTTGACCTTCAGCAGGTTGGTGTTGACGTGCGAGAGCCACTCCGGCTCGTCCGGATGCCCGTTGACGTGCAGCTTCGACACGAAGGTCTCGTAGCCGCCGATGATCACCATGATCAGCAGGTTCGCGATCATCACGACGTCGATCAGGCCGAGCACCGCGAGCATCACGACGGTCTCGTCGATGGTGGCCCAGTTGTGCAGCACCTGGTCTTCGATGATGTGCCACAGGTCGACCATGAACACGATCACGTAGATGATCTGCGCGATGATCAGGCCCAGGTAGAGCGGCGCCTGCAGCCAGCGGCTGGCGAAGATGAAGTAGCTCAGCGTGCGGGCAGTGGGGGAGTACTTGTAGGGGCGGGCGGGGTCGGGGCTGTCGTCTCGGCTCACGCGCACGATTCTAGTGTCGGCCCGGCTGTACTATTGCCGTGAGAAGGGGAGTATCCCAGCTCGTAGACCTCGTCATCACGGGTCCCATCGCCGGGGCCCCGGGGCTGCGGCGCGCGCGCGTGCGGGAGAGACTTTCGGCGCTTCGCCGCGTCCGAAATCCGCCTCCGCTTCCGTCGAAAGGTCCTCGTGACCCAGCTTCCTCTCGCGTTCGAGATCGTCTCGCTCGTCGTGCTCGTCGTCATCCTCGCCGCCGACCTGATCCTGGCGTTCAAACGCCCCCACGTGCCCTCGTTCAAGGAGGCCACCCTGTGGGTGGTGTTCTACGTGGCGCTGGCGCTCGTCTTCGCCGTTCTGATGCTCGTGTTCGGCGACGGCGAGCACGCCGGGCAGTTCCTGGCCGGCTGGCTGACGGAGTACAGCCTGTCGATCGACAACCTCTTCGTCTTCGTCATCATCATGTCGCGCTTCAACGTGCCCCGGAAGTATCAGCAGGAGGCGTTGATGGTGGGCATCATCATCGCGCTCGTGCTGCGCGGCATCTTCATCCTGATCGGCGCGCAGCTGATCGAGTCCCTCAGTTGGATCTTCTACATCTTCGGAGCGTTCCTGCTCTACACCGCGTTCAAGCAGGCCTTCGGCAAGCAGGACGAGGGCGACGGCGAGAACGCCTTCGTGCGGCTGCTCCGCAAGCGCGTGAACATCGCGCCCGACTTCGACGGCGCGAAGGTGCGCACCACCTTCGACGGCAAGCGCATGTTCACCCCGATGCTCATCGTGTTCCTCGCGCTGGGCTCCACCGACCTGCTCTTCGCGCTGGACAGCATCCCGGCCATCTTCGGCATCACCGAGTCGCCGTTCATCGTGTTCACCGCGAACGTGTTCGCCTTGATGGGGTTGCGGCAGCTGTACTTCCTGCTCGGCGGCCTGCTCGAGAAGCTGGTGTACCTGCACTACGGGATCGCGTTCATCCTGGCCTTCATCGGCGTGAAGCTCGTGCTCCACGCGCTGCACGAGAACCAGCTGCCGTTCCTGAACGGGGGCGAGCCCATCACCTGGGTGCCCGACATCGACACCTGGACGAGCCTCGCGGTCATCATCCTCTCGATGACCGTCGCCACCGTCGCCTCCCTCATCAAGATGCGCCGCACCCCCGCGGCCCCCTCCCTCCACCCCTGAGGTGGGGCGATGAGGGCTGGGGCTCGAATCGGCCACCGTGGTGCACGTCTCGGCGATCGGCAGCGGGCAGAGGAGGGGTGGGAGGGGCGGTGGTACGATCTGTGAGTGCTGTTCGGTCGGCTTCTTCTTCGGTGCCGCGACGAGTCCTAGTTCCAGGCCTCCCTCGTCGCGGAGTTTGTCGTTGGCTGACCCCCTACTCTCCGAAGGACACGCGAATCCATGAGCACCCCATCGACTCCGGAACCCGGCGCCGCCGCCGGCACTCCTGAGAACCACACCGTCGAACCCGCCGACACCGTCGCCATCGACATCCGCGAACTGCTGCGAGCGGATGCGGATGCCGCCGCCGCCGAGGCCGAGCTCGCCGACGAGATCGCCGAGGCCGAAGACGCTGCCGCCGAGCCCGTCGACCTGGCCGAGGACGCCGATGAGGTCATCGCGCACATCGAGGCCGCTGCGGAGCAGACGGGCGCCCGCCCCCGCACCCTCGCCGAGAAGGTGTGGGACGACCACCTCGTCGTGAAGGGCGAGAACGGCAGCCCCGACCTGCTCTACATCGACCTGCACCTGGTGCACGAGGTCACGAGCCCCCAGGCCTTCGACGGCCTGCGCGCCGAAGGCCGCCCGGTGCGCCGGCCCGACCTCACGATCGCCACCGAAGACCACAACACCCCCACGCTGGCGATCGACAAGCCGATCGCCGACCTCACCAGCCGCACCCAGATCGACACCCTGCGGGGCAACGCCAAGGAGTTCGGCGTGCGCCTGCACTCCCTCGGCGACGTCGAGCAGGGCATCGTGCACGTCGTGGGCCCGCAGCTCGGCCTCACCATGCCCGGCATCACGGTGGTCTGCGGCGACTCGCACACCTCCACCCACGGTGCCTTCGGCGCCATGGCGTTCGGCATCGGCACGAGCGAGGTCGAGCACGTGCTCGCCACGCAGACGCTGCCGCTCAAGCCCTTCAAGACCATGGCCGTCACGGTCGAAGGCACGCTGCGCCCCGGCGTCACCGCGAAGGACATCATCCTCGCCGTGATCGCCAAGATCGGCACCGGCGGCGGCCAGGGCTACGTGCTCGAGTACCGCGGCAGCGCCATCCGGAGCCTGTCGATGGACGGCCGGATGACCATCTGCAACATGTCGATCGAGGCGGGCGCGCGTGCCGGTATGGTGGCTCCCGACGAGACCACCTTCGCCTACCTCCGGGGCCGCCCCCACGCCCCCGCAGGGCAGGACTGGGATGACGCCGTCGAGTACTGGCGCACCCTGCAGACCGACGACGACGCCGTGTTCGACGCCGAGGTCTTCCTCGACGCCGACGAGCTGGAGCCCTTCGTGACCTGGGGCACCAACCCCGGCCAGGGCGTCTCGCTCAACGAGCGTGTGCCCGACCCGGCCGCCATCGCCGACCCCAACGAGCGTGCGAGCGCCGAGCGCGCCCTCGAGTACATGGACCTCGCGGCCGGCACCCCGCTCAAGGAGGTCAAGGTCGACGCCGTCTTCATGGGCTCCTGCACGAACAGCCGCATCGAAGACCTGCGCGCCTTCGCGAGCGTCATCAAGGGCCAGAAGAAGGCCGACCACGTGCGCGTGATGGTGGTTCCGGGCAGCGCCCGGGTGCGCATCGAGGCCGAGGCCGAGGGCATCGACAAGATCGTCGAGGAGTTCGGCGCCGAGTGGCGCTTCGCCGGATGCTCGATGTGCCTGGGCATGAACCCCGACCAGCTGGCTCCGGGCGAGCGCTGCGCCAGCACGAGCAACCGCAACTTCGAGGGCCGGCAGGGCAAGGGGGGCCGCACCCACCTGGTGTCGCCGCTCGTGGCCGCGGCGACCGCGATCCGCGGCACGCTGAGCAGCATCAGCGACCTGCAGGATGCGCCGGTGCGAGCAGCAGAAACCGTGGAGGTCTGAGCGTGGACAAGATCGACATCCTCACCGGCGTCGCCGTTCCGCTGAAGCGCGGCAACGTCGACACCGACCAGATCATCCCGGCCGTCTACCTCAAGCGCGTCACGAAGACGGGCTTCGAAGACGCCCTCTTCGCCGGCTGGCGGAACGACCCCGAGTTCGTGCTGAACCAGGAGCCCTACAAGAACGGCAAGGTGCTCATCGCCGGCCCCGACTTCGGCACCGGCTCGAGCCGTGAGCACGCCGTCTGGGCCCTGCGCGACTACGGCTTCACGGCCGTGCTCAGCTCGCGTTTCGGCGACATCTTCCGGGGCAACTCGGGCAAGCAGGGCCTGCTCACCGGTCAGGTCGAGGAGGCCGACATCGAGCGCCTCTGGGCGGCCATCGAGGCGAACCCGGGGGTCGAGATCACGGTCGACCTCACCGAGCGCACCGCCACCATCGGGGAGCTCACAGTCTCCTTCGCCATCGACGATTACACTCGATGGAGATTGCTGGAGGGGCTCGACGACATCGGCCTCACACTCAGAGACGAAGCGGCGATCACGGAATTCGAGAGCCGGCGGGCGAGTTGGAGACCAAGAACTCTTCCCGTGAAATAGCGTGAGCGGTGCTCCACAACGGCACCGCTTCGCGATCAATCGTCAAACAGACAGTGCAGGTGATTCAGTGAACAGTCTCGTACAGGATGGGCGCAAGGCAGCCGAGCGCGTCGGGCTCAAGTCCGACACGATCGTCATCAACGGCGGCCGACCGCTCCGCGGCACGATCGACGTGCGCGGGGCGAAGAACCTCGTCACGAAGGCGATGGTGGCCTCGCTCCTCGGCGACACGACGAGCACCCTCCGGGACGTTCCCGACATCAGCGACGTGCACGTGGTGGCGAGCCTGCTCGAGATCCACGGCGTGAAGATCACGGGCTCGGCCGCCACCGGCGTGCTGCAGCTCGACCCGGCCGACGTGGCCAGCGCGAAGAGCGCCGAGATCGACGCTCTCTCCGGCTCCAGCCGCATCCCGATCCTGTTCTGCGGCCCGCTGCTGCACCGGCTCGGTCACGCCTTCATCCCCGATCTCGGCGGCTGCCGCATCGGCGACCGCCCGATCGACTTCCACCTGGATGCGCTGCGCGCGTTCGGCGCGGTCGTCGACAAGCTGCCCAGCGGCATCAACATCACGGCACCCAACGGCCTCCGCGGCGCGAACATCGAGCTGCCCTACCCGAGCGTCGGCGCCACCGAGCAGGTTCTGCTCACCGGCGTGCGCGCGCTCGGCACCACCGAGCTCAAGAACGCGGCCATCGAGCCCGAGATCATGGATCTCATCGCCGTGCTGCAGAAGATGGGCGCCATCATCTCGGTGGAGCCCAACCGCACCATCTTCATCGAGGGCGTCGAGAGCCTGAACGGCTACGACCACCGCGCGCTCTTCGACCGCAACGAGGCCGCATCCTGGGCCTCGGCGGCCCTCGCCACGGGCGGCTCGATCTTCACCACCGGCGCCAAGCAGTCGGAGATGATGACCTTCCTCAACGTGTTCCGCAAGATCGGCGGCGCCTTCGACATCGAGGAGGAGGGCATCCGCTTCTACCACCCCGGTGGAGATCTCAAGCCCGTCGTCATCGAGACGGATGTGCACCCCGGCTTCATGACCGACTGGCAGCAGCCGCTCATCATCGCCCTCACGCAGGCGCACGGCACGTCGATCGTGCACGAGACCGTCTACGAGAACCGCTTCGGCTTCGTGGACGCGCTCATCAAGATGGGCGCGAACATCGAGGTGCACAAGGAGGGTCTCGCCGACCCGAACCGCCGCGTCCCCCGCCGCGCGCTCGAGCAGGCCGCGGTCATCACCGGGCCCACCCAGCTGCACGGCGCCGAGCTCGAGGTTCCCGACCTGCGCGGTGGCTTCAGCCACCTCATCGCGGCGCTCACCGCCAAGGGCCAGTCCTCGGTGTCGAACGTGGGTCTGATCGCCCGCGGCTACGGCGACTTCGTGGGCAAGCTCGAGAAGCTCGGAGCGGACTTCTACTTCGCCGAGTAGTCGTCATGTCGGCGGCGTTCCCGGGCGGATGCGGCTAGCGTGGGAACAGTGAGTCAAGAGCAGACGCCGAAGCCGGCGAAGCCCGTCGTGCGGCGCAAGCAGAGCGAGCGCACCGTCGCCTTCACGGCGATGTCCGCGGCGGTGGTTCCGTTCCTCAACGTCATCGCGAAGCTCGACATCCGTCACGGCGAGAAGATGCCGGCGAGCGGCCCCTTCGTGCTGAGCCCCAACCACTACAGCAACATCGACCCCGTCATCATGGCGTGGTCGGTGTGGCGGCTGGGGCGGGCGCCGCGTTTCCTCGCCAAGGCGTCGCTGTTCCGCATCCCCGTGGTGGGCTTCGCCCTGCGCCGCAGCGGGCAGATCCCGGTCGAGCGCTCGGGCCCCGGCCGCGGCAGCGCCTCGATCGTGGCGGCGAACCAGCTGGTCGACCATCAGCAGGGCGTGATCGTCTACCCCGAGGGCACGCTCACGCGCGACCCCGAGCTGTGGCCGATGCGCGGCAAGACCGGCGCGGTGCGCGTGGCGCTCGAGCATCGCATCCCGCTCATCCCGGCGGCCCACTGGGGCACGCAGGCGGTGCTGCCGCGCTACTCGAAGAAGCTGAGTCTGTTTCCGCGCAAGACCATCCAGATCGTCTTCGGCGATCCCGTCGATCTCGACGACCTCCGCGGCAACCCCCTCGACCAGAAGACGCTCACCGAGGCGACCGACCGCCTGATGGCCGCGATCACCGTGCTGCTCGAGGAGCTGCGCGGCGAAACCGCCCCCGCCGAGCGCTGGAACCCGTCGAAGCACAATCAGACCGAGTTCGGTCGCCTCGAGAAGGACACCGAATGACCCGCAACGCCGCCCGCGACCCGCAGCGATCAGCACGAGCCGGGCGCGGTGCATCCGTGCGTCCTCGCGTGACCGTGCTGGGCGCGGGCAGCTGGGGCACGACCTTCGCGAAGGTGCTCGCCGACGGCGGCTCCGACGTCACGCTCTGGGCTCGCCGGCCCGAGCTCGCCAAGGAGATCAGCGAGGCCAAGCGCAACAGCGACTACCTGCCGGGCGTCAACCTGCCGCTCGCGGTGACCGCGGTGCCGGATGTGGCCGCCGCGCTCGACGGGGCGCAGTTCGTGTTCGTGTCGGTCCCGAGCCAGTCGCTGCGGGGCAATCTCGAGCAGATCCGTTCGCTCGTTCCGGCCGGCGTGCCGGTGACGAGCCTCATGAAGGGCGTGGAGAAGGCCAGCGGGCTTCGGATGAGCGAGGTGCTCGAGCAGGTGCTCGAGATCGACCGCGACCGCATCGCCGTGGCCTCCGGACCGAACCTCGCGCTCGAGATCGCCAAGGAGCAGCCGACCGCGGCCGTGGTGTCGTCGACGAGCCTGGAGACCGCCGAGGCGGTGGCGGCGATCGCGACGAACCGCTACTTCCGCTCCTTCGTGAACACCGACGTGATCGGCACCGAGTTCGGCGGCGTGCTGAAGAACCTGATCGCCGTGGCGATCGGCATCGTCGACGGCGTCGGCTACGGCGAGAACACCAAGGCCTCGATCATCACGCGCGGACTCGTGGAGATGACCGACTTCGCGGTGGCCTACGGCGGGCATCCGGAGACCCTGTCGGGTCTCGCGGGGCTCGGCGACCTCATCGCCACCTCGGGCTCGTCGCTCTCGCGCAACAACACCGCCGGCCGCCTGCTCGGCCAGGGCTACAGCTACGCCGACGTCGTGAAGTCGATGCAGCAGACGGCCGAGGGGCTCGCCTCCGTGGCGCCCGTGCTGGCCCTCGCGGCGGCCAAGGGCGTCGACATGCCCATCTGCCGTCAGGTGAGCGAAGTGCTGGCCGGTACGCTCGATCCGAAAGACATTGCACCCCACCTGACGACCGACGACGACTCGGGGCCGCAGGGCGAAAGGACTCTCGATGCCAGGCAAGATCACGGTGGTGCTGCTCTTCGGAGGTCGCTCCAGCGAGCATTCGATCAGCTGCGCCACCGCGGGCGGAGTTCTTGACGCCATAGACCGCTCGCGCTTCGACGTGATCCCCGTGGGCATCACCCGCGAGGGTGCCTTCGTGCTCGAGGACGACGACCCGGCGAAGTTCCGGCTCGATGTGAACGCGCTCCCGGAGGTCGTCGACAACGGCTCGCGCATCCTGTGGCCGGAGTCGACCGCGACCCGCGAGCTGGCGGTGCGCTCGGTCGACGGCTCGGTGCGCTCGCTGGGCTCGGTCGATGTCGTGTTCCCGATCCTGCACGGCCCTTTCGGCGAGGACGGCACCATCCAGGGCATGCTCGAGCTGCTCGGACTGCCCTACGTAGGGTCGGGCGTGCTCGCCTCGGCGCTCGGCATGGACAAGCACTTCACCAAGACGGTGCTGGCCGCCGACGGCATCGCCGTGGCGCCGTGGCGCACGGTGACGGCCCGCGAGTGGGCCTCGGCTCCGGATGCGGTGGTCGCGTCGGCCGGGTCGCTCGGCCTTCCGCTGTTCGTGAAGCCGGCTCGCGCCGGATCGTCGGTGGGCGTGAGCAAGGTCGCGACGGCCTCGCGCGACGAACTCGCCGCGGCGATCGACGTGGCCTTCGCCGAAGACGACCGCATCCTGATCGAGAGCGGCATCGCCGGTCGTGAGGTGGAGTGCGGCGTGCTGGGCGGCCGCGACGGCGGCGCGCCGAGGGTGTCGGTTGCGGGCGAGATCGTGATGACCACGCGGGAGTTCTACGACTTCGACGCGAAGTACCTCGGCGCGGCCGGGGTGGAGCTGGTGTGCCCGGCCGTGCTGACGCCGGAACAGCTGGCCGAGATGCAGGAGCTCGCCGCGCGTGCGTTCACGGCCGTGGGCGGCGCGGGTCTGGCACGCATCGACTTCTTCCTCACGCCCACCGGGTTCGTGGTGAACGAGATCAACACGATGCCCGGGTTCACGCCGATCTCGATGTTCCCGAAGTGCTGGATCGCCTCGGGCGTGAGCTACCCCGAGATCATCGACGAGCTCATCGCGCTCGCGCTCGAGGGCTGAGCCCCTCCGCATCCCGCCCGCTCGCTCGCTCGTCCGCTCGTCCGCTCGTGAGGTCGCGCCAGGTGCTCGCGAGCGCCAAGGGTCGAGCATCTAGCGCTACCTCGCGGCCGTTCGCGAGCGGGTTGGGGCTGGGACCAGGGCTGGGGCTACGGGGCGTCGCTCGGGATGGGCACGGGCGTTGCCGTGCCGGTGGTGTCGTCGACGTTGAGGCACTGGCCGGTCTGCGGGATCGAGCCCACGGCGGTGGCCAGGTCGACGAGCGTCGAGCTGCTCGAGACCGCGCCGGAGTCGAGCACGACCTCCACCGCGGGGGTGCGTCCGAAGGTCGTGAAGCGGTAGAGCGGGGCGTCGCTGTCGTCGCGGATCCAGTCGATGCCGTTCACGTTGTCGCAGGGCAGCGTGGTGGGGCCCGGGGAGGCCACACCGCAGTGCAGCAGGATGCTCGCGGGGTCGCCCCAGGCGCCGGTGGCCTGCGCATCCGTCTCGCGCTTGGGCTGGTCGCCCACGGTGTCGGGCAGGCGCACGATCACGTCGGCGCAGCTCGGGTTCGTGGCGTCGGCGGCCGGGTCGAGGGCGACGGCGCCGGAGCAGCCGCTGAGCGCGATCGCGGCGACGAGGCCGGCGGTGATCAGGGCGAAACCGCGGGCGGAGCGGGCCGGGCGGCGCGCGCGCAGGCGGGCTGACAGGGATTCGGGGAGGGACATCGCTGTTCAGGCTACCGTTGAGGGGTGACCGCCGACTTTGGGTTCCCTGCGAATGAGCACTCCGCGACCCTGGCCGAGGTCGGTGAGGGCGAGACGCTGCGCCGCATTTTTCCGCGGCTGCCGCACGCCGCGGCCGAACTGCTGGGCCCCGGTGACGACGCCGCCGTGGTGGCCGCCCCCGACGGGCGCTTCGTGGTGACGACCGACATGATGGTGCACGGCCCCGACTTCCGCACCGCGTGGTCGACGCCGCACGACCTCGGCTGGAAGGCCGCCATGACGAACCTCGCCGACGTGGCCGCCATGGGAGCACGGCCCACGGCGCTCGTCGTGGCCATCGCCGCCCCCCTCGACACGCCGGTGGAGGCGCTGCTCGGCATCGCCGATGGCTTGCGCGACGGCTGCGCGGCCGCCGCGCCCGGCTGCGGGGTGGTCGGCGGCGACCTCTCGGTATCGTCGGCGCTCACCCTCACGGTGACGGCCTTCGGCGACCTCGAGGGTCGTGCTCCCGTGACGCGTTCCGGTGCCCGCCCCGGAGACGTGCTCGCCGTGGCCGGCGAGCTGGGCCGCGCCGGCGCCGGGATCTGGCTGCTGTTCCGCGACGGTGTGACGGGTGCGGCGGGCGGGTGGTCCGCCGGCGCTGTGGAGGAGGGGCGGTCGTCGGGCGAGGCGGGTGCGGATGCATCTGGTGCGGCGGGCGGGTGGTCCGCCGGCGCTGCGGAGGAGGGGCGGTCGGGCGCGGAGGGTGCGGATGCATCCGGTTCGGCGGGCTCGGGGCGCGTGGCGACGCCGGCAGTCGGGGCGGGTGCGGGTGCGGGGGTGCGACCCGAGGCCGCGTCCGGCGTCGTGCCCGGCGAGCCCGACGCGGCGCGTGCGGCGGTTCTGCGGCGGGATCACGCCGACATCGTCGAAGCCCAGCTCCGCCCGACCGTGCCGGTCTCGCTCGGCGTCGCGGCAGCCCTCGGCGGCGCCACGGCCATGCTCGACGTCTCCGACGGCCTCGCCCTCGACGCCCGCCGCATCGCGGTGGCGAGCGGATGCACGGTGCGACTCGACCCCGGAGCCATCGCCCGGGAGGCGCGCGACCTGATCGACCTCGATGCGGTCGTCGGCGACCACGCCGTCGACTTCGTGCTCGCCGGGGGAGAGGACCACGCCTTGCTCGCCGCATTCCCGCCTGGAGTGCCGCTGCCGACGGGCTTTCGCGCGCTCGGCACCATCGTCGACGCCGGCGGTGCGGCGCCCGTCGTGCTCCTCGGAGACCGCCCTTACGACGAACTCGGCGGCTGGGACCCCTACGCCGACTGGAACGGCGAGGCCGGCTGACCGCACGCCGGTGTCAGGGCACTCTGCCAGCGATCGCATCGGTCCTGGCGCGTAGGCCCGCCCGCTCGCTGCCGGGTGCGGGGTCGGACGGCCCGCTCGGATCGGCGGTGGATGCCTCGGACGGTCGGTTGGTCGGGTGGTCGGGCCGCGGGTCGGTCGTGTCGGCATGCCTCGGGCGGTCGGGCGGCCGGGTTGGGTCGGCGTGACCGAGGGTCGGCGGGGTCGGGTCGTGAGTCGATCGAGCCGCCGATGGGTGCGTCGGGTGGGCGGGCCGGCGGGCCGGTGACAGGTGCCCCGAATGTTCGGGTCGCGGGTGGGCCAGGCCGGCGACGGCAGCGCCGGATGTTCGGGTCGCGGGGTCGGCCAGCCCGGCGACCGTAGCCCCGGGTGGTCGGGCCGCGGGGTCGGCCAGCCCGGCGACCGTAGCCCCGGGTGGTCGGGCCACGGGGTCGGGAAGCCCGGCGATGGTAGCCCCGAGTGTTCGGGTCGCGGGTGGGCCCGGCCGGGGACGGCAGCCCTGGGTGCTCGGGCCGCGGGTCGGCCCGGCCGGCGACGGCTGCCCCGGCCGGCTGCTGGGGTCAGGCGGGGCTCGCCCACCAGAGCACGGTCTCGCCGTACGATTTCGAGCGGTCGAGCACGAGCGCGGGGCCGGGGCCGGCCGGCCACGCCGGCTCGGGCGAGCGGCTGCTGCGCTCCACCATCACGGTGCCGTCGTCGGCCACGAGCGGCGCGAGGGCGGCGAGGGCCTCGCCCAGCTCCGCGTCGCTGAGGTCGTACGGCGGGTCGAGGAACACCACGTCGAAGCCCGCGCCCGCCACGACGGGCGCCCCGCGGAGGTAGGCCGAGACCGACTGCACCGCGACGTCGATGCGGGGCCGCGGTGACGCATCCGCTCTCCCGCGCTTGCCCGCCGCGGTCTCCACCACGCCGGCGTTCTGACGGGCGACCCGTGCCGCGGCCGGGTTCTTCTCGACCAGGGTGACGGATGCGGCCCCGCGGCTCGCCGCCTCGAGCCCGAGCGCCCCCGAGCCCGCGTAGAGGTCGAGCACGCGCAGCCCCTCCAGGCCGCCGCGGGCCTCCAGGGCCGAGAAGATCGCCTCGCGCACGCGATCGCTGGTCGGGCGGGTGCCCGATCGGGGCACCGAGAGCGGCAGCGATCCGGCGAATCCGGCGATGATGCGAGTCACCCCAGCACCTTACCCGCCCATCGGCGCCCGGGCCCGGTGTCGGCGCCGCCGCCTAGACTCGAGGCATGACAGCCTCGGCTCCCGCGTCGTCGCCCGACACGGGTGCGGCGCTCGACGCGAAGCTCTCCGGCGTGCTCGGCGGCCGCACGGCCACGGCCTTCGAGAAGGCGTTCGGGATGCGCACGGTCGCCGACCTGCTCAGCCACTACCCGAGACGCTACGCCCGCCGCGGTGAGCTCACCGCCATCGCCAAGCTGCCGCTCAACGAGAACGTGACCATCGTGGCCGAGGTGCGCGACGTGCGCGAGCGCCAGATGCGCGCCCGCCGCGGCACCATCCTCGAGGTGTCCATCTCCGACGGAGAGGGCATCATCAGCCTGACCTTCTTCAACCAGGCCTGGCGCGCCCGCGAGCTCCGCCCCGGCTCACGCGGCATCTTCGCCGGAAAGGTCTCCGAATACCGCGGCGCGCTGCAGCTCGCCCACCCGAACTACGAGCTCTTCGACGAGCTGGGGCTCAGCGCCCTCGGCGACACCGAGGCCGACGCGACCGCGCTCGACGACGCCGCGGCCCGGCGCTGGGCCGAGATGCCGATCCCCATCTACCCGGCCACCGCCTCCATCCCGAGTTGGCAGATGGCGAACGCGGTCGGCATCGTGCTCGACGGCCTGCGCGGAGCCATCCCCGACCCGGTGCCCGACGAGCTCCGCGCCGAACGCGGCCTGCTGACGGCCCAGCGCGCCTACGAGCTCATCCACCGGCCCGAGAAAGACGCCGACTTCATGCGGGCGCGCGACACCCTGCGCTTCCACGAGGCCTTCGTGCTGCAGACCGCGCTCGTGCGCCAGCGCAGCCTCGCCCACGCCGTTCCCACCACGGCCCGGCGTCCGAAGCCCGGCGGCTACCTCGAGCGCTTCGATGCCGCCCTGCCGTTCCGGCTCACCGCCGACCAGCAGCTCGTGGGCTCGGAGATCGCCCGCGACCTCGCATCCGAGCTCCCGATGATGCGTCTGTTGCAGGGCGAGGTCGGCTCGGGAAAGACCCTGGTGGCGGTGCGCGCCATGCTCGCCGTGGCCGACTCCGGCGGCCAGTCGGCCCTGCTCGCTCCCACCGAGGTGCTCGCCTCGCAGCACCTGCGCTCGATCGTGAAGGTGCTCGGCCCCGACCTCGCCGCCGAGCTCGTTCCCACCCTCCACACCGGGCAGCTCTCCACCGCCGAGCGCAAGAAGGCGCTGCTGCGCATGGTGTCGGGCCAAGCGAAGCTCGTCGTCGGCACCCACGCCCTGCTCTCCGAGACCGTGCAGTTCTACGACCTCGGACTCGTGGTGGTCGACGAGCAGCACCGCTTCGGCGTGGAGCAGCGCGACACCCTCCGGCAGAAGGGGGCCACTCCGCCGCACGTGCTCGTGATGACCGCCACGCCCATCCCGCGCACCGTCGCCATGACGGTGTTCGGCGATCTCGACGTCTCCACGATCACCGAGCTGCCCGCCGGCCGGCAGGGCATCGAGAGCTTCAGCGTGCCGCTGGCCGACAAGCCGGGCTGGGCGGGCCGCATCTGGCAGCGCGTGGCCGAGGAGCTCGCCCAAGGGCGCCAGGCTTTCGTGGTGTGCCCGGCCATCGACCCGGCCGACCGCTCCGGCGACGGCACCGAAGACTTCGACGGAGACGAGGGCCCCGGCGAGACCGGCGAATCGGATGCGCCCCCCACCGCATCCGTGCCCGTCGCCAACGTCGTCGAGACCCTGCAGCGCCTGCGCGACAACCCGGCCCTCGCCGGAGCCCGCATCGAGGCGCTGCACGGCCGCATGCCGAGCGAGCAGAAAGACGCCGTCATGCGCGCCTATGCGGCCCGCGAGATCGACGTGCTCGTGGCCACCACGGTCATCGAGGTGGGGGTCGACGTGCCGAACGCCTCCACCATGGTGGTGCTCGACGCCGAACGGTTCGGTGTGAGCCAGCTCCACCAGCTGCGCGGTCGCGTGGGCCGCGGCGGCGTGCCCGGGCTCTGCCTGCTCGTCACGAACGCCGAGCCCGAGTCCCTCGCCCGGCAGCGGGTGGATGCCGTCGCCGAGACGCTCGACGGCTTCGCGCTCGCCGAGATCGACCTCGAGCTGCGACGCGAGGGCGACGTGCTCGGCAGCGTGCAGTCGGGCGGGCGCTCCTCGCTGCGGCTCCTGCGCGTGGTGAAGGACGCCGACATCATCCAGGACGCACGGGCCGCCGCGTTCGAGATCGTCGACGCCGATCCGGGGCTGGATGCGCATCCCGCCCTCCGCGACGCCCTCGACCGTCGCCTGCGCGAATCCGAACGCAGCTTCCTCGCCAAGAACTGACCGCGATCGGCGGGTTCCCGCAGCACGGATCGCCCGCGCCCCATTGAAAAATCGCGTCGGTGGGCGCACAGTGGAATCCAGTGGAGATGAGGTGGGTATGAAGACCACGAAATCGCGTCGCAACGGGATGGAATCCCGCACCAGCACCCTCGAGCTGGACATCATGCCGGTGCTCTCGGCGGGGCGGCACCGCAGCCCGCGCTCCGGCGCCTGCTTCATGGAGTTCGCGTCGTTCCTCGCCGGCGAGCGCTGGAGCGATCACCCCGGGTGCACGCACGCGGGGCTCGCGCACATGGCCCGGGCGGTGAACGACCTCACGTCGAACGAAGGGCGGGGCAGGCTGGCGCCGCTCATCCCCTCGGTCATCGGGCTCACGAGCGACGACCCGCGGCTGGATTCGCTCATCGCGGTGCGCGCGGCCTCGGCCGCCATCCCGATCGCGTCGATCGACCGTCAGCACGCGCTCGCCGTCGGCGCTCTCGTCTGCGCCGAGGCGCTAGAACGCGCGGGCGGATCCGGCACGGGCGAGGTGGAGCACCGGCTCGCCGAGGCCCTCGCCGAAGCCCCGGAGGCCGATGCCTGGGCCCGGCGGTTCCTCGAGCGCAACCTGCGCTGGCGGCGCGCGGAGATCTCGCAGCGGCAGACCCACGTGACCATCGCGATGTCGGTCGACGGCGTGCGGTCGGCGTGCGCGCCGTTCCCCGACGAACGCCTGCGCGAGCTGCTGGCCGACACCATCGACCTGTGCGCGGCCTTCGTGGCGGCCGAGCGAGCCGCCCAGACGGCGCAGCCGGAGGTCCAGGATGCCGCGGCGACGCATCCGGTGCCCGGTTCGATCCGCGATGCAGGCCGGGAGAGAACCCTCATCCGGTGACGACGTGTAACGAGGAGGTAACGCCGCGTTGATAGCCTGGGAGGCATGAGCAGCGTCGCGGTCGTCCCTGGTTCGTTCGATCCCATCACCCTGGGGCATATCGACGTCATCGAGCGTGCCGCGCGGCTGTTCGACGAACTGCACGTCGTGGTGGTGCACAACCCCGACAAGAACGCCCTCATCCCGATCGCGCACCGCGTCGCCCTCATCGAGAAGGCGCTCGCGGAGCGCGGTCTCACCGGGCGGAACATCATCATCAACTCGTGGTCGGTCGGGCTGCTCGTCGACTACTGCACCGACGTGGGCGCGACGGCCATCGTGAAGGGCATCCGCTCGCAGGTCGACGTGGCCTACGAGACGCCGATGGCGATCGTGAACCGCAACCTCGCGGGGGTCGAGACGATCTTCCTGCTGCCCGATCCGGCGCACGCGCACGTGTCGAGCTCTCTCGTGCGGCAGGTCTCGGCGCTGGGTGGCGACGTGGCGCCCTACGTTCCGGCTGCCGTGGCCGAGTTCCTCAAGCACACGACGGACTGACGCGTGTCGGAGACGGCCGGAGCCGGGACCGGAGCCGTGACCGCAGCCGCGGCGGGGGCGACCGGCGAGGTGCCTGCGGGCGGCATCCTCGTGGTGCCGGTGCCCGGCCTTCCCGAGATCGCCGAAGGGGCCGACCTCGTGGCGCTCATCGGCGACGCGCTCGTGGCCGCCGGGCTGACTCCCGCCGAGGGCGATGTGCTCGTCGTGACGAGCAAGATCGTCTCCAAGGCCGAGGGCCGCAGGGTGGCTGCCGCCGACCGCGAGGACGCCATCACCGCCGAGACCGTGCGGGTGGTCGCGACGCGCGCGCATCCGGGCGGCGTCACCCGCATCGTCGAGAACCGGCAGGGCATCGTGCAGGCGGCCGCCGGCGTCGACGCCAGCAACACCCCCGAAGGCACCGTGCTGCTGCTGCCCGCCGACCCGGATGCCTCGGCCCGCGTTCTCGCCGCCGGGCTGCGCGCGCGCTTCGGCGTGCGGCTCGGCGTGATCGTGTCGGACACCCTCGGCCGCGCGTGGCGCGACGGCCAGATCGATCAGGCGATCGGCGCCGCCGGCGTGCGCGTGCTCGACGATCTCCGGGGCAGCCGCGACAGCTTCGGGCAGGAGCTCGTGGTCACCCAGGCCGCGATCGGCGACGAGCTGGCCTCGGCGGGTGACCTGGTGAAGGGCAAGGCCAGCGGCATGCCCGTTGCCCTCGTGCGGGGCTTCGGCCACGCGGTCGTCGACGGGCTCGACACGCCGGCGCGCATCCTGAGCCGCACGGGGGAGAAGGACATGTTCCGGCTCGGCACCGACGAGGCGCTCGCGCTCGGGCGCGCCGAGGGCCACGCAGCCGGCTTCGCCGAGGGTTTCGCCGCCGGGCTCGCGGCCGCCCGCGACGCCTGATCGTGCCGGTGCGCCCCGAACGGGAGGAGATTCGGGGGTGTCGCGTGCGAAACGCGCCTTTTCGGGCCGATTCTCCTTCCGTTCGGGGCAATCCCCGGCTCGCGGCGTCGCGACCGCGCCTTACACGACGAGCCGCCGCAGCACCTCGCGCTCGCCGAGGGTCCACGCGGTCGTGACCAGCAGGTAGATGCTCGCGGCGAGCGGCACGAAGGCGGCGAACACCACCGTGAGGAGCGGCAGCCAGCTCAGGATGCGCGTCGCCGAGCCGTCGGGGCCGAACGCCGCGAGAGCGGCCGCTCCCGTCGCGTCGACGGGCAGCGCCGCCGCGGAGCCGGCTCCGGCGCCGGGCCGCGGTGCCGCCGCGGAGCCCGCGTTCGCGGCGGCGGCCCGCAGGTTACGCCACCGGGAGAGCAGCGCCACCCCCGTGATGAGCGCGAGCACCACGGCGCTCGCCACCACGCCCGCGGCGTCGGTTCCGCTGCCCAGCGCGTTCGTGAAGCTGGTGCCGAGAGGTGCGCCGAACAGTGTGGCGCTGAGCAGGGCGTTCGGGTGCCCGTTGATGGTGGGCAGCAGGAACAGCCCGTAGATGAGCGAGAGGACGGGCGCCTGGATGAGCACGGGCAGGCATCCGGCGAACGGCGAGGCCTTCTCGGCGGCGTAGAGGGCCATGGTCTCGCGCTGCAGGCGCTGGGGGTCGCCGGCGTGACGGCGGCGCAGCTCGGCCAACCGCGGGGCGAGGCGCAGGCGCATCCGCTGGGCTCGGGCCTGCGAGAGGCCCACCGGGATGAGCGCGATGCGCACGAGGACGGTGATGAGCACGATGGCGAGGGCCGCCGCGTTCGCGCCGGCGAGCGGTGCGAGGGCGGTGGAGAGGGCATTGATCACGGATGATGCGGCGTCGAGCGCGGCCGCGATGGGGCCGAAAGCATAGATGTTCATGGGACTCCTGAATGAGCGACGGATGAGGGTTCATCTGGTCGCAGGAGGAGTCGTCGCGCCCTTGCGGGGTGCGCGAACGGGGGAGGCTCCTAGACGACCGCCAGGAGGCGGCCGGGAGCTCGGGGTTGCGGCCGGCCCGGGGCATCCGGACGGCTCTGAGTGATGACGGCGGGGAGGCCGGGGTCGTCGTCGCCTCCGCGTTCGGTGCGGGGGCCCGAGAGGGCCAGGATGCTCGCGAGCAGCAGCCGCGCCGAGGCCGAGACATGCGCGAGGCCGGCTGCGGCGGCCAGCACCGCGACGGCGGCGAGGATGCCCGTGGGCGCCGGATCGAGCCCCGGTGCCGCGACCGATCCGAGGCCCGCCGCCACGAACCAGGTGAACCCGAGGCCCATCGCCACGGCGAGCAGGCGCAGCAGCGCGGTTCGGCCGAGGCCGCCTTCGCTGCCGCGCGTGCGCGTCGCGTCACTCATGCAGGAACTCTATCGCGAGGCTTCCGTCGCAGCCCGGGGCGAGCGGCTCGGCTCAGGCGGCGCGGGCGGCGGCTCAGGCGGCGCGGGCGTAGTCCGTGCCGCGGGCGCGACCGGCTTTCGAGCCGGGCGCGATGTTCGAGTCGCGTTCGACGGTGGCGCCGTCGGCGATCACCGCCTTCTCGCCGATGCGCGAGTGGCTTCCGACTTTGGCCGAGCGGCCGATGACCGCTCCGGCTCCGACGTGCACGTTCGCGCCGATGACGACGCCCGCGCCGATGGCCGCGTCGTTCTCGATCCAGCTTCCCCCGCCGATCGAGACCTTCTGGCCCACGCGCGCGCCGGCCTCGATGTAGGCGGTGGGATCCACATAGGCCGAGGGGTCGACCTCGGCGCCGACGGCCACGTAGCCCCTGCCGTTGGGGTGGCGGCGATACTTCGACACGATGCCGCGTTCGCCTTCGATCTCCAGGAATGTTCTGCTCACGTTGTCTTGAACAAACAATGCAGCTGTATCATTCCGCCAAGCGGACCGATCGTTCTGTCTCGCCGCATACCCGCTCCCGCGTGGGCGATAATCGATCACAGTGTCTGACTCCCCGCTCCCCGAATCCGCCCTCCGCTGGACCGTCGTGGTCCCTGTCAAGGGCACCGCCGATGGCAAGTCCCGCATGGCGCCGGCCCTGTCGGCCGAGCAGCGGATGCGCCTCGTCGAGGCCTTCGCGCTCGACGCCGTCTCCGCGCTGATCGCCTCGCCCCGCGTCGCCCGCGTGATCGTGGTGACGGATGCGCAGTCCGCGGTCGCGGCCCCGCTCGGCGCCCTCGGCGCCGACATCGTCCCCGACCCCGGCGCCGGCCTGAACGCGGCCGTCGCCGCCGGCATCGCGGCCGCGTCAGCCGTCGCCGCCGCGCGCATCGCGGGCCCTCTGCCGACCGCTGGTGTGGGGTCGACTGCCGGCGCAAGGGGGACTGCCGGTGTTGGGCAGACGACTGGCCTCACGCCTGCCGCCGGTGCCGTGCCCACCGCCGTCGCCGCCCTGCTCGGCGATCTGCCCTGCCTCACCACTGCCGACGTCGACGCCGCCCTCGAGGCCGCCGCCGCGCATCCGCTCGCCGTCGTGCCCGACGCCGAAGGAACCGGCACCACCCTCATCACCGCGCTCCCCGGCGTGCCCCTGGTGCCGCGCTTCGGTGCCGGCTCCGCTGCCCGCCACACCGCCGCCGGCCATGCGCCGCTCGAACTGCCCCCCACCTCCACCCTCCGCCTCGACGTCGACACCGCCGCCGATCTCGCCCGCGCCGAAGCCCGCGGCCTGGGCCCGGCCACAGCCCTCGTCGTCGCCGACGCCGCGCGCCGCCACACCCCTCCGCCGAGCGTCACCGCCCCCTGACCGCCCGCCGCTCCCGCCCCACCGACGACGCCCCGCCCGAACCGACGGACCGCCCCCGAACCGACGGACTGAGCATCCGTACTCCCCGCGTCCGGGCCCAGAACTCCGCAGTTCTATGCCCGCGTGCCGCCCGACGCTGCCACCCCGAACCGACGGATCCCGCCCGAGCCGACGGACCCCGCCCGAGCCGACGGACCCCGCCCGAGCCGACGGACCGCCCCCGAACCGACGGACTGAGCATCCGTACTCCCCGCGTCCGGGCCCAGAACTCCGGAGTTCTACGCCTGCGTGCCGTCTGACGCTGCCACCCCGCCAGACGCCACCACAGGCCTCCGTATCCCGCCCGAGCCGACGGACTCCGCGCGAGCCGACGGACCGCCCCCGAGCCGACGGACTGAGCATCCGTACTCCCCGCGTCCGAGCCCAGAACTCCGGAGTTCTACGCCTGCGTGCCGCCCGACGCTGCCACCCCGCCAGACGCCACCACACGCCTCGTATCCCGCCCAAACCGACGGACCCCGCCCGTACCAACGGACTGAGCATCCGTACTCCCAGCGTTCCGGCGCAGAACTCCGTAGTTCTCCCCTGCGCGCCGCCCACGCCGCACCCGCGCCCGGCGCCCGGCGTCCCACGCAGCGGGCCCCAGCCCCCTTCCTCCCCGCCCCACGACTCACCCCGCGACCCCGCCGCAACAGGCCCTGCTCGACGACCCAAGGTGAGCGCGCGGCCGCGCCAGCGACCGCACGCTCACATGTCGCGGAGCGCCGGGCGGGGACCGGCGCGACCCGTGGACGCCGCGCGAAGCACGGCGCCCACGGCAGCTAGCTAGCCAGCCAGCAACCCGTGCGCCGTCGCCTCGTCGATGATCAAGTCGGTCATCACCCCTGCCGCCAGCGCCCCCCGGAGAGCGGGCAGCTTCGAGCGGCCCGAGACCACGCACACCCGCCGCGAGACCTTCAGGAGCAGCGACAGCGAGGGGCCGGAGGACCGCGCGTTCATCGGGATGTCGTCGCTGGACCCGTCGGCCCGATAGAACACGGTCGCCACGTCGCCCACCACGTCGGAGTGGGTGAGCTGCTCGAAGTCGGCGTCGTCGAGGTAGCCGCCCACGTAGACGTGCGACGGCACCTCGGCGAAGGCCGAGCCGAGCCCGAACAGCGCGATGTCCATGTGCTTCTGGATCTCGAGCACCCGCCGGATGCTGCGCTCGCGCCAGAGCACTTCCTTCGTTCTCGGGTCGTCGAAGAACGCCGGCACGGGGAACTGCTGCACGTAGGCGCCGAAGGCCGTGCCGAAGCGGCTCATGATCTCGCTCGCATAGCCGATGCCCGTGGTGCGCGCGTTCGACGCTCCGTTCAGCTGCACGATCTGCGAGTTGTGCGTCACTTTCTCCTGCAGGTGCCGTGACACCGCCGAGAGCGTCGAGCCCCACGCGATGCCCATGGTCATGTTCGAGTCGAAGAACGGCCCGAGAATCCGTGCAGCGCTCATGGCCACGCGTTCGAGCCGGTCGACCTCGGGAGTGGAGTCGGGCACCGGAACCACGTGCGCCGTGACGCCGTAGCGCTCGAGGATGCGGTCCTGCACCGACGAGACCCGGTCGACCGGCGACTTCACCTGGATCTCCACGAGGCCCGTCTCCCGCGCAAATCCGAGCAGCCGCGACACCGAGGAGCGCGAGGTGCGCAGTTCGCTGGCGATCGCCTCCATGGTGAGGTCCTGCATGTAGTACAGGTGAGCCGCGCGCAGGGCGTCCCGCACCTTGTCGCCGCCGGGGCTCGCTTCGATCGCCATGCTCCGTCGCATCCTTCCGTCTCGTGCACATATGTGCAACCAGCTTGATCATATGTGATGAACGTCGTAGAACTGGATGTCGTCGCATGGATTGCCAAGACGCAACCCTCACGAGAGCACGAAGGCGAGTACACAGTGAGTTCACAGAGCCAGCAGGCCGAAGTCCGAAAGAACGTCGAGAGCATCCGTTCCAACCCCCGAGCCCAGGTGCTCATCGTGGGCGGCGGCATCAACGGCATCGGCACGTTCCGCGATCTGGCGCTGCAGGGCGTCGACGTCATCCTCGTCGAACGCGGCGACTACGCTTCCGGTGCCTCCAGCGCGTCGAGCCACATGATCCACGGCGGCGTGCGCTACCTCGAGAACGGCGAGTTCCGCCTGGTGCGCGAGAGCGTGCAGGAGCGCAACCGCCTTCTGCGCCTGGCGCCCCACTACGTGAAGCCGCTGCCCACGACGATCCCGATCTTCTCGACCTTCTCGGGCATCCTGTCGGCTCCTCTCCGCTTCCTCACCCACAAGCAGGGCAAGCCCAAGGAGCGCGGCGCCCTCCTCATCAAGGTCGGCCTGATGGGCTACGACTCCTTCTCGCGCGACGGCGGCAACGTGCCGCGCCACAAGTTCGTGGGTCGCAAGAAGTCGCTCGCGAAGCTGCCCAAGCTCCGCCCCGACGTGAAGTACACCGCCACCTACTACGACGCCGCCGTCGAGAACCCCGAGCGCCTCGCGCTCGACCTGGTTCAGGATGCGCTGGCCACCGGCCCGAAGGCCCGCACCGCCAACTACGTGGAGGCCATCGGCGCCGAGGGCGACGCCGTCGTGCTGCGCGACACCCTGAGCGGCGAGACCTTCACGGTCACCGCCGACGTCGTGGTGAACACCACCGGCCCGTGGACCGACCTCACCAACGCCGCATTCGGCGAGGCCACCAAGTATATGGGCGGCACGAAGGGCTCGCACATCGTGCTCGACAACCAGGAGCTGTTCGACGCCTGCGCCGGCGGCGAGGTGTTCTTCGAGAACAACGACGGCCGCATCGTGCTGATCTACCCGCTCAACGGCCGCGTGCTCGTGGGCACCACCGACCTCGAGGCCGACCCGGCCCAGCCCGCCGTCTGCACCGAGGAGGAGGTCGACTACTTCTTCGGACTCGTGAAGCACGTCTTCCCGACCATCCACGTCGACCGCCCGCAGATCGTCTACCGCTACTCGGGCATCCGCCCGCTGCCCGGCCACGGCGACACTGCCCCCGGCTTCGTGTCGCGCGACTACCGCATCGAGCAGACCTCCTTCGGCACGTCGGCCACGGTGAAGCAGCTCAGTCTCGTCGGCGGCAAGTGGACCACCTTCCGTGCCCTCTCCGAGCACCTCGCCAACGACACGCTGGCCCTGCTCGGCAAGACCCGCACCGTGAGCACCGTCGACCTGCAGATCGGTGGCGGCGTCGGCTTCCCGCAGACCCCGGCCGCGGTCGCCAGCTGGGTGAAGGCCCACGGGGCCGACCTCGGTGAGGCGCGCACGCGCATCCTGCTGGCGCGCTACGGCACCAACGCCGCCAAGGTCATCGAGCGCATCGTCGCAGCGGAGGAGACGGATGCTCCGCTCGCGACCCTGCCCGGCTACAGCACCGCCGAGGTCGAGTTCCTGATGGGCGAGCACGTCGCGCACCTCAGCGACCTGGTGCTGCGCCGCAGCATCATCGCCTTCGTGGGCTCGCTCGACCAGGCCGTGTTCGACGAGCTCAGCGAGCTCGCCGCCGCGGCCCAGGGCTGGTCGGCCGAACGACTGACCGCCGAGCGCGAGCTCGCGGCCGAGAACCTCCGCTTCTTCCACGGCATCGTGGTCGACGCGGCGAACACGACGGCGACCGCCGCCGTCAACTGAGTCGGGCGGCGGAAGCCGTCGCCCCTGAAGAAAGGTCAACGTGGACAATCTCGGTATCGACTTCCTGTCGGAGCTGGTGGGCACAGCCCTCCTCGTGCTCCTCGGCTGCGGTGTGGTCGCCAACGTGGCGCTCATCCGCACCAAGGGCTTCAACGGCGGATTCCTGATGGTGAACATCGGCTGGGGCCTCGCGGTCTTCGCCGGTGTCATCGTCGCTTACGCCTCGGGCGCCCACCTCAACCCGGCAGTGACGCTGGGTCTCGTGGCGAACGGTGCGAAGAGC